>JAJYRN010000015.1 GCA_021794095.1 Acidobacteriota bacterium | reverse complement strand
CCCGAACACGGCCGTTAAGACCCGGAGGGCCGATGATACTGCTCCCCACAGGAGTGGAAAAGTAGGTCGCTGCGACGTTAATCTCTACCCTTGGGCCATCCGATATGGATGGCCCAAGTCCGTTTAAGTGATATTCTTGATTTCCTGTCTAGAGGAGCCCATGTCCATTTCTGTCCGCCTTCCCGACGACTCCCTCCGGCCCATGCCCGAGGGCGCCACGGGAGCCGACCTGGCTTTGGGTATTGGCACCCGTCTGCTGGACGCTGCCCTGGCCATCCGCCAGGATGGGCATCTTAGCGATCTTAAAACACCTCTTGTGGATGGCGCCAAGGTGGAAATCGTCACCAGCAAGGATCCGGAGAGCCTGGATCTGATCCGCCATTCCACGGCCCATCTCCTGGCGCAGGCCGTCAAGCGGCTGTATCCCCATGCCCGCGTGGGAATCGGTCCCACCATCGAGGATGGCTTCTACTACGATTTCCTCGTCCCTACGCCGTTCACTCCCGAGGATCTTCCGGCCATCGAGGCGGAGATGCGCAGGATCGTGGCGGAGGGGGTGGAAGTCGTTCATGAGGTTCTCGGGAGGGACGAGGCGATCGCCCGCTTCGAGGCCATGGGAGAGCCGCTAAAAGTGGAGATCGTGTCCTCCATTCCCGCAGGCGAGCGCATTTCTGGCTACCGGCAGGGGGATTTCTACGATCTCTGCCGCGGCCCGCACGTGCCCGCCACCTCCAAGCTGAAGGCCTTCAAGCTGCTCACCACCGCCGGCGCCTATTGGAAGGGCGACGAGAAGAACCCGATGCTCAGCCGTATCTACGGCACTGCCTTCCACACCCAGAAGGAGCTGGACGAGCATCTGAAGCGCCTGGAGGAGGCCAAGGCCCGGGACCACCGGAAGCTCGGCAAGGAACTTGGTCTGTATTCCTTCCACCCCGAGGCGCCAGCTTCGCCCTTCTTCCATCCCAAGGGCACCGTCGTCTACAACGAGCTCGTCACCTACATCCGCGAGCTGTACTTCAAATACGGCTACAGCGAGGTGATCACCCCGCAGATCCTGGATGTGGCCCTGTGGAAGACCAGCGGTCACTACGAGAATTACGCCGAGAATATGTACTTCACCACGGCCGAGGAGCGGGAGTACGCCGTCAAGCCCATGAACTGCCCGGGCCACTGCCTCATGTTCGGCAGCCAGAAACACAGCTACCGTGATCTGCCGATCCGATACGCGGACTTCGGGCGCCTGCACCGCTACGAGCGCAGTGGCGTCACCCATGGCCTGACCCGCGTGCGGACCTTCTGCCAGGACGACGGCCACATCTACTGCGCCCCGGAGCAGGTCAAGGCCGAGATGGCGGCCTTCCTCGCCCTGCTTCAGGAGGTCTACGACACCTTTGGCTTCGAGGGCATGCGCGTCGCTCTGAGCACCCGCCCCGAGAAGCGGCTTGGTTCCGACGCGATCTGGGATGCCGCCGAAGGCGCGCTGGGCGAGGCCCTGGACGAGGCCGGAATGCCCTACACCTTGAACCCCGGCGAGGGGGCTTTCTACGGCCCGAAAATCGAGTTCCAGATCCTGGATGCTCTGAAGCGTCCCTGGCAGCTGGGCACCCTCCAGGTGGACTACATGCTGCCGGAGCGGTTCGATCTGAAGTACACGAAGGCGGATGGTGGCGAAGCCCGGCCCATCATGCTGCACCGCGCTATCCTCGGCAGCCTTGAACGGTTCATGGGCATCCTGGTGGAGCACACCGCTGGCGCCTTCCCGGCCTGGCTGGCGCCGGTCCAGATGGCGGTCTTGCCCATCACCGATCGGGCGCATGCCTTCGCCAGCGAAGCGGCCGACCGGGCGAAGGCTCAGGGCCTCCGGGTCGAGCTGGACCTTCGCAACGAAAGCCTGAAAGCCAAAATTCGGGAGGCCCAGCTGGCCAAGGTGCCCTACATGCTTGTCATCGGGGACCGGGAGGCCGACTCGGGCACCGTCTCGGTACGCCATCGGCACCGGGGCGACCTGGGGGTCCAGCCTCTGGACGGCTTCCTGACGGCTCTGGTTGCAGAGATCGCGGAACGCCGATGATGAGCCGATATTCACCGCTTGGCGCCACTGGCATCAAGTGATAAACTCACTGTCCTTGTGTTCATAGGGGAGGCACCATTCGTCCGAACGAGACCCGCATCAACGACGGCATCCGGGCTGTTGAAGTCCGCGTCATCTCTGAGGATGGCGAGCAGCTGGGCGTCATGCCCCCGCAGCAGGCCATCCGTATTGCCGAATCGCGCGGCCTCGACCTGGTAGAGGTCGCTGGGAATGCCAACCCGCCTGTCTGCCGGATCATGGACTACGGGAAGTACAAATTCATGGAAGCCAAGCGGGAGCACGCCGCCCGCGCCAAGCAGAAGAACATCGTGGTCAAGGAAGTGAAGTTCAGGCCCAAGACGGACGACCACGATTTCGAATTCAAGGTGAAGCACATCCTGCGGTTCCTTGAAGAGGAAGACAAAGTCAAGGTGGTCGTCATGTTCCGGGGCCGCGAAGTGGTCCACCGCGACATCGGCTACCGGATCATTGAAGAGGTCATCCAGCGCGTGGGCGACAAGGCCATCATCGAGAAATCGGCTGGCATTGACGGGCGTGACATGCACGCCATCCTCGCGCCCCGGATCATCGAGGCGCCCAAGCCGCCCAAGAAACCGAAACCGGCCAAGCCCGAAACCCCTGAAACCGAAGCCCCGATCCAGTGAGGAAGCCATGAGCTACAAGATCAAGACCCACAAGGGCGCCCAGAAGCGCTTCAAGAAGACCGCTGGCGGCAAGTTCAAGCGCGGCTGCTCGCACCAGCGCCACATTCTCACTAAGAAGACTGCCAAGCGGAAGCGTCAGCTCGACATGGGCCGGATGGTGGCCAAGGCCGACCAGAAGGCCGTAGCCGCGATGCTTCCTTATGCCTGAAGCAGGGCGGGATTCCCTGCGGGAATCCCGTTAACGCGCTGGTGAAGTCAGTGCGGGCTTTTCTTTTCATGCCCTCGATCCTAGAATCGGGGGTTCAACCCGGTGGCTGAGGCCACCCCCGATGAGGCCTTCAAAGCTCGCCGACGTCCGGACGGGCTGCCTCGAGGAAAGGAAGCACCATGACCCGCGTTAAACGTGGTTTCAAACGCGCCCAGCGCCGCAAGCGCATGATGAAGTTCGCCAAGGGCTTCTACGGCGCGAAGTCTCGCCTCTACCGCTCCGCCAAGGAAGCCGTCGAGAAGGCCCTCGGCTACTCCTACCGCGACCGCAAGGTGCGGAAGCGTGATTTCCGCCGCCTCTGGATCGTCCGCATCAGCGCCGCCTCCGTGCAGAACGGCCTGTCCTACAGCAAGTTCATGGGCGGCCTCAAGAAGGCCCAGGTGAACCTGGACCGCAAGATGCTGGCGGATCTCGCCGTCCGCAACCCCGAGGCGTTTAGCAAGCTCGTGGCCGTGGCCAAGGGCTGATCGCGAACGCAGGACATCGCAGAACACCCGAAAGGCCGCGCGAGCGGCCTTTCTCTGTATCGAGGCATCCCATGGACCCGTTGCTGCCGCCGGAGACCGCCGAGGCCGAACGCGCCTTCCCCCAGGCCCTCGCGGCCTGCCGGGATCTGGATGCGCTCCTCCGCCTGAAGGGCGCCTATGTGGGGCGCGAGGGGAGCCACGTTGCCCGCCTCATGGACCAGCTCAAGGCCGCGCCCAAGGAGCAGAAGCGGGATCTGGGTGCGGCCATCAACGCCTTGAAGAACACCTGGGAGGAGGCCCTGAAGGCCCGCCAGGCGGAGCTGGAGGAAGCCCGGAAGGCCGCCAAGACCCTGGCGTGGGACAGAACCCTGCCGCCGCCCCAGCCGGCCCGGGGCGCCCTCCATCCCCTCAACCGCCTCATGGGTCGCCTCGTGGACGTCTTCCGCCCCCTGGGCTTCCACGTGGAGGAGGGCCCCGAGGTTGAGACGGAAGAGCACAACTTCGACGGCCTGAACATCCCGGCCGACCACCCCGCCCGGGGCAGCGCCGACACGTTCTACCTGGCCGCGCATCCCGGCCAGCTGCTCCGCACCCACACCAGCCCCGTGCAGGTGCGCACGCTCAAGCGCCTGGCGCCGCACATCCATGAGGCAGGCGGCATCCGCTTCCTGGCGCCGGGACGGGTCTACCGCAAGGATGAGATTGATCCCACCCACAGCCCCATGTTCCATCAGGTCGAGGGCATGCTCGTGGGCCACGGCATCGGCATGCAGCACCTCAAGGGCACGCTGGAGTACGCCCTGCGGGCCCTCTTCGGACCCGCCACGGAGATCCGCCTGCGACCTTCCTACTTCCCCTTCGTGGAGCCAGGTTGCGAGGTGGATGTGAGCTGTCCGCTCTGTGCGGCGAAGGGCTGCCGTGTCTGCAAGGGCTCGGGCTGGGTGGAGATCCTGGGCGCGGGCCTCATCCATCCGAACGTGCTCGACTTCGCGGGCATTGATGCGAACGAATGGTCGGGCTGGGCCTTTGGCATGGGCGTGGAACGCATGGCCATGATGCTGAGCCAGACGCCGGATCTCCGGCTGTTCTTCGAGAACGACCAACGCTTCCTCACGGCCATGGGAGGGCTGGACTGATGTGGATTGAACGCGCCGCCCTCGCCGCGGAACTGCCCGCTGCCGCCTCTCTCGCCACCCGCGCGCTGGCGGAGCGCCTCGCCTCCCTGGGTTTCCCGGTGGATGCCATCGAGGCCCGTCCCGGTACCGAGGCGCTGGATGTGGACATCACCGCCAACCGTGGGGATGCCATGTCCCACCGCGGACTGGCCCGGGACTTGGCTGCCCGCCTGAGGGCGCCGCTGGCGACACTGGCTCCGCCGCCTGCGCCAGAGGGACCGGCGAAGGTCGCCGTCCACCTCGCCGATCCCGGCTGCCCCCTGTACGCCACGGCCCTGCTGACACTCGGACCCGGTGAAACACCCGAGCCCATCCAGGCCTTCCTGTCGGCCCTGGGCGCCACGCCCAAGAAGCTGCCCGCAGTGGACGCCTCCAACGAACTGCTGCACCGCTATGGCCATCCCACCCACGCCTTCGACGCCGACCGCATCAGGGGCGCCGTCACCGTGCGCCGGGCCGTGGGGGGCGAGAAGCTCGTGACCCTGGATGGCGTGACGCGAACGCTCACGGCGGAGGATCTCGTCATTGCCGATGAGGACGGTCCCATCGCCCTGGCGGGCGTCATGGGCGGCGACGGCACCAAGGTGACGGAGGCCACCCGGCGCGTCCTGTTGGAGAGCGCCTGGTTCGAGCCCCGCACCGTGCGGGCCTCCGCCCACCGGCACGGGCTGCACACGGACGCCTCCCAGCGCTTCGGACGCGGGGCGGATCCGGCCATGGCCCCCGTGGCCCGTGATCTCTTGGTCCAGCGGCTCCAGGCCTGGGCTGGGGCGACCCTCGAAGGCGCCTGGACCGCCGGCGCCCTGCCGGCGCCCGCCGCGCCCGTGCCCCTGACCGAAGCCCTCCTGGCCCGGATCGCCGGGGAGCCTCTGCCCCTGGCGGAGGCCGCCGAGGCCCTGATGGCCCTGGGCTGCGGCGTGACGGCCGGGGCGAGCTGTCTGACGGTGCAGCCCCCCACCTGGCGTCACGACCTCACGATCCCCGAAGATCTGGCGGAGGAAGTGCTGCGCCTGCGCGGCTACGACCGCCTGCCGTCCATCCTGCCCCCCCTGGAGGGCCCGCCCCAGCCGCTCGCTCCGGACTACCTCCACCGCCAGGCCCTGGCCCGGCGGCTGGCCCACCTGGGCTTCCACCAGACCGTGACCTACGGGTTCGTGAGTCCAGAGATGGATGCGGCCTACCCCGGGCCGCTCGGGTCGGACGCCTATGACGATCAGGCGGAGCGCACCCTGGCGAACCCCCTGGGGCAGGAATACTCGATCCTCCGCCGATCTCTGGTGCCATCCCTGGTGGAAGTGGCCAAACGGAACCTCCAGCAGGGGCAGCGGGAGGTGCGCCTCTTCGAGATCGCCCCGACCTACCGTGGCCTTCCAGAAGGATTGGAGGACACCTGGACCGTGGCTCTCCTCTGGGCTGGAGAGCGGTGGGATGGCGATCCGGAATCCAAGGCAGCCCTGGTGCAGGCCAAGCACCTTCATGGTGTGCTCAAGGACGTGTGCCTTCCCGGAACCGAACGGCATGTGCGCTGCTTCGCAGACGACACGATGCTGGTGGCCGAACTTCCCCTCAGGCACTTCCGCCGCCCGGATGACCGCATCATCCCGGCGTACACCCCCCACAGCCGGTTCCCGGCGGTGGAGCGGGATCTGTCCCTGGTGGTGGACCGGAACCTGCCCTGGCAGGCCATGGCCGAAGGGGTCCGCGCGGCCCTGAAGGACACGGCCCTCGTGGAGCTCACCTGCGCCGACCTCTACCAGGGGAAGGGGCTGGAGCCTGGCACCAAGGCCTGGCTGCTCCGCCTGACCTTCCAGGCCCTGGACCGGACCCTGGTGGGGGCGGAGGTGGATGGGTGGGTGGCGGCGGCCTTGGCCGCGGCCCAGTCCCTCGGGGCGACCCTCCGGGCGTAGAATGACCTTCACCCGAGGCCGTCCATGGATCTCCTGAAGCAACTCGAAGCGAAGGTGCAGGCGCTCGTCCAGCAGCGTAACCAGTTGAAGGAAGAGTTGGATGCGATCAAGGCCACCGGCGACCAGGAGCTCCAGTCGCTCCGGGCCCGCCTGGAGGAGGCCCAGGCGGAGCGGACCTCACTACAGAAAGAACGCGAAGCCGTGAAGGACCAGGTGGCGGCCATCCTGCGCTCCCTGGAGGCCCTGGGATGAAGCCTCCCCAGCCCCTTCCGGGCACCCGCCCGGCCACCGTCGAGGTGATGGGGCGGGCCCTGCAGGTCCACACGGATCGGCCCGATCTGATGCCCGCCGCCCAGCGGATCCTCGAAGCGACCTTCCAGGCCATGGAAGACGAATGCCGGGTAAGATGGGGCAGCGTCCCGGAGGGACTGGACACTCCGTCCTGGTATCTCCTGGGTGCCCTGAACCTGGCGCACCGTGTGGCGCGCCTCGAACAGGAAGCCAACCAGCACACACAAGACCTGGAACAGACCCTTTCTAAGCTTTTGCACGATGTTCCGGACGCATCTTCCGCCCCCGTTCCCCTCTTGGACGAGGATGGAGTCTGAGCTTCTCCCTGCGAGGCCCGTGATGATGGCCAAGCGCTTGTTCCGTAAGTCGCCATGGGAAACCTTCCCCCTGACCTGTGCGTTCCGCGCGTCGGCGCGCCTTAGCCAGGGATCTTGGTTACCCCCCTACCAGATAGGGAACTCGGCAAGCCTCCACGACTGAGCGGGGACTTTGACATCTTGTGCTGGTGGCTCCTGGACCTTCCCTCCGGAGTCGCCCATGAATCTGATCAGTTGGATTTTCCTCTTCCTGGCCCTCGCGGCTGGGGCCGTGGCGTTCCTCATGTCCGTGCGGGCCCAGAAGGCCGCGGCAGAGGCCTCCCAGGCCCAGGCCAAGGCGGAAGCGGACACCAAGGCCGAGCGCAAGCGCCTCCTGGAGGAGGCGGAACGCGAGGTCCAGCGCCTGAGGGACCGGGGCCAGCAGGAGGCTGATGCCTTCCGCAAGGAGGCCGAGCTGAAGGCCAAGGAGCAGGCCCTCCAGGCGCGCCAGGAGGCGGAGAAGCTCCTGTCCGAGCGCCAGAAGAACCTCGAAAAGCAGGAGCAGCGCCTCCTGACCAAGGAAGAGGGCCTCGACAAGAAGACCCAGCAGGTGGACCAGAAGACCAAGGATCTGGAGACCCTCACCGAGAAGCGCAAGGCGGACCTGGAGAAGCTGGAGGCCCAGCGGGCGGAGGCGAAGGAGCTGGTGGAGGCCCAGGCCCGGCGCCTGGAAGAGATCGCGGGCCTCACCCGGGAGGACGCCAAGCAGGAGCTGACGGCCCAACTCGAGTACGCCGCCAAGATGGATGCCGCCAAGCTCGTGCGCCGCATCGAGGAGGAGGCCCAGGAGGAGGCCCTGAAGAAGGCCCGCTGGACCATCGGTGCCGCCATCCAGCGCGTGGCTTCCGACGTGGTGGCCGAGCAGGCGGTCAGCTCCGTCCAGTTGCCCAGCGATGACCTGAAGGGTCGCATCATCGGCCGCGAGGGCCGGAACATCCGGGCCCTGGAGAAGGCCACGGGCTGCGATCTCATCGTGGACGACACGCCCGAGAGCATCGTCGTCTCCAGCTTCGACCCCATCCGCCGCGAGGTGGCCCGCCAGTCCATCCTGAAGCTCCTGGCCGATGGCCGCATCCACCCCGCCCGCATCGAGGAAGTGGTGGAGAAGGTCAAGGTGGACATGGACCAGCACCTCAAGGAGATCGGCGAAGCCGCCTGCATCGAGCTGGGCTTCCCCGATGTCCACCCCAAGATGCACAAGCTGGTGGGCCGTCTGAACTACCGCACCTCGTACGGCCAGAACGTGCTGGAACACACCAAGGAAGTGGCCCGCATCGCCGAGTACATGGCCGGGGAGATGGGCGCCAACGCCAAGCTGGCCCGGCGCGCAGGCCTGTTCCACGACATCGGCAAGGCCATTGACCGCGAGGTGGAAGGCACCCACATCGAGATCGGCATGCAGCTCATGCAGCGCTACGGAGAAAAGGAAGCGGTCATCCACGCCATGAGCTGCCACCACGGGGACTTCGAGCCCCGGACGGTGGAAGCCATGCTGGTGACGGCGGCGGATGCGCTGAGCGCCGCCCGCCCCGGGGCCCGGCGCGAGATGCTGGAAACCTACGTGAAGCGTCTGGAGAAGCTCGAGGAGATCGCCAACAGCTACAAGGGCGTGCAGAAGAGCTTCGCCATGCAGGCGGGCCGCGAGATCCGCATCATGGTGGACGCGGGATCCGTGAACGACGACCAGGCCTACTGGATCGCCAAGGATGTCTCCCGGCGCATCGAAGGCGAGATGCAGTACCCCGGCCAGATCAAGGTGACGGTCATGCGGGAGCTGCGCGCGGTCGAGATCGCACGCTGACATCCCGGAGGTGAGCCATGCGTACCGTCCTGCTGCTGGTCTTGAGCAACACTTTCATGACCTTTGCCTGGTACGGGCACCTGAAGCACCGGGATTGGCCCCTCTGGCTGGCCATCGTCTCCAGCTGGGGCATTGCCTTCTTCGAGTACTGCCTGGCCGTGCCCGCCAACCGTTGGGGCTACGGGCGCTTCACGCTGCCCCAGCTGAAGGTCATCCAGGAGGTGGTGACGCTCGGCGTGTTCGCGGTGTTCGCGGTGGTGTTCATGCGCCAGAAGCTGCACCTCAACCACCTGTGGGCGGGGCTCTGCCTGGTGGGTGCGGTGTTCTTCACGTTCCGGAGGTAGGTCACTTCAGGTGGACCAGGCCCCGCCGCAGGGCCACCACGGCGGCTTCGGTGCGGTCCTTGACCTGGAGCTTGCGCAGCAGGTTGTTGACGTGGATCTTCACGGTGGGCTCCGCCAGGCCCAGTTCCTCGGCGATCTCGCGGTTGCGGAGGCCCTGGGCGAGGAAGCCCAGGACATCCTGTTCCCGGGCCGTGAGCCGCTCGGCTTCCATCCCCTCCACCAGACGGGCGGAGGTGGCGGGCGGGAGGTAGCGCTGGCCCGCCGCCACAGCGCGCACGGCCTCCAGCAGGATGGGCCGCCGGACGCTCTTCAGCAGGTAGCCCCGGGCCCCGGCCTCCAGGGCCCGCTGGATGTCGGCATCGCCATCGAAGGTGGTGAGCACGAGGATGCGGGCGTCCGGATCCTCCTTCCGGATGGCCATGATGGCTTCCACGCCGCTCTGGCCGGGCAGCTGGAGGTCCATGATGGTGACGGTCGGCCGCAGCTCCCGCCAGCGGGTCACGGCCTCGCGGCCATCCCCGGCCTCTCCGGCCACCACCAGATCCGGCTCCGCCTGGTGGAGGATGGCCACGAGGCCATCCCGCACCACCGGATGGTCGTCCACGATGAGCAGGCGGATGGGTTCGCTCATGGCCATCTCCTCCGGGTGGGCAGGATCAGGGTGACATGGCTGCCGGCGCCGGGTCGGCTGGTCACCTCGAGCTGCCCCTTCAAGGCGCGCAGGGTCTCGCGGATGCTGCGGAGGCCGTAGCCTCCGGCCTCGGCGGTGGGGTCGAAGCCCTGGCCATCGTCCTGGATGCTGAGACGCACCCGGCGGGCCTCGTAGAGCAGCGCCACGTCGAGGGTCCGGGCGTGGCCGTGCCGCAGGGCATTGGTCATCAGCTCCTGGGCCATGCGGATGAGATCTTCCTCGAGCGGCCCTCGCAGGGGGCGAGGGCGTCCTTCCTGGCGGAACGTGGCCTGGATGCCGGTGCCGATGAGGAGGCGATCCGCGAGGGCCTGGAGCGCGCCCAGGAGGTCGGCGCCCTCGGGTTTGCGCGGGCGGAGGGCCAGCACGGAACGCCGGGCCTCCTGGAGGCTGTCCATGGCCAGCTGCCGGGCATGTTCCAGGCGCGTCAGCACCGGGGTGGGATCGCCCTGCAGGCGGAGCAGCTGGGCTTCGGCGGCCTCCATCTGGAGCAGCACGCCCGTGAAGCCCTGGGCCAGGTGGTCGTGGATCTCCCGGGCCATGCGGTTGCGCTCGGCCAGCACGGCGGATCGGGCTTCCAGTTGCTGGAGCCGGAGGCGGTGCAGCCATCCGGCGAAGGCGAGGAGGGCCAGTCCGCAGAGGATCCAGAAGGCGGGCCGCTGGTCGAGGAAGGGCTGGACCTGGAACCGCTGGGACAGCTCCTGCGGCGGCGCCTCGTCCAGCAGGCTCCAGGCCTGCACCCGGAAGAGGTAGGTTCCCGGCGGAAGGTTGGAATACACGGCGAAGCGCCGGCTGCCGGCCTCCTGCCAGGTCCGGTCGAAACCCTCCAGCCGGGTCCGGAAGCGGAGGCGATCCCCCGCCGCGGGGCAGGCCGCGGTGTAGGTGATTTCCAGGCGGTGCGATCCCGGCGGAATCCGCAGGAGTGGGGTGAGTGGCTGCGGCTGGTCGTCCACCAGGATGGCTTCCAGCTCGGGCTTGAAGCGCAGGGGCGCGGGGGATCGCAGGCGGGCATCCCGGAAGGCCAGGCCCCGGCCGGTGGCGAACAGCAGATCCCCTTCGCGGGTCCGCCAGGCCGTGGGCTGGGGGGCGCGGCTGGGCTCCCGGCTGGGCAGGCCGTCCCGCTGGTCGTAGATCACCAGGCCCCCGGGCCCGGCGGTGCCCTCCAGCAGGGCACGTCGTGACACGTGGAGCACGCCCTGGGCCGTGGCCGCCCACAGATGGTCCCCCTCGGCGGCCAGCAGGGCGTGAATGGGTTCCTGGAGGGAGGCGGGCAGGGCCGGCAGGGTGTGGAAGGCGCCGTCCTGGAAGCGGCGGAGCCCCGACTGGGTGCCCACCCAGAGGCCACCCTGCGGATCCGCCAGCAGTGCCAGCACACCCTGGGCTTCGGCCGCGTCGGGAGGGAGCCGCCAGGCCACCTGGCCCTGGCTGAAGATCCCCAGCCCGCGGCTCCGGCTGGCGAAGTAGAGGCTGCCGTCCCGGTCCTCCGCGAAGGCCGTCACGTCGCGATCCGCCGGAAACTGTTGCACGGCCCGGGTGGAGGCATCGAAGCGCCAGAGGCCCTGGTGGGCCCAGGCGATCCACAGGCCCCCGGCTTGGTCCTCGTACAGGGCCGCCACGGCACCCGGCCCCGGGGCACCGGGGATCGCGATGGGCCGGATCCGGCCATCCTCCAGCAGCGCGACGCCACCGGCATCTGTGCCCAGCCAGAGTCCGCCCGCGCGCCGGGGCCAGAGGGCGGTCAGACCGGCGGTCTGGGGGGTGGGAAGCGGCCGCCCCTCCGCCCAGTGGGCCAGGCGGTGGTCGCCGGTGAGGCACCAGAGGCCGCCGTGGCCATCCTCGCAGACCATGCGTGCGGGGGCGTCCGTTGGGATGGGCTGGAAGACCGGCGTGTCCAGGAGGTGGAGTCCCGCATGCCGGGTGGCGATCCAGAGGGCGCCGGAACTGCCCTCCAGCAGGGCGTCGGGAGTCCAAGCTGACGATTCGGTCCAGGGCAGGCGCTCCAGGCGGCCGAGGGCGGTGCGCCGGTAGAGCCCGGCGCCCTCGAAGCCGATCCAAAGACTGCCTTCGCGGTCATTGAAAAGGCAGGTGATCGGGGCATGGGGGAGCTCCCGGGCCCAGGCGGGGGGATCCAACCGGCCGTGATCGAGCCTGAGCAGGCCCGCCGTCTGGGTGCCCACCCAGACGTGGCCATCCGGTGCGGCTTCCAGTGCGGTGATCCCGCCGTGGGGCAGGGCCGCCAGGGTCAGCCGGCCGTCATCCAGCCGCCAGAGGCCGGACTCCGCGCTGGCCACCCAGATCGTCCCGCCCGCGCCCTGGGCGAGGCCCCGAATCTGCGAGGGGCCCGCCTCGGGCGACAGGGGCTGGAAGCGGCCGCCGTCCAGGTGGAGCAGCGGACCCTGCTCAGGCGCGGCCCAGAGGCCTCCCGCGCGGTCGCGGAGCAGGTGGAGGATGGGCGCGGACGGCAGGCCGGCGGCCTGGTCGAAACGGGTGAAGACGCCGTCCTTCAGGCGGAAGAGCCCCGGCTGGGAGGTGCCGATCCAGAGGGAGCCGTCCGGCGTATCCTCCAGGCAGCGCACCTCCTGGCTGGTGAAGGTGGGGGCATTCAGGCGGGAATAGGCGGTGAACGCGGCGCCGTCCCACCGGGCGAGCCCCTGGGTCATGCCGATCCACAGGAACCCATCCCGGGATTCGAGCAGGGCTGTGGTGGAATCCTGGGGCAGGCCGTTGGTGGTGTTCCAGACCCGGTGGGTGCAGGTGTCGAGGGGGCGGGCCGGATCCAGGGCCCGGAGCGGGGCTGCCAGAAGGAGCAGGAGCAGCCACCCCGCCCAGCGGCGGAGGGCGCGCCAGGGCGACATCGGGCCTGCGTGTGTCCAGGGGTTCATGAATCCGCAAGCGTAGGCCACTGCGGGCCAGGGATCAAGGCGCGGAGCGGTTTGCCAGCATCTCCCCCATGAGCTGCATCAGCCGGGGCATTTCGAAGGGCTTGGGCAACAGCCGCACGGCGGAATCCCGGGCCAGGGCGGCCTCGAAGCCCTCCAGGCCCTGGCCGCTCACGAGGATGAAGGGGACGGTGGAGCCGGTGGCGCGGATGCGCTGGAGGAGTTCGTACCCGGTGCAATCCGGCATGCGGTGGTCGCTCAACACCAGATCGAACGTCGCCATCTGCCAGGCCCGCCAGGCCATGGCCCCATCTGGCACCGCTGTGACCTGGGCCCGGGCCATGGTCAGGGCATCCGCCAGCATGTCCCGCAGCAGGCTTTCATCCTCGGCGACCAGGACGCGCACACCTGCCAGTCGCGTCTCCGCCCGGAGCTGCAGTGGAGCGGGGGGCGTGGAATCGTCGGCGCGGCCGGCGGCGGGCAGGGTGATGCGGAACAGGGCGCCCCCGCCGGGTGGGTTCTCGGCTTGGATGCGGCCCTGGTGGGCCTTCACGATGCCGAACACCATGGCCAGCCCCAGCCCCGTGCCCTTGCCCTGCTCCTTGGTGGTGAAGAAGGGCTCGAAGAGGTGCGGCAGGGCCGCTTCGGGGATGCCGGTGCCGGAATCCTGGACCTCGAGCAGCACTTCCCCGGCGTCATTCTGCCCCGTCCCGAGCTCCAGGGTGCCGCCTTCCGGCATGGCATCCCGGGCGTTCACCGCGAGGTTCATGAGCACCTGCTCCAGCTGCACCGCATCCCCGCGGATGGCCGGCAGGGCGCGGTCCAGATGCAGGGTCAAGCGGATGCGCCCGCCCAGCAGGCGCTCCAGGATGACCGAGGTCTCCTCCACCAGGGTGTTCAGGTTGAGGCGTTTCAGTTCGGGGCGGGACTGGTGGCTGAAGGCCAGCAGGGCCTTGGTGGTCTGGGCGCAGCGCCGGGTGGCCGTTTCGGCCCGCTCCAGGCGGGTCAGGACCGCATGGCCCTCTGGCAGCAGTTCCCGGCAGAGGTGCAACTGGCCGAGGATCGCCGCCAGCTGGTTGTTCACATCGTGGGCGATGCCGCCCGCCAGGGTGCCGACGGTTTCCATGCGCTGGCTGTGTTCCAGCTGCCGGCGGAGCAGCGTCTGCTCCGTCAGGTCCGCCTGGGCCTGGCGCAGGGCCCCGTCCAGCCGGCGGATCTCGCGGATATCCGAATCCACCGGAGGGGGCAGCTCCGGTTGCCCCAGGGCCTCCGCGATGCTCTCCAGGCGGGAGAGGGGCGTGGCCGCGCGGTCGGCCAGGCGCCGGATCCGCCACACCGCCAGACCGAGGGTGGCCAGCGACAGCAGGAGCAGCCCCAGCAGCCGGCGGCGGGCGGGCCCCATCAGATCCTCTTCGGGAATCATCAGGACCAAGCGCCAATGGAGGCCAGGGAGGCCCTGGAGCGTCCGCACCCGTCCGATGTAGCCGGAGCCCTGGTAGTGGAAGAACCGGAAGCCGCTCGGGAGGGCCTGGCCCAGCAGGGGGGCCATCTGCCCGAGGAAGGTCGCGGACACGGGCCGCAGGAAGGCGGCGCGGCGGGCGGTCTGGGAGATGAAGGCGTCCTCCTTCGGGAGGATCAAGGCCCGGTTCTGGTCATCCACGACCACGCAGCGGCTGTGGGCCGTGGGTTGCGCCTCCCAGACCGCCGATGTGAGGTCATCCAGCATGAAGTCCAGGGCGGCGACCCCCGCCAGGTTCGCGTGGGCATCGCGGATGGGCAGGCAGAACGTGATGCCGGGGTCGTGGGTGGTGTAGAAGGGGTAGGCCTTGGTCCACAGGGGAGCCTGGGCCGCGGCGCCAAGCTGGTACCAGGGGCGCGTGCGGGGATCGTAGTCCATGGGGGTCCAGGCCTCGGTGTGGAGGATCCGGCCCTGCGCGTCCAGCCGCATCCAGCGGATCCGAGCGCCGGTGCCGTTGGGCCGGAGTTCCCGCAGGGACCAAGCGCCCCCCATCTTCAAGAACAGCAGGGAACGCCCATCCGCGCGGGCCAAGTTCAGGCTGGTGACGGCCTGCTGGGAATCCAGCAGGGGCGCGAGAAGGCGGGCGGCCTGGGCGGGGAGGGTGGGATCCATGAGGCCGGAGGCCCACCAAGTGCGGATCACGTCTCCCTGTTCCTGGACATCCTCCAGATCCGAGCGGAGGGCCTCGTCGAGCTGGCGCAGGGAGGCCGCCGCGCGGGCATCCGCCTGCTGCCGCAGCGCCAGCTGTTGTTCATGCCAGGAGATGCCGAGGATCAGGGCGACCATGCCGACGGCCAGGACCAGGAGGTCCTGCAACAGCAGGCGTCGCATGGATCGCATCGAGGAGGGCCGTCCAGAAAAAGGACTTCCCCATCCTCTCGGCTGCCTCAGGTCGGAGCCTGAGTCCTGGTGGCTACAGGGACTGCCTCAGGGCATCGAAGGCGGCGGGGATGCCCTCCGGGCGGGAACCGCCGCCCTGGGCGAGATCCTTCTTGCCGCCCCCCCTGCCTCCGAGCGCTGGGAGCATGGCCTTGAAGAGGGCGCCCGCGTCCTGGGGCAGATCGGAGGACACCGAAACCAGGGCGGCCACCTTGTCCGCAGCCACCTGGGAGGTCAGGGCGATGATGGCGCGGGGATGGCGGGTTCGGACCTGGTCCATCAGCTCGCGCAGCGCGTTCCCTTCCAGGCCCTCGACCGCGGCGGTGACCAGGGTGAACCCCTTGACCTGCTCGACCTGTTCGGCGGAACTCCCGCTGCTGGCGGCCTTGAGCTTGGCCTCCTTGAGTTCCCGCTCCAGCTGCGCGATGCGGTGGTCCTTCGACGTGAACAGCTCGGGCAAGGCCTCTCGGCCCGCGTTGACCTGCCGGGAAAGGCCGTGGATCAGGGCCTCATCCGCCTGCAGCAGGTCCAGGGCCAGGTCGCCGGCCACCGCCTCGATGCGACGCACACCAGCACTGACCGCGCCTTCGGAGGTGATCTTCACCACGCCGATCTCGCCGGTGTTCAGCACGTGGGTGCCACCGCAGAGTTCCGTGGAGAAGCCGGGTACCTGGACCACGCGGACCACCTCGCCGTACTTCTCGCCGAACAGGGCCATGGCGCCGGAGGTCAGCGCCTCCTCGATATCCATCTCATCCACCCGGGTGGGCAGGCACTTCAGGGCTTCGCGGGTGGCCAGACGCTCCACCTCGGCGATCTGCTCGGGCTCCAGGGGCGCGAAGTGGCTGAAGTCGAAGCGCAGGCGGGTGTCATCCACCACGCTGCCGGCCTGCTTCACGTGGGTGCCCAGCACCTCGCGCAGGGCCGCATGGAGCAGGTGGGTGGCCGTGTGGTGGGCCCGGACGCGCCGCCGGCGGATGCCGTACACCAGGGCCGACACGGCCATGTTCTCCAGGAGCGCGCCCTGGACCTCAACCTTGTGGAGGTGCCGCTTGGGCGCCGGGGCCGTGCAATCCCGCACCTCGGCCACCCCGCCCTCGAAGCGAAGCTGGCCCTGATCGCCCACCTGGCCGCCGGACTGGGCGTAGAAGGGGGTGCGGTCCAGCAGGACATACCCCTCGCCCGAAAGCTGCTTGACCCGCCGGCTATGCGCGTCGAAGAGGGCCACCACGTGGGCCTGCCCTTCCAGATGGTCGTAGCCCGTGAAGCGGGTCGGCGGCAGGTCGGCGAGGATGGCCAGGTCGCCGCTCAGGCGCAGGTCGTGGGCTTTCATGGCGGCCCGGGCGCGGCTGCGCTGGGCCCCCAGCTCAGCCTGGAACCCGGCCAGGTCGGCGGAGATGCCCCGCTCGCGGCACCAGTCCTCCACCAGGTCCACGGGGAAACCGTAGGTGTCGTAGAGGCGGAAGATGTCCGCACCGGCCAGCTTCCCGCCCGAGACATCCAGCGCTTCGAGGGTGCGCAGGCCGGTGGACAGGGTCTGGCTGAACTGCCGCTCCTCCCGGAGCAGCGCCTTCTGGATGCGTCCCAGTTCGCCGAGCAGCTCGGGGTACTGGTCGCCCATGGCCTGGAACACCGCCGGAGCCAAGTCGGCGAAGAAAAGGCCCTCGATGCCCAGCTTCCGGCCGAAGCGCAGGGCGCGGCGGATGATCTTGCGCAGCACGTAGCCCCGGCCTTCGTTGCTCGGCACGATGCCATCAAAGCTCATGAACGTGGCGGCGCGGATGTGGTCCGCGATGACCTGGGAGGCGGTGCGGTTCGTGTGCTCGTGGCGCTCGCCTGGCTGCACCTTCGCCACGGACCAGATGGCGTCGAAGATGGGGCGGAAGAGGTCAATCTCGTAGTTGCTGTCCACGCCCTGGAGGATGCTGGCGGTGCGTTCCAGGCCCATGCCCGTGTCAATGCTGGGCCGGGGCAGGGGCGTGAGAATGCCGCTCCCGTCCCGCTCGTACTGCATGAAGACGAGGTTCCAGATCTCCATGATCCGGTCGCCCTCGCCGTTGGGCAGGGCGTCGCCCGGGATGTGGGCGCCGCGGTCGTAGTGCATCTCCGAACAGGGCCCGCAGGGGCCGGTGTCGCCCATCTGCCAGAAGTTGTCCTTCTTCCCGAAGCGCAGGATGCGCTCGGGCGGCACGCCGGCGGCCTTCCACAGATCCTCAGCCTCCGTGTCTGCGGGTACGCCGTCCGCGCCCTCGAAGACGGTGATCCAGAGCTTCGAAGGATCCAGCCCCAGGTTCCCCTCGGCCATGGGCCCCGTGACGAACTCCCAGGCGAAGCGGATCGCGTCGGCCTTGAAGTAGTCGCCGAAGCTGAAGTTGCCGAGCATCTCAAAGAAGGTATGGTGGCGGGCCGTGAAGCCCACCTGGTCCAGATCGTTGTGCTTGCCCCCAGCCCGCAGGCACTTCTGGCTGGTGGTGGCGCGGCTGTAGTCCCGCTTCTCCTTGCCCAGGAAGAGATCCTTGAACTGCACCATCCCGGCGTTGGTCCACATCACCGTCGGATCATCCGCCGGCCCGATGACCGCGCTGGAGGCCACCCGGCGGTGCCCGTGGCGCTCGAAGTACTGCAGGAATCGCTGGCGGAGTTCAGAGGTTTTCATGGGGGAACCGCGAAAGGCGCGAAAAATCGCGAAATTTAGAAACTCAGGTTTGAGTGAGGGTGAGCCGCTTCCATTCGAGCTTGCCGTGTGCGGAAAAATTCAGGATCAGGGCTAGGGGAAGGCGGGACGCTTTGAGGTAGTTCAGCGTTTGAGCCACCTCGATGTCAGTAATTCCGCGAATGGCTTTCAATTCAAGAATAACCAGGCCATAGGCCAGGATGTCGCAGAGGTAGTGCTTGTCGAGGGGGTGGCCCTTGTAATGAATCACCAGTGGAACCTGGCGCTGGAAGGGGATTTGGCGATGGGCCAGTTCGCGTGCGAGCGCTTCCTCATAGACAGCTTCAAGGAACCCGGGGCCCAATTCCTTGTAGACCTCGAAAGCCGCGCCCATCAGGGCGTAGCTTTCGTCAGGCAGTACCAAGTCCTGGAGCGTCATCTCCCTTTCGCGTCCTTTCGCGTGTTTCGCGGTTTCTAGTGCCGGAAGTGCCGCATGCCGGTGAAGAAGAGCCAGACGCCGAGCTTCTGGGCGGCCTCGATGACTTCCTTGTCGCGGAGGCTGCCGCCGGGTTCGACGAAGGCGGTGACGCCGTGGCGGGCGGCCAGCTCCACACCGTCCGGGAACGGGAAGAAGGCATCACTGCCCAGGGCCGCGCCCCGGGCCTTGTCACCGGCCTTCCGGCAGGCGATGTCCACGGAATCCACCCGGCTCATCTGGCCCGCGCCGATGCCCACGGTGGCGCCGTCCTTCACCAGAACGATGGCGTTGGATTTCACCGCCTTGGCCACCTTCTGGGCCAGCACCAGATCCTCCGAACGGGGGCGGGGACCGCTGCCGTTGGCCTTCACCTCCCAGTCCTCGAAGGGTACGAAGGCGTCATCGGTGCGCTGGACGAGGTAGCCGCCGCCGATGGAGCGGGTGTCCAGCCCTTCGGCGCTCTGGGGCCACTGGTCCGGCGTCTGGAGGATGCGGAGCTGCTTCTTGGCGGCGAAGACTTCCAGGGCCTCGGCGGTGAAGGCCGGAGCGAGGATGACTTCCCAGAAGTTCTGCGCCATGACCCGGGCCACCTCCACGCCCACGGGGCGGTTGAAGCCGACGATGCCGCCGAAGGAACTGATCGGATCACCCGCCTGGGCCCGGGTGAAGGCCTCCAGCACATGGGGCCCCTGGCCGACGCCGCAGGGGTTGTTGTGCTTGACGATGACGCAGGCGGGGGCCTGGAACTGCCAGACGAGGTGGGCACAGGCGTCGGCATCCAGCAGGTTGTTGAAGCTCAGCTCCTTGCCCTGGTGCTGGTGGCAGGCTGCGATGCCGGAGGGCACCCGGCCGGGCTCCACATAGAAGGCGGCGGGCTGGTGCGGGTTCTCGCCGTAGCGGAGGCCCTGCTTCTGGGACAGGTTGATGCAGAGGTGGTGGGGCAGGCCCGTGCCCTCGTCGCGGGGCGCCAGCTGCCGCTCCATCCAGCCGGAAATGGCGGCATCGTAGGCGGCGGTGCGGCGGAAGGCTTCCAGGGCGCAGTGCCGCCGGTCTTCCAGATCCCAGGTGCCCGCCTTCAGCTTCTCGAGGAAGGGGCCGTACTGGTCGGGAGCGGTCAGCACGGTCACCGAGGCGTGGTTCTTGGAAGCACTGCGGATCATGCTGGGGCCGCCGATATCAATCTGCTCGATGGCCTCGTCGGCCGTCACGCCCTCCCGGGCGATGGTGGCCTCGAAGGGGTAGAGGTTGATGGCCACCAGGTCAATGGGTTCGATGCCCAGGCGGGCCGCATCGGCGGTGTGGGCTTCCAGATCGCGCCGGAACAGGAGGCCGCCGTGGATGCGGGGATGCAGGGTCTTCACCCGGCCGTCGAAGCACTCCGGGGCGCCGGTATAAACGGCCACCTCGTCGGCCTTCAGGCCGGCTTCATTCAGGGTCCGCAGGGTGCCTCCCGTGGCCAGCAGGCGCCAGCCCTGGCTGAGCAGCCCCTCTGCCAGCCCGATGAGACCCGTCTTGTCGTACACCGAGATCAATGCCGTTGGCATGCCATCCCCCCGAATCCATGATTTTCCCATGCCCGCCCCGCCCGGGGAACACCAGGTTTGGGTTTCCGGCCTCCCCTACCGATAAAGATCTCCAGGAGGGCCGCATGGATGTCCAGGTCGAGGTCCAATTCACGGTTCAGCACACCCTGGATCAGCTGAAGGAGGCCTTCGTCAAGCGGGGGCACATTCCCGACTGGCGCACGCCGGAGGACAGCAGCGCTCCGGATCTGTTCTTCGAAACCAAGACCGTGAGTGTGTCCCTCTCCTCGGAGAAGGATCGCCAGGCCTGGTTCGTTTTCTCCATGGAGGCCACGGGCGAACTCCGCAGGCGGGTGGTCATTCCGAATGTGATTCCCGCCACAGTGGACCTGGACATACCGGATCTGGAGGCGTTCCTGGACTTCTGCCGCCGCTGCATGGTCGGGGCGGTCGGAAGGCCCTGAAGCAGTCCACTTTACCTGCCGGGCCCAAAGCCCCATCCTGATAGGCCTGGAGCGGGTGTATGCCGACCATCAAGATCAACGACGTTGAGATGAGCGTGACCCCCGGCACCCTGGTGCTGGACGCCTGCCGCGCGGCGGGCGTGGACATTCCCCACTACTGCTACCACCCGGCGCTGACCCCCGTGGCCACCTGCCGCATGTGCCTGGTGGAGATCAAGGGCCAGCCCAAGCTCGCCACCAGTTGCACCACCACCGTGCCCCCGGCGCCGAAGGACAACCCCGAGGCCGTGGTGATGGAAGTCTTCACCAACACGCCTGGCGTGGCCGATGCCCGGGCCGGCGTGATGGAGTTCCTCCTCATGAACCACCCGCTGGATTGCCCCATCTGTGACCAGGCGGGCGAGTGCAAGCTGCAGGACTACTCCTACAGCTATGGCAGCGGCGACTCCCGCATGGCCGAAGTGAAGCGCCGGTACCGCTACGAGGATCTGGGCGCCAAGATCGTCATTGACAAGAACCGCTGCATCCACTGCACCCGCTGCGTCCGCTTCACCCGTGAGATCAGTGGCGGTGGCGAGCTGACCGTCGCCAACCGCGGCTCGCGCCTGGAAGTCACCACCTACACGGGCAAGAGCATGGATCAGAATCCCTTCGCCGGGAACGTGGTGGACCTCTGTCCCGTAGGCGCCCTCACCAGCCGCGACTTCCGCTTCCGCAAGCGCGTGTGGTTCCTGAAGCGCACGCCCTCCATCAGCCGCCACTCGGCCCTGGGGAGCCCCCTCTGGATTGATCACGAGGGCAACACGATCTACCGGTTCCGTCCGCGCCCGCTGGAGGGCCGGAACGACACCCACTTCATCAGCGACGAAGAACGCTATGCCTATGCCCGCTACAACCGGCCGGACCGGCCGGCGCAGCCGTTGCTGCTGGGCGCCAGCGCCACCGGGGATGCGGTGCGCGAGGCCCTCCAGTCCGCGGGGCCCTGCGCGGTCATCGGCCAGGGCACCTTCGGCTGCGATGCCGCCCAGCGCCTGGGTGAGCTGGCCTCCGCGCCTGATCTCCGCTATGGCAGCGGCGAGAAGCTGGTGCCGGTGGTGCTGCCGAAGCTCCAGACCAGCGCCGATGGGATCCTGAACCGGCGGGGGTTCTCCGAGCGGGGCTTCCGCTTCGGCGCCCTGGAGGAACTGCTGGCCCGGATCGAGCGCGGCGAGGCGAAGGCCGTGGTCCTGCTGCACGACGCGGCCTTCTCCAGCGCCCGGGAGACGGAGCTGCTGGGGCGCATCCTCCAGGCCGCGCCCTTCAGCCTGGTCCTCGAAGTGGAAGCCTCGGACCTGGGTCGCATGGCCACGGCCTGGCTGCCCCTCGCGAGCTATGTGGAGGAGAGCGACTTCATCGTCAACCACGATGGCGAGCTGCGCCGCTACCAGAAGGCCCTGGAACCGCCCAAGGGCGCCCGCGCCATGCCTGCCTGGGCCAAGGCCCTGGCGGCCGTTCCCGCCGCCGTCTAGGCGGAGAGGCGGGAGCCTCCGTGTTCCTGCACGATGCCCTCGCCCGCGGCCTGATCCGCTACCTGACCGACGAACGCCCCGGCTTCCAGCGGCGGGTGCCCAATGATGGCAATCAGTTGCAGGCCCGGCTCCGGCCGGGCGATGTGCTGCTGGTGGAAGGCCGCGCGCGCATCAGCCGGGTCATCCAGATGCTCACCCAGAGTTCCTGGAGCCATGCGGCCATGTACGTGGGCGACACGGTGCTCCGCTGGGGCGGGCCCCAGGCTGAGGCGCTGCTGGACCGCTACGGCCCCGGGGCCCGCCGCCTCCTCATCGAGAGCGACATCCGGGAGGGCGTCCGCGCCGTGCCGGTCGACAGCTATGTGGATCACAACCTCCGGGTCTGCCGTCCCCGGGGCCTCACCCGGCCGGAGCTGGAGCGGGTGCTGGAGGAGATGCTCCGCCACCTCGGCATCCGGTACGACCAGCGGAACATCCTCGACCTGGGCCGCTACCTCACCCCGTTCCATCTGCTGCCTGCGCGCTTCCGGCGGCGCCCCCTCTACCTGGGCAGCTCCACCAGCCGCGAGATCATCTGTTCGGCCCTCATCGCCAAGGCCTTCTACAAGGTGGGCTACCCCGTCCAGCCGGAGATGCACAGCGAAGGCTCCGGAAAAGCCCTGCTGGCGCGCCATCCGAGCTACATCATGCCCCGCGATTTCGACCTCAGCCCCAACTTCGCGGTACTCAAATTCCATCTGCCGGGTGGGCAGCGGGTGACGTTGTCGCCCTGAGCGGATCGTCCCAGAAGGGGTAGAAGCAGTACCACTGGCTGGGGTGCCGGCGGACCAGGGCTTCCAGATCCGCCACGTAGGCCCGCAGCCCAGCCTCGATCTCGGTCCTGCGCTTCCCCCGCTGGCCGCGGATGTGGAGGGGCGGGCCGAAGCGGGCATGGAAGCGCCCCGCGTCATCCGCGAAGAAGAAGCTGGGCACCACCGGAGCGCCGGTCATGGCCGCCAGTTCCCAGGGCCCGCGGGGGAAGGGCACCTCCCGCCCGAAGAAGGGCACGGGCACGCCGTTCAGGCTGAAGTCCCGGTCCCCCTGCATGCCCACCAGGCGTCCTTCCCGCAGCAGCTTCACCAGGGGCAGGGTGGAGAATCCCACACCGTCCACGGGCAGGCCGATGACCCCGCCCTGGGCCCGCAGGCGCTCCCGGAGCCGTTCCACAGCCGCGAAGCGATCCGGCTTGTAGACGGTGTGGATCCGCAGGCCCCGGGCCCGCAGCAGCAAACCGCCCAGCTCGTAGTTTCCCGCGTGGGCCGTCAGCAGGATGGTGCCCCGGCCCTCGGCCATGGCGGCATCCAGGTGCTCCAGGCCTTCGAACGAGGCGAAGTTGGCGAGGGCTTCCTGCGGATCCCGCTGGCCGTACCAGAAGAAGTCCACCCAGGCCCGGGCGTGCTGGCGTACCATCTCCCGGGCCAGGCGCTCCACCTCGGGATGGCCTGGACGCAGACCCGTTACCTGAGCGGTGTTGGCGAGGATCGCCTCCAGGTACTTGGGACGCAGCGCCAGAAAGGCGTTCGCAACCTGGTCGGCGATCTCGTGGCCCCGACTGCGGCGTGCGAAAGCCCGCGCCGCGAAGAAGAACAGCGGAAACAGCGACCCGAAGACCGCGCCATAGAAGAGGCCCAGGAGGCGGGAATCGGACTGCATGCGATCCTGCACGGGCTACCGCCACACGTTCTGGTTGGGGTTGCGGTCTTCCATCTCCAGCCAGAGGCGCTGGAGGCTCCGCAGGCGCTCGGGGTAGTCGAGGCCCAGGGCATCGAGGACGTGCGCATCCTCGGGATCGAAGGCCAGGGGATCCTCCAGCACCTCGGCGGGAAATTCGGGGAAGACCTGGGCCAGCAGGGACCGGTCGAAGCCGCGGACGCTGAGGGTGCGGATGCCGGGGGTATCAATGAGCGTGCCGCCGCCGGGCAGCGGCAGCCAGCGGGCGGAGGTGGTGGTCTGCTTGCCGGTGCCGAACTTCGTGAGGCCACCTGTCTTCAGGGCGGCGTCCGGGGAGAGGGCGTTCACGAGGGTGCTCTTGCCCACGCCGCTGTGGCCCAGCAGCACCACCACTCGATCTGGCAGCAGGACACGCAGATCGGACAAGCCCTGTCCTTTCAGGGCGGCGGTCTCGTGGATGGCCACGCCCTGGTCGCGCAGAGGGTCGAGTTCCGGCAGGGTGTCCTGTTGGGAGGCCCGGTCCCGCTTGGTGACGATGACGCGGCAGACGAGTCCCGCATCCAGGGCCAGCACCTGGGCGCGTTCCACCAGGCCCGGTCGCAGGGGCGGATCCACCACGGCGACGCAGACCCACAACTCATCGGCATTGGCGCAGATGAGTTGCCAGGGTTCCCGGTCGTCGCCGCCGCCGCGCTTCAGGAGGGAGCGTCGGGGCATCACGGCCACCACCTGGGCTTCGGGAGACCCCCCATCACCCCGGACCGGCAGGGGGGCGGGCAGGCTGGGATCCTCCGGTTCGACCGGCGTGGCCGAATAGCGCACACGGTCGCCGCAGACCAGTCGCACGCCCTTGAGCTTGCCACCCAGGGTGGCGCGGAGGCTGGAGCGGTCGGCCAGTTCAAGATCCACCCACTGGCTGTACCGCTGGGTCAGGGTAGCCTCGGGAAGGTGCAGCCAGGGGGTGGGATCGGGGAGCCTCAGGAGGGCATCGGCATCGTGGGCTTCGATGTCGGTGCGGAGCCGCTCGGCCTGCCGCTGCCGTCGCTTGCTGTCGGTGCTCCGCTCCCGGGAGTAGGCCTCCCGGTGGTCCAGATCCTGGGCCTCCCGGCTCTGGCCGAGGCGGAACTTCCGGCTCATGCGGAGGTCATCCCACAAAGAGGGAACGCAGAGGGCGCGGAGGACAGCAGAGGACGCAGAGGCAGACGCCGTGAGGTGGGACAGCCCCGGGTCAGTTCCATGAATCGCCTTCTGCCTTTCTCTGTGTCCTCTGTGGGAATTCCGCGTCCTCTGTGTTCCTGGATTTGGGTCAGGCCCGGCCCGCGAACTCGCCGGTCTCGGTGCTCACCTTGACCTTCTCACCCTCTTTGATGAAGAGGGGGACCTTGATCTCGATGCCGGTTTCCAGCTTGGCGGGTTTGGTGACATTCCCGCTGGCCGTGTCGCCCCGGGCGCCGGGCTCGGTGTAGGTGACGGCGAGCTCGACCTGCTGGGGCAGTTGGAGGCCGATGGGGTTCCCATTGAACTTCTGGATCTGCACCAGTTGGCCCTCGAGGAGGTAGTCCAGGGCATTCCCCACCATGTCTTCGTTGAGGGAATGGGTCTCGTAGGTCTCCTGGTCCATGAAGTGGGAGCCGTCGCCGTCCGTGTAGAGGTAGCTGGCGGGGGCCAGGGCCAGATCCGGCTCCTTGAACTTGTCGCCGGCCTTGAAGGTCTTGTCGAAGACGGCCCGGGTGAGCAGGTTGCGCATCTTCAGGCGGACCAGGGTCTGGCCGCCCCGGGCCGTGGGGGTGGAGATCTCCACATCCAGGCAGTGGTAGGGGGTGTCTTCAAATTCGAAGAACATCTTGCGCTTGATGGTGATGGCTTCGATGAGGGCGGCCATGGGGACTCCGGACCAGATTGAATCAAACCCAAGATTCTACCTGGAACGCCGATGGAGCGCCCGAGGCTAGAATCGGAGGCTCATGGCAGATCCCAAAACCATTGGCCGTTACCAGGTGCTCAAGCCCATCGGCTCCGGGGGCATGGGAACGGTCTACCTGGCCGAGGATCCCCTGTTGAAGCGCCGGGTGGCCATCAAGGTGGTCAAGGTGTCCGGCGAGGCCCGCATCCAGGCCATGCTGCGGTTCCGGCGCGAGGCGGAGATCAGTGCGCAGCTGAACCATCCCAATGTCATCACCATTTTCGATGTGGGCGTGGCCGACGAACTTGGGCCCTTCCTGGCCATGGAGTACGTCGAGGGGAAGAGCCTGGCGAAGCACATCAAGGAGAAGAGCCTGGACCTGGAGGCCAGCGCCCGGGTGCTCATCCAGGCCATGCGCGCGCTGCGGGCCGCCCACCGGAGCGCCATCATCCATCGGGATGTGAAGCCCGACAACATCCTGCTCAGCGAGGAGGGCCGGGCCAAACTGATGGACTTCGGCATCGCCCGGAGCCTCGGGCACATGGGGCTGTCATCCGAGCGCCCCCTGAACCTGGAAGGCCTGCCGCCCGAGGATTCCACCGGCTACATCCAGACCCTGGCCCTGCGCCTCACGGTGACTGGCGACTTCCTGGGCTCGCCGGCCTATGCCCCGCCCGAAGTGCTGAAGGGCGGGGAGGGCACCCCCGCCTCGGACCGCTACAGCTTCGCCGCCACGGCCTTCGAGCTGCTGACTGGGAAGCTGCCCCACCCGGGCGAGGGCCTCACGGCCATCATCATCCACGCCCTGCACGAACCCGTGGCCATCCCGCCCGAGATGTCCCCCCGGCTGGCGGCGGTGTTCCAGCGGGCCCTGGCCACCGATCCCGATGACCGCTACACCACGCTCCCCGAGTTCATGGAGGAGCTGATTGATGCCCTGCCCGGCCCCGCCCACCTCCGGGCCCGGCTGTTCGGCCTCCTCGGGCAAGAGGATGACGGATTGGGAATCTCGACCCTGTCCCGTGGGCGGGCGGTGGAATTCATGCCCACCGAAGAGGCCCGGGCCGCCTCCCAGTCGCACCTCCGGCAGAGCCAGCCCGTGAAGATCGCCTTGGCTGAGGATCCCGTGGAGACCTACCTCAGCAGCACCCAGCGCCGCCCCCGCTTTCACACCCCCGAGGCGGGCGTGGACTGGGTCCGCCTGCTGAAGTGGGCGCTGATCGTGCTGCTCCTGGTGGAACTCTTCTGGTGGATCTATCCGGCTCTGGCTCAGGCCCGCTGGAACGGGTGAGGATCAGCCGCCGAGCACCCGCATCAGAATGAAGACGGAGCCGTTCCAGCAGGCGTGGACGAGGATGGAGGTACCCAGGTGGCCCGTGCGGCGCATGCCGAGGCCCAGCACCAGCCCCAGCATGCTGAGGGTGGGTAAGCCCAGGGGCTGGAGGTGGATGGCTCCGAATAGCAGGGCGGATCCCACCAGCGCCCAGGCCATGGGCATCCGCTGGGCCAGGACCGGCAGGAGGAAGCCCCGGAACAGCGTCTCCTCGAAGCAGGGCGCCACGCCCGCCACCAGCAGGAACATGGCCAGGGTGGGGCCCCAACCCCGCAGGCCCCGCAGCAGGTCCACCAGCTCCCGCTGGGGGCTCCCGCTGCCACGCAGGAAGGGGCTGAGGATCAGGGACAGGGCCAGCACCAGGACTACCGCCAGGGCTAGGAACCCGACACCCTGGAGCAGGGCCCGTCCCAGGGGCCCCGGCGTCAGCCGCCGCCAGAGGGCGCGAAGGGTGATCCCTTCCGCCCGGCAGAGCAGGGCCACCCCCACGCAGGCGTGGAGGCCGTAGCCCAGGGGCACCGCCAGCCACCGGAGGGTCGGCCAAGGCCGGAACGCCAGGGCCATGACATTGCCCACCACGATGAACGTCAGGAACCAGGCCAGCAGCACCAGCGCGGCCGCCCGTCCAGAAAGGCCCCAGACCGGCAGCGGGTGCTGCGGAGGTTGACGCCGGGTCGCCAGCAGGTAGATTCCGAACGCCGCGCCGCCGAACATCAGGAGCAGGGCCAGGCCCCCGGCGAGGCCCAGGACGCCCAGGCGCAGGAGCAGGCTCCGGCGGGCCGTCGCACGAAGGGCCGCGCTGTTGCCCCCCGTCCGGTCGAGCAGCCGGGCCTCCAGCAGGGCGGCGGCATAGCCATCTCCCAGCCGGTGGCGGACCTCGCGCATCGTCGAGGGATCCGGCAGGGGCCCCCCGGCATAGGCCGCCTGCCAGGCGGCCCGGAAGGCCGCGCCCTCGGACCCCTGGGGTGCCGCGGCCAGGGTCCGCCCCAGGGCCAGATCCCCCTGGTCAGCGGCGAGGACGGACAGCAGGGCCTGGTCCCAGGGCGCCTTCAGCTGCGCCTGGGCCTTGGCCAGGCTGGTTCCGCCCCCGGGCACCGGCGTGCCCAGCAGGCGCGGCCCTTCGAGCAGGGGTTCCATCAGGCGGGCCTGGAGGCTGGCCTCTTCCGCGGGGCGGCTGCCCTGGGCCTGCCGGGCCAGCAGCGTGAACAGCGCCGCCAGCAGGGCCAGGGCCGCCATCAGCGTGATCAGGGGATCCGCCCAGCGGCGATCCGGGTGCCAGGGGGAGGTCGTGGCGGCGTCCATGCTCCCAGAATGCCCTGGGGAGCGGTCCGGTGTCAGTCACCCCGGAATGGAAGGCGCCCGGTCCGCCGGTACCGCCAGGCCGCCCAGCCCAGGTAGATCCGGCGCGTCAGACCGGTCACGCCCGGGATCCGCAACAGGGGCCAGGCCCAGATCCAGGCTGGCAGGCGCCGGGCGATGGGGGCCAGCAGATCGGCGCCTTGCCAGATGCGCCGCGTGGCCAGGTCCACCCCGTGGATTTCCCGCCCCAGATCGCGCCCGGCCAGCTCCGGGGCCAGGGCCAGCACCTCGGGATCCCTCAGGGGGGCCACCAGCAGGCGTCCCCGCCGGTCGCGGCGCGCCAGCCACAGGGCCATGCGGAAGCAGAGGGCGCAATCGGGGTCGTAGGCGATGAGCAGGGGCGCAGGCATGGCGTCGGCGGCATCTTCGCATGGGATGGGTTAAGGTTTCATCCAGGAGGCTGCCATGCCCTTTTCCCATCCCATCGAGGTGCGGTTCCGCGACCTGGACGCCATGGGCCATGTCAACAACGCCGTGGTGGTGAGCTTCATGGAACAGGCGCGGTACATGTGGTGGCGGGGCTTTCTTGCGGGGCGGGCCTTCACGGAGGAGGGCTTCCTCATCGCACGCACGGAAGTGGACTACCGCAAGCCGATCCTCCTGGGCGACGATGTCCGCGTGGAACTGCGCTGCACCAAGGTGGGCACCACGTCCTTCGACGTGACCTATCGCCTCACCCAGGGGCTGGGCGGCGCGGTCTTCGCCGAAGGCCGGACGGTCCAGGTGATGCTGGACTTCGCCACCCAAAGCCCCGCACCCCTGGCGGAGCGGACCCGGGCGTGGCTGGAGACCCAGGGCTGACCATGCGGCTGGGCACCGCCCTCTGGCCCGAAGGCCCCGGCGAGCGCCGGGCCCTGGTGGCCCCCCTGCCCTCGGGCCGGGTGGCGGATCTGAACCGCATCGAGGCCGTGCGCCTCCAGAAGCTGGGCGAAGGCGATCCCGAGCGGCTGGCGGCGGTGCTGGTGCCTGCGAGCCTGCGCCGGGTGCTGGAGGATGGCCCCCGCGCCCTGGCGCGCCTCCGGCAGACCCTGGCCTACGCGGAGAAGTGGGAGCGCCGGGGCACGCTCCCCGAGGTCCTGGCGCCAGAGGCAGCCGCGGTCCGCTTCCTGCCCTGCCTGCCGCGGCCCACGCGCCTGCGCCGGAGCGATGGCACCTGCCTGGACCGCCTGCGGGTGGCGGGCCCCGGGGCCCGGCTCGACGGGCCGCCGCATCCCACCCTGGCGGCCCTGGGCACCCTCGGCGGCCAGGCCGCGGGCTTTTGCCTGGCCCTGGAGGACGCCGGCGGCGCGGTGCTGGGGGCATGGATGGTTCCGGCTTGGCCGGAGGGTGCCCTGGAGCTTCGTGGGGGCACCCACCACCGGCGGGTTCCCTTTGCGGCCTGGGAAGGCCTCGAACTGCCGGAGCTGCACCCGGGCGAAGCCCTCCTGCTGCCCCCGCCGCGGCTCAAACCCCTGCCGGAGGGTTCGGGCTCCTGCCAGCTCGTGGCACCCTTCGAGACGCTGCCGCTGGTCCTCGGGGAGGGCGGCCAGGATGGCACCGTGCAATGATCAGCCGCGCATCATGCCCGCGATGAGGAAGGCCATCTCGAGGCTCTGCGCCCGGTTCAGCCGGGGATCGCAGCCGGTCTCATAGGCCTTGGCCAGGTCCGCTTCGGACAGGCGCTGGGTGCCGCCGGTGCATTCGGTGACGGCCTCGCCGGTGAGCTCGAAATGGACGCCGCCCAGGGTGGAGCCCGCGGCGCTGTGCAGTTCAAAGGCCTGGCGCAGCTCGGCGAGAATGGCGTCGAAATCCCGCGTCTTAAGGCCCTGGGCGCTTTCCATCCCGTTGCCGTGCATGGGATCGCAGCTCCACAGCACCGGATGGCCCGCGGCCTGTACCGCCGCCAGCAGGGGCGGCAGGGCCTCGCGGATGCGCGCGGCGCCGAAGCGGGTGATGAGGGTGACGCGGCCCGGTTCCCGCGCCGGATCCAGGCGCGCCAGGAGGGTCTGCAGCTGCTCCGGTGTGGCGCTGGGGCCCACCTTCACGCCGAGCGGATTGCGAAGGCCCCGGAGGTACTCGAGGTGGGCGCCATCCAGCTGTCGGGTGCGTTCGCCCACCCAGAGGGTGTGGGCGCCCAGGTGGTAGTAGGCGCCCGCTTCGGGCACCCAGCGGGTGAGAGCCTCCTCGTAGGGCAGCAGCAGGGCCTCGTGGCTGGTGAAGAAATCAATGCGCTCCAGGGCATCGCGCTGGACGCCGCCCAGGGCCTCCAGGAAGTCCAGGGATTCCCGCACCTGGTCGAGGGTCCGGTGGTATTCGGGCACCTCCCCCGTGCCGCCGGGCAGTTCCCAGCGTTCGGGGTGGTGCAGGTCCGCGAAGCCCCCGGCCGTGAGGGCCCGGAGGTGGTTGAGGGTGGCGGCGGCGTGGAAGTAGGCCTCCAGCATCCGGGCCGGATCGGGCCTGCGGGCCTCGGCGCTGGCCTCCAGGGCGTTCACCAGGTCGCCCCGGTAGCTCGGCAGCGCCTGGCCCCGCACGAGCTCCGTGGGCCGGCTGCGGGGCTTGGCGAACTGGCCCGCGATCCGGCCCACCCGCACCACCGGTTTGCGGCCGCCGTGGGTGAGGGCCACGGACATCTGGAGCAGCACCCGCAGCTTGCCCTCGATGGCTTCGGGGGTGCAGTCCTGGAAGCGCTCGGCGCAGTCCCCCCCCTGGAGCAGGAACCTCCGACCCGCCGCCGCCTCCGCCAGGAGGTCGCGCAGGCGATCCACCTCCTCGGGCACCACGAGGGGCGGCAGGCGGCGGAGGCGCGCCAGCACGGCCTCGAGCGCCGTGGGATCCGGATAGACCGGCTGCTGCTCTGCCGGGAAGCGCTGCCAGCTGTGGGGATTCCAGGGGGTCATCGGGCCTCTCGGACGGGAGCTTCCAGTGTAGCCGGGGGCTCAGACGGTCTCCGCCTCGACCGGTGCAACCCAGCGGTAGCCCTCGCCTCCCACGGTGGTGATCCAGGGCTGGCCGTGCACTTCCTCGCCGAGCTTCCGGCGCAGGTTGGCGATGTGAACGTCTACGGTCCGGGCGGCAGGGCGGGCATCCGGTTCCCAGGCCAGCTGGAGCAACTCCTTGCGGCTGTGGGTGCGGCCGGGATGGGTGATGAGGATTTCCAGCAGCCGGAACTCCCGGGGCGTCAGATCCAGGGTTTTGTCGGCTCGCCGCGCCTCCAGGCGGGGCAGGTCGAAGCGGAAGGGTCCGGAGCGCAGCACGGGCGGGCGGTCCAGTGGCCGGGTTCGCCGCAGGATCGCCTTCACCCGGGCGATCAGCTCCAGCACGGAGAAGGGCTTCACCAGGTAGTCGTCGGCCCCGAGGCTGAGCCCTTGCAGGCGGTCCGTCTCCTGGCCCCGGGCGGTGAGCATCAGGACCGGGACTTCATCCTTCCGCTCGCGGAGGATCCGCAGGACTTCGAAGCCGTCCATCTGGGGCAGCATCAGATCCAGGACGATCAGGTCCGCGCGGTGGGCGGCATGTTCCGCCAGGGCAGGCAGACCATCCCCGGCCGAGTCCACGGAGAAACCTTCAAAGGTCAGGTTGTTGACGAGGAGCTGGCAGAGGGAGGGCTCATCCTCCACCACAAGGATGTGGGTCACGGCGGCTCGCTCAAGGAACAGAGGTTTCCACGATGCGCCGCTGGCTTTGGAAAAGCAAGGATGAGTTCCATGCTTTTTCTTAGCCGGAAGGGGGCGTCAGGTGGCGGGAATCACCAGGGTGGCGGTGAAGCCCTGCCCGGGAGCGGAGGCAAAGGCGAGGCCCCAGCCTTCCTGCTCGGCCACCTGGGCCAGCAGGCTCAGGCCCAGCCCCTGGCCTTCGCGCAGGAAGCCCTCCTTGCCCTGCTCCCGGATCCGCTGGAAGGGGCGTCCGAGGGCCTTGAGCTGAAGGGGCGTCACGCCGTCGCCTTCATCCCGGACCTGGAGGCTGAGGCGACGGCGGACCTTTCGTGTCTCCAGGGTGACGGCGCCCCGGCCGTGGGCCAGGGCGTTCTCCAGGAGGGTGAGGATCGCGGCACGCAGGGAGGTCAGCGGCGCGTGACCCGCTTCGGGGCAGAGATCCAGCAGCAGGGGACGGCCTTCCAGTTCGAAGCCCGGGCGCAGGTCCTCCGCCACGGTCTGCACCCATTCGGGTGTGGCCAGGGCGCGCGGGCCCGTGGCGCCTCCGCCCCGGATGACCCGGAGGCCGTTCTCGATGATGATCGTGAGGTGGTCCACCTCCTCGCCGAGCCGCAGCAGCTCCTCATCGGCCCGCTCCGGGCTCAGGCGGCCCAGGCGGAGGGAATCACAGCGGAACTTCAGCAGCGCCAGAGGGGTCTTCAGGCTGTGGGTGAGGGATGCCATGCGATCGGCGTCCAGGACCGCCCGGCGGCGGGCCCGATGGCGCAGCCAGAGGCCGAGGCCGATGGCGGTGCCCACCAGGAGGGACACTGCATAGGACATGAACAACAGCCTGCGGAGGGTCCGCCGGTAGGCGTTCTCCTGGGCCAGCGGCGCGATGCCCACCAGTTCCCAGCCATCCCCGTAGGCGTTGGTCTGGATGATGGCGCTGAGGTCGTAGTTGGCGGCCCGGTAGGGATCGGCCTGGAGGGCGGGCTCTTTGCCCCAGTTCTGGGGCTTCAGGTTGGTCCGGTCCAGGTCGGAGGCTCGCACCAGCCCCATCCGCAGGGTGGGCTTGGGGCCCAGGGCGATGGCCAGTTCCCGCTCGACTGCGGGCGTGCCCGGCTGCCAGCGCTTGATGACCATCCAGCGGTCCGAGAGGAGGACCACCGTGGCCACCTTGCCGAAGTCGGGATCCTGGTTCTTCGGGGGGTTCCATTCGAACAGCTGCGCCATCTCCGCATGGCTGGTCCAGTCGAGATACAACTGGCTGAGGGCGTCGTTGGGCGCCTTGACCAGGTGGTTGCCGGACCGGACCCAGAGGGTGCGGCGGTTGAAGCGGTCGAGGATCGCCACCACCAGGGGCTGATCCGCGAGGAACTGGCGGACCTCCGGCTCCTGGCCCGTCTTCAGGGCCGTGAGGATGGGCAGGGATTTCCAGTGGCGTTCCACGGATTCGAAATCGGCCCAGTGGGTGTCGTAGTACGAACCCGTCACATCGCTGAGCTTGTCCCGGACGTAGATGTACGGGGCCAGCAGAAGCAGGGCGGTGGTCACCAGCCCGGCCAGGACGAGCAGGACGATGCCGCTGCGCTGCTGGAAGCGCTGCCACCGGCTGGGGCCCTTGAGGCCCGGATGCAGGAAGCGGAAGCGGGTGACGCGGTGGCGGTACATGAAGGCTCGACGTGGGGTGCCAGCAGCTTAACGCGGTCAGCCCAGGGCCAGCATGCGTTCCAGGGGTTTGAGGGCGCGGAGGCGCAGAGACTCGTCCAGCCGGATGTCGGGCTTCAGATCCCGGAGGCAGAGGTAGAGCTTCTCCAGGCTGTTCAGCTTCATGTAGGGGCAGAGGCTGCAGTTGCAACCACTGTCCACGGGGGCGGGGATCAGTTCGGCCTCGGGCCGCCGCTGGTGCATCTGGTGGAGGATGCCGGCCTCGGTGGCCACGATGAAGGCCTTCGCGGGATCCTTCGCCACGAAATTCAGGAGCGCGGCGGTGGACCCCACGAAATCGGCCAGCTGGTTCACGCTGGCATCGCATTCCGGATGGGCGATGAGTTTCGCGCCCGGGTGCTGGGCCTTGAGGGCCGCCAGGCGCTTGGCGGTGAACTGCTCATGGACGATGCAGAAACCGGGGAACAGCGCCATGTCCCGGCCCGTCTGCTGCATCACCCACGTGCCCAGGTGGCGGTCTGGCGCGAAGACGATCTTCCGGTCCGCCGGGATGCTCTCGACCACGCGCACCGCGTTGCTGCTGGTGCAGATGACGGTGCTCAGCGCCTTCACGCCCGCGGAACAATTGATGTAGCTGACCACGTCATGATCTGGGTACTGCTTCAGCCATTCGGCGAAGAAGTCTGCGGGACAGCGGTCCGCCAGACTGCACCCGGCGTCCAGATCGGGGATCACCACGGTCTTCGTCGGGTTGAGGATCTTGGCGGTCTCGGCCATGAAGTGGACGCCGCAGAAGACGATCACCTCGGCATCGGTCTTCGCCGCCTGTTGGCTGAGCTGGAGGCTGTCGCCCACAAAGTCGGCCAGATCCTGGATCTCCGGTTCCTGATAATAGTGGGCCAGGAGCACGGCCTTCCGCGCCCGCTTGAGGCGCTGGATCTCGGCCACGAGGTCGAGCCCGGCGGGGATGCTGTCGAGGTCAGGGACGTAGGGGGCGGTCAGATCCATGAATGCATTCTAATCCCGCTCCAGGAACCCCCGGATCCGCTGGCGGGGCCCGGGATGATCGAACACCTCGCCGAAGGCGGCCCGCTCCCAGGCCAGGGCCGCAGAACGGGGGAGGCCCGCCTGCCGGGCTTGGAGGTTTCCGAGAAGTGCGAGGGCCCGTTCACAGGGCTCCGATGGCAACGTCGGGGCTGGCACCGGACTGCCGGATCCGGTACCCTGAGATCGGATCGCAGGGTCCAGGTGGATGTGGAATGCCGATGGCTGCTCACTGGGGGCGGACATCGGTCCAGGTCTATATGGATTCATGCCTTTTCCGTCCTAGGGGGGGACACATGGCCAAGGCGCAGGGGCTCGACACATCCAGCATCTCACGGCTGGATCAGACCAGGATCAGCCAGTATTTCGGCTGCAACACCTTCAGCGAGCGCACCATGCGGGAGCGCCTCCAGAAGGATGCCTACAAGGCCTACCGTCAGGCCCTGAAGCGCGGCGAGACCCTCTCGCCGGAGGTGGCCCGCAGCGTGGCGCTGGCCATGAAGGAGTGGGCCCTGGAGCAGGGCTGCACCCACTTCACCCACTGGTTCCTGCCCATGACCGGCGCCACGGCCGAGAAGCACGACGCGTTCATCACCTGGGACGAGGACGGCGCGGTCATCGAGCGCTTCAGTGGCGGCCAGCTCATCCAGGGCGAGCCCGATGCCAGTTCCTTCCCCTCCGGCGGCCTGCGGGCCACCTTCGAGGCCCGGGGCTACACGGCCTGGGATCCGGCCAGCCCGGCCTTCATCATGGAAGGCCCCCTGGGCAAGACGCTGTGCATCCCCACGGCCTTCGTCGGGTACCACGGCGAAGCCCTGGATCACAAGGTGCCCCTCCTTCGCTCCATGGAAGTGGTGTCCCGACGGGCTCAGGAGTCGCTGACCCTTCTCGGCGTGAAGCCGGATGCGGTGGTGGCGCAGTGCGGGCCCGAGCAGGAGTACTTCGCGGTGGACCTGGAATTGGCCCAGCAGCGGCCCGACCTGATGTTCGCCAACCGCACGCTCCAGGGCGCCAAGCCGCCCAAGGGCCAGGAGCTGGAGGACCACTACTTCGGCAGCATCAAGGAGCGCGTCCTGGGCTTCATGCAGGAGGTGGAGCTGGAGTGCTTCAAGCTCGGCATCCCGGCCAAGACCCGCCATAACGAGGTGGCCCCCAACCAGTTCGAGATCGCGCCCATCTATGAGTCCGCCAACCTCGCCAGCGACCACAACCAGCTGCTCATGGAGATCCTCAAGTCCGTGGGCGAGCGCCACGGCCTCGCGGTCCTGCTCCACGAGAAGCCCTTCGCGGGCGTCAACGGCAGCGGCAAGCACGTGAACTGGAGCCTGGCCACGGAGGAGGGCAGCAACCTGCTGGAACCCGGCCACACGCCGGAGCAGAACCTCCAGTTCCTCTACTTCCTGTGCGCCACCCTGAAGGCCATCCATGCCCACGGCGGCCTGCTGCGCGCGGCCATCGCCAGCGCTGGCAACGACCACCGCCTGGGGGCCAACGAAGCGCCGCCCGCCATCATGTCCGTGTTCCTGGGCTCCCAGCTCAATCACATCCTCGAGGCCATCGAGACCGGCGATGTGACGGACGCGTCCACCCAGCACATCCTGGATCTGGGCATCACCAACCTGCCCATGATCGAGAAGGACGCCACGGACCGGAACCGGACCAGCCCCTTCGCGTTCACGGGCAACAAGTTCGAGTTCCGCGCCGTGGGCTCCAGCCAGCCCATCGCCCTGCCGCTCACAGTGATCAATGCCGCAGTGGCCGAGGCCCTGGAGGGCCTGAACGCCCAGCTCGACGCCGAGCTGAAATCCGGGAAGGAACACCAGGCCGCCGTCATGGGGGTGGTGCGGAAGGCCATTCTCGAAACCAAGGCGATCCGTTTCGAGGGCAACGGCTATGCCGAGGACTGGAAGCATGAAGCCGAACGCCGCGGCCTGCCCCATGCCAAGGACACGGTGGCCGCCCTGCACATCTGGGAACAGCCCGCCTCCAAGGCCGTGTTCACGCGCCCTGGCATCCTGGCCGAGCACGAGCTGGAAGCCCGCGTCCACATCCGCCACGAGCAGTACCAGAAGGCCATCGCCATCGAGACCCAGGTCCTGCGCGAAATGGCGGAAACCCAGATCCTGCCGGCCATCTCCACCGATCTGGGCGCCCGGGCGGGGAGCCTGGCCAAGCTGGCGAGTGTGGGCGTGGCCATTCCCGCGCCCCTGAAGGCCGCCCTCGAAGCTCAGGCCGCCCTCGCTGGCGAGGCCCAGATCCGCTTGAAGGATCTGAAGGCAGCCCTGGCGGAGGCGGAGGCGGTCGAGGAACTCCAGCTCCGCACGGCGACCTTCGGCGGCCGCGTCAATGAAGCCAAGCACGCGCTGCGCGAGGTGCTCGATCAGCTGGAGGAAGCCTGCGACGCGGATCTCTGGCCGCTGCCGAAGTACTGGCAGCTGCTCTCCCCGCTGGTCTAGGGGTGGGCTACTCCAGCGTCACGCCCCGCCCGGTGCGGATCCGCTGCTCAATGCGCGAGGTGCTGTGGCCGGGCAGGAAGGGGATGAGTACGAGCCTGCCCCCGCGTCCCTCCACGAACTCCCGTCCGATGACGGCCTCCGGCGTGTAGTCTCCGCCCTTCACCAGCACATCCGGCTGGAGGGCGCAAATCAGCTCCAAGGGCGTGTCCTCGTCGAAGCGCACCACCGCATCCACGCTGCGCAGGCCCAGCAGCACCGCGGCCCGGGCGGCCTCGTCCTGGAGCGGCCGGCCGGGGCCCTTCAGACGGGCCACGGACGCATCGCTGTTCAGCCCGACCACCAGGAAATCGCCCAGGGCGCGCGCCTCTTCGAGGTACTGCACGTGCCCAGGATGGATCAAGTCGAAGCAGCCGTTGGTGAAGCAGAGCCTCCCCGGATGGGGCGTCGCCGCGAGGAAGGCCTGGGCTGAGGGATAGAATCGCGAGGATGACGGCATGATCGGACCGGAATATAATTGAGGGCTGCGGAAACTGTCCGCAAGGAGAAGGATGCCATGCCCCTCTACGAATACCGTTGCGAAGCTTGCGGCCAGCGCGAGGAGAAGCTGGAAAGCATGTCCGCGCCGGAGGCGCACGACTGTCCGGCGTGCCGTGCCCTGGCCGGGATGAAGCGCCAGATCTCCGCCGCCGCGTTCACGCTGGCCGGGGATGGCTGGTCCAAGGCCGCCGCGCCGGTGTCTTCCCCCGCGCCTGCCGCGGGCGGCGGGTGCGCGGGCGGGGCCTGCGGATGTCCCTTCGCCAGTTGATCCATTGACTTTCCAGGCCGCTCCGATAGCCTAGATGATTCCGGCCCGAGGGCCGGGACAGGATTTGATCCGTCCGATGTTCCCCCCGCGGAACCTCTCGGGCCCAGGCCCGGATCCCCCGGTGCCTTCCTTGGAGGATGGTGTGCCTACCATCAATCAGTTGATCCGCCACGGGCGGGAGACGTTCCAGAACAAGACGAAGAGCCCCGCGCTCGACGCATGCCCCCAGAAGCGGGGCGTGTGCACCCGCGTGTTCACCACCACGCCGAAGAAGCCGAACTCGGCCCTCCGCAAGGTGGCCCGCGTGCGCCTCACCAACGGCATCGAGTGCACGACCTACATCCCGGGCGTGGGCCACAACCTGCAGGAGCACAGCATCGTGCTCATCCGCGGCGGCCGCGTGAAGGATCTGCCCGGCGTGCGCTACCACGTGGTGCGCGGCAGCCTCGACGCCACCGGCGTCGCCGGCCGCAACCAGTCCCGTTCCAAGTACGGCGCCAAGCGCCCCAAGGCTGGCGCCGCGCCGGCCAAGAAGAAGTAGGGGAGGTCAAACATGGCCCGTCGTTCCGCCCCCGCCAAGCGCGAGATCCTTCCGGATCCCGTCTACAACAGCCTCGTCGTCTCCAAGTTCGTGAACATCCTCATGGAGCGCGGCAAGAAGGCCACCGCCGAGCGCATTCTCTACGGCGCCCTGGAGATCGTCTCCAAGAAGACCGGCGAGGAGGCCCTGGAGGCCTTCCAGAAAGCCCTCAACAACATCAAGCCCAGCGTCGAGGTCAAGTCCCGCCGCGTGGGTGGCGCCACCTACCAGGTGCCCGTGGAGGTTCCCCAGAACCGCCGCGTGTCGCTGGCCATGCGCTGGCTGAAGACCTATTCCGCTTCCCGTGGCGAGCGCACCATGCGTGACAAGCTTGCGGGCGAGATCATGGACGCCATGAACTTCCGCGGGGCCGCGATCAAGAAGAAGGACGACGTCCACAAGATGGCCGAGGCCAACAAGGCCTTCGCCCACTTCCGCTGGTAGTCGCGTATCGGACCGGAGCGGGCCGCCCCTGGGGCGGCTCGTTCCACGAAGGTCTTTGAGTCGTACCCGATTTCGATTCTGTTCTGACCCTTTCAGGAGGCCGACGTGGCCCGCCAGACTCCCCTCGAGCGCTACCGGAACATTGGCATCATGGCCCACATTGATGCCGGCAAGACCACCACGACGGAGCGCATCCTCTACTACACCGGCAAGATCCACAAGATCGGCGAGGTCCACGAGGGCGCCGCCACGACCGACTGGATGGTGCAGGAGCAGGAGCGGGGCATCACCATCACCTCCGCTGCCATCACCGCCGCCTGGACCCCGCAGACCGGGCAGCTGAAGGGCATCGAGCACCGCATCAACATCATTGATACGCCCGGCCACGTGGACTTCACCGCCGAGGTGGAGCGCAGCCTGCGCGTGCTGGATGGTGCCGTGGCCGTGTTCTGCGCCGTGGGCGGCGTGCAGCCCCAGTCTGAGACGGTGTGGCGCCAGGCCGACAAGTACGGCGTGCCACGCCTCGCCTTCGTGAACAAGATGGATCGCACCGGCGCGGACTTCTTCCGCGTGGTCGAGATGATGCAGACGCGCCTCAAGGCCCGTCCCTGCCCCATCCAGATCCCCATCGGCGCCGAGGATCATTTCCGGGGCGTGGTGGATCTCGTCCTCATGAAAGCGCTCACCTTCGACGAGGCCGACAAGGGCTTCAAGGTGCTCTACGGAGAGATCCCCGCGGAGCTGGTGGAGACCGCCAAGATCTGGCGCGAGAAAATGATCGAGATGGTGGCCGAAGTGGATGAGGCCCTCATGGAGAAGTACCTCGGCGGCGAGGAACTCACCGAGGTCGAGATCCGCCACGGGCTGCGCAAGGGTTGCATCTCCCTGGCCTTCACGCCCATGGCCTGCGGTTCGGCCTTCAAGAACAAGGGCGTCCAGCCCATGCTCGACGCCGTCGTGGACTACATGCCGTCTCCTCTGGACATTCCGCCCATCAAAGGCACGGATGCCGACGGGAACGAGGTCGAGCGCCCAGCCGAAGACAACCAGCCCTTCAGCGCGCTGATCTTCAAGATCATGGCCGACCCCTTCGTGGGATCCCTCTCCTTCATCCGCGTCTACTCGGGCGTACTCTCCGCCGGCTCGGGTGTCTACAACGCCAACAAGGGCCGTCGCGAGCGCATCGGTCGGCTCCTCCAGATGCACGCCAACAAGCGCGAGGACATCGAGGAGGTCCGCACCGGTGACATCGGCGCAGCGGTGGGCCTGAAGGATGTGCTCACGGGCCAGACCATCTGCGACGAGGACCAGCCGGTGGTGCTGGAGTCCATGGACTTCCCGGATCCCGTGATCCAAGTGGCCATCGAGCCCAAGACCAAGGCGGACCAGGAGAAGATGGGCGTTGCCCTCGCCCGTCTCGCCCAGGAGGATCCCACGTTCAAGGTGAGGACCGATCCTGAGACCAACCAGACCATCATCGCCGGCATGGGCGAGCTGCACCTTGAGATCATCGTGGATCGCATGATGCGCGAGTTCAAGGTCGAGGCCAACGTCGGCAAGCCCCAGGTGGCCTACCGCGAGACCATCCGCAAGCGTGTGGAATCCGAAGGCAAGTTCGTGCGCCAGTCCGGCGGCCGCGGCCAGTACGGCCACGTCAAGCTCATCGTCGAACCCAACGAGGCCGGCAAGGGCTACGAGTTTGTCAACGAGATCAAGGGCGGCGTGGTGCCCAAGGAATACATCAAGCCCACGGACGAGGGCATCCAGGAGGCCATGCATTCCGGCGTCCTGGCGGGCTTCCCCTGCGTGGACATCAAAGTGACCATCTACGACGGCAGCTTCCACGAAGTGGACTCCAACGAAATGGCCTTCAAGATCGCGGGTTCCATGGGCTTCAAGGCTGGTTGCGAAAAGGCCAGCCCGGTCATCCTCGAGCCGATCATGGCCGTCGAAGTGGAGACGCCCGAGGACTACATGGGCGATGTCATCGGCAACCTGAACAGCCGCCGGGGCCGCATCGAGAACATGGAGGACCGCTCCGGTTCCAAGGTCATCACCTCCAAGGTGCCCCTGGCCGAGATGTTCGCCTACTCCACCACCCTGCGTTCCATGACCCAGGGCCGCGGCACTTACACCATGCAGTTCTCCCACTACGAGGAGGCGCCCCGGAACGTGGCCGAGGAGATCGTGGCCAAGGTCAAGGGGTCCAAGTAGTTTCTATCTCCGGAAACGGGCCCCGCCCGTTTCCGGAGCAAAGCAAGTGCTTCAACCTATTGTTTTAGCCCCATCCGGGGTGAGGCCGTCCTTCGAACCCTCGGGTTGCCGGGCCTCCTGATCCACCGCTTCCTCCTCCGGGGGGTCGTGCGTTCTTCCAAAAAGCCGTTGCATTTCCAGCGGCTTTTGTTATGCTGATCAGCCCTGTCCCCGTTCGCGGGATGGTCAATCAACCTGGGCGGTCAGCGCCCCACGTCTATGGACGGTCTCCGTCCCAATGGAGTGAGCATGAAAGACAACATCCGCATCCGGTTGCGTGCCTTCGATCACCGTCTGCTCGACCAGAGCACCCGCGAGATCGTGGACACCGCCAAGCGTACGGGCGCCCAGGTGGCCGGGCCCATTCCCCTGCCCACCCGGACGAACAAGTACACCGTCAACCGCTCCCCCCACGTGGACAAGAAGAGCCGGGACCAGTTCGAGATCCGCACGCACAAGCGGCTGCTGGACATCCTGAATCCGACTCAGAACACCGTGGACACCCTGATGCGCCTCGACCTGCCTGCCGGCGTTGACGTGGAGATCAAGGTCTTCAGCCGCCAGGGCAACCGGTAGGGGGGGGAGAGACTATGTCCAAAGGAATCATCGGCAAGAAGCTGGGCATGACCCAGATTTTCAACGAGCAGGGCCAGATCGTCCCCGTGACGGTCATCCAGGCCGGTCCCTGCGTCATCGTGCAGCGCAAGACCTCCGTCAAGGATGGCTACGAAGCCGTGCAGATCGGTTTCGTGGATCCCAACGGCGGCAAGCGTGCGTCCAAGGCGGAGAAGGGCCACTGCGAGAAGTTGGGTGTGGCTCCGGTTCGCGTCCTCCGGGAGATCAAGGTGGATGCCGCCGACGCCTCCAAGCCCGGCGACAGTGTCCTGGCCAGCGCCTTCGAGGCGAAGACCAAGGTGAACGTCACCGGCATCAGCAAGGGCAAGGGCTTCGCGGGTGTGGTCAAGCGGCACCATTTCGCCGGCGGCCGCGCGACCCACGGTTCCATGTTCCATCGCGCTCCCGGCTCCATCGGCGGGTCCAGCTACCCCAGCCGCGTTTTCCCCGGCATGCGCATGGGCGGCCACATGGGCGATGCCCAGGTGACCGTGCGCAACCTGGAGATCGCCAAGGTGGATGCCGAGAACAACCTGCTACTCATCAAGGGTGCCGTCCCCGGCCCCAAGGGTGGGTACATCGTCATCAAGCAGGAGGCCTAGGATGGCAGCCTTCCAGCACCCCGTCGTCAATCTCGACAACCAGCCCGCGGGCACCGTTGATCTGCTGCCCGAGGTGTTCAAGCTCGAGGATGTGAATCAGCACCTGATCTGGGAAGCGGTCCGCCATTTCCTGGCCAAGCGGCGCTCCGGCACCGCCAAGACCAAGGACAAGTGGGAAGTCAGCGGCTCCGGCAAGAAGCTCTGGAAGCAGAAGGGCACCGGCCGCGCCCGCGTGGGCTCCATCCGCAGCCCGCTGTGGAAGGGCGGCGCCACGGCCCATGGTCCCCACCCCCGCTCCTACGACTACGCCTTCCCCCGGAAGGCCCGCCGCGCGGCGCTTCGCAATGCCCTTTCTGTCAAGCTGGCCAGCGGCCAGATCATGGTGGTGGAGAATTGGGATGTGGCCTCGCACAAGACGAAGGCTCTGGCCGCCACACTCGGCAAGCTCGGCGTCACCGGCTCCGCCCTGCTGGTGGGCGCTGAGGGCAGCGAAAAGCTCGCCCTGGCCGCCGGCAACAATCCCCGGCTGCAGGCCATCGAGAGCCTGGGCGTGAATGTCTACGAGCTCCTCAAGTACGACCAGGTGATCTTCTCGAAGGAAGCTGTCCTGGCCCTCCAGGAGGTGGTGAAGCCATGACCAAGATCTTTGAAGTGATCCGCAAGCCCCTTCTCACCGAGAAGGGCCAGATCCTGCGGGAGAAGAACATCCAGGTGTTCGAGGTGGCCACCTGGGCCACCAAGCACCAGATCCGGGAGGCCGTGGAGCTGCTGCTCCAGTCCAAGGTGAAGAGCATCCGCACCGTGCGGATCCCGAGCCGGACCAAGCGCCTTGGCCGTTTCGTGGGGACCTCCAGCCCCCGCAAGAAGGCCTATGTCGAACTCGCCGAAGGCTCCACAGCCGTGTAGGCGTTCCCTGGCGGACGGACAAGCTTTGCCCACTATCGCCCGCCCCTTTCAACCCTGAGGCAAGAGGACAACGATGAGCATCAAACAGCTCAAGCCCACGACCCCTGGTCAGCGCGGCATGTCCAAGTCCGGCTTCGAGGAAATCACCGCGGACACGCCCGAGCGTTCGCTGATTGCCAAGAGGAACCGCACTGGAGGCCGCTCCAACACCGGCCGCATCACCACCCGCCACATCGGCGGAGGGCACAAGCGGCAGTACCGCATCATTGATTTCAAGCGGAACAAGCTCGAAGTGCCCGCCAAGGTGGCCACCATCGAGTACGATCCCAACCGCACCGCCCGCATCGCCCTGCTGGTCTATGCGGATGGCGAGAAGCGCTACATCCTGGCCCCCGATGGCCTGGAAGTGGGCCGCACCGTGGTGGCCGGCAAGAACGCCGACATCCTGGTGGGCAACGCCCTCCCCCTGCGGAACATCCCGGTGGGCAACATCCTGCACAACATCGAGATGAAACCCGGCAAAGGCGGCCAGATCGCCCGTGCCGCCGGCACCTTCGCCCAGCTGGTGGCCAAGGATGAGGACTACGCCCAGCTCCGCATGCCTTCCGGCGAGATCCGCAAGATCCACCTGGAGTGCTACGCGACCATCGGCACCGTCGGCAACCTGCAGCATGAAAACATCCAGATCGGCAAGGCGGGCCGCACCCGCTGGCTGGGCGTCCGTCCCACGGTCCGCGGCGTGGTCATGAACCCGGTGGATCACCCGCACGGCGGCGGCGAAGGCCGCACCTCCGGCGGACGCCACCCCGTGACCCCGTGGGGCCAACCGACGCGCGGCTACAAGACCCGTGGCAACCGGCGCACGGACAAGTTCATCGTCAAGCGGATCAACTAGGAGGCAGGACAATGGCACGCTCCCTGAAAAAAGGCCCGTTCATTGACGCCCACCTCCAGAAGAAGGTCGAGGCGGCCCAGGCGGTCAATGACAAGCGGGTGATCAAGACCTGGTCCCGGCGCTCCACTGTGGTGCCGCAGATGATCGGGCTTACGCTCGCCGTCCACAACGGCAACAAGTTCATTCCCGTGTATGTCACCGAGAACATGATCGGCCACAAGCTGGGCGAATTCTCCATGACCCGCACCTTCAAGGGTCACGCCGGCAAGGCCGACACCAAGGCGAAGGGGAAATAGCGATGGCTGAGATCGTTTCCACCGCCACCGTTCGCCACCTGCGCGGTTCCGCCCAGAAGGCCCGCCTCGTGGTGGACCTCATCCGCGGCAAGCAGGTCGGCGAGGCCCAGTGGGTGCTCGCCCAGGCCAAGAAATACGCCGCGGCCCCCATCCGCAAGCTCCTGGATTCCGCTGTGGCCAACGCCCTCGACAAGAATCCTTCCGTGAATCCCGACGAGCTGATGGTCAAGACGGCTTTCGTGGACGAGGGCTTCCGCATGAAGCGCGTCCGTCCCGCCCCCATGGGCCGGGCCTACCGCGTCCAGAAGCGCACCTGCCACATCACCATCCAGCTGGCCGCCACCGGCGGGGAGGAGTAGTCATGGGCCAGAAAGTTCATCCTTACGGATTCCGGCTCATCTATCAGCGGAATTGGCACAGCAAGTGGTTCTCCAAGCGCGACTACTCGACGCTGCTGCACGAGGACATCAAGCTCCGCGCCGAGCTGAAGAAGCAGCTCCACAGCCTGAATGCGATGATCTCCAAGATTGACATCGAGCGCGCCGCCGACAAGGTGACGGTGCGCATCTTCACCGCCCGGCCCGGCATCGTGATCGGCCGCAAGGGTGCTGAGATTGACAAGCTCCGCGAAGACCTCCAGAAGCGCCTGAACCGGCCGGTCTCCGTGGATATCCAGGAAATCAAGAAGCCCGAGGTGGACGCCCAACTCGTGGCCGAGGGCGTGGCCCAGCAGCTCGAGCGCCGCATCGCCTTCCGCCGCGCCATGCGCAAGGCGGAAGAGGCTGCCATCCGCTTCGGCGCCAAGGGCTTCAAGATCAAAGTTGCCGGCCGCCTGAACGGCGCCGAAATCGCCCGGACCGAAGACTACCTTTCCGGCCAGATGCCGCTCCAGACGATCCGGGCGAATGTGGACTACGGTTTTGCCGAGGCCCACACCACCTACGGGATCATCGGCATCAAGGTGTGGGTGAACCTGGGCGACCAGGTCGTCGAGACCGTGAAGCGTTGAGGTGAACCCATGCTGATGCCCAAGAAGGTCAAGAACCGCAAGACACAGAAGGGCCGCACCCGCGGCACCGCTACCCGGGGCTGCGAGCTCGCCTTTGGCGACTACGGCCTCAAGGCGATGGAGCACTGCTGGCTTACGAACCGGGAGATCGAGGCGGCCCGTATCGCCATGACCCGGCACATCAAGCGCGGCGGCAAGATCTGGATCCGCATCTTCCCCGATCGTCCCACCACCTCCAAGCCCGCCGAGACCCGCATGGGTTCCGGCAAGGGAGCGCCTGATGGTTGGGTGGCGGTGATCCGTCCCGGCCGCATCCTGTTCGAGATGGAGGGCGTCACCGAGGAAACCGCCCGGGAAGCCCTGCGTCTGGCCCAGATGAAGCTGTCCGTGGCGTCCGAATTCATCAGCCGCACGCCGCCGGAGGAGTGATCCGATGACCAAGAAGAATCCCTTTTCCGAATTGACCGGCAAGAGCGTCGAGGAGCTGGCGCAGCTGGAGACCGAGTTGGCCGCCAAGCGCTTCACCCTCCGCTTCCAGCACGCCGTGGGGCAGGTCGAGAACACCGCGGAGATCCGCAAGACCCGCCGCGAACTCGCCCGTGTCAAGACCGCCCTGCGCACCAAGCTGGCCTAGGAGACACCATGAGCCTCGACAACAAGATGACTCGCAATGGCATCGTGGTCTCCAACAAGGCCGACAAGACCGTGGTGGTGAAGGTGGAGCGCAAGTTCCAGCACCCGCTCTACCACCGCACGGTCAAGCAGAGCGCCAAGTTCATGGCCCACGACGAGACCAACGCCTGCGGCATCGGCGATGTGGTCACCATCGTGGAGACCCGCCCCCTTTCCAAGCGCAAGCGCTGGATGGTCCTCGAGATCGTCCAGAAGGCCGGCGAGTAAGGAGCTCACATGATCCAGATGGGAACCATGCTCACCGTCGCCGACAACTCCGGCGCCAAGAAGATCTGCTGCATCCTGCCCCTGGGCGGGGGTGTGGGCAAGATCGCCCAGCTCGGGGATGTCATCACCGCCTCCGTCAAGGAGGCCATCCCCGGCGGAACCGTCAAGAAGAAGGCCGTCGTCCAGGCCGTCATCGTCCGCCAGCGCAAGGCCTACCGCCGCAAGGACGGTTCCTACATCCGCTTTGACGAGAACGCCGCCGTGATCATCAAGAAGGACGGCGAGCCCGTCGGGACCCGCGTGTTCGGTCCCGTGGCCCGCGAACTCCGCGAGCGGAAGTACATGAAGATCGTCTCCCTGGCCCCCGAGGTGCTGTGATGGAAGCCCCGATCAAGATGAAACTCAAGAAGGGCGACCAGGTTGTCGTCATCGCCGGCAAGGACAAGGGAAAGACCGGAGCAATCCTCAAGGTCAGCCCCACCACCAACCGCGTGACGGTCGCCGGCATCAATATCATCAAGAAGGCCACCAAGCCGGATCAGCAGACCGGCGCCGGCGGCGGCCTGATCGAGAAGGAGGCCCCGATCCACGCCTCCAACGTCCAGTTCCTCGATCCCAAGACCGGCAAGGCCAGCCGCAACCGTGTCTAAATCCCCTGGGGGGTCCGGTCTTCTCGACCCATGACCCCCAGCCTCCCACGCTCTCAGAGGCTGAGCCTCTTCGAGCTTGAGTTCGCCAGGTAATTTGCTTTTCCTCTTCCGCTTTTTCTGGGAAGATGGACGTTCTGCCCCGTGCGCGGGGCGAGCATCTGACTCAGGGCGCTCCCGCGCCATGACAACTCGAGGTTGGGGGGAAACGGGCCGGAACGCCGTCCCAAGCCCCCCCGCTCTCCCGAACCCCTGGGGCATCGCCGCCCCACGGAAATGGAGGAATCCATGTCTGCCAAGCAAGGCCACGCGGAGCCCCGCGTCAAGACCCGCTACCACCAGGAGGTGGTCGGGAAGCTCAAGGAGGAGTTCGCCTTCTCCTCTGCCATGCAGGTACCCCGCCTGCAGAAGATCGTCATCAACATGGGCGTGGGCGATGCCATCCAGAACATCAAGATCCTGGATACGGCCGTGGACGAACTCACTGCCATCACCGGCCAGAAGGCCGTCATCCGCAAGGCCAAGAAGAGCGTGGCCCAGTTCAAGCTGCGGGCCGGCATGCCCATCGCCTGCATGGTCACCCTGCGCGGGCCCCGCATGTGGGAATTCCTCGACCGCCTGATCTCCCTGTCTCTGCCGCGCGTGCGCGACTTCCGCGGGGTGCCCACCAAGTCTTTCGATGGCCGTGGCAACTACACGCTGGGCCTGAAGGATCAGGCCATCTTCCAGGAGATTGACTTCTCCCGGATTGACAAGCTCAAGGGCATGAACATCACGTTCGTGACGACTGCCCAGAATGACGCCGAAGCGCGGGCCCTGCTGGCCCACCTCGGTATGCCTTTCCGCAAATAGGCTGAGGAGATCATACCGATGGCCAAGATTTCCAAGATCGTCAAGGATTCGCGCAAGCCGAAGTTCTCGACCCAGCACCGCAACCGTTGCAAGTGCTGCGGCCGGCCCCGGGGCTTCATGCGCAAGTTTGAACTCTGCCGTCTGTGCTTCCGCAAGCTCGCCCTCAACGGCGAACTGCCGGGCGTCCAGAAGTCCAGCTGGTAAGGGAGGGGACCATGCATACCGATCCCATCGCTGATTATCTCACCCGCATCCGCAACGGCATCATGGCCGGGCATGACGCGGTGGTCGTTCCTGCCTCGAAGATGAAAGCGGGGCTCTCCGTCATTCTGAAGCAGGAGGGCTACATCCACTCCTTCAAAGAGGTGGAACACGAGGGCCGCCAGTATCTCGTCGTCAACCTCAAGTACGTCAAGGACAAGGAAAATGTCATTCACGGCCTTCGCCGCGTGTCCCGTCCCGGGTTGCGCATTTATGCGGGCGTGAAAGAGATCCCCGATGTCCACGGCGGCCTCGGCATCGCCATCCTCTCCACCCCGAAGGGCCTCCTGACGGGCAAAGACGCCAAGAAGCAGAACGTGGGCGGGGAAATCCTCGCCCAGGTCTGGTAACCATCCTGAAAAAGGCCATCCGGCCTTCATTTAAGGAAGCAACCATGTCTCGAATCGGAAAGAAGCCCGTGACACTGCCGAAGGGCGTGAAGGTCACCGTCACCGGGTCTGAGGCCATTGTCGAGGGCGCCAAGGGCAAGCTCAGCTGCCCGATCCCGGCTGGGATCACCCTGGATGTGCAGGCCGAATCCGTGAACCTCCACCGGGCGGATGACGCCCCCCAGACCCGGGCCTACCATGGCCTGACCCGCGCCCTGCTCAACAACGCCGTCGTCGGCGTGACCGAGGGCTGGAAGAAGGAACTGGATATCGTCGGCGTCGGCTACAAGGCCGCCATGGATGGCGGCAAGCTCCGCCTCGACCTCGGCTACAGCCACCCCATCCACTACGAAGCGCCCGCGGGCATCCAGATCGCCGTGGACAACAAGGCTACGCATGTGGTCGTGACCGGGTTCGACCGGCAGCTGGTGGGCCAGGTCGCGGCTGACATCCGGAAGTTCCGCAAGCCTGAGCCTTACAAGGGCAAGGGCGTCCAGTACACCGGCGAGGTCATCCGCCGCAAGGCCGGCAAGACCGGGAAGTAGGGAGACACCATGGCGAACGATCTCACCATTCGACGCGACAAGACCAAGGCCCGCATCCGCAGCCGGGTGTCCGGCACCCAGGAGCGTCCGCGGCTCACCATCTTCAAGAGCCTCAAGCGCATCTATGTCCAGGCCATTGACGACACCCGCGGTGTCACCGTGGCCGCCGCCAGCAGCTTGGAAAAGGATCTCCGCGGCAGCCTGAAGTCCGGTTCGAACATCGAGGCGGCCAAGGCCGTCGGCGCCAGCATCGCCGCTCGGCTGAAGGAGAAGGGCATCACCGCGGTGGTCTTCGACCGCAACGGCTACGTCTATCACGGCCGCGTCAAGGCGCTGGCTGACAGCGCCCGCGAAGCCGGGCTTCAGTTCTAGGGGGAAGCCATGGCGACTGCTGATTTCAAAGAATCCAAGGATGCGAAGAACTCCGAAGCCGGGGAATTCAAGGACCAGGTCATCTACGTCGGCCGGGTCACCAAGGTGGTGAAGGGGGGCAAGAACTTCTCCTTCTCCGCGCTGGTGGTCGTGGGCGATGGGAATGGCAAAGTCGGCTTCGGCCTGGGCAAGGCCCTCGAAGTGCCCTCCGCCATCAAGAAGGGCATCGAGAGTGCCAAGCGCAACATGATCCGCGTGCCTCTCACCTCGAACGGCTCCCTGCCGCATCCGGTGACCGGCCTCTTCGGTTCCGGCAGCGTGCTGCTGAAGCCCGCCCCCGAGGGCACTGGCATCATCGCCGGGGCCGCCGTGCGCGCCATCATGGAAGCTGCGGGTGTCCATAACGTGCTGACGAAGAGCCTGGGCTCCTCCAACCCCCACAATGTGGTTCGCGCCACCTTCGAGGGGCTGAAGAATCTCATGGATCCCTACACGGTCCTGACCAATCGGGGCCTGGACCAGGCGGAGGCATAAGATGTCTGAAATGATCGGGAAGCAGGTGGTCCTGACCCTCAAGCGGTCCACCATCTGCACCACACCCAAGCACCGCGCCTTCGTGCGGACCCTCGGCCTCAAGAAGATCGGGGACATCCGCGAGTGCGAGTACACCTCCAACGTCCACGGGATCGTCAAGCTCATCCCGCACCTTGTTGACGTCCAGGTGAAGGGGTAATGCCATGAAGCTCAACGAACTCAAGCCCGCTGAGGGCGCCACGAAGACCCGCAAGCGCCTCGGGCGCGGCAAGGGCTCCGGCCTGGGCAAGACCTCCGGCCGGGGCGAAAAGGGCCAGAAGTCCCGCAGCGGCGCCCGCAGTCGTCGCGGCTTCGAGGGCGGCCAGATGCCCCTGGTCCGCCGTCTGCCCAAGCGAGGCTTCACCAACATCTTCGCCCCCGCCATCCAGGAGATCGGCCTTGGATTCATCTCCATCCACTTTCAGGATGGCGAGACGGTCTGCCTCGAGTCCCTCCGGGACAAGAACCTGGTGGGCCACCGGATCGAGAAGATCGTGGTACTGGCCAGTGGCGAACTGACCGCCAAGGTCAACGTGGTCGCCGACCGCATCACCAAAGGGGCCCGCGAGGCCATCCTGGCCCAGGGCGGCACCATTCAGGAGCCCTGCGTGAAGGCGAACGAGTAGACCCCCATGGATTACCTCCGGAACCTCCTCGCCAGCAAGGAACTGCGAAAGCGGATCCTGTTCACCCTCATCATGCTGGTCATCTTCCGCCTGGGTGTGCAGGTCAGCGTGCCGGGCGTGAACACGGAGAACCTGAGGACCGCGCTCCAGAGCGGAGGAGGCAACGGCCTCTTTGATGTGGTGAACCTGTTCTCCGGTGGAGCCTTCCTCAAGTTCTCGGTCTTCGCCCTGGGCATCGCGCCCTACATCACGGCCAGCATCGTCTTCCAGTTGATGGGAGCGGTGGTCCCCTACCTGGACAACCTCCAGAAGAAGGAAGGTGAAGCCGGTCGCGAGAAGATCAATCAGTGGACCCGCTACCTGACCGTGGGCCTGGCCTTCATCCAGGGGTTCGGCATCGCCTCCCTGGCGCTGAGTCAGAACCAGCATGGCCTTGAGGTGGTGACCTCCACGCTCTCCCCCACCAGTTTCAGACTGCTGGCCGCCTTCTCCCTGTCGGTCGGGTCCATGTTTGTCATGTGGATCGGCGAGCAGATCACGGAACGCGGTGTCGGCAATGGCATCTCCCTGCTGATCTTCGCGGGCATCGTGGCCGGCCTGCCCAGGGGCGTCACCACCATCAGCGTGATGATGGGGGAATCCATGCGGAATGCCCCCAATGTGCCGCCTCCGGGCATCTTCCTGCTGCTGATCGCCGCCATGATCGTCGTGCTGCTGGTCGTGGTCCTGGTGGAAAGCGCCTATCGGCGGATCCCCATCCACTACGCGCGCCGCGCCGATTCGGCGGGCATGTCCAGCCAGCGAAGCAGCTACCTGCCTCTCAAGGTCAACACCGCTGGTGTGATGTCCGTTATTTTTGCCAGTTCGCTCATCTTCTTCCCGGCCACCATCGCCCAGTTCACCCGCTGGGAGTGGCTGGCCAAAGGGTCCTCCTACCTCAGCCCCCAGACCCACTTCTGGATCTACACGCCGGTCTTCGTGGGGGTGACGATCTTCTTCACCTTCTTCTACACCAGCATTGTCTTCAATCCGGACGAAACCGCCGACAACATGAAGAAATCGGGCGGCTACGTGCCGGGCATCCGGCCCGGCAAGGAAACCAGCGCGTTCCTGGACGGCATCTTGTCCAAGCTCACCTTCGTGGCGGCCATCTACCTGGCGCTCATCTCCCTGGTGCCCCTCGTCATTCTGAACAACATCCAGGGCCTGAACTTCTACTACGGCGGCACCAGCCTGCTGATCGTGGTGGGCGTGGCCTTGGATACGGCCGACCAGATTGAAAGCCACATGGTGATGCGCCGGTATGACGGCTTCATGGAACGGGGCCGCATCCGGGGGCGCAGCAGTCGCGCAGGGAGGACGGCATGACCCTGAAGGCACACATCCTGCTCGGGGCCCCTGGCTCCGGCAAGGGCACCCAGGCCAAGCGGCTGGTGGATACATTTGCTTTGACTCACCTTTCAACCGGTGACATTCTGAGAGATGCCGTCTCGAAAGGGACGGAGATCGGCCTGAAGGCGAAAGCCATCATGGCTGAGGGCAAACTGGTGGACGACGACACAGTCAACGGCCTCGTCTTTGCGCGGCTGCTGGACGAAACCCGCGACGTGTTGTTCGACGGCTACCCCCGAACCCTGCAACAAGCCAAGGCATTGGAAGACTTCCTCTCCTCCAAGGGCCTGGAACTGGGAATGGTGGTGAACGTGGATGTCCCCCAGGATGTGCTGGAAGCCCGCGTGGTGGGCCGGCGTGTTTGCAGCAACAATGCCTGCGGCGCCATCTACCATCTGGAATCCAAGCCCCCGAAGCAGTCCGGTGTCTGCGACCTGTGCGGAAGTCCGCTGAAGCACCGGTCCGACGATACCGCCGAAGCCTTCCAGAGCCGGATGGGCGAGTTCAACTCGACCTTTCAGCCCCTTCTGGGCTTCTACCGAACCCGGCCGACTTTCCGGAGCGTGGATGGCCATCGCGCGCCGGAGCTGGTGTTTGAATCCCTCCGCCAGATCTTCGGAGCACGCGCTTGAGCAAAGAAGAAGCCATTGAGCTCGAAGCCACAGTGGTCGAGGCCTTGCCGAATGCGGTTTTCAAGGTCGAGCTGGAGAACAAACACCAGGTGCTTGCGCACATCAGCGGGAAGATGCGCAAGAACTTCATCCGCATCCTTCCCGGGGACCGGGTGCTCGTAGAGGTAACCCCCTACGACCTCACCCGCGGCCGCATCATCTACCGATTCAAGTGAACGAGAGGACACCATGAAAGTACGGCCTTCCATCAAGAAGCTGTGCGAGCACTGCAAGGTGGTCCGCCGCGAAGGCGTGAACCGGATCATCTGCAAGAAGAACCCCAAGCACAAGCAGCGTCAGGGTTAAGGAGACAGCGATGGCACGTATCGCCGGCATTGACCTGCCCATCGGGAAGCGCGTCGAGATCGCGCTCACCTACATCTATGGCATTGGCCGCGCCAAGGCGCAGAGCATCCTGACCCGCGCGAAGGTGGACTTCGGCACCAAGGTCAGGGATCTGACCGAGGACGAGGTCGGCCGCATCCGCCGCGTGATCACCGCCGAAGAGACGGTGGAGGGTGACCTCCGCAAGAACATCGGCATGGACATCAAGCGGCTCATGGACATCGGCTGCTACCGTGGCCTGCGGCACCGCAAGGGGCTGCCTGTCCGCGGCCAGCGCACACATACCAACGCCCGCACCCGCAAGGGCAAGCGGAAGACCGTGGCCGGCAAGAAGAAGTAAGGCGAGGAACCCATGGCCAAGACCCAAACCCGGACCACCGGCAAAAAAGTGGTCAAGAAGAAAGAAAAGAAGAACGTCCCCCACGGTGTGGCTCACATCCAGGCGTCCTTCAACAACACCATCATCTCCATCGCCGACCCGATGGGGAACATGCTCTGCTGGGCTTCCAGCGGCAACCAAAACTTCCGCGGCACGCGGAAGGGCACGCCCTTCGCCGCCCAGGTGGCTGCCGGCATCGCCGCCGAGGCTGCCAAGGAACAGGGCGTCCGCTCTGTGGATGTCCGTGTCAAGGGCCCCGGCGCGGGCCGCGAGAGCGCCATCCGCGCCCTCAATGCCGCCGGCATCCAGGTGACCAGCATCCGCGACGTCACCCCCATCCCCCACAACGGTTGCCGGCCGCCCAAGCGGCGCCGCGTGTAACGGAGGATCAGAGACATGGCTCGATACACGGACGCTGTTTGCCGCCTTTGCCGTCGCGAAGGCATGAAGCTCTACCTCAAGGGCGAGCGCTGCTTCAAGGAGAAGTGCTCCTTCGAAACCCGCAAGGGCAAGATCCCCGGCCAGCATGGCGCGGGGAAGATCAAGAAACCCACCGGCTATGCCCTCCAGCTTCGCGAGAAGCAGAAGGTCAAGCGCATCTACGGGGTGCTGGAGAAGCAGTTCCGGCACTACTTCGAGCGCGCCGACCAGAAGAAGGGCGTGACGGGCCACAACCTGCTGGCCTTCCTCGAGCAGCGCCTGGACAACGTGGTCTACCGTCTGGGCTTCGCGTCCAGCCGTTCGGCCGCGCGCCAGATGGTCATGCATGGCCATGTGCTGGTCAACGGCAAGCGGGTGGATATTCCCTCCTACCAGGTGAAGCCGGGCCACGCCATCGAGCTGGGCCGCCGCGCCAAGGAGAACGATGGGATCAAGTCCTCCGTCGAAACCTCCGCGGGCCGTGGCATTCCCAAATGGCTCACCCTGGACGCCGCCGCCTTCAAGGGCCAGGTGCTCGCCGCTCCCACCCGCGAGGACGTGACCCTCGACATCAACGAGCAGCTGATCGTTGAACTGTATTCCAAGTAAGGGGGCAGGATGCTGAACATCAACGATTTCCAGAGGCCGCGCTTCGCGGAAGTCACCCCCGGTTCCCTGACCGAGGCCTACGGCGAGTTCGTGGCCTATCCCTTCGAGCGGGGCTTTGCCACGACCGTGGGGCACAGCCTCCGTCGGGTGCTGCTCAGCAGCATCCAGGGCGCGGCTGTCACCAACGTCCGGATCAAGGGCGTGATGCACGAGTTCACGACCCTGCCGGGCGTGTGGGAGGACATCACCCACATCCTCCTGAACCTCAAGGAGGTGCCCTTCAAGCTGCACAGCAGCGAGCCCCAGACGGTGACCATTTCCGTCAAGGGTGAGGGCGTGGTCACGTCTTCGGCCATCCGCTGCAACCAGAATGTGGAGGTCGTGGATCCCAATGTCCACATCGCCACCTTGGGTGAAGAGGGCGAGTTGGAGATGGAACTGGTGGTCCGTCTGGGCCGCGGCTTCATCACCGCCGACCACAACCACGACGAGTCGCTGGGCCTGGGCTTCATTCCCATGGACGCCAACCACAGCCCCATCACCCGCGTGAACTACATTGTCGAGCCGGCCCGCGTGGGCCAGAGCACCGACTATGAGAAGCTCACCCTGCAGGTCTGGACCAACGGCGCCGTCCATCCCAAGGAGGCGGTGTCCGATGCAGCCCTGATCCTGCGCGACCACTTCCTGGTCTTCGCCCGTCAGGACGAGGACTTCACGGATGACGAGCCTGGCACCATCGCCCCCGGCGAGGCCAACCACTGGCTCATCAAGTCCGTCGAGGAGCTGGAACTGTCCGTCAGGGCCAACAACTGCCTGCGGAACGCGAACATCACCACCATCGGCGAGCTGGTTCAGCGGACCGAGGCCGAGCTGATGAAGACCAAGAATTTCGGCAAGAAATCCCTCCAGGAGATCAAGGACGAATTGGCCCGCATCGGCCTCTCCCTGGGTATGCGCCTCGAGCAGGAAGTGTAAGGAGCCCCCATGCGTCACAACGTTGCCGGCAAGCGCCTGGGCCGCACCACCAACCAGCGCAAGGCCCTCATGAAGAATCTCGCCACTGCGCTCATCCACAGCGAGCGCATCGAGACCACCCTCGTGAAGGCCAAGGAACTCCGCATCTTCGTGGAGCCGTTCATCACCCTCGCCAAGTCCGACACCGTGGCCAACCGCCGTCTGGCGATGGCCCGCCTTGGCAGCAAGGATGCCGTCGCCAAGCTCTTCGGCGCCGACTTCCGCAAGCGCTTCGAGAGCCGCCCGGGTGGGTACACCCGCATTCTCAAGATGGCCCATCGCCTCGGCGATGCCGCGGACATGGCCCTCATCGAGTTCGTGGATTACACCCTGCCCGAACCCAAGGCCGAGGCCGAATAGGCCCTCGTCAGCTGAACACAGATTGAAAGGGCACGCCCGCGAGGGCGTGCCCTTTCGTGTCGCTCAGAGGTCCGGATCACCCCTGGACGGTCTTGCGGATCTCCTCCACCACATCTGGATTGGCCAGGGTGGTGATGTCACCGGTGTTGCTCTTGGTGGAAATGGCCGTGAGGACGCGGCGCATGATCTTGCCCGAACGGGTCTTGGGCATGTCCGGCACGATCCAGACGTTCTTCGGGCGGGCGATGGGGCCGATGGTGTCGCTCAGGGCCTGCGCGATCCGCTGGCTCAGCTCTGGGCTTGCCTTGTAGCCCGGCTTGAGGGAGACGTAGAGCTCGGGAACGCGTCCCTTCAGTTCGTCCGGAACCGGGATCGCCGCGGCTTCGGCGACTTCCGGCACGTTCAGGGCTGCGCTTTCCAGTTCCTTGGTGCCGAGCCGGTGGCCGGCCACATTGATGACATCATCAATGCGCCCGAGAATCCGGAAATAGCCGTCCGCGGCGAAGACTGCCCCGTCGCCGGCCACGTAGGGCCAGTCGCGCCAATCCTTGCTGTTGGGGTTCTTGCAGTAGCGGTCGAAGTACACCCGCACCATCCGGTCCGGGTCGCCCCAGATGGTCTGCATCAGGCCCGGCCAGGGGTTGCGGATGCAGATGTTCCCGGCCTTGCCGGAACCCGCGGGCAGCTCGTTCCCTTCATCGTCGAAGATCACGGGGTAGATGCCCGGGATGCCGGGACCGCCGCTGCCGGGTTTCATGGCCTGGAGCGCGGGCACGGTGCTGCACAGGAAGCCGCCCGTTTCCGTCTGCCACCAGGTGTCCACGATCACCGCTTCCTTCTTGCCGATCACGTCGTAGTACCAGTGCCAGACGGCGGGCTCGATGGGCTCGCCCACGGTGGTCATGTGCTTGAAATGGTGGTTGTACTTGAGCGGAAGATCCTCGCCTGCCCGGCGCAGGGCCCGAATCGCCGTGGGCGAGGTGTGGAAGATGTTCACGCCCAGATCCTCGGCGATGCGCCAGGGTCGGCCCGCATCGGGGAAGGTGGGCACGCCCTCATACACCACGGAGGAGGCGCCGAGGGCGAGCGGTCCGTACACGATGTAGCTGTGGCCGGTGATCCATCCGATGTCCGCCATGCACCAGTAGACATCCTCGGGATGGATGTCCTGGATGTACTTGGACGTGCCGGTGACATAGGCCAGGTAGCCGCCGGTGCTGTGCTGGCAGGCTTTGGGACGTCCTGTGCTCCCGCTGGTGTACATGAGGAAGAGCGGGTCGGTGGAGCCCATGTGCTCGGGCTCGACCCGCCGGCCACGGAGGTCGGGCAGGAGTTCGTTGATGATGAAGTCGCGACCGGGGATGAGCGGCGTCTCGGAGGAGTACTTCCCGGGGTACCGCTGCCAGATGAGCACTTTCTCAGGAACGACGCCCTCGTCCTTGGACTTGTCCACCGCGATATCCGCGAGCTTCTTGTGGTCCAGCAGCTTCCCGCCGCGGTAATAGGCATCCATGGTGATGAGCACACGGCTCTGGGAATCGGCGATGCGCTCGCCGCAGGCCTGCCCGGAGAAGCCGCTGAATACCTGGCTGTGGATCACACCCAGCCGGGCGCAGGCCAGCATGGTGATGGGCAACTCGGCGGTCATGGGCAGGTGCAGGGTCACCCGGTCGCCCTTCTTGAGGCCGCATACATCCCGGAGCAGGGCCGCGAACTCGTTCACGCGAACCCAGAGTTCCTGGTATGTCACGTGCTGGATGGGCTCCTGTTCCGGCTCTGGCACGAAGTGGAGGGCTGTCTTGTTGCGGTTCGTGGCCAAGTGGCGGTCCACGCAGTTGTAGCAAACATTCAGCTCTCCGCCCACGAACCATTTCCAGAAGGGTGGGTTGGAGGTATCGAGGGTCTTCGTCCAGGGCTTGTACCAGTCGAGCAGGTTGGCGTATTCGTGGTAGCACTCGGGGAAGTTCTTCTCGGAGAACCGCTCGAAAATGCCGGGATCCGCCACGTTGGCCTGGGCGATGAAGGATGGGGGAGGTTGGATGAGCTCTTCTTCTTTCCAATGGACCGCAAGCTGGGCCTCAGTGGTTTCGCCCTGATTCTGGGATGACATGGGGATCTCCTCCGTTGGAAAAGGTGGATGAAAGGAATCGGCGGCAGCAGGGCCCCGCGGCGCGAGGCAGGCTGCTGTTGAAGGCAGATCAGGAGGCGCCCCGGCGGGGCCAGGGCGCCTCCTGAAGGGCACAGGCCGCCTACTTGATCCAGGCGGCGCCGACGGGCAACGTGATGCCAGCTTCGGCGAAGACAGCCACCGCCATAAGGTAGAGGGCCGAGAAGGCGCAGATCAGCAGGTCATAGGCCGCGAAGACACCGGCGGCGGCGTTGCCCGTGAGCTTCTCGATGTCCAGGCCGATGAAGCCGACGAGCAGGGTCAGGAAAATGATGGCCAAAGTACCGTGGTGCTTCATGGAGGCGATGAAGAGCAGGAAGGTGAAGATGGTCCAGGCCACCAGGAAGAAGCCCAGATCCTTGTCACTGAAGGCGAGGACCGGATAGGCCGTCTTCAGGCTGGCGTTGGTGCCGAAGATGAGCATCAGGCAGAGGGAGATCCAGAAGGCGCCATAGCCGGTGAAGGCGCAGAAGCCGAAGTTGTTCCCGGTCTTGAACTCCAGGAGGCCCGCGATCAGCTGGGCGGTGCCGCCGAACACCATCCCAATCCAGATGACCGGGGCGACCCCGCACCAGCCGAGGTTATGGCACTGCAGCACGAACGTCGTCATGCCGAACCCGGCAAGGCCGACCACGGCGGGGTTTCCGAGCTTCATGTCGCTCATGGTGTGCTCCTGCTCCCCGAGATGGGGAAGATGTGGGCTGGTCGCCCGAAGGCCCAGCCGAGGGTGGTGGGATGTATGGCCGCAAACCTTGCGTCTCTTTCGAGGGCAGGCGCGATGGAGTGGAAAAGTGGACTGGATCGTGTCAAGAGGAAGGTGTCTTGTCAAGAGGTAAACGTGGCCGGGGGGTGAAAATCCAGATCCCGGGGAAAACGCCTGCCGGAGGCACCGGACGCGGGGCATGCTAAGGGCGTTGGACCGTCTCATCCAGGAGTCGAACCGTGAGCCAGGATCTCTACCCCGTCAAACCGGACATCGCCGAGCGCACCCACCTGAAAACCATGGAGGAATACCAACGACTCTATCGGCTCTCCCTGGATAATCCCGAGTGGTTCTGGGGCGAGCAGGCCAAGGCGCTGACCTGGTTCCATCCTTGGCAATCCGTGCTCGATGCCGACTACAGGGAAGTGGATTTCGCGTGGTTTTCCGGGGGGCGGCTCAACGCCTGCTTCAATTGCGTGGACCGCCACCTCCCCACCCGGGGGGACCAGACCGCCCTCATCTGGGCCCAGGATGAACCCGGGGTCTACACCCACATCACCTACCGTGAACTCAAGCACCGAGTCTGCCGGGTGGCCAACGTGCTCCTCAGCCAAGGCGTGCAAAAGGGTGACCGGGTCTGCATCTACATGACCATGATCCCGGAACTCGTGTACACCATGCTGGCCTGCGCCCGCATCGGGGCGATCCATTCCGTGGTGTTCGGGGGGTTCTCGGCGGAGGCGCTCCGGGACCGCATCGTGGACGCCCGGTGCAAGGTGGTGGTCACCGCCAATGAAGGGCTCCGGGGCGGGCGCCGGGTGCCCCTGAAGCGGACGGTGGACCGGGCCATCGAGGGCATGTCGCTGGTGGAAACCGTCCTGGTGGCCCGGCGTACCGATGGCGATGTGCCCATGCAGGCCGGCCGGGATCTGTGGCTGGACGAGGAAGCCACCCGGCAGCGCTCCACCTGCACCCACGAATGGATGGGCGCGGAGGATCCGCTCTTCATCCTCTACACCTCCGGCAGCACGGGGAAGCCGAAGGGGCTGCTCCACACCACCGGCGGCTACCTGACCTATGCGGCCTTCACCCACAAGATGGTCTTCGACTACCAGCCGGGCGACATCTATTTCTGCACGGCCGACATCGGCTGGGTGACGGGCCACAGCTACATCGTCTATGGGCCCCTGGCGAACGGGGCCACCTCGGTGATCTTCGAATCCACGCCGCTGCATCCGGATCCGGGCCGCTACTGGCAGATCGTGGATGATCTCGGGGTGAGCGTCATCTATACCGCGCCCACGGCGCTGCGGGCCCTGGCGCAGGCTGGGGATGACTGGGTGAAACGGTCCAGCCGTAAATCCCTCCGCATCCTGGGGACGGTGGGGGAGCCCATCAACCCCGAGGTCTGGCGCTGGTACCACGACGTGGTGGGCGAGGGCCGCTGCACGGTGGTGGACACCTGGTGGCAAACCGAGACCGGCGGGATCCTCATCACGCCCCTGCCTGGTGTGACGCCCACCAAGCCCGGTTCCGCGACCCTTCCCTTCTTCGGCATCAAGCCGGTGATCGTGGATCCCACCAGCGGCAAGGCCATCGAAGGCAACGATGTCTCCGGCGCCCTCTGCCTGGCCACCCCCTGGCCTGGCACCGCGCGCACGGTGTGGGGCGACCACGCCCGGTTCAAGAACACCTACTTCACCCAGTACCCCGGCTACTACTTCACCGGGGATGGGGCCCGCCGGGATGAGGATGGCTACTACTGGATCACCGGACGCATTGACGATGTCATCAATGTTTCAGGCCACCGCCTCGGCACGGCCGAGGTCGAGAGCGCGCTGGTGGCGCATGAGGCCGTGGCCGAGGCCGCCGTGGTGGGCTACCCCCATCCCATCAAGGGCCAGGGCATCTACTGCTATGTCATCCTCAATACCGATCACGCGGGCAGCGGCGGGAAGGAACAGCTGATCGGCGCGCTCAAGGAGCAGGTGCGGCAGGCCATTGGTGCCTTCGCCGCGCCAGATGTGGTCCACATCGCGTCAGGGTTGCCCAAGACCCGGAGTGGCAAGATCATGCGCCGCATCCTGCGCAAGATCGCCTCCGGCGAGTACGACGGCATGGGGGACATTTCGACCCTGGCGGAACCCGAGGTGGTGAACCGACTCATCGAGGAACACCAGGCCCACGCGTAATCCGTTCGAGAAAGCTCAGTCCGGCAGTCTGCGGACGAAGGCGCGCACCAGCGCCTCGAACCGGCCTGCGGCGGCGGCCCCGGCTTCCAGCACTTCCTGGTGCGTGAGGGGCTGGGGCAGTAGGCCCGCGGCCATGTTGCAGAGGCAGGAGATGCCCGCGACCCGCAGGCCTTCATGGCGCGCCACGATCGCCTCGGGCACGGTGCTCATGCCCACCGCATCGGCGCCCAGGCTCCGGAAGGCGCGGATTTCCGCGGGCGTTTCGTAGCTCGGTCCCGTGAGGCCCAGGTACACCCCCTGGCGAAGGGTCTGCCCGAGTTCACCGGCGCAGGTGGCGAGCAGGGCGCGCAGGGCCGGATCGTACACGGCCGTCATGTCAGGAAAGCGCGGTCCGGGCGCGACGTTGGGCCCGATGAGGGGGTTGGTTCCGAAGAAGTTCAAGTGATCGGTGAGGGCCATCAGTTCGCCCACGCCGAAGGCCTGGTTGAGGGCGCCCGCCGCATTGGTCAGCAGCACGGTCTTCACGCCCAGGCGCCCGTAGAGACGCATGGGGGCCGTGACCAGGGCCATGGGATGCCCCTCGTAGTAGTGGAAACGGCCGGCCTGAAGCACCACCTTCCGGCCTTCGAAGACGCAGAAGATCAGGCGGCCCCCATGGCCCGCGACGGTCGGTGCCGGGAACCCTGGCAGATCCGTAAAGGCCACGGAGGTGCCGGTGCGGGCCTCGGGGCTGTCCGCCAGGCCGCCGAGCCCGGAGCCGAGCACGATGGCCAGATCGGGCACAAAGGGCGCGCGGGCCTGGAGGGCCTGGAAAGCAGCGGATGGCGGCATGGGAACTCCGGAACTCAGGAGGTCGGCACCAGGCTCACGGTGACCGTGGTGTCCGGCTGCTGCGTCGTGGGGCTGAGCAGGCGCAGGCGCACGGGCTGGAAGACGGGGGTGGTGGCGTTGCCTGTCAGCACCACACGCTGGCTACCCCCGCTGCCCGTGAAGAAGATGGGGCTGGCTTGGAAGGAGGGCATCATCAGCTCCAGCTGCGCCGTGTTGGCCAGGGCAGGGCTGGCCGTGACGGTCAGGGTGTAGGCCCGGTCAGCGCTCAGGGTGAACCCCGCATAGGCCACTTCGCCGGGGGAAAGGTTGGGGTAGCTGCCCCGCACCTGGACGGCATTGGCCATGGAGAAGGGGAAGGGCGGAAGGGGCGCGGCGAGGGTGTTGGGATCGGCGCCCCAGGACGTGGCGAAGGCGGCCAAGGGGCCGGAGCTGGGGCGGGGCCAGGGCACGCCGAAGGGCGCGAGCAGCGGCGTCAGGGCCGGATCCGTGAAGACGGCGGCCAGATCCACCGGTTCCGTCGCGTTCTTGGGCTCCTGGAGGCGCCCGATCTGGCTGAAGAGGTTCAGGGGTTCGGTCTCGTAGGTGAGGCTGCTGGGATAGGCTGGGGCTGCGAAGAAACGGGCGGTGACCGCTGGGGTGATCTTGGCCCAATCCGTGGCGGTCCCGGGCGCCGTGATCCCGTTGGCCTTCAGGGTCAGGGCCCAGGCGAGGGCCCGGATGGCCGGGGCCGAATAGGGTGACAATTGATCCGGCGTCAGGCCCGACAGGTCGCGGATATCCACCAGGGGCGTGGCGAGGGTGGTGCCTTCGGTATCCGCGAGATAGGGCGACTGGAGAAGGGTCGCCGCCATGGCGTCGGATAGGCCTTCGACGAGGGCCTGATCGGGGCTGAGATGGGTCAGCGGGGCCGACTGGGGGTACAGGGGATCGGCGGTCATGCCGAAGGTGCGGGTGCGGATGGCGCCGAAGAGGAAGTTCCTGGCCATGAGCCGGAAGATCACTGACTCGTCCCAGGCATCGTCGTTGGTGCCGCCCTGAAGGGAGCCGAAGGCGTGCTGGGTGAGCACGTACGTCGAGGAATTCATGACGTTGGCCAGCGGATAGACCGCAGGATCGTACTCGATGAAGGAACCTCGGACATCGGAGAGGCCGGGTGCGTAGTGGAGGTCCACGGGCTCGCCCGGGGAGGCATGCCCGTAGGCGGCGACGAAGGTGGCGATGGAGTCGCCGATGGCCAGGATGCGGCTTCCGGTGCCGACCGTCCGCCCGGGCAGGGTGGTTTCGAGCACCGCCTGGTCAATGAAGGGTGCGGCCTGGGTCTGGCTGTTGACGGCGGGATTGATGAGCCACCACGGATCCGTCAGGCCGACGGTGAAATTGACGGAGGTGTCCGCCCCGGAGGGCATGGAGGATGGGGCGGGGTTTCCGGCGGGCGCGGAGCCGTCCAGGGCCTTGCGCAGGGCGTAGCGGAGGCGTTCTTCCACCGGCACCGTGCTGCCGATCCCGGCGGGATCGGCGATCAGGCTGATGGGATTCCCGTCGCCCCCGGCGAAAGTGCTCAATACTTCAACCATCACGGGTTTAGAGTTGGGCACCTTCAGGCTGTAGGAGCCGTTGCTATCGGTATAGCCCGAGGCCGCCATCACCCAGACCGGCGTCGTACTGCCATCGGGTTGGGTCTGCTCGGTGTTCTGGAAGGCCACAACCATCACGCCCCGGGCCGGCAGGGTCTGGAGGTTGCTGGCGACGGTGCTGTCCATCAAGCCCGTTGGAACCCCGTTCGCATCCTTGGCGAGGGGGATCCGGGTGTAGGTCACCGTGCCGGTCAACAGGAAATTGCCAGCCCCGGCAGGGGAGCCATGGTTGCTGCCCTTGCACGCCAGTCCCAGGGCCAGTCCGGCCATGGCCGCGACCCCCAGGGCCCGGAGGAAACGTCGGTACAACAGCATGGACACCTCGAAACGGCGAAAAGGTCAAGTCTAGCACGGCCCCGCCGGCAGATCCCGGAGCAGGTCGAGCCGGCACACCCTCTTCCTATGCGATCGAGTGGCGGTAGGTTCGATGCAGGCCCTGGCCGGAATGGGTGTCAGGGACGATTGCCGTCCAGCAGCGCATTCCGGGCGGCCATTTCGGCCGGCACCTCTTCGGTGTCGTCCAGGTCGGGCAGGGGGTTCTGGGGAATGCCGTTCACGCGCAGTTCGAAGTGGAGATGCGGCCCGGTGGCATTGCCCGTACGGCCCACTTCGGCAATCTCCTGGCCCCGGTGGACGATCTCGCCCTCGTGTACCAGGTTCAGCTTGGCGTGGGCGTAGAGGGTCATCACGCCGTTCCCGTGGTCGAGGATGATGTAGTTGCCGTACTGGGGGTGGCGGGCGGCCATGATGACCTTGCCGCCCATGGCCGCGAAGATCGGGGTACCCATGGGTGCCGCCAGGTCCACGCCCTCGTGTCGGCCCTGGTAGCGCACACGCTTCTTGCGGTGGTTCCGGATGCGAACGATGCGGGTGCGCATCCGGGGGCCCCAGGCGGAACTGATGGTGCGCGTTTCCACGGGCCAGAGCAGGTCCAGGTGGTCGGGATCCGCCGGGGTGAAGGTGGGCAGCAGGGCCTTCAGTTCCGCCTCGCTGACCGGGGGGACCACCGGCTGCATGCGCGCCAGCAATTCGGCGGTGCTAGTGGGGGAGAGGTGCTCATCGGAGGAGGAGGCCTGGCGCGAATCCGCTGGCGGCGCCAAGCGGATGTCGTAGGGCTGGAGGCCCTCCAGGTGGGGCATGATGTCGGGATCAATGGTGGGGGTGGCCGGAAGCGCGGCGAGCGGGACCACCGGCGCGGCCGGTTCCTGAGGCTCGATCAGCGTCCTGGCCTCCGAGGGGGCGGTTTCTTCGCGGAAGACCGGCTTGGCGGCGACCTTCACCCTGAGGCGGGTGCCCACGGACAGCCGAGCAAGGCGGATCCCGGGGTTGAGGTGGGCCAGTTCGGCCAGGCTCAGGCCTGCGGACCGGGCCACCTTGGCGGCGGTTTCGCCCCGCCGGACCACGTGCACGGCTCCGTTCACCGGGTGATGGCTTCGCCGGAATCGGCCCTTGGGCGCGGCGTTCAGGTTGAGGGTCAGGGACGCGAGGACAAGGGTAAGAGCGGCAAGACGCATGGGGGGACTCCCGGCTGGAACGGAAAAAGCCTGCTTCGCTAGGCCTCCTTGAGGGGTGGGCACCCCGGGTTGCAAAGGATGGAACGGGTCCACATCCATCCTACCTGCCGGAGGCGGGGCTGGATATGCAAATGTTTTCCAACTGGGATGGGTGTCCCTATGGCTTCCAGGGACAATCCTCCCAGACCAGTTGAACGAGGCCCCGCCGGCCCCCCTCCTTCCGGAGCAGGCGAACGGGCCCCAGGGTCATGCCATGACTGACGGCCTTGAGCATGTCGTAGAGCGCCAGAAGCCCCACGCTGACGCCCGCCAGGGCTTCCATCTCGATGCCGGTGCGGCCCTCGCAGGTCACGGCCACCCGCAGCCAGGCCCGGCGCGTGGCCGGATCCCAGGCATGCTCCACCTCCACGGCTTCAATGGCGAGGGGATGGGCCAGGGGGATGAGATCCGCCGTCCGCTTCACGCCGCCGACCGCGGCGAGGCGGGCCACGGACCAGGGATCCCCCTTGGGTCCGCCGCCCTGGGCGAGGGCGGTGGCGGCCGGTTCGTCCAGTTCCAGGCACCCGGCGGCCACGGCGCGACGCCGGGTGATCGGCTTGGCAGAGACATCCACCATCTTCGGCCGGCCTTCGGGATCGAGGTGGGTCAGCTCGGCCATGACGGCTCCATGGTTGGGGGCCGCGGTCTCAGGCTTGGCCTGGGGCCACGGCGGGGGGCTCCGGGGGGGACATCGCGAGCAGCGCGAGCAGGCGGTCCCCCCCGGACAGCATCAGTCCATCCAGGCCAGCAGGATGTCCCGGAGCGCCGCCGTGTCCGGAGCGTAGGCCCGGGGCCCGCAGGCGGCCAGGGCGGGTTCGGGGTAGAAGCCGTGGCCCACGGCCAGGCTGGGCACCCCGGCGGCGCGGGCCATGTCCAGATCGAAGGGGGTGTCGCCCACCATGAGGATCTCCCCGGCGGGTAGACCGGTCAGGGCTTGCATCGTCTCCAGGGTCTCTGGGTGGGGCTTGCCGTGGGTGACCTCGTCGGGGGTGATGATGGGATCGAACCAAGCCTCCCAGCCGAAGCGGGCCATCTGGCGCAGCAGGGGCACCCGCCGCTTGGAGGTGGCGATGCCCATGCGCTGATCCCGGCCCCGGAGTTCCTCCAGAAGTTCAGGGATGCCCTGGAAGGGCCGGAGCAGATGCTCGTGTTCGGTATGGCCGAAGCTCCGGTAGGCGGTCAGCACGCGGTCCCCGTCCAGGCCCAGGGGCTCGAAGGTATGGCGGATGCCGGCCTCCACGGGCAGCCCAACGTATTTGAGCCACTCGGCCATGACCGAGCGGGGTTGGCCCAGGGCGTCCAGGGCGTGGGCCATGCCGGCCTCGATGAGGGGACGGCTGTCCACCAGGGTGCCGTCGAAGTCCCAGGCGATCAGTTTCAAGGCGGCCTCCCCCTTCATCATGGCAGGGGGCGAGACCAGACGCGGAGACCGGGCTCTGCCTGGTCTCCGCGTGGGGGCCAGGGGGGACGCAGAGGGCGCTTCGCGACCGGGCGGTCCCCCCCCTGAGAGGATTAGGAGCTGGAACGGAATAAGCAATGCCATCGCGCGGGGTGCCGGGCAAGCGAGTCAAGGAGGCTGAGGTTCCAGCGGAGCGGGACTCCGTGAACCGAAGCCGACGCAGGATCGCGCCGCCCGCCACCCCGCGCCCGGAGGGTTGACGCCCATCCGCGCGCCCCGCGGCGTCAGGGCCCTTGAACCATGAACCACATGGCCCTGCGGGCCCTTCCTTGCGGATGCATCGCGGCTGGGCGTCAACGATGGCAACGATTATTCCGTTCCAGCTCCTTACCCGAGGCCCGTGGCGGAGGGCAGATGCAGGGCCTTGATGAACCCCGCCTCGGTCTCCCGGGCGATCTCCTCGACCACCTCGGCGGGCACCGGGGAATCCACCGACAGGATGACCATGGCTTCGCCCCGCTTCTCCCGCCGTCCCAGGTTGAGGAAGGCGATGTTGATGTCGTGGGCCCCCAGCACGGTGCCGATGCGGCCGATGCGCCCCGGCTTGTCCTCGTAGTGGAGGAGCAGCATGTGCGCCTGGGGCGTGAAGTCCATGGCATAGTCCCGCAGCTGCACGATGCGGGGCATGCCCTCGAAGAGGGTGCCCGCCACCAGGCGGGAGGAGCCGCCGCCTTCGAGGGTGAGGGTGACGAGGTTGGAGAAGGGGCCTTCCTGGGTGGACTTGCGTTCCTCCACCACCAGGCCCATCTGCTCGGCGACCCGCCCGGCGTTCACCATGTTCACGGGCTGTTCCACCATGCGGTCCAGCAGGGCAGCTAGGCCGCTGACCGTGAGGGGCGTGCAGTCGTGGTGGGAGAGGCCCCCGGCGTAGGCGAAGGTGGCGCGGTCCAGGTTGCCTTTCATGAGCTGGAGCCCGAATTCGCTGAGGAGCGCCATGAGGCGGAACCAGGGCCGCATCTGGCCCAGGAGCGCCGGGTCGAAGCGGGGCAGGTTCACGGCGTTCTCTAGGGGTACCTGGTCCAGCCACGCGAGGATCTCCCGGGAGACATCCACGGCCACGTTCACCTGGGCTTCCTGGGTGTTGGCGCCCAGATGGGGGGTGACCACCACCCGGGGGTGGGCCAGCAGCCGCAGGAGCGTCTCCGTCCGGGGCGGCTCCACGGAAAAGACATCCACCGCCGCCAGGGCCACTTTGCCGGAAGCCAGTCCGTCCAGCAGGGCCGCCTCGTCCAGGATGCCGCCCCTGGCTACGTTCAGGAGGATGACGCCGGGCTTCATCGTCGCGATCTCCGCCGCGCCGATCATGCCCCTCGTCTCGTCCGTGAGGGGGGTATGCACCGTGAGGATGTCGCAGGTTCGGCAGAGTTCATCGAGATCCACGAGGCGCACGCCCAGATCCTGGGCCCGCTTGGCGGAGATGTAGGGATCGCAGGCCAGCACCTCGCACTCGAAGGCCTTGAGGCGGGTGGCCACGCGGCCGCCCACCTTCCCCAGGCCGATGACGCCGGCGGTGCGGCCCCGCAGCTCCACGCCGGTGAAGGTTGCCCGCTTCCACTCACCGGCCTTCAGGCTGGCGTGGGCCGCCGGGACGTTCCGGCAGGCGGCGAGCAGCAGGGCCAGCGTGTGTTCCGCGGCGGCGTTGGTGTTGCCGAGGGGCGCGTTGACCACCACGATGCCCCGGGCGGAGGCGTACTCCACATCCACGTTGTCAATGCCCACGCCCGCCCGTGCCACCAGCTTCAACCGGATGGCGGCGTCGAGCAGGGCCTTGTCCACGGTGGTGCCGCTGCGGGTGATGATGGCGTCGTAGCCGCCGATGACCTCCAGCAGCTCCTCCCGCGGGATGCCGGCGCGCAGGTCGAGCTGCACCCGCGGATCCCGCTGGAGGAGCGCGAGCCCTGCGCCAGTCACTTCATCGGTGACGATGATCTTCATGGGGCCTCCTGCCCTAGCCTACTTCCTGTCCGGGGCGGCGCGGAATCCGGGACTGGCCTCAGTTGGGCTTACCTTGGGTAGCGGGCGCCTCGGGTTTCGCCGGCGGATTCCTCTCCTCCTTGCTCCGGTCCGCGGAGATCTCGATGGCGATGGCCGCAGCCTGCTCCGCGGGCATGCCCTCGGCCCGGCGTTCATATTCCTCTTCTCCGCGGTCATCGCGTTCCTTGATCTCCATGTCTTCCGTCTGCTCCTGCTGCCCCGGCAGCTCGACGCGCAGTTCCCCGACGAGCATCAACACGGCGGCCGCCACCGGAAGGGCGAGCAGCGCCCCGGGGATGCCCATCAGGACGCCCCCCGCCAGCAGCGAGAAGAGGATCACGGAGGACGGAAGGCGCAGTTCCTGTCCGTAGACCCGGGGCACGATCACCCGGCTCTCGAATTCCTCGTAGGCGAGCATCAGGGCCAGGACGAGGATGATGATCACAGGGCCGCGCGAAATGGATGCCGTAGCCGCAGCGCCCACGGAAAGCAGTCCGCCGGCGTAGGGCAGGACGTCGGCCACGCCCGCGAACATCGAGATGGCCAGGGCGCCGGAAACCCCGCACGCCCTCAGGAGGATGAAGACGAAGGCGGCCATGAAGGCGGAGGTGATCACCTGCCCGCGGATGTACCCGCCGACGATGGTTTCCAGGTTCAGCATGACCCGGGACAACCGGATGTGGTGGGATCTTGGGACCACCGAGAAGAGGCCGCCGCGCAGCCGGTCCCGGTCAATCATGATGTACAGCGCGAGGAAGACGGAACTGATGATGTAGGCGAACACCGCGACGACCCGGGTGGAGAAGCCGATGGCATTCGAGACGGCCACCTTGAGGAGGTCGCCGGATTGCACGGTGCGAAGCAGGTCGGCCAAGGGCAAGGTCAGGTGGGACTCGGCCAGCCGGTTCGCCAGGCGGGCCCGCAGGGCGGGTTCCTGCTCCAGAAGGTGGGTCGCCTGGGTGATGAGGGCTGGAATCGTCAGGGTGATGAAGACCACGGTGAGCGCCAGCAGCGCGCTGAACACGATCGCGATGGCCAAACCCCGGTGCACGCGCCGGCCTTCGAGCCATTGAACCGCGGGGCTGATGGTCCCCACGATGATGAGGGCCGCAATCAGCACCAGCACCACCGGGAGCATCCGGTTCAGCACCCACAGGCCGGCGAGGAGGAGCAGGAGCGCGATGACCGTTCCGGGCGACGGCTCGATGCGGATGACCCGCGGTGGACGTTCCTTCCCAGGGAGGGACTCGACGGAGCCCGGTTTCGGCATGGTGTCGCCTCTAGGGCAACGTTATCCCTAATAAGTTCGATTCCATCCTGAAACTCGGGCGTTCCTCAGATCGGTTCATCCGGCAGCGGTTCCAGCTCGGTTCCGAAGACGCCCTCCCACTTGGCGATCACCACGCTGGCCAGGCCGTTGCCGATGACATTGATGGTGGTGCGGGCCATGTCCATGATCTCGTCCACGGCCAGCAGCATGGCGATGCCCGCCTCGCCGGGCAAGCCGAAGCTGCCGCAGGTGCCCGCGAGGATCAGCAGGGTCGCCCGGGGCACGCCCGCCACGCCCTTGCTGGTGAGCATGAAGGTGAAGACCATCAGCAGCTGTTGACCCAGGCTCATGTGGATGCCGGCCGCCTGGGCGATGGTGAGGCTGGCCAGCACCAGGTAGAGGGTGGAGCCGTCCAGGTTGAAGCTGTAGCCCGTGGGGATGACGAAGCTGGCCACCCGGCGGGGCACCCCGAAGCGCACCACTTCCTCCAGCAGCTTGGGCAGGGCCGCCTCGCTGCTGGCCGTGCTGAAGGCCGTGAGGGCGGGATCCTTGATGGCCTTCAGGAAGGCCAGAACCCGGATGCCCGCCAGCCGCGCGATGGGCGCGAAGACCAGCAGGAACAGGAGGATCAGGGCCAGGTAGAGGCTGGCCACCAGGAGGCCGTACTGCCTGAGCAGGTGGAAGACGGCGGGCCAGCCTTTGATCACGGCCCCGTTCACGGCCTGCCCCGCGGCCATGTGGCTCACGTTGTAGGCCATGGCCCCGAAGACCCCCAGGGGGGTGAGGGTCATCACCATGTCGGTGTAGCGGAACATGGTCTGGGCCACGCCATCGAAAAAGGCCAGCACCGGCTTCCCGCGCTCGCCCACCTGCGTGAGGGCGGCGCCGAACAGGCTGGCGAAGATGACCACCGGCAGGATGTCGCCCTCGGCGGCGTGCTGGATGAGGTTCGACGGGAACAGGTGGAGGGCCATGTCCCAGCCGCTCCGGGGATGGACGGCCGCCACCGCCGCGTGGGCGGACAGGTCCAGGGGGAGGTGCGCCCCGGGTTTCAGCCAGTGGCCGATGGCCAGGCCGATGAACAGGGCCAGGGTGGTGACGCATTCGAAGTAGAGGAGCGCCTTGACCCCCATGCGGCCCACGGCCTTGATGTCCCCGGTCTGGGCGATGCCCACGATGATGGTCGAGACCAGCAGGGGCACGATGAGCCCCTTGATGAGGCTGATGAAGGCCTTCGAGATGAACCGGAAGGTTTCGTAGGCGAGCGGGTGCTGGTCCCGGGGCAGGAATCCGCCCAGCACCACGCCCAGCAGCAGGCCGACGAAGATCCAGAGGGTGCTGGAGCGGTACCAGGCGCGCGAAGCGGTCACGAAGGCCTCAATTGGGATGAAGCCAGTGTCCCACAGGGCCATCCTCCGCGGAGGCGCCGGGAGAAACATATCAAGAACGAGTCTCAATAATTCCCTATACTGGAATGTCGCCCCAGGGGTGCGACGGGAGGCCCTGGATGCCGCAGGCCAAGTACTGGAATGTTTTGAACACCTCCTTCCTCGTGGGCACCCTGGTCCTGGCCCTCATCCTGGTGCCCTGGCGCATCCTGGTGGTCCGGCCCATGTGGGGCGAACTCCTGGTCTTCGCGACCATGACCTTCCTGGTGGGGACGGCCATCAGCGGCGGCTACCACCGGCTGTTCAGCCACCGGGCCTACAAGGCCTCCTGGCCCGTGCGCTTCTTCTTCCTCTGCGTCGGCGCCGCCGCCTTCGAGAACTCGGCCCTCAAATGGTCCAGCGACCACCGGATCCACCACCAGCACGTGGACACGGACCAGGATCCCTACGAGATCGCCAAGGGCTTCTGGTACGCCCACTGGACCTGGGCCATGGAGGCCAAGGATCTGCCCATCACCGGCGTGGCGGATCTGGAGAAGGATCCCCTGATCCGCTGGCAGCACCGGAACCACTTCCTTATCGGGGCCGTGGTGAGCCTGATTCCCGTGGGGATCGGCCTGGCCACGGGCAATGTCTGGGGCTACCTGGTCTGGGGCCTCCTGCTGCGGATCGTGGTGAACCACCACAGCACCTTCCTCATCAACAGCGCCGCCCATGCTTTCGGCAGCCGCCCCTACACCGACACGAACACGGCCCGGGACAACTGGCTGCTGGCGCCCCTTACCTATGGCGAGGGCTACCACAACTTCCACCACCTCTGGCAGTGGGACTACCGCAACGGGGCCCTCTGGTACCAGTGGGACAGCACCAAGTGGCTGCTGAACGTGCTGGCCTGGTTCGGGCTCGTGAGCGGCTTCCGCCGCGTATCCGCCGCGGCCATGGAGCGGGCCCGCCTCCGCATGGAGGAAAAGCGCCTGCGCGAACGGCTTGCCCTGGCCAGTCCCGCCGTGGCGACGCCCATGCGCCTGCGGCTCGAGGCCGCCCGGCTGAAGCTGGACCAGGCCCTGGCCTCCCTGCACGAGCGCCACGAGGCCTGGCAGCAGAAGAAGGTCGCGTGGAAGGCCAAGGGCCAGGCCCGGGCCGAGGCTTGGCGCGAGGCCAAAGCCGAATGGCGGGCCACCCTGGCCCAGCACCGCCTGGAACTGCGCGCCGCCTGGGCCGAGTGGCGGGCCGCCCGCACCGAGGTTCGAATGGCCCTGGTCTTCGCCTGAGGCCCCGAACTTCTGCGCCCATCGGGACACTTCTGAATGGAGGCTCCCATGGGCGCGGGAAACTGGGCGGGGATTGCCCTCGCAGGAGGGCTGACCATCACGGGTTACGGGACGGGCGCCAGTCTTCAGATGGATGCCTGGGACACCCAGACAGCGGCCTCGATTCAGACCGTGGCGGCCCCGGGTGCGGGGCGGGCCATCGTGCTGAGCAAGGGCTATGCGGAAATCCCCTCCTCCGGGTTCTCGGACGCGGTGCTGGGCCTGCTGGCCTCCCATGGCTTCACCCGGACCGATGCGGCGTCGGCCGATCTCTGGCTGCGGGCCCACCTGCGCCTCAAGCGCGGCGGGGGGCGCCAGGCCTCGGCTACGGCGGCGCCCGGCCGGGGGCGGGCTTCTGCGGAGGTGGAAGTGGTTCTGGAATTGATCCGCCGGGCGACGGGGGAACCGGTGTGGTCAGGCCTGGCCACGGCCACCCTGGAGCATCCGTTCTGGAGTTCCGAAGGCCGCCAGGAACTGGTGGGCCTCGCGGCGCGGCTCCTCGCGCCGGTCCGGGGGGCCGTCCTTCCCGGCTGAGGCCGCGGCTGTGGGATGATGGGGGCTGCTCTTTGGAGGCCCCATGGCCCAGTTCGACCTCCTCGTCATCGGTTCCGGCCCCGGCGGCTACATCGCCGCCATCCGGGGCGCCCAGCTCGGCCTGAGCACGGCCCTGGTGGAAAAGGATCCGGCCCTGGGCGGCACCTGTCTCCATCGCGGCTGCATCCCCGCCAAGACCTGGCTGGAAACCGCCCACCGTTTCGAGCAGATGCAAGTGGCGGATGACTACGGCATTGATGGCGTGGACGGCAAGGCCCTGAAGGCCAACCTTGAGACCATCGTCAAGCGCAAGGGCCGCATCGTCACCAAGAACGCCAAGGGCATCGAGTTCCTCATGAAGAAGAACAAGGTGACGGTGCTGAAGGGCTTCGGGAAGCTGCTGGGTTCGGGCCGGGTGGATGTCGCCGGCGAGGTGCACGAAGCCAAGCGCATCATCCTGGCCACGGGCTCGGCGCCCAAGCCCATCCCCGGCCTGGAGACGGATGGCGTTCGCGTGCTCAACAGCGACCACATCCTGGATCTCACCGAGCTGCCCAGCCACCTCGTCATCCTGGGCGCCGGCGCCATCGGCGTGGAGTTCGCCTCGGTGTTCAGCCGCCTGGGTTCGAAGGTGACCCTGGTGGAGTTCATGGACACGATCCTTCCGCTGGAGGACGCCGCCATCGGCGAGGAGCTGGCCAAGATCTTCCGCAAGTCCTACAAGATGGATGTCCGCACCAAGACCAAGATCACCCGCATCGAGAAGCGGGCCGATGGCGTGGCCTGCTTCCTGGAGGGGGAGACCCCCGGCGAGGTGGTGGGCAGCCACCTGCTGGTGGCCGTGGGCCGCGCGCCGAAGCTCGAGGGCGTGGGCCTGGAGGCCACCAAGGCCCAGGTGGACCGGGGCTGCGTCGTCATTGACAAGTACATGCAGACGGCCGAGCCCGGCCTCTACGCCATCGGCGACATCGTGCGCACCCCCTGGCTGGCCCACGTGGCCAGCGACGAGGGCATCGTGGCCGCCGAGCACGCGGCCCAGAGCCTGGGCAAGGACGTGCATCCCCACCCCGTGCGCTACGACCGTTTCCCCGCCTGCACCTACTGCGATCCTGAAGTGGGCACCGTGGGCCTCAGCGAGAAGGCCGCCCGGGACAAGGGCTACGACGTGCAGGTGGGCGTCTTCCCCTTCGCGCCCATGGCCAAGGCCAACATCGTGGGCGAGCCCCACGGCTTCATCAAGATCGTGGCCGACAGAAAATACGGCGAGATCCTCGGCATCCACATCCTGGGCCCCAAGGCCACCGAGCTCGTGGCCTCCAGCGTGGCCCTGATGGGTGGCGAGTTCACCGTGGACGAGCTGATCCACACCCTGTATCCCCACCCCACCCTGAACGAAGTGTTCCCCGAGGCGGCACGGGCCGTGTACGGGCGGGCGCTGAATATGTGAACCCAAAAGGGGAACACGGAGGACACAGAGGGCCAAGGAGGACACAGAAACCTACAGGCAGCCTTCCTCTGTGTCTTCTGTGGTGTTCTGCGCGCTCTGTGGTCCCGCTTGTCCCCTTCAGTATTCTCCCCGCAGCAGCCGCCCCCGGAGTTCGTCAGGGAGGCGCTCGGTCCGCCGGTCCTGGGTGAGCATGGCCTTGTAGCGGCGGTTCTTGAGGAGGTCGGCGGCGGGGATGCCGCGGGCCTGGGCGTCCTTGAGGGTGGCGAGGAAGCCTTCCAGATCCTTGGCCTGGTACTGGAGCACCAGCATCAGGGCCGGGGCGTCGGGGTCCACGCGGGCGCCGGGCGGGGCCTGGGCCATGACCTCGCGGATGACGCGCAGGGCCCCCAGGGGATCCTTGTCCACCATGTGCTCGGCGGCCCGGAGGGCGGCATCGTCCAGGGTGGCGCTGGGGGCGGTGGGGGCGGGACGGAGGGCCCACCAGGCGCCCAGGCCCGCCAGGGCCAGGACGACGACCGCCCCGGCCGCGATCAGCGGCCCCCGGGACCGGCGGGCCGGGGGGGCGGGGTGCTTCGGTAGGGCCACGGTGGGCTGGTCCTGGGGCCGCCAGGCGGGATCCAGCGCCGCCCGCAGGGCCTCGCCCAGCTCTTTGGCGGAGCCGAAGCGTTCCAGGGGATCCTTGGCCAGGGCCCGCAGGATCAGCTCCCGCAGGGCGGGGCTGAGGCCCTCCAGCCGGGTGGTGTCCAGCTCCGGCGCGGGCTCGTTCAGGATGCAGTAGATGAGCGAGCCGTTCGTGTCGCCCTGGAAGGGGCGGTGGCCCGCCAGGCCCTCGAAGAGGATGACGCCCACGGCGAAGAGATCCGCCGAGGGGGTGGCCTTGCCCAGGCGCAGGTATTCGGGGGCCATGTAGGCCAGGGTGCCCACCACCTGCCCGGTCTGGGTGGCCTCCTGGCCCAGGGACTTGGCCACGCCGAAATCCAGGATCTTGGCCACGGGCCGCTCGCCTTCGCGGGCGATCATGATGTTCGCGGGCTTGATGTCGCGGTGGACGATGCCCTTGGCATGGGCCGCCTGGAGGCCGTCGCAGACCTGGGCCATGGCCTCCAGGAACTGCCGGGGTGTGAGGGCCTGGCGCCGGAGCAGGCTCTCCAGGCTGGGGCCTTCCACCACTTCCATGGCGAAGTAGAGCAGGCCGTCCGCCTCGCCGAATTCATAGATGGTCACCACGTTCGGGTGGTGCAGCCCGGCCGCCGACTGGGCCTCCCGCGCGAAGCGGGCCTTCAGATCGCCCAGCGCCTCCGCGTCCGCGAAGGGCCGGATGGTCTTGAGGGCCACCTCGCGGCCGAGCGTCGTATCCCGCGCCAGGAATACCTCGCCCATGGCCCCCTGGCCCAGGGCGCGGAGGATCTCGAACTTGCCGATGCGGTCGGGCATGGGGCTTCCGGAGGGAGGTGTCCCTCTAGCTTAGCCGTTCAGGGACGTCGAGGCCGGGATCCTGGAACCGCGAAAGGCGCGAAACGCCCTGCGGGCGCACGAAAGGCGAACAGATCTGATCCTGCCCTATTCGGTCGAGACGAAAAATTAATGTAATCGCGGTATTCAGGGAACCTACATACATATTCACAGCACCCATTGGGTGAGGTGGAAGCATGGAGCAGGGGATC
>JAJYRN010000023.1 GCA_021794095.1 Acidobacteriota bacterium | reverse complement strand
AACGGCTGCTGAACGAAGCCGAGGAAGACGGAACGCGAGAGAGGAAACCGGCCAGCGCAGGCGGGGTCCGAGTTGAGCGTGGGGTTAGGCACGCTGCTTGGAAGCCGCCGACGACCGAACCGAAAAGGCGGGCCGGAACCGTGTGGAAAAGAACGAAGGTTTTTCGAGTTTGAGAATAGCTGGGACTTGGAAACCAGACCAGAAACCAGGATTCTGCCGTGCGCGCCTAACGGAAAAAGCTAACCGGCCCCGCCTGCACCGAGGCGATGAACGGAGCCGAGGAAGCGAAATGATGAGAAGGAGCGGAAGACAATGCAGGCGGGGTCCGAGTTGAGCGGAGGGTTAGACGCATCGGGTATCAGAATCGAATACCAGCATAGATACCGATTTGCATTTTCGGAGCGATGGCCTGGATAGCAGTCTCGGCGCTTGTCCCCGTATCGTTTGATTTTGTACTGAGGGGAAGTGCCGCTTCTAGGCCGACGAATGGTTTCACCTTTGGCATTGGAAATACATAGCCGACATTTGCCCGGGCCCATGGGCGGTTGTAGGTAAAGCTGCCGGTAGTTCCACCGCCCAACTTTTCGGATCGGTATTCAAGACCAAGGCCTAATGCGACCGGGAAATTGAAATTGAACATCGTGCCAACCGACCAATAGCTCTCTGTCAAGGTACTGTCACCAAGATCAGTAGGAAACGGAGGTGTATTGTTTGGGGCGGAGGTATGTACTGTGGCACGAGTTTCAGGTTGGTAGCCACCTGTAACCTGAAAAGAAGCCGGGCCGAAATCTAGCAAGGTGTAACCTAACCTTAGGGCCGTTACAGTCCTGCTATCAACCTTGGAAATCAAGGGATTCTGCGGAGCGAACAGAGGCCTTGATGCAGAATCGTGATACGACTGCTGACCAAGGAATACACCGATTTCGAAAGACTGGGCCGAAAGTGGAGCCGCAATGAGAAGTGCTGGAAGGATTAGGTTCTTCATGGTTTCTCCGAGAATGCGCCTAACGGAAAAAGCTAACCGGCCCCGCCTGCACCGAGGCGCTGAACGAAGCCGAGGAAGACGAAAGTTGAGAGAGAGCGAATGACAATGCAGGCGGGGTCCGAGTTGAGCGTGGGGTTAGGCACGCTGCTTGGAAGCCGCCGACGACCGAACCGAAAAGGCGGGCCGGAACCGTGTGGAAAAGAACGAAGGATTTTCGAATTTGAGAATAGCTGGAACCTGGAAACCAGACCAGAAACCAGGATTCCGCAGTGCGCGCCTAACGAAAAAAGCTAACCGGCCCCGGCTGCAAACGGCTGCTGAACGAAGCCGAGGAAGACGGAACGCGAGAGAGGAAACCGGCCAGCGCAGGCGGGGTCCGAGTTGAGCGTGGGGTTAGGCACGCTGCTTGGAAGCCGCCGACGACCGAACCGAAAAGAAGGGCCGGAACCGTGTGGAAAAGAACGAAGGTTTTCGAGTTTGAGAATAGCTGGAACTTGGAAACCAGACCAGAAACCAGGATTCCGCAGTGCGCGCCTAACTTCGGAGCTAACCGGCCCCGCCGTGGGCCAAGGAGGATGATGATGACGAAAAGCAATGAAGGCGGGGTCCGAGTTGAGCGCAAGGTTAGGCAACAGGACCAAGTGTGGACCCAGGATCTGCCCACCAGACAAATGTGGTATTGGCACTGGAATGGTGATGAGGATTCAGCGCCGATCCCTACCAGTGTTTTCCTGGGTGGGGCAAAATGCGAACCCTTTGTCACATGCGGTCAGCTTGGGCTCCGTCATGCGATTGGCTGTCGGGAATACGGCGGCTGGTGGATGCCGCTCATAGAGCCCATTACTCCAAAAGTTGTCTAACTAAGTATTAGACGACAGGCGGGGGAAGACTGTCGGTTGGGTTGGGGTGGGGAGTGTTTTCAAAAAGTCCTCAAAAACATGACGAAAGAGTGGACACGGGGGAATAGGCAAACCTAAAATCGGGCGGATGGAACCTGGATTGGAGAGCCCTCGTCCTCGGCTGCTGGATCGGCTGCGGGAGGTGCTGCGGGTGCGTCATTACAGTCTGCGGACGGAGGGGGCGTACGTGGATTGGGCGAGGCGCTTCATTCTGTTCCATGGGAAAAAGCACCCGGTGGAGATGGGACCGGCGGAGGTGGAATCATTCTTGACCCACCTGGCGGTGGAACGCAAGGTGTCGGCTTCGACGCAGAATCAGGCGAAGGCGGCGATCCTTTTCCTCTACCGGCACGTGCTGGAAGTGGAACTGCCCTGGCTGGATGAGGTGGTGCAGGCGCGGGAGCGGCGGCGGCTGCCGGTGGTGCTGACCCAGGGCGAGGTGCGCACCCTGCTGGACCAGATGGACGGCACCATGGGGATGGTGGCGGCCTTGCTCTACGGCACGGGCCTGCGGCTGATGGAGGGGCTGCGGCTGCGGGTGAAGGATCTGGATTTCCACGCGCACCAGCTGACAGTACGCGGCGGCAAGGGGGACAAGGACCGGGTCACCATGTTGCCGGAGCGGCTGGAGGCCCCGCTGCGGAAGCATCTGGAGAAGGTGAAGAAGGTGCATGCGCGGGATCTGGAGGAGGGCTTCGGCGAGGTCTGGCTGCCGGACGCCCTGGCGGTCAAGTACCGGGGCGCGGCGCGGCAGTGGGGGTGGCAATGGGTGTTCCCCTCGGCGGTGCGGGCGGAGGATCCCCGGACGGGCGAGACGCGACGCCATCACCTGTACCCCGAAAGCGTCCAGCGGGCGGTGCGGGAGGCCGCCCGGCGGGCCGAGCTGGCCAAGGCGGTGACGCCGCATGTGCTGCGGCACAGCTTCGCGACCCACCTGCTGGCCTCGGGCCACGACATCCGCACCGTGCAGGAGCTGCTGGGGCACGCGGATGTGGAGACGACGATGATCTACACCCATGTGCTGAACCGGGGCGGGCTGGGCGTGGCGAGCCCGCTCGACGGATTGTGAGCGGGCTCAGGGCCGGGGTTCACGCCCGAGCAGGCGGAACAGCACGGCCAGGAGCCCGCTGAGCACGGCCACGGTGCCGGCGAGGGCCCGGCCCTGCCATAGGCCCGCGAACCACTGGCGGAACTGGAGGCCGAGGACATTCCCCTTGCCGCCGACCACCTCCAGCTCCCGCAGGTAGCGCTTGGTGTCGAGGGGATCGGTGCCCAGGGGATCCGGGGGCGGCGGATGGGCGGTAAAGAAGATCAGCGCCGCGGCAACGAGCCCGAGAATCAGGGTCCAGCGGGCGAGGCGGCGCATCCGGTGGGGATCCGGTCCGGATCCTTCCGCCGAGCGGAGGGCCAGGGCACCCTGCACGGCGGCGCGTTCGGCATCGCTGATGGGAAGGCCGCGCCGGGCGCATTCCGCCAGGACCGTGGCCAGGGCCTCGGCGCGGTAGTCCTGGGGGCGGGCGAGGCAGGCCCGCAGGTCCGCGTCGCTGAAGGCGGGCACGCGCTCGGAGAAGGCGTCGGTCACGGCGCGGGAAGGAAGACGGGGCGCGTGGGCATGGTGGCCAGAAGCTGGCCGAAGTCGAGGGTGAACTGGGCCTCCTGCACCATGCCCGCGAGATCCCAGGCGGGATTGTAGGCGTCCGTCACCTGGTGGTAGTGGGCGCCGAGGGCGGTGGCGCGGGCCTTCAGCGCCACGGGATCGGGGCCGACAAAGTCCCGGCCCGACTCGACGGAGAGGGCGGGGACGCCCGCCTGGACGAAGCTGTAGTGATCGGAGCGGAAGTAGCCCCCGCCGGTGTCGGGCCGCGGCGCGGCCACGGCGAGGTGATCCGCCTGGGCCACGGCCGCGCCCAGGGCGCCCAGGGTGCTGCGGTGGGCGAAGGGCAGGCCGATGTCCCGGGTGGGCGCCACGGCGTTGAGGCTGTCCAGGTTCAGGTCGGCGACGGTCTTCGCCAGGGGCCAGAGCGGCGCCGCGGTGTAGGCCTGGGAACCCAGCAGGCCCTGCTCCTCGCCACAGACGAAGAGGAACATCTGGCTGCGCTGGGCGGGGTGCTGAATGGCAGCCTGGGCCATGGCCAGGAGGGCGGCGCAGCCCGAGGCGTTGTCCAGGGCGCCGTTGTAGATGGCATCGCCGTGCGCGCCGGGCTCGGCCACCGCCGCCTTGCCCAGGTGGTCCCAGTGGGCGGAGTAGATCACCAGTTCATCCTTCAGCGCCGGATCGATGCCGGGCACCACGCCCGCCACGTTGAACTGGGGCACGGTGCGGACCTCGCTGACCAGGGTGCCCTCGGCCCGCAGGGCGAGGGGTACGGGCCGGAACGCGGGCTCCTGGGCCCGGGCGGTCAAGGCATCGAGATCCTGGCCGGCCTGGGCGAAGAGGCGGCGGGCGGTGGCCTCGCTGAGCCAGCCCTGGAGCGGTGTGCCCGCCCCGGCCTTGAGCTGGAAGCGTTCGCCCTCCCAGCCATGCTGGACCACGCTCCAGCCGTAGCTGGCGGAAGGCGTGGTGTGGATGAGCAGCACGCCCGCGGCGCCGCGGCGGGCGGCCTCCTCGAACTTGTAGGTCCAGCGGCCGAAGTAGGTGAGATTTCCGCCATCGAAACGCTGGGGCTCGGCCGCCGTGGGGGCGGGCTCGTTCACCAGCATGACCAGCACCTTGCCGCGGACATCCAGGCCCTTGTAGTCGTCCCAGTGCTCGCTGGGGGCGGCGATGCCGTAGCCCACGAAGACCAGGGGCGCATCCACGCGGAGGTTCGCGATGGGCTGGCCCGCGCCATAGACGATCTCGGTGCCGAAGGCGGGCGTGGCGCAGGTGTTGCCGCCCGCAAAGCTCAGGAGGCTGCGGGGTGGCAGCGTGCGGATGCCCACGAGGTCCACCGCCTGGCGGTAGGAGGCGCCCTGGGCGGGGACCAGGCCCAGCACCTGGAGCTGGGTTTCCAGGTAGCGCACAGTGAGGTCGCCGCCGCGCTGGCCCGTGCCGCGGCCTTCCAGCAGATCATCGGACAGGAAGGCCAGGTGGGCGCGGAGCGGGGCCTCGGCCACGGTGGGCGGCTGGGCGGCCAGAAGGCTGACGGCGAAGAGCGGCAGCAGGGCACGGCGGGACATGGGAGCTCCGGGGGGATGCCCCACTATACCTCGCAAGACGCTGGCTTTTCAGGGGATTGACCGGCGGCCCAGGTCCATCTGCACCGCGCCCAGGAGGGCCACGGGGGTGGTGACGGCCCGGAGGATGCCGCGGCCCAGGCTGACGGGCACCCAGCCGGCGGCGGCCAGGGCCGCGAATTCGCCCTCGGTGATGCCGCCTTCGGGGCCGCTGGTGAAGGCCAGGGGCTCGGGGCGGAGGGCGGGGTTGGCCTCCCCGGTGGCCAGCTCGTAGGCCACCCATTTCTGCGCGGTGGGCCAGGCCAGGAGCGCCTCGAAGGCCATGGGCGGATGCAGGACGGGCCGCCGGGTGCGGTGGCTCTGTTCGCAGGCCGAAAGGATGATGCGCGACCAGCGCTCCAGGCGGGCGGCGGTCTTGCCGGGATCGAATTCGCTGCGGGCGTAGATCACGGGCTGGATCCGCGTGGCGCCCAGCTCCACCAGGGGCGGCAGCCACTCGTCCCAGAGGCTGAGCTGGGCCGTGAGGGGCAGGCAGGCCTCCAGGGCGATGGGCGGCTCCCGGTCCTCGTGCAGGGGGGCCACGAGGCGGGCCAGGGCCCGGTCCCGGTCCAGCTCCGCCAGATCGGCCCGCCAGGCGGTGCCTTCGAGCACCAGCTCCAGGGCCGCGCCGGGGCGGAGGCGCAGGGCCTTGAGGTGGCGGGCGGTCTCGGCGCCCAGGGGCAGCGTCAGGCCCTCCGCCGGAACGGCGGGCGGCGGATCGAGGAAGAAGCGGGGAAGGCTCACCGGGCCATCTTCAGCGAGGCGGCGCGGCCGCGCAACGGTGCTTCCCGGCTCCGCTAAGCTGGGAGTCCGGAGGATCCGTGGCCGATGCCCTGCTGCAAGCCGCTCCCTGGTGGGCCTGGGGTGGGTTCCACGCCTTCGTGTTCTGCATGCTGGCGCTGGATCTGGGCGTGTTCAACCGCCGCATCCACGCGCCCACCATGCGCGAGGCGGCGCTGTGGAGCGCGGTGTGGATCGGCCTCGCCCTGGTGTTCTGCGGCCTGATCTTTTACGGCGAAGGCGCCCAGAAGGGCATGGAATGGGTCACGGGCTACGTGCTGGAGAAATCCCTCAGCGTGGACAACCTCTTCGTGTTCGTGCTGGTCTTCCAGAGCTTCGAGGTGGATCTGCGGCACCAGCACCGGGTGCTGTTCTGGGGCGTGCTGGGCGCCCTGGTCATGCGCGCCGCCATGATCCTGGCGGGCACGGCCCTGCTGAACCGCTTCGAATGGATGATGTACGTGTTCGGCGGCTTCCTGGTCTACACCGGGCTGAAGATGCTGCTGCTGAAGGAGACGGAGCGCGATCCGGCGGACAATTGGCTGGTGCGCGCCTTCCGGAGGCTGCTCCCCTTCGATGAGAAGGGCGGCCACGAGCGCTTCACGGTGGTCCGGGAGGGACGACGCTACATCACGCCCATGCTGCTGGTGCTGCTCACCATCGAGGTGACGGATCTGGTCTTCGCCGTGGATTCCATCCCGGCCGTGCTGGCGGTGACCCGCGACCCCTTCGTGGTGTACACCTCGAACATCTTCGCCATTCTCGGTCTGCGAAGCCTCTACTTCCTGCTCGCCAAGATGATGGACCGCTTCCACCGCCTGAAGACGGGCCTGGCCGTGGTGCTGGCCTTCGTGGGCGTGAAGATGTGCATCGCGACCTGGGTGCACATCCCCGTGCAGGTCAGCCTGCTGGTGATCGCGGCGGTCCTGGCGGGCAGCGTGGGCGCCAGCCTGGCCTGGCCCGCGGAACGGGGGGAGGACGCGTGATGGAGATCTGGCACCACCCGCTGGAGGAGGCGCCCACGGGGGGTCCCTTCGTGGTGACCCTGGGCAACTTCGATGGGGTGCATGCGGGCCACCGCCAGCTCCTGCGCGCGGCGGCGGCCCAGGCGCACGCGGCGGGACTGCGGGCGGCGGTGGTCACCTTCGATCCCCATCCCACAGTGGTGGTGGCGCCGGAACGGAAGCCGAAGCTGCTCATGACCCTGGCCCAGCGGCTGGCGGCCTTCGAGGCCGAAGGGATGGACCTGGCCTGGGTCATCCCCTTCAGCCGGGCCTTCTCTGAGCTGACGCCCGAGGCCTTCCTCCATCAGCTCCGCCGGGTGCTGGCGCCCACGGACCTGAACGTGGGCCGGGCCTTCTGCTTCGGCCGGAACCGAAGCGGGAACGTGGCCACCCTGGAGGCCTGGGGCGAGGCGCACGAATGCCGCGTGCACACCCTGGCGCTCAAGGCGCCGGACGGGGGGCGGCTCTCCAGCACCCGCATCCGCGAGGCCCTGGAACGGGGCGAGGTGGACGCGGCGGCGGAGCTGCTGGGCCATCCCTACACCCTGACGGGCGTGGTGGTGGAGGGCGATCGCCGCGGGCGGCATCTGGGCTTCCCCACCGCCAATCTGGCCTGGGAACAGGAGCAGCTCCCGGCCTACGGCGTGTACGTCACCCGATCGCTCTGCCTCCACCACGGCCAGCCCCGCCTGGGCCTCACCAACGTGGGGGAGAAGCCCACCTTCGAGGGCAGCCGCCTCACGGTGGAAACCCATCTGCCGGATTTCGAGGGCGATCTCTATGGCGCCCGCCTGGAGCTGCGCTTCCTCCACCGGATTCGCGGCGAGGCGAAGTTCGCTTCCGTGGACGCGCTGCGCACCCAGATCACCCAGGATGTGGCCCTGGGCCGGGCCTGGTGGGCGGCCCACCAGGGTTGATATCCACGCGGGGGGACCGCCTGCTCGCCTTCGGCTCGCGTTGTCCCCCCTCGCGCGCACCCCGTCTGACGCAGGGGCGATCCGCATCCCTTCAACAGGCGGCGGCGATGCGCCAGCGGGCGAGGGGACGCTCGGCGAGATCCCACACCTGAAGGCCGAGCGGCAGACGGGCGACGCCCAGCTTCTGGCGAATGTTCGCCTTGGCGTCGTCGAGGCTGCGGGCCTCGACGGGACCGTATTCCATGAAGTAGCCGCTGAATTTGTAGCCGAAGGTTCGCATGGGAAGCTCCGTCCGATGGAGCCATGATTCGTCTTTTTTTCGCTTCTGTCAAGGGGGAGTCGTCAACCTTCATGAATTCCATGGTGGGGGCTCCGAAAGGACAAGGACTGTCTACCAGCCGAAGCGGAAGACGATCCGGCTGCGCCAGGGGGGGGCCAGGGGCCGGACCACCACCCCATCGTCGTCGTAGGTGCGGTACCGGGGGCGATCCCCGCGGCAGGCCCGCCCCTCCCAGCGGTCGTCGTCGTGGTCATCGCGGTCGTAACGCTCGTAGCGGCCATAACGGTCGTAGCGGTCAAAGCGTCTGTCGCGGTCATCGAAGCGGTCATAGCGGTCGTAGCGGTCGTAGCGGCCAGGGCGCGCGTCCAGCACCACGCGCCGGCCACCACGTTCGCGCCAAGGGCCGTGGTCGTGGTCGCGGGCGGCCAGGGGCAGGACGGACAGAATGAGCAGGCCTAGGGTGGCAAGGCTTCGCATGGCTTCCTCCAGGGAAGGTCGGCCTCCGGGGTGCCCGATCCGGCGGGGAGGCTCGCCCCAGGGGGAATCACAGCCCGTGCCAGCTCTGGAGGTACTGGATTCAGGCGACTTGGAAAGGCTGTTGCCAGAGGGATCGCGCGAAATGCATCCCGGGATCCCGGGGCATGTTGCAGGGGGCCACGCCCCGCTCCTAACGCTCCCGCCGGTCCCCCACCACCACGGCGGGCACGCCCGCCACGATGGCCCAGTCGGGCACATCGCGGGTGACCACGGCGCCCATGGCGACCACCGCATGGTCCCCCACCGTGACGCCATCGGTGATGCCCGCGTTGGCGCCGATCCAGACATCGGCGCCGATCCGGATGCCGCGCGAGCGCACGGGCTGGTCCTTCACGGGGCGGTCGGGCCGGAGCCCGTGGTCGAAGGCGTAGAGGACTGCGCCGCTGGCGATGCGGGTGCCCTCGCCGAGGGTGATGCCCTTGCGGCCGCCATCCAGCCGGGCGCCGGCGTTGACGCTCACATCGTTCCCCAGGGTGAGCGGCCCGTGGAGGAAGGCCTGGGCGGCGATGGCGCAGCGGTCGCCCAGCACGACGCCCCGGCCGGGTTCGCCGAAGATCGCGGCTTCGGGGGCGATGAAACAGCCGGTTCCGAGCCGCACCGTCTCCTGGGCCTGGAGCCGGGCCTGCACCTCCGCCTGCCAGGCCTCGGCCCAGGCGCGGTGGCGGGGCTTGAGGGCGAGGTAGAGCCAGGGCATCCAGCTCAGGCGCCGTTGGTGCTGTTCCCGGAGGGCCGCAAGGTCGCGCATGGGGCCATGGTACGCGCTACCCTGGTCGCCATGCCCCACCTCACCCCCCTGCCCACCTGGTCCTTCGCCCTGGGCGCGACCATGTCGCTGTTCTCGGTGCTGAACCCCATCAGCGCTGCCGTGGTGTTTTCCGGTTCCACCGCGGGGATGGAGCCGCCGGAGCTGCGCCGCAGCGCGCGCAAGGCTGCGCTCACCGCCTGCGCGGCCATGCTGGCCTTCGCGCTCACGGGCCAGATCATCTTCAGCCTCTTCGGCTTCACGGCGCTGGCCATGCAGTTCGTGGGCGGCGTGCTGGTGCTCTACCGCGCCATCTCGATGATCTACGGCGAGGATCCCCGCGAGCGGCACACGGACGATGAAAAGGCGGAGGCCAGCCGCAAGCTGCCGGAGGATTTCGCCATCATCCCCTTCGGCATTCCGCTGCTGGCGGGACCGGGCACCCTCTCCACGGTGATGGGGATGATCGCAGGCCTGAGCTGGACCGAGTATGGCGTGGTGCTGGGCGCGATCCTGCTGAACGGCTGGATCGTCTACCTCTTCCTGCGGAACGCCCCGGCGGTGTTCCGACGCCTGGGGGCCATCGGCACCAAGGTGGTGAACAAGCTCATGGGCTTCATCCTGGCGGCGGTGGCCATGCAGTTCCTCATCAACGGCGCCAAGGGCCTGGCCCAGGAGATCCGCCAGCTGCCGCCCCCGCCGGTGGTGGCGGCAAACTGACCGGAACGAGGGGGGACCGCCTGCTGGCCTTCGGCTCGCGATGTCCCCCTCGTGCACCCCCACAGGGTGTCCCGGCCAAGCCGGGGCACCCTGTCTGATACCCGGGCTCCGCCGGGTTGCGCTACCCTCATCTCGCGAGGTTCCCATGCGGCGTCCCTACCTTCCGTTGCTTCTCGTCCTCCCCGCCTGCCTTGCGGCGGGGGCCGAGGCGCCCCTGACCAAGGCCCAGCAGGCGGCCGAATTCCATCCGGCCCTGCCCACGCCCTCCCGGGCCGGGGCGGCCGCGGCCTATGCGGCGCGGACGGCGCTGGAAGCCGCGAGCCCCTTCAAGGCCGTGCCCTTCCGCTGCGTGGGCCCCATGGGCCAGGGCGGCCGGGTGGTGGCCCTGGCGGCGGACGACCGGGCGCCGGAGCACTGGATCGCCGCCTTCGCCACGGGCGGGCTCTGGTCCACGGCGGATGGCGGCAGCACCTGGACCTCGCTCTTCGACCGGGAGCCGGCCTTTTCGCTGGGTGATGTGGCGGTGGTGTGGGGCGCGCCGGGGGTGCCCAAGGTGATCTGGGCCGGAACGGGCGAGGCCAATGCCAGCCGCAGTTCCTACCCGGGCGCGGGGCTCTTCAAGTCCACGGACGGCGGGAAGACCTGGCAGGCGGCGGGCCTCTCCGACAGCCACCGCATCGCCCGCATCGTGGTGGATCCGTCCAATCCCGATGTGGTGTACGTGGCGGCCCAGGGGCCGCTCTACACCGAGGGCGGGCAGCGCGGCATCTTCAAGACCACGGATGGCGGGCGCACCTGGGCCCAGGTGCTGAAGGCCCCGGCCCGCACGGGCGCGACGGATCTGATCATGGATGTGAAGGATCCCGGCACCCTCTACGCCGCCCTGTGGGAGAAGGACCGCAAGCCCTGGGATTTCCTGGAGAGCGGCACCGGCTCGGGGATCTACAAGACGACGGATGGCGGACGCACCTGGACCCGGCTGGGCGGAGGCTTCCCCCAGGGGATGGATGTGGGCCGCATCGGCCTGGCGCAAAGCCACCAGAATCCGGCAAAACTCTACGCCTTCGTGGACAACCAGACGCCCCTTCCCAAGGATGAGAAGGATCCCTACGCCGATCCCGAGGCGCTGACGGTCTCCCAGGTGGCCGCGCTGACCGAGGCCGGGGTGGAGAAGCTGGACCCCAAGCGCCTCGACGCCTTCCTGCGCCGCAACGGCTACGATGCCTCCGTCACCGCGAAGAAGGTGCAGGCCAGGATGAAGGCCGGCACCCTCACGGTGAAGACCCTCCTCGCGTCGCTGGGGGATGCGGAGCGGGCCCTCATCGAGGCGCGGATCGTGGGCCCGGAGCTGTACGTCACGGAGGACGGCGGCACCACCTGGCACCGCACGCACGAGAAACGGCTGGAGGAATTCACCTACACCTACGGCTACTACTTCGGCCAGGTGCGCGTGGATCCCACGAACGACCAGCGCGTGTACCTCCTGGGCATGCCCGCCATCGTCAGCGAGGACGGTGGCCGCACGTTCAAGGGCCTCAACGGGCCCGACTGGGACACGGTGCACCCCGACCACCACGCCCTCTGGATTGATCCCCGGGATCCCCGGCGCCTGGTGCTGGGCAATGACGGCGGCCTGAACGTCTCCACCAACGGTGGCCACACCTGGCGGGCCGTGAAGAACCTCCCCGTGGGCCAGTTCTACTCCATCGTCGCGGACCGCGCGAAGCCCTACCGGCTCTATGGCGGCCTCCAGGACAACGGCGTGATGCGGGGCCCCGCCGATCCCCTCAAACCCGGCCAGCAGAAGGACGCCTGGAAGGCCATCTACGGCGGGGATGGCGGCATGGTGCAGGTGGATCCCACGACCAACGACACCGTGTACACCGAGTACCAGTTCGGCTCCATGGCCCGCATCGAAGGCGGCTCGACCACGGGCATCAAGCCCAAGCCCAAGCTCGGCGAACCGCCCTACCGCTTCAACTGGGTGACGCCCCTGGCGCTGTCGCCCGCCAGCCCCCGCATCCTCTACACCGGCGCCCAGGAGGTGCTGCGCAGCCTGGACCAGGGCGCCACCTGGACGCGCATCAGCCCGGATCTCACCGGCGCGCCGAAGGCCGGCAATGTGCCCTGGGGCACCCTCACCCTGGTGGCCGAGAGCCCGAAACGCTTCGGGCTGCTCTACGCCGGATCGGACACGGGCCGGGTGTGGGTGAGCCGGGATGGCGGCTACGCCTGGACCCGCTGCGAGAAGGGCCTGCCCACGGACCGCTGGGTGACGCGGCTCGAGCCCAGCAGCCACGCCGAGGGCACGGTCTACGCCACCTTCAGCGCCTACCGGAACGGCACCGCCGAAGCCCTGATCTTCAAATCCACGGACTACGGTGCCACCTGGACCTCGATCCGCGGGAACCTGCCGGCGGAGAACCTGAACGTGGTGCGGGAGGATCCCGCAAACGCCGACCTGCTGTTCGCGGGCTCGGACATGGGCCTGTGGTGCACCCTCGACGGCGGGAAGCGGTGGGAGGCCCTGGGGGCGGATCTGCCCCATGTCCCGGTCCACGACCTGGCCATCCAGCCCGTGGCCCACGACCTGGCGGTGGCCACCCACGGCCGCAGCGCCTGGGTGGCGCCCATCGGGCCCCTGGAGCAGCTCACGCCCGCCGTCCAGGCCGAAGCCGCCCACCTCTTCGAGCCCAGCAAGGTCCAGGCCCAGGCCTGGTGGGCCAAGGACCGGCCGAGCTGGTTCCCGGGCCACACGATCACACCCACGAGCTTCTGGTTCCACCTGGCGCAGGCCGGGGACGCCACCCTGACCCTGGCCGATGCCAAGGGAATCACGCAGCGCCAGTGGAAGGTGCCGGGCGTCGCGGGGCTCAACCGCGTGGACTGGGATCTGCAGGTGGATCCCGCCCGGCGCCCCGGCCTGCCCCCGGGCCGCCGCCCCTTCGTGCTGGCGGGCGACTACACGCTCACCCTCGATGCGGCCGGAAAGCAGCTGAAGGCCAAGGTCGAGGTGGAGAAGGCCAAGGAGGTTCCGCCCAGCGACGAGGACGGTCCCGAACCGGAAGCGGGAAGGTAGCTATTTCCTCAGCTTCATCAGGTCCATGGCGATCACCACGGCCATGAGGGAAGCCAGCAGGACGAACCCGCCGGTGAGGATCCGCTCCTTCGTTTCGATGGAGAGATCCCGCCGGCGGGCCTTCTCGAACAGCAGCAGGGCCACATGGCCCCCATCCAGGGCGGGGATGGGCAGGGCGTTGAGGATGGCCAGCTGGAGGCTGATGGCGCCGCACATGAAGAGGAACGCCTCCCAGCCGCTCTTGGCCGCCTGGCTGCCCATGCGGATGATGCCGATGGGACCGGCCACCTCGGCGCTGCGGGCCCGGAAGGTCACCAGCTGCCGGAGGAAGTGGAAGGACTGGCGGGTGAGATCCCAGGACACGGCCGCGGCGAACCGCCCGCCCACCAGGAGATCCCCGGACCGGAAGGGGCGCCGCTGGACATCGTAGGCGATGGCGCCGACCGCCAGGCCGATGCGGCCCTTCCCGCCTTCGACGGCGGGGGTGACCGGGATCTCGCGCGCCTGGCCGTTCCGGACGATCCGGATGGGCACGGGCTGGCCGGGGTGGCCCTGGATGTAGGCCACGGCGCTCTCCCAGGTGCCCGCAGGAAGGGCGATGGGCCCCACCTGGCGCAGCTCGTCGCCGGCCTTGAGGCCCGCGGTGGCGGCGGGCTGGCCCGGGATCACCTGGTCCACCAGGAGGGCTGAACCGGGCTTAGGCTGGGCCTTGATGACCCGCGCCTGGCTGATGCCCACCAGGCTGAACAGCACCAGGGTGGTGGCGAGGTTGGCGAGGACGCCGCCGCTGTAGAAGAGCAGGCGCCGCCAGGCGGGCTGTTTCAGGAAGCCGTAGGGATCGTCCGCGCCGGGCTCCTCCGGGTTGAAGCCCGCCAGCTTGACGTAGCCGCCGACGAGGGCCAGGGGCCGGATGCCGACCTTGGTTTCGCGCCAGGTGAACACGCGCACGAAGGGGCCGAAGGGCAGGCCGAAGGCGAACTCCTCCACGGGCATGCCCATGGCCTTGGCGGCCAGGAAATGGCCCAGCTCGTGGAGGAAGATGAGGCCCCCCAGCATGAGGATGGGCCCCCAGAAGCCCACCCCCGGCCAGTGGAGCTGGACCAGGGCCAGGGCACAGGCGGAGGAACCAAGGACGGCGGCGGAACGGACGGTCATGGACACCTGGAAAGGCTAGGGCCGGGAGGCGACCCAACCTTCAGCATGACGCCTCGCGGCGGCATCCGCATCCAGGACCTGGGCCAGGGAGGTCAGGGGCCGGGCCGGGAGGGCGTCCAGGGCGGCCCGGTCGCAGGCCTGGATATCCCAGAAGCCGATGCGGCGGGACAGGAAGGCGGCCACGGCCACTTCATTGGCCGCGTTGAGGATGGCCGGGGCGGTGCCGCCCTCGCGCAGGGTCTGGAACGCCAGGGCCAGGCACGGGAAGCGCGCCAGGTCGGGGGGCTCGAAGGTCCAGGCGCGGACCGCATCCCAGGCGTAGGGCGGCACGGGGCCTGGATGGGCCTCGGGGTAGAGCAGCGCGTACTGGATGGGCAGCTTCATGTCGTTGGCGCAGACCTGGAGCTGGTAGGTGCCATCGCGGAAGCCCACCATCGCGTGCACCTGGCTCTGGGGATGGACGGTGACGGCGATCTGGTCCACCGACAGGTCGAAGAGGACCGCCGCCTCGATGACCTCCAGGCCCTTGTTCATGAGGGTGGCGGAATCAATGGTGATTTTCGGCCCCATCTTCCAGGTGGGGTGGTTGAGGGCCTCCTCCACCGTGGCGCCCTGGATCCGCGCCAGGGGCCAGTCCCGGAAGGGGCCGCCGCTGGCGGTGATGCGCACCTCCCGGATGGAGGCCGGATCGCGGCCAGCGAGGAGCTGGTGCAGGGCGGCGTGCTCGCTGTCCACGGGGAGGAGTTCCCCGCCCCCGGCCAGGGCCGCCGTATGCATGAGCGCCCCGCCCACCACCAGGGATTCCTTGTTGGCCACGCAGACCCGGCGTCCGGCCCGCAGGGCGGCTTCGGTGCTGGCCAATCCCGCGCTGCCGACGATGGCGGCCACCACCGTGTCGGCGTCCGGATGCAGGGCGCAGGCCATCAGCCCCTCGGGGCCCCAGTGCAGCTCAGGCGTGTAGGAGAGGCGGGAGCGCAGCCAGTCCGCATCCTCCTTCAGCCCCACCGAGACGCAGCGGGGCCGGAAGGCCTCGACCTGGGCCAGGAGCAGCTCCCGGTTCCGGCCCCCCGCCAGGGCGGCGACCGAGAGGCGGTCCGGATGGGCCCGGACCACATCCAGGGTGGAGGTGCCGATGCTCCCCGTGGAACCCAGGAGGGCGAGGCGCCGGAGCGTCAATTGAACCCCAACACGAAGTGGGCGTAGGCGTAGAGCACCGGGGCCGCGAAGATCAGGCTGTCCACGCGGTCGAGGATGCCTCCGTGGCCCGGAATCGCCACGCCGGCGCAGGAATCCTTCACGCCCGCGCTGCGTTTCCAGGTGCTCTCCACCAGGTCGCCCAACTGCCCCGCCACCCCCATCAGCAGGCCCAGCACCACCGCATCCACCCAGGTCCAGTCAGGGCAGACGGTAGCGACCATCAGGAAGGCGCCGGCGAGGTTCCCGGCGAGGTTTCCGGCGGCGCCCTCCCAGCTCTTCTTGGGGCTCACCCGGCGGGCCAGCTTGTGCTTGCCCAGAAAGCTGCCCACGAAATAGGCGGCCGTATCGCCGAACCACGTGATGATGAACAGGGCCAGGATGAAGCGGCTGCCGGTCTTGGGCAGGTCGCCCTGGAGGAGGAACAGCTTGAGCTGGAAGCCCAGGCCCAGGCCCAGGGCCAGCGCGCCCATCCAGGTGATGGCCTGGCTCGGCAGGGCTTCTTCCAGGGTCGGTTCGAAGAAAAGCGCGCCGAAATGGATCACCAGCATCCCGCCGGCGAGGACGGCCCACAGGGGCAGCGGGTCCGCCGTTCCCGTGGCCAGGAAGAAGTGGGCGAGGATGGCCCAGGCCACGATCACCCCGGCGGCCAGCGAGGGCTGGAACCCCCGCACCCGGGCCATGAGGACGAGTTCGCGCACCGCGCCCAGTGTCCCCAACGCCATGAGCGCCAGGTAGGTCCAGGCCGCCCAGGGCCGGTCGCCGTGCCAGAGGAGGGTGAGGAAGAACACGGCGAACACCAGGCCCGTGGTGATCCGGGTGGTCATGTTCTTGCGATCCACGGTGGGCGTGGTGCGATCCGGCATCAGAGGCCTCCGAAGCGGCGTTCCCGCTGGGCGTAGTCCTCCAGGGCTTCCTGCAACTGGTCAGGCCCGAAATCCGGCCAGAGGCAGTCGGTCATGTGGAATTCCGCATAAGCGGACTGCCAGAGCAGGAAGTTGGAGATGCGATGCTCGCCGCTGGTGCGGATCAGGAGATCCACATCCGGCACCCCGGCGGTCCAGAGGCGCGCGGCCAGGGCCGCCTCGTCCACCTGATCCGGCGCGAGGCCGTCCGCCACGCAGCGCCGGGCCGCCTGGACGAGTTCCAGGCGCGAGCCGTAGTTCACCGCCAGATGGAACGTCATGCCGCCGTGGCTGGCCGTGGCGGCCTCCAGGACGTGGATATCCCGCTGGATCCCGGGAGGCATGCCCTCCAGATCGCCCAGGTGGTGGAAGCGGATGCCCTTGCGGGCCAGCTTGGGCACGAACATGCGGAGGTACATGCGCAGGAGGGCCATGAGCGCGCCCACCTCGAGGGCCGGCCGCTTCCAGTTCTCGGTGGAGAAGGCGTAGAGACTGAGGTGCTGGATCCCCGCATCGGAGGCCGCCTCGAGGATGCGCTCCACGGCCTGCACGCCGGCCTTGTGCCCCTTGATGCGCGCCCAGCCCCGACGGGCCGCCCAGCGGCCATTCCCATCCATGATGATCGCGACATGGGCCGGAATGCTCATCGTGGGCCTTGGGGGAAGGTTAAAAAACATGTCCCGCGTGGTCGGCCTCGCGTATCCCCGCAGGGGATACCGAGATGATGATCGCGACATGGGGCGGAATGCTCATCGTGGGCCTTGGGGGAAGGTTAAAAAACATGTCCCGCGTGGTCGGCCTCGCGTATCCCCGCAGGGGATACCGAGATGATGATCGCGACATGGGGCGGTACGGTCATGGTCGAAACGCCTCTCGGGTGCAAACGGCCATGCTAGCATGCGGGTTGTCGAGGAATTCAGGGAGAGGGTTCCCGCCGGGGCCGGCGTGCTAGGCTTGATCCACTCTTTTCCGGCGACTCCCCATGGTCCAGTTCAATACCCGAGCCAACGAGATCCTGCTGAAGCTGGTCTATTACGGCCCAGGCCTTTCCGGGAAGACCACCAACCTCCAGTCGCTCCACGCGATGTGCGCCGAGGCGCAGCGGGGCGAGATGTTCTCCGTCAACACGCAGGAGGACCGCACCCTCTTCTTCGACCTGTTGCCCATCAACCTGGGCTACATCTACGGCAACGCCATCCACCTGCAGATCTACACCGTGCCGGGCCAGGTGCAGTACGACGCCAGCCGCCGGGTGGTGCTGGGCGGTGCCGACGGCGTGGTGTTCGTGGCGGATTCCAGCGAAGCCAAGATGCAGGAGAACGTGGACTCGCTGTCGAACCTCTACCACAACCTGAATGCCAACCGGCTGAACATCAAGCAGATCCCCTTCGTCCTCCAGTACAACAAGCGGGATCTGCCCGACGCCATGGCGGTGGGCGTCATGAACCGCCGCCTGAACTTCCGCAATGTGCCCTATTTCGAATCCGTGGCGAACCGGGGCACGGGGGTGCTGGACACGTTCCTGACCATCACCCGGGAGACGGTGGGCTACACCTTCAAGAAATACCACCTCGACAAGAAGATCAAGGACTTCGATGAGATGCTCAACCTCATCGAGACCAATGTGCGCGGCAGCCTGCGGGAGATGCCGCCGGTCATGGAGGCCATGGGAACCTCCGCGGAATCCACGGTGCTGCGCCACAGCAACGTCAGCGTGTCCGACCTGGCGCCCGGCAAAGCCGCGGATGCCCAGGAGCTGCTGGAGGATGCCCTCAAGTCGAACATGGAGACGGCCCGCCTCTACTCCGAGCTGAAGCAGGCCAAGGAGGCGATGGACAAGAAGAACCAGGAGCTGGGCGAGCTCTACAGCCAGCTGGAGCGGGCGAACCAGGACAACCTGAAGACCCGCCGCTACCTCGAAAGCCTGGTCCAGAACATGGGCGATGCGGTCATCTCCTTCACGGCGGAGGGCAAGATCCTCACCTGGAACGCCGCCGCCGAGCGCATCTTCGGCTACACCCGGCCCGAGATCGTCGGGCGGAACATGGCCCAGCTCACGCCGGACCATCTGTTCTCCGAATTCGAGCAGGCGGTCCAGCAGGTGGCGAAGGGCCAGGTCATCCGCGATGTCGAGACCAGCCGCCTGCGGAAAGGGGCCGTGGCCTTCCCCGCCACCATCACCTATGCGCCCGTGCGGGGCGGCGATGACCGGGTCATGGCCTTTTCCGCGCTGGTGCGCGACCTGGGCGAGCAGAAGGCCCTGGAGGCCCAGCTGGTGCACTCCCAGAAACACGAGGCCCTGGGCCGTCTGGTGCCGGGCCTCTACCACGAGGCGGCGAATCGGCTCACCCCCGTGCTGCTGGAATCGCGTCTCATCGCCGAATCGGCCCTGGATCCCCACCAGGCCCAGCAGGCCGCGCGCCTGGTCCAGGCGGTGGAGTCGGTCCAGGCCCTGCTCCAGCCCCTGCAGACCGTACTGAATCCCCCGGATCCCCAGCGGACGCGCCTCCAGATGAACCAGGTGCTCCAGGAAGCCGCCCAGATGATCGAACCCCGGATCCAGCGCATGGGGGGAACCCTGGAACTGAGCCTCGACCCGGCACTGCCCGAGATCGCCGGCGACCGCGCCCTGCTCTTCCAGGCGACCACCAACCTGCTCCTGAACGCGGCGCAGGCCGTGGCCCTGAGCGACCCGAAGCGCATCCGCGCCGCGACCCGCTGCGCCGGCGAGACCCTCCAGCTGGTGATCCAGGATTCCGGCACCGCCCTGCTGGAAAGCCGCCTGCAGACGGTGTTCGACCCCGCGTCCGCCCCCACCCCCGGAGCACTGGGCCTGCCGGTGGCCCACATCATCGCCCACCAGCACGGCGGGCGTCTGAGCGTGCGCAGCCAGGCAGGCATGGGCAATGCTTTCCTGCTGGAGCTGCCCTGCACCCCGGTTCCCAAACCGGCCGCCTCCATGGGCCTGGAGGGCCGGAAGGCCCTGGTAGTGGATGACGAGGCCTTTCTGCTGGAATGCCTCTGCGATGCCCTGGGGGCCTGGAAGGTGGAGGCCGTGGCCTGTGCCCGGGGGGAAGAGGCCGTGCAGCAGTTGGAGGCCGGCGCCTATGACTTCATCGTGTCCGATATCCGCATGCCCGGCTTTTCGGGAATGGATCTCTTCGCGTGGGTGAAGGCCCATCGCCCGGACATGGTGAAGCGCGTCCTCTTCACCACCGGCGATGCCTTCGATTCCCAGACGCGGCAGTTCCTGGAGGACAACACCCTGCCCCACCTGGGTAAGCCCTTCGATCTACGCCAGCTCAAACAATCGCTCGAGGCCCTGCTAGAGACTCCAGCCGAGGCGTGATCCTCAGCCCAGGGGCATAATGGGCCTGGTATCCCGTGCCCATCTCCCCAGGAGGAATCATGCAGCGCAGCTGGATCACGGCCTTCATCGTCGCCACCGGCCTTCTCGCCCAGACGCCGCCGGAGCCCCCTGCCACGCCCGCCCCCGCCGCTCAGGCTCCTGCCCCAGCCCCGGCGGCCCAGCCACAGGCGCCCGCGACGCCAGCACCCAGCCCCGCTCCCCCCGCCCCGGAAGCCACGGCCTTCAGCCAGTGGCGCCCCTCGCAGCGGATGTACGCCTACACCCTGGAGCGGGCCGCCCTCGCGGGCCACGAACTGGGCTACTACCGCAGCCATCCCCAGGCCGTGGACGTGCGCAATGCCCTCGAAACCCTGGTGAGCCTCAAGGCGGCGCTGCCGGAGACCGCCCAGGCCAAGCTCGCGCCCGCGGAGGCCTACCTCGACCAGCTCTACACCAATCACGGGCTCTACGACGCCTCCGGCGTCAAGCTCCTGATGGGCGGCACCTGGAAGGATCTGCGCGCCGTGGCCCTGGCCGCCACGAAGGCCGCCCGGCGCACCGGGGCTGAAGCCTCCGCCCGGGGCCTCGAACCTCGCCTGGCCCGTCTGCGCCGCCTGCTGTTCGATCCCAAGGTGGCAGCCGTCGCGCCCACCTGGGCCGCGCCCGAACCGCCCGCCAAGGGGCGGAAGGCCCGGCGCGCCCGGCGCGCCCGGGGCCCCCAAGTGCCCGAAGGCTTCGCCGCCCAGAAGGCCATCACCCTCTGGTGGGTGAGGCAGGCCCTCCACTACGTGCCCGACACCTCCCAGAGCGTCGAGGTCAAGGGTGTGATGACACAGCGGCTCCTGCCGGATCCGGCCCAGGCCAAGCCGCTCTCCGATCTGGCCGCTTGGCTGGACCGGGACAACCTGGAGGTGCTGCGCGATCCGGGCTTCGGCTGGCTGGACCTGCGCCGCCTGGCGGCCGTGCCGGATACGGATCAGGGCCGCCTCGGCTTGGCGCTGCTGGCCAAGGCGCCCGATATCGCCGCCTCCAAGGCACCGGATGGCGCCCCCGGCCCCCTGCCCCTGCTGCCTCAGCTCCAGCCAGTCATGGGCCCCAGCCCCTTTGCCAAGGGCGATGACACGCGGTCCATCCTCGTGGATGCCACGCTCCAGCCGGCCCCGGCCACCCTCGCGGCCCAGATGGCCGCCTTCGAGAAACTGGGACGCACCCGGAAGTTCGACGTGAAATAGCCGCCTTAGGAGCTGGAACGAAATAAGACGCCGATGCCCCACGGGGCGCCGCGGTGCATGAAAATGGCGGTGCATCCTCCATTGGGGGTAACACAAAGGTGCGGGCCAGCAGGCATGTCGGCAGACTGGATA
>JAJYRN010000005.1 GCA_021794095.1 Acidobacteriota bacterium | reverse complement strand
AGCCATTGGCCCTCCAGTTGGATTGGTTCTCGCAAACTCAAACCTACCGGACCCAATGGCTTCCTTATGCCCTCACCCCCTCGCCTCGGCTCAGGGGGAACTTACAGAAATTGGTGTACACGACCTCTGATTTCTTCTATGTGATCAATTTTTGTTCTAATAATTGGTTCGATTTTGCTTTTGTCTTCAATTTCCAATGTTTTATAATAGCGTATAAAAAAAGCAAAATGAATAATTTCTTGAATTTGAACTATGCTCTTTTTCCAGTCATTAAGTGAGGGCTCTGCATACACAAGCAGCGGATCAATCTGAATAAAAGCCGTGGTATTTCCATGAACAATATTGGAAAGATCAGAATAGACTTGACGTGATTGTTCTGAATATCTGGATAAATAGGTTAAAAGTTCTGGGCAAAAAGCTTGGCAATAGCGAATTGAAAATATGCCATCATCAGGATTATGAATCGAATTCCAGGACGTTTCTTTTTTTCCGTTCATCCATTCATATAAATGTATTTCATTATGGCTCAGATGAATCCCTTGCAGAGTGATTTCTAATGCGAGCCTTAAATCTTTAAATGATTCTCGATATAATCCAAATAAAGCAGAGGTCAAACTGAATTCTGGTTATCCACATGCTTCAGCCACAAGGCAGGTGACAGGATGAGGGGCAGTCCTGACGACAGCGACCAAAAGGGCCGGAAAGATGGTCTTCAGGTCGAAACGATTGTTGAAGCGGAACTGGAACTCCGCAAGGTACCGGGGAAGGTGCCGTGCGCTGCACCAACGGCAGACGCCGAGAATGTTGCCCTTCAGATTGGAGATCACCGTGTTCACGGCCTGGAACGCCTCCATCTTGGAACCCCGCCAGCCCCCCTCGCTCTTGATCGGCTCATGGGAAGCGCCCATGTCGGTCACGCCGCCAAAGGAAGCAAGGCCGTCCGAAACGACGTGGGCCTCAGGAGCGACGGTCTGTTCTGCCCAGGCCACGATGGTCTCACGCTTGAAATTCGGCAAAACCTTGAGAACGGCGTAGAGAACCTTTCTGTGGTTCTCCATCGCTGTTTCGACTGCAACCAGGAAAGGCTGCTTGCCCGGGGCACCACGCCCCCGCTTGCCGTCGTGAGTGGCACCCCCGGCGTAGGCGTCATCAATCTCGACCCGGTTGTGGAGTGTTCTACCCGATTCCGACGCGGCTGTGGCGCAGAGGATCTTCTGCTTCAAATAGTAGGCGGTGGGGTAGCGGACGCCGAGGCAGCGCTTGAGTTCCAGGGCAGAGATGGAGTGCTTGCCCTGGGAGAGCCGATACATGGCCTCGAACCAGGTACGAAGGGAAAGGTGGCTGGATTCGCACACCGTTCCCACCATGACGGAGGTCTGGTGCCTACATGCCTTGCACTGGAAGAGCCGACGCTGTGTCACGAAGTAGGCTTCGCCACCGCCACACCTGGGGCAGTGGAATCCATCAGGCCATTTGGCCTTCACCATGGCCTCCAAGCACTGCTCCTCGGTGCCATAGGCTGCCTGGAAAGCATGGAAGGACAAGCCCTTCTGGAACTGTATGCGGTTGATGGCCATGGAACACCTCTCGTCAGAGAGGATCGGTCCCAAGTTCGGACAAAAAATGTCAAATACCCGCATCAGAACTGCTTTTCGGAAGCATGTGGATAACCAGAAACTGAATTGCAGCTCCTCAAATCCTCTTCTATATATTAAAGATTCCTTTCGATGTGATAAGGCAGAATACCATGTATGATAATCTTCAATAAATTCTATCATTAAACCAAATGGTGCTAAATCAGTTCCATTTATGGTTTTATCATAAATAATATCACACTGCCTTTTGATCGAGGCGAGCAAACCTAACTGTTGCTGTGGGGTGGGTTCCATGGATGACCCTCTCGCTTGTCGTCCGTACTAGCTGCACCCGGTCGTCGCCCCGCAGGTCTGGCACTTCATGCAGGCGCCGTTGCGGACGAGGGTGAGGTGGCCGCACTCGGGGCAGGGGTCGCCGGTGTAGCCCTTCTCGCGGGCGGCCTGGGTGGCGCTCACGGTGGCCCGGGCGCCGGCGGGCGCGCCCACGAGGACAGGCACGGGCTGGGGGGCGGGCGCAGCCGGGGCGCCGGCCTCGGGGAAGGGCAGGGGCGTGCCGGTGGGCAGGTCGGGCAGGTTCTTCTGGAGGCCAGCGGCCTGGCTGGGGGGTTTCTGCCCGCCCATGAGCTGCTCGGGTTCCACGTGGGCCAGGTCGTAGCGGCCCAGGTAGCTGATGGCCAGCTCGCGGAACACGAAATCAATGAGGCTGGTGCTCAGCTTGATGGTGTCGCTGCCGGCCACCATGCCGTTGGGCTCGAAGCGGGTGAACAGGAAGGCATCGCAGAATTCCTCCAGCGGCACCCCATGCTGCAGGCCCATGCTCACGGCGATGGCGAAGCAGTTGAGCACGGCGCGGAAGGCGGCGCCCTCCTTGTGAATATCCAGGAAGATCTCACCGAGGCTGCCGTCCTCGTATTCCCCGGTGCGGAGGTAGAGCTTGGTGCCGCCCACGGTGGCCGACTGGGTGTAGCCGCCGCGCCGGTTGGGCATGCGGCGCCGGTAGGTGCGCACCAGATGATTGGCCAATTGCTGCGTCATTGCCTGGGCCAGGACGGGCACCTTCTCCGTGGCGGTGGCGGATTCGTCCATCAGGGTGTCGGCGCCGTCCAGCAGGTCGAGGCTGGTGGCCATGGCCTGGCTCATCTTGGAGCCGTCGCGGTAGAGGGCCACGGCCTTGAGCATGAGCTGCCAGCTGGCCTCGTAGATCTGGCCGATCTCCTTCACGCCGGTCTCGGCAGGCAGGTTGATGGTCTTGCTGATGGCGCCGCTGAGGAAGGGCTGGGCGGCACCCATCATCTTCAGGTGGCCCATGGGCGCGATGTAGCGCTGCCCGGTGCGGCCGCAGCGGTTCGCGCAATCGAAGATGGGCAGGTGCTCATCCTTGAGGTGCGGCGCGCCCTCCACGGTCATGGTGCCCGCCAGGGCCAGGAGGAAGGTCTCCACCTGCTGGGCGTTGAAGTCGCGCTTGAGGCGCTCCACGTCCAGGGCGTAGGCGGGATCGAAGGCGGTGGGGAGCTTCTGCTCGATGGCCGCGATCTCCTCCTCGGCCCAGCCCGCGCCCTTGAGCATGGACCGGGTGATGCCGGGGGTCTCGTCGGTGATCTGCAACCAGCCCACCACATGGCGCTCGATGTCCTGGATCTGGGCCGGGCTGTAGCCCAGGCGGGCCATGGCCTCGGGAATGGCGCGGTTCACCAGCTTGAAGTAGCCGCCGCCCGCCAGCTTCTTGAACTTCACCAGGGCGAAGTCGGGCTCCACGCCGGTGGTGTCGCAATCCATCAGGAGGCCGATGGTGCCCGTGGGCGCCAGCACGGTCACCTGGGCATTGCGGAAGCCCCACTGCTCGCCGTAGGTGAGGGCCGTGTCCCAGCTTTCGCGGGCCGCATCCACGATGCGCTTGGGTACCCCGGCGCCATGCAGGCCCTGGGGCCGGATGGAGAGCTGCTCGTATTCCGAAGCCGGGGCGTTGTAGGCCGCGCGCCGGTGGTTGCGGATGACCCGCAGCATGTTCGGCGCGTTGCGCGCGTAACCGGGGAAGGGCCCCAGCTCCCGCGCCATCTCGGCGCTGGCGGCGTAGGCATCGCCCGTGAGGATGGCCGTCAGCGCGGCGCACCACTGGGTGCCCTCCACGCTATCGTAGGGAATGCCCATGCGCATCAGCATGGCGCCCAGGTTGGCGTAGCCCAGGCCGAGGGTGCGGAAGTCGTAGCTGAGCTTCGCGATGGCCTCGCTGGGGAACTGGGCCATCAGCACGCTGATCTCCAGCACCACGGTCCAGATGCGGATGGCGTGACGGTAGCCCGCCAGGTCGAAACCGCCGTCCTCGGTGAGGAAGGTGCACAGGTTCAGGGATGCCAGGTTGCAGGCGGTGTCATCCAGGAACATGTACTCGGAGCAGGGGTTGCTGGCGTTGATGGGGCCATCGGCCGGGCAGGTGTGCCAGTCGTTGATGGTGGTATCGAACTGGAGGCCGGGGTCGGCGCAGGCCCAGGCGGCCTTGTTCACTTTCTCCCACAGATCGCGGGCGCGGAGCTTCCGGCTGGTCTTGCCGTCCACGCGGCGCTTCAGCGCCCAGTCGCCGTCCATCTCGAGGGCGCGCATGAAGGGATCGGGCACCCGGACGGAGTTGTTGGAGTTCATGCCGCCCACGGTGTAGTAGGCATCGCCGTCCCAGGAGGTGTCGTAGCCGTGGAGGTCGCGCTCCAGGTCGCCATCCGCCAACCGGCCCAGGCACTGGGTGAGGAAGGCAGGCGGCACGCCCTCGCGCTTCGCCTTGGCCAGCGCCTTGCGCAGGGCCTCGTTGGTCTTGGGATCAATGTCCTTGGTGGTGGAACCTTCCACGGTCTGGCAGATGGCGTCCCAGTGGCGGCGGGTGAGGGCGCTGCCCGCGGCCAGCATGGCCACCTTGCGTTCCTCGGTCACCTTCCAGTCAATGAAGGCCTCGATGTCCGGATGATCGAGGTCGAGGCAGACCATCTTGGCGGCGCGGCGGGTGGTGCCGCCGCTCTTGATGGCGCCCGCGGCCCGGTCGCCCACGGCCAGGAAGCTCATCAGGCCGGAGCTGCGCCCGCCGCCGGAGAGGGGTTCCTCCGAGCCGCGCACCTTGGAGAAGTTGGTGCCCGTGCCGGACCCGTACTTGAAGATGCGGGCCTCGCGGGTCCACAGATCCATGATGCCGCCCTCGTTCACGAGGTCATCCGCCACGCTCTGGATGAAGCAGGCATGGGGCTGCGGCCGCTCGTAGGCGGAGGTGGACTTCATCATCCCGCCGGTCTTGGGATCCACGTAGCTGTGGCCCTGGGCCGGCCCGGAGATGCCGTAGGCGAAGTGCAGGCCCGTGTTGAACCACTGCGGCGAGTTGGGGGCGCACATCTGCTCCGCGAGCATGTAGGTCAGCTCGTCGTAGAAGGCCTGCGCGTCCTCCGGGGTCTCGAAATAGCCGTGGGTCTCACCCCAGTGGCGCCAGCAGCCGGCCAGGCGGTGGAACACCTGCCGGGCGTCCTTCTCGCCGCTGTTCTGGGCGTCAATGCCCTTCCGGCGGAAGTATTTCTGGGCCAGGATGTCCACGGCCACCTGGGACCAGGTCTCTGGAACCATCACCTCCTTGGCCTCGAAGACGACGGTGCCGTCGAGCTTGGTGATGCGGCTGGTTCGCGGAACGAAGGGAATTCCCTCCAGGGGGTCGTGTCCAGCCTTGGTGAAGTGACGGGTGATCTTCATGAGCGCGGTCCGGGTGAATGGATAGGGTGAAGCGGGGATGGGTCGGAGACCCGGTTGAATGGGACAGACAATGCCCACCCCAACGGATGGGGGCCGTGTGCTGAACCTCTAGGGGTTGTGCCGGAGAAAAAGGATGGCCCCAAGATGTGGGGGTGTCAAGGGCCGAGGCCGGATTTTCCCACGAACGAAAAAAGGGCCTGAAAAACTTCGCATCCCGCATCATTCCTGCTTCCGCGGAAGCCGTTTCCCTGGCCCTTCCGTGCCCCTGACGATACCCTGGCATCAAGCCGGGCCCCATGCATCGGGGTGCGATGAACCGGGTCAGGTCGGAAGAAGCAGCCCTAAGTCGTTCCCCCGAGTGCCGTGGTCAGCCCGGCCCCTTTTGGGGCCAGACTGACCATCGCTCAGGCTGTGCCTTCGGCTTGCCATCGCGAATCGGCACTGGCATGGGCTCCTCGCCGGGGCCCGCGGGTTCGGGAGTCCGTTTCTACCTGCGAATCCGCGCAGCGGATTCGCAGCCTGCCCGGCACACCGTGTAGAGCGGGCAGGCGGCGCAGGTGTTGCGGTGGCGCACGCCGGGGCAGTCGCCGAGGATGCCGAGGTGGCTCAGGGCGAAGTCGTACCGCAGGGGATCGCTGGTGTCGAGCCGCCGGAGGGCTTCGGTGATTTCCTGCGCCATGCGCCCGTCGGGTGTGGCCCGATGGCTGAGGCCGAGGTAGCGGGAGATGCGCGCCACGTGCGTGTCCAGGGGAATCACAAGCTGGTTCGCCGGGTAACAGGTCCACAGGCCGAGGTCGGGCCAGGCGGGGCGCACCATCCAGCGCAGGAACATGCGCCAGCGCTTGCAGGCGGCGCCTTCCAGGGGATCTGGAAGATTGAACCGCAGACCGTAGGTGTCCGGTAGCTCCGCGCGGAGGCGCAGGACCATGCGGGAGAGCGCGGCATCCGCCGTCTCGTCCTTCCGGGGCAGGAGGTGCGGTTCAAGCCCTGCGCCGCTTTCAGCGTCCAGGCGCTTCCAGGCCAGTAGCCAGGCCGCAAGGTCGTCCCCCGTGTGGAACCGCCAGCGCCAGGTCTGCAGCGCGCGCGTGAGCTTCCTTTGGGCGCTGGGGGCGGGTTCGTTCCGCAACCAGTGCGCCGGGTTCGGCCCCAAAGGTGCGAGGGCCGAACGGATGGCCCGCAGCATGGGTTCCACACGGCCGTAAGCCAGGTGGGCCGCCACGAACGCAGCGGCCTCCTGGTCGGCTGGATCCGCGTAGGCCAGAGGCACGGCGAGGGGATCCAGGGCCAGGGCGGGTGCGGTGTCGTAGCGCCCGCAAAGGCTGTCCAGGCGTGATTTCAGGGCAGGGGGGCGGGTCATGGGCAGGGCGCTGGTCGTCTGGAAGGACGGAGTGGGATTCGAAAAAAGCGCATCTCGTGCCAAAAATCACTATGGGAACGAAGGGCTTGCCAGTAACCTCGTGAATGGTGGCCCGTGGCCCCTTTCAGGAGTAGCTCTTCCACATGATGAACCTGCGTGGCCTTGGAAACCTGGCGAAGATCCTCGAGGAAGCCGCCAAGCCTGATTCGACGTTGCGGGAAGACCGCCAGAAGCCTCGCCCCAAGGTCCTCAAGAAAGTGGAGAAGTCAGGCCAGTCCCGGCCGATGGACCCCAAGCGGAAGGCTTGGTACGCGAAGCGCCTCAAGGAGATTTCATCCAAACCGGCGCTGGCCGAATCCCCCGAGATGCGCACCAGCGGTCCCGTGGGCCAGCCCTTGGCGTCGCCCGCCCTCACCCGGACGGTGGCGTCCCAGCTGGGCACGTCGCTTCTGCAAACCCTGGCTGCGGCCAAGGATGCAAAGCCCTCGAAGAATGAGGGATCCAAGCGCGCCGAATCCTGGCGCCGCAAGCCCGGCGAACCAATTTTCTGAATCGCCATTCTTGACCGTTTCAGGCCCCGGTTTCCACTGGGGCCTGACGTTTGTACTTCCGGCCGATCCAGCTGGCGGCCAGGGGCTTCTCCAAGCGGCCGCGGCGCAGATCGCCCAGGGTGTAAAGGGTCAGATCGAGCAGGGGCGTGTCGGGTTGCAGGGTGCCGTCCTGCAGGCGGGCGTCCAGATCGGTCCGGCAGAAGGTCTCGATCCCGCCATGCAGGCGCACCACCACCTCCTGGGGATCCCCCAGGGCCAGGCCCGCCGCTTCGGCGATGCGCTGGATCGAGCGGAGCATCCCGTCAATGGCGCAGCCGGAGGGTTGAGTGGCCAGGGTGGGCTCCGCGAGGGCCAGGATCCGCCCTTCGAACAGGGTCCAGGCCCCGCGGTACTGCGTGCCTTTGTGGCGCCATCCGGCCAGCGCGGCATCCAGCGCGGGAGCGATTCGTGTCCCATCGGTGGCCTGGTTCAGAAGCATCAGCCAGAGGCGGGCCTCGTCGGGAAGGGCATGGAAGGCGGCAAGAGGGTCAGCGGGACGGGGCATGGTCGGCTCCAGAACACCATTCTAGGCCCGGCGAGTCAGGTTCCTGTCGCGACGTTCTTTTTGCCTCATGAACGGACTCGGCAGTCATCTGTGACCTCCAACCGGAAAATCCTCGCGTAAGGTGGAGGGCGATGGCGACCGATACGGCAGTCCTGCTCCTCAACCTCGGTGGTCCGGTCAACCTGGATCAGGTGGAACCTTTCCTGGCCCAGCTCTTCGGCGACCGGGATCTCATCCGCCTGCCGGGTCCGGCCTGGCTGCAAGGCCCCTTCGCGCGCCTCATCGCCCGCCTGCGGGCCCCGGGAGCCCGGGGACGCTACGCCCAGATCGGAGGAGGCTCCCCGCTGCTGCGGGAGAGCGCGGCCCAGGCAGCCGGCTTGCGGAAGGCCCTCCGCGACGCGGGGCGCTCGGAGCCGGTGAAACTCTGCTTCCGCTACGCCGGGCCACGGGCCGAAGGCCTGCTGAAGGCCCTGAAGCGGGATGGGATTCGCCGGCTGGTGCCGGTGACGCTCTATCCCCACGACTGCCGGGCCACCACCGGCTCCAGCCTGCGGGAACTGGCCCAGTTGGCGGCGGCGGCAGGTCTGGAACTCCTCCCGGGTGTGGATCACTACGCCACGGATCCCGATTACCTCGACGCCATGGAAGCGCCCCTGCGGGAGGCCCTGGCCGAGCTGCCGGGTGCCACGGTCATCTTCAGCGCCCACAGCCTTCCCGTGCGCCAGATCGCGGCCGGAGATCCCTACGAGCGGGAGATCCATGCCACCCGCGATGCCCTCATGGCCCGGATCGGGGCCATCCCCGGCGGGTACCTGCTCGCCTACCAGAGCCGCACCGGGCCGGTGCGCTGGCTGGAACCGCCGCTGAAAGATGTGCTGGAACGCATGGCCGGCCGCGAGGTGATCGTCGTGCCCCTCAGCTTCGTGAGTGAGCACATCGAGACCCTGCACGAACTCGACATCGAGTACCGCCACGTGGCCGAGCAGGCGGGCCTCCGCGCCTACCGGCGGGTGCGTACGCCCGGCACCCATCCGGCCTACCTTCGCTGTCTCACGCGGCGCGTCCTGGAGATCCTCCCATGAGCACCTTGATCCTCGGCGGAGGCGTCACCGGGCTGGCCGCGGCGTGGCACCTGCAGCAGCGTGGTGAAACGGCGGAAGTCTGGGAGGCCCAGGACACGGTGGGCGGTTGGATGAAGACCCTGCCCTGGGAGGGCGGCCACTTCGAACTTGGCCCCCAGGGGGTGCTCTGGCAGAAGGGCACCGCCGTGGACCGCCTCTTCAGCGCCATCGAGCTGCCCTTCAATTCGCCCGGCAAGGGCGCGCGATGGGTGGGGAAGGGTGGGCGCCTGGTTCCCGTTCCCGCCTCGCCCTTCGGTCTGCTGACCTCACCGCTGATGCCCATCTCCGCCAAGCTGCGGCTGATGCTGGAGCCCTTCATCCCCGTGCGGGCTCCCGAGCCGGAGGAGGGCCTCTCCGCCTTCGCCGCCCGGCGTCTGGGGCCGGGCGTGGCCCGGGAATTGCTGCCGGCCATGGTGGCGGGCATCCTCGCGGCGCCCCCGGAGGTGCTGTCGGTGGACGCCATCCCCAAGTTGCTCCAATGGGAAGCCACTGGCAGCCTGGTGAACGGGGTGCGCAAGGGCGGCGTGAGCCACATGGTGGTGCCCGTGGGTGGCATGGGGCAGCTCCCCATCAAGCTGGCGGCGCAGCTTCCAGCGGTTCGTAGGGGAATCCGGGCCACTTCGCTGGAGGCGTTGCCTGATGGTCGGTGGCGGGCCACGGGCGGAGGGGAAGTGCGCGAGGCTGATCGGGTGGTTCTGGCCCTTCCTGCCTACGAAGCGGCGACCCTGCTGGGGTCCGTGGCACCCGCAAGCGCCGAGGCCCTGGCGGCCGTCTCCTATACGACCGTGGACCTCTGGCACAGCCGGCACACCCCGTTGCCGTTGCTGAAGGATGGTTTCGGCTTTCTCATCCACCCCCCGGAAGGCGGCGGTTACCTGGGATCTCTGGTGCCCTCGTGGATGGATCCCCAGAGTGCCCCGGCCGGCCTGATGCAGCTCCGCAGCTTCGTGGGCGGGGCCTTCCCGAAAGGGGCGGACCTGGATCGCTGGGAGGGCCTCTTCGCCCGCCTGAAGGGTTGGATCCCGGAGCTGAGCGATCCGGCCGCCGTCCGCCATGAGCGGGCCGAGCGGGCCATCCCGCGACCCGAGATGGGTCATCGTGGGCGGGTGAAGACTGCGCTGGCGGGCCTTCCGGCGGGCGTGGACTGGCTCAGCAACGCCCGCTTTGGACCCGGCGTGCGCGACATCCTTGAAGGACTTGAGACCTGGGGGAAGTAGCCTCCAAGGCGATGGCGGGAGGGAATCCCTTTCCGGGGAATCGCCCGTGACTTATACGCTGGAGTGGCGCAGACTGGGGCCGCCTTTTTCGGGAGTCTGCCATGCGCACCCTCGCTTTGATCCCCTTCCTGCTTCCGCTGGCCCTGATCGCCCAGGCACCTGCCGCGAAGCCCAAGGCTGAACCCGCCCCCGAAGCCAGCGCTGTGAAGCCCCACGCCGACGTGAAGGTCGGCACGGCGGTCGAGAAGATGGAACTGACCGGGGAGGCGACCGACTTCAAAGTGCCGGCCGGCACGAAGATCTTCGTCTGGACCAAGGTGTGGGAGGCCGGAAACAGCGTCACAGTGGTCTTTTCCAAGGGCAAGGCGACGACGAAAGTGGAACTGAAAGTCCCTCACTCGCCCTATCGGACCCATGCCTTCCGGACCTTCCGCAAAGGCGACGACGGCAGCTGGACCGCGCAGGTTCTGGCCGCCGATGGTACCGAATTGGGTGCCGCCGCGTTCACGGTCGAGATCCAGTAGACACGCTCTGAAGGCCAATCTTGAGGGGCGGCGTCTGGACTGGGCATTGCCCCGGTTCGTGCCGGGCAAACCCTTGCCCCCGTCTTCTGGAGGCTGGCGGATAGCCCGGAAACATCAGCCCGCCTACCTGATACCCTCTGGGATCTTCCCATCCAGAGGCGCGGGTCATGAAAATCTATGAGCATCATCCACACCCCCACATCGAGACCCGGAAGAGGCGGGCCCCAAAGGCCAAGGTCGCCCTAGAAGGCCCGGTGGCCCGCTTCAACGCGATCCTGGGGGAACGGATCACCCAGGGGGTGGGCACCATGTGGTGCGCCTACGCCTTCGCGATCCTCGCCCTCATCAGCCTGCCGGCCGCCATCCACGCCGGAACCAGCGCCCTCATCTCCTGGATTGCGCAGACTTTCCTGCAACTGGTCCTGCTCTCCATCATCATGGTGGGTCAGAAGGTCGAGGGTGCGGCGGCCGATGTCAGGGCCGACGATACCTACAAGGATGCCGAGGCGATCCTGCACGAGGCCCTCGAGATCCAGAAGCACCTCGAAGCCCAGGACGCCTTGCTTCAGGATCTCGTCGGGACTTTCCCAAAACCCGGGAACCCCAATGGAATTTCAGCCGAGAAGGCTTGACGAAGCGAATAAAAGGCGAAAACTGATGACATGACCTCCCTGCCGCTGCCCATCGAGCCATCCCCATCCCTGTTCCAGGATCTGCGGGTCGAGCCTGAGGAAGCCCGGTCCATCCTGCGCCCCCAGAAGGACGAGCGGTTCGGGTTCGGCTTCGCCCTGAGCCCCTACCGGGGGTGCGGGCATGGCTGCCGGTACTGCTATGTCCGCGACTATCCCAACGCCCTCCATCCGCCGGAGGATTGGGGCGACTGGGTGGCCCCCAAGCTGAATGCCCCGGAGCTGCTCTGGAACCAGCGGCACCGCCTTCACGGCCGGCGGGTCTTCATGGCCTCGGCCACCGATCCCTACCAGCCCCTGGAGCGGGAGTACCGCCTGAGCCGCCAATGCCTGGAGGTGCTTCTCCTCTGCCCGACCACCGAGGTGATCGTCCACACCCGCTCCCCGCTGATACTTCAGGATCTGGACCTCCTCAAGGCCTTTGGCAGCCGGCTCCGGGTTGGCTTCTCGGTGCCCACCGATGACGATACCGTCCGCCAGGTGGTCGAGCCTGAGGCTCCCCCCATTCCCAGCCGCTGGGCCGCCATGGAGCGCCTAAGCCGAGCGGGCATCGCAGTCAGCATCGGCGTGGCCCCTTTGATGCCGGTCTTCGCGCCCCCCACCTTCGCTCAAAGAGCCCGGGACAGCGGCGCCTCCAGCGTGTGGGTGGGGGGATTACGCCTGCTGAAAGGCGACCCGTTCTATGGGGTGCTGGCCAGTCATGGGTGGCTCAGGGTTCTTGATCCTTCTTATTCAGAGGAGATCCGCGCCGCATTTCGAATGGTCTTCCCAGCTCGGAAGCGGGAGTGCATCCCCCGGGAACCTGCCGGTGGCGCCCGGCGCGTGGTCGGTGATTCCGTCCGGCAGCCGGGTCTGTTCGATCGGGTGAGTTGAGCCCAGGATCGTCCTGCCTCCGACCGGATCAGGTGTGAGGCTAGGCTGAAATCCGGCTACGGGATGATCAGGGGTTGGCCTTCGGGGTGAACCCGAACTCCTCGACGCCCAAAAGGTCGGGACGGACCTGAGTTTCCTCGCCGCGCTCGATGCGGCTGAGGGCGCGGTTCCCGGTGGCAGTCTCGTAGGCCCGCAGGACGCGCTCTTCGATCTCCTCACGCAGCCCGTTGTTCAGCGGATAGGCGATGTCCTTGAAACTCCCATCCCGCTTGCGGCGGCTGGGCATCGCCACGAAGTAGCCATCTTCGCTTTCCACCACACGGAGATCGCCCACGAGGAAGCAGTCCTCGATGACCAGGGCCGCGAAGGCCCGCAGCTTCTCGTCCCCCTCAATCTTGGTAATGCGGACGTCCGTGATGTTCAGCATAGGATGCCTCAGTTTCTAGTCTTGGGAAGCGGGGAGGATTTCGGCCCATCCCCATTGTCGCCCGGTCTTCTCCCCCCGGCGCCAGGACCAGAGGAGATCGGGGCGGCACACGGTGCAGAGGGGGATGGAGCCATCCTTGGCCGCATCCAGGCCGAGATCCATGGCCTGGGCCTTCAGGAAGCCGTGAAGATCCAGGTGGGGGCGGCCTCGGGGGCCAGGGTTCTGGAGATTCTCGCGCCAGGCTGGATCCCGTCGCGCGGCGGCGATGACCTCCTCACCCACTTCAAAATGGCAGGCCAGGATCGCAGGGCCAAGGGCCCAGGCCAGATCCCCAGGATTCCCGCCGAGGGATTGGTAGAGGGCCACCCCCTGGCGCAGGATGCCGCGCCCGGGAGCCTCCGCCACGCCCGTGGCGCCTCGCCAGCCCGCATGCAGCGCGGCAATCCAGGGCTGGCCGCTGGGCAGGGGGCCCGCCAGGAGAATGGGCACACAGTCGGCCACCCGAACCCCCATCCGCAGGCCCGGCTGGGAGGTCCAAAGGCCATCCGCTTCGGCAGGCTGGCGGGTGGCTTCCATGACCTTGCAGCCGTGGATCTGGGTCAAGCGGCCTTCGGGCAAAAACCCGGGATCATCCAGACGGGTGGTGAAGCCCCAGCGGATGGGAAGGGGAAGCGCAAGGGTGGGAAGGAGCACCTGGCTTCAACCGTTCCGGCGGAAACGGGCCTCCAACCACTGTCGGATGCGATTGGCGTCTCCGATGCGGGTGTACTTGCCCCAGGAGTCGAGCAGCACGATGAGTACGGGCCGCTCAGCCAGCATGGCCTGCATGACCAGACACTGGCCCGCCTCCGTGATGAAGCCGGTCTTGGACAGCCCGATCTGCCAGCGGCCAGCCCGCACCAACGCATTCGTATTGATGAACTGGAGGTTGCGCCGGCCCGACTGCAAGGTGGCCTCCGGGCGGGTGGTGTACTTGCGGATCAAGGGGTACTGGTAGGCCGCTTCGACCAGGCGGGCGAGGTCCATGGCGGAGGAGACATTGCCGCTGGAGAGACCGGCTGGATCCTCGAAATGGGTCTCCGTCAGCCCGAGGGCCCGGGCTTTGGCGTCCATGGCCTGCACGCAGGCGGCCACGCCACCGGGGTACGTGCGTCCCAGGGCATGGGCCGCACGGTTTTCCGAAGACATCAGGGCCAGACCCAGGGCCTGGGTCCGGGTCAGGTGTGTCCCCACGGGCAGCCGGGAACGGCTGTGGCGGATCATGTCCTTGTCCTGAGCCTCGATGATCAGGGGGGCCTGGAGATTCAGCTTCGCGTCAAGCACAACCATGGCGGTCATCAGCTTGGTGATCGAGGCGATGGGCCTCACGGCCTCCGCCTGCTTCTCCACCAGGGCCTGCCCGGTTTCCTGATCCAGCACGACTGCGGCGGCGGATTTCAGCATCAGGCGGGCGGGGGGGCGCGGCGACGCGCCCTGGAGGGACAGACAGGCCAGGATGAAGAGGAGTCCGGAGGTCGCCAGAGTTCGAACTGAAGTCATGCCTGCTCCTGGGCCGGAAGGGCCCCTACCTTTCCACTCTATCGGACGCGGCCGGGATCTTGTTGATCTCATGGCCACAGAAGCAGGAGAAGGCTGAGATCCGTGACGGCCCAGGCAACCAGGCCGCGGTACATGCCGGCTTCATGCTGGTCCCGGCCCCAGCGGCGCCAGCGAGCCATCCAGGGGATCAGGACGGCCAGCCAGGCGCCCAGGGAAACCAGCATCGGCCAGGGCGTGCGGCGGAGCAGCAGGGCCCCCCAGACGAACCCCAGATGGGCCAGGAGCATGCTTCCGGTGGCCAGACCGAGGCTGGAACCTATGCCCATACGGATGACGAGGGTGCGGTCGCCCCGTTGACGGTCCTCATCCACCTGATAGATCTGGGTCATGGGGTACAGGGTGGCGAAGAGGCAGGCGAAGGCCAGTGATACCGCGAGCATGCCCGCTGTGAAGGGACGTCCCGACAGGGCCCATCCCGCCAGCGGGGTGAACATCCCGAAGCCGACGCAGTTGATCAGGAGATCCCAGCCGGCTCTGGCCTTGAGGCGGACCGGAGGCACCGAGTAGAGGATGCTCATGGCAATGCAGCCCAGGTTGATCCAGAAAAAGGGGCGGGGAAGCAGCCATCCCAGGGCGGCCGAGGCCGCCAGAAGGACGATGGAAAAGGCCAACAGGTGGTCCGGTGGCTTCGGCGGGGCCTTCAGGTAGCCGATATCCCCCTCATCCTGGTCGAAGGCGCTGTTGATGGCCAAAGTGCCCCCGTTCGTGAGAATCACGAACACCAGCCACCCCAGGAGACTCGCCCGGAGGGGCAGATGCCAGCCCGCAGCCAGCAGGGCCCCCAACAGGAAATGGGCGGTCATGATGGGCCATTCCAGGGGCCGAAGGTGCAGCAGGTAAGGCATGAGGCGCGGACCGGCGATCCGTTCAAATCCGCGCCGGATCCGGAAGCGGGCGACATCCATCCTCAGGCCTCGCGTATCAGGGGCAGCACCTTGGCGGGCGGCGTGGCTGGCTGCACCAGCGCATCCATGGCGGCCCTCAGGTGGGCCACATTGAAATCCGTGTCCACGCACATCCCATGGGGCAGCGCCAGGGGGATGACGTAGGTGGGGGTCTCCGGCAGCTTGACGAGCCCCTTCAGGAGACGATCCGTGCAACTCACGGCCACGATGAGATCCGGCCGGTAGGCCCGCGCCTCCCGGTAGGCCTTGTGACTGCGGTTGGTGATGCGGCCTTCCCAGCGGCCCGCGAGGGCAGCCTGCATGTAGTCTCCCACCGCGCATTTGCCGCAGTCATAGCAGGCCTGGAGGTCATCCAGGATGCCAGCCTTGCACGGGGCCCACTGGATGCAGTGCGGAAGGAGCACCAGGGCCCGCCGCGCCTTTCGGTGCTGGAAGGCCTCCCGCACCCGATGGTTGTGCCAGGCACAGAAGGAGAGGATCCAGGCGTCCTCCCGGCCGAGGCGGCGGGCCAGGGGACGCAGACCCCGGGCCCACAGTCCATCCCAGCGCATGATGGAAGTCCGGTTCCGCAGGTAGGCGGGGCCCCGGAGGAAGGTCGGCCAGGCTGAAGCCACCCCCGCGACCAGGCCCAGCATCCACCAGCCCCGCCCCGCGGCGTGGATGAGCGCCGCCAGAAAGGCGCTGGCGGTCAGAAGCAAAGGAACTCCCCGGCGGACAGTCAGGAACGCGCCGTAGCGTTCCAGGGGCAGGGCACCCGGATCGGGGAGGGTGCGCGGCGCCGTGGTCACGGGGTATCCGGGCTCATTTGGCACTGCTCGCCAGACCGATGATCTTTTTCAGATCCTCATCGCGCCAACGGAGGCCGGCACCGATGAAGAACGTGCGCAGATCCTTGTTGGCGATGTCCTGGACCCCGGTCTGGATGTAGGCGCCCTTCCAGAACTGGTAGCTGGCGGTGAACCGGTAGCGCGGGTTCGGCTTGTCCGCGCGCTTGGTGAAGTCGTACCCGAGCAGGCCGAAACGCAGGCGGTCGTGATCCAAGGTACGGAATTCGATCCCGCCGCCGCCTTTGCCCTCCACGATGCCTGCGGAAAAGACAGCCGGTCCCAGGCGCTTGGCGAACTGCGCGGATACCGTGAACGTCTGGTCCGTGGTGACGATGCGGTCGTTCTGCAGCACGGTCGTGGGCAGGCCCGTGACGGGATCAATGGCGGTGACCATCCGGGTGCTGTCGCTGATCTTGCCATCCGGGGTGGAAGCAAAGCCCAAGGCATACCAGTAGTCGGGCCGGGGGGCGATCTCCATGCCCAGGCCCACGCGACTGTCGCCGCGCTTGGTCCACTGGGCGGCGTTCATATCGAGACGGAAGTCCATCTTGTTCATTCCGCCCAGCAGGTTGTTCACGTTGTCCACGGCCTCGTTGATCTTCTTGATGGTGGTGTCATCGTTCAGCAGCTTGCCGACGGTGCCTTCCCCCCTGTTGATGCGATCCGTGAGCACCTTCAGGTTGTCGGCGGTGCCCTGGAAGCTCTCGGCCAGCTTACGCACGTCGGTCACTGCGCCCTTCAGCTCCGGACGGTTCTCCTCAAGGATGGCGTTGAGATTCTTGCCCACGGTGTCGAACTGATCCGCCAGCTTGGGCAATTTGTCGCGCAGATCCGCGGTGATGGCCTGGACATTGGCCATGGTGTTGTTGATGGCGCTGTGGTTCTCCTCGGCCATGGAACGGAATTCAGCGGTCAGCACGCGGATGTTGTCCACGATTTCGTCGAGCTTCTGCCGACCCTGTTCGCCGCCGATGGATTCGTTCAGTGCCTGGGTGACACCCTTCACGTTCTTGCCGATGTCGGCCAGGGTCTCCATCAGGTTGTCGAGGCTGACGCCGACCTTGCTGGGGATCGGCTGGTCCTGGGGGAGGGGCCCCTTCTGGGGGTTCCCGGGGTTCAGGTCAATGAATTTGTCGCCCAGGATGCCGATGGATCCCAGGGAGACGTTGGCATCCCCGTAGAGCGCCACGTCCTTGGAAAGGGACAGGGTGACCTTGGCGCGGCCTCCCGCCAGGGTGATCTTTTCGACTTCGCCCACGGGCACACCGGCGACCCGGATCTTGCTCTGGGGATTGAGGCCCGCCACCTGGTCGAAGAAGGTAATCCGCGTCACGCTGTCCTTCTTGCCGCCCAGATCCAGCTTCTCGGTCCTGAAGATGAGAAGGGCGATCACCGCGACGGCGGCCGTAAAGAAGATTCCGATCCGGGTTTCGAGTTTCATGCGTGAGCCTCCTTGGGCTTGCGCTTGGGCGGCGGCGGATCCTGCAGGAAGGGACCGTCGGCATCGCCCCGGAGAAACTGCTGGACGACAGGGTCAGGATTGACCTTGAACTCCGCCGGGATCTGGCAGGCGATGCACTCGCCCCGAAAGAGAAGCGCAATGCGGTCGGCAATCTCGAAAGCCGACTTCAGGTCGTGAGTGATGGTGATGGTGGTGACCCCCAGCTCGTGTTTGAGGTCCAGGATGACGCGGCCGATCACATCGGTCATCACCGGATCCAGGCCCGTGGTGGGTTCGTCGAAGAGGAGGATTTTGGGCTTCAGGGCGATGGCCCGGGCGAAACCCACACGCCGTTTCATTCCGCCGGAGAGTTCGGCGGGCTTGAGCTGTTCGGTGCCGCGCATGCCCACCAGCGAAAGGCATTCCTCCACCCGGTCCCGGATCGCGTCTTCCGAGAGCTGGTGGTGGCGGCGGAGGCCGAAGGCCACATTCTCGAAGACCGTCATGGAATCGAAAAGCGCCGCCATCTGGAAACACATGCCGATGCTCTGGCGGACCTTGAAAAGCTCATCCCGGCTGAGCTGGGCGATGATCTTGCCTTCCACCGCCACGTGGCCCGAGTCCGGGGTGAGCAGGCCCATGATGTTGCGCAGGAGGACGGTTTTACCTGTGCCGGAACCCCCGAGCACCACCAGGCTTTCCCCCTCCTCGACCTGGAGGTTCACGTTGGACAGGACGACCTTGGGCCCGAAGGCCTTGGAGAGGTTGACGACATCAATCAGGGCCACGGTGCACTCAGACGAGCAGGAGCTTGGTGAGGAAGAAGTCGGCGATGAGGATCCAGAGGCTGCTGGTCACCACGCTGCTGGTGGGGGCGTTGCCCACGCCCTCCGCGCCGCCCCGGGTCCGGTAGCCTCGCCAGCAGCCGACCAGGGCGATGATCATCCCGAACACGAAGGCCTTGGTCAGGGCGATCTGCACATCCCGGAACGCCAGCAGCTTGTAGAACTCGCCGGCGTAGACGAAGGCGCTCTGGCCTTCCACACCCACCAGGATCAGGTAGCCGCCCCAGAAGCCCACGTAGATGGAGAAGGCCGTGAGGAGGGGGACCATGACGACCGAGGCCAGGAGACGGGGCACAAAGAGGTAATGGATCGGGTCCGTGGCCAGGCACTCCAGGGCATCAATCTGCTCGGTGACCTGCATGGTGCCCAGTTCCGCGGCCATGGCGCTGCCGATGCGGCCTGAGAGCATCAGGCCCGTGATGACCGGCGCCAGTTCCCGGACGATTGCCAGGCCCTCCACCTGGGAGGCCAGGCCCTCGGCCTGGAATTGCCGGAAACCGAAGGCCAGCTGCACGGCGAACACCATGCTCACGGCGAGGCTGGTGAGCACCACGACAGGGATGGAATTCACGCCCACGGACTGGAACTGGCGCAGGAGATTCGCCCCATCGAACGGGCGCTTGAAGATGGCGGCGAACGTCCTTCCCGAGAGCACGGCGAAATCCCCGGCCGTGTCCAGGGCTTCAAGGAGGCCGCTGCCGAGCTTGTCGAAGAAGGTGAGAAGCATGGGGCTCCGGGCTTCCAAAACGCTAGCTTACCCGAGTTGGCTGCTTCTGCCGGGCGCGGATCGCCGCGGCGCCACCCTCCCGGGAGGTCTGCGGTACCCGGCTCAGGGCCAGGGCATCCGGCGGGACATCCTTGGTGATGGTGCTGCCGGCGCCGATGAGGGCCCCGTCTCCGATCTCCACCGGAGCGACCAGTTGGGTGTCAGATCCGATGAACACGTTCCGCCCGATCAGGGTGCGGTGCTTGTTCACACCATCGTAGTTGCAGGTGATCACGCCGGCGCCCACGTTGGTGCCCTCGCCGATCTCCACGTCCCCGAGGTAGGCCAGATGGTTGGCTTTGGCGCCCCGGTGCAGGTGGGCCTTCTTGGTCTCCACAAAATTGCCCACATGCACACCGGGCCCCAGCAGCGTCCCTTCCCGCAGGCGCGCAAAGGGACCGATCTTGGCGCCGGCGCCCACCTGGGCGCGCTCCACGACGCAATAGGGACGGATCTCCACCGCTTCGGCAACATCCGAATCCGCGACCACGGTGCCCTGGCCGATGCGACAGCCTTCCGCGAAGGAGCAGGAACCCTCCAGGCGGACGCAGGGTTCGATCACCAGATCCCGGGCCAGTGCCACCCGTGGGCCCACCAGGGTGCTCTCGGACTGGAGGAAGGTCACACCCTCGGCCATCCAATGGGCATTGATCCGCCGCTGGGCGGCGGCCTGGAGCGCGGCCTGATCCATGCGGGAGTTCATCCCGGCGAGTTCCTCCGGCGCACAGACTTCCACGGCCACGCTCTGCTCGCGGGCCACTGCGGCCACCGCATCGGTGAGGTAGTACTCCCGCTGGGCGTTGTCGTTACGGAGGTGCTGGAGAGCCGTGCGGAGCGCGGGCCAGGGCAGGGCGTAGGCGCCGCCGTTGACCCGGCGGATTGCGCGCTGTTCTGCGGTGGCATCCTTGGCCTCGACCAGCCCAGCCAGCCGTCCATCGGGATGCTGGAGCACCCGTCCGTAGGCGCCCGGATCCTCCAGGTCCATGGCGAGCAGAAGGGCTTCGGAAGCGCACAGGCGGGCCACGGTGGCGGGCGTGGTGAGCGGAACGTCGCCGCAGAGGATGACCACCCGCGTGGCGTCCAGGCGATCGAGTTCGGGGATGCAGGTTTGCAGCGCATGGCCGGTGCCCAGGGGCTCACCTTGGTCCACGGTGGTGACAGGGCAGGGCAGAAGGCCCTGGGCCTGCCAGGATTCCAGCGCCGCGAGTACCTGCTCCCGGCCATGGTGGACCACGACGACAGCCGTTTTCAGATCCCGGGGCAGGGTCCGCAGAACCCAGAGGAGCGAGGGATCGCCCAGGATGGGATGCAGCACTTTGGGCAGCCGCGATTTCATGCGGGTTCCAAGTCCCGCCGCCAGAATCACCGCCGTTGTCGCCATGACGCCTCCGGTTTCCAGCCTACAACACAGCCTGTGACCCGGCCTCCGACGGCTGAAGCAGCGCGAGCAGCGCCTGGGCGAATTCAGGGCCAGGGAAGGGCTTTTCGATGAAGCCCAAACGCCTCAACCCGAGCTGAAAGGGATTGACGGGCAGGGTGTGTCCCGAACCCATCACCAGGGTGGGAATGGGCTCGCGCTGGAAGGCGCGGAGGGCCTTCTGGAAGCGGTCCAGCTGAGGGGTCCGCTCCAGGACCAGCGCATCGGGGGCCTGGCTGCCGCGGCTGCCCCGGAGCAGGGCCGCCAGATCTTCGTAGCCTTCGACGTCGCCAGCCCATTGGCGCATGCGGGCCACCAGGGTGTCGCGCAGGAGGAGATCCTGTTCTACGACCCAGATCCGCCGGCCTGCCAGGGGCCGCGGCGGCAGGGGCTCGCCCGGCGCGGCCGGGAGGTAGATGCGCGGGCTCAGGCCTCCTTCGGTGCTCTGGTCGAGTTCCAGCATGCCCCGGGCTTCCAGGACGGCGGCATGCAGCCAACCCAGGCCGGTCATGTGGGAGGGCAGCGGGGCCGGCGGGTTCTGCAAGCTCGCCTGGAGCCGTCCCCAGGTCCGCCCTCCCAGATCCACGGGATCGAGCTGGAGGCGAATGGTGCCCGAGCCTCCCTCTGCGGCATGGAGCAGCAGAAGGGCTGCCATCCGCGTGAGGAGATCTCTGCTGGCTTGGAGCGGCACGGGGCACAGGGCGGGTTCCAGTCGTGCCTGGCTGGGGAGCAGGCGTTCAAGGTGCGCCACGAGGGCCGCCGAATCGAAGGGAGCGGCGGGGGACGGTCCGGCTGCCATGTCGAAGTCCGGTCCGAGGCGATGGGCAGCGGCCAGAATGCGCATCGCGGTTTCCCGGGCTGGGCCTGTCGGCGCGAGGTCCACGGATTGTTCCGCGGACAGGGCCAGGGTCGAGAGGGCGTTGAGACGCGCCAGGGGGTTCACGCCATGGCTACCGTCCAGGAAGCCATGCCCGTTCGCACGGAGGGTGAGGCTTCCTTCGACTGGGTCGGAAATCCAGACCAGGGCCATGCCACGATCGAAGGCGACCGATTCCAGGCGCACCTCGCGGAAGGCGCCATCTTCGCTCACCTGCGTGGCCTGGGCGCTGGCTGCGCCTTGGCGCAGAAGGGGCTCATGCAGAGAGGCCCAGACCGGCTTCTCGCCTCCCTGGAAGAGCGCATCCATGGCATAGCCCCTGAGCCGGTGGCGGGGAAGGCCTACCAGCCGGCTGAAGGGACCGTTGGATTCGAGAACACGCCCCTTCTCATCCACCAGCCATTGGGCCTGGCGAGGATCCAGCCCAAAGGCGAGCCCTGGGGCTTCGGGTGTCAGGGCTTGGTCGAGGAGGCCCAGGGCCATCCGAAGACCTTGTGCACGGCCTTCAATCCAGGTCCCCTGAGCCCGCAGCCACCGGAGTTGTTCCAGGGCCACGAGGCCAAGGAGGAGGCCGCTGAGCAGCGCGGCGGCCCAGGACAGGCGGGGAACCTCCGGGGGCAGCATCATCTGGCCCAGGGCCCCCAGACCCATCGCGCCCGCGCCCACCAGCGGCATCCGAAGTTCCAGGAAGCGCCCCCGTGTCAGCCGGTGGGCGAGGTCGGCCAGCAGCAGCCAGAGGAGACCTTCGAGGATTGCACCTGCCCAGAATCGTGGGATGGTGCGCCAGGGAAGGTCCTGCTGGGCCAGGAGGAGAATGGCGAAAAGGCTGGCGCCACCCACGCCCACTCCGAGACGGCGCAGGCCCTGCGTGCCCTCCCGCTGGGCTTGCAGGAACAGCGTGAAGCCGAAGAGTGCGGAGCCCAGCAGAGCCGTGGGGACTTGGTGCCCGGTGAGGCGTGGCCAGGGCAGCGCCAGGATGGCGAGGATGCCGCCCAGGAAATAGCCGTAGCTCAGTCCGACGCGCCCCTTCCGGCGGAAGATCCAGAAGCCCAGCCAAGGCGGGAGGGGCAGGAGCAGGGCCGCCGTCAGGTCCGCGAGGGTCACGGTCGTTCCCCGGTGCCAGCCTGGACGAGACGGGCCGCCATGGCCGCCGCTTCGAGGAAATTGTCAGGCCGGGCCACCCAGCGCCCCGCCTTGTCGAAGGCCGTCCCGTGGTCCGGGCTCGTACGAATGAAAGGTAGTCCGAGGGTGACATTCACGGCCCGGTCAGGCTCCAGCAGCTTCACAGGGATGAGGCCCTGGTCATGGTAGAGGGCCACCACCAGATCGAATTCCCCGCTTGCGGCCCGGTGGAAGAGGCTATCGGAGGGGTGTGGACCCGAGAAGATGACCGATCGTGCGGCCGCCCGGGCCAGGTCGAGCGCGGCCACAAGGCAGGCCTCTTCATGGCCAAAGGCGCCGTTCTCGCCGGCATGGGGATTGAGCGCGCACAGTGCCACCCGGGGGGCCTTCAGCCCCGTCAGCCGTGAGAAGTGCTCCGCCGAGAACACCAGGGTCTCCGCGACGGCTTCGGCGTTCAGGGTTTCGACCACGGAGCGGAGGCTCTGGTGAACGGTATGCAGCACCACGGACAGCCGGGGGCTGAGGAAGGCCATCTGGGTGCGCGTGGCTCCAGCCAGATCGCGGAGGAATTCGGTGTGGCCCGGCAGGTCATATCCCGCCAGATGAGCCGCCGCTTTGGCCATCGGCAGGGTGACGAGGGCATCGGCCCATCCGTCCAGGACTGCCTGTGCACCGCACCTGATGGCGCGGACCGTCGCTTCGCCCGAAGCCGCGGAGCCCTGCCCCAGCACCAGGGCCTCTGGCCGGATGTCTGGCGTGGGATCCAGCCAGGGGACGGCTGCCGCAGGGAGGATGCCCGTGGCGCCAGGGCGGGGGCGGACCTCCAATTCAGCCGCTTCCCCCGCAAAGCCTGCCGGAGGGGCGAAGGTCGCGGGCTTCCAATCCCAATCCACCAGGAGGTCTTGCGTGGAAGCCAGCAGGTCGAGGCCGGCCCGGCTGCCCACGATCAGCGGATCCGCCCAGGGAAGGATCCGGCCCAGGGCGCGCAGCAGGATCTCCGGCCCCACGCCGCAGGGATCACCCAGGGTGATGGCCAATCGCGGCCGCAGGCTCATGCAGGCTCCAGGGTGCGGATCACAGCAGGTCCAGGTTCAGTCGAACACCGGAATCTCCAGCTCCTGGGCCGGAACTTCTTCCTTTTTCGGGGCACGGGCTCGACGGATCCGCGGTTCTTCTTCCTGCTTGTAAATGTACTTGATGTTGTGTTTGGGGACGAGCACGTTGGGTTCCTTGATCCGGTTGATCTTGAGACAATGCTTGTCATACCACTCGATGACCCCCCGGATCTTCTCGTCGTCCTGAAGCACGACGACCATGGGGGTCTTCGACTGCATCTGCTTCAAGTAGTAGAAACTCTCGGCGTTGGTCTGCTCCGGGGGGGCGATCCGTCGCCGGGGACTTCCCAACCCCTGGGGCGCCGTGGCGGCCGCAGGGTTGGTGGCTGGATTCGGCTCTCCACCCGGCGCAATGGGAGAGGGTGTCGGTGTGATGCCTTCCCCGCCTGACATCCGGGCGGGGATGCCCAATTTGTCCTTGAGCTCGGCGAGGTTCGGACGGATGAGCTTGCGGTTCATGGGGAATCCTGGCGACGAGATAACAACGAAAACCTGTCAAGGGTCTGCCCTGCGGGGCCTCCTTGCCACTCTGGACAGGTCGCGCACCAGGGCCGATGACTGCACGGAAAGCAAAGGAGATGAGGCCACTTTGGCAGGAGCCGCAGGAACCCCGCAAGGGAGATTGCATACAGGTTGGATGCTTGAATGCTGGTGGAAGTTTAGAGCAATCAAGCAGACTCTGCCACGGTTCGTGAGAGAGGAAAAATCGGCATGGTCAAATGGACTTCCGTGCCGGTCCCGGGCCAGCTCTGGACGTCCAGATGCCAACCCATCTCCTGGGTGAGTTTGAAGACCAGGCTCATCCCGAGTCCGGATCCTTCCTCGAAACCACCGGCGAAGGGAACGAAGAGCCGATCGAGCTGATCCTGGCTCATCCCACAGCCGTTATCGGCCACCACCAACTCGACCTCGTCATCCCGGCGCTGGAACCGGATCTGGACCTGGGGCGCAGGGTGCCCTGCGAGCGCCTTCCGGGCGTTGCTGAGGAGGTTCATGAGCACCCGGTGGATGGCGTGAGGATCCCCCTCGAAGGCCACCTCCGGTACCGGTTCCATGGCCAGGAAGAGGCCCGCCGTTCGTGGATCCATCTCCCAGCTGGCCCGCGCATCCTCCATCGTTGGAGGAAGGGCGATCCGCTGGCGTTCGCCGGGGCCTGGACGTGCGAAGTCCAGGAAATCCGTCACGATGGCGTTCACGCGCTGGGCCTCTCGTTCGAGGATGCCCAGAACCCGCCCCTGGATGTCCTCCCCTGGTACCGGTTTCTGGAGCAACTGAACGCACCCACTGATGGACGCGAGCGGATTCCTCAATTCATGGGCCAGACCCGCAGCCAGTTGGCCCACCGTGGCAAGCCGCTCGCTGATGCGGGTGCGCTCGGCCAGGGCCTTGAGTTCCGTCAAATCCTGAAACAGCAGGAGGCGACCCGTGGTTTTGCCATCCGAAGTCCGGAGGGAGGCCAGATGCCCGCCGAGGACGCGGGTGCCCTGATTCTCTGTGCGCAGGGTGAATTCGAACCGGTGTTCACGGCCCGGCTGCAACTGGCCCAGGGGTTGGTCCAGGGGGAGGAGTTCCTGGATCAACCGCCCCGGCGGGACCGGAACCGCCAGGATGGCTTCAGCGGCGGGGTTGGCGGAAGTGATCCGATCCTGGAGATCCAGGGTGATGAGCCCCGAGGTCATGGATTCCACCACCCGCCGGTGCAGCGCGGACAGTTCGTCCACCGCGGCCTCCGTGGCGCTGAGATCCGTCTTGAGACGCTCGATGTTCCTGCGGATGAGCACCACCACAAGGGTTGCGGCGAAAATCTGCAGGGACGCCAACCCGAGGATGAAGGCCATCTGGCTCGATTCGAGGTGGCGGGCAGCGGTGGATTCCCCGAAGGCCGGGAGGATCCCCGTGACAAAGCCCCCCACCAAGGCGATATGGGTAAAGGCCGACAGAACGCCAATCCAGACGATCTCCACGGTGCCGAGGTAGAAGGCCGATGCCAGCACCGGGAAGATGTAGAGGGTCGAGAAGCGTTCCTGGGCAACCCCCTGGTAGGCGATGACCAGGGTGACGAGCCCCAGGTCCAGTGCGAGATTCCAGCGGATCCAGGGCAGGGAGGGCGTCGGGAACAGGCGCCCCTGGCTTCGTGTCCCCCTGCCTGCTTCCCAGATGGATTCGAGGAGCAGAGCACACAACGCCGATAGATACAGCCATTCCCCAGGGCCTCCAGCTCGAACCTCCGCAGGGAGAGCCAGATGAAGCACGAGCAGACCAAGGGTCGCGAAGAACCTGAAGCTGAGGGGCAGGAAAGGCGGGGCATTCTCCGGAGCCTCGGGATGCCCTTGAGGGAGGGGGAGCATATGCCGTAAGCATGCCCGAATCTGTCATTCTGGAGTCATGAGTTCCCCGGGGCCCTCTCCATCACCTTCCCTGCGGGCCGCTGGCATGCGGCAGACGCCCCAGCGCCAAGGCATTCTCCGCGTACTGGGTGATTCGGACCGGCCCCTGTCGGTCGAAGAGATCTGGGAGCGCATGCCCGAGCGTCGTTCAGGCCTGCCTACCATTTACAGGAACCTCGAACGCTTCGTCCAGGAGGGGTGGGCAGAGAGCATCCAAGGCGGCGACCAGGTCATGCGCTTCGTGCGCTGTGAATCCCGGCACCATCACCATCATCTGCAATGCGAGCACTGCGGCCGGACCACAGAGGTGGAGGCCTGCGGGATAGAGTCCTCGTTTGCCGAGATGGAACGCCGGTCCGGCTTCCGGATCACCCGCCACCAACTCCTCCTCTTTGGCCTTTGCCCCGCCTGCCGCTCCGAAAAAGACCGTTGACCCCCACGGCGCCCATTGCTAGGATCTAGGTCTGATGCGGGTGTAACTCAGTGGTAGAGTGCAACCTTGCCAAGGTTGAAGTCGTGGGTTCAAATCCCATCACCCGCTCCACCACCCGGGCCGCCTCGCGGCCCGGGCTGTTTCAGACCACAGGATCCCAGGCGCCGTAGCCAAGTGGTAAGGCTGCAGACTGCAAATCTGCCATTCATCGGTTCGATTCCGATCGGCGCCTCCAGTCAGCCCCCGAAAGGGGGCTTTCTCGTGCCGGTCGGGATCGAAATCGCGGATAGCGCGCAGGTCGGCGCCGGGCGCAACGGCTCACGTTCGCGGACGGGCGACCCTTCGCTCGATGCGTTTCTCGTAGCGCCCGCCTTGGATGATGCGATCCACGTAGACACCCGGCGTCACAATGGCATCGGGATCGAGTTCGCCCGGTTCGACGAGCTCTTCCACCTCGGCGATGGTGACGCGGGCCGCAGTCGCCATCATGGGATTGAAGTTGCGCGCCGTCTTGCGATAGATGAGGTTGCCGCTGCGGTCTCCCTTCCATGCCTTGATGAGTGCGAAGTCGGCGTAGAGCGCCTCCTCCAGCAGGTAGGTTCGACCAGCGAAGACCCGGGTCTCTTTGCCCTCCGCAACAACCGTACCTACACCGGTGGCCGTGTAGAAGGCGGGGATACCCGCACCGGCTGCGCGGATGCGCTCGGCAAGCGTCCCCTGCGGAACCAACGTGACATCCAGGGTGCCGGCGATGACGAGGGACTCGAGCAGCTTGTTTTCGCCGACGTAGCTGCCGATGTGCGAATCAATCTGGCCGGCCGCGAGCAGGCGTCCCATGCCAAAGTCGTCCACACCCATATTGTTGGAGATGGTTCGCAGGCCGCGACGGCCAGAGCGGACGAGCGCTGCGATGAGGTTTTCCGGGATCCCGCACAGACCGAATCCGCCGAGCATCAGCGTGGCGCCATCGGGGATGTCGTGGATGGCCGCGTCGGACGAGGGGAAGACTTTGTTCATGCCAGGTCCGTTTCGTTGCGTATCACAAGGGATTCGGACACATGCAGCTCGGCGTCCGTGTTCGCGATCACCTGCTCCACCGTGCAACCCGGCATCAGCTCATCGAGGCATAGGCGCTGGTCGCGCATGCGGATGACAGCCAGCTCGGTGATGATGGTCTGCACGACGCCAACGCCCGTGAGCGGCAACGTGCAACGGCGCACGATCCGTGGCGCGCCGTCCTTGGTGGTGTGCTCCATGGCCACGATGACGCGCCGGGTCCCGGCGACGAGGTCCATCGCGCCACCCATGCCCTTCACCATCTTTCCGGGGATGGTCCAGTTGGCGAGACTGCCGTACTGATCAACCTCCATCGCGCCGAGGATGGTGACGTCCATGTGGCCGCCGCGGATCATGGCAAAGGCGTCGGCCGACGAGAAGAAGGCGGTCGAGGGGAGCGCCGTCACGGTCTCCTTGCCGGCGTTGATGAGGTCGGGATCCACCTCGTCATCGAAGGGGTAGGGGCCCAGTCCGAGCATGCCATTTTCGGACTGCAGCGTGATCTCGAGGCCGGGCGGGAGATGATTCGCAATCAGCGTGGGCAAGCCGATGCCGAGATTGACGTAGTCGCCGTCGCGCAGTTCCAGCGCAGCTCGCCTGGCGATGCGCCTGCGCTTGGCCTCAGGCGTGATCTCGATGCCTGGTATTGGACGACTTGCAGACATGCTCACCCCTGGGTGCCGATGGTCGCTTCACGATGCTGTCGAAGGTTGCGTTGGATCTGCTCGCGATGGTCGCTGAGATGCTTGACGAGCAGGGTCTCCACGACGAAGCTCACGGGCTTGATGGCCCACCGCGGATTGCGGCTGGGGGCCTCGATATCGAGCTGGGTCTCGTCGAGCGAGCGCAGGAACCTGGAGGCCTCCGCGGAGGCGGCCTGGATGTGGGCCAGCAGCTCCGCGAGGTCGCGTTCCGAGGTGTCGCGCACGGCTGCGAGACGACCCGCGTGGCGCTGATCCCGGCCCCAGGGCTGCGGCGGCTGGGCGAGCATCGCGTGGATCTCGCCCACCCAGAACGGAATGAACTCTTCGATGTGCGCAAGATTGTCCAGGATGGACCACACCTCGGGGGACGGCCGCCAGACGAGAACCGCGCGGGGCAGCGGACGGGTGATGTCGTTGATCTGCTGCGCGGTTGCCTTGATGGCGGTGGCGGCTGCGGCTAGGCGTGACATGCGTTCCCCCCTTCGTTGTACGCAGGTGTGACGACGGCGCGACAGGCGCCGAAGCCGATGGAGACGAATCCCACGCGGCTTGCACGCGCGCGCAGAATGACCTCGTCACCGTCCTCCAGGAAGCGGCGCTCCTCGCCGGAGGCGAGCCTCAGCGGCTGACGTCCAGAACGGGTGATCTCCAGCAGCGACCCGTAGCCGGTCGGATCGGCGGATGAAATCGTTCCCGTCCCGAGCAGATCCCCGGCACAGAGGTTGCAGCCATTCGAGGCGTGGTGCGTGACAAGCTGGGCGGGGGTCCAGTAGAGGCTCTCCGCATGGCTGGCGGTGATGCGTTGCGGCGCCAGGCCGGCCTGGCGCATGGCGTCGGTGAGCAGGAATACCTCGAGCGCAACGTTGAGCGCACCGCTTCGCTGATCGGAGTCCGAGAGCAGGTACGGCAGTGGCTGGGGATCCTCCGTGCTGCGTGGCAGCTGGGGCTGGCGGAAGGGTGCCAGGGCCTCGGGCGTGATGATCCAAGGCGAGACCGTGGTTTGAAAGCTCTTGGCAAGGAAGGGGCCTAGCGGTTGGTACTCCCAGGACTGGAGGTCGCGGGCTGACCAATCGTTGAGGAGGCCGTAGCCGGCGATGCTGCCCTCAGCGGCGTCAATGGCGATGGGTTCGCCGAGGCGGTTGCCGGGGCCAATCCACACTCCGAGCTCCAGCTCGAAGTCGAGATGACGGGCGGGGCCGAACGTGGGTACTGGCTCGTCTGGCAGCTTGCGTTGCCCGTGCGGACGACGCACCGGCGCGCCCGACGGACGCAGGGACGAGCTCCGGCCGTGATAACCGATGGGCACCCACTTGTAGTTCGGCAGCAGCGGATTGTCCGGGCGAAAGAGCCTGCCGACATTCAAGGCGTGGTGGATGCCGGCGTAGAAGTCGGTGTAGTCGCCGACGTGCGCGGGCAGCAGCAACTCGCAGTCAGCCGCCAGATGGAGCAGGTTGGGTCGCTGCGGTGAGCCTTCGGCAAGGAGCCTTGATACCGCCGCACGCAGGGCTTGCCGGCAGGGGGCGCCGAGTTCGAGCAGTGGATTGAGTGTGGGGCCTTGCGCAGCCGCGCGACCTGCGGTGAGGGCGTCGCCTTCGAGCAGTCCGGCGTCCAGGAGCGCAGGGATGGAGAGGATATGATCCCCGATGGCAATCCCGGCCTGCGGCTCCGCACCTCGCGGGCGGAAGACGCCGAGCGGAAGATTCTGGATGGGAAAGTCGGCGTGGCCACTGGCGTCGCCAACCCAGGACCGCAGCTGCGGATCATGGGTCCCATCGCAGGCGTCATTAAAATAGGGGGGCATCACGCGTGCCCCGCGGGTGGCGTGAATCGTTTCTGCAACTTCTGCCCGTAGTCTGCGTAGTCCCGCTGGAGGGCGGGCGACTGTGCCGCGTAGCGCGTCACGCGCTGGAGCAGTCGGGTCTCGAACATGAAGGCCATCGTATCCACGAGCTTTTGCGGCTCGAGTTCCATCTGGCTTGCGGTCTCGAAGGCGTCCATGTCCGGGCCGTGCGGCACCATCATGTTGTGGAGCGAAAAGCCACCGGGCTCGAAGCCTTGAGGCTTGGCGTCGTACTTGCCGTAGATGAGCCCCATGAACTCGCTCATGACATTCATGTGGTACCAGGGCGGCCGGAACGTGTTCTCTGCGACAAGCCACCGGTCTGGAAAACATACGAAGTCCATATTCGCCGTGCCGGGTGTCTCCGACGGTGCGGTGAGCACGGTGAAGATACTGGGATCGGCATGGTCGAAGAGCAGCGGACCCACCGGGGAAAACCTGCGCAGATCGTACTTGTACGGCGCGTAGTTCCCGTGCCACGCGACGACATCGAGCGGCGAGTGGTCAAGAGCCGTCTTCCAGAGCGAGCCACCCCACTTCACGAACAGCTGGCAGGGAGCTTCCGCGTCTTCGTAGGCGGCGACAGGCGTCAGGAAGTCCCGCGGGTTCGCGAGGCCGTTCGCGCCGATGGGACCGCGCTCCGGCAGCGTGAACCTGCCGCCGTAGTTCTCGCAGATGTACCCGCTGGCGGATCCCTCGGGCAGGCCCACCGAGAATTTGACGCCGCGCGGGATCACCGCGATCTCCGCAGGTTCGAGGTCCAGGATGCCGAACTCGGTGTGCAGGCGGATCCGGCCCTGCTGCGGCACGATGAGCAGTTCACCGTCTGCATCGTAGAAGAACTCGTCCTGCATCGAGCGGGTGGCGCTGTAGATGTGGGCGGCCATCCCGGTAATTGCGCCGGCATCGCCCGCGGTCGTGATGGTGTGAATGCCTTCGATGAAGGAGGCGGGCTTCCCGTCCGAAACGATGGGACTCCAGCGCATGGGCGCGGGCGGGAGTTCGACTTCGACACACGGTGCTGTCCGCCAGTCGCCGCTGTCACACGTCTCCATGCGTCCCCAGTGCTGCAGCGTGGGGCGGATGCGATAGAGCCAGCTGCGTGCGTTGACCGCGCGAGGCGCAGTGAATGCAGAGCCGGAAATCTGCTCTGCGTACAGCCCGTAGGCGCAGCGTTGGGGCGAGTTGCGGCCTACCGGGAGCGCGCCTGGTAGGGCCTCCGTCTCAAAACTGTTTCCGAATCCCGAGTTGTAGCACACGCCGTTCAACATGGAAGCAGACCCCTCATGGGTGGGATGTAAGCGCGGCGTCCAGGCGCTCGGCCATGCGCCGGTCCGCGTCGGTGACGCCGCCGGCGTCGTGGGTGGTGAGGGTGATGCGGAGGTAGCCCCAGCCGAAAGCCACATCCGGGTGGTGGTTCGCGGCCTCGGCGAGCGGCACGAGGGTCTCCACGAGCCGGAAGGCAGTGATGAAGTCGGGGGTGCGGATCTCGCGGTGCAGGGCCCCGTCGCGTTCAATCCAGGTCATCGTGCTACCTCCAGTTGAAGTTCGGTGAGTTCCGCCTTCAGGAGCCACTCGCCAGGATGGGCTGCGGCGCGGGCTTCAAGGGTGGCGAGGATCCCGGCATCGGGGGTTCCGGCCTCCCGGGTCCGCCGCACCTCGTCATAGAGCGCCGCCACATCCGCAGGCAGGGCCTCAGCTTTACGGGCCCGGGCTTCGGCCTCAGCGTTGCCTTCGGCGAAGGCATTCTGCGCGCCGAACCAGCGGTCCCATGCGCCCGGATCGGCGGGGCCTCCGGCGACGGAGGGCAGGCTGGCGCTGAGGATGAGGAGGGCCCAGCTCGGAATGTCCAGTGGGCGGCTGCCCTGGTGGGCCCGCAGGTTGATCACTTCGTGCTCACCGATGCGGAAGCCGGTGAGGGAGAGGCCGGTGGACAGCTCGAGGCTGAAGGCCCCGTGCTCGGGCAGGATGCCCGTGCCGAAGGCCACCAGGGCTTGGCCGGGCCAGGGGCGTCCCACGGACTGTCCCAAGCGGGAAAGCAGAACGGGGCCCTCCAGGCGCACCAGAGAGGTTGCGAGATCGGGCGAGAGGGGCCGGGTGGCCTGCACGCGCTCCACCACACGGGCCGTGAGCTCCAAGCCGTCGTCCAAGGCGAGGTGGTTCACGGTGCGGGCCCGGAGGGCCTCCTCCAGGCCGAAGTCCCCACCGCGCTTCCACGCCAGCGTGGCCTCGAAGGCTTCCAGCACCACGAAGAGCTGGTCGAAGTCCCGGGCCACGAAGAGCTGAGGCTGCATCCGCGTGATGTCGTACTCGGTGTCGGCGCAGGTGAGGTCCAGGGGGAGCTTGCGCACGGCGGGGGTCAGGCAGTGGGCGGACTCGCCCAGGCTGCTGAGCAGGCCCGCGCCGTAGATGCGGGGGGCGTCAAGGCTGCCCACCAGGCCGTATTCCGCCGTCCACCAGTAGAGGCGGCTGGCCCGGGTGCTCTCGCTCACGTAGCGGCGACTGGCGGAGGCCGCGCGCAGCCGCTCCTCGGCCAGCCAGGTCTCTCCGGGCGTGGCGCTGGGATCCTCCTTCACCACGCTGAGGTTCCGGATCGCTTCGTACACCGCCTGGTCCTCCACGCTGGCGATGGCGCGGAATCCGGCCTCCCCGCAGCGCTTCAGGTACTCGGCGTAGCGGCGGTCCGCGAGGATGGGCGCATGGCCCGCGCTTTCATGCACGATGTCCGGGGCCGGCGTGTACTCGATGTGCTCGGGGCTGCGGATGTCTGCGGCGATCGCCAGCACGCCCAGAGACTGCAACTCGGTGAACACCGCCGGAGGAATGAAGCCCCGCACGGCCACCGCAGACCAGCCCAGCTGTTCCAGCTTCAGGTTCATCTCATTCAGGCTGGGGATGCGGTCCAGGCCGATGCCCGTGGCCGTGAGTCCAGCCCGGTAGCTTTCGTGGGCCCGCTCGCCGAGGTGGGCGGCGAGTTTGTGAAGGATGTGCCGCCACACAGCCTGATCCCTGGGGGTATACGCGCCGGGATCCTGGTCCACCACGTAGCGTCGGAGATGGGCCGGAAGCCGCTGGATGGCGCGCTGGGTCGGGGTCAAGCTGCCTCCGGAGGGCGCGGATCCAGGGTGCCGCGACCCATAAGACTCTATTTTAGCATCAATGGATCGAACCCGTATCCTCATACCCTGGCCGCCCAGAGGATTCCGGGCCTTCGGCCGCTCACCGGGGCGCCCGACCCGAACCACCGCACAGGGCGATTCGGCCTGCTGCTGCAGGCCATGACATAGCCGCCCCCTCTGTAAATGCCTCTGGTTTGAAGGCGTACCGGGCGAGCCTCCGCGCCACGGCGAGCCGCATCTGGTGCTCCAGAACGCGGGCCCAGGCCGCAGCAAATCGGTAGCAATACGAATAAGCGCCGCTAGGGTACCCCGTGGTCGATCGTCACGGCCCGATGCTTGGAGTGGCTTTGAAAGCCGCTCCCAGAAAAACCCTACGCTTAGCCCCTGCGCTTGGCGGTTCCGGCCCTGGATGCATGCTTCCAAGTGTTGAACGCATCATTTCAGAAAAGAACCCCGAAACCGAGTGGTGACGGGGCTTTCCTTGTGGTGGTGGCTGGAGGCAGACTCGAACTGCCGACCTAGGGATTATGAGACCCTCGCTCTAACCACCTGAGCTACCCAGCCGCGGAGGAACAGTGTAGCGGGGGCGCGGGTCTTCGTCTATGCGGGAGTTCCGGGGAGATCGTGGACGAGGATCACGACGAGGCGCTTGGGGCCATGGACGCCGTAGGCCAGGGTCTGCTCGATGTCGGCGGTCTTGCTGGGACCGGAGATCATGAGGGCGTTGGGGGGCGGGGCCTGGCCCCAGCCCAGGGCCCGGATGGCGGACCAGAGGGTGTCGTGGAGGGTCGAGGTGGGCAGCAGGGCGAGGTGCAGGGGCGGCACCAGGGAGAGGAGGCGCGGCTCCCGGGGGCCGGGTTCCAGCAGGAGGCCGCCGGTTTCGGCCACGCCGCCCACGGTGGTGGTGAAGCCCGCATCCACCGACTGGAACAGCTCGGTCTTGAAGGTCTCCACCGGGGCGTCGTAGGGACGCAGGGCGGTGGGGGAACCGGCCATGGCTTCCACCAGCCGGTGTCCGGCCTCTGTGGCGGGCCCGAAGAGGAGGGTCCGGAGGCCCTCCCGCTCGCAGAAGGCGCGGAGGACGGCGGGCCAATCCTCCGGCCGGGCCTCCAGGAACTCGGTGTGGACGGACGCCATGCCCTGGCGCAGGCGCTGCACCCGCTCGGCGGCCGACCAGTGCCGGCGCTCGAGCACGGCGGTGTCGAGGTCCGGAAGGGGGCCGCCGGAGCCGGAGGACCGCAGGCGAGCCAGGATGGCGGCACGGGCGTCAGACATGGGGCAGTCCCCCCTTCCGGATCCGTTCCTGCAGGGAGCGCGGGGCGGGCAGGGGCGTGGTCCGGGACATCGTCCAGGCCTTGAGCAGGGGCATGCCACCTGGGATGAGGCCTCGGAAACGGGTGGCGAACCAGGCGGAGAGGCGGTAGAGGCGCGGCCGTTTCAGGACAGCCGCCCAGGCCCGCCAGGCCAAGTCTTCCGTCATCGTTTGGCCGGTCCCCTTGCCGGCCACTTTCGAGCCGGCGTCGGCATGGGTGGCCTCCCGGCGCAGGCGCACGAGGATGTCGGGGATGGGGATCTCCACGGGGCAGACCTCGCTGCAGGCGCCGCAGAGGCTGGAGCCGTGGATGAGGTCGTGGCGCCGGCCCACGCCCTCCATCTGCGGCGTGAGGATCGTGCCGATGGGGCCCGGATAGACGGCCTCGTAGGCATGGCCGCCCACGCGGGTGTAGACCGGGCAGTGGTTCATGCAGGCCCCGCAGCGGATGCAGCGGAGCGTGGCCTGGAGCTGGGGATCGCCGTAGATCCGCGACCGGCCGTTGTCCAGGATGACCAGGTGGACCTCCCGGGGACCGTCCATCTCATCCTTCGCTCGGGGGCCGCTGATCAGGTTGAGATAGGTGGTCGCGGGCTGGCCCGTGGCCGAGCGGGTGAGCAGGGCGTAGAGGGGCGCCACGTCCTCCAGTCGCGCCACCACCTTCTCCAGGCCCATCACGGCGATGTGCAGGGGCGGCACGTGGGTGCTCATGCGACCGTTGCCCTCGTTCTCCACCAGACAGAGGGTCCCAGTCTCGGCCACGGCGAAGTTGACCCCGGAGAGCCCGGCGTCCGCCTCCAGGAACTTCTGGCGCAGCACCTTGCGGGCCAGGGCCGTGAGCTCGTCCACGTCCTCTGTGTACGTCGCGTCCTTGATCTTCTGGCTGAACTGCCGGGCGATCTGGCCTTTGTTCTTGTGGATGGCCGGCATGATGATGTGGCTGGGCGTCTCGTGGTCGAGCTGGATGATGTACTCGCCCAGGTCCGATTCCAGGGACTCGATGCCGTGGGCCTCCAGGAAGGCGTTGAGGTGCATCTCCTCGGAGACCATGCTCTTGCCCTTCACCACCCGGGTGGCGCCCTTGGCCTTCAGGAGGCCGAGAACGATGGCGTTGGCCTGGTCGCAGGTCTCCGCCCAGTGGACCCGGATGCCGTTGCGGGCGCAGCTGGCCTCCAGCTGCTCCAGCAGCTCGGGCAGGCGCAGGAGGCTGCGGGCGCGGACGGCGGTGCCCAGGTCGCGCAGCGCCTGGAGATCCCCGGGATCCGGGAACTGGGCGGCCCGCTTGGCCATGAGCCCGTCCATGGCCCGGCGGAAGTTGGCCCGGAGCTGGGCGTCACCCAGGGCCCGGGTGGCGGAGGCGCGGAAGCTCGGATCAGACGGGGTGGCCGGGCTTCGCTCGGTCACCCCGTGGGGGTGCACGAGGGGGGACGCAGAGGGCGCGAAGCGGCCGGACGGTCCCCCCTCGTTCATGTCGGTCTCACCGTGCATGGGTGCGCTCCCACAGGAACTCGGCGATGTGCTGGACGCGCAGGGGCGCCGCCTGGGCCTCCAGTACGCCCTTCACGTTGAGGAGGCAGCCGCCGTCCGTGGAGAGCACCACCGAGGCGCCCGTGGCCAGGGCATCCTCGGCCTTGTCGCAGGCCATGGCACCGGAAATCTCGGGATGGCGCACGGAGAAGGTGCCGCCGAAGCCGCAGCACTCCCGCTCCCGGGCCAGGGGCGCCAGCTCCACGTGGGCCAGTTGGCCAATGAGCGCCTGGGGCTGTCCCTTCAGGCCCAGGTCCCGCAGGGCGTGACAGGAACTGTGCCAGGTGACCTTCACGGGCTGGCCCAGATCCTCCAGCTTCACATCCAGCACGTCCACCAGGAACTGGGTGAGCTCGTACACCCGGGCGCTGAAGGCCCGCACGGCCGCCTCCTCCGGCTGGCCCCGGAAGAGGTCGGGGTAGTGGTGCTTCATCATCCCGGCGCAGCTGCCGGAGGGCAGGATGACCGGCAGATCCTGGGGGAAGAGGGCCACTTGGGTGCGGGCCACGGCCCGGGCCTCCTCGAAGAAGCCGCAGTTGTAGGCGGGCTGGCCGCAGCAGGTCTGGCCCTCGGGGAAGACCACCTCCACGCCGGCCCGCTGGAGCAGCTGGATGCCGGCCATCCCGGCGTCCGGGAAGAAGAGGTCCACCAGGCAGGTGCCGTAGAAATAGGCCTTCGTGGGCGTGGCGGCGTTCACTGGGCGGCCTCCGGTCGGGTGGCGGATTCCAGCAAGTATAGAAAGCTGCGGTAGGTTTCCCCCGTGGAACGGGCCAGGCCCACCTCGCAGGTGCGGCTGCTGGCGAAGGCGCCGTCGAAGTGCCCGGCCTTCACCTCCCGGGCCTCGTGTTTCGTGGCGGAGGCCGTCAGCTCGGGGTGGGTGAAGCCCCGGTCGCCCGCGAAGCCGCAGCAGCCGGCATCCCGGGGCACGGTCACCTGGTCGGCACAGGCCCGGGCCACGCCCCCCAGCTTGGGCAGGAGGTTCATCTTGGTGACGGAGCAGACGGGGTGGAGGACCACCGATCCCAGTTTCCGCGTGACCTGGAGGCGGGGCAGCAGCAGGTCGTGGGCGAAGGCGGTGCTGTCCAGGATTCGCAGCTGGTCGAACTTCGCCTGGTTCTCAAGCGTGAGATAGGCGCGGCTGGTGAGCATGCCGTGGGTGCAGGGGCTGGTGTCCATGACGACGGGCAGGGCGCCCTCCCGGCTCCAGGCCCAGAACTGCTCGATGGCCCGGTTCACCGAGTAGCGGTGGGCCTCGTCGTAGCCCTTGGAGCTGAAGGGCACGCCGCAGCAGGTGCCTTCGACGTCCGGGGGAATGTGGACCGGCACGCCGGCCCGCTCGGCCACCCGCACCAGGGCCTCCACGAGGCTCAGGTCATCGGGCTCACCGGGCAGGTGCCCCATCATCCGGGAGATGCAGGCCGGGAAGTAGATGGCCTGGGCCCCTTCCGGGGAGGTGCGGGGCAGGGGAGCCTTGGCGGGTTTCGGCATCTCCGGGCTCCACTGGTGAGAGGCGCCGAAGGCCTTCATCACGCGGGTGATGAAGGGCATGGCCCGGGGCCCGAAGAGGCCCTGGACGGCGTGGCCCGTGCGAAGGGCCAAGCGCAGGGCCGGTTCCACGGTGGCGAAGTGCCGGGCCACGGCGAGGGCGATCCTCTGGGCACGGCGGCTGTGGCTGGCCCGGCGGAACCGCTTGGTGAGCTGGCCCGTGTCAATGCCCACAGGGCAGGCCGTGGCGCAGAGGCCGTCCACGGCGCAGGTCTCCACGCCCATGTAGGGGAAGGCCCCCCGCAGGGAGGCCAGCAGGGCGGGGTGCTCGCGGCTGGTTTCGAGCCGCGCCATCTCCCGGCGCACCACGATGCGCTGCCGGGGCGTGAGGGTGAGCTCGCGGCTGGGGCACTTGGGTTCGCAGTACCCGCACTCGATGCACTTATCCACCTCCTCCTCCACGCCGGGCATGGGCTTCAGGTCGGACAGGTGGCAGTGGGGATCGGCGTTGAGGATGACGCCGGGGTTCAGCAGATGATCCGGGTCCACCAGGGCCTTGAGGCGCTCCATGACGGCCTTGGCCTCGGGGCCCCACTCGGCCTCCACGAAGGGCGCCATGTTGCGGCCCGTGCCGTGCTCCGCCTTGAGGGCCCCGTCGTACTTCTTCACCACCAGCTCCACCACGTCGTCAATGAGGGCGGCGTAGCGCGCCACCTCCTTCGGATCGTTGAAGGATTGGGTGATGACGAAGTGCAGGTTGCCGTCCTTGGCGTGGCCGAAGAGGATGGCCTCATCGTACCTGTGCTTGGCGAAGAGCCGCGTGAGGTCCACGGCGGCGTCGGCCAGGCGCTCGACGGGGAAGGCCACGTCCTCGATGAGCACGGTGGTGCCCCGCTTCCGAACCGCCCCCACGGAGGGGAAGGTGCCCGAGCGGAGCTTCCACATCAGGGCCTGCTCGCCAGGATCGTGGGTGAAGCGGGCGGGCTCCAGGAGCTTCAGGTCCGCGGCCGCGGCGAGGGCGGCCCGTTCCAGATCGGCCCGGGTCCCCTCATCGGCGCCCTGGAATTCCACCAGGAGGGCGGCGGCACCCTCGGGCAGGGCCTTGATGCCGGCCGGGACGCCCTCCTGGGTCTCCACGGAGCGCAGCGAGGCCCGGTCCAGCAGCTCCAGGGCCGCGGCGCCCGCATCTCGCAGGGGCACGATGGCCGCGCAGGCGGCGTGGAGATCCGGAAAGATCAGGAAGCCCGTCACCTTCACCGGCAGATCCGGCACGGACTTCAGCACGGCCTCCGCGATGAAGGCCAGGGTGCCCTCGGAGCCCACGAGCAGGTGCCGGAAGATGTCCACGGGGCGGTCAAAGTCAATGAAGGCGTTGAGGGAATAGCCCGTGGTGTTCTTCATCTGGTACTTGGCCCGGATGCGCTCGGCCAGCGGGCGGTCGGCTTCGATCTCGGCCTTGAGCTTCAGCAGGCCCTCGGCCAGGGCCGGTTCCGCCTGGAGGAAGGCCTCATCCGCCTCGGGTGCGGCCGTGTCGATCACGGTGCCGGAGGGCAGCACGAAGGTCAGCGATTCCAGCGTGTGGTAGGCGTTCTGAACCACGCCGCAGCACATGCCGCTGGAGTTGTTGGAGAGAATGCCGCCCACGGTGCAGGTGGCGATGGACGCCGGGTCGGGGCCCATCTTCGCCCGGAAGAGCCGCAGGGCGTGGTTCACGTGGGCGCCGATGACGCCGGGCTGGACCCTCACCCGGGCGCCCCGATCGAGGACCTGGATGCCCCGCCAATGGCGGGCCACCTCCACCAGGAGACCGTCCGTGACCGCCTGGCCCGACAGGCTGGTGCCGGCCGCGCGGAAGGTCATGGGGATCCGCCGTTCCCGGCTCAGGGCGAAAAGGGCGCGGACCTCGTCCACGCTCCCCGCGAGGACGACAGCCTTGGGGATGAGGCGGTAGAAGCTCGCGTCCGAGGCGAAGGCGATCCGGTCCACTGGACGGTCCAGGACGCGATCCGGGCCGACGATGGCCGCGAGGGCTTCCCGGAGGACGGGGGCTGGAGCGGTGTTCATGAAAGGCTTCCTAGAGGCGACGGGGGCGGGAAGGGTCCCGCCGGCGAGGGGCCGCCGGCGGGACCCCTCCAGGGTCAGGGATGAACGGCCTTCAGCACGGGAATCATCCAGCTCAGCACATGCTGCTGCAGCAGGACGAGGATGCCCAGCAGCACGGTGAGGAGGATGCTGTGCCAGAAGGTCCGAGCGAACACCACGCCCTCCTGCCCCTTGAGTGAGGTGGTGGAGACGCCGGTGGCGATGTTCTGGGGCGAGATCATCTTGCCCATCACGCCGCCCGAGGAGTTGGTGGCGGCCATCAGCACCGGGTTCAGGTTCAGCTGGTGGGAGGCCACCACCTGCAGGTTGCCGAAGAGGGCGTTGCCCGAGGTGTCGCTGCCGGAGAGGAAGACGGCGATCCAGCCCAGGAAGGCCGACAGCAGCGGGAACATCGCGCCCGTGGACGCCACGCCCAGGCCCAGGGTGTAGCTCATGCCCGAGTAGTTGAGCAGGTAGGCCAGGCCCACGATCATCATCACCGTGGCGATGGCGATGCGGGTCTGCACCCAGGTCTGCCGCACGGAAGCCAGGAATCCGTGGAGGCCCACCTTCGTCCAGAGGCTGGTCAGCACGGCCGCAAGCAGGATGGCCGTCCCCGTGCCCATGGGCTGGAAGTCCCAAATGGCCGCATAGGGCTTGTGGTAGAGGCTGATGAACACGGCGTTGTCCAGGCCCGGCCAGAGCACCTTGGTCTCGCCGATCAGGAAGAGCTTGAGGTTGATCCAGACGATCACCACCACCGATACCACGATCCACGGCATCCAGCCCCCATAGCCCACGTGGCCGGTGCGGGGCTCGGTGGGCTCGGTGCGCACCACCGCGAAGGCCGGGTCAGGCTCGGGCTTCCAGGCCTTGAGGAAGGCCACGGTGACGATCAACGACACCAGCGAAGCCAGCACATCGGTGAGCTGGTAACTGATGTAGTTGGACGTGACGAACTGGGTCGCGGCGAAGCTGCCGCCGGAGACCAGCAGGGCGGGCCAGAGCTTGGCGATGGACTTCAGGCCGCCGTACATGCCCACCACGTAGAAGGGCATCAGGAAGGCGAAGAAGGGCAGCTGCCGTCCGACCATGGCCCCGAGGGTTTCGGGATGCATGCCGGTTACCGCTCCGAGCACGGTGATCGGCACGCCCAGGGCCCCGAAGGCCACGGGGGCCGTGTTGAAGATGAGGGTATAGGTCAGGGCGTCCAGCACCGGGAACCCCAGGCCGATGAGCAGGGCACTGGAGATGGCCACCGGGGTGCCGAAGCCGGCGATGCCTTCCAGCAGGCAGCCGAAGGAGAAGGCCACCACCAGCAGCACCAGGCGCCGATCGTCGGGCAGATGGTCCAGCATCCACTGCCGGAACAGTTCGAAACGACCGGAGGTAACGGCAATGTTGTAGAGCAGCAGGGCGCTGAATACGATCCACATCACCGGCACCAGCGCCAGCGCCATGCCCGCAGCCACCGAATTGAAGGCGAGGCCCAGCGGCATGCCCCAGACCGCCACGGCGATGACGAGGCCGATCAGCAGGCCGACCAGGGAGGCCAGCCAGGCAGGTCGGCGCAGCACGCCCAGCATCACCAGGGCTACCACGATGGGGAGGGCAGCCACCAAAAAGGAAGGCAGGAGTGAACCGGCCACGGGGGTGAGCGGTTGCGTGAAATGGATGCCCGTAGGCAGAGGGAGCGAGGGCGTCATGAAGCCTCCGGATGAGGTTGGGTGACGGGGTGGATGGGTTTTTAGGAAAGATCTTGGGAGGGAGCTTACAATAGGCCTGGTGGTCTGACCACCCAACCGTCATCGGTTTTTGATCACAACTTTTCATGGCCTTTTTTTCCATCACTTAGAATGGACTCCATGGAATTTACGCCCATCAAGACCCGGCGGCTCTATGAGGAGATCGTGGAGCAGATCAAGCAGCTTCTCAGCGATGGGAAGCTGAAACCGGGCGACAAACTCCTCGCCGAACGGGAGATGGCAGAGCAGTTCCAGGTCAGCCGTGCTTCCGTCCGCGAAGCGATCCGGACGCTGGAGATGCTGGGCATCATTGACATCCGCCCGGGTGAGGGCACCTTCATCCGGGATACCGAGACCGACAACATCATCCGCCCCCTCGCCATGTTCCTGGCGGTGGAGCGTAGCTCGCTCCTGGATATGTTCGAGATGCGGCGGATCTTCGAGACCGCCACCGCGGGTCTGGCAGCCCAGCGCGCCACCCAGGAGGAACTCGACCAGATCGAGGCCATGCTGGAGAACATGCGCGATCGGCTCAACGTGCAGGATCCGGCCAAGGGGGAGGAGTTCGACGCCGCCTTCCACTACGCCGTGGCCGAGGCCACCCACAACAGCCTGCTCACCAAGCTCTTCAAGACCGTCTCGGAGGAGTTCGCCAAAGCCAACTCCGTGGCCCGGCGCCAGCTCTACCAGACCGGCGCGGAGAACGCCCAGAAGATCATTGATCAGCACACCGAGATTCTGGATGCGATCCGCGCCCGGTCAGCTGAGACCGCCTCAAAGGCCATGCATGCCCACTTGGTTTTCGCCGAGGCCCAATTGCGGAAGTGGATCGTGTAGCGGGGCGGGACGCCCATTGCCTGCGGCGATTCCCTCCTATTCAAGGAACCGCTTCTGGTAGTCGAGGTACAGATCGTGGACGTAAGCCCTCATGCTGTCCGCGCTGTCGAAACGGCCGGGGTCAATGGGATCGAAGACGTAGCAGTTGGCCCGAGGATTGGGGGCCGTCATGATCTGCCACAGTTTCACCAGCAGGTGCTGATCCGCCCACTCGAAGGCCTCCTGGGCCTCGTAGTGCAGGAAGACGGGAAGCAGAGGCACACCCGTGGCCTTGGAGGTCACAAAGGCCCCTCCGAAGAAGTGGGGCGCGATTCGCCGGCCCTTGCAGCCCCCTTCGGGGTAGAGGGCGATGCAGGCGCCTGCCTTGACGGCCTCAATCAGCGCCTGCTGGGCGGCCTGGCGGGAATCGGGGGACTCCCGCTTCACGAACAGGGTGCCAGCGGCCTGGGCGATGCGACCGACGAACCACCAGTCGCGAACCTCCTCCTTCGCCAGGGACCGCACCGGGAAGAGGGCGGGGATGCCGATGTCTTCGAAGGCCGATGGGTGGTTGGACACCAGGATGTACTGGCGGGGCAGGGGCCGCTCGTGCTGCTGGAACAGGCGCAGTTCCACCCGCAAGGCTCGAACGAAGGTCCGGCACCAGGCGTGGAAAAGACGAGGGAACGATCGGCGGGTCAGGAACTCCGGGAGCAGGGCCAGCCCCAGCAACAACAGTGTAAAAAGGGCGAGATCCACCCAACCCACGATCAGGCGGACGGTACGGGCAATCCAAAGCAGCATGGGCGGGACTCCGCACTCAGGCTGACACGAAAAGTCCGGGGGCTTCCACATCAGGACACCAGCACCCCCTGTGCCCTTGCCATATAGACGGCCATCGCCTGCGGCGATTCCGTCCTATTCGCCAATCCTGGCGAATGGTGACGCCAGCACGTCCTGTGCTGGCGCCCTGCGGGCGGCCATCGCCTTTGGCGATTCCGTCCTATTCGCCAATCCTGGCGAATGGTGACGCCAGCACGTCCTGTGCTGGCGCCCTGCGGGCGGCCATCGCCTTTGGCGATTCCGTCCTATTCGCCAATCCTGGCGAATGGTGGCCCCGGTGGGGTTCGAACCCACGACCAAGCGGTTATGAGCCGCCAGCTCTGACCGCTGAGCTACAGGGCCAGGGGCAGTGTAACAAAAGCTGGTTCAAAGGCCGGGAAGGGCGCGCCCGCCGGAGGCGAACTCCAGGAGTTGGAGCATGCGATCCGCGAGGGTGGGCAGATCCCGCGCCTCCAGAAGGAACTGGCGCTCGGTGGGTTCGAAATCAAGGGCCATGGCCAGGGTGTTGAGGCGGGCCTGGTCCTCAAGGGGCAGATCGAGCAGCTCTTTCAGCTGATCATCCAGATCCTGCGAGCGCGCGTAGACGTGGAGGGCCTCCATGAAGCGGCGGCGCTGGGGTCCCGGCCAAAGCAGGGCGTCCTCGAAGGGCAGAACCTGGGTGCGGGCTTGGCGGAAGGATTGCCCCGGGATCTCCTCCAGGATCTGAACCGCCGCCTTGCCCTGGACCAGCAGGTTCCAGCGGCCTCCAGTGAGGGGCTCGGCTCTCACGACCTCCGCAAGACAGCCCACCTCGAAGGCAGGGGTCTGCTCACCCAGGGGATCTGCGGCCTCAACCTCCCGCATGAGGGCGATGACCAAGTGATGATGGGAGTTCAGCACCTGGACCGTCATGTCCTGGTACCGGGGCTCGAAGATGTGGAGCGGCAGGAAGGTGTGCGGAAAGAGCACAACCTGGGGCAGCGGGAAGAGCGGAAGGATGGCTGGTAGCATGGTTCCCTGATTGCAAACCCATCGGAGCCAATGCCGTGAAGGATGAGAACCAGGCCTCTGGAGCCCCCCATGCTGTGCTGGTGGCTGCGCGCAGTGCCCTGGATGACCTTGCCGCCGGCTGGGACCAGGCCCCGGTGGAGGCCTGGTGCGAGATGGTGGTGGCCCGGCGTGGGCGGGTGGTACTGACGGGTATGGGCAAGTCCGGGCTCGTCGCCCAGAAAGTGGCCGCGACCCTTGCCTCCACAGGATGCCCCAGCCTCTTCATGCACCCGGCTGAGGCGCTTCATGGCGACCTGGGCATGGTCACGGATTCGGATTCCATCCTTGCCTTGTCCAACAGTGGCGAAACGGAGGAGGTGGTGCGCCTCCTACCGAGCCTGATCCGGTTGGGGATCCCGCTTGCCGCCATCACCGGTAAACCTGAGGGCACGTTGGCCCAGGCTGCTCAGTGGCGGTTCATCTACCGGCTGCCGAAGGGAGAAGGATGCCCCCTGGATTTGGCACCCATGGCCAGCACCACCCTTCAGTTGGTCTGGGGAGACCTTCTGGCGGCCACCCTCATGGACCGACAGGGCTTCACCCGGGATCAATTCGCCTTGAATCATCCCGCCGGAAGTCTCGGCGCCAAGCTCATGAAAGTGAAGACATTAATGCACAAAGAGTGGCCTCGTGTTGCCGCAGAGGCCCCACTGATGGCTGTGCTCGCCAGCATGAGTGGTGGACACCTTGGAATGACCAGCGTCATGGCCGGGGAATCCCTCCTGGGGGTGATCACCGACGGCGACCTGCGGCGGGCTTTCCAGCGCAGTGAACAGGACGGACTGAATCCATTGACCCTGACAGCCAGCCAGATCATGACACCCCATCCGGCGACCATCGGGGAGGACGCCTTGGCCGTCGAAGCTGCGAGTCGCATGGAAGCCCGGAAGATCACCTTCCTGCTGGTGGAGCGCCAGGGACACCCCTGTGGGCTCCTGCACATCCATCAACTGCTGGAAGCCAAGGTCTTGTAGATCGTTCGTGTGAAGACTCTGTTTGATTCGATGTTACATAATATACATTATCGAAAGCTAATGGTGCCCCTCTGAAGCCCTCCGTTCTGACCCGCTACATCCTCCGACGGTGGACCATTCCCCTGTTTGGCGCGCTGTTCTTCTATGGCGCCCTGCTGCTTGCGAACGAGGTCGTGGCCATTTCGAAGGACATCTTCACCCAGGGGGCGGCCCTGCGCTGGCTCGTGCCCCTCCTGTTGACCTCGCTTCCGGAGATCCTCGGCATGGTCCTCCCCATGGCCGCGGTGCTCGGGGGCCTGCTGGGAACCCAGCAGATGATGGAAGGCTCTGAACTGGTGGCGGCCCAGGGACTGGGGGCCGGGAGAAAAACCTGGGTGCGCCCCTGGACGCTCTTGGCCCTGACCCTCGTGGCTCTCGGGGCCTTGAACGCCCATCTCCTGGTGCCCGAGGTCAGCCGCATCCAACAAAGCTTCCGCGTTCGCATGGCGGAAGAGGCGCGCGCACGGTTCCTGCACCCCGGAGGCCCCCCCTGGTATCCCCCGGGTTCCCCCGATTCTGCGTTCTGGATCTCCCATGAGGGGCAGATCCATATGCTTGAATCCACCCCCCAAGGCATTCAGCACCTGGTTGCGGCGTCCATGGGTTACACCCTGGTGACCAAGGCCGATGGCGCCACGGAGATCCAGCTTCGGCTGCGGGGTCTGAACGGCGTGCTCTACCAGCCGGGCAATCCTGGAAGTGTCATCCATCTTCATCAGGAGCAGCAGATGCTCCGCTTTGATCTACCTTCTGCCGCCCGTCTTCTGGCCCCAACCCCACTGCGACAGGAAACCACGCCGCGCCTCTGGCGTTTGATGAAGCACCCCGAGTTATCGGGCCTGAAGCCTTCGGAATGGAAGACGGTCCGAAACCAATCCACCCTGGAACTCTGCAGGCGGTTCACCCTGCCCATCGCCTCGGCCGCCCTGCTGCTGCTCGGGATTGCCCTGGGCTTTGGCCACCCGCGCTTCTATAAAGGTGGCGCCATGCTTCGCAGCATGGGGGTCATCATTCTTTATTATGTGATTATGAAGTACTTTGAAAACATGTGGATAAGCGAAAAACTTAAATCGCCTGTTCCACTCCTCCTCGTACCTATCCCCTTCTTGCTGTGGGGATGGTTCCTCCTGCGATCCAGGCTTCGCCCTCATCATCCCAGCCAGATGGGGCGCCGAATGGCTCCTTTGTTCTCACCGTTCCAAGGCCACCTCGCCCCTTTGTGGCACCGACTTGAAGCGGCAAGGTCGCGCCTGATGCGCTGGATTCATGGCAAGGGCACCCGGCATGGCATCCTGCGCCACTGGTCCACCCTCGCCTGGTGGCGGCAATGGATGGCAACCCTCGGCACGTTGCTGCTTCTCGACTTTTTGGTCAACTACGCAAGTCTGGCTGGCGATATGTCTAAAAATGGCGTCCATTTCTATGTATTCATTGAATATTGGCTATGGAATCTCCCGCCGTTCCTGACCATCGCCCTGCCGGTGGCCTTCCTCCTGGGCACCCTGCTGGCCCTCTCCGAGGCGGCCATGACCCGGGAATGGCTTGCGCTCCGGGCTGGTGGCGTCAGCCTGGTCCGCTGGCTCTGGAGCAGCCGCTTCGCCTGGGGAGGCGTCACCCTGCTCACCCTGCTTTTGCAGGTCTGGATTGCGCCTCCCGCTGCGGGCCAAGCCAACGCCTATTACCAGCGGATTCTCCACCGCCCCCCGGAGACTTCCACCAGTCGCCCCTGGCTCTACCTGGGATCCACCGGAGTTCTCTGGAACCTCAAGGGCGACCAACGCTGGGGCTTTCCCCTGAAACCACCCGGAGAAGCCCCCATCCTGCTGGCTTGGCATCTGGGTGACGCCTACACGAAGGCCCTGGCCTGGGGCGGCATGAATTTCACCCAAGGGCCCGCCGCTGATCGCCTTTTCCCCGATCGTTCCCTGCGGGATGCCCCCTCCGCCGAAGAGGCGAGCACCCTCGAACTGGCACGATGGCAACGCTGGGCTCCGGATTCGGAACGAGCCTACATGCTCTGGAGTCGCCTCCTGGGCTGGTTGTCGGGGCCCTGCCTCGTCTTGGCCATGCTTTCCTTTGCTTTCCCCGGCCCCCGTCAGGGCCGCGGGCAGGCACTGGGTGCGGGGTTCGTGGGCGGGCTTCTATTCCTGGGTTTGCAGATCCTCTTTGGCGGGGCGGCTCGGGCTTCGGAGATTCCGGCGGCTTGGGGTATGCTGGCCCCCCTATTGCTTCTGCTGGGGGTCGCCCTGCTCCGTCTGCGGCGCCTCAAGACCTGAACTTTCATGGCAAGGTCCTAACCCGTGAACTCTCCGCTGTTTGAGCGTGCCCTCGCACCACTGCTCGCGCATCCGGATCTACGCCCCGGAGACCGGGTCGTGGCCGCGATGTCGGGAGGGGTGGACAGCTCGGTGATGGCCGCGCTGCTCGACCGTGCGGGGTATGAGGTCATCGGCCTTTCCATGCAGCTATTTGATAAGGCTCCGGGTCGAACATCGGATGGTAAGTGCTGTACTTTGGATGACTTTCAGGACGCGCGCAAAGTAGCCTTCGATCGGGGCTTTACGCACTATGTCATGGACTTCGAAGATCGGTTCCAGCAGACCGTCATCGAGGATTTCATTCAGGGCTACCTGCGCGGCGAAACACCTAGTCCTTGCATTCGTTGCAATCAGTATCTCAAGTTCTCTGCGCTCATGGACCGGGCCGAATGCCTTGGGGCTAAGTTCGTCGCCACAGGACATTACGCCTCCGTTACTCAGGATGCCTCCGGATGGCATCTCCGGAAGGCCGATGACCCGGCCAAGGATCAGAGCTACTTTCTCTTCCATCACACCCAGGCCACGCTCGCCCGCACCCTGTTTCCCCTGGCCCACCTGCACAAAGCCGAAGTGCGGGCCCTCGGGCGGGAACTCGGCCTTCACCTGGTGGACAAGGCCGAAAGCCAGGAAATCTGTTTCGTCACCCAGGATCGCTACGATGCCTTCCTGGAAGCGTCGGGGCGAGCCCCGGCCCAGCCTGGAGACATCCGCCATCTCAACGGCCAGCGGCTTGGATGCCACGATGGATTCTGGCGCTTCACGGTCGGCCAGCGACGTGGATTGGGCGTGGCCTACCGCGAGCCCCTCTACGTCGTGCGGGTCGAACCTTCTTCAAATACCGTCTGGGTTGGTGGGGAGGCGGATCTCTCCAGGACGGGCCTGGTGGCCCGCGATGTGAACTGGGTGGGGGCTGCCCCGAACGGCCCCCTGATCTGCGCCGCCAAGGTCCGGAGCCGCAGCCCGGAAGCGGAAGCCATGCTCATCCCCCTCGATGACGGGCATCTGAAGGTCGTGTTCGAGGAGCCCCAACGCGCCCTCGCGCCCGGTCAGGCCGTGGTCTTCTACCGCGGGGATGAGGTGCTTGGAGGCGGTTGGATCCACGCAGTCCTCTGATCAATGGCTTGGCTGATGGCGCCTGGCCGGAGCACAGGCGGAGGGGCGCAGTACAGGGAAAGCGCCTGGCCCGTGCGGGGGTGGATCAGGTCCAGCGCCTGGGCATGGAGGCGGTAGCCCGGATCACCCGGCAGAGCCTGGGATCCTGGGACAGGCAGCCCTCCAGGTCCGAAGAGAGGATCCCCCACAAGGGGGTGGCCCGCGAAAGCCAGGTGGATCCGGATCTGGTGCGGCCGTCCCGTTTCGATCTCGACTTCGACCAGCGCACACCCCTCTCGGTGCTCGAGCACCCTGACATGGCTGAGAGAGGGGCGGCCGGCCGCGCTCGCTCCGTGGATCGTGCCCAAGAGGGGATGGGGAACCACCCCGATGGGAGCGGTGATGGCGAAACTCGCCTGAGCCGGGTGCCCCGCACAGAGCGCCCGGTACACTTTGCGCAGCCGGTGGCTTCGGAACGCGGTCTGGATCGCGCCTTTGGCCTCGGGTGTCCGGGCGAAGAGCACGAGTCCCGAGGTGCTGCGTCCCAGGCGGTGCATGGGGCTCGCATCTGGTGCTCGCCCCCGCACCAGGGCCAGCAGGGTGTGCTCCTGGAATTCACCACCCCCGGGTAGGGTCGGCAGGCCGTCTGGCTTGGCCACGGCCAAAAGATCCTCGTCCTCGTACAGCACCGCCGTACAGAAGGGCACTTCGGGTTCGATCCAAGCGGGACGCGCCCAGCTGAGGCACTGGCCGGGCTCCAGGAGCGTATCGGGAGCGACAGGATGGCCGTCCAGGCTGACTTCCCCCGCTGCAATCCGCCGGCCCCATTCAGCGGCATCGGCCCGGGGGTAACGCATCGCGAGATGAGCCAGCACGGGGCTCCCAGCGTCGGCCAGACTGATCTGTTCCCGGTGGGTCCAGCCGTGGTTGGGTGCCCCGCCCGGCATTACGCGTGCCCCAGCACCTGCCGGTAGAGGGCCTCGTACTGGTCCACGATGGGCCCTTCGGCGAAGGTGCCCAGGGCCCGCTCCTGTGCGGAACGCCCCATGGCCAAGCGGAGGTTCTCGTCCCGCAGCAGGGTCAGCGCATCCGCAGCCATGGCCTCCACATCGCCCACGGTTTCCAAGTAGCCATCCTGCCCATGACGTACGACTTCGGGCAGGCCCCCGACCCGGCTGGCGATGACAGGCACCCGGTGGCCCATGGCCTCCAGTGCGGCCAGGCCAAAACTTTCCGTGGCGCTGGGAAGCAGGAAGAGGTCCGAGCAGGCCAGCACTGTGCCGATATCCAACTGTTTGCCCGTGAATCGTACTTCGTGGGCAAAGCCGTGATCGCGGCAATAGGCCTCGGCCTCCAACCGGTCGGGACCATCTCCCACCATCACCAGACGCGCCGGGACTTCGGTGCGGACCCGTTCGAAGACCTTCAGCACATCCATCACCCGCTTCACGGGCCGGAAGTTGGAAATGTGGGTCAGCACCGAGGTGGAACGCGGCGCCAACCAGGCCCGGCAATCCGGCCGTTCATTCTGCGGGGGCGTCACGAAGTTCCCGATGACCGTGATGGGCCGGTCCACCTGGAAGGTGCGCAAGGTCTCCTGGCGCAGGAACTCAGAGACGGCTGTGACCGCATCGCTCTCCCGGATGGCCATCTTCACCATGGGGAGGTAGCTGGGATCGCTGCCCACTACGGTGATATCCGTGCCGTGGAGGGTGGTGACCACCTTCAGCTTGCCACCAAGCGCCATCCGGGCCAGCAGGGCGGCCATGGCGTGGGGAATGGCGTAATGGGCGTGGAGGATCTCCAGGCCGTGGTGCTCGGCCACATCGGCCATCTTGGAGCCCAGCGCGATGGAATAGGGCGAATCCTCGAAGAGCGGGTAGGGGCTGGCACGCACTTCATGGAAGGTGATCCGGTCCTCGAACCCTACCAGCCGGGGCGGCACGCTGGGGCTCAGGAGGTGCACCTCGTGGCCCCGGGCCGCCAGGGCCTTGCCGACTTCGGTGGCCACCACGCCCGAACCGCCGAAGGTGCTGTAGCAGGAAATGCCGATGCGCATGAAGAGACCTCACTCCCCGCTATCATGATCGAGTCGAACGGATCCTGCCCATGTCCCTGCTCTTCCTGCTCGCCTACTACCTTCTGAGCCTGCTGATCTACCTGCTCATCGCCGCGGCGCTGATCTCCTGGTTCCCCATTGACCCGCGGAACAAGCTCGTCCGGGGCCTGCATGCCGTGACAGACCCGATCCTCCACCCGATCCGTACGCTGATCCCCCCCATCGGTGGCATCAGCTTCGACATCATGATCGCCGTCTTCCTCCTGTACCTGATTCGAGGCGTCATTGCGCACGCGTTGGGCAGCTAGCCGAACCGGAAAGGGCCTCCCATGAAGTACACCCCCCTCGACATCCAGCGCCGGGAGTTCGAGAAGGCCTTCCGTGGTGTAGAGGAGGCCGAGGTGCGGACCTTCCTCCATGAGATCGCCGCCGAGTGGGAGGAACTCCTCACGGAGAACCAGAAGCTGAAGGAGGAAGTCCTCAACCTCCGGGAGCACCTCCGGCAGTACCAGGAGCAGGATCGCATTTTCCGCGAGACGCTGCTCCAGGCCCAGCGCACCCGGGAGGATGTCCTGGATGGCGCCAACCGGGAGAAAGAACTGCTTCTGCGCGAAGCCCAGTTCCGTGGCGAAGAAATCGTGCGCGAGGCGCAACAGCAGGTGGTGGCGCTGGAAGTGCAGCTCCGCAACCTGAAAATGGAACGCACCCGCTTCCTGCGCGAGGTCGAAGCCCTGATGGACCGCACCCGGCGCCACATCCAGGAGGAAGCCCCCGAGCTCTACCTGCCGCCCTCCCCTACCCTGAACCTCGAAAACCTGGATCTCAGCACCCTCGACGACGATCCCCTGCCCTATCGCCCTGCGGCCTCGAATCCGCCGCCAGGCAAAGGCTGACAGCCCCATTCCGGAGTTTCCATGTCCCGTGCCGTCATCTTAAAGTCTCTTCGCAGTCCCATCGGGAAATTCCAGGGTGGATTGGCTCCGCTGGCGGCTCCTGATCTGGCGGCCCAGGTGGTGAAAGCCTTGGTGGCCGCAGTCCCCGGCGTCGTGCCCACGGAAGCCATCTTCGGCAACGTGGTGAGCGCCGGGGTGGGCCAGGCGCCGGCCCGTCAGGCGGCCCTGCGCGGTGGTCTGCCTTCCAGCATCTCCGCACTCACGATCAACAAGGTCTGCGGCAGCGGCCTGAAGGCCATCCAGCTTGCTGCCAACGCCGTGCGCCTTGGAGACCATGATGTGGTGCTCGCCGGGGGCATGGAATCCATGTCCAACGCGCCCTACCTCATGCCCAAACTGAGGGCGGGCGCCCGCATGGGGCATACGGAAGCCAAGGACGCCATGATCCTGGATGGCCTCTGGTGCGCCATGACCGATCAGCACATGGGCCACACCGGGGAGTTGGTCGCCCAGAAATATGGCGTGGGCCGGGACCAGCAGGATGCCTGGGCCGTGGAGAGCCACCGGAAGGCCCTGGAGGCCATGCGTTCCGGCGCCTTCCAGGCTGAGATCGTGCCCATCGCCGTGCCGGGCAGGAAGGGGGATCTGATGATTGTTGAAGACGAGAGCCCCCGCCCGGCCACCACCTTTGAATCCCTCTCCAAGCTCCGCCCTGCTTTCAAGAAGGACGGCACCGTGACGGCAGGCAATGCCCCGAGTGTGAACGATGGCGCCGCGGCCGCCCTCGTCACCACCGAGGAATACGCCAGGGCCCACGGGCTTCCGATTCAGGCCCGCATCCTCGGTACCGCCACGGCCGGCCTGGATCCCGAGTGGGTGCTGATGGCGCCGGTGGAAGCCATCCGGAAACTCCTGGCCAAGGTCGGGTGGGCCTCCGGGGATGTGGAGCTCTGGGAGATCAACGAGGCCTTCGCCGTTCAGCTCGTGGCCACGCTCCATGAGCTGAAGCTTTCACCCGAGCGCGTGAACGTCCACGGTGGCGCGGTGGCGCTGGGCCATCCCATCGGGGCCAGTGGCGCCCGCGTGATGGCGACACTCATCCACGCCCTGGAACGCCAGGGGAAACAGCGCGGCGTGGCGGCCCTCTGTCTCGGCGGCGGCAATGCCATCGCCATGGCGGTGGAACGGGTATAGAAACGGACTGTTCCGTACATGAAGAAGGGGGCCCGAAAGGCCCCCTTCTCTGCGGAAGCGGCTTCGGTCAGAAGCTGAACCGCGCCTGGACGGCGAAGATATTGATATCCATCTTGAAATCGCCGTAGAGGTTCCCGCGGGTGAAGTTGGGATCTGACTGGGAGGTGGTGGTCGTCAGCATCACGCTGGAGTCCTTGATGAAGAGATGGGAGTAGCCAGCATCCACAGCGAAGGACTTGGAGAAGGCATAGCTGGCGCCCAGCGAAACCCAAGTGCGATCCGCATCAGGAATGCGGGGAGTCCGGTAGGGATCGGTCACGGCCCCCTGGTCATGGGCCACACCTGTCCGCACGGACCAGGCATCGTTCAGCTTCCAGTTGCCCCCGAGGGAGTAGAACCAGGTATCGCGCCAATGCTCCTCGGTAAGGGAGTCGGTGATCTGCGGTGCCGCGTTGCTCATGAACTTGGCATCCAGGGTCTTGAACTTGGACCAGCCGGTCCAAGCCGCTTCTCCCTGGAAGGAGAACATGTCGCTCACCTTGTAGTTGAAACCGAAGGAGGCGTTGGCAGGCAGGTTCAGTTCCGCTTCGCCGGGCTGATTCCGGAGGCCCAGCGTGTTCTGCATGTAGGCCAGCTGGCTGGCGGTCATGTTGGAGGGATAGGTGAAGGAGACGTTGCCCTTCAGGTTCATGTTGATGGCGCCGGAATAGGCCAGACCGAGGCGCAGGGCCTCCGTGGGCTGATAGGTGAGCCCAGCCTTGAAGCCGTAGGCCCAGGTATTCCCCTTCAGCTGGGAGGTGCCATCCAGCGTGCCGGGCACCGTGCCGATGGTCATGCCGGCCAGGCCGAAGTCCACGGCATTGGTGAGGGTGGCATCGGCGTAGCGGGCCACGAACGCGACGCCTACGGACCACTGGTTGTTGATCCGATAGGCCAGGCTGGGCGCGATGTCCATCACCGCCAGGTCGGTCTTCAGGGCGTGGTACCGGCCCACGAAGTTGCTGTCGTACTCCGTGACGAAGCCGTAGGAGCCGTTGATGCCGATGCCCAGTTTCAGGTCATCGGTGACACTCCACATTCCGTAGAGTTCAGGCGCCACCTTGCTCTTCGCGGAGTTCTTGTGGGAGGTGGGACCGCTGATGGTCGGGTCATATCCGAAGGCGCCCACCACGGCAGTCCGGCTTCCGTAGGCGTTGCTCAGCTCCGCCTTGGGGGCGATCAGGGTGCCGCCAAATGCGAACTGCTGGCCCGAGTAGAGGGCCAGGACAGCCGGATTGAAGAACTGGGCGCTGATGTCGAAGCCGCCAGCCGTGACCCCGGCAAAGGCATTCCCCTGCGAACTGGGGCTCTGTTCCCGCAGCTGGAAGCCGGAAGCCTGGGCCACAGGGGCGAAGGCGCCGGCGGCCACCAGCGTCAAGGCGGTGAGGGTGAAGCGCGAGCGGTTCGTCATGTGAGCAGTGCTCCTGTCCCGTGTTCCGGGGGTTGTGGGCTGTTGCCAGCCAATTCCGAAGTGAAGGATGGATCACGATACCAAATCGCGGGGGGCTTGCAACCGTCCTGAAAAAGGGCAGGTGGCGGAATTCATTCATGATTCAAGCATCATCAACAAAAACACCTGCTGAGGGCCGTCCTGATTGAGCTACCTGAGGTCAGGCCCGCCACCAAGGCGCTCCCGATGACCGGTGTGGCACCCAGGGCCCGCACCGCCCGCAGGCTCGCGGGGTCCGACAACCCGAACCCCACGGCCAAGGGGCGATCCGAGATCGCCTTCAATGCATCCAGCCGCTTCAGCACGGGCGCCAGATCTGTGCCCTGGCCGGCGCCCGTGACGCCCAGCCGGGCCACCACATAGGCGAAACGCTGCGCGAAGGGCGCCTCGGGACCGGGATCCGGCCGTGTGCCCAGCAGCGCCTGTGCGCGTTCCAGGCGGGTGGTGGGCGCCAGCAGCGGCACCATGGGGTAACCCGCGCCGCGCAGAGTGGCCTCGAATGCCGGTTCTTCCCCGAAGGGCAGATCCACCACCAGCAGCGACTTCACGGGGGTGGGTTCCAGCAGGCGGAGCAGAGGCTCCACCCCCAGCTGCAGCAGCGGGTTCAGGTAGGTAAACAGGATCAGGTCCGGGCTGTCGGTGAGGCCGGACAGCGCCTCCAGCACACGCCGGGGTGTGGCGCCACGGGCGATGGCGCGGTGCGCGGCGGCCTGGAGCACGGGACCATCGGCGATGGGATCCGAGTGCGGAAGGCCCAATTCCAGGGCCTCCAGGCCGAGGGCGCGGGCTTCGGAGAGGTAGCCCGGCAGCGCCTCCAGTGACGGATCGCCGGCCATGATGAAGGGGAGCAGCGGATTCAGAGCCATGTCAGAACTCCAGGTGGGACTGATAGGTCGAGAGATCCTTGTCGCCGCGGCCACTGAGGCCCAGCAGGACCGTGGCCGCGCCCTCCGCAGCCAGAGTCGGCAGCAGAGCCAGGGCGTGGCTGCTCTCGAGCGCGGGCAGGATGCCTTCGGTTTCGCAGAGGAGGCGGGCCGCCGCGAGGGCCTCGTCATCGGAGGCCCGGCGTACATCCACCTTCCCGTCCAGGACCAGGGCCGCCAACTCGGGGCCCAGAGCCGGATAGTCCAGGCCGGCACTCACACTGGCCGTTTCCGCCGTGTGGCCGTGTTCGTCCTGGAGCAGCAGCGTCTTGCAGCCGTGCAGCACCCCCAGCCGACCGCCATCGAGCCGCGCGGCGTGCTCGCCCAGGGCCCGGCCATGGCCGCCCGCTTCGACCGCCATGCGCCGCAGGCGGTCGCCCAGGAAGGGCACGAGCAGCCCCAGCCCATTGCTGCCGCCCCCGGCGCAGGCCACCACGGCGTCAGGCAGCGCCCCGCCCTGCTCCAGCACCTGCGCCCGGGCCTCCTCACCGATGACCGTCTGGAAACTGCGGACGAGGGTGGGAAACGGATGCGGTCCCAGGGCCGAGCCCAGGATGTAGTGCGCCGTGGTGCAGCGGCCCGCCCAGGCTCGGAGCGCCTCATTCACAGCCTCCTTGAGCGTGCCCTGCCCCGCCGCCACCGGCTCGACCGTGGCCCCGAAGAGCCGCATCCGCGCCACGTTCGGCGCCTGCCGGGCCATGTCGGTGACGCCCATGTAGACCGTGCAGCGGAGCCCGAGCCGGGCGCAGGCGGCGGCTGTGGCCACGCCGTGCTGCCCAGCGCCCGTCTCCGCGATGATCTCGGTCTTGCCCATGCGCCGGGCGAGCAGCGCCTGGGCCAAGGCGTTGTTGATCTTGTGGGCGCCGGTGTGGGCCAGATCCTCCCGTTTGAGGAACAGAGCCTTCAGCCCGAGCTTCGCAGCCAGCCGCGGTGCAGGTGTCAGTGGCGTGGGCCGGCCCACGAAATGCCGGAGCTCGGCCTTCAACTCGGTCTGGAAGGCTGGATCCGCCAGAGCCCCGCAGAACGCGGCCTCCAGATCCAGGAGCGGCTGCATGAGTGTTTCCGGGGCGTAGCAGCCACCCAGGGCCTGGGTGCCGAAGCGGGTGGGCAGGGCGAAGGCATCGGTCATGGCAGCTCCAGGGCGTGGGCGGAATGGATGAAGGCGGCGACCTTGGCGGAATCCTTTCGGCCCGGCGCGGCCTCTAGGCGGCTGGCGGCGTCGAAGCCGCGAAGGTTGCCACGGACGGCTGCAGGCAGACGGGAGGCGCGGCCGGCGAGGTTCTCCCCGTCGAGCCCTCCGGCCAGCAGGAAGGGGCCCGGAGGCGGGTGGGCCATCGCATGGCCCTGCCCGGACCCTCCGGCCACGCCGGTCGCATCCGGGCTGGCCTCCCACAGGTAGAGGTCGGCCGGAACGTCGGGCTGGTCCGGCTCGTCAGGCCAGGGCAGGAGGACGAAGAGACCGGCTTCCCGGAGAAGGGCCGCGCCCCGAATCCGCCTCCCAACCGGAAGATAGGGCTGGACACGGCGGAAGCCGAAGGCCCGGGCTGTCGCAAGGATCGCCCCGGCCGATTCGGCCACCATCACGAGCACGGCGCGGTCCTGGCGGGGCGCGGCCAGGCCGAGGTCGGGACAATGCCTGGGGCTGGGTGGATGGCAGACGAAGCCCAGGAGATCCGCGCCTGCCTCGTTGGCCTGGGCGGCATCTTCGGCGCGGGCGAGACCGCAGACCTTGGCGAGGAGCTTCATGAGGCCTCCCGCGCCAGCCCGGAGAACACGCGGGCCAGGAAGTCCCGGGGATCGGGGCTGCGCATCAGGGCTTCGCCCATGAGTACCGCGTCGAAGCCCGCCTGCAGGGAGGCCACGGCATCCCCCGGGGTGGCCAGGCCCGATTCGCGGATCAGCACGGCGTCGGGGAAAGCCCGGCGCAGGGGCGCGGCGGAGGGCTCGCCGAGGGTGAAGGTGGAAAGGTCACGGGCGTTGATGCCCACCAGGCGACTCTGGGCAGCCTGGGCGAAGGGGACTTCGGTGAGGTCATGCAGTTCCACGAGGGGCTCCAAACCGCGGCTTCGGGCTGCCTCTGCGAATGCGGTGGTGTGGCCCTTCAGCACCCGGGCGATGAGCAGCACCGCCTGGGCCCCACAGGCGGCGGCTTCATCCAGCTGGGTCTCGGCCAGGACGAAGCCTTTGTAGAGGCGGGGCACACCGAACGCTGCGGCCTGCCGCAGGTGGTCCGGGTGGCCGTAGAAGAAGGCGGGTTCCGCCAGAATGGAAAAGGCCGCGGCACCGCCCTCCCGGTAGGCCTGGAGCTGAGGCAGCAGCGGCGTCCCGGCGGCGAAGGGCCCGAGGGTGGGCGAGGCCTGTTTGTACTCGGCGATGACCGCACCGCCCCGGATCCGGACCGACTCACGGAGCGCCGCTTCGAACGTTCCAGTGGTGACGACAGGCGTTTGAGAATTTACGCAGAGCTGCTGAATCCGTTCTAGTTCAGACACCAGCACCCGCTGTAGCGGCGCACTGGACGGCAGGCCGGTGCCTTTGACGAGGGTGGCGGGATCCGGGAGGCGGGTCATGGGCGCACCTCCCCAGGTGCAGGGAACGGCAGGGTGAACCCGGAATCCAAAGCCCGACGGGCCTCCCGGAAGGCACCAGGCAGATCCGCCAGTCCCTGCTGCCGGTGCAGCAGGAGCCCGAGGCCCGTCTGGAGGGCGACCGCGTCGGCCACGGGCGGGCGGAAGTCCGGATGGCCTGCGCCCCCGTGGAGCCCCCGGGCCACCGTAAGAGCCTCGGCGCGATCCTTGATGCGCAGGGCATGGCGGGGCGGCTGGGGCAGGCCCAGATCCCGCGGCACCAGCACGGCCGGCGCGGACACGCGCCCGTCCAGCATTTCCAGCACCGTGGTGGGCCCTTCGATGGACGGTTCGTCCAATCCCTTCCCTTCTGCGTCCTTGCCATGGACCACGAAGGCGCGGTGCATGGATCCGCGCTGCGCCAGAGCCCCTGCCATGGGCGCGGCCAGCTCTTCCCGCGCCACGCCCAGAATCTGGAAGGACGGTGTCGCCGGGTTCAGGAGGGGGCCCAGCAGGTTGAAGATGGTGGGGATGCCCAGCCGCCGGCGAATTTCCCGCAGCCGGCCCAGGAGCGGATGGTAGGCCGGCGCGAAGAGGAAGGCAAAGCGGTGGCGCTGAAGATCTTCGGCCAGCTCGGCGCTGCCCCGGGCCAGATCGTAGCCCAGGGCTTCCAGGAGGTCCGCACTGCCGCAGACGCCTGTGGCGGCCCGGTTCCCGTGTTTCACGACGGGCACGCCGAAGGTGGGCAGCAGCAGGGCCGTCAGGGTGCTGAGGTTGGCGGTGGAGGCGCCATCGCCACCCGTGCCCACCACATCTATGGCCCCCTCGGGCACCTCGGGAAAGGGCACGGCCACCTCGCCCAGGGCTGCGGCGAAGGCCGCCAGTTCGTGGGCCTCGGGCACCCGCTGGGCCAGCAGGGCCAGGCAGGCGCCCACCAGCAGGGCATCCGTGTCCTGGTTGATGAAGGTGCGCATGAGTTCGGCCGCAGTGGTTTCGGGCAGCGGGCGGATGGGGTTGTGGGTCGTCAGAAGCGTCATCGGGAGGATTCCTTCGCGAGTTCCAGAAAGTTGGCGAGCATGGCCGGGCCATCCGGCGTGAGGATGCTTTCGGGATGGAACTGCACGCCCCAGCGGGGCAGCGTCCGATGGGCCATGGCCATGATTTCGCCGCCGGGGCTGCGGCCCGTCACCCGCCAGCAGACGGGGAGGGTTTCTGGATCGGCAATGAGGCTGTGATAGCGGCCCACGGGCAGGCCCTCGGGAAGCCCCAGGAAAAGCCCCGTGCCATCGTGCGCCAGCGGGGTGGCCTCTCCATGCAGGGGTTCCCGCGCCCGCACCACCCGGCCGCCGCTGGCCGCCGCGAGGGCCTGGTGGCCGAGGCAGACGCCCAGCATCGGCACAGCCCAGTTGGAGGCGGCGAGGGCCATGTGGGCGGGGCTTTCCGTGGGGTGACCCGGGCCCGGCGAGAGGACCACTGCCTTGGGCCGCAGGGCCTCGGCAGCAGCCAGGGTGAGGGCGTCATGGCGGACAACGCGGACTTCGGCGCCCAGGGTCTCGAAAGCCTGGACCAGGTTGTAGGTGAAGGAATCCAGGGCGTCCACGAGCAGGATCACTGGGCACCCCCCTCGATCCGGACACCCAGGGCCTGGGCCACGGCGCCGAGTTTGTGCAGGGTTTCAAAGTACTCGGAAGCGGGATCCGAGGCCCGCACCACGCCCGCGCCGGCCTGGAGGTAGGCCTTCCCCTTCGCATACACTGCGGTGCGCAGGATCAGGGCGGTATCCAGGGCGCCGTCATCCCCCAGGCGCAGCAATACGCCGCCGTACGGCCCGCGGATCTCACCCTCCATCTCCGCGATGCGCTGGCAGGCCCTCAGTTTGGGCGCCCCGCTCACCGTGCCCGCGGGGAAGGCTGCGGCCAGCACATCCAGGGCATCCACACCGGGTTTCAGCGTCGCCTTCACCGTGGTGGTGAGGTGCAGCACGTGGCTCGTGCGCTGGAGGGACAGGGGCCGCTCCACCCGCACGCCACCGGGCACGGCCACCCGCCCCAGGTCGTTCCGGGCGAGATCCACCAGCATCTGGTGCTCCGCCAGCTCCTTGGGGTTGCGCCTGAGCGCCTCGAAGCGCGCCGCGTCCTCCTCGGCGGTGGCCCCGCGGGGCACGGTCCCGGCGATGGGAAGGGTTTCCGCCTCGCCCTTCTGCACCCGCACCAGCATCTCCGGCGAAGCGCCCACCAGGGCGAACCCGCCCCATTCCAGGAGGAAGGCGTAGGGGCTCGGGTTCAGGCGGCGCAGGCGGCGGTAGGCGGCCAGGGGCGGCGGCGGATCCGTCACTTCGAAGCGCTGGCTGGGTACCAGCTGGTAGACATCGCCATCGAGAATCCGCGCCTGCGCCTGGGTGACCATCCCTTCGTAGGCTTCGCGGGTAATCAGCGGGCGGATGGAGGGGATGGCCCGCTCCGTCTCGGGAGCAGGGACGCCCGCGCGGAGGGACTCTCGCAAGCCCCTAAGCCGTTGGAAGCCGGCTTCCAGATCCAAATCCCGGGTCTGAAGCTCCGCCACCTGGTGCAGGTGGTCGAACACGAGCGCCGTATCAAAGCGGCGCACCCACAGGCCCGGAAGGCCGAGGCGGTCCCCAGCGGGCTGCGGCAGGGAGGGCTCCTGGGCGCCCAGGGCTTCGAAGCCGAGGTAGCCCGCGCAGCCTACCCCGAGGGGCAACGGCTCTCGGATGGGCTCCAGTTCGGCGTCGGGATCGAAGGCGGTGGTCTCCGCAGCCGGGCCCGCGAACCGGCGGAGGGCCTCGACCCAGCCCTGCGCCGGGGGCGGCAGGGTCAAGGCCTCGCCCTCCTCCAGCAGAACGAAGCTGTAGCGTCCCACCCGCTCGCCCTGGTCGCTGGATTCCAGCAGGAGGCTTGCGCCCTGGGGCCGCAGGGCCAGATAGGCCGCCAAAGGCGTGATGAGATCAGCCGCAAGGGGGTGGCGAAGCAGGAACATGGTGTTTGTCCATATACGAAAAAGCCCGACCACGGGGTCGGGCTCGGAGGGTCCGGGAAGGGCGGGCCGTCAGGCCTCGCCAGGGGAGCCGTCCGAGCCGCCACACCACCACCAGGCCTCGCAATGGAAGCCCCGGAGGGGGAGCGGGAAGGACAGCGACATGGGCAGAATGAAACCGCGGGGACCCCATTCTGTCAACCCGCCTGTCGCGCCAGAAGGAGCGGGATGTGGTTTCATGGAGTGCTCAAACGGATGCCCATGGACCCTGAAGCCCCGCCTGCCACCATCCAACTTTCCAGTGATCTGACCCCCCGGGGGCCATGGACATTCCTGCGCCCTGCCCTGCCTGGAGGCTTCACACCCTGGGGTTGGGGTCTGCTGGGCGGCTGGGTCCTGGCCATGGCCGGGCCGGCCTTCAGCTGGAGTCTGCTCCTCCAAAAGACAGCGGGCTGGAGCGCCCTGCCTAGCCACTGGGGTGAGGGCATCACCGCCCGGGATATCTGGGAACTCTGGGTGAATGGCGGCCTTCGGCACCACCCGCTGAACTCGCCCACGGTGCATACCCTTGGCCTGGGCCTGGTCATCGTACTCTGGTGCGGCTGGCGCATGCAGGCGGAAACGGCATCCCTGCCTGCCAAGCTGGGCCCCTGGCTGCTCGGCGCCCTGGATACCCTGCTGGTGGGGCTCCTCCCCCTCCTGGCTGTGGCCTGGTGTCTGTCCTCGTTCCTCGGATGGATTGGTCATTCAGGCCTACAGGCCCTCGGCTGGGTGTCGTTCGTGGGCCACCCCTTGGTGGTCATGGCCGCCGTGTCTGCCCTCAACCTCCAATGGTGGCTGCTCCGGATGGGACGCGCCACGCGGCACGGGACCTACAGCCGCCACCTGGGCTGGCATGCCCGGATGCTTTGGGACCACCCCGTGCAATGGCCCCTGCTGGTGGTGGGCGGAACCGCCGCGAGGGGCCTCCTGTCGTTTCTGATCCTGTTTTTGGCGTGGCGTCTGGGAGGGGCCACCTCCGGACGCGTCTGGGGCTTTTTCCTGCTCCAACTGGGCGCAGCCGCGCTCAACGCATGGCTGCTGGGCTGGTTCCTGCGCACCACGGCCCTTTTCTGGCAGCATGACCTCAAGGTGCGGCAAGCCCGCGCCGATTTCCTGGAGTCCAGCCGTGCGGCCAAGACCTTGGATGCGTAGCCTTTTCATCGTCCCTCTGCTCGCCACGTTGCTGGCGGCCCAGGCTCCGCCCAAGGTGAAAGCGGGCCTGGTCCAGAGCATCCCGGTCAACGGGAGCATCCCCGATGATCCAGCGATGGCCACCTACCTCGCGCCTTACGCGGCGAAGATCAAGGCCAGTTTCGGACAGCCCCTGGTCAAGGCGCCCCTGGGACTCTTCCGGGGGCGCCCCGGAGAAGAGAACCTGCTGGGCTACTGGGTGGCGGACACCATGCGCGCGGCAGCGGCGAAATCCATCGGGATGCCCGTGGCCTTTGCCTTCACCAACTCCGGCGGCCTGCGAGCCAACCTTCGCCGGGGCCAGTTGAAGGTGGAGGACATCTACGAGGTGATGCCCTTCGAGAACGAAGTCGTGATCCTCGAACTCACCGGCGCGGAAGTCATCCAGGTGATCCGGGAAGGCCTGCTCCATCGCGGCGGCGAGCCTTGCTCGGGCGTCCTCGTGAAGGTTGCCGGCACCGCGGAGAAGCCCCTCCTCACCGTCACCTGGGCCGATGGGAAGCCCATTGATCCGGCGGCGACGGTGCGCGTGGCCACCACCGATTACCTCTATACCGGCGGGGATTCCATCCCGACCCTGAAGAAGGGCCGGAACCTCGTCCGCACCGGACTGACCCTGCGCCAAGTCCTGCTCGACCGCTGCGCGGCCCTGGCCAAAGCGGGCAAAGAACTGCTGCCCCCCGCCCCTGGGCGCTACCTGGTGCCGCCGGAGATCCGGGAAGCCATTCGAGAGAAGAAAGTGCGCCTCTAGGGAGCCGAGCATGGAACGACGTGACTTCATCGCCACCCTCGGGGCTGCGGCTGCGGCCTCGGCTGTGCCTCTCCGCGCAGCTGCGGCCTCTCCTGAATCCGGGCGCATCACCCTGCTGCATACCAACGACACCCACTCGCACATCGAGCCCTTCGGCCCTGGGAATGGCGCCTTGACCGGCCGCGGCGGCGTGGCGCGGCGCGCCACGCTGATCAAGCAGCTTCGCGCCGCGGTGGGCACCTCGCTGCTGCTGGATGCCGGGGACACGTTCCAGGGCACGCCTTATTTCAACCTCTACAAGGGGCGCCTCGACTACCGCCTGATGCGCATGATGGGCTACCACGCCACCACCCTGGGCAACCACGACTTCGACAACGGCGTGGACATGCTGGTGGCGGCCATGGAGTCCATGGAAGCCATGAACCACCCGAACGCACCCTTCGCGTTCATCAATTGCAATTTCGATTTCAAGGGCGCGCCCCATCTCGAGAAACGGATGCGGCCGTACATGGTTCGCGAATTCCCGGGCGTGAAAGTCGGCATCACGGGGGTTGGCGTGGCCTTCGCGGGACTGGTTTCCCCGCAGAACCACGTGGGCGTGACCTGGCGCGATCCCTACGAGAGCCTCAAACCCGTGGTGAAGCATCTGCGGGAGACCGAAAAGGTGGATCTGGTGGTGCTGCTGTCCCACCTGGGCTACCAGATGGATGGCGCCTACGATGACCTGCGCCTGCCCGCCCACGTTTCCGGCGTGGATGCCATTATTGGCGGGCACACCCACACCTTCATGGATGTGCCGGTCCGCGTTCCCCAGGCGTTGGGTGAAACCATCATCTTTCAGGTGGGCTTTGGAGGCGTGAACCTCGGCCGCATGGACTTTGCCGTGACCCACGGGGGGGTCCGCGCCTCGGGCGGGACTTCCATCCCGGTGGAGAGCTGAAACGGCGGCGTGACCGAAGTCCCAACCTGCCCAGACAGCCAAGAAAGCTGCTTGATGCGAGGCTTCTCGCGTGGGAGTCTGCTATGCCTGCCTTTGCGGAGAGAGACATGACCACGCAGAAGATCATCTGGACCGATATTGACGAGGCGCCGGCCCTGGCGACCTATTCGCTCCTGCCCATCATCCAGGCCTTCACGAAGGGCACGGGCATCACCGTCGAGACTTCCGACATCTCCCTGGCGGGACGCATTCTGTGCACCTTTCCCGAGAATCTGGCCGAGAACCAGCGCGTGCCGGATAACCTCGCCCGGCTCGGCGAACTCACCCAGAAGCCCGAAGCCAACATCATCAAGCTGCCGAACATCAGCGCTTCCATCCCCCAGCTGAAGGCCGCCATCGCGGAACTCCAGAGCCAGGGATACCGCGTGCCTGACTATCCCGAGCAGCCGAAGGACGAGGCTGAGAAGGCCATCCAGAGCCGCTATGCCAAGGTGCTCGGCAGCGCCGTGAACCCCGTGCTCCGCGAGGGCAACTCGGATCGCCGCGCGGCCCTTTCCGTCAAGAACTTCGCCAAGAAGCACCCGCACAAGATGGCCGCCTGGGCCGCCGATTCCAAGGCCCGCGTGGCCCACATGAATGCCGGCGACTTCTACGGCAGCGAGACTTCCACCACCCTCCCGAAGGCCACCATGGCCCGCATCGAGTTCGTGGCCAAGGACGGTGGCGTGAAGGTGCTGAAGGACAAGCTGCCCCTCCTCGCCGGTGAGATCCTCGACAGCTCGGTGATGAGCATCAAGGCCCTGCGCGCTTTCTACGCCGAGCAGATCGAGGCCGCGAAGCAGGAAGGCCTGCTGCTCTCCCTGCATCTGAAGGCCACCATGATGAAGATCTCCGATCCCGTCATGTTCGGCCATGCCGTGTCCGTGTTCTACAAGGATGTGTTCGACAAGCACGCCGCCACCATCAAGGAACTGGGCGTCAATACCGCCAACGGCCTGGGGGATCTCTACGCCAAGATCCAGGCCCTGCCTGAGGCCAAGCGCGCCGAGATCGAGGCTGACATCCAGGCGGTTTATGGTCAGCGTCCGGCGCTGGCCATGGTGGACTCCGACAAGGGCATCACGAACCTGCATGTGCCCAACGACATCATCGTGGACGCCTCCATGCCCGTGGTGGTCCGCGAGGCCGGCAAGATGTGGGGGGCCGATGGCAAGCTCCACGACACCCTGGCCATGATTCCCGACCGCTGCTACGCCACGATGTACAAGGCGGTCATCGAGGACTGCCAGCAGCACGGCGCCTTCAACCCCGCCACCATCGGCAGTGTCCCGAATGTCGGCCTGATGGCCCAGAAGGCTGAAGAGTACGGCTCCCACGACAAGACCTTCTTCGCGCCCGCGGCCGGCACCATCCGCATTGTGGATGAGACGGGGGCGACGCTGCTCTCCCAGAAGGTGGAGGAGGGTGACATCTTCCGCGGCTGCCAGGCCAAGGACGCCCCCATCCAGGATTGGGTGAAGCTGGCTGTCACCCGCGCCCGGCTCACGGGCGCGCCGGCCATCTTCTGGCTGGACAAGGCCCGGGCCCACGACGCGCAGATCATCGCCAAGGTCGAAACGTATCTCAAAGACCACGACACCACTGGGCTGGACATCCGCATCCTGCCCCCCGTGGAGGCCATGAAGGTCTCCTGTGAGCGCATCCGCAAGGGCCTCGACACCATCTCCGTCACCGGCAACGTCCTGCGCGATTACCTCACGGACCTCTTCCCCATCATCGAGCTGGGCACCAGCGCCAAGATGCTCTCCATCGTGCCTCTGCTGGGCGGCGGCGGCCTCTTCGAGACGGGTGCGGGCGGCTCGGCCCCCAAGCACGTCCAGCAGTTCCAGAAGGAGGGCTACCTCCGCTGGGATTCCCTGGGCGAGTTCTGCGCCTTCCAGGCCTCCCTCGAACATGTGGCCAACACCTTCAAGAACGCCAAGGCGGGCGTGCTGGCCGAAACCCTGGATCAGGCCATCGCCCAGTTCCTGGACAATGACAAATCCCCGGCCCGCAAAGTCGGCCAGATTGACAACCGTGGCAGCCATTTCTATCTGGCGCTCTATTGGGCCCAGGCCCTGGCCGCCCAGTCGAAGGACGCGGACTTGAAGGCCCGTTTCGCCCCCGTGGCGAAGCAGCTTGAAGGCAGCGAAGCGACGATCACCGGCGAACTCATCGCGGCCCAGGGCAAGCCTGTGGATATGGGCGGCTACTATCACCCCGACCACGCGAAGACCCGTGCTGCGATGCGGCCCAGCCCCGCCCTGAACGCCATCATCAACGCGATGTAGCACCCGACATCACCGAGGGCCGGAAGGGCATTTCCCTTCCGGCCCTCGGTGCGTACGGGGGTCAGGCTCGGGCGCCCTTCCCTGCTGCGGGAGGCTCTGGCACCTGAGGGGGTGTCACCACGGGCGGCTTGGGTGGAAGCGGAGCGATCGGCGCAGGGACCGAAGGCGCGGGAATCGCCGGAGCGGGCGCCGGGGCTGGCTTCGGAGGTACCGGCCCCTGGAGACGCACCGCCAGATTCGGCCACCCATAAAGTTTCAGGAAAAGACTGCCATCGGGGGCCACGGCGGGTGCGGAGCCCGACTCCTCGCCAGCCTCCTGGAAACTGAAGCTGAAGGGCGTCCAGGGCCCCGTGGGCGCCGGGGCCACCGCTTCGATCGTCTCGAGCGACGGGCCCGTCAAACGGCTGGCGGTCCCCTCCAACCGGACAGACTTCACCACCGGCAGTTCCAGAAACAGCGGCTGGAGGGGAACCCATGCGCTGGCCCCGGCTTTGGCATCGGCCACTTGCACCTCCAGGTGCCCGGCCCCGGAGGAGCCAATGAGGTCCGACATGCGGAGGCTGGCCAACAGGCGCTCCCCGCGCCCCACCATCCGGAGGTGCTTCGGGGGAAGTGGATGGATCGTCTCCAGATCATCCGTGGCGCGGAACCGGAGCTGGGGTTTGTGGCCGAAGGGATAGGCGCCCTTGCGCCCGGACAGAATGGAAATCAGCACGGGTTCATCCGGCGGGATCAGCGGGTGGTCTGCGGTCAGCGGAAGCCCTTTAGGCGCCCGCTCGGGAATCACCTGAATCACCCCGAGCTGCGGACGGGGTGGCAGCAGCAGCACATCCTTCAGGGGAAGCACCCGCCCATCCCCGAGGTGCAGTGTCCCCTGGAGCAGACTGCCGGCCTCCCCGGGCAAGGTTCCTTTGGCGGCCATGAAGGTCCAGCCCCCATGGGTCTTCAGGCCCGGCAACAGCACGAAATCACCGAACCGGCAGGCGGTGGCCTGGCTCAAGTGGCTGCCGACCACCCGCACGCTGTTCTCACCCTGGTGGGCCTCCACCTGGTCCACCACCGGAAGGGGGGGGAGAAGGCGCAACGGCACCGACAGGCTGGGCTGGTCCGAACCGCTGAGGCGGAGTTCCAGCTTGCCGGGCCCCGCAGGTCCAGCCAGGGTGGCGAAGGCCGCCAGGCGCGAACCATCCGGCTGCGCCACCAGCTTGGCTTCCAGGGAGGAACCGCCCTGTGCGGGGCGGAAGATGACCCGCCCCACACAGGCGGCCCAGGGCCCCGGCAGCCGGAAATGGCAGGTCTGGCCCTCCATGAAGTGATCCTTCTCATCGCCCGTGGGGCGCCAGGAGGGATCGAGTCCAGCGGGGAGGGTCACCTCGGGCGAGGCGACCGGTTCGAAGCCCCAGGAGCCTTCGATGTGGGTCTGTACCTGGAGCAGGTTCGCCTTCCGGAGGGCATCCTGGGCGGGACCGGGCAGGATCATGAAGGATTGGCGATCGGGGCTAGGGGCTAGGGGCAGAGGGGCGAGAGCAGCCGCTCCCTTCGGCCCCTGGAGGACCAGGCGCCAGTCGTGACCATAGAGGGCGAAGGGCTGATTGCTCTTGGCCTTCGGGTGGATCTGGAGCCTCCCGAACGGCTGCAGCAGGTTGCCATCGGTGGGGAGGTCGAAAGTAAAGGCTGGAAGCTTGGCATCTTTCCAGCGGCAGGGGCTGAAGACCAGGGCGCCGCGCACGGCCCCGGTGGTGTGGATCCAGTCCCCGTACCAGAGTTCCGCATGGCTGCCCTTGAAATCCCGGGCCAGGGCCGGAACGTACTGGAACTGGTGGCCCGGCCACAGGTTCTGGAAGATCTGCACCAGATCAAAAGCGATGGCGACGTAGGCCGAGGCAGGCCGCATGGGGCCGGAGACGGACTGGTCCTGGAGGCTGACGCTGCCATCCCCCCCGCTGTCGGACCCCGGGGACAGGAGGTTAGTCCGGGTGAACTCCTGGGTCAGGAACTGGAATTTCGCCAGGTTGGAGGTGTCATTGCGGGCCAGGAACACCTGGAAATCCTGGGAAACCGGTGCGCCATAGGCCTTGAGGAAATTGAAGACGGTTGAATCGTAGGTGGCTGGGGATTGGTTCTGCTGGATGGTGTTGAGCCCGGCGAGGAACTGGTCCGCGTGGGCCCGCTGCTCGGTGAGGTCGGAGAGCTTGAGGCAGATGGATCGGAAGGCATCCAGATGGGCCGAGAGGTCCGTAAGGATCTTGCGCCGCCCCCCGGTGTCCGGCACCAGGAAGAACATGGGGATGGCGTCATAGGGAGCCTTGAAGGGCGCCGCCACCATGGCGTCTCCCTTCCGCTTGAGGCGGAGTTCCACCACACCGCGCTCCGTCGGGGCCACGGTCCTGGGGAGGAAGACCACCACCAGGGTCCAGTCCGCCTGGGTCACCCGTGGATCGAAGGCCTCGCCGGACAGGCTGATCTGGAGCTGATCCTCGTACCGGAGCACGGGCACCTGGAAGAGGGGCAGGTGCTCTGGTTTGTGATTCGGGCCGAAACGGATGACCTCGGCATGCAGGCCGATGGGGCCCTTCTGGAAGGCATCTCCGAGGTTCACTTTCTTGGCGGGTGGCGGGGTGGTGTCATCGGCGTAGAGAAGGGGGGCACCAGCCAGAAGGCACAGGCATGCCGCCCGGAGAACCCCGCGCCGAAAGGAGCGGCCAATGGTCATCACAGAACCCGTTTCACACATGATTGATCTCGCCCGGGAAGGAAAGGTTCCCGGAAGCCCCACCCAACTTCAATCCCATTCCCGCGCCACCAGGTAGGCCACGGTCGTAGCCACCAGCGCCGGGACCACCAGCGCTGCCTGGGCGGTGGTTTCCGCCAGGAAGACCACCGGGACAAGCATGGTTTCGTTGAAGGCGCCCGCAAAAGCCGTGGCGCCCAGCATGGTGAGCAGGCCCGGATAGCTGGGCAGGAAATAGGCGTCGAAGGCCGATCCGAGACACGCGCCCATGGCCACCGCAGGCAGCCAGGTGCCGCCGATGCCGCCTGATCCCAGCGTCAGGGCAGTGGCGATGAGCTTCACACCGAGGAAGATCAGGGCGATGCGGAGGCTGGGCGGCACGGCCAGGAGGTGGTTCACCAGTTCCACGCCCCCGCCCCGCAGCACCGGCACCTCCGGCAGCAGGAGGTGGCCAGGGATCATGAGGAGCACCAGCCCAGCGCCTCCGACGAACCCCCGGAGGGGCAAAGGTAGCGGTGCGAGGCGCCGGCGGAAGGTGGCCTGGGTGGCGCTGAAGAAACTGGAAGCCAATCCACAGGCCAGGCCCAGGGGCAAGGCCATCCAGATTTCGTGCCAGTTGAGGGTGTAGGGATGCGTCAAGGCCAGCAGGGGCGCATGCCCCATCATGGCGGCGAACACCAGGTAGCCGGAGGCGGAGGCCACGAGGGTCGGAATCAAGTTGGGCGTCCGCAGTGTGCCATCGTGTTCCGCCGCGAAGAGGGCCGCGCTGAGGGGGGCCCGGAAGACGGAAGCCAGGGCTCCGGCTGCGCCACAGGCCACCATGGTGTGGGCATCCATCAAGAGGCGCCGGAAGAACTTCAGGCGGTGGGAGAGATACCGTACCAGGCGGTGGCACTGGAGGCCCACCGCAGCCCCGAACCATTTTCCCGGGCCCTCCAGCCCCGCGCTGCCGCCGAGGAAGATGGTCGCAAAGCAGGCCAGCACCTTGACGCAGGATTTCAGAAACGGGAAGGCTTTGTAGGGATCCTTGTGGGATAGCTCGATGTCCTCCCCCAGGGAGACTTCGCCGACGCCCCCCAGGGTGAGGATCGAGGTGGCGAGGGGGAGTCCAATCAGCGGCAGGAACACGATTAGATGGTTGGAGGTGAGGTGCTCCTGGAAGCGAGCGAAGAGGGCGATGTACGCCGCGACCGCCAACCCCATCATCCAGCCCGTGAAAGCGCCCAGCGGCAGCATAAGGAAGATGATGCGGCGGCCGTGGGCCAGAACCCGGAGGTTCCTGCGCATGGCCCGGGTCTGAGTGAAAACGCCTTGATCCATTCCATCAGGTTACCCGGTTCAGGTTGGGTGTGTGCCCGGGTGCTCGGATGATTGCTCGAAATCCCTCCGACCTGCATGCTGGGTCCATGAGGCGTTTGACGGGCATCGCGACCCACCGGTTCCGCGAGAAGGCTTCGGTCTTCCTCACGGAACTGCATCCCGCTGCGGATGCGGAGGCCCGGGCTGCCCTGTTGTCGGCGCTGCGCAAGCGGGAGTTCGACGCCACCCATCACTGCAGCGCTTGGCGCGAGGGCGCTCCGGCGGCCTCGGCGGGATCCGATGATGACGGCGAACCTTCGGGGACGGCGGGGCGCCCCATGCTCGCGGTGCTGGAGGGCGCGGAAGTCACCGATCTCATGGCCGTCTGCATCCGCTGGTACGGCGGCACGAAACTGGGCACCGGCGGCTTGGTGCGGGCCTACACCGAGGGCGTCCAGGGAGCCCTTGCCGACGCGCAGGCTCAGGGGCTATGGGAGGAGGTCCGCATCGTCCGCCTCGGTACCATCCGGGTGGATCTGGCCCTGGCCCACCTCCCGTTTGCCCTCCTGGGCGCCTTCCCTGGGGTCCGAATCCTGGAGCAGGTGTTCGAAGCGCGCGAGGCCAGCCTGCGGTTCGAATGCCCTCCGGACCTGGTTCCGGCCTTGGATGCCGCCTGGCGGGACCGCAGCCGGGGCGGCAGGATCGCCTGGGAACCCGAAGCCTGAAGTCCACTCACCGATCCGCCACCGCCGTTCGCCGATCCCCACTCGCCCGCGCACCACTGCACCCGTAGCTTGGTGCAGACGGGAGGAGGCCATGGGAAGCGCAGCTTGGATCTTCGAAAACCCCTGGTTGTGGGTGGCGCTGGGGTTTCCCTTCCTCGGACTCATGCTCCCCCTGGGGGGCCGTCCCAAGGAGGGCAAGTCATGATTGCAGAGCCGCGCGATCCCCGATTCACGCCGAAGCTCGTCCTCGGACTGGCCCTCATCGGCCTGGGCCTCCTCCTCACCCTGGACCAGTTGGGCTGGCCCGGCGCCTGGCGCGCGCTTTCCTTCTGGCCCCTGGTCCCTGCCGCCTTCGGCTTGGCCCGACTCCGCCAGCGCGGCTGGGCCCACCTTGGGGGACACATCTGGCTGGGTGTGGCCCTCGCAGGCGCCCTCGCCCAACTGGGCCGGGAGGACCTGCTTGACCGCTGGTGGCCGCTGTTCCTGGTCTGGTGCGGCCTCGTCATCGCCTTGCGGTCCGTCTCCTCGGCTCCCCCGGAACCCTTTGACTCGAACGATGGGGACAGCCCGCACCTTCAGGCCGTTCTGCCTCCCCCTCAGGATTCCCATGGGGTGATCAGGCCAAGTTCGATCAACACGCCTGATTCCTGTGATCCTGGAAACGCTCTGCCGCGAGATCGCCATGACCCCCTACCCTGATCCCAAACCTCCCAGTCCCTTCAGCCCCAAGCTGGTCCTGGGTGTCGGCATCATCGTGATGGGCCTGGTGCTGACCCTGGACAACCTGGGTTTGGTGGAAGCCCACGTCATCTTCCGCCTCTGGCCCCTGATCCTGGTCGCCCTGGGCGTAGCCAAACTCCGGCAGGAAGCTTCCGACGGAACCGGGGCCTGGGTGCTCATCTTCGTGGGCGCCTTCATCCTCCTGGCCAACTTCAGCCACCTCCATTTGACCGATGCCGTGGGGCCCCTGCTTATCGTGGCCCTTGGCATCCTGTTGGTGGTGAAGGCCCTGAAACAGTCGCGGGGCGTGCCGCCCGAACTGGAAAAGTCCGATGATTTTCTTCAGGGCACGGCCATCTTCGGCAGTTTCAAGCGCCGGGTACTCACCCAGGCCCTCCGGGGCGGCGAACTCACGGCCATCTTCGGAGGATTCGAGGTGGATCTCCGTCATGCCGCTCTCGCCGAGCCCCAAGCCCGGGTGGATGTCTTCGTGCTGTTCGGAGGGGGCGAGATCCGTGTCCCCGAAGGGTGGGAAATCGCCAATCGGGCGACCTCCATCATGGGCGGCGTGGGGGACAGCACCTACCACGGAGGTGCTGTCCAGAATGACCGTCCACGCCTGGTTCTCACCGGCCTTACCCTCTTCGGTGGCGTCGAGGTCAAATCCTGATGCATCCCCTTTTCGCCAGCCGCGCCCGCCTGGGGGCCTACCTGCTGGGGTGGGCTCCGATCGTGGGGTTGCTGGCGGCACTGGGAACCCTTCAGGGCTGGACCTGGCCGGAAGCCCTGGTGTTGGCCCTGGGGCTGGGACTGTTCGGAGCCTTCCTGTTTCCCACGGCCTGGTACCTGTGCCGCGCCCTGCCCCTGGATCCCTCGCGGGGCGTGGGCGCCCACGCCCCGGCCTGGATCATCGCGGCCGTGCTCATGGGCGGCCTCTGGACGGGCTTCGCCCGCCTCCTCGCCTGGACACTCCAGGGCCTGCCGGGGCTCCACCAGCTCCCCGTCCGGATCACACCGGCCATGCCGGTTCTGGCTGGACTGGGCATCCTGCTCTACCTGGCGGTGCTCACCCTGCACTACCTGCTGGCGGCCATGGAGCGTTCCCGCGAGGCGGAGCGGGTGGAGCAGGAACTCCGCGTCCTGGCGCGAGATGCGGAACTGAAGGCCCTTCGGGCCCAGCTGAACCCCCATTTCCTCTTCAACAGCCTCAATTCCATCAGCGCCCTCACCACTCAGGATCCCGCGCGAGCCCGCGAGATGTGCGTGCTCCTCTCCGACTTCCTCCGCAAGAGCCTGAAACTGGGAGAGCACACGTCGGTGCGGCTGGCCGAGGAACTGGATCTGCTCCGGAACTACCTCGCCATTGAGCAGATCCGTTTTGGCGTCCGGCTGTCGGTCCATTGGGAGATCTCTCCTGAGGCCGAGCGGGCGGATGTGCCGGCCCTGCTGCTTCAGCCCCTCGTGGAAAACGCCATCAAGCACGGCATCGCTCAGCTTCCCGAAGGGGGCACCATCCGCCTGCGGGCCGCCCTGACCGCCGGGCGCGTCGAGCTCCGGGTGGAGAACCCCGTGGATCCCGACGCCCCGGAACCCCAGGGCCTGGGCATGGGCCTTCGCCAGGTGAAGCAGCGGCTGCAAGGGCGCTTCGGAACCCTGGCCTGGGTCGAGGCCGGAATCCGCGAAGGCCTGTACCGCGTGGACCTTTGTTTCCCTGTGGAGACCCCATGAAAGCCCTCATCGTGGATGACGAGGATCTCGCCCGTGCGATCGTGCGCGAGCATCTGGCGGTTCACGCGGACATCGAGATCATCGCGGAATGCGCCAACGGCTTCGAGGCCGTGAAAGCGGCCGCCCAGCACCAGCCGGATCTGGTGTTCCTGGATATCCAGATGCCCAAACTGGATGGCTTTGAGGTGCTGGAGCTTCTGGAAAGCGATGGCCGGCGGCCCGCCGTGGTCTTCGTCACCGCCTACGACCAGCATGCCCTGCGCGCCTTCGAAGCCCAGGCCGTGGACTACCTGCTGAAACCCTTTTCGAAGGAGCGCTTCGAGGCAGCCCTGGCCAAAGCCCGCGCCCTGCGGGGAAGCCGTCCAGCCGCCGCGCAGCTGGCGGCGGAGAACCGCCAGGGGCGTCCCCTGGAACGGATCGTGGTGAAGGACGGGCCCAAGGTCACGGTGGTCCCCCTCGATCGGCTGGATTGGGTGCAGGCCCAGGATGACTATGTGCTGCTGCGCACCGAAGGCAAGAACCTCCTCAAGCAGCAGACCCTGGCCAGCCTGGAGGCCCAGTTGGATCCGGCCCGGTTCATCCGGGTGCACCGCAGCTTCATCCTGAACCTGGACCGCCTCGCCAAGGTGGAACAGGACGGCAAGGAACACCGGGAAGCCATCCTGCGGGATGGCACCCGCCTGCCCGTCAGCCGCGCGGGCTACCAGCGCCTGCGGGAGCTATGGGAAGAGGCGTGATCAGACCTGGCCCGTAAGCCGGCAGGGGTGTTCCTCGCATTGGCCACAGCGGTGGATGCAGCCTGGGACACCCCGCGGAGCGGCGGGCCTGGCGCACCCAACCGCAGAGGCCTGCTCCGCAGCTATCGAAGGCTCCGGCCGGGTTTCCCGGGCCGGAGCCTTCGAGGGCGATGTCTCCTTTCGCCGGGGCTGGGCACAGACAGCGACCATGCAGGGGATCAGGCGTCGGGGCGCCTGAAGCTCTTGGCGATCTTCTGCATGAGCAGGGGATCACCCTCGATCTGGATCTGCCCGGACATGAAGGCCTCCTGGGCATTCAGTTTACCGGTACTCATGGCCACGAAGGCCTCGGGCTTCGCCTTCAGCACGGTGTCGCAGGGCTTCAGCAGGCGGGGGAAGACCAGGCACGCGCCGTTGCGGATCAGCAGCGTATAGCCCAGATCCTCCAGGTCGTAGCCCACAGCGGCTTCGAGGTCGCCAGCCTTTTCGGGCAGGAAACGCTCGGGCATGGATTCCAGCAGGGCCTGGGCTGGATTCAGCGCAGCCTGGAAGAAGGCGCTGTAGGCCGCCACGCGGCTCACATCGCCCTTCACGGAGATCTGGCCGCCCAGCAGCGCCGCCACCAGGTTGAGCTTGCCGGCGTTGAGGGCCGCGAAATCGGCATCGGAGATGGTCAGCGCATCGCCGTCGGCTTCTCCAGGGCGAATGGCGAGTCCTTCGGGACTGAAATCCAGCCGGTAGCCGATGCCATCCACCTTCAGGACCATGGAGCCCGCCGCCCCACCGGTGTAGCGCTTGCGCAGAGTCGCCAGAGCCTTGCCGCCCGGGGTATCCGGGAAGGTGATTTCCGGTTCCGCCGACCAGGACTTCCAGGCCTTCCGGAGCACCGCCATGTCCCCAGCAAAAGAAACCTGCCCCCCCAGCAGGGCCGGCCCGGGATCGGACAGGCCGCAGACCAGGGCCCTGACGGCGGCCTCTTCCCCGGCCAGTTCAGCCCCCTCGCCGAAGCTGGCGGCGCCCACCGTCACCTTGATTCCGCCGCCGGCCAAGGCGAGCCGCGCCGGCACCAGATCCTTCAACGGCTTCAGGGGGCCGGCCTGGACCTGCGGCTTCTTGAAGAACTTCGGGAACTTCTGAAGCAGGCCGAGGTCGCCCGCACCCTTGAGCTTCCCGGTCATGAAAGCCTGCATGGGATCGAGCTTGCCTTCGTTGAGGGCGATCCAGTCCTCGGCGGCGATCACCACCGTGGACGTGGCGTCCGCCTTGGGCTCACGCTTCAGCGAAAAGGCGCCCTTCTCGATCAGGCAGGTGTAGTCGCCACCGCCCTCGCCCGTGACCTGGTAGTACACCGAGACCGTGAGTCCCTGGGCTTTCTCCGGGAGAAAGAGCTCAGGCATGCTCGAAAAGATGCCGTCTACCGTCAGGGCCATGGATCCACCTCGAAGTGATGGAAACGAGCATGGCCGGGGCTCCCGCCTGGGCGCAACGGCTACCATGAGTCAGAGGCTACAATCCCCTATGCGCATCGCGGCGGTGGACGTCGGTTCCAATTCCATCCACATGGTGGTGGTGGAGGCTGACCCCCTGGGTGGACAGCGGGTGCTGGCCCGGGAAAAGGTCATGGTCCGCCTGGCACGCGGCGAAGCGAAATCCGGCGAGATCAGCCCCGAAGCCTTCCGGGCCGGCCTCGACGCCCTGGCCCAGATGGCGAAAGTCATCCGGGGCTTCGCCTGCGATACGGTCATGGCCTGCGGCACCGCTGCCCTGCGCAATGCCCGGAACGCCCAGGCTTTCCTCCTCGAAGCGGAAAATCTGGGAATCCCCATCCAGGTGATCTCCGGGGAGGAGGAGGCCCGCCTCATCCACCAGGCGGTCTCCCATGCCATCCCCTTCCCCCAGGAACCGGTGACTCTCGTGGACATCGGTGGCGGCAGCACCGAACTGACCTGGGTCCACAGCGGCCGAGTGGAGGCGAGTGTCTCCATCCCCTGGGGCCTTCAGCGCCTGGCGGACGTGGTGGCCACCGCCGATCCGCCCACCGCCCAGGATCTCAATCGTCTGCGGAAAACCATCCGGAAGATCCTTAGAAAAACCCGGAAGCACCTGCCGAAGGAGCTTCCCGCATCCACGCTGATGCTCGGTACCTCTGGCACCCTTGAGGACCTCGCCCGGGGTTCCGGCGGCACCTTTGCCTGCGACCGGGCCCAGCTCCGCGCCTTCGCCTTGAAGTTGTGGCGGACCGATGCCCAGGGCCGCGTCGCGCGCCTGGGAGTGGATCCCCGGCGGGCCGAAGCCCTGCATGTGGGCGCCATCTGGGCCCTCTCCCTGCTCGAGTGGCTGGAGGCGCCACGCTTCCGACATCTGCCCGTGGGCCTGCGGGAAGGCATGGTCTGGGAGGCCCTCAAGCATGGCGGCGCAGCCATCCCGCCCCTGGCGGATCGCCGGCGGGCCTCCATCGCCCAGTTCGCCGACCGGCTGGACCCGGATCCGGGCCACAGCCGCCAAGTCATGGCCTTCAGCGACCAGATCTTCCGGGCCCTCCAGCCCACCTTCGAGCTGGGAGATACCGAACGCCAATGGCTGGAATTCGCGGCCCGCCTGCATGACATCGGCCATTCCATCTCCGAGCGGGGCCACCACAAGCACGGTGAATACCTGGTCCGGAATGCCAGCCTGCCCGGCTTCTGGCCCGAAGAAGTGGAACTGCTCGCCCAGGTGGTCCGCTACCACCGGGGCAAGGCACCGGATCCCACCCGGCACGAAGCCTTCCGTGCCCTCGCCCCCTGGCACCGCGAGCGGGTCCGGAAGCTGGCGGCCATCCTCCGGGCTGCGGATGCCCTTGATCGGCGGCGGCGCCAGGCTGTCCACTCCATTTCGGTTGAACTGGACGAGGAAAGCCTGACCATAAGGCTCGAGAACTCTGGGGACGTGGAACCCGAAATCGAGGCCTTCCGGGAGCGGTCCGCGCTGCTGGGGAGCCTCCTGGACCGACGGATCGAGATCGCCTAGCCTGAGACCTGCGATGACCCTGGAAGACCTGATCCACGACTGGAATGGCCCCGCACCCGACGGCTCGCGGATGCCCCAGCTCAATGACGAGACGTTGCGGGATGGCCTCCAGAGCCCTTCTGTGCGGGATCCCGACATCCCTGCAAAACGGGATCTCCTCCACCGTCTGTCCCGCCTGGGCGTGGATGCGGTGGGACTCGGCATGCCCGGCGCCGGCCCCAAGGCCCTGGCCGCAGTGAAGGCCCTCCTGGTCGAGATCCGGGACCACCGCCTGCCCCTGGCCCCCAATGCCGCCGTCCGGACCCTGGAGGCGGATCTGACCCAGGTGGCCGAGATCCAGCAGCGGGTGGGCTTCCCCCTGGAGGCCGGCGCCTTCCTCGGCTCCAGCCCGGTCCGCATGGACGTGGAGGGCTGGGATCTGGCCTTCCTCGTCACCACCGCCCGTCGTGCTGTGGCCTTCTGCCACCGCCACCAGGTGCCCGTCATGATGGTGACGGAGGACAGCACCCGAGCCCGGCCCGAGGTGCTGAAGGCCATCTACCAGGCGGCCCTTGATGAAGGCGCCGAGTCCCTCTGCCTGTCGGACACCTGCGGCCACGCCACACCGGAGGGGGTGCGGCGCCTGGTGCGTTTCATCCGGGAGGAGGTCATCCGGGACCGCCCCGTGCGCCTGGACTGGCATGGCCACAACGACCGGGGCCTGGGCGTGGCGAACGCCCTTGCGGCCTTCGAGGCCGGAGCCGATCGCCTCCACGGCACCCTGCTGGGGATCGGTGAACGCTGCGGCAACGTGGCCCTGGACCAGCTCATGGTGAACCTCCACCTGATGGGGCATCCAAAGGGCGACTTGACCTCCCTGCCCGCCCTGACCCAGCGGGTGGGGGAGCTGTGCGGCATCCAGATTCCCGCCAACTATCCGGTCCTCGGCCGGGATGCCTTCCGCACGGGCACCGGCGTGCATGCCGCGGCCATCGTCAAGGCCCTCCACCGGGGGGATGTCGAGCTGGCGGATGCGGTCTATTCCGGCGTCCCCGCCGCCCTGGTCGGCCGCCGTCAGGAGATCGAGATCGGCCCCATGGCGGGTCACAGCAACGTGGTCTATTGGCTGGAACTCAACGGTTACGACGCCATCCCCGAGCGGGTGGACCACATCCTCCGCCTGGCCAAACAGAGTGCACGCATCCTCAGCGAAGAGGAAATCCGGAGCGCTCTATAGTTTCGAGAGAATTACAGCGAAAGGGACTCACTTTTCATTGAAGGTTCCCTTGCTGGCCGTTAGGATGCCTCAACTTCTCCCACCGGGCCGGACCTCCGGCTCCCCAGATTGACATCCGGTCCCCGCACGGCACGTCCCCTGCGCTGGACCGTTCTTCCGTAGGAGCAGGTATGAACCGCATCCGCTTCACGCTGGCGGCCGCCGCTGCGCTGCTGGTCCTCGGGGCTCTTCCGGCCCGGGCCCAGGATGATGGCAGCCGCATCGTCGGCCACATCTTCATTCCTGGAACCAGCATCGAACACGCCGGGGACGCCGGAGTCCGCGCCCACACCAACCACCGCATCCTGCTTGAGCCCAATGGCGGCCTCGGCCCTGCAGGTGGCATGACCCCTGTCCAGCTCCGGGCTTTCTACGGGGTGTCCTCCACCGGTGGCCACGATGTCATCGTCATCATTGACGCCTACGACTACCCATCGGCGCTCAATGATTTCAACGTCTTCTCGTCGCAGTTCGGCCTGCCGCTGGAATCCTCCAGCAACGTCACCGCCTCGACCAACAAGGTCTTCCAGGTGGTCTACGCGCGCGGCAAGAAACCCCGCGGTAACGGCGGCTGGAACGAAGAAGCCGCCCTCGACATCGAGTGGGCCCACGCCCTGGCGCCGAACGCCAAGATCGTGCTCATGGAAGCCAACTCGGCGAACAATTCCGACCTGTACACCGCGGTGGACAAGGCTGTAGCCGTGGCCGGCGTGAAGATGATCTCCATGAGCTGGGGCGGCAGCGAATCCTCCAGCGAAGCCAGCTACGACAGCCACTTCAAGGTGAATGGCCCGCTCTTTTTCGCTTCTGCGGGAGATTCCGGCGGCAAGGTGATCTACCCTTCCTGCTCCCAGTACGTGATCGCTGCGGGCGGCACCAGTGTCGCCACGGACAGCAACGGCAACTTCACGGGAGAATCCGCCTGGAGCAGCGGCGGGGGCGGCAACAGCGCCTACATCCCCAAGCCCACCTGGCAGGCCGGCGTGACCATGACCGGCGCCAACCGAGGCGTGCCTGACCTTTCCTCGGACGCCGATCCCAACACCGGTGTGGCCGTCTATGACAGCACCTCGTACCACGGCCACAAGGGCTGGATGGTCTTCGGCGGTACCAGCGTGTCCTCGCCCTGCCTGGCCGGCATGGTGAACACCAGCGGCGTGAGCTACACGAACACCACCGCCTTCCTCACGAACCTCTACACCCACTACCTCAACACCCCGAGCGTCTTCCGCGACATCACCACGGGCAACAACGGCTTCCCCGCCCTCGTGGGTTGGGACTACACCACGGGCGTCGGCGCCCCCACCAGCACCGGATCCTTCTGAATCACCCATCCCAACGAAACGGGCCCGCATCTGCGGGCCCGTTCGCGGGTGGACGACAGCCACCCGAATCAGCGGTAGGCAGGAATCCCGGTGACCTCCTGCCCCACGATGAGGGTGTGCATGTCGTGCGTCCCCTCGTAGGTGTAGACGCTTTCCAGGTTCGCCATGTGGCGCATGACGGGATACTCGTCCAGGATGCCGTTGGCGCCGAGGATGGTGCGGGCCTTCCGGCAGACCTCCAGGGCCATGTTCACGTTGTTCATCTTGGCCATGGACACCTGGGCGGGCGTGAAGGTTTTGGCATCCTTCAGACGGCCGAGTTGCAGGACCAGGAGCTGGGCCTTGGTGATTTCGGTGACCATCCAGGCCAGCTTCTCCTGCTGGAGCTGATAACCGGCGATCGGTTTGTCGAACTGGATGCGCGACAGGGCATAGTCCAGCGCGCACTGGTAGCAGGCGTCGGCTGCGCCAATGGCGCCCCAGGCGATGCCGTAGCGGGCCTGGGTGAGGCAGCCGAGGGGCCCCTTCAGACCCTTCACGTGGGGCAGCAGGCTGGCCTTCTCGTCCACGATGACGTCCTCCAATACCAGCTCGGAGGTGACGGAGGCACGGAGGCTCCACTTGCCCTTCATTTCGGGAGCGCTAAACCCGGGGGTGCCCTTCTCGACCAGGAAGCCGCGGATGCCCTCCTCGGTCTGAGCCCACACCACGGCGACATCGGCCAGGGTGCCATTGGTGATCCACATCTTGGTGCCATTGAGGCGCCATTTGCCGCCCGGCTCGCGCACCGCTTTGGTGAGCATGCCACCGGGGTTGGAACCGAAATCAGGCTCCGTGAGGCCGAAGCAGCCGATCTTCTCGCCCGCGGCCAGCTTGGGCAGCCAGTGGCGCTTCTGCTCCTCGCTGCCATAGGCGTAGATGGGCCACATGACCAGGCTGCCCTGCACGGAAGCGAAGGAGCGCAGGCCCGAATCGCCCCGCTCCAGTTCGTACATCAGAAGGCCGTACGCCACGTTGCTGAGGCCCGCGCAGCCGTATTCCTCCGGCAGCGAGGGCCCGAAGAAGCCCAGCTCGCCCATCTTGGCGATGAGATGTTTCGGGAAGGTCTGCTGCTGGGCGTGCTTCTCGATGATGGGCAGAACCTCGGTGTTCACGAATTTCCGGGCGGTCCCGCGGATCATCCGCTCCTCGTCCGTCAGCAGGCCCTCGAAGCCCATGTAGTCGGTGATGTGGGTGAAGGTGGCATAGGCGCCAGCCATGGGGACCTCCTGGAATGCCCTGAAGCCTCGGGCATGGATGGATAAAACAGCGCTTCAGCAGTGCGCCATCTATCAGTCTACCGCTGGCTTCCAACCCGTTACCGAACCGATCCTGCGGAAACCGGGGCCCACCCCCGTCCGGGGAGTATCCCTTTGACGATGTGCAAACAAGCGAATGGGCTCATGCCTCCCGGCCGGGCTCCTCGAGAAGTCGCTGTCCCGTGGCGTGCGATGCCTCATGGCAGTGGCGGCAGCGGGCTTCATAGGCCTCGGCAGCCCCCACGAGCACCTGACCGCCCGTAAGGACCAGCCGCTGGGTCCGCCCGGCCTGGGCTCCGCAGACCATGCAGATGGCCTGGAGCTTGGTGATGTACTCCGCCTTGGCCAGAAGGATCGGCATGATCCCGAAGGGTTCGCCATTGGAATCCTGATCCAGCCCCGCAGCGATGACACGGACCCCCCGATCAGCCAGCGCATCAATCACCGGCAAAATCCCCTCGTCGAGGAACTGCACCTCATCAAGGGCCACCACCTCGGCTTCGGGATCCAGGTGGCGGCGCAGTTCATCGCTGTCCTTCACCGGGATGGCGTCGTGCCTGCCTTGGCTGTGGCTGGCGATGGCGGAAGCGTCATAGCGGTCATCCAGGGCCGGCTTGAACACCTGGACCCGCTGGCGAGCGATGATGGCCCGCTTGATGCGCCGGATGAGTTCCTCGGATTTCCCGGAGAACATGGGACCGCAAATAACCTCCAGCGAGCCTTGGCGCTGGTGAACGTACATGGGGAATCCTGTGTGCTAGCGGGGGGAGGCGGAGGGCGAAGCGGGGCGTTGCGGGGGCAAGGCGAGGGGATCCGGCAGTTGGGTCATGTCCGCGATGGGGTTCCGGCCCGGAAGAGGCCGTCCGATGGCCCGCGCGAGGCCCACGCCCCCATCCCGTGGAGAAGCCATGCGCAGCTCCCAGTCCAGGCGCAGGCCGGCCGCATCCGGGGCTTCGCGGAGATCCGCGCGCTGCAGACTGGCCAATCCCACATTGATGGAACCCCGGTCGTGGGGAACGTAGAGCCACAAGGGAAGCGCGATCAGAATCGCCACGAGAGGCCAGAGAATCGGGCTGGGCTCCCAGGGCACGGGCAGGAGTTCCGCCGTGCCCTCTTGGCCCCAGGGCCGGTCCATTTTGAGCGAGTCTCCCATCATCGGCGCCAGCAGCCCCGCTTCGATCAGGTCCGCGACGGCCTTGCAGGTGTCCAGCTCCTCGTAACGGCTGATCTGCACCACATCCTTGATGCTCTGGGGGTGCTCGAAGTAGGACAGGACCATCTCCTGTTCATGGGTGAGCCCGGAAGAGCCGTGATGAACCCCGCCTTTTCCATCCAGAACCATGGAGACATCCCGGTCAATGTCCAGGTGCAGGGTCCGCGCGCGGGAAGTCCGCTCCAGTCCCTGGGTCATGGACGGCAGGCGCCGTTCCACCTCCGGCCACTCATCCTGGATCCGCGCGGCTTCCATGAGCACCGTGTCCACGGGGATGGCCGGGAAGTGTTCCCGGTCGAGGTCCGGGGGGAGCATGGAATCGAAGCGGTAATCCCCTTCCACCCACCGGAAGGTGCGGTGGAGGATGGCCGTGGCTTGGCTGAACAGGGCGTCCTGGATATCGCTGACGGTCACCTTGCCGCTTTCCAGCAGGAGGGTGCCCATGCGTTTGAGGGTCTGACGCTGGAGTTGCACCATGGCCAGTAGTTCCTCGCCCGTGAGGCGGCCGAGACGCACCAGCATGGTTCCCAGCCGGTCTTCCATGCGGACCTGATTGGAATCGCAACCGACGATCTCCCCGTTTTCAAAGAAGACCTTCACGAACTCCTGCCCCTGGGACAGCACCAAGGTGCCGTTCTTGCCCTGGATCTTGATCATGTTGAAGAGAGAGAAGAGGTCGAAATCCCTCAGGGATCCTTCCAGCGCCATATCAGGCCCTCCTCGGGATCAACTTCAGCCAGGATCGGAGGAACAGCAGGACGGACAAACCCATGCCAACGGCCAGCCAGGTGGACGTGGGATCCGGCAGGAGTTCCCCTGGGTAGCGCACGGAGCGGCCAGTGGCCAGAACCAGCCCCAGGGCCAGGCAGAGCAGCCCGAATTCCATCAATCCTTCCTGGGTATCCCCAAGGAAGATGCGATCGCACCCTGGCAGGAGCACGGCGAGAATCCGGTGGATCCAGCGGGTGGCGCGCTGATGGACAGCCACCTCATCCAGCTTCCGCCGCCGGTTCTCGACATGGAGCCCATCCCGGAGGACGAACAGGTGATGGCACTTGGCACATACAGCCGGATCCGGGCTGTCGGTGGTGTGGAAGGGCTCACCACAACGGATGCACTGGGTGGGATGCGCCATACGGACGCTGGCCTTCACCCGCCCAAGGAAGGCAGCCACTCCGAACAAAGGCAACAGCAGCCCGAACAGGAAGGCTGGATTCCACCAATTGATGGCATCAGATTCGAGTTTGATGCCCATGCCACGGGCCAGATCACGCACCCGTTCAGGGGTGTCCGGCAAGGGCATGGGGTAGGTTCTTACATCCCTCTGGGCATCATTCAGCTCGATGAGGCGGGCGTACTCGCCTGGGGAGGCGGCCTGGGCGGCGGCCCGCTTGGCGGCCCCGGCATCCGTGTCCAGATGGATGAAGTCAAGGATGCTCTGGTTCAGCAGAACCTCCATCCGGGGCCCCAGCCGTGCTGCGGCCTGGAAATCCTGTTCAGCCTGGGGAATTTCCCCCAGTTCGAAATGGGCTACCCCGAGGTTGTTCAACACCTCAGGCTGTTCGGGGGTCCGTCCCACCAGAGACTGGAACGTCGCCTCAGCGCCCTTCCAATCCATTCGTTGAAGCTGGGACCAGCCCGCCAGGAAGGTGCGGTCAGCCGGAGGAAGCTCCCGGAGGGTGGCTGGAGACACGGGCTGTGCCTGCGGCTGGAGCTGAAGGGCGAGAATGCTGGGCTGAGGTTCCCGGGCAGACCAGGGCTCCATGACGCCAAGCACGGGATGGACCAACTGGAGCAGCAGGATGAAGACCGTCGCCTTGACCTCGACCGAAGTGAGGAAGGGGGCCATGAGGATCACCCACAACACAGCGGCGACCAAGGGATCCAGCCCCAGAAGGACCGGAAGGCTCAGCAGCAGGGCGCCCAGAATCGCTGCGGGCAGGGGCCCGATTCCATGCCGCTCCAGGGGTTCCTCCCAGAGCGCCCTCAGCACATTCCGGTAGCGCAGGGCCAGGGTGAGGGCCCACCCCCAGAGCAGCAGGGTCGCCATCAGCCGGAGCATGCCAAGATGCTGGACCAGCCAGAGCCACTGGAATTCGGGATGGTCCAGACGCACCTGCGTGAGGCGCAGAAGATCGGGAACACTCCAGAACCACCCTGCAGCCCCCTGCTGACGGGTGAGGGAAATCCGCGCGCTCAGGACGGCGGGCAAGTTCGGTTTCCAGGACTCGACGGCCTGAAGGGCTTCAAGGCCGATATCAGGGTGCCCTTGAAGGCCTTCCTGTCGCGCCCATACCGCCATCGCCTCGACCAAGGGGGTCACATCCAGCGTGGAATAGGTTCTCCGCAGCACGTCCACTTCGAGCTGGACCTTGTGCACAGCGTTGGGATCCCGTTCCAGAAGCGCGGCCTGAAGGCGGGCCACCCGGTGGCTCAACGCAATGGCTGGGGCCTGGCCTGGATCCGGCATTCGGATGGGCGCGACCGGCGCACGCGGTGGCGGTGCTGCCACGGCTGCCAGCATCCATCCCGCGCCCAGGAGGCAGAGGGCGGTGCGGATCGCCTTCCAGAAGCCCATATCCAACCTCGTCACGGCCTTGGGCCGTCTGGTGCCCCAGGGGCGGGTTTCAGGTCCAGGATCTGCATCCGGAGCTGGTACAGGAGGTCTTCCAACTCCCGACTTTCGGCATCTGTGCGGAGGCCCTCTGTTTTCACCTGGAGCACCGAAAGGAGATCCACATAGAACCGTGCGACGGGCGGATTGGCAGGGGGCACGTCCTTCATCATGGGATGGGGCACCCCCATGGCCATCAAAGCCTGCTCAGCCAGGAGATGCATCAGCGCAGTCAAGGAGGCTTCTGGTACCGCAGCATTCATCGGGATACCCCAGACAGGTTCGGAATGTTCTGCCGGGAAGCCTACCACAGCCCGGATTTTCCCGCATGCGCACTGGGAACAGGCTCCATGCCGGGCCTTGCCTGATGCGGGAATGGCTTTGACGAAAAGCACTCCGCGAAGGACCGTACCTGTGGAACGATGGATGGGTTATGGAGGAAATGATGCGACGCCTGCTGCCCGCCCTTCTGCTGCCTGCCCTTTGTCTCTCGATGCATGCTGAGTCCACCGGCCGGATTGCCGGCAAAGTACTCACCAAGGAAGGGAAGCCCATCAAGGGGGCCAAGGTCGTCCTGAACCGGCTGGATATCCACTGGACCAAGGAATTGACGACAAACGCCCATGGCGAGTTCATGCAGGTCGGCCTGGAACCCAGGCTCTACAACATCACCGTCAGCGCCGACGGGTTCATCGGTCTGGAAGACAAGAACGAGAAAATCCCCCTCGCGGATGTCCTGAAGAAGGACTACACGCTGCTGACGCCCGACCAGGCACAGGCCGATGCCATCGCCAATGGAACCGCGAAAACCGTTCCAGCGGACCCCGGCGCCGCGGCTGATGCCGCGGGCCGCGACGCCTTCAACTCGATCATCCCCCTCTACAATGCCCAGAAGTACAGCGAGGCGCTTCCTGGCATCGAGACGGCCTACAAGAAGATCAATGAGTCTTTGGCCGAGACGAAGGACGACAAAGCCAAGGCGGAGACGGCCAACCTCCTGCCCCAGGTTTCCCGGGTCTACGGCATCTGCCTTGCCATGGGCAGCCCCGACCGCAAGGCCGAGGCCGAGCCCTTCTTGCAAAAGGCGCTCACTGTGAATCCGAAGGACGAACTGGTGCTTGCAAGCCTGATCCAGGTGGCCAAAGCCAAGGGCGACAAGGCTGCGGAAGCCAAGTACCAGGCCGATCTTGACGCCATCCAGGGCCCCAACCCAGGCGTGCTCTACAACAAGGCGGTCGAGGCCTTCAACGCCGGCAACACCGGAGCGGCCAAGACGCAGTTGGGGAAGGTGCTCAAGGTGGACCCGAAATTCGCAGAAGCCTACTACCTGATGGCCATGGTGTCGTTCGGTGAGAACAACCTCCACGCGACCAAGCAGAACCTCCAGAAGTATCTGGAGCTTGCCCCCACCGGCAAGAATGCGGCCACGGCCAAGGACATGCTGAACGATCCCTCCCTGAAGCACCTCAAGTAGGGTGCAGGAGCGCCTTCCTATGCCAGATCGAGGCTGATGGGGCAGTGGTCGGAGCCGAGGACGTCCGCATGAATACGGGCGTCCTTCACCTGGTCCAGGAGGCCGCGGCTGGCGAGGAAGAGATCAATCCTCCACCCCACATTCCGTTCCCGGGCCCCGCCGCGGGCCGTCCACCAAGTGTAGAGGCCGGGCACGCCGGGGTTCCGTTCCCGAAGCACGTCCACCAGGCCGGCCTCCAAGTAGAGCCTGAAGTCTTCCCGTTCCTCGGGCGTGAATCCGGGGTTCTTCACGTTGTCCTTGGGCCGGGCCAGGTCAATCTCCTCCGGCGCTACGTTCATGTCGCCGGTGAGCACCACCTTCTGCCCCGCCCGGTGCCGGGCCGCCACGAAGGCCGCCAAGTCACGCGCGAACTGGCGCTTGAAGGGCAGCCGCACCAATCCCTGCGAGGCGTTCGGGAAGTAGCCGGCGATGAAGGCCAGGTCCCCCTTCGTGGACACGATCATGCGACCTTCGGCATCGTAGCCCTCGACACCAAGGCCCTTCGCATGGCTGAAACCCAACTCCTTCTTCGAGAGGGTGGCTGAACCCGCGTAGCCCTTCTTGCTCGTGGCAGGGAACCAGCACACGTCATAGGCGCTCTCGATCTGCCGGCGGACGCCCAGGTCCACCTCCTCCCATTCGCAGCGGATCTCCTGGAGCGAGAACAGGTCCGGCTCCGCTTCCTCCAGCCAGTCCATGAAGCCTTTCTTGAGGACGGACCGGAAGCCGTTCACGTTCCAGCTGAAGAGCTTCATTTCACGTTCCTCCGGGTGAGCGTCTTGGGGTTGCAGCAAGTGGTACCACTCGAGTTCATCCACAGCACCGCCTTCACAGCTCCTCCACGAAACGATCCAGCAGGCGGTCCGTCTTCCAGCGCAATAGGCCGAGTAGCAGGAACCCTGTCCAGCCCCTCAGGCGGCCCTCCAGGCGGAGGCGGGCTCCTTTGGGATCGGGCGTGATGCTGATCGCACCCGATTCCTCACTTCCGCCCCAGGCCCGGCCCCAGTGAAGAACGAGGCGATCCCCTTTCCGTTCCAGAGGCTGCCAATCGCGAAACGAACGCAGACAGCGCAGATCAGAGGGCGAGCCGAGCGCCGCCAGCCTCGCCCCGATGGCCCCGAAGGGCGCGTCCGTGAGGAGCTCGGCCTCGAAGCGGAAGACCGGGGTCTTCACTTCACCAGGAAGCCGGGATGGGCCTCCTCGGGAACAGCCACGAGGTAGGGGAGGCCTGCGTTGTCGCTGGCGGCCAGCAACATGCCGTGGCTCTCGATGCCCATGAGCTTGCGGGGCGCCAGGTTGGCCACCACCACCACGCGGCGGCCCACCAGATCCTCCGGCGCGTAGGCCTTGCCGATGCCGCCCACGATGGTGCGCAGCTCGAAGCCCAGGTCCACCCGCATCTTGATGAGCTTGTCGCTCTTGGGCACCCGCTCCGCCTCCAGCACCTTCCCCACGCGGAGGTCGGTCTTCGCGAAGGTGTCGTAGTCAATGGTCTCCCGCAGCTCCGGGACGTCCAGGGCGGGCTTGGCCTCGGCGGGAGCCGCGGCGGAGGTCTCGAGTTCGCTCATTTCCTTCTCCTTGTCAATGCGCTGGAAGAGGGGCTGGATGGGGCCGATGCGCTCCGGCATTGAAACATCCCAGGTGATCTGGTCAACGCGCTGGTCCGCAACCAGGCCTGTCATCCCGAGCTGGGTCCAGAGCTCCTGGGCCATGCCGGGCATCACCGGGGCCACCAACACGGCCGTCATGCGGAGGGCCTGCCAGAGCAGGTGCAGGACCGCGTCCAGTTCCTCCGCCTTGGCGGGATCCTTGGCCAGCACCCAGGGCTGCTTCTCGACGATGTAGCCGTCCAGGCCCCGGAGGTAGTCCCATAGTGGACCAAGGGCATAGTTGAAATAGTTGCGCCTGGCGTTCTCCAGGTATTGATCGAAGGCGGCTCGCCCGAGACCCTCGTGGGTGCGTGTAACCCCGTCGCGGTGGGCCGGCAGGGCCGGAATCCGACCGTCCCGGTACCGCTGGATCATGCTCAGGGTGCGCGACGCCAGGTTCCCCAGGCCGTTGGCCAGGTCCGCGTTGAGGCGGTCCATGAAGCCCTCGAAGCTGAAGCCTCGGTCGTGGCCCACCTGCATGTCGCGCAGGAAGAAGAAGCGCAGGGCGTCGTTGCCGAAGCGCAGCAGGGTATCGGGGCGCACGACGTTGCCCTTGCTCTTGGACATCTTGTCCTCGCCCATGAGCCACCAGCCGTGGGCCAGGATGGTCTTGGGGAGTTCCAGGCCCATGGCCATGAGGAAGGCGGGCCAGTACACGGCGTGGAAGCGCAGGATGTCCTTGCCCACCAGCTGGAGGTCCGGCGGCCAGGCCGTCTCCGCGCCGGTGAGGTAGTTCAGCAGGGCATCGAACCAGACGTAGACCACGTGTTTGGTGTCGCCGGGCACCGGGATGCCCCAGGTGATGCTCGTGCGGCTGATGGAGAGATCCTGCAGCCCGCCCTCCACGAAGCGCAGAACTTCATTGAAGCGGAATTCCGGCTGGACCCACTCACGCCTCTCCTGCTCTCGGAATTCCTTGTAAAACGCGAGCAGCCGGTCCTGGTAGGCGCTCAGCCGGAAGAAGTAGGTCTCCTCCTCCAGCTCGATGAGCTGGTGGGCGAGGCCCTGGGCCTGGAGTTCCTTGGCCTGGGTCTCGGTGACGTAGGCCTCGTCACTCACGGAGTACAGGCCCTTGTAGGTAGCCTTGTAGATGTCGCCGGTGGCGAGCAGCTTCTCGAACCAGCTCTGCACCGTGGCCCGGTGGTCGGCGTCCGTGGTGCGGATGAAGCGGTCGTGGGTCATGCCCATGCGCTGCCACAAGTCCGTGTAGTTGGCCACCACCTCGTCCGCCAGGGCCTTGGGCGCGATGCCCCGGGCCGCGGCGGCCTTCTCCACTTTCTGGCCGTGCTCGTCCGTGCCGGTGAGGAAGCGAACGTCCTCTCCCAGCATCCGATGGAAGCGCGCGATCACATCCGCCAGCACCGTGGTGTAGGTATGGCCGATGTGGGGCCGGTCGTTGACATAGTAGATGGGGGTCGTGAGGTAGAAGGGCTTGGACACGGGGGCTCCGGACCTTCCAGTCTAGCGGCCCGGTCCCTTCCCCGCGACTCCGGTCCGCCGCCAGCAGGTGGCCACGTGATCATCCACCAGCCCCAGGGACTGCATGTACGCATACATGATGGTGGGCCCCACGAACGTGAAGCCGCGCTTCTTCAGCGCCCGGCTCAGGGCCTCGGCCTCAGGCGTCACGGCGGGGACGTCGGCCAGGGTTCGTGGGTGGTTCACCTTCGGCGACCCGCCCACGAAGGACCAGAGGAACGCGTCGAAGGAACCGAACTCGCGCTGTACGGCCAGGAAGGCATGAGCGTTCTTCCGGGCCGAGAAGACCTTCAGGCGGTTCCGCACGATGCCCGGATTCCGCAGGACGGTTTCCAGATCCGCATCCGTCATTGCCACAACCTTTGCGGGATCGAATCCCAGAAAGGCCTCCCGGTAGGCCTCGCGCTTGCGCAGGACCGTGATCCAGCTGAGGCCGGCCTGGGCGCCCTCCAGCACCAGCTTTTCGAAGAGACGGCGGTCGTCATGCTGGGGGACGCCCCATTCCTCGTCATGGTAGGCGACGTAGAGCGGATCGTCCCCGCACCACCCACAGCGTTCAGTCATCGGTCCCTCCCGACATCCTTCCTGACGCAGAATCGGGCGGCCGGGCCGCCCGATTCTGCGCGGGATGAAGGCGCTCAGGCCTCGGTCACCGTCGCCTTGACGATGTGGTCGTTGGCGCGGATGGCCTGGACCACCTTGATGTCGGCGTCGGCGACACACTGGCCGAAGACCGTGTGCACCCCATCGAGATGGCTGGGGGCACTGCCGTTGCAAATGAAGAACTGGCTGCCCCCGGTGTCCTTCCCCGCATGGGCCATGGAGAGGGCGCCCAGCTTGTGCCGGTGGGGGTTCCCTGCCGTCTCGCACTTGATCTTCCAGCCGGGTCCGCCGGTGCCGGGCATGCCCGAGGCGCCCGCCCGGGTATTGGGGCAGCCACCCTGGATGACGAAATCGGGGATCACGCGGTGGAAGGCCAGGCCGTCGTAGAAGCCATCCTCGATGAGCTTCACGAAGTTCGCCACGGTCCCCGGCGCCTCCTTCGGGAAGAGTTCCAGGTTGATGTCGCCCTTGTCGGTCTGGAGCAGCACACGGGTCATGGTTCACCTCTCGAGGTCCAAGCCCCCAGAATAGGGTTCGCCCCGTTCGGAGTCAGCATGAACTTCTCCCGCGCCCTTCCTGGTCTTCCTCCGAAGCGGCCAGCTCTACCTCCTGGACATCCACCGTGGCGGGAATGGGCCGTACCCGGACACCTGGGCCGCCACCCAGCAGACGCACCTGAAGATCCTCTCCCTCCAGACCCACCCGGGAGGCCGCGTCGAAGTGGCCTGCAGCGGCGCCCTCGCGGGCGTGATCGGCCGGAAACCTGTCCAGGGGCGATGGGGCGGACGGCTCTGGATGGTCATCCCGCAGGACGCTGAGGGCTTGAAATGAACCGGCCCCCCCGTCATCGCATATCATCAGGGTTCGGAGGTCGCATGAAGTCTCGATTCGCCATTCCCGCGATGGTGCTGCTCCTGGGAGCGGGCGCCGCCCTGGGGTGCCGCAAGATTCCCCTGACCTCCCCCACCCCGCTGCCCAGCGGAACCGTGGTCCTCCGTTTCACCCGCAAGGTCCACGGCCCCCTCGAACTGAGCCTCGATGGCACCCGCATTCCAGTGGCCCAGTACCCGAAAGGTGCTCGCAGCCTCCTCATCAAGGGGCTGGCACCCGGCAAACACCGGTTCTTCCTGTCCAGTGCCCGGGAGATCTTCAGCCCCGATCTGGGCGAACTCGACATGACCGGAAACAAGGGGCTTTATCAGATCGTGCTCACCCAGACCTTCGATGCGGTCCTTTACGGCAAACCGGATCTCCTGCCCCCAGCAGAAGGCCTGCCGGGAGTCAGCGCCGCCCTGGTCAAGTAGCCCATGCCTCTCGCGGCGCGCACCCGGGGCCGCGACCGTGCGCTGGGATCCCGCGGCACCCTGTTGGCGCTGTGCCAGGCCGGGGGCCTACCCGTGGCTTCGGCCTGCTCGGGACGGGGCGCGTGCGGGCGGTGTCTGGTTACTGTCCTGTCGGGTGCCGAGGCCCTGAGCCGCCCAGGCTCGCGAGAGCGCCGCCTCCTGGCCCGCCTGGGGGCGGCCCCCGATCAGCGGATCAGCTGCCAGTGCCGCCTGCTGGACCCGTCGGTCGAGGTGGACATCACCACGGGGTATTGGTGAAACGCATCCTGGCCGCAGGCCTTGTCCTTCTGCCTCTGCTGGGCACGGGCGGCTTCATGGCCTGGAAGGCCCGAGCCGTGGCCCAGGAACTGGTGGATCCACCCTTCTACCATCCCCAGCCCCTGGCCCGGGTGCAGGCGACCTACGCGGAACTGGCGGCTGGTTCGCCGGGCGATCCCGGAGGCACCTGGTCCAGCGAGGAGGTCCAGGGCCTGCAGCTCTGGCGCCTCCACCGGAAGGCGCCTGCCCCAGGCGTGGTGCTCCTGCTCCACGGTTTCGGCGATGACCGCTGGGGCACCAGCCCCGCCCTGCGCTGGTTTCCGGATCTCGATGCCGCGATCTTCACCTACCTGCGGCGGGATGATGCCCTGCGCGCGGGCCGGCCGGCCCCTCCCATCACGTTCGGCGTCCGCGAGTCCGAAAACGTGGTGTGCATCGTCCACCGCCTGGAAGCCGAGGGCGTGCCCCGGAACCGCATCCTGCTCATGGGCCGGAGCCTGGGCGCCTCGGTGGGACTGATGGCGCTGGCGGACCTCGAACGGGAGGGGCGTGGTCCGCTGGCCGGCATCATCTGGGAGGGCGCACCCGCCAGCAGCCGGGATTTCGCGGAACGCCTGGTGCGGGGTCCAAAGGATCGCTGGTGGCACTTCACGGCCCCGGCGATCGGTCTGCTGGCCAGCCGCTATGCAGGCCATCTGGGTGGGTATGACCCGCGTGCCACGAATCTTCTCCGGCAGCTGGGGTCCCAGCGCTTCCAGACCCCCGGGCTGTGCTTTCTGGCCACTCAGGATCGGTTGGCCCCGCCACCTGTCCAGTGGGTCGTTGCGGCTCGCTTCAAGCACATCCAGGTTATCCCGGTGCCCACCTGGCATCTGCACTGCTCGGAGGTGCTCGGCCCCGCCTACGCGGCGGACATCGCCCGGGCAACCCGAGCCTGGTATTCCATTACAAACCAAGGGGGCCACTAGGCCCCCTTGGTTCGCGGAAAAACGATGGCAATCAGTCGTCCGATTCGCTGTTCGCAACGCCTGCGGCGCGGATCAGCTTGGGGGTGAGCTCCTGCACGACGGGTTCGAAGATCTTGTTCACCAGTTCCTCGTCGTACTGGACTTCCGTGCCCGTTCCAGCCACTTTCACGCTGGTATCCGAGACCTTGCCGTCGCCCGACCAGGCACCGAGAATCTCGCCGGTCTCCACATCTATGAGCCGGATGTCCAAGCGGCCGGTGAAGGAAGCCTTCTTCATGTGCATGTCGCCTGCCACCGCCCCGGCCAAACCGCTGCCCGTCACCTTGCTGACCAGGGCACCGAGGCCCCAGCCACCGGAAATCCCTCTCTCCTTGTAGGCGAAGCGGGTCACCTTGCCCGTCATGACGTACTTCACGCCCAGCAGCTTGCCGATCTTCTGCACTGTGGCGGTATCCACCTCGCCGCTCTGCTGGAAATTCAGCTCGTTGCGGAGGTCCTGCAGGCGCTCACGCTCAATGACCCGGATCTTCCCGTGGCCGCGCTGCATGATTTCGGTCGTGAACAGATCCCGCAACTGGTTGGAGATGGTGCTCATCTGGTTGCCCCAGCCGCCGAAGCGCCACCCGTGCCAGCAGTCCGGCGCAGCCTTGAAGTCCAAAATGGCGATGCGGGGGAGTTTGGCTTTCTCGGCCTTGCTCAGGCGTGTCTGGGCGAAGGCCGGGATCGCGAGCGCGAGCAGGGCCGCCAGGGCCAGGAAAAGGCGTGTGAACCGTCGCATGAGATCTCCTGGAAAAAGGGGTGGATCGGGGATCACTCATCAATCAGCTTGCTGCGCAGCTCCTTCCCGAGCTTGAAATAGACCACGCGTTTAGGAGGGACATGGATGTTCTCTCCGCTGCGGGGATTGCGCCCCTGGCGAGCGTTTCGGTCCCGGAGCCGGAAGCTGCCGAACCCGCGCAGCTCGACGCCCTCCCCTTCCGTGAGTGCGCCGATGATGCTCTCCAGAAAGGTGTTCACCAGGAGGTCGGCGTCCTTCTTGCCGAGTTCCAGCCGCTCCATCAGGTGCCGGGACAGATCGGCTTTGGTGAGGGTCTCCATTGGATCCATGGGAACTCCAGGGGAAAGGGGGGATGTGGGGCAGGGCAACCCTCAATAAATCCCTTCCCGTGCCTCCGGTCAAGGGATACATCTCCAGTGCAGTGAAATGGCCGAGGGGGCTCTGCAGGAGGTGTGCTACCCCGCCAATGAATCGAAGGCGGCCTTGAGCCCAGCGTGAAGCGCCTCGACCGCTGCGGGCGGCCAGAGGGTCTCCTCCGCGCGAACGAAGGTGGTGAGATCCCTCCGGTTGTCGAAACGCGCCACGGGGAGGCGGTAGACCTTCGTACTGTATGTATTATTTTGGCTAATGATGCGTTCGATTCGCACGGTTCCAGGACGATCGCTCTGTTCCATCAGCCAACCCATGTCATCGCAGCCATATTGGCCCAGCATGACCTCCATGGGGACGCTGTGGTGAAGGATGCTGCCCTGGCCATCCGGCCGGCCGCGTTCGAAGTTCTTGCGCCGGCTCTCGACAGGATCCACCCACACATAGAGCACCGCGGCCCGCTCCAGAATCGCCGGTGAGAGGGTCTGGAAGGCCGTTTCATAACCGTGGGGCGGGCACAGAGGAAACGCAGAGCCATGGGCCCCGCCCCGGGCTGCCTCGATGACGAGGGTCTTCCCCGCCTTGTCCAGGGCGTTCTGCCGGTTGAGGGCATCGAGTTCCCGGCGGCATTCGGCCTCCAGGGCCTGGGCCACCTTCAGGCGGATACGGTGGGGCAGCTCACCCATGGGTTGGGCGAGCCCCACCTTGGCGTGGGCGGCATCCAGGCGGTCCATGAGGTGCTGGGCTGCGCTTGCCACCTCCACCTGACGGCTTTCCATGAGGTTGGCATGGTCTTCGTTCAGCAACTCGATGAGGACGGCCCAGGTCCAGTTGTCGCGGAAGGGGCGGCTGGGCCCCTGGTAGTAGGCATAGCCGAGGCCGTTCGCCTTGAGCTCGTCATCCAGCCGGTGCATGAGGTGCACGTACGGGTAATCGTCAAGTTGGAGCGTGGGGCCCATGTGGAAATCATTCCGGCACTGCTCGGGTGTGAGGCTGGCCAAGTAGCGGCGGACCTCGGATTTGCCGGAAGCGGGCAGGCTGAAGAGAAGGATGGTGTCGAGGATCTGGCTCATGGGTCACCGCCGGACGAATCCTCAAGCATGCCACGGCGCGGCACCGGCCGCTCGTGGTATGCCTGGAGGATGCGCGACCGCGAAATCGTCGAGCGCGTCCGGGACGCGACGGACCTGCTGACCCTGGTGGGCCAGGCCGTGAAACTCCGCAAGCAGGGCTCGGCCTACGTGGGACTCTGTCCCTTCCATGCCGAACGCAGCCCCAGCTTCCAGGTGGTGCCCGGCCGGAATTTCTATCACTGCTTCGGTTGCGGGAAGCATGGCGATGCCTTCACGTGGCTCATGGACCGCGAGGGCCTCAGTTTTCCCGAAGCCTTGGAGCAGCTGGCCCGTGCCGCGGGCATTGAGTTGCCCCACCACCGCGAACGGCCCACCGCCGAAGTGGACCTGGAGACCCGGCTCCGTTCTGCCCTGGATGCCGCCCAGGCCTTCTACGAACGGCAACTGCCCCGCCACGAGGGCGCCCGCACCTACCTGAGCGGACGTGGCTACCAGGGCGCCTTTTTGAGCGAGGCCGGATTCGGCGTGGCGCCGGATGCCTGGGATGCCCTCGTGACCCACCTCCGGGATCTCGGCTTCTCCACAGATCTGCTGGAACAGGCGGGCCTGGCCAGCCGCAGCGAACGGGGCACCCAGATTGATTTCCTCCGCAACCGCCTCACCATACCCATCCACGACGCCCGGGGCCGCCTCGTGGCTTTCGGCGGGCGGGTGCTCGGCGAAGGCCAGCCCAAGTATCTGAATACCCGGGATACGGCGCTCTTCCACAAGGGGGAAACCCTCTTCGGCTTCCACCGCGCCAAGGGCGCCCTGAAGGATGGCGCGCTGGTGGTGGAGGGCTACTTCGATGTGCTCCAGCTCCACCAGCATGGAATCGTGCAGGCCGTGGCCCCCCTTGGGACCGCCCTCACGGAGGACCATCTCAAGCAGATCGGTCGTTTCACCCGGCGGGTGACCCTCTGTTTCGATGGTGATGCGGCCGGCCGCCGGGCCATGGAGAAGGGCCTGCGCATGGCCCTGCCCCTGGGTTTCGAGGTGCGCCTGCTGGAACTGCCCCAGGGCGAGGACCCCGACACCTGGTGCCTCAAGCTGGGCGGCGAGGCCTTCCGCGACCTCCTCTGCACGGTGCCGGACTGGACCGCTTTCATGACCGCCCGCGCCCTGGAAGGCAAGGATCTGCGCCGCATCACCGACCGCATGGGCGCCTTCAAAGACCTCCTGGATTTCCTCCCCTTCCTGCCCCGCACGCCGGAAACCCGGGAGTTGTTCGCCAGCTTGGCCCACCAGCTCCAGCTTCCGCTCCAGGAGCTGGATCGCGCCGTGGGAGCCCGACGCCCGGCCCCGGGAGAGGCTGCGCCACTCCCCCCCCAGCCGATCGAGCGGCTGGACGAGGCCGTCCGCTCCCTGATCCTGCTCTGCCGGGAGGGCCTGTGGCGGGAGGCCCAGGGGATTCCGCCGGCCTGGTGGGAGAGCCTGGACGGGGCACCCGTCCTGCAGGCCCTCCTGGATGCGGAGGGAGATCCCGCGCTGCTCCCAGAGGAGCTCCAGGCGGTTGTGCGCCGCCTGGAGGCCCAGGCCAGCCGGCAGGACGCCGCCGAGGGCCGGGATGCCTCGGCCCTATTCCTTAAACTGGAGGGGGGGTATGTGGATCGTGAGATCCAGGCCAACAACCGGATGCTCCAGGATCCGCGGATCCTTGCTGATGCTGAACTCACCGGTCGGCTGATGGGGAAACTCAAGGACCTGATCAATCGTCAGAAAACGATTTCTCGACTTCGCCGAGAACGCGGCCGATAAGCCTGGGATGACCGAGGCCGCAGGGGTTCCCACGAACCTGGACCTTGCCGGATCCTCCGGAGCCTCTATACTGGGAGGTTCCGGGTCGGTCCGTATATTGGCCGGATTATGCCTTTTCCCTTCCCATCTGCCGATTCCCGCCGCCCTGCCTGCCGCCGCGCTCTTTGAGGTCCGAATGGTTCTGACGCCCGCCCGCGAAGCCTATTACGAACTCACCAAAGCCCTGATCTCCATTGGAAGGAAAACCGGATACCTGCTGGTTGACCAGGTCAACGATTTCCTGCCCAGCACCGCCTCGAATCCGGATGACCTCGACCTGGTCATCGGCCTGTTCGGCCGCCTGGGCATCGGGATCGGGGCCACGGAAGAAGAGGCCCTGATGGCCCGTGACGCCATCGAGCCGGAGTTCGTGTCGGTGGAGTCGGGGTCCAAGGGCGACAAGGATCTCGACGTCGAGATTGACAGCCCGGACAGCGACAAATTCAACGATCCCGTCCGGATGTACCTCAAGGAGATGGGCACGGTCCCGCTCCTGAAGCGCGAGGACGAGGTGGAAATCGCCAAGCGCATCGAGGTGGGCGTCCGCTCGGTGATGCGGGCCCTTTCCCGTTCCCGCCTGGCCTCGAGCCTTCTCATTGACATCGGCCGGATGCTCAAGGAGAACCCCGGCAAGATCCGCGAAGTGGTGGGGCTCTCCGACGAGGTGGACGAGGACGAGGATGCCGAGAGCACCTCGGCCACCCAGCATGTCCATCACCAGTTCGAGAAGCTGCTGGTCTTCGACCAGGCCCTCCAGGATCTGCTCGACATCAAGCGCCAGGTGGACGCGGGCACCAAGACCCTGCCCAAAAAGCGCAAGCTGGACCGGGAAATCCTCCACGCCCGGGCGCGGCTCTCCCGCCAGATCCGCAAGCTGGGCCTCAACAGCCTGGCCGTCACCCGCCTCATTGACCGCATCACCCACCAGCACAGCCAGGTCACAGCGGGGGAACGCAAGATCCGCGAGCTGCGCGACCGCCTCAAGAATCCGGCCTTCGCCAAACTCAAGGATCGCTACAAGCAGGAACTGGAGCACATCGAGAAGACGATTGAGGATTTTTTCGCGAAGTACGAGACCACCAGCGAACTCTTCCACAAGGATTTCAACGGCCTCAAGGCGGCCGAAAGCATCAGCCGCGCCGCCAAGGCCGAACTGATCGAGGCCAACCTCCGGCTCGTGGTGTCCATTGCCAAGCGCTACACCAACCGCGGCCTCCAGTTCCTGGACCTGATCCAGGAGGGCAACATCGGACTCATGAAGGCCGTGGACAAGTTCGAGTACAGCCGCGGCTTCAAGTTCTCCACCTATGCGACCTGGTGGATCCGGCAGGCCATCACCCGCGCCATCGCGGACCAGGCCCGTACCATCCGCATCCCCGTGCACATGATCGAGACCATCAACAAGCTCATCCGCACCCAGCGCGAATTGGTGCAGAAGCTGGGCCGGGAGCCCTCCTCGGAGGAAATCGCCCATGCCATGGAAATGCCCGTGGGCAAGGTCCGGAAGGTGATGAAGATCGCCCAGGAGCCCATCTCCCTGGAAACCCCCATCGGCGAGGAGGAGGATTCTCACCTCGGGGATTTCATCGAGGACAAGACCGTGGTCTCCCCCGTGGAGCAGGTGGTCCAGCAGCGCCTCAAGGAAACGGTCCGCAACGTGCTCAACACCCTCAGCGACCGGGAGGAGAAGGTTCTGCGCATGCGCTTCGGTGTGGGCGATGACGGCTCCGAGCACACGCTGGAGGAGGTCGGCAGCGAGTTCGCCGTCACCCGCGAGCGCATCCGCCAGATCGAATCCAAGGCCCTGCGGAAGATCCGCCACCCCCGCTATTCCAAGACGTTGAAAGCCTTCCTGGGCTGAAGCCGATATCTCAGCTCGCCAAAGGGCCTTCGCGGGCCCTTTGGCGGTGATTCACTTCCCCGCCCGGAGCCCAGATCTCCCGTGAGCGACACCAAGGATCCCTACGCGCCCCTCCGGAACCGCCTCTTCCTGGCGATCTGGATCGCGGCGCTGGCTTCGAATGTGGGCACCTGGATCCAGAGCGTGGGCGAGAAGTGGCTCATGGGGGAACTGACTCGGTCACCCCTGCTCATGAGCCTCATCGAGACCGGCGCCACCCTGCCCATGCTGGCCCTGTCCATGCCCGGCGGGGCCATCGCGGATATCGTGGATCGCCGCAAGCTGCTCCTGTTCACCCAGACCTGGATGCTGCTGGTGGCGGCGGCCATGGCGGTGATCTCGGGCCTCCATCTGGTCACGCCGGGCATCCTCATCGGCATGTCCCTGCTGCTGGGCGTGGGCGGGGCCCTGAACGCCCCCGCCTGGGGTGCCACGGTGCCAGATCTAGTGCCCCGGGAACAGATCCCCGCCGGGGTGGCGCTGAACAGCGCGGGATTCAACGTGAGCCGCGCCGTCGGCCCGGCTCTGGGCGGCCTCATCGTGGGCGGCCTGGGCGCCACCTGGGCCTTCGCGCTGAATGCGGTGTCCTTCCTGGGCGTGGTGTGGGTGCTCAAGGCATGGAAACGCCAGCCCGTCCCCACGGACCTCCCCGCCGAGCGGTTCAGCGCCGCCATGAAAGTGGGGTTGCGCTACACCCGGCACCGCCGGGTGCTCCAGATCATTCTGCTGCGCGGCGGAAGCTTCGTCTTCTTCGGCGGCATCATTTTCGGCCTCCTGCCCACCCTGGCGATCCACCGCCTGCACATGGGTTCCGTGGCCTTCGGCCTCCTGCTGGGCTGCATCGGCACCGGCGCCGTGAGCGCCACCTTCATCCTGCCCCGGATCCGGGAACGCTTCGGTGCCAACACCCTGCTGGGCATTTTCACATCCCTGTTCGCCCTGGGTCTCCTGACGCTCGCCTTCCTACAGAACCTCGTGCCCGTGGTACTGGCCCTGCTGATCTGTGGCATGGGCTGGCTTTCGGTGCTGAGTACCTACAATACGGGCGTCCAACTCTCGGTGCCCTCCTGGGTACGGGCTCGGGCCCTGGGGGTGTACATCACGGTCTGGGGCGGCGCCATGGCCCTGGGCGCTGCCTTCTGGGGCTGGGTGGGCGAACATTGGGGCCTGCGGGTGGCCTTCGCTGCCTCAGCCCTCGGCTTGATGGCGGTCCAGGCCCTGACGGGCCGGTTGCGCATCCAGGCCCTGGACGAGCCCATGGACCTCAGTCCCTACCGCCTTCAACCCCACGCCCAAGCCCCCGTTCACCCCGATGAGGGCCCCATCCTCACCGTCATGGAATACCTGGTCCCCCAGGCGCAGAAGGCCGCCTTCAAGGACGCCATGAAGGAAGTGCGGCGGATTCGCATCCGCGATGGCGCGGTCCGCTGGTCCCTGTTCCAGGATCTGGCCGGTCCGGCCCCGGACGTCCTTCGCTTCATCGAGAGTTTCCTGAGTTCCAGTTGGGGTGAGCATCTGCGGCAGCACCATCGCGCCACCGTCGAAGACCGGGAAGCCATCGGTCGGGCCTACGCCCTGGCGGAAGACGGCAAGCCCAGGATCCGCCATATGGTCGCCGCCTGGGATGAACCCACGTCCATTCTGGATCGCATCCTCGAATAGACCGTGCGTGACCCTGGAGCCCTGGCGGGTTTCCGGTCATGCTGGATCCATCGTTGCGGAGTCATCTCCCGTGCTGTCGAAGGACCAGACGCTGGGCAAGTATCAGATCCTGGACCGCCTGGGTTCTGGCGGGTTCGGGGCGGTGTACCTGGCCATGGATACCTGGGTCAACCGCAAGGTGGCCTTGAAGGTTCCCCATCAGCAGGAGGACGAGATCGTGGACCTGCTGAAGGAGCCCCGCATCATGGCGGGCCTGAAGCACCCGAACATTGTCGAGCTCATCACCGTCGAGCGGAAAAACGGAATCTTCTTCCTGGTGCTCGAATATGTCGAAGGCGAGAGCCTCGACCGGATCATCCGCCGGGAGCGGGCCCTGAGCCCCACGCGGGCGCTGGAGATCGGTCTGGATGTCTGCAGCGCCATCGCCTTTGCCCACACCCACCAGATCCTGCACCGCGACCTGCGGCCCGCCAACATCCTGGTGAACCGCGAAGGGGTGGCCAAGGTCACAGATTTCGGCACCTCCCGGGTGCTGGAACTCCAGCATGTCCCCTTCGCCCCCACCCGTATCGGTTCCCCGCCCTACATGGCCCCGGAACATTTCCGGGGCCGGGCCGTGTTTCAGTCAGACCTCTGGTCGCTGGGGATCACCATCTACGAGATGCTGACGGGCACGGTGCCTTTCTATGACGCTGATCCCCTCAAGATCGCCCAGGCCCTCACCAGCCAGGAAATCCCCGCGCCGCACCTGCGGAACCCCGTGGTCCCGAAAGCCTTCTCCGAGGTGGTGATGAAGGCCCTGGCCGTGAACCTCGGAGACCGCTACCTGTCGGCGCATGCCTTTCTGGAGGATCTGCGCCGCCTGAAGCAGAACGTGGCCCGCGAAACCCGTCCGATGGGCACCGCCGTGCTTGCGACCACCGCCTCCGGCGCCCACCCGACCCTGCGCGCGGCCTCCACCCAGGGACGCCTCTGCCGGTTCTGCTACACCCCTCTGCCCCGCATGGCCACCAAGTGTCCACGTTGCGGGGAGATGAACTGACCCATGGCACTGGCCTCCGCCAAGGAATCGGTCCGGCGGCTCTGGAGCCGCCGCTGGCTGCGCCGCGTCTCCTACACGCTGGTGGGTGGAGCGACGCTGGTGGGCGGGGCCACTTTGTTCCTGGACCGCCCCATGGTCTACCAGTGGCTGGTCCGCAAGGGAGACGTGGCGCTGCAACGGGAGACGGGCCTGAGCCTTGGGGTCGGAGATGTCGAGTTCCATCCCCTCCTCGGCACCCTCACCCTACGGAATGTGGCGATTGGAGGCGACCTCCTGACCCTCGCCCGCCTGGACATCCAGGCGGATCCCGGCAGCTTGTTCACCCGCCGCCCCCACCTCTTGGCCCTTCGCCTGGAACAGCCGCATCTGCGCATCACCGCGGCCAACCTGGCCCAGATCCATCTCAAGGAACGCCCCCCCCGCCGGGGCCCCCTGCCCCAGGTCATCCTGGACCATCTCACCGTGACCGGCGGCCAGTTGGAGATCCCCACGGCCTTCTCCGGCCTGCCCGCAAGCTGGTTCCACTTCGAAGCCACGGGCACGGGGGCTGGACCCAACCGCATACGCCTGGCTCTCAGCATGCCCAAGCTCGCCGTGCAGGGGCCTTCGGGCTGGGAAAAGGGACGCCTGGACCTCAAGGGGGAAGCTTCGGAACCCTTGCTCCTGCTCCAGGAGTGCTACCTCCGACTGGGTGGCAGTCAGATCCGGGTCACCGGCCGGTTCGATCCAGAAACTTCGGTCAAACCCCAAGCAATGAGCGCCCGTATGACGGGCGTGCTCGAGTTGGAGCAGATCCTGCGTTGGGCCGGTTCCGGCCCCCGGACACCCGTGGCCGGGGATGTGGACTTCACCGCGACCCTCCAGGGCTCCCTGGCCCACCCTCGATGGACCCTGGGCGCGGAAGGACAGAATCTCCACGTGGCCTCACCGGAGGTCCACCCTGGGGATCTGGCGCTCCAGGCCCAGGGCGACCTCACCCATGTCCGCCTCAACCACCTTGGCTGGCGCTCGCCGCAAGGGGCGCTGGATGCGGAGGGACTCTGGCCCAAGGGCCATCCGGCCCGCCTCCACCTCCAAGCAGACCATTGGGATCTGGATGTCCTCAGCCGCTACCTGCGCATCCCTGAGCTGCTGGGCACCCGAGCGTCCCTGACGGCCGAATGCGAATCCCCTGTCCTGCCGGCCGCGTTCGGCCACCTGGATCGCTGGACCGCGACCGGAAAGGTCGCCCTCACCCAGGATGGGCAGGCTGCCGGTGGCTTGAACCTCGACCTGCACGGCGGCGCCCTCGCCGTGGACGAGCTCGGCCTCGATCTGCGGGACGTCAGCCTCCGGGGGTCAGCCTCGGCCCGCCTCAGCGCCACGCGCCTGGAGACCCTCCGGGCCCAAGGAACCGCCCAGGTGGACGCCGCCCGTGTGGCCGATGCCCTCCGCGCCTGGAAGGTGGCGGATCTGGACATGTCTGGTCAGGCCCAGGCCCAGGCCCAGCTGCAATGGGCACCCCGCCAGGGCCTTCAGCTCGATGGTTCCGTCACCGTCGAAACCCCCCGCTGGCATGGCGCCACGGCGGATCACCTGACGGCCGGAGTCGCCATCCAGGGGACGGACCTCCGGGTCCATGACATCGAGCTGGAAAAGGGCGCGGGACGAGGGGATGGCGATCTCTGGCTCACCTGGGGCAAGGTGCCCAAGGGCGGGAAGCAGGTTGACATGTGCTACACGGCCTTCCGCCTGCCCGCCGCCGAGGGACTGAAGGCCGCGGATCTCCGCGATCTGCCGATCACGGGCACGGGCAGTGGCTGGGTGCGCATCCATGGGCCCTACCAGCACCTCCTGATGGAGGGCGCGGCCCAGACCGAAGACAGCACGGTCTATGGCATCCAGATCCCAGCGGCCTCGGCGGATTTCAACCTGGATCTGAATAGCCTGCGCCTCCAGTTGAAAGACGTGCGCATCGCGGGCCGACCGGACCTCCTGGGCGTGCCTCCGGGTGAACCCGAGGGCGCCCTCGCCCTCAGGGGCATGGCCGATATGGATCTCACCGGATGGACCTGGCGCGTGGATCTGGCGGGCCGTTTCGATTCCCAGATGCTCGGCTTGCCGGGCCCCCATGTCCAGTCCCAGGTGAGTGCCCGCTTGCTGGGGCCCATCACTGCGCCCTTCGGGCCCCTGGATCTTCCCGAGGGCCGTCTCAGCTTCCAGAAAGGCCGGGTCTTCCTGTTCGGCCGCAGTGTGGAGGGGCTCACGGGCGATCTGAGCCTGGAGCGCGGCCACCTGACCTCCCGCCTTGCCACCGAGGGCCTGCCGAATCCGATTCTCACGTTCAAAGCCCGCAACCTTGGGACGGGCCTGACGGGCGGCCTGGGACTCCGGATCGCTTCGGATACGGCGCCGACCGGCCCGCTGGCCCGAAGTCTGACCGAGGATCTGCTGGAGAACATGCAAGCCGATCTAACGGCCTCGGGCACCTGGACCCCCGGGCACGGCCTCCAGTGGCAGGGGCGCATCCAGCAGCTGGAGGGCCTTTTCAGCGCCTTCGAGCTCCACCAATCCGGTCCATCCGATCTGAGCGGCACTGCCCATGACGCGCACCTGGATCTGGCCCTCGAAGGCGGTGAGCGGAACGGGGATGCCTCCCGCAGCCCTGCCGCCGGGATCCGGATCACAGGCAGCGTCCCCTTTTCCGCCGATGGTCCCGTGGCCCTCACCGCGAAAGGGTCGGCCGACCTGGGGCACCTCAAGGCCATCCTGGACCGGATCATGGAAGTGGACGAGTACAGCCTGCTGTCGGAACTGAAGGTGAAAGGCGATAGCCGCTTCAACCTGCTGCTGCACGGCAGCTACCGTGATCCCCTGCTGGACGGAACCCTGCGCCTGGAAGGCGGCCAGATGAACCTCCAGGGCTACCAGGGCGTGGAGGATCTCCATGCCGAATTCCTGCTGAAGGATCACACCCTCTCGATCTCCCCTGAGACACCCCTCTCCGGCACCCTCGCGCACGGCCAGCTGCGCGCGACTGGTGGGCTCACCTGGCGCCTGGGGGGCGTGGAATCCTACGGATTCGACGCGTCACTGGCCAACTTCCAGCTCCGGGATGTCCCGGAGGGATTGGACCTCCAGGGCAGCCTCCAGGCCACCCTCAACGGCAACGAGGACGGGGGGCTTCTGCAGGGCAGGCTGCAGGCCGACCATCTGGACTACCAGGCCGAGGTCAAGCTGTCCGACTTGATCCTCCGCAGCGCCCTCAGCGACAGCGGCGGCCTCTCGGGGCTCGATCCCGAGGATCCCCTGGACCGTATCCGCCTCTCTCTGGACCTGGATCTTCGCAATCCCTGGAGCTTTGATACCAACCTCCTGAAGCTGGAAGGCAAGACCGAAGGCCGGTTCCTGGTGCAGGGCACTCTGGCCCATCCAGTGCCCCAGGGCACCCTGGTGTTCACGCCCGGAGGGCGCCTGACCAACATCTTCCCCGCCGGGGACATGGTGGTGGACCAGGGTTCCCTGGACTTCAAGGGCGAATCGGACCGCATAGACCCCCTGATCAGCATGCGCGGCAGCGTCACCTCCATCCCCGGCTACACCGTGAACCTGGACATCCACGGCACCCTCAGCAACCTGAACATCGTGCCCAGTTCCACACCCACCCTGCGCCAGGATGAGATCGTCGCCATCCTCATCAATCCGGGCAACGCCGCCAATGTCGGCACCGGCGCCACCACCAGCAGCCAGAGCCAACTCACCTCGGGCCTGGCCAGCGCCAGCGCCGGGCTCCTCTCCACCCTGGCCTTCGCGCCCTTCCAGGACCAGCTCCGCCGCACCCTGGGCCTGGACCGGGTGAACGTCGCCGTCCGTAGCAGTACCCTCGGCACCACCGAAACAGACGTGACCCTGGGCAAGAGCATCAACCTGTTCGGCCAGCGGAGCGCCTTCGTCGTCTCCCACCAGAAGAGCGCCGAGCTGAACATCACCTCCGGGCAGGTCGAATGGCGTTTCGGCGGATTCATCCTGCAATTGGGCGTCAGCCAGAGCGGCCAGTCCGGCATCAATCCTTCGGGGGAAATCCGGCACACCTGGAGTCCGAAGTAAAACGGAGGAGGCTCAGGCATGATCACCGTGAAGTGCTTCGCCCGCTACCGCGCCCTGCTTGGCTTCAGCGATCTGCAAGTGCCCGCGGCGCCGACGCTGGGTGAACTCCTGGCCGATCCCTGCTTCCAGGCCCTGCCGAAGGATGCGCTGCTGGCTGTGAACCAGGCCTTCGCCGACCGCACGGCCCCTATCCATGATGGCGACGAAGTGGCACTCATGCCGCCGGTATCCGGCGGCTGATCAGCTCTCGCGACGAATCTCCACCACTTCGCCGCCGGTCAACCGGAGCAGTTCCTGGAACGCAGGTTCTCGGCGCAAGCGGTCTTCTGGGCGTTCCTTTTCCGAACCTCCAGGAGGCCCATCGTACTGGATGTCCACCTCCTTCAAGCCCGGCAGGACGGTCGCCAGGGCGGCAAGCAGATGGGGGTTGGCCCGTTCCCGCTCCAGATCCTGCACCGTCTGGCGCACGTTGGCCGGAAACCGGAACCGCAGCACCGGCGGTTCCCAGCGAAGGTCCGTGGCCATCTGGGGCGCCGTCCCGAGGGTGCGGGATAGACCAAGGGCCTGGCGCAGGGCCTCGCTGCAGGCATGGCGCAGCCCCTCGGGCGGGACGGGATCTTCCGTTGGCCGGAACACCGGGTGGGGGTGCTCGAGGGGGGATATCGCAACCGGAAGGCGAGCGGGCGGTCCCCCCTCGTTCATGCCGGGCTGCGGGCTCTTCCTGGCTGGCCCCTCAGGCTCCCGCACGGCCTGGGGGGCCCTGGAAGGGACCGGGGGCGGTACAGCAGGTGGCGCAGGCGGTTTGGCGGGAGCCGTCCCTGAAACCAGGGCATCCAGGGGCACCAGGTGAGGCAGCTGGGCAGCGGTCACCAGGGCCAGTTCCACGACCACCCGGGGCAGGCTGCTGTCCCGGAGATCCCGTTCCCGGCCGAGCAGCAGATTGAGCATCCGCGCCCAGCGCAGGAGATCCTGGGGGCCGCGGCCTGCTCGTGCCTCCAGCTCCAGTCGGTCGCGGAAGGCCAGCACCAGCTCACGCCAGAAGGTGGCCCAGTCGGCCCCCTGTTCAGCCAGCGCCCGGCAGTGGTCCACCAGGGTGGCGGTGTCACCCGCAGCCAGGGCCTCCATCACCCCCTGCACGCGGTGGGCGCTGACAATGCCGAGCTGCTCGCGGACAGCCTCCTCCAGCACCCGGCCATCGCCTGCGGCGATGACGCGGTCGAGGATGGTCAGCGCATCCCGCATGGAACCCTGCCCAGCCTCGGCCACCAGGCGGAGGCTCCCCCCTTCGGCGGTGACCCCCTCCTGCTCGCAGACATGCTTCAGGCGGCCCTCGATGAGTCCGACGGGGATAAGACGGAAGGGGAAGATTTGCACCCGGCTCTTGATGGTGTCCGGGACGTCTTGCAGTTCGGTGGTGGCCAGCACGAAGATGGCGTGGGGCGGAGGTTCCTCGATGACCTTCAGCAGGGCATTGAACGCCTCCGTGCTGAGCATGTGCACTTCGTCAATGATGTAGACCCGGTAGCGGCAAAAGGCCGGACGCGTCTGCACCTGCTCCCGGAGCGCGCGGGCATCCGCCACGGAGGCGCGGCTGGCGGCATCAATCTCGACGATATCCAGGCTGCTGTCCGGCTGCTCGGCCGCCCGGCAGGGGGCGCATACCCCACAGGGCGTGGCCGTGGGCCCCTCCACGCAATTCAGCGCCCGCGCCAGGATGCGCGCCGTGCTCGTCTTGCCCGTGCCCCGCACGCCCGCGAAGAGGTAGGCCTGGTGGATCTTCCCGCTCTCCTTCGCCCGCTTGAGGGCGTTGGCGAGGGCCTTCACACTGCCTTCCTGGCCGACGAGGTCCGAAAGCAGACGGGGGCGGTACTTGAGCGCGAGGGTGGTCATGGGCATCCAGTTTCCCACAAGGCCGAGCCGCCGTCAGGCTTGGTACACCGAAAGATGCGGGGGTGGCGATTCGAATCCTTCCTCACGAACGACGGCCCCTTGCGGGGCCGGTTGGATGGTTGGGGAGGAAGGATTCGAACCCTCGGTACGCAGGATCAAAACCTGCTGCCTTACCACTTGGCTACTCCCCAGTGGGACCTTCCACCATAGCAAAAGGCGACCCGCTTGCCCAAGGGGCGATCAGGCAGAGGAGGCTTCAGAGCTGGATCTTGAGGTGTTTGTCCCCGGTGATCTCGACGGTTTCGGTCTTGGGGCCAGCCGCGCCCCGGATGGTGACAACATGGCGGCCCTTGGCCACATCCACGCTGCTGCCATCGCTTTCGATGCCGGCATCCTGCCCATCAATGGAAACCCGTCCCGTGCCCGGAAAGGTGTCAATGGTGAGCTTGGCCAAGCCCGGGACCACCACCGGAGCGGGCTGGCCCGCGACGACAGAGATGATACGGCTGTCATGGTAGAAGTAGCGGGCATTGGCCAGTTCCAATTTGTGCGTGCCGGGAGGCACCGGCAGTTTGACGCCGGAACCCAGCTCGCCCAGCTCCCTGCCATCCACCTTCACGCGGACCGGAAAATCCCCCGCCAACCGGAGGTAACCCGGCGCAGCGGGATTCAGGGCGGGCTCGGGGGGCGTACCAACGGTGGTGACATCCTGCAAGGGATAGACATGACCCCCAGGGACTTCTCCGGGCTCGAAATCCCAATTGAACACCTGCTTCCCGAGCTTCAGGGACAATTCGTTCTTCACGCCCTGGTTCCAGCGGACCTTCAGCGGCGTCACCCCCTGGAGCGGTTGCCCGTTCAAGACCACGGCCGCGCCCTGGGGCACGGAATCAATGACCTCATCCGAGATGATCGGAGCCAGCGGAAAGGCCGGAGGCGCCTCTCCGGACTTGAAGGCATAGGTGACGGAGGCATAGCCCTTCAGGACGAAGCGCAGGCGGTCCCCGTCCCGGAGAGGCTGGCTGAGGGGCGTCCGGCCCACCTCCAGGTCGTTGACAAAAACCTGGGCCCCGGCGGGTTGGGTGACGATCTGGAAGGGGACATCCCGGTCCTTGCGAAACAGGAACCAGCCGAAGACGCCCAGCACCACTGCGGTAGCAGCCGAGAGAAGCAGCCTGCCCCGGGTTCTCGGCGGAGGCGGAGGCATGAGCATGGTCTCGTCATGGGCACGCGAGACGATCGGGGGCATCGGCGCGTCTCCGTTCATCCGGAGAATGCCCAGCACCGCCCGGCGGTCATCCTTGTCCATCTCGGCCACAGCTTCCAGAAGATCTCGGATGAACGCCGTGCAACTGGCATGGCGGTCGGCGGGCTGCTTGGCGAGAACGCGCTCGAACACCCGGCGCCAGCCCTCGGGCAGGATCCCCGTGATCGGCGGCTTCACCTCCACGGGAGGCTCATTGACGATGCGGTACAGGATGGTATTGATGGAATTGCCCGGGAAGGGCGACTGGCCGCTCAGTAATTCGAACACCAGCACTCCGAAGCTGAAGATGTCGGAGCGGGCATCCACCGTTCCTTCCTTGATCTGCTCGGGGCTGGCATAGCTGGGTGTCCCCAGAAAGGTGCCGGTCTGGGTGAGGTTGGCATCCTCGCGCTTGGCGATGCCGAAATCCATCAGCTTGACCCGCCCGTCCTCGCCCACCATGACATTCCCGGGCTTCACATCCCGGTGAACGATACCCTTGGTGTGGGCGTGATCCAGCGCCTCCGCGATGCTGGCCGCGATCCGCAGCTTCTCCTTGATGGAAGTCAGGGCCCCCGTCTTGATCAGGAAATCCAGGGGCTTGCCCGCCACGAATTCCATGGCGAGGAAAGGCCCCAGGCCCTCCGCCTCCCCCACATCGTAGATCGCCACGATGCCCGGATGGTTCAAGAGGCCTGAAACTTCGGCCTCCCGCTGGAAGCGCAACAAGAACTCGTGGCGGTCGGCCTCGCTGCGCCCCGTGTCGAATTTGACGAGCTTGATTGCGACTTTTCGCTTGATTTTCGGATCCTCGGCCAGGACCACACTGCCCATGGCGCCTTCGCCCAGAAGACGAACCACCTGGTAGCGTCCAATGGTCTGGGGGAGGTCTTCCGGAGTGCTCATGCGTGTCCCTGGGTGCGCTGCCATCCTACCAACCGCATCGGCTCGGCTTGAAAGTTTGTGAGCTTTTCCATGGATTTTCCAGTTCGCCCGGGCAGAATTAATCATGGCTCGCGGACCTGGGCCTGGGAGGGCACAAGCCGACATGGAGATCTTGAAGACCATCGTGCTGGTCACGTACTTCACGCTGCTCACGATCCTGAGCATCTACGGCGCACACCGGCTCTGGATGCTGCTGCTCTACTACCGCCACAAGAAGGATGTGCCCCAGCCCAAGGGCGATGCGACCTACCTGCCCGTGGTCACGGTCCAGTTGGCCGTGTTCAACGAAGTGAATGTGATCGAGCGCCTGATGGACCATGTCGTCCGCATGGACTGGCCCAAGGAGAAACTCGAGATCCAGGTTCTCGATGACTCGACGGACGAAACCGTCAAGGTGGCCAGCGCGGTCGTGGACCGCTACCAGGCCCTCGGCTTCGACATCCAGTACCTCCACCGGACCGACCGCACGGGCTTCAAGGCCGGCGCCCTCTCGGAAGGCCTCAAGGTCGCCAAGGGCGAGCTGGTGGCCATGTTCGATGCCGACTTCCTGCCGACGGAGGATTTCCTCCGCAAAGCCGTCCCCCACTTCGCCGACGACAAGGTGGCGTTCGTGCAGGGCTGCTGGGCCCATCTCAACCGCGAGTTCTCCCTCCTCACCCAGGTCCAGGCCATCCTCCTCGATGGCCACTTCGTCTTCGAACACACCGCCCGCCATCGTTCCCACGCCTTCTTCAACTTCAGCGGCACCGCCGGCATGTGGCGCGTGTCCGCCATCGCGGATGCCGGTGGCTGGGAGCACGACACCATCACCGAGGATGCCGATCTCTCCTACCGCGCCCAGCTCAAGGGCTGGAAGGGGGTCTACCTCAAGGATCTGGTCGTTCCCGCCGAGCTGCCTGTGGAGGTCAATGCCTTCAAGAGCCAGCAGCACCGCTGGGCCAAGGGCAACGCCCAGGTCATCCGCAAGCTGATGAAGACCATCTGGAAGTCGGACGAGAGCCTGCACACCAAGCTGGAGTGCTGGTTCCACCTCACGGCCAACTGCAACTACATGCTGATGGTCGTTCTGTCCATTATCATGGTCCCCTGCATGATCATCCGCGCCGGCACGCCCGTTCATGTGCTGCTGCTCACGGACGGCCCCTTCTTCCTGCTGAACGCCGTCAGTGTGGGCCTCTATTTCGGCCTCTCCCAGCGGGAACTCACCGACAACACCGGCTGGAAGCGGCGCCTGAAGTACATCCCGGGCCTCATGGGCCTCGGGATCGGCCTCGCGCTGAACCAGGCCAAGGCCGTGCTGGAAGGCTTCTTCACCGACGACAAGGAATTCAAGCGCACCCCGAAGCTGGGTGTGGATGCTGATGGCAAGGCCATCAGCAAGCGCGCCTACAAGGTACCCAAGAGCGTCCTCACCTTCCTGGAACTGGGCTTCGCCATCTACTACCTGGCCGCCATCGTGGGTGCCATCTACCTCCGGAAGTGGGCCTCAGTGCCCTTCCTCTGGCTGTTCTTCAGCGGCTTCTCCTACATGAGCCTCCTCTCCTTCGCCGACATGAAGCTCTTCCGGCGCCTGGCCATGGACGAGCCCGAGGACGAAGTCCAGAGCGCCTCCTCCTTCGTGCAGTAGCACAGGTCAGGGCCCATGGCCCGCCCTTCCCGCCCCCGCGCCGCCGCGCTCCGTTATGAGCCGGATCCCCCGTTCCAGGACGCGGCGCCGCGGCTGGTGGCCAAGGGCCAGGGTTTGCTAGCCGAACGCATCCTCGAACTCGCGCGCGAGCATGGGGTGTCCATCACGAAAGATCCCGACCTTCTCGCCGCCCTGGACCCACTCGATCTGGACCAGCTCATCCCACCGGAGCTCTTCCAGGCGGTGGCCCTGCTCCTCGCGGCACTCTACCGCGCCAACCGCGGCCTTTCCGGCGGCCCATGATTGACCTTCATTGCCACAGCCACCACTCCGATGGCACAGACACCCCCGAGCGCCTGGCCCTGCTGGCGGAAGCCGCCGGACTCGCAGCCCTCTGCCTCACGGATCACGATACCCTCGGCGGCATCCCCAATTTCCTTGCTCAGCAGCCGACGGTGAAGGTGCGGTTGCTGGTGGGGACCGAACTGAGCTGCCGGTTCCTCGGGCGATCCCTCCATGTACTCGGCCTCCTGGTGGATCCCGCCGACCTCCGCTTCCAGGCCCGGCTCGAAGAGCTGCGCAGCCGACGGGAGGATCGGAACCGGCGCCTGTTCCTGCGCCTCGCCGAACTCGGCTATCCCCTGACACGGGAAGAGGTGCAGGCCCAGGCGGATTCCCCCCTGCTCTCCCGGGTCCATGTGGCCCGCGCGCTCGCAGCCAAAGGCTACGTCCGCCGCCCCCAGGAGGCCTTCGAACGGCTCATCGGCGATGAGGGCCCGGCCTTCGTTCCCCGAGAGGAACTGAGCCCCGCCGAAGCCGTCTGCTGGATCCGCGAGGCCGGTGGCGTGCCGGTGGTGGCCCATCCGGGCCGCTTCGCCGGTGGAGCCTTCCACTGGGATGAGGCCATGAAGGATCTCCAGCGGGAAGGGCTCGAGGGCCTTGAGGGCTATTACGGCGAGTACCGCGCGGCGGAACAGCGCTATTTCGTGGGGCTGGGGAACCGGCTGGGGATGGTGGTCACGGGGGGGAGCGACTACCACGGGGGCAACAAGCCCGGCATCCGCCTGGGGTCGGGACGCGGCGGACTGCGTGTGCCGGATGCCCTCCTGGATGCCCTGGAGGACCAGCAGCGGCGCGGCGCCTGGAACTGAACCGGGATGATGTAGGCTGAAGGCACTGAGGCTCCCATGTCCAACCGCATCCTCCTGGTCGAAGACGATCCCATCAATATCCGGTTCATCCAGGTCGTACTCACCAAGAAAGGCGGATACGAAGTGCTGGTTTCGGAGGATGTCGAGGAGATCCTCCGGCTGGCGCGGGAAGCGGATCTCGCCGCCATCATCATGGATGTGAGCCTCTCCCGTTCGAACTACCAGGGGCAGCGAGTGGACGGCATTTTCATCACCCAGTTGCTGAAGCAGGATCCTGCCACAAAGCACATCCCGGTGCTGCTCGCCACGGCCCACGCAATGTTCGGGGACCGCGAGAAGTACATGGAGCTGGCCGGAGCCCAGGGCTACCTCGCCAAACCCATCCACGATCCCGCTTCCCTCGTGGATGCGGTCCAAGCCGTCATCTCCGCCTGACCGTGGCCGCGAAGACTGCCTCCCCCATCGCCGCCTACCGGCTGCTTCTGGAATACGACGGCAGCCGGTTCCAGGGCTGGCAGAAGCAGGGACCGAAACAGAGCCAGGACGGTGTCCGCACGGTCGCCGGGAGCCTGGAGAACCTGCTCCACAAGGAAGGACTCCGGCTGGTGTACCTCATGGGAGCAGGCCGGACGGATGCCGGCGTGCATGCCCTGGGGCAGGTGGCGCACCTGCACCTTGAAGCCGGGAACGCGCCCCGGCCGGGAGAGTTGCGCCGCCTGCTCGATGCGGCCCTGCCCCAGGACATCGCCCTCCGGGATGTGCGGAGCTGCCCGCCCCGGTTCCACGCCCGCTACGACGCGGTGGAGCGGAGCTACCTCTACCAGATCAGCCGGCGCCGCAGCGCGTTCGGGAAACCCTGGATCTGGTGGGTCCGCCAGCGCCTGGATCTCGACCGTCTCCAACGCGCCTGGATGGCCTTCGAGGGCGACCAGGACATCGCGTCCTTCGCCGAGCTGGATTCCGAGGAGGATGGCCGCAGCCGCATCATTCGCTGCGAGGTCGCCGAAGCCGGCGCCCTGGTGCTGCTGCGGGTTCGCGCCACCCACTTCTTCCGTCGCCAGGCGCGGCGCATGGTGGGCGCCGCCGTGTCCTGCGCGGTGGGCGACGAGGATCCCCGCCGGGTCATCGAGGATCTCCAGAACCCCACTGAAAGCGCCAACCGGCTGTGGGCGGCCAAGGCTGCGCCTGCTTCGGGGCTCTTTCTCGAGCGGGTCCGGTATGCGGGCGATCCCGAACCCGGCCCCCCCCAGGCCACCCTCGCCATCCCCTAGGAGATGCGATGCTCACCCGCGATGAAGCCTGGCAACTGCTTTGCGCCTGGACCCCCTCCGAGCGCCTGCGCCTCCACGCCCGGGCCGTGGAGCTGGTCATGCGTGATTTCGCCGCGGGGACCGGGCAGGATCCCGAGCTGTTCGCCCTGGCGGGCCTGCTGCACGACGCCGATTATGACGCCTGGCCGGAGGAGCACCCGAAGCGCATCGTGGCCTGGCTGCGGGAGCGCGGCGAAGAGGCCCTGGCGCACGCCATCAGCGCCCACTACACCCGCTGGAACGTGCCCTACGACGCGATGCTCGACAAGGCCCTGCTGGCCTCCGATGAGATCACAGGCTTCGTCATGGCCTGCGCCCTGGTCCGCCCGGGCCGCACCGAAGGCCTGGAGCCGAAGAGCGTGAAGAAGAAGCTCAAGGACAAGGCCTTCGCCGCCGGGGTGGACCGCTACGAGGTAGCCGAAGGCCTGCGGATGCTGATCGAGGCCGTTGGCGGGACCGAGGAATCCCACCTGACCCGCATCATCGCGGTGCTGCACCAGCATCGGGAGGAATTGGGCCTGCTGCCGCTAGGCTGACCTCGCCTCCGGCATCCAATCCCTGGCCGAGGATGCTGGCGATGCGGCGACGGCGGAGGCTCAGCGTCCTCAGGTGTTCCCGCACGGCGCTCAGATCGTTCTTCCACCGGCGCCCCGCTGGCAGGTGCGTCCGCTGCGGATCTTCCAGATGACTCAGTTCGGCCCTGGCCCGAGCCTCCGCAGCCGCCACACGGACCACACAGATCCGGCGTGGCACGCCGGGGCCAGCCCCCCAGTTGTTCTCGGTCCAGAGGGGTTCATAGCCCGCATGCGCCAGCACCACGGAGGTGGTTCCATCCGGATTGCGATGGCGTTCGAAGGTGACCTCCAGCGCCGCGCCATCGCGGTCATCGCCTTCCCCTACGGGGCAGCGGTCGGCGCGGTACCTGCGGTCCTGGTTGCTGATGAAGTTGCCCAGCGAGTAGGCCACCAGCGCCGGGCGGCCATTCACGGTCATCCATTCCAGGGGCTGAAGGACATGGGGATGGTGGCCCAGCAGCAGGTCACAGCCCGCAGCCACCAGCTTCCGGGCGATGTCGCGCTGCCGCTTCGTGGGCTGGTGCTGGTCCTCGTGGCCCCAGTGGATGCTGACCACCACGATGTCCGCCTTGGCACGGGCCTCGCGCACCGCGGCCAGGGCGGATTCCAGCTCGAAGGGCCGCACCCAGGGTTCGGTCGCCTTGCGGTCCAGATCCAGGTTGAACACATCCGTGAAGCCCAGGAAGGCCACCTTCAATCCGTTTCGCTCGACGATCTGCACGGCTTCGGCGCGGGAACGGTCCTCGCCGCTACCCAGAGGCAGGAGGTGCGCCTGGCGCAGGCGCGTCAGGGTTTCCAGCACACCCTTCCGCCCCTGGTCGAAGGCGTGGTTGTTGGCGGTGGACAGGATTGTGAATCCACTGGCCCGCAGGGCCGGCGGCAGATCGGCCGGAGCGTTGAACTGGAACGGCTTCCCTGGGCGGCCCGAGGTGGGCGCCACGGGCGTTTCCAGGTTGCCGAAGACCACGTCCGCGCCCTGGAACAGGGGCAGCACGTCCGCCCACAGATCGAGGAAGCCTCCGGAGGTTTCGGCCGCGGCCCGTTTCACATCCTGATGCATGAGGATGTCGCCCACGGCCACCAGACGCAGGGAGGTGGCAGGGGCAGGAGGAACGCCGACACCCTGGCCCCTACCCGGCACAAGCAGGGTTGCGAGCAGCAGGAAACGGAGCCTCAGGCCCATTCCTCCGGTCCGTAGTAGACCTCGACCGGCAGCTTCGGGAACTGGGCGCGCACGCTCGCCGCGATGGCATCCATCTGGAGGCGGCGGAGGGGCCGGGCCTCAGGTTCCGGCGTCGGCCGGGCGACGGTGTAGAGTTGCAGGGCCTTGATCCGGCCCCCCTGGCGCTGGAGATCCTCCAGACGCTCGCCGTAGGCCGCCAGCTCGCGGTCCTCCGGGCCCTGCCCCTGCCACGAAAGGAAAAGCGTTTGGATCACGATGGGCCAGCGGCGGGCGGTGGCCAGCAGGTTGTCGAGGATGCGCGGGAAGGGGATCTGACTCCGGCAGATCTCGCGGTAGTGAGCCTCGGTGCCCGCATCCAGCTTGGCCCAGATCTCGCCTTGGTTCTCCATCAGCGTCTCCAGCCCTTGCACCACCTCCGGCGCCTGGAGCCGGCTGGCATCCGTGATGAGGACCAGCTTTACCAATTCCAGCCCCCGCGCCTGCTTGAGGGCCGCCGCCCGGGCCACCGCCTCGGGAAACTCCCGGGCGGTGGTGGGCTCCCCGTCCCCGCTGAAGGCGATGTCGTTCAAGCGGCGCTGCTCGGGGCGCGCGGAATCGAAAGGCGGGAGATCGAAGATCTCGCCGCTGGCCGTCAGGTCGAGCAGCATCTCCAGTTCCCGTTCAAGCTGGTCGAGGTCCACATCCCGCCTGCGGGCCGGACTGAGGCGGTCCACCTCGCAGTAGACACAATCAAAGTTGCAGACCTTGTCCGGGTTCAGGTTCACGCCCAGGCTCAGGCCCCGGCTGCGCCGCGAGATCACCGGGTAGCAGTAGTCGAAGTCGCGCCAGACGCGGCGATGGTCCAGATGGGCCGGAACGAGATCGGACATGCCGACAGCATAGCCGGATCAGCCCGGATTGGCCTGCCCCCGCTGGCGCGTCTCGCGGTCCGCATGGGCCCGGTCCGCTTCCTCCAGCGCCTCCTGTTTCCAGAGAATGGCCTCCGGCCGGGCGGCTTCATCCACGGCGACCATCACAAAGGCGCCACTGGTCACCACGCGATGCGAGTCGGTCACCGGGGCGTAAACCTGCACCTCGAGCTGGATGGTGAGGCTGGTGCGCCCCTGATGGATGATGGTGGCGTAGAACTCGATGATCTCACCCGGCAGGACCGGGCTATGGAAGATCAGCTCCGACACCTTGAGCGTCACGAAGCGGCGGTTGCGGGACAGGAGCGAAGCGGTGATGCCCGCCACCTTGTCCATGCGGGCCATCATGCCGCCGCCGAAAAGGGCGCCATGAAGGCCAATGTCCTGGTCGAGCACTTGGTCCCGGGAAATCAGCATGCCTCGAGTACACCACGAACACGCCTCGGAGCCAGCAGAAAGGGCGCCGGGAAAATCACCGGCGCCCTTTCTGCTGGGTTGGAAGCGGGGCTACTTCAGGCGCTCGGCCAAGGCCTTGCCCATGTCGGCGGGGCTCTGCACGACCGTGATGCCAGCCTCCTGCAGGGCCTTCATCTTCTCGGCTGCGGTGCCCTTGCCGCCGGAGATGATGGCACCGGCGTGGCCCATGCGGCGCCCCGGAGGAGCTGTCTGGCCGGCGATGAAGGCCACCACGGGCTTCTTCATATTCGCCTTCACCCAGGCCGCAGCGTCCTCTTCGGCGCTGCCGCCGATTTCGCCGATCATGATGACGGCATGGGTGTCGGGATCGTTGTTGAACATCTCCAGCGCGTCAATGTGGCTGGTGCCGCTCACGGGATCGCCGCCGATGCCGATGCAGGTGCTCTGGCCAATGCCCAGCGCCGTGAGCTGGCCCACGGCCTCATAGGTGAGGGTGCCGGAGCGGCTGACGACGCCCACATGCCCCTGCTTGTGGATGCGGCCGGGCATGATGCCGATCTTGGCCAGTCCGGGGCTGATGATGCCGGGGCAGTTGGGGCCGATGAGGCGACTCTTGGGGTAGTTGGGAAGCACCCGCTTGACCTTCACCATGTCGAGGACGGGAATGCCCTCGGTGATGCAGACGATCAGCTCAATGCCCGCGTCCAGGGCCTCGAGGATGGCGTCGGCGGCGGCGACGGGCGGCACGAAGATCATGGTGGCATTGGCGCCGGTCTTGGCGACGGCATCCTTGACAGTGTTGAAGACGGGGAAGCCCTCGATCTCGGTGCCCCCCTTCCCGGGCGTCACACCACCCACCACCTTGGTGCCATAGTCGCGGCAGCCCTTGGCGTGGAAGAGGCCTTCGCGGCCCGTGATGCCCTGGACAATGAGTTTGGTGTGGTTACCCACGAGAACAGCCATGTCATACCTCTCGAAAAGTGGATCCTAAGCGGTTTAGCGAGCACTACTTGACGGAGGCGACCACCTTCTCGGCGGCGTCTTTCAGATCGGCAGCGACGATGAGGTTCAGGCCGCTCGCGGCGAGGATCTTCTTGCCTTCCTCGACATTGGTGCCTTCCAGGCGCACGACCACGGGCACCTTGATGCCGATCTCCTTGGCCGCGTTCACGATGCCGGAGGCCACGATGTCGCAGCGCATGATGCCGCCGAAGATGTTCACCAGCACGGCCTTCACGGACTTGTCCTGGAGGATGATGCGGAAGGCGTTCTTCACCGCATCCTCAGTGGCGCTGCCGCCCACGTCCAGGAAGTTCGCGGGCGAGCTGCCCTCGTACTTGATGATGTCCATGGTGGCCATGGCCAGGCCCGCGCCGTTTACCATGCAGCCGATGCTGCCATCCAGCTTGATGAAGTTGAGGTTGTATTTGCTGGCCTCGACTTCCTCCTCCGCCTCTTCGTTGAGGTCGCGGTAGGCCAGCACATCCGGGTGGCGGACCAGGCCGTTGTCGTCGAACCCGATCTTGGCATCCAGGGCGGTCACATCCCCCTGCTTGGTCACCACCAGCGGGTTGATCTCCACCATGGAGCAGTCCTTCTCCACGAAGAGCCGGTACATGTTCTGGAGGAAGACCACGCCCTTCTTGAAGGCGTCGCCTTCGAGACCCAGCGCGAAGGCCACCTGGCGGGCCTGGAAGCCGGAAAGGCCCAGGGCCGGATCAATGGCCACCTTGAAGATCTTCTCGGGGGTCTTGGCGGCAACCTCCTCGATTTCCACGCCGCCCTCGGTGGAAGCCAGGATGGTGACCCGGCTGGAGACCCGGTCCACCAGGAAGCTGAGGTAGAGTTCGCGCGCGATGTCCACGGGCCTGGAGAGGAAGACCGTGCGGACCTTGCGGCCCTCGGGACCGGTCTGCTTGGTGACGAGCTGCATGCCAATCATGGCCTTGAACAATTCCGCGGCCTTGTCGGGATCCGTGGCGAACTTCACGCCGCCGCCCTTGCCCCGGCCGCCGGCGTGAATCTGCGCCTTGACCACGCTGGCGCCACCGAATTCCTTGGTGATCATGCGGGCTTCTTCCGCGTCCTGGGCCACCTTCCCGTCCGGGGTGGCGACCTTGTACTGCCTCAGCAGTTCCTTGGCTTGGTACTCGTGGATGTTCATGCTGACTCCCGAAAGGGCCGCCGACCGGCGTCCGCACCATCCCCCAGTCTAGCGGGGCGGGATCAGCCACCGAACCCTCAACCCTGTGACCCGTGGCATCCTTTGGGGGCGTCCCGGGAGTCCCTCATGGCCCAGCTCGACAAGCTGCTGTCCCACCTCGTTCCCAAGGGTGGCATCCGGATGCATCTGCGGGCCGACCGCAAGCCCTGGCTGGATCTCCGCGCGGGCGGCACCCTCGATCTCCTGCCCAACCCCCTGCCGGGCGTCATGGTGGAGGTGCTGGCCTCGGATGTCATTCCGCCCGCCCTCAAGGCAACCTGGCAGAACGATGGAGAGGTCGAATTCGACTACGAGATGGGGGGCTACGTCTTCCGCATCCGCCTCGCCAAGGACCTCGCCAACACTCAGCTGGACGCCGAGCACCTGGGTCCGGCTCGGACCGCCGCACCGACCGTTCCAGCGCCGGCCGTGACGCCCCGGGTGGCCCCTTCCGCGGCACCTCCGCCCCCCCCCAAGGCGGCTCCCAAGGCCGCAGCGGAAGCCGGTCCCCGAAACCACCCCTTGGCCGAACGCCTCTTCGCCGCCCTGCTTCAGGCCCAGGGTTCGGACCTCCACTGCACGTCGAAGGAGCCGCCGCTGGCCCGGGTCCATGGGGATATGAAGGAGTTGGAAGGCTTCCCGCCCCTGGAACCCGCGCCCTTGCTGGAGATGATGGAAGCCCTCGCTTCGCCCAACCATTGGGAACGTTTCAAATCGGTCCGGGATGCCGATTTCGCCTACGCCTACGAGGCGGGCGGCTGCCGGCTCCGTGTGAACTACTTCATGGACCGCATCGGCCCCGGCCTGGTCTGTCGCGTCATCCCCAACGAGATTCCCGATCCGGACAAGCTGGGCCTGCCCGACCCCGTCCGGCGCCTCTGCAACCTGGCCAAGGGGCTGGTGCTGGTGACGGGCCCCACGGGCAGCGGCAAGTCCACCACCCTGGCCGCCATCCTCGATCTGGCCAACCAGAAGCGGAAGGACCACATCCTCACCATCGAGGATCCCATTGAGTTCGTGCATCCCCGGAAGGGCTGCCTGGTGAACCAGCGGGAAGTAGGCACCCACACGGAGACATTCAAGAGCGGCCTCCGCGCCGCCCTCCGCGAGGATCCCGACATCGTGATGGTGGGTGAGATGCGCGATCTCGAGACCATCGCCATTGCCCTGGAAACGGCGGTGACCGGACATCTGGTCTTCGGCACGCTGCACACCTCCAGCGCCATCGGGACCATTGACCGCATCGTGGACCAGTTCCCCAGCGACCGGCAGCAGCAGATTCGCGTCATGCTCGCCGATGCCCTGAAGTGCGTGGTGAGCCAAACCCTGCTCAAGAAGATCGGGGGCGGGCGCATCGCGGCCCTGGAAACCCTCTTCATCAGCCCGGCCATCGCCAATCTCATCCGCGAAGGGAAGAATTTCCAGATCCCCAGTGCCATGCAGACCGGCCGCAGCTACGGCCAGCGGCTCATGAACGACGCCCTGGTCGAATTGATCCAGGCCAAGAAGGTGGAACCCATGGAGGCCTACCTGAAGTGCCCCGACAAGGAGAGCTTCATCGCCGCCTGCAAACGGGCCGGGATTCCCTTCGACCTGCGGCTGGGGGAGGTCGAGGGCTGAGGTCTGGCCCACCAGGCGGAATGCACAGGTGCGAGCGCGAGAAGGGTTTGGCCCGGGCCAAAATGTCTCGGAGCCTGGATGCCCGTCCGTTCCCACCCGCGGCTCCAGCAGTTGATGGACAGCCTGGCCGACTGAATCAGGGAAGCTGCTCCTGGCCTACTTGGTCCGGGAGAGAAGGGCCTCGGGAATCTCCCGCAGCAACGCGCCGGTGGCGCTGTCACCCGGAACGCCAGCTAGGCGGGCCACGGCGTTCCGGGAAGCAGCCAGCGCCAGATCCCGGGTCTCGGCCAGCGCATCATGCCGCGTGATCAGGCTCCGCAGCGCCCGTTCCTCCTCTGCCGGAATGGGCACTTCCTCGCCCCGGTCCCAGATGGTCCGGATCAGGGGTCGCACCTCGTCGGGCGCTTTTTCCAGGAGGGTCAGCATGGGCAGGGTGAGCTTGCCTTCACGCAGGTCGCTGAACGCGGGCTTCCCCAACTCCTCGCTGGTGGCGGTGTAGTCCAGCAGATCATCCACCAGCTGGAACGCCCGACCCACCTCCAGGCCATAGGCGCGCATGGCGGCGCATTCGGGCTCGCTCCGGCCGGCCACCACCGCCCCGGTCTCGGTGCAACCGCCGAACAGCAGGGCCGTCTTGCGTTCCTGGATGTCGAAGTAGTCCTTCCGGCTGGTATCCAGTTTGAACAGGACATCGTTCTGGATCAGCTCGCCCTCGGTCATGCGGGTGGTGACTTCGGCCAGGATCTCCATCATCCGCCAGCTGCGCCCGGCGATGGCCTCGCTCATGGCCACAAGGTAGAGCAGGTCGCCGAAGAGCACGGTGAGGGTATTGCCCCAGAGGCGGTTCAAGGTGGGCTGGCCCCGGCGCAACTGGGCATGGTCAATGACATCGTCGTGGACCAGGGTCGCCGTATGGATCAGCTCGAACACGGCGCCGAAGCGGACGTCGGCCTCCGACTCCAGCCCGCAGAAACGGGCTCCGAGCAGCACGAGGGCCGGGCGCAGGCGCTTGCCCTGGCCCGTGCGGACATGGTCCGCCAGCTTCTGCACCACGCCCACATCGCTCTGGAGCATCCGCTGGAGTTCCATCTCCACGCCCGCCAGTTTCGGGGCGATGGGAAGGAAGAAGCGGGATAGATCCAGGCGCGCCACGTCAACCCCGGTAGTTCGTGAACTGGAGATCGAGGCCCTGGTCATCCTTCTTGAAGAGCGCAATGGCTTCCTGGAGGTCGTCCCGGTTCTTCCCGCTCACGCGGAGCTGGTCACCCTGGATGCTGGCCTGGGCCTTGATCTTGGCATCCTTCAGCACCTTGATGAGTCCCTTGGCCTTCTCCTGGGGGATGCCCTGCTGGATGGTGACCTCCTGGCGCACCGTGCCTTTGGCCGCGGGCTCGATCTTTCCGTAGACCATGCTGCGGATGCTGACGCCGCGCTTGTGGAGCTTGCTCTGGAGCACGTCAATGACGGCCTTCAGCTTCACCTCGTCATCGCTCGTGAGCACCAGGATCTTGTCGTCCTTCAACTCGATCTTCGACACCGAACCTTTGAAGTCGTAGCGCTGGGCAATCTCCTTCATGGCCTGGGCCACAGCGTTCTTCACCTCATCAAGATCCACCTTGCACACCACGTCGAAGGAGCATTCGCTGGCCATCGTTCCCTCCCTGCTGGACTGACTCCTAGCCTAACCGGATCAGCCCTCCAGGCCGCGGCGCAGTTCGGGCCAGCCCTCCCAAAGCTGGAGGAGCATGAAGGCTGACAGCACCAGGGCGTGGTGAATCTCACCTTTCCGCATGCGCTCCTGCCATTCCTCCCAGGAACAGGCCCAGAGCTGGATTTCTTCGGCTGGGTCCAGGTCGAGGGGGCCTTCAGGCACGCATTCCAGAGCCAGAAAGCTGTGGCAGCGATTGTCCTGGGTCGCAGGGTTGGGGGTGCAGGAGCCGAGGGAGACCCAGCGCCCCGCTTCGTGCCCGGTCTCTTCCCGAAGTTCACGCCGGGCGGAAGCCAGGGGGGGCTCGCCCGGATCGCAGGCCCCTCCGGGGATTTCCAGGGTGGAGGCGTTGATTCCGTGGCGGAACTGCTCGACCACGAGAAGCTCTCCGGCGCGGGTGAAGGCCACCACATTCACCCAGTCGGCCCCCTGCAGACGGTGGAAGACGTGTTCCAGGCCCGTATGGGGGCTCCGGCGCCGGGACAGGATCTGGCGGAAGATTCGCGAATCCTGGCGGATCTCCTCGCTTTCCTCGATCCAGGGGCGAGCCGGATCAAACCCGTCGGGATGACATTGCAGCAGCCGCATCAGTACCTCGGCACCGTTGGATCCAGGTGACTGTAGGCATCTATGCCGCCCGTCAGGTGGGCCAGATCCTTGAAGCCCAGATCCCGGAGAATGGCCAGGGCGAAGCGGCTCCGGACACCTTGATGGCAGTAAGTGGCCACGGGCTGATCGGGATCCAGCTCCCCAGCCCGGTCGGCCAATTCCCCCAAGGGGATCAGACGGGAACCGGGCAGCCGCGCCAGGGCATGCTCCCAGGGCTGGCGGACATCCACGATCTGTACCAGCCCCGGATCCAGCTCTTGGAACCGGGCAGGAGCGAGCTCCGGACCCGACTCAAACATGCGCCGGTTCCTCGCGGCCCAGCACCCGCCCGCAAATGTGGTGGACGATCATGTCCAGGGCCGTGCGGTTCTCCACTCCGGTCGGCACGATGAGATCGGCCCACCGCTTGCTGGGTTCCACGAATTCCAGGTGCATGGGACGCACGCTCTGTTCGTACTGGTCCATGACGCTTTCCAGGCTGCGGCCCCGTTCCTGGGTGTCGCGGCGGATCCGGCGGAGGATCCGGATGTCGGCATCCGTATCCACAAAGATCTTCACATCCAGCTGGTCGCGCAACTCCGGCAAGGCGAACAGCAGTAGGCCCTCCAGGATGACCACCGGCCCCGGCGGAAGCGGCTCTTCCCAGCCGATCCGGTCCGAAAGGGTGAAATCGTAGCGCGGCTTGCGGATGGGTTGGCCCTGGTGCAGGGCCGAGAGATGCGCGGCCATCAGTTCCAGGTCGAAGGCATGGGGATGGTCCCAGTTGACGGGCCGGGTTCCAAACCGGGCTTTCACCAACTCCAACGGCGCGTAGTAGGCATCCATGTCAAGGAGCAGGGGCGTCAGCTTGCGGCGCTTCAAGCGCTTCACCAGCTCCACCGCCACGGAGGTCTTGCCACTGCCGGACCCTCCCACGATACCCACCAGCATGGGTTTGTCCGGCATGTGCGCCTCCGGCATCCATCCTACTTCAAGGGCGGCCCCCCCTCTGCTATGGTTCGGCCATGCTTCGGGCCCGATTCGCCACCATCCTTGCCCTCTCGTTCCTGCTGGCAGGATGCAGTTCGGAGGATCCCCGTCTTCCCGGCAACCTCTACGAGGAGGCCCGAAAGCTCAACCTGGAAGGCCGCAGTCTCGAAGCGCGGGCCATGATGCAGCAGCTCGTGGCGCGGTATCCCGATACCGATGCCGCCCGTCAGGCCCGCCGGGATCTCTACCTCCTCGATGCGTTCGTGGCGCGGGATATCGCCGACCGCCACAGACAGGTGCGCTCATCTATGACCCGCATCTGCGATGCCCTGACCCGGTACAAAGGCAAGCACGGGGAGTATCCCGGCAGCCTACAGGATCTGGTTCCCGAGTACCTGGACCAGGTGCCCGAGACCCCCTGGGGCCACCCGTTCCTCTACCGGGCCTACGTCTCCCAGCCCATCGAGGATGTCCAGCCCCGGCGCGGCCCCGTGCGCCAGCGGTTCAACACCAAGCTGGATACGTACGACCTGGCCTGCCTTGGAACCGACCTCAAACCCGGCGGTGAAGGCGATGCCAGTGACACGCTGCTCCAGAATGGCAAGCCGGTGGATGGCAACACCTTCCCGCCCATTCCTCAACCACAGCCTGCCCGTTGAAGTTTCAATTCCTTGATGACAGGCTGCGCACCTTCGCGCGCAGTGAACAAAATGCGGCCAGTGGCCGCATTTTGCGGGTTCTCGTTCGGTCGGGCTACTGCACGCCCCAATCCAGGATCACCTTGCCACTCTGGCCGCTCCGCATGGCGTCGAAGCCCTTCTGGAAGTCGTCAATGCCGAAGCGGTGCGTGATGACGGGGGTGATGTCCAGGCCGGACTGGAGCATGGCGGCCATCTTGTACCAGGTCTCGAACATCTCGCGGCCGTAGATGCCCTTCAGGATGAGGCCCTTGAAGATGACCTGGCTCCAGTCCACAGCGCAGTCGCCGGGGAGGATGCCCAGGAGGGCGACGCGGCCCCCGTGGTGCATGGCCTCGAGCATGGACTCGAAGGCGTTGCGGTTGCCGCTCATTTCCAGGCCCACATCGAAGCCCTCGGTCATGCTGAGTTCCTTCATGACCGTGGGCAGGTCCTTGTCCTTGGGGTTCACGGCCACGGTCGCGCCCATCTTCCGGGCGAGGGAGAGGCGATACTCGTTCACGTCCGTGATCACCACGTTACGGGCGCCCACGTGCTTGGCGATGGCCACGGCCATGATGCCGATGGGGCCCGCGCCCGTGATGAGCACATCCTCGCCCACCATGTCAAAACTGAGGGCCGTGTGCGCCGCGTTGCCGTAGGGATCAAAGATAGAGGCCGCCTCGCCCGGAATGTTGTCGGGCACCTTGAAGACGTTGAAGGCCGGGATGGAGAGGTACTCGGCGAAGGAGCCCGTGCGGTTCACACCCACGCCCACCGTGTTGCGGCAGAGGTGGCGCTTGCCCGCGCGGCAGTTCCGGCAATGACCGCAGGTGATGTGGCCCTCGCCGCTCACGCGGTCACCGGGTTTGTAGCCCTCCACCTCGGAACCCACGGCCTCGATGATGCCGAAGTACTCATGGCCCACCACCATGGGCACGGGGATGGTCTTCTGCGCCCACGCGTCCCAGTTGTAGATGTGGACATCCGTGCCGCAGATGGCGCTCTTGTGCACCCGGATGAGCACATCGTTGGGGCCCATGTCCGGCATCGGCACCTCGGCCATCCAGATGCCTTCCTCGCGCTTGGCCTTTACCAGAGCTTTCATAGACCCCTCCAACCGCCCCATTGGAGCACCAAGCCCCCGCCGATCCAAGCCTTCCAACCGGGAGCTTGACCTTTTTCACCGGCGGCCGATGACCTCCGGCCAAGCCGGGGCGCCTCGTCTGATCAGCGGGATCGAAGGCCGCGGTATGATGGCCGCTCGGATCGCCCATGACCCAGCCCGCCAACCACCGCGCCTGCCTCAGAGTTCCCATCGAGTACCGGGTGAAGGTCGTCACGAACGACCAGATGATCGCCTACGCCTCGGCGCTGAACGTCAGCCTGGGCGGCCTCCTGGTGGAGCCCACCCCCGCCCTTCCCGTGGGCCGTCTCTGCGGTGTCGCCATCTTCCTGATGGAGCGCGAAACGGGCAAACGCATCGTGGCCCGCGGAATCGTCGTCCGGAGCGATCTGAGCGGTACCGCCATCCAGTTCACCCAGGCCCTCGAGGCGGAAAGCCGCTCCCTCATGGAGGCCCTGATCCGGTCCCGCACCCCGGATGATCCGGCCTTCGGCTCGGATATCGGAGCCGCGGGATGATCCCTCCCGATCCCGAGGCCGCCCTGGCCCGGCTCCAGGCCTACGTGCGTCCCGATGCTGGGACTCGGCCCGTGGTCGAGAACTGGCAGCCGCCCACCTTCGGGAGTTATGACGAACTGAAGGCTTGGCTGAAGGAATCGGTACTCACCGCCAGGGTCTACTCGGCCTTCCCCGATGGCCGCTGGACCCTCGACCTGATGCTGAAAGAGCAGGTGCCGGGGACCACGTACCGCATCCGGCTGTGATCCCCGGCACTGCCGGACCTACTTGATCACGCCCAGCTCGCGGCCCACCTTGGCGAAGGCGGCAATGGCGCGGTCCAGATCCTCGCGGGTGTGGGCGGCGGACATCTGGGTGCGGATCCGGGCCTGGCCCTGGGGCACCACGGGGAAGAAGAAGCCAGTGACGTAGACGCCCTCGTCCAGCAGCTTCGAGGCGAAGGCCTGAGCCAGGGGTGCGTCGTAGAGCATGACGGGAATGATGGGATGCTCGCCGGGCAGCAGCTTGAAGCCCAGCTTCTCCATGCCGGCACGGAAGTGGCGGCTGTTCTCCCGCAGGCGGGCGCGAAGCTCGCCGCCCTGCTCCAGCATGTCCAGCACGTGCAAGCTGGTGGCCACGATGGTGGGGGCCAAGGTGTTGGAGAACAGGTAGGGACGGCTCTTCTGCCGCAGCCAGTCAATGACGGGCTGGCTGGAGGCCACGTAGCCGCCGCTGGCGCCGCCCAGGGCCTTCCCCAGGGTGCCCGTGAGAATGTCCACTCGGCCCATGACGCCGTGGTGTTCGTGGGTGCCGCGGCCCTTCTCGCCGATGAAGCCCACCGCATGGCTGTCGTCCACCATGACCATGGCCCCGTGCTTCTCCGCGATGTCGCAGATCTCCGGCAGCTTCGCGATATAGCCGTCCATGCTGAACACGCCGTCCGTCACCACCAGCTTGAAACGGCAGCCTGACGCGGCCTTCAACTGGGCATCCAGATCGGCCATGTCGCTGTTGGCGTAGCGGAAGCGCTGGGCCTTGCAGAGGCGGATGCCGTCAATGATCGAGGCGTGGTTGAGGGCATCGCTGATGAGGGCGTCCTCCTCGCCCAGCAGCGGCTCGAAGACGCCGCCGTTGGCGTCGAAACAGCTGGAGTAGAGCTGGGTGTCCTCCATGCCGAGGAAGGCGCTGATCTTGGCTTCCAGCTGCTTGTGGATGTCCTGGGTGCCGCAGATGAAGCGCACGCTGGAGAGGCCGAACCCGTACTTCGGCAGGGCCGCCTCGGCCGCCTTCACCAGCTCCGGGTGATTGGCCAGGCCCAGGTAGTTGTTGGCGCAGAGGTTGATGACCTTCTTCCCGTTGGCCTCCACCCAGGCGCTCTGGGGGCTCGTCATCACGCGCTCGGTCTTGTAGAGGCCGGCCTCTCGGAGCTTCTGGATCTCGGAGTTCAGATGGTTCAGGAAGCCAGGATTCACGGCGGGTCTCCATGCAGGCCGCTGCGGCCGAGCCTCCAGTGTGTCACCATCGGGGCCCAACCTGCGTCCACCCGAGGCCTGCATGCGTGCTCAACCTCCCCGCTGCCCAGGCGGTTTTCGTGCGGGCCCTGCGCATGGAGCCCACCCAGGAAGGCGCCCGGGTCACGTACCAGATCCGTCTGGCCAACCCCACCGCCCAGTTCCCCTTGTTCCAGATCCTCCACCCCAAGGTCGCGCTGGGCGCCATGAAGGAGCGCCACGCCACCTTCACCCGCCATGGTGGACACTGGGAACTGACCGGCATGGATGAGGTATTCCAGAAGGCGCAGTAAATCCAGCTTCACACGCTCGTTACTTGGGCGGACACCCGGGCTCCGGTAGCCTGGAGACATCGAGGTCCACTTGGAACACAGCCGCGCCTACCGTTTCCGCCGGTTCATGAACTGGTTCCCCCTGGGCCTGACGTACGCAGCCATGTACATGGGCCGCTACAACTTCAACGTCGTGAAGTCCCAGATTGGCGGCCTGTACCACCTCGACATCGCCCAGATGGGCTTCATCGCGTCGCTGGGCTTCTGGACCTACGGCCTGTCCGTGGCCTTCACGGGGCCTTTGGCCGATCGCATCGGAGGCCGGAAAGCCATCCTCTACGGCGCCCTCGGCGCGGCGGCCCTGAACCTCGCGGTCGGCCTCCTGTTCATGGGGGGCTTCACGACGAAGCTCATGCTCAGTCTGAGCCTGCTCTGGAGCCTGAACATGTACTTCCAGAGCCTGGGCGCGCTGTCCGTGGTGAAGGTCAACAGCACCTGGTTCCACGTCGAGGAACGCGGCGTCTTCGGAGGAATTTTCGGGATCATGATCTCGTCAGGCTACTTCTTCGCGGTGTCCGCGGGCGCCTTCATCCTCAGCAGGCTGCCCTGGTACTGGATCTTCATCGTCCCGAGCCTGTTCATGGCCGTGATGTTCCTGGTGGACATCCTCCTGGTTCGAAACCGGCCCAGCCATGCGGGCTTCAAGGACTTCGACACCGGCGATGGATCCCGGGCCCAGGATGCCGAGGACACGCCCCTGCCCTTCCGCGACCTGATGCGGACGGTCTTCCGCAATCCCATCATCGTCGCCCTGATCTGCGCCGAGTTCTGCACGGGCTTCGTCCGCCAGGGCGTCATGCTCTACTTCACCGAGTATCTGAAAGCCCTCTACCGTCTGCCGACCAGCAACCCCATCTACTGGTGGACCGGTGTGGCCTTCATGGGGGGCGGCATCTTCGGCGGCTTGCTCTGCGGCTGGATGAGCGACAAGCTGTTCCAGTCCCGGCGCCCGCCCGTGGCGTTCATCTTCTACCTGATCCAGGTGGTCATGCTCGCCCTGCTGGGCGCCTCCCTGGGCCGTGACACCCACGCCGGCCAGATCTGGGCCGTGGTGCTGCTGGGCCTCACGGCCATGTTCATCTTCGGGGTGCATGGCATGCTGACCGGCACCGCCTCCATGGACTTCGGGGGACGCAAGGCCGCGGCCACCGTGGCCGGCGCCCTGGACGGCATCCAGTACATCGGTTCGGGTCTCACGGGCATCGGGCTGGGGCTCATTCTCAAGGATCACGGCTGGGATGGCATCGCGACCGCAGGCCACACCCCCACCAGCGCCTGGGTCTGGGTCGGCTGCATCATCCCCTTCAGCCTCATCGGCGCCTTCATCATGACCCGCCTGTGGAATGCCAAGGCGGGACGTGGGGCCAACGCGCATTAGCCCAGACCAGTCACCTCGCCCGCGCTGATCCGGTGGATGCCGCTCGCGGTGGCAACCTTCAACCGGCCATCCGGCTCCCAACCCAGGCAGGTGCCCTGGCCCGCTTCCCAGCGGATGGGCGCCCCGGGCTCCGGCCAGAAAAAGGCCGGTTGATGATATCCGTCCAAATGACTGAATGATCGAGTGATGCGCGAGGCCAACTTTGGCCGTGAAGGGGCCTCCAGGCCCAGTTCCTTCAGGGAAGCGGGAGGAATGGGCCGGCCTGGAAGGTCGGGCGCTTCGCTCAGGTTCACGCCCAGCCCCAGGATGAGGCGGCCTCCAACCTGCTCCCCCAGGATGCCGCCCACCTTGCGCAGCCGGCCGTCTTGCCAGGCCACCAGATCGTTGGGCCATTTGAGCCCGAGCACCTGGCCCGAAGGATCCAGCGCGTGGGCCGCCGCTGCCATGGCCCGCTGCATCACCAGGCCGGGTGGAAGCTCTGGCGGCGGGAGGGCCACCGAAAGCCAGAGCCCCGCGCCGGCGGCGCTTTCCCAGCGATTGCCCTGGCGCCCCACCCCGGCGGTCTGGTGGTCCGCCAGAACAGCGCAAAAGCCCAGTTCCGGATGGCGTTTCAGGAAGGCCTGGGTGGAATCCACCGCCGCCAGGTGGATCAGGATCGGATGCATCATGCGGAGCGGCGGCCACCCTGGTTCCTCAGCCACAGGATGCGCAGGCCATCCAGGGTGAGATCCGGGGCCAGGTGCTGGATGCGCGGGATGTGGGGCGCCATCACCCGCCCAAGGCCCCCGGTGGCGATCACCGTGGCCGCGGGGCATTCCGCCAGCAGGCGCTGGAGGATGCCATCCACCAGACCGATGTAGCCGTAGAAGATGCCGGACTGCATGGCCTGCACCGTGTTGCGGCCCACCAGCCGCTCGGGTTCGGCGACTTCCACACGCGGCAGGCGGCTGGCCCGCTGGAACAGGGCTTCGGCGCTGATCTTGACACCCGGCGTGATGAGGCCGCCGAGGTATTCCTTCTTCACGTTCACCACATCGAAGGTCGTGGCGGTGCCGAAATCCACCACGATGAGGGGCGCGCCGTACTTCTCGATGCCCGCCACGGCGTTGACGAGGCGATCAGCCCCCAGTTCGTTGGGGTTGTCGAGCAGCACCTTCACGCCGGTCTTGATGCCCGGCTCCACATAAAACGCATCCACCCCGAAATACACCTTGGCAAGGGCCATCAGGATGGGGTGCAGCGGAGGCACCACGCAGGAAATGCATACGTGCTTGATCTGATGGGCTTCGATGCCGCGGTGGCGGAGCAGCGCCAAGGCCGACAGGCCGTATTCATCCACGGTGCGCTCACGGCTGGTGGCCAGCCGCCAGGAGCACACCAGGGGCGAATCCGGCCCCTGGTCGAGGTCGAAGATCCCCAGCACCACGTTGGTGTTTCCGACATCCACGGCCAGCAGCAGACTCATGGGCACTCCACACCTTTCAGGATGGCCGGAGGGCGCATCAGCCGCCAGTCCCCCGATGTGACGCCCGTTCGGGCAGCCTTGGATAACCTGGACCATCCGCAGGAGCCACTATGCCCCGCACCATCATCGAGCCCTTCCGCATCAAGTCCGTAGAGCCCATCCGCATGACCACCCCCGAGGAGCGGGCCGTGCTGCTGGAGGCGGCGAAACTCAACGTCTTCAAACTGAAGGCCGACGATGTCCTCCTGGATTTCCTCACGGACAGCGGCACGGGCGCCATGTCCGCCCGCCAGTGGGGCGCCATCATGGAAGGAGATGAGAGCTACGCCGGAGCCAACTCCTTCTTCCGCCTGGAAGCCGTCCTCAAGGATCTGACGGGCTACAAACACATCATCCCCACTCACCAGGGCCGCGCCGCGGAACGGATCCTCTTCTCCGTGGCAACGAAGAAGGGCGACCTCGTCCCCAACAACACCCATTTCGACACCACCCGCGCCAACCTCGAGTACGCCGGAGGCGAAGGCGTGGACCTGGTCATCCCCGAGGGCCTGCAACCGAAGACCCGGCACCCCTTCAAGGGCAACATTGATCTGGAAAAGGTCGAGGATCTGCTCAAGTGCGAGGGGCACCGCATCCCCTTCGGCATGATGACCCTCACCAACAACAGCGGCGGGGGCCAACCCGTGAGCCTGGCCAACCTCCGGGCGTATAGCGCCCTGCTCAAGAAATACGGCAAGCCGCTCATCCTCGACGTCTGCCGCTTCGCCGAGAACGCGATGTTCATCAAGATGCGCGAGGAGGGGCAGCAACACCGCAGTGTGAAGGAGATCGCCCAGGAGATCTTCCGGCTGGCGGACGGCTGCACCATGAGCGCCAAGAAGGACGGGCTGGTGAACATCGGCGGATTCCTGGCACTGAACGACGAAGCCTGGGTGGAGGCCGCCAAGAACATGCTCATCCTCACTGAGGGCTTCCCCACTTATGGCGGCCTTGCCGGGCGTGATCTGAATGCCCTGGCCGTGGGCCTGGAGGAAGGCCTCCACGAGGACTATCTGCGCTACCGGCTGCGCACGGCCGAATACATGGGCGAAAAGCTCCTGGCCGGGGGCGTCTCCATCGTGGAGCCCACGGGGGGCCATGCCGTTTACATGGACGCCAAGGACTTCCTGCCCCACCTCAAGCCCGAGGACTACCCGGCCTGGAGCCTGTGCAACGCCCTCTACCTTGAGGCCGGCATCCGGGGCGTGGAGATCGGCAGTGTGATGTTCGGCCGGCACCTCGATGACGGCACCGAGACCTACCACCCCATGGAGCTCGTGCGCCTGGCCTTCCCGCGCCGGATGTACACCCAGAGCCATTTCGACTATGCCGCCGAAGCCATCTGCGAACTGAAAGCCAAGGCATCGAGCATCCGCGGTGTCCGCATCGTGAAGCAGACCAAGTATCTCCGGCATTTCAGCGCCGAGATGCGCTGGGCCTGAACCCCATCAGGCCTGAGCGGCCTCCAGGGCGCCCTGGGCGGCCTCCCAGTCGGACATGGCATAGGCCAGCTCCGATTCCAGGGCTTTCTGGGTATCCAGTCCAGCGTTGAAGGCCTGCCAGTCGGAAGGATCCATGACCGCAAGCTCCGACTGGAGGGCGGTCAGCTTCCCTTCCAGCTCCGTGACGCGGGCCTCAGCCTCCCCGGCAAGGCGCTCCAGGCGCTTCAGCTGCTTCTGTTTCTCTTTGTCCACGGGCTTGGGTTTCGCCGGCAGAGGTTCGGCCTTCTTCGCCTCAGGCTTCCGGGATTCGGCCTTTGGCGCGGCGTCAGGGGAGGGGCTTCCCGCCAGATCCTCGTCGCCCAGATCCAGATCCACCCAGGCCTGATGCTCCTCGTAGCCGCCTTCTCGGCACTCCGCCCTGCCCTCATGGACGCGGAGCAGGGAATCGGCCACGCGGCCCAGCAGGTAGCGATCGTGGGTCACGACGAGCACCGCGCCCGAGAAGCTCAGGATCGTATCTTCCATGGCCTCCATGCTGGGGATGTCCATGTGGTTGGTGGGCTCGTCCAGCAGCAGGAGGTTCACGCCCTGGCGGATGAGCGTGGCCACGCTGAGACGCGCCCGTTCGCCCCCGGAAAGGGCCGTCACGGGCTTGTCCACGTCATCGCCGCGGAACTGGAATTTGGCCAGGAAGCCCAGTACATCCTGCTTCACGGCCTGGGGGTTCACGGCGTGGATCTGCTGGAAGACCGTGTTGCGCCCATCGAGGTTCCGGTGGTGCTGGTCGAAGTAGCCCAGCCGGACCTGGCTGCCCAGGCGAGCCTGCCCGGTGATGAAGGGAATCTCCCCGGCAATGGCCTTCAGCAGCGTGGATTTGCCGGTTCCGTTCAGGCCGACGATGCCGAGGCGCTGGCCACGTTTGACCTGGAGCTGTTCCAGCGGCGCGTAGAGAGGCTTGCCATCCCAGCCCACGCTGGCGTTCTCCAGCACCAGCGCCACATCGCCACCGCGCTGGGTCTCCGGGAACGAGAACTTCACCTTCCGGCGGTCCTGCAGGGGCCTCTGGATGCGGTCCATTTTGGAAAGGTGGGTGCGCCGCCCCCGGGCCTGCTTGGTGTTCTGGCCCGCGATGTTGCGGCGGATGTAATCCTCCTGCTTCTTGATGTAGGCCTGCTGCTGCTCGTAGTGGCGCTCGAGCAGTTCCAGTTCCTGCTCCTTCTTCTCCATGAACTCGGAATAGTTGCCCTCGTAGACGCGGGACTTCCCGTGCTCGATCTCCAGAATCTCCGAGGCGGTCTTGTCGAGGAAGTAGCGGTCATGGCTGATGACGGCCACCGTGGCATCCGTCTCCTGGATGAAGTCCTCCAGCCACCGCAGGCTTGGCAGATCTAGGTGGTTGGTGGGCTCGTCCAGCAGCAGCAGATCCAGCCCCTGGAGAATGGCCTTGGCGAGCATCACCCGGCTTTTCTGGCCGCCCGACAGCGTTTCCACGGGGCGCTCGAAGTCGGCGGCGCTGAAGCCCAGGGCCTGGAGGATGGTTTCGGCGCGGGCGCGGATGCTGAACCCGTCGAGGTGCTCGAAAGCTTCCGTCACGGTCTGGTAGCGCGCCATCACCACGTCAAGATCAGCCCCGGCCTCGCCCATCCGGTGCTCCAACTCCCGCATCTCGTGCTGCAACTTCTCCACATCGCCGAAGGCCGCCAGGGCTTCCTCCAGCACACTTCCGCCGGTTTCCGGAATGAGATCCTGGGCGTAGTGGCCCATGCGGATCCCCCGCTCCTTCGTGGGCCGCACCACCGTGCCGTGATCGGGTTCGAGCTGGCCCAGAAGCAGCTTGAAGACAGTGCTCTTCCCGGCCCCATTGCGGCCGATGACGCCCCAGCACTCGCCCTCCTGGATCGCCCAGGTGACATCCTTCAGCACCTCCTGGGGGCCGAAGCGAAGATCCACATGGTTGAGGGAGGCGAGCATAGGAGAGGCCTTCAGCGTTCAGCAAGAAGGCCACCTCGCGGTGGCCTTCTTTTGGTGGAGCCAATCGGGATCGAACCGACGACCTCTTGCATGCCATGCAAGCGCTCTCCCAGCTGAGCTATGGCCCCATGCGGGAAGCGCCAGTATCACACGCTCCTGGCCCGCGCGCAAGCGGCGATTCACCGCGGAGCGAGCCGTAGCCGCTGCCCGGCCCGGATCCGGCTGCCCTTCAGATGATTCCAGCGACGGAGTTCGGACACCTTGAGGTGATGGTCGCGGGCGATGGCACCGAGGGTCTCCCCGCGCCGCACGACATGGATGCCGCCCTTGGGCCGGACCTCGCCTCGCCGGGCACGGGGTTTGGACGTGCCAGGTAGCCGCACCGGGTCGCCGGGGTAGAGGCGACGGGCCGCTTTCGGGTTAAGACGGATCAGCTCGCCCAAGGGCACGCCATGGGCACGGGCGAGACGGGCCAGCGTGTCCCCGGGGCGGGCCCGGACCTCACGCGGCTCCCGCGTCCGGGCTTCCCGCTGGACCGGTGGAGGCGGCGGAGCCTGGACGTGGATGGGTTCGGGGGCGGGTGGCTGCACCTGGGGCACCGGAGCCGTTAAAACGGCCTGTCCGGAAGCCTGGATCGGAGCCGGACTCGCCGCAGGCGGGACAGCGGTCGTGTCCCGGGCCTGAGGCAAAGAGGCCACGTCCGCTCCGGGTAAGTAGGGTAGAGCGGGCAGCGGTTTGGGACGGGCCCTGTCGGAGGCTGGTGCGGCTTCCGGTATCCGGAGGCGCCGGCCCGGCCGGAACTGTTTTCGGGAGATGCGGTTTTCCGCAAGCAAGTCCTCGGCATCCACTTTGAAGCGGCGGGCCACCTTGATCGGGGTATCGCCGCGGCGGATGCGGTAGATCCGTTCATGGACGGGTCTTCTGACCCTTTCCCGGGCCAGGGCCCTGGAACAGAGCAGGCCCTTCCCGGCGGGTACCCGGACGGTATAGGCACCGGGCGGGGTGAAGCTCCGCAGGAGTTCCGGATTCAGGTCGCGCAGGGTGGCCGTGTCCGTTCCGGCCAGGCGGGCGATCGTCGCGAGGCTGGTCCGGGAATGGACTTCCACCGTCTCAAAGGTGAAGGGCGGCAGGGGCTGGACCTGAATGCCATAGCGATCTGGATGCCGCCCCACGAGGATGGCCGCGCACAGTTCCGGCACGTAGTTCTTGGTTTCGTTGCGCAGCCAGCGTGAGCGGGCGAGATCCCAGAAATTGCGGGTGCCGAGGTTCTCGGACGCCCGTTCCAGGCTCAGGGGCCCTGCGTTGTAGCTGCTCACCGCGAGGTACCAGTCGCCTGTGTCCTGGTAGAGGCGTTTCAGGTAGCGGGCCGCAGCGCGGGTGGCCTTCACTGGATCACGCCGTTCCTCCACCCAGTGGTTGCTGGCCAACCCGTACAGCCGCCCTGTCGAGCGGATGAACTGCCACATGCCGAGGGCCCGGGCACGGCTCTTGGCTTCGTTCCGGAAACCGGATTCGATGACCGCGAGGTACGCCAGATCCTGGGGGATCCCTTCTTCGGAGAAGACCTGGCGGATCAGGGGCAGATACTCGGAGGCCCGCCCCAGGGCGTTCTCGATGAAGCCCTTCTTCACGGTGGTGAAGAGGTTCACCCAAGTCAGCACCTTGTCGTTCAGGTCAATGGGGAAGTCGTACGAAGTGTCCCGTTCGGCGGTTCGCACCCGGTTCAGTTCGGCCCGGAGATCCTCCCCGCTGAGCGTGAGCACCTCAGCAGGCTCCTTGAGGCCGTCTCCGGATCCCCCACCCTCCTGGTCAGGGATCTGCGAGGCCAGATCCTGAACCTGTTGCAGGAGGGTCTGCACCTTCGGCTTGCTCAGCAGCATCGCAGACCAGTCGGCCGTAAGCACATCCACATCGTCGAGGCGGTCCGACGCCGTGGCGAAATCCTCGGTCGCGACCGCCTGGGACGCTTCCTCCACCAGCGCCTTCAGACGGGCGATGCGGGAGGCATCGGTTTCCGGGGGCGCGGGCGCAGGGGGCACAGTTTGAGCGGCCACGGGAACCGGGGCGGGCTGCGAGACAGGTGGCACCTGCGGAGGAGTCAACCCCCAGGCAAGCAGGGCCAGGAGAGGCCAGGCCATGGGGGCCTAGTGGCTCTCGGCGCTCACCAGGGCCTCATAGGCCGCGGCGTCCAGGAGGCCAGCGGCCAGGTCGCCCTTGAGGCGCACCTTGACCATCCAGCCCTTGCCATAGGGATCATCGTTCACGGCTTCCGGGTGATCCACCAGGCCTGCGTTCACCTCGAGGATCTCAGAGGCGGAAGGCATGTTGAGCTCGGACACCGTCTTCACGGACTCCACCGTGCCGAATTCTTCTCCGGTCGCGAAGGCATCGCCCACTTCGGGCAGATCCACAAACACCACATCGCCCAGGGCATCCTGCGCGTAGTGGGTGATGCCTACCAGAGCCGTGCCATCGCCCTGGGGCTTCAGCCACTCGTGGTCCTTGGTGTACTTCAGGTCAGCGGGGAACATGGAGCCTCCAGGAATGAGGGGGTTTGCTGAGGAGCGGCAGGCCGATGGCTGACCGCTACTTCTGGCGCTTGTAGAAGGGCGTGGGAATGATCTCGGCATCCACAGCGCGGCCGCGGATCTCGATCTGGATGCGTCCGCCGGTCTTGGCCAGCCCGGTCGGGACATAGGCCAAGCCGAGGTTGATGCCGCAGGTGGGGGATGGCGCAGCACTGGTGACGAAGCCGACCTGCTTCCCATCCTGCACCACGGGCATGTGGTCGCGGGCGATGTCGCGCTTCTCGAGGGTCTTGAAGCCCACCAGCTTGCGTGGGGCGGGGGCCGCCTTGGCGGCCAGCAGGGCTTCACGGCCGATGAAATCGCCCTTGTCCAGCTTCACGATCCAGGCCAGCCCGGCCTCCAGGGCGTGAATGGTGTCGTCAATCTCATGGCCGTAGAGGGCCATCTTGCACTCCAGGCGCAGGGTGTTGCGGCAGCCGAGCCCGGCAGGCAGCAGTCCGTAGGGCCTTCCGGCGGCCATCACGGCGTTCCAGAGCCGTTCGGCATCTTCAGCGGCGCAGTAGAGCTCGAAACCATCCTCACCGGTGTAGCCCGTGCGGCTGATGAGGCACGTGATCCCGGCCACTTCGCCGTGGGTGAAGAAGTAGTAGCCGATGGGCTCCAGCGGAGTCTTCGTCAGGGGTTGGAGGATGCTCACGGAGAGGGGCCCCTGCAAGGCGATCTGGCCGGTGGCGGGGCTCTCGTTCACCACCGTGCAGTCATAACCCTTGGCATGCTGTTGCACCCAGGCAAAGTCCTTGTCGGAGTTGCCGGCGTTCACCACCAGCAGGAACTCCTGCTCGCCTTCGCGGTAGACCAGCAGATCGTCCACGAAGGTGCCGTTCTCGTAGAGGAAGGCCGTGTAGTGGACCTGGCCGATGACCAGCTTCGAGACGGCATTGGGCGTAAGGTGCTCCACCAGCGCCAGGGCGCCGGGGCCCTTCACCCGGATCTCGCCCATGTGGCTCACGTCGAAGAGGCCGGCCTTGGTGCGCACCGCCTCGTGCTCCGCAAGGATGCCCGCCGGATACTGCACGGGCATGTCCCAGCCCCCGAAATCCACCATCTTCGCGTTCAGGGCCCGGTGAGCGGCGTTGAGCGGCGTTTTCTTGAGCTCGGCGGCAACGGTGGACATGGCAACTCCAGGGAGAAACTCCAGTCTATCGCCCCAGCCGCCAAGGCAGAAGGCCCGGAAGCTCCCAGGCCAGTCGCCAGTACCCATCCGGCTCGGGCGTTGTGACGAGGCGCACAGCAAGTGGGAGGATGGCCACACCCGCTGCCGCAGCACGATCCAGTTCCGCCGCATAGTCCGGATCCACGCCACGCGCCGCGTCGAAGCAGGAGACATCGGCGCGGTGCGCGAAGAAGGCGATGGCCGCCCGGTGCCCCTCTCGGACCATGGCCTGGAGTTCCCGCAGGTGCTTGGTCCCTCGCTCCGTAACGGCATCCGGAAAGCGGACCCACACGCCCTCCTTCATGGTGGCATTTTTAACTTCGATGAAGACCTGGCGGCCCTCCGCATCCTGCGCCAGCACGTCAATGCGGCTGTTCTCCGCCCCGTACTTCACCTCCGTGCGGACGGTGTGAAGGCCGGGGAGCCCCGGCAGGACATCCCGGCGCGCGGCCTCGGCCACCACGCGGTTGGGCATGCCGGTATCCACCCCGATCCAGTTGCCTGCTCCCCGCTCGCAGGCCAGCCAGGTGTACTTCAACTTCCTGTCTGGGTTGGCGGCAGGTTCCAACAGCACCCGATCCCCGGGTTCCCAGCAGGTCTTCATGGTGCCGGTGTTCGTGCAATGGGCGGTGATGACTGGGCCATCCGCCAGCTGCACATCCGCCAGGAACCGCTTGTAGCGCTGGAGGAGGGTGCCCGGGATCAGGCCCCGCTTCTCGATGAGGGGAGGACTCTTCACGGCCAGACCGCCAGAATGCGGTCCACGGCTTCGGCCAAGTCCGCAGCCACGAGATCAGCCCCTTCGGGATCCACCGAATGGCCGTAACCCGTGCGGACCAGGGCCACGCGGCAGCCGGCCCGGCGGCCCGCCTCGAGATCCAGCGCCTTGTCGCCGACCATCCAGGAATGGCTAAGGTCCAGGCCGTGTTCCTCGGCCGCCTTCAGCAGCATGCCGGGGTTAGGCTTCCGGTCAGGATGGTCCGCCACGGCGTACTCACCCAGGCCCTTGGCGTGATGGGGCGCAGCGTACACGGCGTCCACGCGGGCCCTCTCCTGCGCCAGCAGGATTCCCATGCGGCTCATCACAGCCTCGAATTCCCGCCAGCCGTAACGGCCGCGGCCGATGCCGCTCTGGTTGGTCACCACGACCACTGGAATGCCCCGGGCGTTGAGTTTCGCGACCGCTGCCGCAGCGCCCGGAATGAGGAAAAGCTGGTCAGGATCGGAGAGGTAGTCCACCTCTTCATTCAGGGTGCCGTCGCGGTCGAGGAAGACAGCGGGTCTCACGCAAGACCTCCAGGTCGGATCGCCTCCAGTCTGGCATGCGCCGGTCATTCCAGCGGCAGGCAGAGGCGGCTCCGGGTGCCTCCGGCGGTGTTCTCCAGCGTCAGGGTTCCACGGTAGGCACTGGCCACCTGGGCGCAGGCCGGGAGCCCCGCGCCCGGTTTCCGCCCGGCGGCATCAGGCACCGAGCGGAGCCCAGGAAAGGGCTCAAAGGCGTTGGCAAGCGCTTCCGGTACCAGGGGGCCGCCATCATCCTCCACCTCAAGGCAACAGGTGCCTTCGCCGCCCCAGGTGCGCAGGGTGAGGTGGGTGGCGGCCCCCGCGAGGCCGTGCTGGACCAGATGGCCCAGAATGTCCGCGAAATCCCGGTACACTCCGAAGGCCCGGTCCTGCTCCGCCTGGAGGTTCAGTGTGAGGGAGATGTGGACAGGCAGCCCGCCTTCCACCCTCATCAGATCGAGTTCCTGCTGAATGAGGTCATGCAGCGAAACCCACTCGGGAAGGTCGGGTCCACCCTGTCCCGCCCGCCTCAGCAGGGCATTCACGAGTCCTTCGACCTCCCCAATCGCCTGGTGGATCTGGTTCAAGGAGCGGTGGCACTCGCCCCGTTCCCCCGGCGACGGCATCGCGGGAAAGGCCATGAACCCTTCCAGGGCCGTGACTTCTGACTGGAGCGCCTTGACCGGATCCTGCAGCCGATGGGCCATGCTGAGAAAGAGGTCACCCAGGGCGGCTTTGCGGTCCTGGACGCCGAGGGCTTTCTGGGCGGCCTGGAGATCAAGATACGCAGTTTCCATGCGCTCATAGCTGGCACCCAGGGCGCGGCTGGTCTCGTCGAGGTTCCGGATCAGGTCTGCGTTCTCCAGGCTGACATTGAGCAGTTCTGCATAGAGGGCGGTCAACTCCAGCTCGAAGGCATGGAACGGCGGCGTCTTCCGTCCAGCTGCCAGGAAGATCGCCACACCGGATGCAGGCGAGTGCCCCTGCAGGGGCAGCAGCAGGCCATGGGTGCGCGCATCCCACAGACCGGCGGCGGCCGCGGGCTCCCAGAGCGCCGACTGGATGAGGGATTCCCCGGATATGGGGCGGCCTCCGGGCGACTCGGCCAGCCGGCGCGGCAATACATGGTCGTGGGGCAGCACCGGGGCCTCCTGGCACACACCGCCGGACCAGCGCTGCCCCTGGAAATAGCCGCCACTGGGATGAAGTGTATAGATGCTCAGGCAGTCGAGGGATAAATCCTCTCCGAGCTGCTGGAGGGACCGGCGGACCATCTCGACAGTGTCTCGGACGGGGATGAGATCCCGGCTGAGGTCCAGCAGGCGGGATAGCAGGCGATTGCGGGCTTCGAGGGCGGACTGGGCCTCCAGCAGCTTCTGGTTGGCCCCCTGGGCCTGGCGGAGCTGGGCTTCGAGGCGTTCCACCACCTGCTGGCTGAACTGGCGCAACGCGGCCCCTTCCCGGCCCTGTTCCAGGTGGTCCCGCTGGCCACTCAGATAGGCCTCGACCTGCCCCACGAACTGGAACGGATCAATGGGCTTTGAGATGAAGCCATCACACCCGGTCACCAGGGCCGTCTCGCGGTCGCTGCGCATCGTCCTGGCCGTGAGGGCGATGATGAGACTGGATGCACAGCCAGGGTGCTTGCGAAGCTTGGTAGCGACCTCGAAGCCCGAAAGGCCGGGCAGATTGATGTCGAGGAGGATGAGATCGGGCGTGAGGGCCACGGCCATGTCGAAGCCGGTCATGCCGTCCTCGGCCCAGTGGACTTCGTAGCCTGCCTGGGAAAGCAGCCGCTGGACAAGCCTCCAGTTCATGGCGTTGTCCTCGATGCAAAGAATCCGTCGCACTGGAGTCATTCCGTCTCCCCCTCCAGGATGGGCATCTCGACCACGAACGAGCTGCCTTCGCCCTTCTGGCTGGTGGCCCAGATTCGGCCGTTCATCAGGCCCATGAAGCGCTGGGAGATCGCCAGCCCCAGACCGGTGCCGCCGAACCGGCGGGCGATGCTGCCGTCCACCTGCTGGAACGGCTTGAACAGGCGGCCCATCTCCTCCTCGGACATGCCGATGCCGGTATCCGTGATCTGGACATGGAGGCACCCACCCATGGCTTCCGCTGCGAGGGTGACGGAGCCCGCCTCCGTGAATTTCACAGCATTGGACACGAGGTTGATGAAGACCTGGCGCAGGCGGTCGCGGTCGCCCATCACCCGGAGGGACTGTTCCGGACGCTGGAATTCCAGACGGATCGGCCGCTCCTGGATCAGGCCCGCCGCCATCGCCCGGACATCGTCCAGGAGCGCCACGGGATCCACCGGTTCCAGATCCAGCTCCATCTTCCCCGCCTCGATCTTGGACAGGTCCAGGATCGAGTCAATGAGCCCCAGCAGGGCCTTGCCGTTCTGGTAGATGATCTGGAGATCTTCCCGGGCCTCCGGATGCAGGCGGCCAGTGGGATCCTGCATGAGCATGCCGGAGAAGCCGATGATCGCGTTGAGCGGGGTTCTCAGCTCATGGCTCATGTTCGCCAGGAACTCATCCTTGAGCTGATCCACTTCCTTGAGCTTCTGGAAGCTGGCCAGCAGGCTCTCGTTCAGTTCCCGCAGCTCGTGGGTCTTCTCTTGCACCTTCTCCTCCAGGGTGGAGGCCCAGGCGCGCAATTCCCCGCGGCTCTGCTCCAGCCCCCGGGTGCGCTCGTGCACCAGTTGCTCGAGGTTGGCGCGGATTTCTTCCAGCTCCCAGATGGTCTCCATGAGCTGCCGGGTACGCTCCTGGACCCGGTATTCGAGGAGGCGGTTCTGTCGCTCGATCTCATCGCGGGAAGCCCGCAGCCGGTCGGTCATGACCGCAAACGACTGGCTCAGATCCTGGATTTCATCTCGGGAGCGGGTGGCCACGACGACGGGTTCCAGATGCCCCTGGGCCACTTTTTGCGCCGCCTCAGTGAGTTGAACCACGGGCTGGAGGTAGCGATTCGACAGGAGGACCGCCGCTCCCAGGCCGAGGATGAGGGTGATCAGGCCCACCAGCAGGCTGGCGTGGATGATGTCCAGTTCCGCCCGCCGGGTTCCCTCGGTCGTAAAGCCGATGACCAGGGTGCCAACCAGGCCGGCGTGGGGTTCCTCATAGAAAACAGGAACCACGGCCACCAGCACCCCCTCGTCGCTCCGCGTGAAGGTGTGGGAAAGGCCGCTCTGCTGAGCGTAGGACGCGGCCCAGGCAGGCGTGGCCGGCGTACCATCGAGAAGGTTCCCGCTGGCATCGAAGACTGCGCTGAACCGGAAGGCCGGGAGGTTCTGGACCCCCTGCAGCACCCGGGCCACATCCCGCGGACTGTCGGCGCTTACCGCCGGGCTGAGGGCATAGCTGGCCGTCTCGGCGACCTGCCGGGCGCTCAGTTCGGCCTGGACGAGGATCTGACGGTCCACCCACCTCGGGTAGTAGAGCAGGTTGAACGTGATAAAGCTGAGGACAAGCATGCCGATGACGGCGCTCAGCTTCGTCTTGATGGAAATGCGAACCATGCAGGAGCCCGGGACTGGATCCTAGGCTAGCAGTGGAGGAAGAGCTGGAACGGCGTAAAACTTCCCCCGGCCGAGCCGGGAGATCTCCTGCTCAGGAGCTGGAACGGAATAATCGTTGCCATCGTTGACGCCCAGCCGCGATGCATCCGCAGATCTTCAAGATGACGCAGAGTGTGCTGGATCTGGGACGCTTCAAGCGCATGCTGGATGACCTGATCACCCCGCAACAGGAATTCCTGCGCAGGGTGGAAGATCCGGATTCAAAAAGGGCAGGGGGCGAACCCCCTGCCCTTTCCGTGAGCGGTGCGTGCGGGACTACTTGACGAGCCCCAGCTGGCGGACCGCCTGGCGCTCTTCGTCGAGTTCCTTGGCGGTGGCATCCATCTTGGCGCGGCTGAAGGCGTTGATCTCCAGGCCCTTGACGATCTCGACCTGACCGTTCTTCACAGTGACGGGATAGCCGTACACCAGGCCCTCGGGCACACCGTAGCTGCCGTCGGAATAGAGGGACATGCTGGTCCAATCACCCTCGGGCGTGCCGAGTGCCCAGGAGCGCATGTGGTCAATGGCGGCGTTCGCGGCGCTGGCGGCGCTGCTAAGGCCGCGGGCCTCGATGATGGCCGCGCCGCGCTTGGCGACCGTGGGGATGAAGGTCTTTTCGTACCACTCCTGGTCATTGACCAGGGCGTGGGCGTTCTTCCCCTCTACCTCGGCGTGGTAGATGTCCGGGAACTGGGTGGTGCTGTGGTTGCCCCAGACGGTCATCTTCTTGATGGCGGTGACGGGCTTGTTGAGCCGCTCGGCGAGCTGGGAGACGGCGCGATTGTGGTCCAGACGCACCATGGCATGGAACTGGGAGGGCTTGAGCTTGGGCGCGTTCGAGAGGGCGATCAGGGCGTTGGTGTTGGCGGGGTTGCCCACCACGAGCACCCTGACATTCCGGCTGGCGACCTCGCTCAGGGCATGGCCCTGGGGCTTGAAGATGCCGCCATTGGCGGAGAGTAGATCGCTGCGCTCCATGCCGGCCTTGCGCGGCAGAGCGCCCACCAGCAGCGCGTAGTCCGCATCCTTGAAGGCCACCATGGGATCGTCGGAGGTGACGATACCTGCCAGCAGCGGGAAGGCGCAATCCTTGAGCTCCATGACCACGCCCTGGAGGGCCTTCAGGGCCGGGGTGATCTCAAGGAGCTGCAGGATCACCGGCTGGTCATCCCCGAGCATCGCACCGCTGGCGATGCGGAAGAGCAGGCTGTATCCGATCTGGCCGGCAGCGCCGGTGACGGCCACGCGAACGGGAGTCTTCATGGTGGGTCTCCTCAAGGCTGGCTCATTCTACCCCGCAGCCAACCTCTGCCAACCCTCTTGTCAGCAATCAGGCATCTGGAAGCTGGCGGCAGCCGACTGGAATCTTGCCGCATTCAACGTGATGCGCCTTCGAGTTCCTTGACGACCTCGGGCCCTCCGAGCTGGCGCATCTGACGGAGGATCCAGGCCTGCCGGCCGCGCACGTAGTCGCTGGGCGCGTTCACCCGGTATTTGTGGGGGTTGGGAAGCACCGCGGCCAGCAGCGCCGCCTCCGAAGGGGTGAGACGGCTGGCGGATTTCCCGAAGTAGATATGCGACGCCGCCTCTACGCCGTACACGCCATCCCCGAATTCCACGCTGTTCAGGTAGACCTCCAGGATCCGCCGCTTGGGCCACTCTGTTTCCATCAGGAGGGTGAACCACACCTCGAAGCCCTTGCGGACCCAGGAACGGGAGCCCCACAGGAAGACGTTCTTCGCGGTCTGCTGGGAGACCGTGGAGGCGCCGCGCTTGCGCCGGCTGTGCTCGTTGTGGACGTAGGCCTTCTCGATGGCCTTCCAGTCGAACCCGAAATGGTCGGGGAAGTTCTGGTCCTCCGCGGCGATGACGGCGACGCCCATGTTGGGGGAGATTTCATCCAGGGGCACCCAGCGGTGGCGCGCGACATAGGGCCGGCCGCTGTGCCAGGCTTCCACCTTGCGTTCAACCATGAGCGCCGACACCCCCACCGGGACGAATCGGAAGACCAGCACCAACAAGGCCGTCACCGCGACAAATCCGCCCATGCCCCAGACCAGCGCCTTCATCAGGCGCCGTTTCCAGCCCCTCTTCTGTGCCATGCCTTCACCTTCTGTCCTGTGGAAGAGCTTGATTTCCTTGGGCGAGCCGTCGCTCCCATGGGTGAGCATAGCGTGCGGCCATCCCGGACGCAGGCTTCCGGAACCTCCGCAACGGCCCTCGGCCATGGAACAATGCCTCGGGAGGCTGCATGCCCGATGAATCCGACCGCCGACGGTTCCCCCGGCTGAGCACCGCCGGCAAGGCCTATGGCGTCTGCTTCCGCCTTGCCCACAGGGATCTCAAGGCCCGTCTCGCCAATCTGAGCGCCTGCGGGTGCGGCCTGGAAGTCCAGATGGTAGATGCCGCCGATCTGGAGGCGGGCGCCTTGCTCCAGGCGCTCCGCCTGGAACACGCCGACCTCCCGCCCGTTCCCCTCGATGGGGTGGTGGTGCGGGTGCTCGGCAAAGTGCCAGGCAAGACCACGGGCTACGTCCTTGTCGGGGTGGAATTCACCGCCATCACCCCCCTGGTGCAGGATCTGATCAATACGCATGTCCTGGCTCAGCAGGCAGGGGAGTAATCGCAGGGGTCATGCCAGATGGCGTGTCCCGGCCTGGCCGGGGCACACCATGGGGGTGCGCGAGGGGGGACATCGCGAACGAAAGTGAGCAGGCGGTCCCCCCTCGTTTATGTCGAGACGGTGGCAGGACGAAGAGCCTGGTATGCCTGTGGACGCCCTCGACTCATTCCGGAATCTGCTGGACCACTTCAACGCCTCGGATAGGCCCAGCCTGCTGGCCTTTTTCCGGGACATCTCGCAATTGGGGCCGCCCGCAGTGGAGGAACTCGCCTCCCGGGTTCTGCGTCCCACCGCACCGCGATTCCTGCGCCTCCTGACTGCCGAGGCGGCCTTCTACCACCCCTGGCCGGAATGGATCCCGGTCCTGGACCGCCTCCTTCGCCACGAGCTGGATACCGGGATCTTCTATTCCGGAACCGAGGCCCTGGGCCGCATCCCCTCTCAAGCGGCCCTCGCGTCCCTCCAGGAACTGGCCGTGATCCGGGCGACGCCCCAGTACCAGAACCAAGTGGCGGAGGTGCTCGCCCGCAGCGATCCGGCCGAAGCGTTCCGTTTCCATATGGGACGCCTGCTGGAAGGCAGCCAGAACCCCAGCGCCGCCAACGAAGCCGCCCACCGGCTGGCCGGTCTCCTGGAACCCGCAAGCCTGGAGCCTTTGAAAATGGCCCTCCAGCATCCGGATCTGCTCATCTTCCGGCATGCGCTCCGCCTCATCACCTTTATCACCACGCCGGAATCCGCGGCCTTCCTGACCGACTTCCTGGCCGAGGCCCATGGTGATGCTCTGGAGGACCGGCGCCTCAAGGCACTCCTGGGCGACTTCCGGCTCCTCACCGTCCCGGCCATGCGCGAAGCAGTCATGGCACGGGTGGACGAGGAACCGGAGGGCCCGCTCCGGGCCTTCCTGCTGGAATTGCAGGATCTCGCCCTGGAAGGAAAGGCCCCCAAAGTGGCCGGCAAGTTGCGGGAAGCTGGCGACGAACTCCACCTGCGCGCCCGCCGCCTGAGCTATGCCGTGGACACTGCCGCCGAGGGACTCAGCGATCTGGCGCTCCAGGGCTGCTGCCCTGTCGAGGCGGTACTGCCCCATCTGGAACATGCCCTCCAGGAGCTGACGGGGCGGGACGGCACAGCCCGCGCCTTGGCACGGCTGGTCGCCCCCGAAGACCAGGCACGGCTGGACCTTCTGCTGGATCACTCGGATCCGGTCTGCCGCCTGGCGGCCCTGGAGATCCTCGGCGAACGCCGTCAAGAGGCCCTCCGCCCTGCCCTGCTGAAGGCCTGCCGGGACGCCATCCAGGATCATGCGCAGCGGGCCCTGTTCCATCTTGGCCACCTGGAGGATCCCGAGCGGCAGGCCCTTGACCTGCTGGCCAGTTCCCAGCCTGAAGAACGGGCACTGGCCCTGCGCTTCATCGCCCTGCACCAGCTCCGCGCCCTGGCCCCGGATCTGGTCGCCGAGATCCAGCGCTCGGAGCGGATCGAGTGGCATCTGGCGTTACTGGAGGCCCTGGGGACGCTTCAGGCCCGGGACACGGCACCGATGCTCCTGGACCTGCTCCACAGCGGACAGTCCTCGGCCCTCCAGACTGCCCTGGCTGAGGCGCTGCGGAATATGGCGGAGCCTGGCATCGCCAAGGCCCTTGGAGACAAGGTGGCCGACCTGAAACAACCCCATCTCCACACCATCGCCGTGGAAGCCCTGGTGCTGGCCCATGCTGAACCCGCTCCACCCATGGAGGCGGAGACCTTCCAGAGCCTCCAGGATCACCTGCTGGCAGCCTGGAACGACCGCAATCCCTGGCCCATCCGGCTTCGACTGGTCACCGCCCTCGACGGCCTGCGCCTGGAGCCACCCTCGCTCTGGGCCCCCCTGGCGGCCCTGAGCCAGGAGTGCCTGGCCGAAAAACGGCCACCCCAGGCCTGGACACCGGATGAGCTGGCGCGTGTGCAGCAGGCCGCCAAGGCCTGGGCGCGGGCCGCCGGGAGCTGACCGCAGGCAGGCGCGACCCGCCCCCTTTCAGAACGCCAGCCGTCCCACGAGGGCCGCCAGGGCCGTTTCCGTGCGGAGAATCCGGGGGCCCAGATCGAGGGGACGCATCCCTGCACGCAGGAGACTCTGGATTTCCGCTTCGATCCAGCCGCCTTCGGGACCGATGGCCAGCGTCACGGGGGCCACCAGGATGCGCGGGAGAGATTCGCCGGAGGCGGGATGGGCCACCAGGCCGGTGCCCTGCGCCACGAGAACCGGCAATTCGTCCTCCACGAAGGGCCGGAAAAGGCGCGCCAGCCGAAGCTCGGGCAACACTGTGTCCTTGGCCTGCTCCAGGCCCAAGATCATCTGCTGGCGCAGGTTCTCGGGTGCCATGCGGGGGCTCGACCAGTAGGCCTTCTCCACCTTCCAGGCATTCACGAGAATGATCCGCGCCACCCCCAGGCTGGCGCTCGCGGCCACCACGCGGTTCAGCACCTTGGGCCGGGGCACGGCGATCACCAGGGTCAGGGGCAGCTTGGGAGGAGGCGCCTGGTCGAGGCTCAACGTAAGTTCCAGCGCCTCGTCATCGAGGCGCAACAGCCGCCCCCGGCCCATCTTTCCGCCCAGGAGCCCCACGGCCAGGTCATCGCCCACGGTGGCCCGGTGGACCTCCCGCACGTGCGCGAGGCGCCGGCCCGTCAGCAGGGCCCGGTCCGGGGCCACCAGATCCTCGGGGCAAAGCAGCACGAGGTTCACGGCCTGTTCCCGGGCGCGAACGTGCGGAAGCTCACAGAGGTGGCCATGGGGACCATGCTACCTTCCTCGCGGACCCGCCGGGATGCCGGCGCCTTGGACAGGTAGCAGCCATGCGGATCAACACCCTCGACGACCTCCTCCGCGCCGTGCAGGACCGCCCCCGCAAGCGCCTTGTGGTGGCCTGGGCCAACGACGCGCACACCCTCGAAGCCGTGAACGCCGCTGTGGAGGCAGGTCTGGTGGAAGCCATCCTCGTAGGCGATGAACCCGTGATGAACCGGGTTCTCCAGGAGCTCGGCCTGGCCAAGGAGCGGTTCCGCATGGTCCACGTGGCCACAGACACAGAAGCCGCCGCCAAGGCCGTGGCCATGGTCCGGTTCGGCGAGGCCGACCTGCTGATGAAGGGCCTCCTCAGCACCGAGAAGTACATGAAGGCCATCCTGGCCAAGGACCAGGGCCTGCTGGAGCCCGGCGCCATCCTCAGCCACGTGACGGTCATGGAGCACCCGGGCCATCCCAAGCTGCTCGTGGCCGGTGATGTGGCCGTGATTCCCGAACCCGAGCTGAAGGAGAAGGTCGCCATTCTCGGCTATCTCGTCGCGACGGCGCGGGCTCTGGGCGTGGAGACGCCGAAGGTGGCCGTGCTGTCGGCCTCTGAGACGGTCCAGCCCAGGCTCCGCTCCAGCGCCGAGGCGGCGCTGCTCTCGAAGATGGCCGACCGGGGCCAGATCAAGGGCGCCTTCGTGGACGGCCCCATGGCGCTGGATGGCGCCATTGATCCCGAATCCGCCCGCATCAAGGGCATGACTGGCCCCGTGGCCGGCGATGCCGACTGCCTGCTCTTCCCCAATCTGGAGGCGGGCAACACCTTCTACAAGGCCGGCACCAAGCTGGGGGGCGCCGAGATCGCCGCGGTGGTGGCGGGCGCGAAGGTGCCCTGCGTCCTCAGCAGCCGCGGCGACACCGCCAAGACCAAGCTCAGCTCCATCGCCCTGGCGGCCCTGCTGGCCTGAGGCGCGGGTCGGGCAGAATGGGAACCGGAGGATCTTCCGTGGACCTGTTCACCCCGCCCAGCCCAACCGAGACGGCCGCCGTGGACGCGGCAATCGCCACGCGCCACTCCATGCGTGCCTTTCTGCCCACGCCCGTGCCCCGGGAATGCGTGGAGGAGATTCTGGCGGTGGCCTCCCGGGCGCCCTCCGGCACCAACACGCAGCCCTGGCAGGTCCATGTGCTGACGGGCGCGGCGCGGCAGCGCCTCTCCGACCGGATCCTCGCCGTCTATGACGATCCCGAAGCGCTGGCCGAGCATCAACAGGAGTACGCCTACTACCCGAAGGAATGGACTTCCCCCTTCCTGGAGCGGCGCCGCAAGGTGGGCTGGGATCTCTACCGGCTCCTCGGCATCGCCAAGGAGGACAAGGCGCGGATGCACGAGCAGCATGGCCGGAACTACCGCTTCTTCGACGCGCCGGTGGGGCTGATCTTCAGCATCGCCCGGGTGATGGAAACCGGCAGCTGGCTGGACTACGGCATGTTCCTCCAGAGCGTCATGATCGCGGCCCGGGCCCGGGGGCTGCACACCTGTCCCCAGGCGGCCTTCACCCAGTTCCACCGGATCGTCGCCGAGGAACTGGCCTTCCGTCCCGACCAGATGCTCGTCTGCGGCATGGCCCTCGGCTACGCCGATCCTGGCGCCCCCGAAAACCAACTCATCACCGAACGGGCGCCGGTCTCCGAGTTCGCTCGGTTCTACGGGGACTGAAGAAGGTCGGGCCACAGAGGACACGGAAGCGCACAGAGGACACAGAAAACAACGGGCTCTTCTCCGTGTCTTCTGCGCCCCTCTGTGTCCTCCGTGTCCAGCTCCCTTTGCCTACTGCGGCGGGTAGTCCTTGGCGGTTTCGCGACTGGAGAGGACGCGGAGGGCGCCCTTGGCGAGGGCGGCCATCTCGTTTTCGCCGGGATAGACCTGGACGGGGCAGCCGAGGGCCGAGGTGAGCCGGCGCAGCTCGGCGACCAGCTTCTGGGAGCGGGCCAATCCACCCGTCAGGAGCACGGCATCCACGCCCTCGCCTTCGAAGGCGGGCACCAGCGCGGCGACGGCCTTGGCGATCTGGTAGGCCATGGCATCGAACACCAGCTTGGCCTCGGCATCGCCGTCGGCCATGCGGCGTTCGACCTCACGCATGTCCGAGGTGCCGAGCAGGTTGAGGAGACCACCGCGCCCCTTGTTGAGGGTTTTCAATTCCGCCTTGGTGTACTTGCCCGAGAAACACAGCTCGATGAGCTGGCCGGCCGGCAGGGTGCCCGTGCGCTGGGGGGAGAAGGGCCCTTCGCCATCCAGCCCGTTGTTCACATCCACGTAGCGACCCCGGTGGTGGGCGCCCACGGTGATGCCACCGCCCAGGTGCGCCACGATGACGTTCACCCGCTCGTAGAAGGTCTCCCGCTCCTCAGCGAAACGCCGGGCCGTGGCGATCTGGTTGAGGGCATGGCTGATCACGCGGCGCGGCAGTTCCTTCAGGCCGGAAATCCTGACCTTGGGCTCGGCCTCATCCACCACCACTGGGTCCACGATGTAGGCGGGCTTGCTGGTGCCCGCGACCAGCTCCGCCGCGATGAGCGCACCGAGGTTCGAGGCGTGTTCGCCTCGCCCGCCGCCCCGGAGATCCTCCAGCATGGCGGGCCCCACCCGCCAAGTGCCGTGGGCGATGGGCCGCAGCAGGCCGCCGCGGCCGGATACGGCATCCATGTCCGCCATGGTGAGCCCCTTGCCCGCCAGGAAGTTCAGCACGGCCTCCTTGCGGAAGGCGAACTGATCCGTGATGGGTCTGCCTTCGAAGGCCTTGAGATCCTCCGCGGCGTGCTGGAGTTCCTCGGTGAACCGCTCCTCGTCCCCTTCGAAAACCGAGGTCTTGGTGGAGGTGGATCCGGGATTCAGCACCAGCACGCGATGACGGCGGAAGAAGGTGTCCTTCGGGGTCCGCTGCCAGTGGCCGTAGGCGTGCAGGCGCATCACCGAGGCCTTCACCGCCAGCCGGATATCCTCCGGCGTGCAGTCCATCGCCAGGTCCACCCCCTGGAACAGCAGGCCGAACATCACCGGGAACTTCCGGGCCTCTGGGAACCGTGTGGCGTAGAGGTGGTAGAGCAGGTTCCCCATGTCCAGGTTGGGGCACACGATCACGTTTGGAGCGCCCTCCCAGGGCAGGCCATCCGCATGGTAGAGGCCGGCGGATCGCCGCGAGAGGGCCACGCTCACTTTGACTTCGCCGCGGATGTGGATGGTGGCGTAGCGCTCCGCATGGCGGATCCGCTCCGCCAGGATCTCCGGCACCAGTTCGGCGGCCTGCCGCACCAGCTCCGGCGAAGGCCCCTCGTCGCTGCCCCGGTTCGAGTAGGACACCATGGCGCAGCGGATCTCGGGCAGCACGTCCTCGGGAATCAGGTCGCGGGCCACGGCGCAGGTGCCCACGGCCACCTCTGCCAGGGTGCGCGGCGTCATGGTGGCGTTCACGCCCACATCGCCGAAGACGACGATGTTCCGTGGATAGACATCCTCGGGATGCGATTCGGGCAGCACGAACACCCCGGCCTCGCAGGCCACGCTCCGCTGGGTCAGAAGTTCCACCATCGGCCGGAAGAAGTCCTTGGGCTCATGGGTGGCGCCGCCCACCACCATGTCGGCGTGCCCCTGTTTTACCGCCCAGATGCCGAAACGACCGGGTTCCAGGACAAGGCGGCGGGCCTCCTCCAGGTCCATGGCGCGGCCCTTCGCCCGGGCAAAGGCGAGGCAAGCCTGGGCGAACTCCTCCCGGAGGTCGGGGCGCGCGGCCGGATCCACGAAGGTGCTTTCGGAGAGGATGTATTCCACCCGGTCGCGGCCCAGGCGATCCGCCTCCCGGTTCGCCCTGTCGCGCACGTCGGCTTCGGAGGCCAGAAACACCGGCCGGACGAAGCGCCCCAGGAAGCAGACCGCCTCAAGGGTGCGGGGATCCAGCGCCTCCGGGAACACCACCGTGGGGCGGTTCCGGGGGCCGGCCAGCAGCCGGGCGTCGAGGGAAGCTTCGATGTCAAACATGGGACTCCGGGGGGCGTGGGAGTCCGCAGGCAGCGGAGCGGCGGGCCTTCCAGGGCGCCAGTCTAGCAGGGGTCCACCGCCTGCCCGGCCATGATGGTCATCACAAACACTCGCGTAGAACCCGCGCGGTACTTACATTTGGAATATTGGAACCCATAGGTATCCTATAGCAAGGCATCGGCATGCCCCTCCCGCGCATCCTTGGACAGGCTTCCGGTGATCAGCGGTCCGACACCTCGGCCCGCTCCACCCAGACCACTTCGCAGGAACCGTCGCCGGTGTCGGTGCGGCTGAGGCTGCTCACCCAGTGCCAGCCGTCCTGGCCATCCGCCCGCACCAGATCCCCTTCCAGGTGCACGATCTGCCCCACCCGGGCGCCCAGGAGGCGATGCTCGACGGAGCGGGTCGCCGGAATCATGTGCATGTTGGCGCTGTGGCTGATGATCTCGGCGGGCGCGATGGGGAGACGCGAGGAATTCCAGTAGTACCAGCGCCCATCCTGCCGGATGGTGACGGCATCGAGCACCCGCGAATCCGACATGGGGCCCCATCCCAGGGCGAAATCCACGGGCGACAAGTCGGCTGGGCGGTCGAACCGGTACCGCTCGGCGCTGAGGATCCGGGCGCGGATCTCGAAGCGTGCCAGGGGCGTCATGCGGTAGCCGCGGAAAGCCCAGGGCGCGGTGGCGTCCGGAGCCGTCTGCACCGGATCCGCGGGGGCGAGGATACCCGGTGGCTGGGTCACCGGACGCCCCTGCCACCACCAGAGGCCCAGGACCAGGGCCATCGCCACCAGCGCCAGCCGGCCCATCCGTTCTCGGATCCAGCTCATCCAGTCATCCATGGGGCCCAGAATGGACGAAAGTAGCGCTGGGGTGAAGGGAAAGCCGGCCGCGTCTCGAAACCGCGACGCATTCCGATACACTCACGGGCGACGTCCCCTGGAGCCTTCATGAATCCCACCTGGTTCACCGACAACCCCGGTCTCGCCCTGGCGATTCTGCTCCTCGCGGCCCTTGTGCTGACCATCCTCAGCAAGTGGATTCGCTACATCCCCAACAACCGTGTGGGCATCGTCGAGAAGCTCATCAGCGGCAAGGGGTCTGTGAAGACGGGCCTCATCGCCCTGAACGGCGAGGCCGGCTTCCAGCCCGCCCTGCTGCGCGGCGGCTGGCACTTCCTCACGCCCTTCCAGTACCGCATCCACAAGATGCCCCTGGTGACGATCCCCCAGGGCAAGATCGGGTACGTCTTCGCCCGCGACGGCAAGGATCTTCCGTCCACCCAGGCCCTGGCCAGCAACATCCACGGCGCGGACTTCCAGGATGCGGTGGGCTTCCTCCAGGGCGGCGGCCAGAAAGGCCCCCAGCGCCAGATCCTGCGCGAAGGCATGTACGCCATCAACCTGGCCGAGTTCGTGGTGCTCACCGAGGACCAGCTCTACTACCTGCCCCTGGACCGGAGCGAGTTGGACACCTTCCAGAAGATGAGCGCCATCATCGCCGAGCGCGGCGGCTGGCGGCCCGTCATCATCCGCGGGGCGGATGACGCCGTGGGCATCGTCACGATCCAGGATGGCCCCAGCCTCGGCAGCGGGGAGATCATCGCGTCCACGGTGGGGGGCGATCCGAACGATGTGGCCACGTACCACAACAACTTCCAGGACGCGGACAAGTTCCTCGCGGCCGGAGGCCAGCGCGGGCGCCAGCATCAGGTGCTGGTGGAAGGCACCTACTACATCAACCGCCTCTTCGCGACCGTGGAGCTGATTCCCAAGACCATCGTGGAAGTGGGCACCGTGGGTGTGGTGGTGAGCTACACCGGCGCCAAGGGCGACGACATCAGCGGCCAGGAGTACCGGCATGGCGAGCTGGTCGCCAGCGGCCAGCGGGGCGTGTGGTCGGATCCCCTGCTGCCCGGCAAGTACGCCTTCAACACCTTCGCCGGCAAGGTGCTGATGGTGCCCACCACGAACTTCATCCTGAAGTGGAACAAGAGCGAAGTGGGCAGCCACATGTACGACGAGCACCTCAGCGAGGTGAGCCTCATCACCAAGGACGCCTTCGAGCCCAGCCTGCCCCTCTCCGTGGTGGTCCACATTGACTACCGCAAGGCCCCCCTGGTCATCCAGCGCTTCGGCGACATCAAGAAGCTGGTGGAGCAGACGCTGGATCCCATGGTCAGCGCCTACTTCAAGAACATCGGCCAGACCCGCACGCTCATCCAGCTCATCCAGGACCGCAGCGCCATCCAGGAGCAGAGCGGCACCCAGATGAAGGAGAAGTTCGCTCAGTACAACCTGGAGCTGCAGGAAGTCCTCATCGGGACGCCCACCAGCGGGGCGCCCGGCGGGCAGATCGAGCAGATTCTCGTCCAGCTCCGCAGCCGCCAGATCGCCGACGAGCAGGTGGAGACCTACGGCCGCCAGCAGAGCGCCGCCGTGAAGGAGCGGGAGCTGCGCGAGGCCGAGGCCCGCGCCAAGCAGCAGACCTTGCTCACCGAATCCGCCATCGGCATCGAGGTGCAGAGCAACCAGGGCAAGGCCGAGTACGCCAAGGCCCAGCAGCAGGCCGCCCAGATCCAGACCCTGGCCGGCGCCGAGGCCGAGAAGGTGCGCCTCATGGGCGAGGGCGAGGCCAAGCGCATCAAGGTGATGGCCGAGGCCCAGGCCGAGCAGGCCGCCCGCGTGGGCATCGCCCAGGCCATGGCCATCGAGGAGCAGGTCAAGGCCTACGGTGGACCCCAGTATCAGCTGGTGCAGCAGGTCATGAACCGGTTTGCCGAGGCCATCGAGAGATCCCAGGTGGATGTGGTCCCCAAGATCCAGATGGCCGGAAACCAGGGGGGCGGCAGCCTGATCGAGAACCTGCTGGGCCTCCTCCTGAGCGAGAAGGCCGGCCAGCTCGCCGGTGTGGCCGTCAGCACCCAACCGAATGCCGAGACCGAGGCCCTGAAGGCCGCCCTGCGGAAGGATCTGGAGAAGTAGGAGCCCAGCCGGGGGATTGGCCAGACCCGGCCACAGGCACCGTACACTAGCCCCATGTCGCCCGACTCCACGCTCCTGGCCCTCCTCGACGCCGCGAAGCGCCTCCACGCCCGGGGGCTGCTGGCGGCGGGGGACGGCAACCTGTCCGTGCGGCTCGAGGATGGCCGCATCGCGATGACGCCCCGGGGCGTGCCCAAGGCCCAGGTGCGCCTCGAGGATCTGGCCCTCCTCGACTTCGACGGCACCGTGGTTTCAGGCAACCCCAGCAGCGAGCGGGCCATGCACCTGGCGGTCTATCGCGCCGTGCCGGAAGCGCGGGCCGTGATCCACGCCCATCCGCCCACGGCCATCGCCTGGACCCTGGCCCGGCCCGATCTCGCAGAATTGCCCTCGGACAGCCTGCCCGAGGTGATCCTCGCCGCGGGCCGCATCCCCATCGTGCCCATGGCCATCCCCGGCACCGAAGCCATGGGCACGGTCCTCCTGCCCTTCCTGCCCGCCCACCGGCTCCTGCTCCTCGCCCGCCACGGCGGCCTCGCCTGGGGCGAATCGGTGCAGGAAGCCGCTGGCGGGATGGAGCGCCTGGAACAGGTCGCCGAGATCCTCTGGAAGGCCGAGACCCTGGGCGGTGCGAAACCGCTGACGCCCTCCGATCTGACGGAGTTGCGGGCCCTGCGCGCGCGGCTTGGACCGAGGATTATCTGATGCAGCCCTTTGAATCCCTCGGTCTCAGACACGATGGCCGCACCCTCTGGGTGCTGGACCAGGCGCAGCTTCCGGATGCGGAGGTGTGGCTGGACGGCAGCGCCCCGGCGACGATGGTGGCGCTGATCCAGCGGCTCGCTGTGCGCGGGGCGCCGCTCCTCGGCGTGGCGGCGGCGGCCTGTCTGGCCACCTTCGCGGAACGGGGGGCCTCCGCGCCCGACTACGCCTCCGCCTGCGCGGCCCTCCGCGCGGCCCGGCCCACCGCCGTCAACCTCATGTGGGCCATGGACCGGATGAAGGACGCAACGGATCCGGTGGCAGAGGCCCAGGCCATCTTCGAAGAGGATGTGCGGCTCTGCGAGGGCATGGCCCGGCACGGCGCGGCCCTCATCCAGGATGGGGAAGGACTGCTCACCCACTGCAACACCGGCGGCCTGGCCACGGCGGGCATCGGCACGGCCCTGGGCGTCATCCGCCGCGCGCACGAGCAGGGCAAGCGCATCCACGTCTACGCCGACGAGACGCGCCCCCTGCTCCAGGGCGGCCGCCTCACGGCCTGGGAGCTGCGGAAGCTGGGCATCCCGTCCACGCTGGTCACCGACAGCATGGCCGCCCTGCTGCTGCGCGATGGGAAGGTCCAGCGCGTGCTGGTGGGCTCGGACCGCGTGGCCGCCAACGGCGACTTCGCCAACAAGGTGGGCACCTACGGCTTGGCCGTGCAGGCCCGGTTCCATGGCATCCCCTTCCATCCGGTGGCCCCCGTCTCCACCGTGGACCTGGCTTGTCCGGATGGTGCGGCCATCCCCATCGAGCTGCGGGATCCGGGCGAAGTACGCGGGTACGGCGCGTGGCGCTGGGCCCCGGAAGGCATGCCCGCCTGGAATCCCGCCTTCGACGTCACCCCCGTGGAGCTCGTCACCAGCCTGGTGCTCGACCGCGGTGTCCTGACGCGCGAAGCGCTGCGCTCGGGCGCCCTGGCGAAAGGGTGCAAGTAACGTGAATGCCCTCCCCCACAGGGAAAAGCCTGATGCGCTTTCTGCGTAGTGAGCGGTTCCTCTAGCGAGCCGTCGGGGTGTTCGTCTTGGTGGCGTAGCCCTCGGGGGGATAGATGTAGTCCAGGTCGAAGCAGGCGGTGCAGAAGTCCTGGCGACGACCGGGAAGCAGTTTTTCGAAGTCGCTCACCTCCAGCCAGCGCAGGCTGTCCGCGCCCAGGTACTCGCGGATCTCCGCCTCGGACATGCGATTGGCGATCAGCTCTTCGCGCGTGGGAGTGTCAATGCCGTAGTAGCAGGGGCCGATCACCTTGGGCGAGCCGATGCGGACATGGATCTCCTTGGCCCCGGCGCCGCGCAGCATGCGCACGAGCTTGCGCAGGCTGGTGCCGCGCACGATGGAATCGTCAATGAGCACCACCCGCTTGCCCGGGAAGAAATCCGGCAGAGGGTTGAACTTCTGCTTCACGCCTTCGTCCCGGCTGGCCTGGGTGGGCTTGATGAAGGTGCGCCCCACGTAGTGGTTGCGCAGCAGGCCCATCCCGAACTCGGCCTTGGAGGCCTTCGCGTAGCCGAGGGCGATGAAGTTGGAGGAATCGGGCACGGGCATCACCACCAGGTCATCGCCCGGTGGCAGGTCGAGATCCTTGGCCGCCATGGTGGCGCCGAGGCGCTCCCGGAAGCGGTAGACCGATTCGTCGAAGAGGATGCTGTCGGGCCGCGAGAAGTAGATGAGCTCGAACACGCAGTGCCGCGGTTGGAGGGGTGCCACGGCCACGGAAACCACGGGCTTCCCTTTTTCGAGCCGAAGGATCTCGCCGGGTTTCACTTCCCGGAGGCGGCGGGCGCCGATGATGCCAAAGCCGCAGCACTCCGAGGCGAAGACGGTGCCCTCGCTGGCCGGATCACCCTCGCCTTCGTGGCTCAGATGCCCCATCACGAAGGGCCGGAAGCCGTGGGGATCCCGGAAGGCGAAGAGTCGGTCCTTGTGCATCAGCACCGTGGAGAACGCGCCCTTCAGCTCCGTCTGCACCCGGGCGATGGCCTGCTCGATCGTGAGGCCATCCCGCACGTGGTACAGGGCGATGAGCCGGCCAATCAGCTCGGCGTCGTTGTCGCTCTTGAAGACCACGCCCTCGCCCTCCATGCGGGCCCGGACTTCGCCATAGTTGATGAGGTCGCCGTTGGAGGCGATGGCCATGACCGGCCCCTCGGCCAGTTCGATGGCATGGGGCTGGGCATTCACCACATCGCTGCAACCCGCGGTGGGATAACGGACGTGGCCGATGGCCGTCGTGCCCGACAGCCGGGCCTGGGTCTCCTCGTCGAGCACCTGCTTCACGAGCCCCATACCCTTGTGGGCCACGATGCGGCCGGCGCTATCCCGGGCGGCGGCCCCGCAGCTCTCCTGGCCCCGATGCTGGATGGCGAAGAGGATGGACGAGACCAGCGACGAGGCGCCCTCGGCTTCAAATACGCCTGCAATGCCACACACGTTCGGCCTCCCGGAAACGGACCGTCGCGGCGCCTTCGGATCCGGCCCACGACGGAACCATCAGGATACCAAGCTGGACGGCATTCCGCCTTCAGTGCCCCCCCCCGCTCAAGGCCTGGAGGCTGACGCCCACGACGATGATGCCGAGGGCCACCCAGCGCAGGGGCGTCATGGCTTCGCCGAGGAAGGCCCTCGCCAGGAAGGCATTCGCAATGAACCCCAGGGCGATGAAGGGGTAGGCGAAATTCACCTGCACCAGGCTGAGGGCACCCAGCCACACCACCACGCTCACGACGTAGCAAGCCAATCCCGCCAGCACCCATGGTTCCAGCATCAATCGAATGATCGGTCCAAAGGCGAGTTGCATCCCTCCGGCGGCCTGGAGGCCCTTCTTGAGGCAGATTTGGGCGATGGCATTCAGCAGCACACCCACGACGATGAGGGGGATGGCCTTCAGGTTGGGGCTCATGCAGATCTCCAGGTCACTTCTTCTTCAGCAGCAGGATGTGCCCGCCACCGGTGGGGACGGACAGCAGCACCTCGAACCGGTCCCGCAGGGCGGGCGTCATGCCCCAGGCGTCCATCTCCCATTCGTTGCGCTGGGCCACCAGCCGGTCACCGGCCCCAAGGCGCGCCAGGCCGCTGGCATCCCGGATCTCGGGCATCAGGTGGTCGGTGTAGACCATCACGCCGCTGCGGATGGTCTGCCAGTAGTAGACCTTCCGCCCAGCGATCAGCGGCTGGACAGCGGCTGTCCATCTCCGGTAGCTCTTGGCCGAATCCAGCCGGTAGAAGCCCCAGGTGCCTCCCACCAGGTACAGCAGGCCCAGGCTGAGGGAGGCGGCGGCAACCAGATGGCGTCCCCGGCCCCGGAGCGCCAAAACCAACGTCGCGGCCGTGCCGGCCACCATCACCAGGGCCATAAGGCGGATGGGGCCGAGGTAGGGCCCTACCTGGCCTTGGAGCTTCGCGCCGCCCGCACCCAGGGCCACCGCCAGGAGGGCGCCCGCCGGCAGGGCCAGCCCCGCCGCGAGCAGCCCGCCCAGACGCCGGACGCGGGTTCCAGATTCACGCTCGGCCAGGGCGTGCCAGAAATCCGCCAGCAGCAGGGCCAGGAAGGGGTAGGCCATGAGCAGGTACTTGCCCTGTTTGCTCTCCACGGCGCTCAGGAAGAGGAACGGCACCACGAAGGCCAGAAGGAGAAAGCGCCGGAGGGGATCGCGGAAGGCCCCGTCCCTGCGGAGGTGGAGGACCAACGCCGGCAGGAAGAGCACCCATGGGAAGAAGTCGCCAAGCATGTAGCGGCCATATTCCCACCAGGGTTGGATGTGATCCCACGCGTGGGTGGCCCGGTCGAAGTTCTGGTAGATGATCATCTGGTAGGCGTAGTGCGGCCCGCCCTTCAGGCCCGCGGCCACGTACCAAGGCGCGACGAGCACCAGGGTGATGAGCAGTCCGGCCCCGATGCTGGTGCGCCGCAGGGCTTTCAGATCCCGCTGCCAGAGCAGGAAAGCCCCCACCAGGAGGAACGACAGCACCGGTGCCAGCGGCCCCTTGGCCAGGAAGGCCAGGGCCAGCCACAGGTATGCCTGGAGGAACCAGCGGCGGGATTCGTCCGCTGCGCCCTGCCCCAGCAGCAGGTAGCCCGCCAGCCAGCAGAACCAGCTCCAGGCCAGCAGGGCCGCGAAGAGCAGGTCAATCTGGATGAACTGGGACTGCCAGAACCAGATGGGGGTGGTGGCGAGGATCATCAGCGCCAACTCCGCGCGGCCGGGCATGAACCGCCGCATCCAGCGCTGGAAGGCCACCATGAAGGCCACGGAGGCGACCACCGAAGGCAGCCGCAGGGCCCAGGCCGCCACCCCCTGGGTGAAGCCGAGGCCGCCTGTCACCCGGTCGAGCACAATTGCCGAAGCCTTCATCACCCAGTAGTAGAGGATCGGCTTCTCGCTGTACGGCTGACCGTTCAGGTAGGGGAGCAGCCAGGAACCCATGTGCCGCATCTCCTTGACGCACTGGGCGAAATCCGGCTCGTCCGGCGCCCACAGATCGCGCATGGGCAGTACGGCCAAGAGCAGCAGGGCGAACAGCAACACGGGCAGGTTCGCGCGGACCCACCGGCCCACGGATCCGCCTGGAGCGGTGGAATCCTGCTGATCTTCCATGCCCCCATCTTCACCGGGGAGCGCCGTTTCCCAAAGGGCCTAGAATGGAAGCATGGTCGGTGCCCTCCTTTCCCTCGCCCTGCTCGCCTCCCCCGGGGAGGCCCACGTGAAGCAGGACATCAAGCAGGCGGCCCACGAAGTTGGGCAGGATGTGAAGAAGGCCGGTAAAGCCATCGGCCATGCGGCCAAGGAAGGTGGCGAGGCCATCGGGCATGTGGCCAAGGAAGGCGGGAAGGCCATCGGCAAGGGCGCCAAGACGGCCGGCAAAGGCATTGCCAAGGGCGCCAAGGAAGCCGGCCACGGCATCAAAAAGGCCTTCAAGAAGTAGTCGAGCCTACTTCCGCTGCGCCAGCACGCCTGCGGGGCTGCGCCGGACTTCAATCCAGCCCGCCCGGATGGACTCGGGCAGATGCTTCCAAGCGCCCGGGGTGGCCAACACCAGCACGGGGCGGCGGGGATCCTCCGCCCGCAGCTGGTCCGCGAGGCCGTTCAGGGCGGCGGGATCGTCGTTGAACCAGCGCCCGGCGGCTGCCCCGAGATGATCGCGGCCATAGGCCAGTTCCCCCGTGCCCGCCACCACCACACAACGGGTGCGGGCATAGAAGGGGATGCCCTGGTGGTAGCTGCCCAGACTGATCCACTGGGCATCGGGTGGCGCGCTGCGCACCAGATCCGCCACGGATTTCCCGGGGCCCGCCGTGGCCTGGGCCGCGAGGACCAGCAGCCAGAGCGCCGCGCTCAGGCCCAGCATCAGGCGGGGCCCCGTGAGCACCTTCCAGCCCGAACCCGTCAACGTGCCCGGCCGATGGGCCCAGAGCGCCAGCAGGGCGAAGGCCGCCGCCAGGGCGAGAATCCAGCCAAACCCGCCCGCCGGGTTCCGGGAGAAGGCCAAGCCTGCCCCCAGCAGGAGCAGGGCCAGCACGCCCAGTTCCTTGCCCATGCGGGCGAGGGCCCTGCCCTCCTGGCCTTCACGCTCGAACACGCAGGCCAGGGCGGCGAGGGGGATCACTACCGGCAGGATGTAGGGGGGCAATTTGGAGTGAGAGATGCTGAAGAAGAAGAACGTCCAAAGGATGGTCAGCAGGGTGGCGCCCACGGCCCAGCGGGCGTAGCCGCCATCCTCCGCCTGGGGCCCGCGCCGCCCCAGGAAGGTCCAGGCGCGGCGGAGCCCCAGCACGGAGGCGGACAGCCAGGGCAGCAGGCCGATGCCGAGAATGCCCACGAAGTAGAGCTTGTCCAGGATCCAGTTGTGGGCCCCCTGCCGTTGGGCCTCCGTGGTGGCGAACCGCGCGATGTGTTCGTGGATGAAGAAGAACCAGGCGTAACCAGGATTGGCGCGATCCACCGCCACGAACCAGGGCGCCGTCAAAAGCGTCCCCAGCAGCCAGCCCCAGGGATTGAAGGCGGTGGCGAGCACAGCCTTCTTCAATGCGGGACGGCCTTTCACGAAGGCGAGCGAGCCCACCAGCGCGGGGCCGAGGAGCGCCAGGGCCGCCACCCCCTTGGTCAGGAAGGCCGCGGCCATCAGGGTGAACGCGCCCAGGGTCCAGGCCAGGGCGGGACGTTCCTCCATCCGGGCGGCCACCGCCTCCAGCGTGGCCACCAGGGAGGCGACCACCAGGGCGCTGAAGAGCGCATCCAGCGTGAGGATCTGGCCCACCAGGAACCCCAGCAGACAGGTCGCGGCCATGAAGGCAGCCCAGACGGGACGCCGGGCCCCAAGTCGCTTCGCCAGCCGCCAGGCCGCCCAGAGCATCACGGCTGCAGCCAACGCCAGGGGCAGGCGCGCCGCCCAGGCATGCACGCCGAACAGCTTCATGCTGATGGCCGACAGCCAGTACTGGAAGGCGGGCTTCTCGAAGTAGAGCACCCCGTTCAGGTGCGGCGTCAGCCAGTCGCCCGTGGCCAGCATCTCGCGCGGGATCTCCGCGTAGCGCGCCTCGTCCGGCTCCCACAGGGGCCGCACGAAGAGCGGAAGCAGACCCAGCCCCAGCCAGATCAGGATCAGGGTCCAGCGTTCGCGTCGTGTCATGCGTGCCACCTTGAAAACATCAACCGCGAAGACGGGAAGACCACGAAGCCATCCGATCCATGTCGTGGTCTTCGTGGTCTTCCTGGTTCAAGCGCCCCGGTTGCTCAGCCCTCGGTCTCGACCACCTTCTCGAGGGCCTTGTGCTCCTCGACGAAGAAATCAATGGCCTTCCGCAGCGAATCCGTCATGGACACCTTGGGCTCGAAGCCGAAGGTGGCCTGCATGCGCTTGATGCTGGGGGTGCGGCGGGCGACGTCCTGGTAGCCCTTGCCGTAGAACTCGCCGCTGCCGGTCTCCACCATGCGGCCTTCGGGGATGCCGCGCTCCTTGCGGAAGGGATGATCCTTCCAGATGGCGATCATCATCTCGGCGATCTCGCGGACGCTGTAGTCGTTGGCGGGGTTCCCGATGTTGAAGATCTGGCCGTCGGCCTTGCCGCCTTCGTTGCGCAGGACGGACATGAGCCCATCCATGGCGTCTTCCACATCAATGAAACAGCGGCGGGCCGTGCCGCCGTCCACCAGGTGCAGGGGCTCGCCGTTGAACAGGTTCCAGCTGAACTGGGTGACGAGGCGGGAGCTGCCCTCCTTGGCGGTGTTCAGGCTGTCCAGCTTGGGGCCCATCCAGTTGAAGGGGCGGAAGAGGGTGAACTTCAGGCCGTGCTGGAAGCCGTAGGCCCAGATCACGCGGTCCAGCAGCTGCTTGCTGGTGCTGTAGATCCAGCGGTTCATGGGGATCGGGCCCGTCACCAGGGGCGACTCGTGCTCGTCGAACTCCGCGTCCGGGCACATGCCGTAGACCTCGGAAGTGCTGGGGAAGACCACCCGCTTCTTGTATTTCACGCACTGACGGACGACGCGGAGGTTCTCCTCGAAGTCCAGCTCGAAGACGCGCAGCGGGTCCGTGACATAGACCTTGGGCGTGGCGATGGCCACCAGAGGCAGCACCACATCGCACTTCTTGATGTGGTACTCGATCCACTCCTTGGAGATGGTGACGTCGCCCTCGACGAAGTGGAACCGGGGGTTTCCGAGGTGCTCCTCCACCTTGTTCGTGCCCAGGTCCAGCCCGAAGACCTCCCAGTCCGTATCGCGGAGGATGCGGCCCACCAGGTGGGAGCCGATGAAGCCATTGACGCCAAGGATCAGGACCTTCATGGGGTCTCCAATGCAGAACGGACAGTCTATCAGGCGGAGGCCCCCCTTCAGAACCTCACGGTGTTGCCCACCAGCACCTGGTAGCGGTCCTGGCCGGGTTCCCGCGCCAGGGGCACTGACACAGTGAGAAGCACCACGCGGCCGAGGCTGCTCTTGAGATCACCGAAGCGCAACCCGGCGCCCACGTCCGAGCGGGTGCGCGTCCAGCCCGTGCCATCCAGACGCCGGATGGCCCCCGCATCTGCGTACACCACAAACCCGGCCCGGAGCATGCCCAGCCAGCGCCACTCCGTGAGGATCCGGTCCTCGATGCTGGCGATCCAGCGGCGGTCGCCCAGATCCATGAAGTTGGGATAGCCGCGCAGCCCCTCCTGGCCACCGAGATTCAAGAGGTTTTCCGGATCGGCCCGTGCCGCGACATCCACCATGAGGTTCCCGGCGAGCACTTGGTGGGGCCAGTTCCAGGCATAGCCTGACAAGGTGAGGTTCCCCAGGGCATTGGCCAGACGGCCATCCAGGTACCGCCCGGAGGCGCTGGCCTGGCCCAGCAGGAGGGTCTTCGGGCTGAAGGCCCAGCCCTTGGCCAGGAACAACCGGCCGAAGGGGCCCGTGCCCGTGGAACCCCAGGCCCGGCTGTAGAGGCCAAGCGCGCCTGAGCCGGACCACCCCAGATCGTAATCCTCGGGCGTGTCCATGCCCTGGAGATCCCGGAAGGTGCGGAACTGGTCCTGGATCCAGGACACGGTGAGCGAGGGCCCGCGCAGGCGGCGCGGCGAAAGATCCGGTACACGCGTTCCGGGCGCCGGAGTGCCCGTCAGCAGCGCTCCGTACCGCTGGTCGGAGGCCTCCACCTGGAAGCCCAGGCGCAGGGCGGACGCCTCTCGCAGACGCACGAGCCAGGCCATGCCCACGGAGCCCTGCGAGGTGTCACTCGGGGCGGAAAAGATGAGGCCCTGGCGGTCGTAGATGCGGAGGGTGGATTGACTGTCCGCGACGGACAGCGATGCGGACCAGGGGGTGTCCAGCAGATAGAATGGCCGGCCGATATCCAGGCTCCGGGCCTTGCCGTCGGAAAGGCTGCGGTACCCGGCCGCCAGGGTCCAATGGCTGCCGAGAAGCTGCGGATCCTCGTAGCGGAAAGTGGTGCTCTGCTGAAGGGGATTCCGGTCGTGGTGCAGGCTCAGGAATTTGCCGGAGCCGAGCAGATTCCGGTCCTGGAGGCCGAAGCCCCAGGAATCCTGCCCCCCTACCCGGCTGTAGCCCGCGCTCGCCTTGAGGGTCCAGGCATCCCGCACATTCACCACTGCGGCCACGGTGCCATCGGGCCGCTGGACGGGATCAATGTGGGCGTCCTTGATGAAGCGATAGGAGCGGAGTTCCCGTTCCACTTCATGGATGCGCCGCGCATCCACCCGGTCGCCGGGTTTGAAGGGGATCATCCGCCGGATGACGCCTTCGCGGGTGCGGATGTGCAGGGCATTGGCCAGCCGGCCCACCCAGGTGTCCTGGACGGGATCCGCCAGATTGAAGACGTTCTGGATGCGGATCTCGACCGCGCTGAGTCGCGCGCCCCGGGCTTCGAGGGCCTCCCAGGTGGGCGCCGCCGTCAGACGGCTGGCAACGAGAACGGCGGCAAGCGCCCAGCGGCGGCGCACGACTCGCCCTCAGGGGAACCAGCGGGCCGGGGCGGCACGGGCCACGGGGCGCATGCCGCTACTCGGACTTCAGGGAACGGGTCATGAGGCGGCGCACGGCTTCCTGGGGCGCCTCGCCGTTCAGCAGCCGCTGGACCTCGGTGGCGATGGGCAGTTCCACGCCCACCTCCGCCGCCAGCGCCAGGGCGGCCTGGGTGGTGAACATACCCTCGATGACCTGGCCGCCGAGGGCATCCCGGGCGGCCTCGATGCTCTGCCCCTTCCCCACCCGTTCGCCGAACGTGCGGTTGCGGCTCTGGGGCCCCGTAGCGGTGAGCAACAGGTCGCCCATGCCCGCCAGACCCATCACCGTGGCGGCTTGCCCGCCGAGGGCTTCCACCAGCCGGGCCATCTCGGCCAGCCCCCGGGTGATCAGGGCCGCCCGGGCGTTGTAGCCCAGCTTCAGGCCGTCCACCAGACCCGCGGCGATGGCCAGCACATTCTTGAGCGCGCCACACAGCTCCGTGCCCACCACGTCGCGGCTGAGGTAGATGCGGAGGCGCTCCGAGGCCAGCTGGGCCTGCAGTTCCAGGGCGCGGACGTCGGGCACGGCGGGGGGCAGCGCCAGCACGATGGCGGACGGCACCCCCCGGGCCACTTCGTCCGCGAAGGTGGGCCCGGAGAGGGCGCCCACGGGCACGTCCAGCACGCCGGCCAGTGCCTGGGACAGCGTCTGGTGGGTGGTCTGGAGGATCCCTTTGCTCACATGAATGACCAGCTCCGGCGGCGCCGGCGCAGCCTTCCGTAAGCCTCGCCAAGCTTCCGGCGTGGCCTGGGTGGGCATGGCGGAGATCCAGAGTGGCGCCAGGAAGGCACGGCTCGGATCGTCCGTCACCATCAGGGAATCGGGGAATGGCGCATCCTTCAGGCGGGGGTGGCAGCGCCCTGCGGTGAGCTGGGCCACCTCCTCGGAGAAGGCGCTCCACAGCACCACATCCGCCCCAGCCCGGGCCCAGGTGAGGCCCAGCGCCGTGCCCCAGGCGCCGGAGCCGAAGATGCCGATGTCGGGACGCCTAGCCACGGGGCTCTCCCTTCTTGGCGCCCCAGAGCGGCGATTCGGTGCCCTTCAACAAGCGGGTGATGTTCTCGTGGTGTTTGGCCACCACCACGAGGGCGATGAGCACCCAGAAGAAGGTGGCCTGCCAGGGATCCTGCTCACGGAGACTGGCCTGGATCTGCACCCCGAACCAATTTGCGGAATGGACTGTTTCATGAACCCAGCCCATGGAAACGGGCAGCAGCAAAGCGCCGACGATGCTGCCCAGGCTCACGTAACGGAACACCGCCAGCAGCAGGATGAAGGCACCCAGGCTGGGCAGCACCGCCATCGCCCGGAAGGCCAGTGCGGCACCGAGGGCGGTGGCGACGCCCTTCCCGCCCTTGAAGTTCAGCCAGGGCGTGAAGATATGGCCCGCGGATGCGCAGAGGGCCAGGGCCGCCTGCGCATCCACGGGCAGATCGGCCCGCCGGGCCAGGAATACCGGCAGGAAACCCTTGCCGATGTCGAGCAGGAGGGTGAGGATCCCCAGACCCTTGCCGCCCACGCGGCTGACATTGGTGGCGCCGATGTTGCCGCTGCCATGGGCCCGGACATCCCCCTTGCCGGCGAGTTTCACCAGCAGGAGGCCGAAGGGGATGCTGCCGCAGAGAAAGGCTGCGACGCACCCAAGGATCAGGTCGGATGACTGGATCAAAGGCATCCACTCAGGCTATCAGCAGTGATGCCCCCACCGGAATGCAGGAAGCTCCAGCCTCCCGGTGGAGGCCACCGCTCAATTCCCCTCCACCGTCACCACCGTGGCGTAGGCCTGTCCCGCGGCATTGGTCTGGCTGCTCAGCGCATGGACTTCGACGGTTTCACCCACGGTCACGGCGCTGAAGGTGACCGGGGCATCCGCCTTCACGAAGAGGGTGGAGGCATCGGTCCAGAAGGTGGTGCTGCCGACGGTAAACGTGCCACCGGTGGCATCCACGGCGGAGACGACACCGCTCACGTCAAGGTTGCTGTCGCCGCTGCCTGCCTCCGGGAACTGAACCTTGACCTCCCGGGCCGTCAGCGTCAGGGAACCCGCCGGTCCCGACGTCCCCTCGACCTCGACCTGCGCCCCGTCCGCCAGGGTTCCCTCCACCGTCGCGGTGCTGTAATCCACCTTGTAGGACATCAGCAGGAAGGTCTTGGCCGCCGTATCCAGCCCGCTGATCGGGCCAGAGAGTTCCATCTCCGAGTCACCCGCATCGGGTGTCTCGACGGTAACCGCGGTCGCCGTAAAGGCCGTCCCGGACGCAGTGCCACGAACCTCCACCCAGGCGCCATCCGCAAGGGTGCCTTGAACCGTGGCGGTGCCGTAGGACACCAGGAACCCGCCCGCCTGGAAGGTCATCGCCACCGGATCGAGCGCGCTCACGGTGCCATGGAAGGCGTCCTGCTGGTTGGCTTCGGGAACGGGCCGTTCCACGCGACTGGCCTGCACGGTGCCATCGGCATTCTCCGCCCCATAGACCTCGACGAAATCTCCCACCTTGAGATCCCCCAGGGTCAGAGGGGTCTGGACGTCCCCGGGAGCCTCCGCCAGGATCTGGGTCAACGCATCCACATGGACCGTCTTGCCGAGGACCACGAAGCTGGAGGCGGTCAGATCGAGGCTGGCAATCGGGCCTTCCAGTTCGTGGGTCAAATCCGCGGACTCCAACTGGAGCCCCTGGGATGTGGCCTGGGCAGTGCCCTGGACCACGACACCCGGTTGGACCTGGGCGCTGGTGCCCGGAGCGCCATCCACCGTGACCACCGCACCCGTGGTCAGCAAGGCCTGGCCATTGAACGTCGGCGCGGTGGAGGTTCCGGACACCGTGCCGGACAGCTTCACCGGAGGCGCCTGGGAGGCGGCCGTCGAGGACGGAGACGCTGAGCCTGCGCCACCGCAGGCAGTGAGAAGCAGGAGGCCGAGCCCTGCGATCAGGGCCTGTTTGATGGAAGACATGGCATTCCTCCTTGGCCGGGAAACCCCGTTCGTTCCAAGGATGGCGACCGTTCCTTTCATCTGTCGTAACAATGGTGTAAATTTTTTATTCAACTATTGTTATTATTAAATTAATACTTTTGATCTAGATTGAGTCCTCGCCTCAGCAAATCCAACGCCCCCGCGGTTGCCCGCACTTGGACATCTGCCCGGTCACCCGGCAGGTTCAGGCTGCGCGACTCGGTGCCAGTGGGCCCCGCCACCGCGATGAACACCGCGCCCAGGGACGCATCCCCCTCGGTTCCGGGCCCAGCGTTGCCCGTCACCGCCAGGCCCCAGGTGGCGCCCACCTTGGCCCGCACGGCCTCCGCCAACCGGCGGCTGGTGGCCTCCGAGACCGTGCCCTCCGCCGCCAGGGTGGCCGGGTCCAGCCCCAGCAGCACCGCCTTGGCCCGCGCCGAATAGACCGTCGCCCCACCGAGAAAGGCCTCGCTGGCGCCCGGGATGGCCGTCAGCCGCGCCGCCAGCAGGCCGCCGGTCATGCTCTCAGCCAGCGCCAAGGTTTCCCCCCTGCGTTTGAGCAGGTCCAGCACCGCGTCTTCGAGATTGCCCTCGCCGGTACAGACGAGATCCTCGCCCAGCAGGGGCTTGAAGTCGGCATAGGCTCGGTCCAGGCTGGCCGGATCCTCCCCCCGCGCCAGCAGCTCGACCTGGGTGAGGCTGGCCAGGATGGTCCAATCCAAGTGCCCATGCCGTTCGCGGACCTCCCGGATCCGCTGGTCGAGGGTGCTCTCCGGCACGCCCGCCACGACCATGCGAAGGGTGTGGACCGGACGCCCGGCGAGGGAGCGCAGGCGCGGCAGGGCGTGCTCCGTCCACATGCGTTTCATCTCGCGGGGTACGCCCGGGAACAGGATGATGCGCGTGCCGGCATGGCCTGGCGGATCCTGCCAGAACACACCAGGTGCCGTGCCCAGGGGATTGCGCAGGGCTTCCGCACCCTCGGGGATGAGGGCCTGCTTGAAGTTGGCGGGGGGTGGAACCCGGTTCCGCGCGTCGTAGAACGCCTGGATATCCGCCCGGCTGGCGGCGTCCTCCACCAGCCGCGCACTCAGAATCCCCGCGAAGACCTCCTTGGTGAAATCATCGAAGGTGGGCCCCAGGCCGCCGGTCACAAGGATCAGGTCCGAGCGGTCCAGGGCCTCCCGGACGACCCGCGCCAGATCCTCCCGGCGGTCGCCCACGGCGGTCTTCAGGTTCAGGCCGAGGCCCAGCATGGCCAGCTGCTCGGCCAGCCACACGGAGTTGGTGTCCAGACGGCGCGTCGTGAGGAGTTCAGTCCCGATGGCGATGCATTCGATCCGCATGGATCCATCGAACCACAGGCGCGCTACTCCATCCAGCGGCGAAGGGCCCAGAGGCCTGCCCAGATGCCAACGACCGATCCCACAACGCTGAGGGCGATGGCCGTGCCGATGCCCACGTACATGCCCAGCCACCAGCCCAGCGAGCTGCCCACCGTGGCCCCGACGAAGCCCATGGCCTTTTCCAAGATGGCCCTCCTCCGCCTAGGATGTTCTCACCCTGAAAGGCGTTCCCGTGATCATTCCCGATCTCGACGATCTGGTGCTGGAATCTGACGAGGAGTCCGGCCTCCAGGAGCTGGGACGGCGCTTCCTGTCCCGCGGCCCCTGGACCACCGTGGCCTTCCTGGTCAAGACCCGCGGTGATCTGGATGGCCCCTGGCAGGGGCCCTTCCTCTGGCTGCACCGCTACCAGAAAGTGGCCCAGGGCTGGAAGCTGGTCAGCCGGTTCCACACCACGGAGCTGGCGCAGCTCGACCAGCTCTTGGCCGCCCTGAAGGACTGGGGCCTCGGGGCCTAGAAGGTCATCACCTTCATGGTGTTCGTGGTGCCGCTCTTCCAGAGGGGTAGGCCCATGGTCATGACGACGCGGTCGAGGCTCTGGAGCTGGTGCTTCTCCAGCAGGAGCTGCCGGACCACTTCCACCATCTCATCCGTGCTGCTGACCCGCGGGATGATGAGGGCCGTCACACCGCGCAACAGCCCCATCCGGCGCGCCGTACCCTCATCCACCGTGGCGCCCAGCACCGGGGTCCGGCCCGCAAGACGGCTCACCATCCGGGCGGTCCCGCCCCCCTCGGTGAAGGCCACGATCCAGCGGGCGCCAATCTCCTCGGCGGTCCGGCACGCGGCGAAGGCCACGGAGATGTTGGTGCGGGACAGCACCTGCTCCGCGAATTCCTCCGGCAAGGTCTTGGCCCGCTGCTTGAAATTCGCGTCGGCTTCCTCCGCGATGCGAGCCAGCCAATGGACCGCCTCGACGGGGTACTTCCCCGTGGCGCTCTCGGCGCTGAGCATCACCGCGTCCGTGCCATCCCAGATGGCGTTGGCCACGTCGCTGGCCTCCGCGCGGGTGGGTTGGGGGTGCTCGATCATGCTCTCCAGCATCTGGGTCGCCGTGATGACGGGCTTGAGGGCACGGCGGGCAGCCTTGATGATCTGCTTCTGGAGGCCCGGAACCCGCTCCACGCCGAGCTCCACACCCAGGTCGCCCCGCGCCACCATGACGCCCCAGGAGACCTCCAGGATCTCCCCCAGGCAGGCCAGTGCGGCCGGATGCTCGATCTTGGCGATGACGGACTGGGTACCGCCCAGATGCTGGATGATGGCCAGCAATTGCTGAACATCCGAGGCCCGGCGCACGAAGCTCTGTGCGAACAGATCCACCTGGTGTTCCACGCCCCAGCGGATGTCCGTGTGGTCCTTCTCGGTGAGGGGGTCCATGTTCAGGGACATGCCGATGGGGTGGATGCCCTTGCGGCCTTTGAGAGGCCCCCCGACGAGCACCTTGGCCCGGAGGGCATCTGGGGAGACGGCCGTGATCTCCACTTCGATGGCGCCATCATCCAGGAGCCAGTGCTGGCCCACCTCGGCGCCGTCGAACAGTTCCGGGTGGGGAAGCGGCGCCGCCCAGGCGAAGCCCGCCGGGGCCAATGTGCCGGTCCGGAAGAAACCACCCTCGCTGTCCGGCTCCAACGCGAGGGGCTCGGCCAATTCTCCGATGCGCCATTTCGGCCCCTGGAGATCCAGGAAGACGGGAATGTAGCGGCCCAGCTCAAGGGCCATGGCGCGCACCTGACGAAGGCTCTCGGAACGGGTCTCGGGATCGCCATGGCTGGCGTTCAGCCGAACCGCATCCGCTTCGCGAAGGGCTTCCCGCAGCCGGTCGCCCTGCATCATCGCAGGCCCCAAGGTCATCACGATTTTGGTCTTGCGAGTCACAGCGCACTCCACATCCGCAGGCTTTCCACACTGTTTTCCACAGCGGGGCCGGCCCTCCATGATCGCACAGGGGTTTGCAGCGGGTCATCAGAGTGCTACCTTCGGGATCCCGATTCGTTGACTGGAGCAGATGGAATGCGCGAGAAGCTGCGAAGCCTCGTGGCCGAGATGGTGCGTGGTGGTGTGCCCCTGGACATGGCCTGCCGGGAGTTCGAGCGGACCTTCATCGAGGAGGTTCTGGCCACGCATGACGGCAATCACAGTGCCGCGGCCCGGGAGCTGGGCATCCACCGGAACACCCTGTCCAAGAAACTGGAGGAGCCCCCCAGTCGGCTCCGGCGGGTCAGCCTCGCCAGCTGAGTGTCTGGATAGGAGCGGCCGATTCCCGTTCCACCTGTCCTGGAAGCCCGGTTCATCCGGGCTTCCAGCCGTACGGCCGACGTCCCGGTTCGACAGGAAGATCACCGGCCGCTACAACAGGACAAGGGGGCGCGGATGCGACGGGTGGCAATCAACGGTCTGGGGCGCATCGGCCGGATGGTGCTCCGGCATCTGCTGCAGACCCCCGAGGCGGAGGTCGTCGCTCTGAACGATCTGGCCGATCCGGCCCTGCTGGCCCACCTCGTGCGGCACGATTCGGCGCATGGCCCGGCTGCTTTCACCGTGGCCGCTGAGGGCGCGGCGCTGGTGCTGGGGGGCCGTCGCATCCCCCTCTTCTCCGAGCCCGACCCCACGCGCATTCCCTTCGGTGCCGCCGGCGCCCAGGTGGTGTTGGAATGCACCGGCCGCTTCACGCGGCGGGCCCAGGCCGCGGCCCACCTGCGGGAGGGCGTGAGCCACGTGCTCATCAGCGCAGCGTCTGAGGATGCCGATCACACGGTGGTGATGGGCGTGAACGAACCGTCCTTGGATCTTGCGGCGGCCCGCGTCATATCCAACGCCAGCGGCACCTCCCATGGCCTGGCCCCCCTGGTGAAAGTCCTGGATGACGCCTTCGGGCTGGAGTACGGCTTCGCCACCGCGGTCCACAGCTACACCAGCGATCAGAGGATCCTGGACCTGCCCCACGCGGATCTTCGCAGGGCCCGCGCCGCCGCTGAGAGCATGATTCCCACCCCCACGAGCGCCGTCACAGCCCTGGCTCGCGTGCTGCCCCATCTCGCCGGCCGCCTGGATGGCCTCGCGGTGCGCGTGCCCACGCCCGATGTGAGTCTGGTGGATCTCACCGCCACACTGCGCTCCGACATCTCCCTCGAAACCCTTCACACCGCCTTCCGGTCGGCCGCGGCAGAAGGTCCACTGGCTCCCTACCTCGACATCCTTCCCGCCGAACTGGTGAGCGCGGATCTGGTCGGATCTCCCGCCAGCGCCATCTATGATCCCTTCCTTACCAAGGTGCTCGGTCCCCGCATGGTGAAGGTCTTCGCCTGGTACGACAACGAGTGGGGCTATGCGGCCCGCCTGAAGGATCTCTGCCTTCACATCCTGGAGCACACCGAGCCATGAACCGGATCGCCCTCAGCGGCCTCGGCCGCATCGGCCGTGTGGCCATCCGCCTTCTCGCCGCCCGGCAGCCGGACCTGCTCTGCGCCCTGAACGACCCCGCCCCCCTGGACCAGGTGGTCCACCTCCTCCGCCACGACTCGGTCCACGGCCCCGCATCCTGCGCCATCCAAGGGCTCCAGGAGCGCGGCCAAGACTACCTTCTGCTCGACGGGCGCAGAATCCCCCTGTTCCACGCCACGGACCCGGCGGCCATCTCCTTCCCGGCCGGCACACGCCTCGTGGTGGAGGCCAGCGGTCGCTTCACCCGCCGGGCCGATGCGGCCCGGCATCTGAAGGGCGCCGTGTCCCACGTGGTCATCAGCGCCCCCAGTCCGGATGCGGATATCACGGTCATCGCCCCCGTGAACGGCAAGGACCTAGATCCCGGCCGCCACCGGATCATCTCTAACGCCAGTTGTACCGCCCACGCCACGGCGCCCATGCTCGCCATCCTCGACGCAGCCTTCGGCCTGGAGCACGTGGGCATGAGCACCATCCACGTCGTGACCAACGACCAGCGCCTCCTGGATGCGCCGCACGGGGACCTCCGGCGGGCCCGCACAGCCTTCGGCAGCATCATCCCCACCACCTCCAGCGCCTTCGGCGCCCTGCGCAAGGTGATGCCAGGCCTGCCCGAGGGCTTCGGAGGCGTGGCCATCCGCGTGCCCACCCTGAACGTCAATCTGGTGGATGTGACAGCCACCCTGCGGCGGGATGCCACCGTCCCCGCCATTCGCGACGCCTTCCGGTCCGCCGCCATGGGCCCCTGGTCTAGCCTGGTGGGCCTCGCGGAACCGGACCTCGTCAGCCGCGATTTCACGGGTCGCACCGAGAGCGTGGTCATGGACCTGGACCTGACCAAGACCCTCGGCTCACGCTTCGTGAAGATCTTCGGCTGGCACGACAACGAGACCGGCTACGCCGCCCGCCTGTGCGATCTAGTGGGCGATCTGGCCGGACGGATCTGAAGCGTTCAGGAGAGGCTCCCCGCGGCATAGCCCGTACTGAAGGCCGCCTGCAGGTTGTAGCCCCCCACGGGGCCATCCAGATCCAGCAGTTCCCCACAGACCCGCAGGTTCTCCCAGCCACGCAGCACCATGGTCCGCGGCTCCACGGCCTCCAGAGCCACCCCGCCCGCAGCCACTTCGCCCCGGGCCAACGGCACCGGACGCGGCGCGCCCAGGGGCAGTGCGGTGGCAAGACCGGCCAGCCTACGGCGGGCGTCTCGGGCCAGCCCGTTCATGCGCAGCGCCGGGTCCACGCCCGCTTCTTCCAGGAGCGGTACCACCAGGCGTTCGGGAAGGTAGCGGCCCAGCCAGGTCGCAGCCTGGAGCCGGGGATGGGCAGTGGCTTCATGCTGGAGAGCCCCCTCCACGGCCTCGGGAGGCCCGGACAGGACGGCGTAGGTCAGCCAGGCGGGCCCCGCCCGGCGAGCCCGCTCCACGGCCTGGCTGAGTTCCAGCGCCGCGGGCCCGGTCACACCGGTTCGTGTGAACAGGACATCCCCCGCGAATACGGCCAAACGGCGGCCCTCCCGCCCCGCGGAAAGACGCAGTTCGCCGCCCCGGAGGGCCACCCCCTCCCAGGCAGGGCGAGGGTGTTCCAGCGGAATGGGCGCCAGAGCCGGAAACCAGGCCCGCGCGGGTACGCCCAGGGCCCGGAGCCACTCCAGCACCTCGCCCCGGGTGCCCGTTTCGGGATAACTGGCGCCTCCCGTGGCGAGGATGATCTGCGCCGCCCACAGTGGGCCGGCCTCGGTATCCACCCCTTCGATCTGGGGCGCCCCGCCCCGCAGGCCCGTCACCCGCACCCCAGTTCGAATCTCCACCCCCGCCCGCCGCACCAGCGCCTCGAAGGCGCCCACCACCGCCGCGGCACTCCCGGGGCGGTCCAGGGGAAACACGCGGCCGTTCTCGCGGACATAGGTGGGCACCCCTTCGCGCCGGAGCAAGTCCACCACCGCCGCGCTGTCGAAAGCATGGAGAGAAGCGCGGAGGAAGCGGGCCTGCTCCTTTGCAAAGGCCGCCAGCACCACCTGGGGCGATCCCTCGTGGGTGACATTGCACTTGCCGCCCCCGCTGATGCGGAGCTTCACGCCCAGGTGCCCATTGGCCTCCAGCAGGGTGACCCGATGCCCGAGGGAGGCGGCCCGCCAGGCTGCCACCAGCCCCGCCGCACCACCGCCCACCACGATCACATCCGCCATGGACCCATCATGCCCCATTGAGAGGACCGGCGGCCCTCTGCGAGGTTGGGATCATTTCAGGCTGCGGATGATCGCCATCGCTTCCTCGGGGGAGTTGGCGAAGTGGGGCGTGATGCCCACCTTCTCCAATCCCGCACGGAATCCATCCACCTGTTTCCACAACATGCTCTTCAGCGTGGTCACCGGGTACACCACGACGAAATGCTTCACATGCTTGGCAAAGGCAGGGAACACGACATGGTGGATCTTGTCCAGGGTGTCCTGCTGATAGACCGCACCGTTCCGCGCGCCACTGAAATCCGCCACCCAGGCCAGGATCCGCCCCTTGGCATGCATGGGCTTCAGAACCTGTTCGATGATGAATGGAGGGAAATCCCCCTTCCCGGCGCCCACTGAGAAGAGGCTCGGGCTGTGCCATTGGTCAATGCTGACCACCCCCCCGTTGATCAGGAGCTGATGGACGACCACTGCATCGGGGAGTCCATCGAAGAAGAGGGAAGAACCAGGAAATCCGGGATGGGAACTCATGAGACCTCCTTGGGTAGAGAGTGAATCGGAAGGTGCGGAGCAGGACGTTAGGGGGCATCCTTGTTTTTGTTCGACTTTTCCCGGGAGGTGACCCATGCCTGATCGCCCGCTGGTGGGCCTCATCTTCTTCGCCGACTTCGCTGGCTCAGACGGCAGGTTTGAGATGCCGGCGAACGGCCTCTCATGGGAGGTACTCGATGCCTGATCGCCCGCTGGTGGGCCTCATCTTCTTCGCCGACTTCGCTGGCTCAGACGGCAGGTTTGAGATGCCGGCGAACGGCCTCTCATGGGAGGTACTCGATGCCTGATCGCCCGCTGGTGGGCCTCATTATGGGCAGCCGCTCAGACTGGGAAACGATGGAGCACGCGGCGGAGACGCTGCGGGAACTCGGCATCCCCTTCGAGGCTGAGGTTGTGAGCGCCCACCGCACGCCGGACAAGCTGTTCAAGTACTGCGAGCAGGCGGAAGGCCGCGGCTTGCGTGTGATCGTCGCGGGCGCCGGCGGGGCCGCGCATCTTCCGGGCATGGCCGCCGCCAAGACGCTTCTGCCGGTTCTGGGGGTGCCCGTGCAGAGCAAGGCCCTGAGCGGGTTGGATTCGCTGCTGTCCATCGTGCAGATGCCGGCGGGCATCCCGGTCGGCACCCTCGCCATCGGCAAGGCGGGCGCGGTGAACGCCGCGCTCCTCGCCGCGGCTATTCTCGCTGGCAACGACGAGACCCTCCGCGCCCGCCTGCGGGCCTACCGGGAGGCCCAGACCCAGAAGGTGCTGCTCAACGACCGGCTGCCCTGATATCAACGAGGGGGGACCGCCTGCTCGTCTACGCCTCGCGATGTCCCCCCTCGTGCACCCTCACGCGCTATCCCGGCCAAGCCGGGACACCGCGTCTGGCATCAACGAGGGGGGACCGCCTGCTCGTCTACGCCTCGCGATGTCCCCCCTCGTGCACCCTCACGCGCTATCCCGGCCAAGCCGGGACACCGCGTCTGGCATCAACGAGGGGGGACCGCCTGCTTGTCTACGCCTCGCGATGTCCCCCCTCGTCGGACTTGGCTATTTCGCGAAGATTCCTTTGAAGAACTTCTTGAGCTTGCCCTCTTCGGACAGCTTCCGGCCCCGCGTCTTCTGCAGTCGGATGGGATCCGGCAGGGGCTTGTGGCGCTCCAGGGTGGTGTTCCAAGGCAGATAGCCCTCCAGCTTCAGGTGGAGGACGTGGGGGCCATCTCCCGGAACCTGCAGCACCTGGGGCGTGGTGCCCTTGGCTGAACCATCAAGGAGGATCTCCGCCCCAGCAGGTTCCGTCACCACGTGGACCTCGAAGGGCGCGGGCACCAGGCGCAGGGCGATGTCCCGATCCGAGGGCTGGAGGCGGTATTCCAGGGGCTGATAATCCGGTTTCTCCAGCCGGAGCCATTCCGCCTTGCCCTTCACCACCACCTGGCGCAGGGGTGTGCGCCCGAGGGGAGTGCCATCGAGGGTCACCTGGGCACCGCCGGGACGCGATTCGATGGATAGGGTCCGGCTCGCCTGGGGGCGGAACAGGAGGAGCCCACCGAGCAGACCAGCCACGAGCACGCCCCCGCCCCAGGCCCAGGGACTCCGGGTCCAGGAGGGTGCGGAACGAGCCAGGCGCAGGGTTCCGGTGGTTCGCGCCAGGTTGGCCACCTGGCCCCGGAAGGCCTCACGGACCCCCTCGCTCAGCGGCAGGGCCTCCAGGAGGGCGATCAGGAAGGTGCGCAGATCCGGGAACCGGGCCGCGGGATCCTTCTCAAGGGCGCGCAGGAAAACAGCGGCCACGGCCGGAGGAAGGTCCGGCGAGAGCACCGGCGCTTCGTGGGCAATGCGGTAGAGGATGGCGCCCACGCTGTCGCCCGCGAAGGGGAGGTCGCCGGCCAGCATCTCGTAGGCGGTCATGGTGAAAGCCCAGCGGTCCGTGGCTTCACTCGCCCGTGCACCCGCGAGGAGTTCCGGCGCCGCATAGGCCGGCGTGCCCAGGAAGACAGCGGTGCTGGTGAGGCGTCCCTGGTCCCCCCGCGCGATGCCGAAATCCATCAACTTGAGGCGACCCTCCTGGGTGACCAGGAAGTTCCCGGGCTTGATGTCGCGGTGGAGAATCCCCAGACCATGCACCGCTTCCAGAGCACTGGCGGCCTGCAATAGGAGGTCCAGGGCGGCCTCGGCCGGAAGCCGCCCGCGGCGCAGAAGGTCTGATAGAGACTGGCCGTCCACGTGTTCCATGACCAGGTAGGGCCCCAGGCCGGGTTCCTCGCCCACATCAAAGACGGTGATGGCGTTCGGGTGGTTCAAGCGGGCGGAGATCTCGGCCTCGCGTTTGAAGCGTTCGAGGATCTCCGCGGTCCCAGTCCCTTCACGAACCACCTTGATGGCGAGTCCCCGCTTGAGTAGCGGATCTTCGGCCAGATACACCGTACCCATGGCTCCCGCGCCAAGGGTTCCGAGGACCTTGTACCGGCCGATGGTGGAAGGATCCAGGCTCATTCCAGCCAAATCATGGCAGGTCTCGCTCTCGGGTGGGTCACAGCGCTGGGCTACACTCGGGGCATGGCCGAACCTGGTTTCAGCACCCACCGCCCTGCCCAGCTCCGCCGTTTCGGCCGGGTGTTCTACCCGGCGGGACTGCGGCTCCAGAAGGCCCTCGCGGCCTACATCTCCGAAGACGCGGGACGGCCGGACCAGCTGGTGATCCTGGAGCACGATCCGGTGTTCACCCTGGGCCGCAATGCCACCCCCGCCGACATCCATGTGAGCGACGCGTTCCTGGCCACCCAGGGCGTGAGTGTCCACCGCACGGACCGGGGCGGCGAAGTCACCTACCATGGCCCGGGCCAGATCGTGGCCTATCCCATCTGCAACCTCCGCGGCGGCCGTGAAGACGTGGGTCGGCTCGTACGCGGGCTTGAAGAAGCCATGATCCGCACGGCTGCGGATTTCGGCGTCGTGGCGGACCGGCTGAAGGGGGCGCCCGGCATCTGGGTCGAGACCCCCCGGGGCCTCGAAAAACTGGGCGCCATCGGCCTCCACCTCAGCCGCTGGATCACCACCCACGGCATCGCGTTCAACGTGCGGCCGAACCTGGCCCATTTCCAATGGATCACACCCTGCGGCTTCACGGACAAGGGCGTGTGCAGCCTGGCCTCCCTGCTGGGCGAGACGGACGCTCCCACCTGGGAAACCGCCGCCGACCGCCTTCAGGCCCATCTGGCGGAATGCCTGGTCCTGGACCTCCAGCCCAGCCGCGACCCCAGCCGCAGCGTCTCCGCCCTGACCTGGCGGCGTGGCCCCGGAGGCCCCGAGATCCTCATGATGCTGCGGCGTCCCGAGCACGGCTTCTGGTGGCAGAGCGTCACCGGCATGATGGAGCCCGGCGAAACGCCCGAAGAAACGGCCCACCGCGAGTTGCAGGAGGAGACCGGTCTGACCGGAATCCTCCGTCCCCTGGGCCTCTCACACAGTTTCTGGGTGGATCCCGCCATCGTCCGGTTCCCGGATCCCGAGCCCCGGTTCAACACGGAGACCTGCTTCACCATGGAGGTCGCCTCCGATGCGGCCGTCGCCCTGGAGCCCTCGGAGCACACGGAGTTCAAGTGGTGTGGCCTCGATGAAGCCCACGCCCTCATGAAATGGGAGGGCAGCAAAGCGGCGCTGGCGTTATTCAGAACGGCCTTTGCCCCCTGAACGTCCGCAGGGGTCTGTGATCCCCATCTGAACCCGTCAGGCCACCCTTGGGCCCTGCGGGAGCCCTTGCTACCCTGGGCTTTTGGCTTGGAGTCGCCATGTTCGCCGAGTTCACTGAAGATCAGATCGCCATCCGAGAGGCGGCCCGCGCATTCGCCCAGGCGGAGATCGAACCTGGTGCCATGGCCCGTGACGCCAGCGGAGCCTTCGCGAAGGACATCATCCGGCAGTTGGGTGACATGGGCTTCATGGGCATGAGCGTGCCGGAGCAGTACGGCGGCGCGGGTGTGGACTACCTCAGCTACATCCTGGCGCTGGAGCAGATCGCCTACGCCGATGCCTCCGTGGCCGTGACCATGAGCGTCAACAACTCCGTCGCCTGCGCCCCCATCCTCCAGTTCGGCACCGAGGCGCAGAAGCAGGCCTACCTGAAGCCCCTGGCCAGCGGCGAGGTCATTGGCGGGTTCATGCTTACCGAGCCGGACGCGGGCTCGGACGCCGCCGCCCTGAAGACCAAGGCGGTCAAAGTGGAAGGCGGCTGGAAGCTGAGCGGCTCGAAGGCCTGGATCACGAACGGCGGCGTGGGGAAGTACTTCGTCTGCATGGCCATCAGCCATCCCGAGAAAGGCAAGCATGGCATCAGCGCCTTCGTGCTGGACGCGGACACGCCCGGCGTCCACATGGGCAAGCCCGAGGAGAAGATGGGCCTGCGCTCCAGCAAAACCGTGATGGTCGCCCTGGAAGATGCCTTTGTGCCGGATTCCGCCCTGCTGGGCGAGGGCTGTGACGGACTCAAGATCGCGTTCCACGGGCTTGACGGCGGCCGCATCGGCATCGCGGCCCAGGCCCTGGGCATCGCCCAGCGGGCCCTGGATGAGAGCATCGCCTACGCGAAGACCCGCAAGACCTTTGGCAAGCCCATCGGCGAGCACCAAGCCATCCAGACCTATCTGGCGGAAATGAACGCGAAGGTCCAGGCCTCTCGCCTGCTGGTCTATCAGGCGGCCAGCCTCAAGGAGGCCGGCCAGCCCTGCACCCTTGAAGCCGCCACCGCCAAGCTGTTCACCACCGAGAGCGCCAAATGGGTGTGCGACCGCGCCGTCCAGATCCACGGCGGCTACGGCTATTCCCGGGAGTACGTCGTGGAGCGGCTCTACCGGGATGTGCGGGTCACGAGCATCTACGAGGGCACCAGCGAAATCCAGCGCATCGTCATCGCCCGGGCCCTGATGGCATGACCACCACCCGATCTGGCATTATTCAACACTCGATGAAATACCCCTTGCCCTCACCTTGCGAGGGAGGCATGCTGCTTCCCGGGACGGACCTAAACCAGGCCCCGGATTCAGCCGTAGGCTCCCTGTCCCAGTGGCGGCTCATTTTGATTCCCAAGGAGTGGTGATGCTTCGTCCCAAGCTCATTCCGGCCCTGTGCGTGGCCTTCACCCTGGTGGCCCAGGGTGCGCCGAAGACGGATGCCTCCCATCTGACCCTGCAGGAGGCCATCGAAGCCTCCCTGCAGAACAACCTCCAGGTGCAGATCTCCGAACAGACCCGGCAGGCCGCCAAGGCGAACCTCCAGTTCAGCCAGGGCACCTTCGATTGGCTGCTCACCAGCGGCCTCACTGTGAATCATGCCAAGTCGGTGTTCGAGAACAAGCAGTTCAATGCCGGCAGCGCGCCGATCAGTGGCAGCAGCACCAGCGACTACCGGAACTGGACGGTGGGCCTCAGCAAACCCTTCCAGTGGGGTGGATCCTTCCAGCTGGACTACAACCCAACCTACAGCCATATCGAGAGCAGCCTGGCCGGGTTGGGCACGATATCCACGAGCACACCCTACACGGGCTCCTTTTCCGCGTCCTACACCCAGAGCCTGCTGCGGAACTTCGGGCGCGAGGCCTCGGCCAGCGCTCTGATCGTGGCGCAGTATGGTTCGAAGGCCGCCGACTACACCTTCCAACTGGCCCTCATCAACCAGGTGGCCGCCACCGAATCCGCCTACTGGGACGTGGTCTACGGCAAGCTGAACCTCGCCAACCAGCAGCAGGCGCTGGCCGTGGCCCAAGAGCAGCTCCGGGAGAACCAGATCCAGGTCAAGGTAGGCACCCTGGCGCCTTTGGAGGTGACCTCCGCCGAAGCGGCCGTCGCCCAGGCGCAGCAGAACATCATCGCGGCCGAGGCCCAGTACCTCAACGCCAAGGACACCCTGATCCGGACCATCTATCCCAATGCGGAGCGGCCCAAGGATCTCGAAACCGTGGATCTCCCCAGCCTGAAGCCCCTGGAGATGAACGAGGACACGGCCATCAAGACGGCCCTGGCCAACCGGGTCGAACTCAAGAACGCCGAGCTGGATCTCGCCTCCAAGAAGGTGCTCGAGCGGGCCGCCATCAACCATGTCCGCCCCCAGCTGGACTTGACCGTGGCCTACAACGGCACCGCTTCCAACTACGCCACCTACAGCCCCGTGAACACGGACCTCTTCCAGGCCAAGAACCCGGGCTATTCCGTCGGCCTCCAGTTCTCCCTGCCCATCGAGAACCGGGCGGCCAAGGGAAACCAGGCCATCGCCCGCGCCAATCTGCGGAGCAGCGAACTCTCCCTCGACGACCTGAAGCTGAGCATCACCCTGCAGGTCCGCCAGGCCTTCCGGAACCTGGATGCCGCCTCCAAGGGGGTGACCGCCGCCCAGAAGACCCGGATCTATGACCAGCAGGATCTGGATGCCGAGCGCAAGAAGTTCGAGAACGGCATGAGCACCAACTTCCTGGTTCTGTCCAAGCTCAATACGCTCGATGCCGCCAAGGGCGCCGAACTCCAGGCCCAGATCACCTACGCGAAGGCCGTGACTGCGCTGGACCAGGCCCTGGGGCGCCTGCTCCAGGCCCGGCATCTGGACGTGAAGTAGTCCTGACCTTTCTTCCTACTGCACATCGGGCCCCGAACGGGGCCCGATGTGCAGTGAACCCTGCTGCGATTCAGTCCATCCGCAGGCTCAAGTCCACCGCCGGAGCGCTGTGGGTGAGGGCGCCCACGCTCAGGAAATCCACGCCGGTTTCGGCCACATCCCGGGCCCGCTCCAGCGTGATGTTGCCGCTGGCCTCCAGGAACAGCCGCCGGCCGCTGCGATCCCGCAGGGCCACGGCTTCACGCATCTGTTCCAGCGGCATATTGTCCAGCAGCACGCCATCCACATCCGGCAGGTCGAGGCAGGCCTTGAGCTGGCCCAGGGTTTCGACCTCCACTTCGATCTTCACCAGGTTCGGCGCCACGCGGCGCGCGGCCTCCACCGCTGCGCGGATGCTCCCGGCGGCGGCCAGGTGGTTCTCTTTCAGGAGCACCCCATCGCCCAGGGTGAGGCGGTGGTTCAGGCCCCCGCCACAGCGGACGGCGTACTTCTCCAGCAGCTTGAGCCCGGGCGTGGTCTTCCGGGTATCCAGAATGCGCGCCCCCGTGCCCGCCACGGCATCCACGAATTTCCGCGTCAGTGTGGCGGTGCCGGACAACCGTTGCAGCAGGTTCAGCATCACTCGCTCGGCCTGCAGAAGACCGTGGGCAGAGCCCCGGATCCGCATCACCTCCGTGCCGACCGGCACCCGCTGGCCTTCCACCACGGGCAGATCCGTGCGGAGCCCCCCGCAGACAAGCGCCAGCACCTCCATCGCCATGGGGAGGCCCGCCACCACCAGATCCGCCTTGGCCACCACCCGAGCCGTCATGGGGTGATCCGGCACCGTGGCCGTCGTCCAGTCCTGGGTGCCCCAGTCCTCCCGCAGGAAGGCGCGGAGCTGGTCGCGGTAGAGCTCGGGATGGGGCGGATGGAACATGGGGGGCCCTCCGGGAAGAGCAGGGGATGGCACGGATCGGAACCTCCAGCATACGGGACGTCCAGGTTCTCCGGGACTACACTGGGGTTTTCCCAGGAGTTCCCATGGCCTTCCTCTCCCTCGACGTGGCTGATCGCCTCGCCTGGCTCACCATCCAGCGCCCGGAAAAACTCAATGCCCTGAACAATGATGTGCTGAAGGAGCTGGAGCAGGCCTTCGCCGATCTGGAACAGGATGACCGTGTGGGCGCCGTGATCGTCACGGGCGCTGGCGAGAAGGCCTTCGTGGCCGGGGCCGACATCGCCGAGCTGAAGCGCCTCGACAGTGCCAGCGCCCGCGTCCAGGCCCTGCGCGGCCAGACCGTGTTTCAGCGCATCGAGGCCATGTCCAAGCCCGTCATTGCCGCCGTGAACGGCTTCGCCCTGGGTGGCGGCTGCGAACTGGCCCTGGCCTGCCACATCCGCGTGGCCAGCGAAAATGCGCGTTTCGGCCTGCCCGAAGTGAGCCTGGGCATCATCCCCGGCTACGGCGGCACCCAGCGCTTGCCCCGCCTCGTGGGCAAGGGCGTGGCCCTGGATCTCATCCTCTCGGCCGAGATGCTGACCGCCGCCGACGCCCTTCGCGCCGGTCTCGTGAGCCGCGTGTTTCCCCAGGCCGACCTGAAGGCTGGCGTCGAGAAGCTGGCCCGGACGATTCTCAGCCGTGGCCCCCTGGCCCTGCGCAGCGCCCTGGCCGCCGTGCACCAGGGCCTTGAGATGCCCCAGGATCAGGGCCTCCAGTACGAGGCCGCCCTCTTCGGTCTGCTCGCCGCCACCCAGGACATGCAAGAGGGCATGGGCGCCTTCATGGAGAAGCGCGCCGCTCAGTTCAAGGGCCTGTGACCCCCTTCCCTGCGTGAAAGACGGGGCCCCCGGGCCCCGTCTTTTTGATACCTGGAACCGTGGTCACTTGGCGCCGATGGTCACCGAGGCCGTCTGCTCGTTGTTGCTCTGATCCACCAGCTTGACGAGGACGCGATCGCCCCGCGCCTGGTCCTGGGGCACGCGCACATCGAACAGTTCATCCTGCTGATCGAACACCCGGTCCTCCGGCACGATCTGGAGCCAATGCTCCCCATCCACGCTGACCGCGGCGTTCTTCAGCACGGAAGTGTCGTCATGGCCCGTGAACTGGATCCGAATCCCGCTGGCATCCGTCGTCGCAGTCAGGGCGCTGATCACGGGCGGCGTGTGGTCAATCACGAAGGGCGGGGTGATCCACACGCTGCTGAGGGCCGCGTTGAAGGGCTCCGTGGGCGCGTCGGAGGCGGTGATCTCCAAGCGGTAGCGGCCATCCGGCACCGGCAGGGTGTCGAAGCTGAAGAAGGGATCCCGCCACCCCTTCACCAGCGGAAGGGGCGCGCCCTGCTGCGGCAGGAGGCGGAGATCGTAGCTCAAGGTGTCGCTGTTGGGATCGCCCACATGGAAGATGAAACTCTGGCTGCCGCGCCGGAAGAGGCGCTTTTCCACGCCGGCAAGGGACAGGGTCGGGATGAGTTTCTGGACGTCCAGGGGAATGCGTTCGATGCCGAGTACGTCCGAAGGGGCGTTCCGGGTGACCACCACGCCCGGCGGCAGGATGTCCACCCCACCCCACACCGGTGGCAGGTTGCGGGGCGCCCAGTAGAGGGTGACGCTCTGCACCACGGGCGTGGCGCCGCCGCGGGTGCTGGTGAGCCGGAGCCGGAACTGGGCGAAACGGGCGGGAGGCAGGGCCGGGCGTTCCCCGCTGCGGAGGGGCGGCGTCCAGGGGCTCCAGGTGGCATCCGGCGTCTCCGTGCTGCCCGTGCGGAACTGGAGGGCCACGCCGGTGCCGGAGGGCGTGTCGGCCATCAGATAGGCGCGGCCCCAATCTGACAGGGGCGCCCCCGAGATGATCCGGGATTCGAGGGTGCCTTCGGTGGCTTGCGCCTCACTGAGCAGGTGGAGTTCAGCGGGATTGGAGCCCACCACCAGCATGTCCCCGCCGGAGGGCAGAAAGGCCGTGGCCTGGGCGGTGCCCAGTTCCTGGATGGAGGCGAAGGGCTCCGTCTTCCGCTCGGGGCCGAGGGGGATCCCGAAGATCCGCGACCGGTTGCCGGTGCCCACAAGCAGCTGCCCCTTCCAGGGCATGAGGGCATAGACCTGGCTCTGGGCGCTCTGCCAGAGGGTCTGGGGTACCAGGTTCGCATCCAGGCGGATCACCGCCGAGCGGGTGGCCGTGCCCGCTTCTGCGGCCTGGAGGTAGCCCTCCCGAGGCTCTAGTTGGCCGGTGCTGAACTTGGGCGTGAGGCCATTGTCGGCGCCGATGTAGAGCTGGCCACCCGTTGCGACGAGGGCCCGGACCTCCTCGAAGGGCGTGTCCATCAGGGTTTCCAGACGGTCGCCCACCCGATTGTAACGAAGCACGAGCCCCCGGCCGTGGCTGCCGAGGTACCAGCCCCCCTGCCCATCCGGAGCCAACGCCGTGAAGGCGGTCTCATCCGGCAGGCTGGCCAGCACGCGGCTGGAACCGGCGCTCGCCTGGACCAGCACCGCCCCCCGCTCAGCCCCGCCCGCCGCAAGCACCCGGTCGCCATCCACCGCCATGGCCCAGACCACCCGGGCCTCGATATCGGCGAAGGGTTTGATGTCCCCGGTGGGGGTCATGCGGTAGAGCTTTCCCTCCCCGGTGGGCGCCACCACCAGATCCTGCCCGAGGCGGACCATCGCGAACACGATGCCGCCCTTCACCTGGCCCACGGGCGTCACCTGGCCGCCGCTGTAGTGGAAGATCTTTCCGGCGGTGCCCGCGGACAGGTAGGCCCCACCCGTTCCATCCGGCACGGCGGCCCAGATGACGCCTTCGGGCAACTGGGCCACCCGGCGCAGGCTGGGCGCCAGTTCGAGCTGGCCGTCCGCGTCAATCCGCACGCCGTGGGTCTCCGCGCCCAGCCAGTCATTGAAGGAACTGAAAACCGCGTGGGGCTGGCTCGCGGCCAACGCCACGCCCAGGCTCGCGGTGAGGAGCATCGTCATCCAGCGCATGGTTCCCTTTCGTGAAGGCGGGTTCATGGGCGCAGCCCTATTCGATATCAATGGCCATCTGGCTGAAGCCGCGCACCTCGCGGTCCAGGGGCAGCACGGCCCGGCCGATGATGTGCCGCTTCAATTGATTGCCGCTGCTGGAACCGTCGCCGCCCACCAGGGAAGCGATGGTCGGCGGGATGCCCTCGATGCGGCTCCCCCGCAGACCCGCACCCGGCTGGGCCTGGACGATGAGGGCATAGGCATGGTTGTTCCGGAGCGCGTTGTTCAGAACCCGCACCACATCGCCCAGACTGGCCGTCTGCACCGCCCGCTGGTCGGGATCGGCCGCCATCAGGCTGAAGCCGTCGCCCACCATCAGGATGGCCTTCCCCTTGGCAGCGGAGGAGGGCACTTGAATATCGAAGGTGGCCGTTTCCCGGACCCCCTGGATGTTCTGGAGCGTCACCAGCACCGGCAACACTTCGCCCCGTTTGGCCCGGGCCTTGAGAAGCCGGATGCCGGCGATGGCCACCAAGTCCAGCCGTTCCTCGGCCTTGATGTTGAGCGAAATACCCTCGATCACCGGGCGCTCGAATGGGTTGAGGGTCACCGCCTGGAGCATGCCTCCGATGTACTGGGCCATGCGCCCCGCATTCAGGTCGGCGATGACATTCTCCACCTGGATGGGGGTCTGACCTGCCAGTTTGATGTTCCCCTGCATGGAGAGGCTCTGGAAACCAGCCCCCCGGATGTTGGCTGAAAGCACCTGCGCCACGGCGGTCGCGGCCAGCTGGGGCGTGAGCAGGGGATTGTCCATGAGTTCAAAACGGAAATTCAGGGTGCGCCGCCCTCCCAGGTTCAGCCCCACCCGCAGCGGCACCATGTGGGCCACGGCTCCCAGCACGCCCGCCACGCCCGAATTGCGGTCCAGACGCAGGGCACCCACCTGGGCCACGGGCATGGCCAGCTTGAAGGAACTGGAATAACTGGGCACCAGGGTCGCCACCGTGGCCGACCAGAGGGGCAGGTCCACCGCCCCCATATTGAGCAGGGGATGGCCGAACAGAAACACCCGCTTGCCCGAGACATAGGTGATGGTGCCGGAAGCGCCCATGTCCAGGTCGCCCTGCATCAACTGGATGGAGGCCATGCCGCCGGGTTCCAGGGGACTGGCCTCCAGGTTGCCTCCGCTGGCGGGCGCCAGGGCTGGCACCGAGGTGAAGCGCACCGGAAGGCCCTCCCAGAGCTTCCGGGTCTCGGGCGAGAGGGGCGTGCTGATGAGATCGAGGGGGGGGCCTCCCTGGTCGGCACCTTCCATGAGTTCGTTCAAGGGAACCATCCGGCCTTCAAGGGCCGCCTTGAGCACCTTGGGGGGCTCCAGCTTGGGCAGGATCAACGGCGTGCGGCTGGAAGGGGTATCCGGAAGGTCCCGCAGCTGCTCCAGCATCTCGCCGATGGGTGTGACGCCACCGATGGCGGCATCCTTCTCGAATTGGATGCCCGTGCTGAGGGCCCCGATGAGCTTCCCATCTATGTAACAGGGGCTGCCGCTCATGCCTTCCAGGATGCCCGTCTGGGCAAGCGGACCGCCGCTGGCCTTGATCATGATGCGGCCCCGGCCTGGGTAGGCATTGCGCTGAATGCCCACCACCTCGAACTGGAAGCGCTCGATCTTGCCTCCGTGGAATACGGTTTTCCCGTACCCCTTCATGCCGGGCTGGATGTCGGACAGGGGCATGGTCGCGGGGGGGGTGGGCTGGGCATGAAGTGGGAGAAAAAGTGCCAGGGCGAGTACGGCCAATCTCATGCGGAACCCTCTGGAAGAATGAAGCCTAGCAGGTTCCACGCGGGGGAGAGCGCATACCTGTCCTTGGCCGCTTGCGTGACTTCTGGATGTCCCGGGTAACCTTTTCGTTCCTTCACCTCCGAGTCCCTTTTGCATTCCTCCCGGTTCCGTTAGCCTAGGGGGCATGGAGGAACCTTTTATGAAATTCAGGCATATAAGCGGTCTTTCCCTTCTGACCCTGATCGTGGCGGCTGCACCCCTGTGCGCCCAAGGGGTCAGCACCCAGCTGGCGGGCCGAGTGCTCGACAAGCAGAGCGCCCCGGTCGCCGGCGCCACGGTGGTCATCCGCAACCAGGAGACGGGCTTCCTGCGCACCGTACTGACGGATGCCGGCGGCCGCTACGTCGCCACCGCCCTGCCCGTGGGCCCCTACGCCGTGACCGTTACCAAAGCCGGCTTCCAGGCCGCCAGCAATGTCAAGGTCACCCTGAACTTGGGCGACGCCGCCCCTTTGACCATCCGCCTCGCTCCAGAAGCCAGCGCGGTGGTGGAAGTGGTCGCCGACACCTCCAAGGTGGATTCGGATCGGGCCAGCGCCGCCGCCTTCATCTCCCCGGATAACCTCGACAACCTGCCCGTTCTGGGCCGCAACTTCACCAACCTCGCCACCCTGGCCCCCCAGGTGGTGGTGGACAGCAGCCGCGGCAACCTGGCCATCGCTGGCCAGCGCGGTGTGAACACCTCCATCAACATTGATGGCGCCGATGACAACGAACCCTTCTTCGGTGGCGCCCAGGGCGCGGCGGAGGGCAAGACCCCCTTCACCATCTCCATCGAGGCCATCCGTGAGTACCAGGTCGTCACCGACGGCGCCTCGGCGGAATTCGGCCGCATGGGCGGCGGTTATGTGAACGCCATCACCAAGAACGGCACCAACGACTTCACCGGCAGCCTCTTCTACTACAAGCGCCCCTCAAGCATGCAGGCGGCCGGCCCCACCATCATCCAGCCGAATGGCAAGGTCACCACCAATCCCGTGGGCAGCTACAAGCTGGAGCAGTTCGGTTTCAGCGCCGGCGGCCCGATCATCCCGGACAAGCTGTTCTACTTCGTCGCCTACGATGCCCAGCGCCAGACCAATCCGATCCACCAGGTCTGGGGCGGGCTCTACCCAGTGACCCTCGATCCAGCAACCTATTCCAACGATGCCGTGCTTGCCGCCAAGGGCGGCGACTACACCAGCAAAGGGGATTCGGATACGGTGTTCGCCCGCTTCGACTGGAACATCAACACCGACCACACCCTGCAGTTCCGCATCAACCACTCGAAATACACCGGCGACACCGGTTCGGGCACGACGGCGGCTTCGGAGAACCGGGCTTCGGATGATGTCACCACCGACAGCTACCTGCTCCAGTGGAACTGGGTGATCAATGCCAACTGGCTCAACGAAGCCCGGATCAGCCTGAACAAGGACGGCATGCCCCGCTCCACCTATGTCACCACCCCGGAAGTCAGCATCTCCCATGTGGGCTACTACGGCGCCTACCCCTACGACCGGCAATACAACACCAAGCGCACGGAGTTCCAGGAAAACCTCAGCTACGTGACGCCCACCCTGCAGGTGAAGGGCGGCATTGACTACAACAGCATTGATGTGTCCGAGTTCTTCGCCGGCAACTGGCAGGGCGTGTACTTCTTCAACAGCCTGAATGATTTCAGGGCGGGGAAGTGGTCCACCTACCGTCAGAACTTCGGCATCACCCAGGATGTCCACCAGGCCGGCCTCTTCAGCACCAGCTACAAGCAGGAAGCCGCCTTCGTGCAGGCGGACTGGCGCCCGGTGGATACCGTGAAGCTGGGCCTGGGCCTGCGCTGGGACCGCCAGGAGAACCCGGACTACCCCATCCTCAACATGAGCAACCCGCTGGCCACCCCCATGCCCCTCACGGGCAAGATCCCCAGCGACAGCGAGTTTTCGCCCCGCTTCTCCTTCACCTGGACCCCCTCCTTCGACAAGGACCGGACCGTCGTCCGTGGCAGCGCGGGCCGCTATGTGAGCACCACCCCGTCGGTGTTCTTCTACCAGGTGTACGCGGCCAACGCCATCCGCACTGGCTCGGTGGACTTCAAGCCGGCCCAGGCGGCCACCTATGGCATCCCCATCGGCTCCTCCTTCAACGCCAGCAATCCCTACTATCTCAATTCCACCCTCAATGGCCTCGGCGGCACCCCCCCCAAGGCCAGCATCTGGACGTTCAATCCTGACTTCAAGAACCCCTATACCGACCGGGTGAACATCGGCGTTGAGCGCCCCTTCTTCCGCGACCTGGTGCTCGGCCTGTCCGCCACCTACGCGAAGGGCAACCGTCTGGAGCGCACCGGCGACCTGAACATCGGCGCTCCCACAGGCACCAGCGCCCAGGGCCGCATTCTCTACGGTCCGCGTCCCAACTCGTCCTACTACACCGAGGGCATGTATTCCTCGGATGCCACCAGCCTCTACCACGCCTACACCTTCAGCCTGAAGTACCACAAGGACGGCAGCAACCTGGATGCCCAGCTCTACTACACCTACGCCATCAACAAGGACAGCGACTCCAACGAACGCAACTACTCCGGCATCTCCATCCAGGACTACAACAACCTGGCGGCCCAGTGGGGCTACGCCGACACGGATCGCCGGAACGTGATCACTGGCTACGTGAGCTACCTCGACAAGCGCTTCACGGGGATCCTGGCCTCCCTCTCCCTGCGCTACCAGAGCGGAACCCCCTACACCCTGCTCTACAGCTACAGGGACATGAACAAGGACGGCAACAACAACAACGACCGCTATTTCGTGAACGGCCAGGACACGGGCCGCAACACCCAGCGAGCCGGTTCCCTGACCTCCCTGGACCTGGGCCTGCGGCGGGATATCCCCATCGTGCGCAAGGTCAAGCTCACCCTGTCGGTGGATGTGTTCAACCTCCTGAACCGCCAGGACACCTACCTCTCCCAGCAGGTGGCCAGTTCCAGCTCGGATACCAACCCCCAGCTCAACCAGGCCTACAGCTGGATCTACAACCCCCGGCAGGTCCAGTGGGGCGCCCGCCTTTCCTTCTGATCGGGCGTGAATGACGAGAAAGGGCGGCGTTCGCGCCGCCCTTTCGTTTGGCCCGAGGTGCCGGGGCGTACGCGAACGGCTGGGTGACACGATGTGACTTTCGCATCACGCCCCGGCCACTTTGCAGCGGAGCGGGTTGCAAGGATTGAGTTGCGGTCTTGATCCCGTCATCCTTGGAGAACCCCCTGGATGGGCCTGTTTCACGGGCCCTTCTGTTCTTTTAACCGCCACGCCCCTGGCACAGGAGCCCTGCATGAACCGCCGTTTCACCCTCGTCCTTCTGACAGGCCTGGCCTGCGCCACCGTGGCCCAGGCCCAGACATCTTCCACCGCAGGCGCCGTGCGGGGCGTCATCAAGGACACCTCCGGAAAGAAGCTGCCAGGTGCCTCCATCACCCTGCGCAATACGGATACGGGCCTGGTCCGGACCACCGCCACCAATGGCCAGGGCGAGTACCAGATCGGCCTGCTGCCCGTGGGCTCTTACGTACTGACCGTCACTGCCCACGGCATGCGGGCGGTGCGGGATGCGAACCTCCAGGTTTCCCTCGGCCAGAGCACGGTGGCGAACTTCAAGCTCGACACCGTCGAGGCGGCGGCCACCGTCGAGGTGGTGGATTCCTCCCAGACCCTGGATACCACTCAGGTGAACACCATGGTGTCCATTGACCAGAAGCTGGTCCAGAACGTGCCGCTCAAGGGCCGGAACTTCACCGACCTGATGAAGCTCACCCCCGGCGCCGTGACCGGCGCCACGGGCCGTCAGGTGGTGGAAGGTTCCCGCGGCATCATGAACAACCTCACCATTGACGGCACCAGCTTCAATTCCACCTTCTTCGGGGATCCCCGCGGCGGGACGGCCATCCCCTTCTCCTTCGGCCTGGATACGGTGAAGGAACTCCAGATCATCACGGACGCCTACGATCCCCAGTACGCCGGGGCCGGCGCCGTGGTCAACGCTGTGACCAAGCAGGGCACCAACACCTTCTCGGGCGACATCCAGGATCAGTTCCGCAGCCAGAACCTCGTGGCCAAGATCCGGCCGGTGCCCTACGATCCCCGCGGCACCACGAATTCAGACAAGGCCCGCACCCTGGCCTTCAGCCAGCAGCAGTTCAGCGCCAATGTGGGCGGCCCGATCATCCCGGACAAGCTGTTCTATTTCGTGGGTGTGGAGTCGGAGCACTACTCCACCAACCTCACGCCCGCCTTCGGCGTGAGTTCCAGCGGTGGCAATTCCGTCGCCAACCTGAACACCTTCCTGACCAACTTCGGCGCCATCCCCGTGGGCAATGACGGCCATACCCTCGCCTCCGAGAGCGGCACCCCCATCACCAACGACCAGAAGAACACCACGGTGTTTGCCCGCCTCGACTGGAACATCAACGAGAACAACCGTGCCAGCCTGCGCGTGAACACCCAGCAGTTCACCAATACCAATGGCACGAACCTCGGCAGCCAGACGGGACTCAGCGCCAACGGCGTGGACAAGGTCAGCAGCATCTCCTGGGTGGCCGAGCTGGTGAGCAGCATCGGCGCCAACATGACCAACGAGGCGCGCCTCCAGGTCGCCGATGAGCGGCATCCCCGCACGACCAATTCCACGGCACCCGAATTCACCGTGGCCAGCGGCTTCACCTCCGGGCAGATCTGGTACGCCCCGAGCCAGCTCAATGAGTACAACAAGGAGCTGCTGGACACCCTCACCTGGACCCAGGGCGACTGGCTGGTCAAGGGCGGCGTGGATCTCCAGTGGTTCCGCTACCAGAACCAGTTCCCCCAGTACATGGGCGGCTTCTTCAGCTTCCCGGACTATGCCACGGCCAACCAGTGGGCGAAGGGAACCCTCACCTCAGGATCGCGGGTGCTCTACCGGGGCGCCATCAGCCCCACCGGCGGCTGGATTGACTACAGCTCCTCTCTGCTGGCCGGCTTCTTCCAGCTGCAGTACCAGGGCTTCATGAACCACCGCCTGAACCTCACCGGCGGCTTCCGCGCCACCCGGGAGAACGAACCGAACAACCCCATGCCGAATCCCCAGTTCATGGGCACCGACCAGGCCGACAGCAACTCTGCGGTGGATCCCCGCTTCGGGTTCAGCCTCGATCTCTTCGGGGATGGCAAGACCGTCGTGAAGGGCGGCTGGGGCGCCTTCACCAGCCCGGATCCGAGTCTGACCGTCTCCAACACCATGACGGCCAATGGCAACACCATCACCGTCTACAGCATCGCTCCGTCCGCCAGCGCCACCGCCCTCGCCGCCTGGAACAGCGGCGCGCTCTCCTATGCCACCCGCACCCAGAACGGCACCGCCCTCACGGCCCTGGATCCCGCCAGCCTCGCGTCCCTGGGGGGCGTCAGCCGGACCGGCCAGCTGTGGGATCCCGCCAACAAGATGCCCCGGAAGATCAGCACCTCCCTCGGAGTGGATCACCGTTACGACAACGGGCTCACCCTTGGCGTGCGGGCTGAGTACTCTGTCTTTCAGCACCAGCAGTACTTCGTGAATGTGAACCTCACGCCGGCTTCCGGCGGTTTCTACAACGACGGCTACGGCACCCCGGTGAACACCTTCAGCACCGCCCGCCAGCCCTTCGTCATGATCCGCGGACGCCAGGTGAACCTCACCGGCTACGGCGATGTGTTCCTCTCCGAGAACAACGGCACGGGCACCTACCGCGGCCTCACGTTCACGGCCTCGCGCACGTCCGATACGGGCTTCGGGTTCCAGAGCAGCGTGACCTGGTCGAAGGCCATGGACATCAACAGCAACGAGCGCATCACCAACAACGGCGGCTACGGCGGCAGCGTCACCAACAACCCGGCTGATCCCTACGCCAACCTGGCCCCCAGTGACAGCGATGCCCGGTTCCGGGGCATCTTCACGGGCTACTTCCCCGTGGTCTATGGCATCCAGGGCGCCGTCACCTACCAGTACCAGACCGGCCTCCCCTACACCGCCATGGCCTCCACCGATCTGAATGGAGATGGCACCTACAACGACTACGCCCCGGGCTACGGTGGCCGGAATGCCTGGCGCCAGCCCGCCCAGCGCTACTTCGACCTGGCGCTGAAGCGCGACTGGAAGCTCGTGAACCGCATCCAGATCCAGGGCGGCGTCCAGGTCTTCAATGTCTTCAACTGGGCCAACCAGTCCACGGGCCAGACCACGGCCCTCGACCGGACCGGCACCCCGATCACCAGCTTCGGCGCCATTGATACGCCGGACCGGGCCCCCCGCGAAGTCCAGCTCAGCCTGCGCCTGAAGTTCTAGACAGCCCCACCCGCGCAGCGTCATGGCCCCGCTCCGGCGGGGCCATTTCGTTTAGCCTGGAGACATGCGGATCCTCATGCTGGGCGATGTGGTGGGCGAGCCGGGCCGACGGCTCGTGGAAGGCCATGTCCCCAGATTGCGCGAGGAAACCGGGGCGGATCTCGTCATCGTGAATGGCGAAAATGCCGCCCATGGCCACGGCATCACGGAAGGCATCGCCCGGGAATGGTTCGAACGCCTGGGGGTGGATGTCATCACGACCGGCAACCACGCCTTCGATGTGAAGGGCATCGAGGCCACGTTCCGTCTGGAACCGCGCCTCCTGCGCCCCGCCAACCATCCCCCCGACACGGCGGGCAACGGCTGGATCAAGCTGCACACCCGCTCGGGCGAGGAGGTGCTCGTGATGAACCTCATGGGCCGGGTGCACATGCCGGCCTGCGACTGCCCCTTCCGATGCGCGGATACCCTGCTCCAGAAGGAGCGGGCCGATGTGGTGATCGTGGACATGCACGCGGAAGCCACCAGCGAGGCGCAGGCCATGGGCCACCACCTGGACGGCCGGGTGGCGGCGGTGCTGGGCACCCACACCCATGTCCCCACCCTCGACGCCAAGGTGCTGCCCGGTGGCACCGCCTACGTCACCGACATCGGCATGACGGGGCCCTACGGCGGCGTCATCGGCATGAAGAAGGAAGCCAGCCTCGCCCGCTTCCTGAAGGTCCAGCGGGCCAAATACGAGGTGGCCGATGGCGACCTCCAGCTGCACGCCATCCTCGTCGAAACCCAGGGCCGGCGCGCCGCGCGGATCGAACGCCTCGTCCGGACACTTTGATGCCCATGGACAATCGAAACTAAAGATTCACCACGAAGACAGGAAGACCACGAATCCAGAAATAGAAACAGCATTCATGGCTTCTCGTCGTGGTCGTTTCGTCTTCGTGCTTCAAAGGCTTTGCTTATTCATTGAAGGCAAATCGCTCTGATAGGCCACGAAGCGGGGGCGCTCCTTGCGCACGCCCTGGCGTTCCCCCTGGCGCTCCTGATGCTCGCTCCGACGCTCCACCTGCTGTCCGGTGGGCGGGGACGGCACCGGCGCCTGGGCCATCAGGGCGGCGCTCCCCGCCAATCCCCGGCAAAAGGCGGGCCTTGACCGGTCCGTCCCTGTCGCAGGCCGGAATCCGGATCCGCCACGCTCTAAACGGGACCATGTTGTCGTGCGTAGGCTGTTCAATCCGCCCGGCCCATCCGGAATCTTTTCCATTCAGGGGTTTCCCATGCAGAAGCGTTGGATGTACGTCTCCGCAGGCGCCATCGCCCTGGCGGCCGGCATGTTCTTCATCCTGCGCGGCGGAGACGGTTCCGACCGGAAAGCCGGAGCCAGCACCCCCTTCCGGCTGGGGAAGGTGCAGGCCGAGAACCTGCAGGTGAGCGTGCGGGAAGTGGGCGTCGTGGATCCCCTGACCAAGGTGGATGTGAAGTCGGCCGTCTCCGGCCGCATCGTGGCCCTCAAGGTCCGCGAAGGCGCGGTGGTCCACCGCGGCGAGGTCCTGGCCGAGGTCGAACCCGACGTGAATCAGGCGCAGACCCTTTCCGACGTGCAGGGCAGCGTCTCCCAGGCCCGGGTGAGCTTCAAGAACGCCGAGCGCGATTTCGCCCAGCAGTCGGAACTCTTCAAGGCCGGCCTCATCTCCGAGCAGGTCTATCGCAACGCGAAGACCACCCGCGATCTGGCCGATGAAACCTACAAGGCCGCCCAGACCCGCTACCAGATCGTGGAGGATCGCGGCATCCCCATCAGCGGCAATGCCTCCACCCAGCTGGCGCGGATCACCGCCCCCATGGACGGCGTGGTCATCAAGCGGGGGGTGGAACTGGGCGACACCATCACCTCCGGCGTGAGCAGCTTCAACGCCGGCACCGTGGTCTTCACGGTGGCCGACCTCAAGTCCCTGATCGTGAGGGTGAACCTCAACGAGGTGGACATCGCCAAGGTCAAGGTGGGCCAGCCGGTCCGCATCACCCTCGACGCCTATCCGGGGCAATCCTTCACGGGGCGGGTGCGGTTCGTGGCGCCCGCCGCCGACCTGGTCGAGAAGATCAAGGTCTTCAAGGTCGAGGTGGCCCTGGACCAGCTGTCGGAGGCCTTCCGCACCGGCATGAGCGCCAATGTGGAGATCCTCGGCGAGAAGCGAGACAAGGCCATCAGCGTGCCGCTGGAGGCCCTCCAGCGCCGCGACGGCCAGACGGTGGTGTACCGGTTGAAGGAGCACCTCTCGAACCAGGATCTGGCCCGGGCCCGGGACGGCCTGAATGGTCGCGCCAAGTTCATCTGGCTCTCCGACCACTGGAAGGACTACTTCGATGTCGTGCCCGTAACCACCGGCATCGCCACCCTCGAGCGGGTGGAGATCCTCTCCGGCCTCAAGCCCGGCGAGCAGGTCTGTCTCGAGGATCCCACCCGGAAGAAGGTGGAGAAGGACGACGAGAACAACTGATGCTCCACGGGGGGACCGCCTGCTCGCCTTGCTCGCGATGTCCCCCCGCTCCCCCGCCCTTCGGTCGGCCTCCGCCTCCCTCAGGGCCCTTGCTCCACGGGGGGACCGCCTGCTCGCCTTGCTCGCGATGTCCCCCCGCACTCCAGCCTGAACCCGTCCTCATGGCCACCGCGCCCCCGGGAGGAGCCTCCATGTCCACCATCATCCGAACCCAGGGCATCACCAAGATCTACGGCGCCAACGGCGCGGCGGTCCACGCCCTGCGCGGCATTGACTTCGCCGTGGAGAAGGGCGAGTTCGTGGCGCTCATCGGGCCCTCCGGCTCCGGCAAGTCCACGCTCATGGCCATCCTGGGCTGCCTGGATTCGCCCTCGGCCGGCAGCTACGAGCTGGATGGCCATCCCGTCCATGGCCTCTCCGGGGGCGAATTGGCGCGGATCCGGAACGGGAAGATCGGCTTCGTCTTCCAGAGCTACAACCTGCTTCCGAAGGCCAGCATCCTCCGGAACGTGGAGCTGCCCATGCTCTACGCGGGCCTCGGCCGGAGGGACCGCCGGGATCGGGCCCTGGCGCTGCTGGAGAAGGTGGGCATCGCCGACAAGGCGGACAAGCTTCCCGCCGCGCTGTCGGGCGGCCAGAAGCAGCGCGTGGCCGTGGCCCGGGCCCTGGCCAACGAACCGGCTCTCCTCCTGGCCGACGAGCCCACCGGCGCCCTGGATTCCCGCACCGGGGCCGAGGTGCTGGACCTCTTCCGGGAACTCCATGGCCAGGGCCACACCCTCCTCCTCGTGACCCACGATCCCTCCATCGCCGCCCAGGCGGAACGGCGGGTGGAGATCAGAGATGGACTGATCGCTTCAGCCGAAGGGGCCGCCTGATGACTTCCTCCGGCGCCTTCCGCGAGCGGCTGATCGAGGCCTGGACGGAGATCCGGGAAAACCTCGGCCGGGCCACGCTGCAGGCACTGGGTGTGCTGCTCGGTGTCGCCTCGGTGCTAGGCGGGTTCTCCATCTCCGACAGCCAGCGCCAGCGGGCCGAACAGATGTACGTGAAGATGGGCGGCCTGGACAAGCTGAACGTCCAGCCCAGGGCCACCGTCCAGGAGGGCCAGCCGACGGCCCTCCAGCAGGCCGACCTCGGACTGCGGGACGAGGACGCCGAGGATGGCGCGGTCCTCCGCCCCCAGGCGATCCAGGGGGTGAGCAGCCAGAAGAACGCCCGCACCAGGGTGGTGTCGCCCTACGCGGACCAGGACCGGTCCATCTCGGGCATCGGCGGGGACTACATTCCCGCCAACGGGTACGAGGTGGAGACGGGACGCGGCTTCTCCTCCCAGGAAATGGAGGCGGGCTCCCCCGTGGCCATCCTGGGCACGGAGGCCGCCGCCGCCTTCTTCCCCAAGGGGGACGCCCTGGGCCAGCCCCTCCGCATCGGCGATGTGCCCGTGACCGTCATCGGCACCTTCCGGGAGCGGGTGTTTCGCTTCCGCAAGGACCAGCACAACCAGTTCGGGTGGCGCAACCGGATCATCGCGGTGCCGGCCAGCCTCGTGCAGCGCCGCATGAACGGCGACGCCTACCGCCGGGTGGACCGCATCACCTTCCGCATTCCCGATCTGAACGTCATGGCGGCCTTCTCGAAGCAACTCCAGAACGTCCTGCGGGCCAACCACCGGATGCAGGACGATTTCCGCATGGATGACGTGGCGGCGCGGATCCGGCGCCAGAACAGCCAGGGCGACGTGTACGACATCGTCTTCCTCCTGTCGGGTGTGCTGGCCCTCGTGGGTGGCGGCATCGTGAACGTGAACATCCAGATGGCCTCTCTCAAGGAGCGGGTGCGCGAAGTCGGCGTGAAGATGGCCCTCGGCGCCTCCGGCCGGGAGATCTTCAAGGGGTTCATGACCGAGGCGCTCCTGCTCACGGCCCTCGGCAGCCTCGCGGGGCTGGTGCTGGGCGTGGGCTTCTCCTGGATCATCACCCACAGCCTCGGCATCCCCCTGGCCATGACCCCCGCCAGTTTCATCTGGGCCTACGCCCTGGCCGCCGCCTTCGGCTTCCTCTTCGCGCTCTACCCCGCCTGGAAGGCCTCAAGGCTTTCTCCAATGGAGGCCTTGCGCTATGAATAGCCCCGACGCCATCCTCCGCGCCCCTGGGCCCTCCCTCCTGGACACCGAGGCCCCCGCCCCACGCCCCCGCTCCCGGGGCTTCTCGGCCGGCATGCTCTGGGAAGTGGTTCGCACCGGCCTGGTGGAACTCTGGGCCCACAAGCTCCGCAGCATCCTCACCTTGACCCTGCTCATGCTGGGGGTCTTCGCCCTGGTGGTGATGACCTCCGTGCTGGACGGGGTCATGGACAAGGTCACCACGGGCTTCGCGGGGATGAGCTGGGACGGCACGGTCCGCATCGCGCCGAAGGCTCCCGAAACCGCGGAGGAGCGGGACCGCTTCGCCATGAGCCCCGGCCTGCGCTATGAGGATCTGGGCCGCCTGACGGCGCCCAATCCCCGGGTGCTGGCGTTCCTTCCCCGGGCCCAGAAGGAGGTCAGCGTGCGCGTCACCGGGGGCACGGAGCGAACCTGGGTCATCGGGGTGACCTCCGAGTACGCCCCCTGGATGAACCGGCCCATCGGCCTGGGGCGCGGCCTCACCGAGGACGATCAGCGACGGCGGTCCACCGTGGCCGTGGTGGGCGCCTCCCTGGGCGCCAAGCTCTTCGGCGGTGCCGATCCCGTGGGCCGCGACCTGGTCGTGGAGGGCGTGCCCTTCCGCATCGTGGGCGTCCAGGCGCCCGGCCAGATCTTCAACGACGAGAACTACTACGACGCCAACGGCCTCCTCATCCCGCTGGAGACCTACATGGATCGCATGGATCCGACCCACCAGCTGACCCAGGTGACCGTGAAGCTCCGCCGGACCCGCGACCTGGGCGAGGTCTCGGCCATGCTCCTGGGGCGCACCCGGCAGGCCCACCACGGCATCGAGGATGTGGAGATCGTTGACCTCGACGCCGAGGCGGCCCGGGCCTACCAGAACTTTCTCCAGCAGATGACCGGGTGGCGCGTGGTGCTGCTCAGCCTGGCGGGCACCGTGCTCCTGGTGGGCGGCGTGGGCGTGCTCTCGGTGATGCTCATCAGCTTCAGCGACCGGCGCTTCGAGATCGGCCTGCGCAAGGCCCTGGGGGCCTCCGATCACGAGATCCTCATCCAGTTCCTGCTGGAGGCCGTGGTGCTGGCCGCCATCGGGGCCCTGCTGGGGACCGTCACCGGTGCCCTGCTCTGCCAGGCGCTCTCCGCCAGCTTCCCCTACGGCCTGGTGGTCAACCCCCTGGGCCTGCTCCTGGCCTGGATCGTGGCCCTGGCCCTCGCCCTGGTGTTCGGCCTCTACCCCGCCCTGCGGGCGTCCCGGCTGTCGCCCATGGAGGCCATGCGCTAGCCCGTCGGCTTCTGCGGTAGGCTCGGCGGATGGCCGATCCCATCCTCATCAACGCGCAGGTCCGCATCCCCGGGGACGCCATCCGGTTCAAGGCCGTGCGCGCCGGCGGCCCCGGCGGGCAGAACGTGAACAAGGTGGCCTCCAAGGTGGAGCTGCGCATCGCCCTGGATCTGATCGAAGGCCTCCCCGACGACGCCCTGGCCCGCCTGCGGGAGGCCCAGCGGAACCGCCTGGATGCCGAGGGTCTCTGGATCGTTGTCAGCGACCTCACCCGCGACCAGCTCAAGAACCTGGAGGATGCCCGGGAGAAAACCGCCGCTGCCATCCGGAAGGCCCTCGTGCGCCCGCGGACACGAACTGCCACCCGGCCCACCCGGGCCTCGAAAGAACGCCGCCTGGAGGGCAAGAAACGCGACGCCGAGCGCAAGCGGAACCGGCGGGGAACGGTGGACTGAGGACGGGTTCAGGGCCCTGGGCCGATCCGCCGGAGGACGGCGCCCGATTCAGCGCCCGGTCCCCCTGCGGCCAGCATCCGTGCTTGATCCAGCCTCAGGCCGGGTGCTGGCACCCATATCCATATCGTCATCGGGTGGTGCCTTGGCGACGACTTCCCGGTACTGCTCGGGGGTCATGTCCGGCAGCTTCTGGAGGAAGGCCACCATACTCCAGATGGTCGCATCGTCATGGCTCCCGCCCCACGCGGGCATGGCGCTCATCTTCAGGCCGTGCTTGATGATCCAGAAGGCCTTGCGGGGGGCGACGCGGACTTTGGAGAGGTTCTGCGGCCGCGGGTAGAGCCCTGGGCGGATCTCCGAGTTCCCCATCCCGGGCGCCAGATGGCAGGCCGTGCACATGGCCGCGTACTGCCCCGCGCCTTTGAGCACGAGCTGCGGGTCCTCGAGGCCCGGCACCTGGATGCCGCGGGCGCGGACTTCGATCGAGCGCTCGCGCACCGTGTTCATCAACGCCAGCACGGGCCAGGAATGGGGCACATCCGCCGCGACATTGAAGGTGCCGGAATAGACCACCGCCACCCCCGCCAGCCCCGCGACGATCGCACCTACCGCAAGGGTGATCCCGATGGTCCAGACCTGGGCTTTCATGGGGCCTCCTTCGAAACGGCTGCGGAGCGGAATCGAGTTATATCATATTTTGAGTCTTAATCTCGATTTTGTTTGGCCATTCGAATCGTGGCAAACCCGGCGGCTCCAGCCATGGGCACCCATCTGATGAAGGCGGGATTGGGATGTCGTCGAACCAGCCAACGGGGAGGATCCCAACCCTCTGGATTGGGACCCTCCCCGCTGGCGCCGGAGGTGGATTAGCGGATCACGATCCAGCTTGTGACGAGCTTATAGAGCCCGCCGTCGTTGAAGAGCAGACCCCGGGCCTGGACATCCGCGCCATTCGCGAGGGTGGTGGCGGTGCCGGAGACCTGGGTGGCGCCCTGCTGGTAGACCAGGATGCTGGTGGTGCCGGTCAGGGTGGCGAAGGCCGAATCCGCAGGCAGGGTGAGCGTGAAGGTGGCCTGCGAACCATTGACGGTGTAGTTGGACACCGTGCCATGCAGGGCCTGCTGCTCGAGGCTGATCTGGGTGGCCGTCAGGGTGCCGAGGGTGCCCGTCATGCCGCCGCCCATGCCGC
>JAJYRN010000014.1 GCA_021794095.1 Acidobacteriota bacterium | reverse complement strand
CCCAGACGCCCAAAGCGCCGCAGGGTAGCGGCTGCGGTCGGGCTCCGCCCTCCCTCCGCCACTACCCTGATAGATCGTCATCAACCACCTACCGAGACGAACTTACAGAAATTTCTGGACACAACTTGCGATATATCGTGGGTGCCCTGCTCGGAACCCGCGACGGACGTTTGGTCTTTCCGGTGGAATGGGGGGTCTGTGTGGCCGATGGGGATCGCATCCTCTGCTTGGCCTAGCGCCTGTGGTACTGGGCTGGGATCCCCGGCCGATGCAGGTCGGCCTGAGCAGGCCCAAGGTTGTCCTCATGAAGTCGACAAACCATGTCAAATTCATCAGGTGTTCATGCAAAAGGCCCTTACGTCAGACCTTCTCCTTCGTTTGGAGTGGATCCAAACCGTTCATCAATGACATGCATGCTAATGAGCTAACAGGTGCGCCAATTCCAACAGACCCAAATCCAATGATTTTTTGTTGGCGACAACATCAGCTAACGGGGTGGTCGCGATAACGCCTTTGAGAAGCCCAATCAGCACGCCATGTTCCCCGCTTGCCAATTGCTCGGTTGACGCAGCACCGAAACGAGTTCCCAGCAAACGGTCAAACGAACCTGGTGCCCCCCCTCGCTGCACATGTCCCAATCGCGTCACCCGTAATTCGAAGCCCAACCGTTTCTGGTGAACCTCGAAGTAGTGTGCCATTCCCTCGGCATCGTATTGGGAGCCTTCTGCGACCACCATGATTGCGTGAGGCTTGCCACGGTCGTAGGCGGCTCGCAATTCGGCCGCCACAGCCTCTGGATCCGTCTCGATCTCGGGAATGATCACCGCCTCGGCGCCACCTGCAATCGCAGCCATAAGAGCCAAATAGCCGCATTTCCGGCCCATTACCTCGACGAGGAAAGCACGATGGAGGGAGGAGGCTGTGACTTTCAACCGGTCAATGGCTTCCAAGGCAATGTTCAGGGCTGTATCCACTCCGATCGTGATATCGGAACCCTGGAGGTCGTTATCAATGGTCGAGGCTATGCCAACGACCGGAAAACGTAACTGGGACAGTTCGTAGGCGCCGGCCTGGGATCCATTGCCGCCGATAACGATCAAGCCTTCGATCCCATTGCGGTGAAGCTGGGACAGGGCTTTCAATCGCCCCTCGTGAGTCTCGAATTCGGGGCTGCGGGCACTGCCAAGGATGGTGCCGCCTCGCTGGATGATGCCGCCGACATTCCTGGAACCCAAGGGGAAGAAATCACCGGAGATCAAGCCGGAATACCCTTGACGGCCACCGAGTACCTCCCAGCCCTTCGCGAGTCCCGTCCGCACGACAGCCCTTATTGCGGCATTCATGCCAGGAGCGTCACCTCCGCTGGTTAACACAGCAATCCGTTTCATATCTTCCTCCTCGTCAATTTCCGGCCAGCTTCCTGCCGAAGTGCGAAGAATGGCTTCAGCATTTCAACGGTGCGTATTGGTTGGCTCATTTCATGCGATCCGGAAGTAGCCCACGAGGCAACAATGCAAGGGTCTGACGAAATGCGAAGGCTTGGTGATGCCATCTCCGGTCGGAGTGCCGATGGACATGGATGCATAGCCTTCACCCAAGCCCAGGCCATAGAGGGTTGGAGCGTTCTTGACATAGATTGAGCACTGCATGCGCCGCCCCATGTGGCTGAGGTTTGCGATGTTGGTCGAGTACATCGCGGCGGAATGATGATTGCCTGCTTCAGCCTGAACGGCCAACTCAATGGCCGAATCCACATCCCTTGCAGAGGTGACGGGCAGGACTGGCATGAGCTGTTCTGTCCAAACAAAGGGATGGTCCTCGGATACCTGGCCCCATAACAGGCGCGTTGCAGGAGGAACCTCCAGACCGATGCCTCTGGCAAGGACTGCCGCGTCGCGCCCGACGTAGTCCCGATTCATGACCGGGTCTTTGCAACCCTTGCCGCCATCTTTGATGACGAGCTTGGCCAATGAATCCATTTCGGAGGGCGAAAGTTCGTAGGCCCGAGCATCCTTGCGAAGGCCTTCCAGGAAACGAATCATCGCCGCCTCGGCCACGATGACTTCCTTTTCGGCGACGCACAACACGTTGTTGTCGAAGCTCGCGCCGTAAATGATGTCCTCGACGCAAGCTGGAAAGATAGCCGTCTCATCCACAACCACTGGCGGATTACCCGGTCCGGCCGCGATGGTCTTGCAGATCTTGCCCGTGCTCAGGGCCACTTTCACAATGGCATGGCCTCCTGTGACCAGGTTGAGGCTGGTCCCAGGGTGAGCCAGAAGGGCCTGGGTCGTCTCGCGAGAGCCCGGCAGGACCGTTGTGATTATGCCTGAGGGGGCTCCAGCCGAAATGGCTGCCGAAGCCAATGCACACAGTACGTCTTGGCAGACTTTAGTTGCGGCTGGATGCGGGGCAAAAACCACTGAATTGCCTGCGGACAAAATGGCAATGGCGTTGGAAATGATGGTTGCGGCAGGGTTGTTCGAGGGGGTTACGGCGGCCACAACGCCGAAGGGGGCGTACTCCACCAAAGTCAACCCTTTATCACCGGTGTAGGCCCGTGATTCCAGATCTTCCACACCTGGCGTGCGAATGGCGCAGAGGAGGTTCTTCAGCGTCTTGTCCTCGGCGCGTCCCATCTCTGTTTCCTCGACCGCCATGCGGCCCCAGCGCTCGGCGTTGGCGATGCAGGTCTTACGGATCGCCTCAATGACGGCCCGACGAACCTCAAGGCCATTCTCGTGGAAGACCCTTTGTGCTTGAATCGCAGCAGAAACGGCAGCATCTACAGTGGGGAAAAGGATCTGATCTCCGTGGTCGGTGGATTGCGGAATGGGGCACGATGACTCGCCCTCCATACTTCTCTTGGGCAGGAGGTCGAACATCGGATGGCTGATAGGTGTCGTCTCGCTCATGGGCCTCATCTATATCGCGCGCGTATCAAATCAGTTCACTTACCCGCGAAGTCTAGGACCACGCGTGATGCCACATCGCCATGCTCAAGGCGATCCAAAATCTGGTTGACCGACGAGAGAGCTTGAAGCTCGATATCGGCCTTGACCTTGCCTTCGGCTGCGAAGGAGAGCGCTTCAGCCATATCCTGGCGCGAACCGACAAACGAACCGCGAATGGTCAAACAATTCGCCACCACCTCGAAGAGGGGAAGCGGAAATTCGCCAGGGGGCAATCCGACTAGAACACATGTTCCGTGCTTGCGGGTCATGCCGACACCCTGTTTAAAGGCGATGAGTGAGGGCGCCGTGATCAGAACCCCATGAGCCCCTCCCCCGGTAGCCTGTATGACAGCTGATGCAGGATCGTTTGCTTTGGCGTTGACCACAATATCGGCCCCAAGGGACCTGGCGTGAGCGAGTTTGCCATCGTCAATGTCAATCGCACAAACATGTAGCCCCATCACCTTGGCATATTGGATCGCGAGATGCCCGAGGCCACCCGCCCCGGAAATGGCAATCCATTCGCCCGGCCTGGCATTGGTTTCCTTGATCCCTTTGTAGGTGGTGACACCTGCGCAGATGATCGGTGCGGCATCCTTGGCTGCAAGGCCGGCAGGCACATGGGCGACATAATTGGGATCAGCGAGAAGGTACTCGGCAAAGGCTCCGTTCTTGGAATAGCCACCGAACTGGGCTTTGGCACATACCGTCTCCCACCCCGTCAGGCAAAACTCGCAATGCCCGCAGGCCGAGTAGAGCCAGGGGACTCCAACCCGGTCGCCCTCCTTCACGATCGTTACGCCTGATCCGATGGCGACGACCAATCCGATGCCTTCATGGCCAGGAATGAAAGGAAGAGTTGGCTTCAGCGGCCAGTCTCCGCGTGCAGCGTGAAGATCGGTATGGCACACGCCGCAGGCCTCTGTTTTGACCAAAATCTGACCCGGCCCGGGAGATGGGATGTCCCATTCTCGAAGAACAAGAGGCCTACCAAACGTCTCGACAACAGCGGCCTGCATCTTTCCTGTCATGGGTGATTCCTTCTGGCATCGAGGCCAGGGGATTGGCTTCGGATTCAGTGGCAGTCGTTTCCATACCCAGCGCTATCTGCGAATGGTTTCATTGACCCAGAATCACAGTGAACGCCGTGGGCTGGCCCTCTTGCATCACGTGAAAGTGGGTTTCATTCTGGACGAATTTTGCGAATTCCAAATAGGGCCACGCCTCAAAATCGTGGCTCACCGGGTGAAGAAAGACACGAATTCCTCGTGGGCCCGGATCGGGTTCCAGGGAGCCTTTGCATGGACGAGGATGGACCCAATGGCCCAGGCACCTGTCCTCGAAATCAAACCGGTCCTGGACCTCAATCTTTTCAATTTCTTCTGTATGTTTGAAAACGACGGCCTGCATGAGATCTCCTCAATTCTAAACCTACCCCACGATTGCTTGGGGTCGGCTTTCCCGTGCGTGAGTGGTGACATTTAAAGAGGCGGCGTTCCCAACCAGGGAAGCTGATTGATCGGGCCCTAGGCCACTTGTCTATTTGCATCTTCTTCTTGCATGTCAGCGAAGAGACCTACTTGCCCATAACCTTTTCCACTTCGCCGACTTTCTTCTGAATGGTGCCGTTGATCATTTCAGCGGTTCCTTCCGATTCGAGGTGAGAGATGCCCGTCACTTCCCCAGCGGCCTTCTTAACCTTGCCCATGAACTCATGAATTTTCCCTGCGCCTTGGTCCTTCGTACTTGATTTCATAACGGCGATCTCCTTGGGGCGAGCGTGGAAGAGGGCTTGCTGCACCATGGAGTCACGCATTCTTTAGGCCATAATCTAAAATCAATCAAATATGCAATTAAAAATATAATTCATTTTGAAATCGCGCGTTTCCAATCAATATGAAAGAAGACGGGCCTCAAAGTGAAGCCACCCGCGCCCCTTACCCCTCCCAAATGAAGTAGACGTCCGGTGACGGCCAAAGCCAGCGGGAGGGCCCGCTTAATTGCATCACCCCTTCAGATTGAATGAACGGGGGCCCCAACTTGATTGAACCGAGGTCGAAGCCGCGAGTTAATACATCTATAAATATTGATTTTGGAAGTCTTAAAGTACGGTTCATTAATTGCCTTTGTTGCTCATGGTGTTCTTGATCGCCCTGATCCGAGAGATCCCTTCATGAAGTCACGAGTGATCAGCGTTTGGCATCTAGAAGGGTTTCCAGCCTCGAGCTCGGATCGAGTCCTGATCAACGCGGGAGAACCACGCGGACCGCCCATTCGAGAAACTGCCGTCAATCAAAATTCTCATCCGCAAACACATACCAAGGAGAATAGCCATGGCTATCAAACATCCCTCGACGCCAGACCATCTTAAAGCCGCTGAGCATTATGGGGAGGCCGCTAAGCATCACCACCTAGCCGCCGTCCACCACGAAGCAGGGGACGATGCCAAGGGACATGAACACTCCAAGATGGCCCTTGAACACAGCACAAAGGCTCACGGACACAGTACAAAGGCTCATGAGCATTCAACCCATACCCTTGCCGGATCGCACAAGTAGCAGAGATCAGGAAATCCGAGACGAAGGATAGAACGTGAGTTCCTGGCAAGCTGGCTTACCAGGAACTCACGAAATAAATGGAGAAGTAGAATGATGAGCACATGGTGGATTTTGTGGATGGTATTCATGTTCATGTTTCTCCTCGCTCCGGTGGGCTACGGGTGGGGCTACCGGGGATGGGGTCCGCCTTATCCGAGGTACATCCAACGGCGTCGCGAGATCCGGAAAGGTTCCATCGGTTCTCCCAGAACGTCTCATCATCAGTCCTGGGGACGGGGCGGCGACTTGGTGTGGCTGATGTTTCTCGTTGGGCTGTTCTGGGTCGTCATTGCGCTTTGGTGGCGATGATTGCTCTAGCCCCCCCCTGCTGTTGGAGAATACGATGCCTCCAGAAGCTCCCGCGAAAGATGTCACGCCCGCGACCGGACTCACAGGCAATGAAGCCCGGCTCAGGTTAGAAAAGTCAGGCCCCAACGCAATGCCTGACACCGCTCTGCATCCGCTGCGCAGGGCGATGGCCAAGTTCATGGCTCCCGTTCCGTGGATGCTCGAGGCATCCATTGTGCTGGAATTGGTGCTTGGTAAGTATTTGGAGGCTGCGATCATTGCAGGGCTCCTGGTGTTCAACGCCGTTCTTGGTTATTTTCAGGAAGGTCGCGCCCAGGCGACACTTGCGGCCCTGAAGTCGCGGCTCGCCTTGAATGCGTCAGTCAAGCGCGATCATGTCTGGACCACTGTACCCGCTGCGGAATTGGTGGTTGGAGATGTAGTCAAGTTATCGCTCGGAGCCGTGGTCGCCGCTGATATGCGTCTCATCGAAGGATCGGTGCTGCTTGACCAGTCCATGCTGACCGGCGAATCCGTTCCCGTCGAAGCAGGCGCTGGGTTTGAAACGTATGCTGGAGCATTGGTGCGACGCGGCGAAGCGGTCGGGGAAGTGACGGCCACTGGGGCGCGAACCAAATTTGGACGCACCGCAGAGTTGGTTCGCATTGCTCACGTCGAAAGTTCGCAGCAGAAAGCCGTGTTGCGCGTCGTGCGAAACCTCGCCATATTCAATGGCGTCGTTATCGTGATTCTCGTGGGGTATGCCTACGATCTCAAGATGCCGGTGCACGACATCATTCCACTGGTTCTTACCGCAGTTCTCGCCTCAATCCCGGTCGCGTTGCCGGCGACCTTCACGCTTGCGGCGGCTATCGGCGCGCGGTCTCTGGCCCATCTGGGCGTCCTTCCAACGCGGCTCTCCGCCGTGGATGAAGCGGCGAGCATTGATGTACTCTGTGCAGATAAAACAGGCACTTTGACGCAGAATGAGCTGAAGGTAACCGCCGTACACCCCATGCCCGGCTTCGACGAATCACACGTGCTGGGAATTGCCGCCCTGGCCAGTTCCGAAGGCGGACAGGATCCCGTGGACACGGCGATTCGCGCCGCCTCCGCGAAGGCTGTCGCCTCCGATCTACCAAAACTGAGTCAATTTGTGCCTTTCGATTCCGCCACCAAGATGTCCGAGGCTACTGCGATAGATACCGGTGGCGCGACCGTGCGGGCCGTGAAGGGAGCCTTCGCTGCGGTGATTGACCTCATGCCGCCATCACCCGATGCCTCCAAGACAGCAAGCGATCTCCAGGCCCAGGGCTTCCGGGTGCTGGCTGTCGCGGTCGGTCCGCCGGATGCCATCAAGCTTGCTGGCATCATTGCTCTCAGCGATCCCCCTCGAACCGATTCGGCGGCACTCATTACGGAGTTGCACACGCTGGGGGTTCGCACCGTTATGGTGACGGGTGATGCCCCGGCAACGGCGGCGATCGTGGCTCATGCAGTAGGTCTTGATGGAGCGATCTCTCCCCCTGGACCCATCCCAGACACTGTGCGCCCTGAGGATTTCGCAGTCTTCGCAGGTGTCCTCCCGGAGGGGAAGTACAACCTCGTAAAGGCGTTTCAGAAGAGCAACCACATCGTCGGTATGTGCGGTGACGGCGCCAACGACGCACCGGCTCTGCGCCAGGCGCAGATGGGAATCGCCGTATCCACGGCGACCGACGTCGCAAAGTCGGCCGCAGGCATCGTGCTGACCGAACCCGGACTCGTCGGTATTGTCGCTTCGGTCAAAGAAGGCCGTGTGACCTTTCAGCGCATCCTCACCTATACGCTGAACTCCGTGATCAAGAAGATGGTGCAGGCGCTCTTTCTGGCCGTCGGACTGATCATGACCGGACAGGCGATCCTGACTCCAATGCTGATGGTCATCCTGATGATCACCGGCGACTTTCTCGCGATGTCTTTGACTACGGACAATGTGCAGCCGTCCCCGACACCCAACGTCTGGCGAATCGGCGAATTGACGATCGCAGGCGCCGTGATGGGGAGCGGTCTTCTGCTCTTTTGCACTGCCGTTCTGGCCGTCGGAAAATTCCACATGGGACTCGGAATCGACGCGCTGAGAACCCTGGCACTGCTCGCGCTTGTGTTTGGCAGTGAGGCAACGCTCTATTCCATTCGCGAACGCAGACACCTTTGGCGTTCTCGCCCAGGCCGCTGGGTCGTTGTGTCCACTGTCTTCGATATTCTCATCATTTCGGGGTTAGTTTCGCGCGGCATCGCCATGACTGCTTTGCCTCTCTCCGTCGTCGGAGGGACACTCGCGGCGGCAGCATGCCTCGCATTCATTTTAGACTTTGCCAAAGTTCCCGTATTCAATCATCTCAAGATTGGATAGAGGAGGAAGACGTCATCGTCTGTGAACGTGCGCTGCGGGGGACGTTCTCAAGGGCGGATTTCTGGGCTCAAGGGGCCAAGCTGGGAAGAGACCTCATCACTTCGTCCCGTGCTGCCAGGACACAGGTCAAGGCCCAGCGCATGACTTCCGAGGTCACGAAGACATTCATCGGGAATATCTTGAGCGCATAGATGACCGATTCCGCCTCCGCGCCATCCTGGTTGTAGGTGGTGGTGCGGAAGCCCGTGCTGTAGCTCATGTGTGGTGTGTATTTCCCATCGATCGTCTTACCGGAGCGGTACCACTCGAAGAGCAGGATGCCGATGGCCTCGGTCAACTGATTGTGCCGCACAAGCTCGGAGCGCCGGGTGGGATCTTTCAACTCCCGCTGGTATTGGGCCTTGGCATCGGTTCCGGTTGGATAGATGCGGAACAAGGTCACCAGGTTCGAATCGTCCGGATTCACGCAAACAAACTCAGGGAGGGACGCCAAACGATCGAGGAGGTAATATTTGGATTCCAAAATCCCTCCCAGGATCGCTTGCATTCCTTCCATGCCGAAGTATTTCAGCGTGGCCCACCCTGCCAGGGAGCCTGAGGCCGTTCGTGAAACTTCGAGGGTGTAGTACATGGGATTGTAGGGTGTCCGCGCCTGAAGATAGGCATCTTCCCCCCGGCGATGGATGGATTCGAATTCCGCCGCATTCTTGTAAAGGAAGCAACTGCTTACATAGGGCGCCCAACCGGCCTTGTGGAAATCTATGCCGACGGCATCCGCAACGCTTAGTTCCTTCAATGCCAATCCGTTACGTTTCAGGATTGGAAGGATTCGCTCCGAAAACTCCAGCGGATTCTGGTCGAAATCGTAATCCTTGAAATAAATCCAGGACCAACCCACGACGGCATCGGCGTATAGGATGGCCTTTCCGAATCCTGGCGGATTGGGATGACGATCCAGGATTTCACGCACCTTCCCAATGGGATCAAAGGCGCCGGCATCGGTCGTACCCATGGTGCAGACCACCACTGCCACGGGAATGCCCTGGGAGGTGAGTTCCAAGAGGATGGCCTCCAGATGGGCCAGGTCCATTTGATTGGTGCGGGTATCCGTCCGGACTTGGACGATGTTGTCCATGCCCAGCCCCAGCCAGTCGGTGGCGTTCTGTTGAACATAGTGAGCCTGTTGCGAACAGATAACCTTGGCGTTGCTCCGCACCCCCTTCGAACGGGAATCCGGCAGAACCCGAGTCAGGCCGTACTTCAGCCCGTAGGTCCAACAGCCGCCACCACCATAGGTGTAGATGGCGCCTGTGTTCAGCGGATTCCATCCGAACAGGTTGCCCAGCATTCCCGCGGTTTCAAGCTCCGCCCGGTGCACATTCCATGCGTACTCCCCTTCGAGGATGTTGGCCGCGAACACTTGCGACATCATGGAGGCCAGGAGAGCGGCCGTATTGGAATTGGGGTTGACGTTGCACAAGGTCAGAGGGCTGCCCCAGTTCGGCGCTCCCTGGAAGAGACTCACCACATCGTCCAGGACTGCATCGAGGTCGCCCATCTCCTGACGGATCGCCACGTTCTTCACCCATGGATACGCGTAGGCCAGATCGCCACTCGCCCCCAGATACGCCGAGCCGTTTTCCTCTGGGCGCAGTTGGTCGAGCTTCTCCAGGAAGGTTTCGACCTGCCCAGCAAGGGCGTGTTTGGTGCTCCGGAAGGGAGAGGGGAATTCACCCGCCATTTTGGTGCGATATTTGGCCCAGAGAGGGGCATCTTTCCGGTCGCTGTCGCCAGTATTCCAATAGCCATGGAAGTCTCTTGGGAACGGGTTTTCCGTAAGCCCATCCTCGATGTTCTGATCCTCCATGGGGCGCCTCTTTCCATTCAATCGAGCTGGTTGATTTTGGCCATGGACCGACCCGCACTCCGAAGCGACTCCGGACAGTCCAGCTTTCCGGTATGGACTTCTATGAAGACGAGGCCCTCCGCCGTGCTGGCGGTTCCAAGCGCACGCTCCAGCTCACCCTCCGTATGAACATCCAGGCCCAGCCCGCCTCCGAAAACCTCTACGAGTTTGTGGTAGGTCCATGGCTGAATGTCATTGTAGGAATGATCCGTTATCACCCGCTCAATGGTGTAGCCATCGTTGTTGAGGAGAAACACAATCGGACGCAGCTTGTTGCGGATCATGGTCGAAAGCTCCTGGCCGGTAACCTGGAAAGAGCCATCCCCCACAAACAGCACGACCGGACGGCCAGGGGCGGCCAGGCTGGCGCCCAGGGTGGCACCCACGGTGTAGCCGATGGATCCATAGAACGTCTGCCCGATGAACGTGGCCCCCTCCGGCATCAGCATTTCGGCTGAGCTAAACAAGGCGACACCCGTCTCCGCAAGGAGGATTGAATCGTTCTGGATGAAATGGCTCATCCGATCGAAGAACCGCTTTATGGTCAGGGGCTTCAGCGGATCGGACAAGAAGGGCTGGGTATGCCGATGACTGCAGCTTTCGGCAGCACAGCGGATGTTCATGGACTCAGGCGTACGCATGGAAAGTTGCTTCCCGAGTCCAAGAAGGAAATCCTTGAGCTGCACATGTTTGTAGGAGTGGTGCTTGATCTTCACGCTGCTGATGTTCGCCTTGATGGTCTTGGCGTCATCGAGATTCGTGGTGAACCCACCTGTATTGAAATCGGTCATCAGGGCGCCCAGATGCAGGATGCAATCTGAGGATTCGACCTGCTGCCGGACGTACTCCCGGCTCCTGTCACCCTCGAAGAGGCCAATGAACTGAGGGTGGTGTTCGGACAGAATGCCTTTCCCAAGCATCATGGTGACGTAGGGGAACCCGGTCCTCTCAAGGAAGGCGGACAGCTCCTGGTGGAGCTTGAACCTGACCAGCTCCACATCGCAGATGACCAGGGGCCTGGCGGACTGTTCGAGCATCCCCCGCGACTCCGTGATGACCTCTTCAAGGGTCGCCTGATCGCTTGGGGCGTTGGCTGGAAGGAGTAGCGGTCTGGGCCGGGGACAGGTCATCCTCGTCACATCAGACGGGAGGCTGATGTAGACCGGCTGGTGATAGGCGAGGCAGGCCGACAGCACCCGGTCAATCTCAGCCGGTGCCGTATCGCCCGACTCCAACTGGGTGGATGCGACCGTGATGCTTTCGTACATCTTCAACGGGATCTGATAGTCGCCCAAGGTGTGGTGCAGGAGCGGCTGCTTGCGGAATTGAGCCGTCGCCGGTGACCCGGTGATCGCGACGATGGGCACCCGTTCTGCGTAGGCCCCAGCGACTCCATTGATGGCGCTTAATTCTCCCACACCAAAGGTTGTGGCGAACGCACCCAACCCCTTGATGCGTGCATAGCCGTCTGCGGCGTAGGCAGCGTTGAGTTCATTGCAGGTTCCAACGTAGCCCACCTCGCTCTTCAGAACCTGGTTGAGGAAGCCCAGGACAAAGTCCCCGGGCACGGCAAACAGATGATCCACCCCGAGCTCTTTCAATCTGTCCAATAGGTACTCACCAACTGTGACTAGGGATTCCATCCTGCAGGCCTCGATCACTAACGGGTTGTCCGGCTGATTTTTCAAGACTGCCAATAGCTGGGAACCGAAGAGCAACTTTTAGGCCAGGTTTCTACAGGCGTGTAAGGATTAGCAATTAGGATGTTAATTAATTTAGTTGGAGACTTGTTTATTGGACTGAATGGCCTGATCCGATCATTTTGAGTCCATGAGGGCATCATTTTGAAAACCGCGGCGCTTGGGTCAGGATGATTGATCGGGCCTGCCGTATTGACCAGATCCGCTTTCTGCCAATTGCCAATGTGCCGGTGCATCCTGGGAAACGACCGCAACCTGGCTCGCGCAAAAGCAACCATAAGTGTATGCGCAACTGCTATTTGAATATGGCAATCACTTCGAACCAATGCACCCCGTAGAAGTGGTACATGGATTGCTCTCATGAAAATGAAGCCATGTTCGCCTTGAAGTGGTGAGCGAGATGGGTGTTCTTGATGGAAGACAAATTGATGAATCTGACCAGAACGTTGGTTCTCCTCCGACATCTCCTCCGACATGGTGAGAGTCTGTCCAATAGGGAAAACCGCTTCACCGGTTGGGACGATGTGGATTTGTCTGATCAAGGCAAGGTAGAAGGACTGAAAGCCAGTCGAGACCTTAAAGAGCATGGCTTTTTGTTTGATATCGCCTTCACCTCCATGTTGACACGCGCCATCCTGCATTCACCAAGCGCAAGGTCATCCAATCGTTCCTTGCTGACCTGATCCCCGAGTTTTCAGTCCACCTGGGCGGTACCACCTCCATTGATGTCACCCGCCAGGGCATTGACAAGGGTTATGGAATCAGAAAGCTCAGGGACACACTCGGCATCGCAATCAAGGACATGCTTTTCATTGGAGATGCCTTGTTTCCTGGAGGCAATGATTATCCGGTCAGAGAAGCGGGTGCTCTGCCCATTCAGGTCGAAGGCCCTCACGAGACGAAGCGGGTGATCGAAGCCATTGTTGCGTGCGCGGATGGCAGTCCCTGCTCAGTGCCCAGCCAGGAGCAACAACCATGAGTGGCTTTCAGTTGCAACGCCTTGGGCTGCTCATGGAACCGGCACCGGGCAATCCCCTGGAGGTAGGAGGCGTTCTGAATCCTGCCGCGATCTTTGGTCCGGATGGTGGACTATACCTGTTTCCCCGTATCGTCGCCCATCAGAAGCGCACAGTGTTTCCGATCATGAACTGCCAGCGTGATTGGTAGGGCTCACGATTCAAGGGAACCGCCACGCTCAGAAGGATCACGCGGCCCATGGAGCTCTTGAGATTGCCAAGCCGAAGTCCGACGCCTACATCGGAATAGGTTCTTGACCAGCCCCGCCCATCCAACTTACGAACGGATCCCAGGTCTGCAAAGGCGCTGTACCCCAACCGCACCAAGCCCCACCAACGCTGCTCCGTGAGATACCGATATTCGAAAGACGCGACCCAGCGAGCATCTCCTGGATGGAGTTGATTGGGGTACCCCCTCAGGCCCTGGTCACCCCCCACGTAGTACCAGGTTTCCGGATCGGGGCGCTTGGCCACATCCACGACCACCAGACCCGCGAGGATCTGGTCCGGAGTCAACTTGTGGTACTGCGTGAGCGAAAGGCCAAGGTGGCTGTCTTGAATGCCCGTTGCGGGTTTACGCCCATCCCAGGATGCCGAAAAAAGGGTGAGATCCTCGTCTGAGGATGACCATCCCTTATTCGCCCGGACCCTGAAAAAGGGGGCCGACAGGGTTGATCCCCAGGACCGGGTGTAGCGTCCCAGTTCCAAATCGCCGCCCCAAGCCAGGTTGTAGTCCTCGGGTGTATCCATTCCCTGAAGATCCTGAAAACTCTCGAAAGCATCCTCCTGGGTGGAAAGAGTAAGGGCCGGTCCCCGCAGACGCCGATTCATCAGGGTGGGCATCGGCAGGGTTCCCGGTGGAACGCTTTGGGTGATAAGCCCGTAGCTGGTGTCCTGCCGCTTGGCGAGAAGGCCTCCGCGCCAGACCCGGTTCCCGGACTTGCGTATGACCATAGCCCCTGACAGGCGGACCTCATCCTGGACGAACGGAACCTGAAAGACTTGGATGCCCTGATCATAAACGTAGAGGCTGGAATGCCACTGGGACATGGCCGCCCCTGTAGACCAAGGTGTGTCCAGGGCGAAGAAGGGTCGTTCCAGATGGAGGCTTCGGACAAAGCCGTCTGTGAGGTACTGCGTGTGGGCACTTAGGGTCCAGCGGCTCCCAAAGAGTTGGGGATCCCCATAGGCAAAGCCCCAGGTACTGCGCTCGTGGTCCTTGGAAAGGTCGAAAGCCACGCTCTTGCCCGAACCCATGAAATTTTTTTCATCCACGCCTAGGTTCATGGATTTCTGGCCCCCCACCTGCGAGTAGCCCGCATTCACCTGAGTGGTCCAGGCATCACGAACGCGCACCACTGCCACCACTGTCCCATCCGGTCGAATGACGGGATCAATATGGGCGTTCTTCACGAAGGGGAGCGCACGGAGGAGCCGCTCCGTTTCATAGATTTGCCGTTCTCGAACGGGCTCGCCCACCCCAAAGAGAAGAACCCGGCGGATGACGATCTCCCGAGTGGAGGCATGAAGGTGGTCAGCCATCCGGCCCACCCAAATGTTCTCATCGGGTCTGCTGAGATCGAAGACATCACCGATTACGATTTCGATTTTTCCGATGGTTGCTTTCTGGGCCTCCAGGACATTCCAGGGCTTGACAGGCCGGACCGTATGGACTGGCCTAACGACAGGGACGGGCATGGCCACCACAACCGCGGATACCCCGAAGCAGATTCCGCAATTTCGAAGGCTGCCCAAGAGATCTCCCGGTGATCGTAGGCATTGTTCAATGACGACAAGAAACATCCTGCTGTTGGCTTCGACCCGGAGATGTAGCGGGCCATGGGTCTACGTTTAACTCACGAGCATCAGCTCCGCCTCCGAGGCCGGGAGCGGCTTGCTGAAGAAATAGCCTTGACCGATCTCACAGCCTTTCTCCAGGAGGAACGCCAGTTGCTCCGACGTTTCCACGCCCTCGGCCACCACCGTGAGGTTCATGGTGTGGGCGAGGGCAATGATGGAAGCCGAGATGGCCGCATCATTGGGATTGGTGGTGATGTCCCTGATGAAGGATTTGTCAATCTTCAGGGTGTGGATGGGAAAACGTTTGAGGGCGGCCAAGGAGCTGTAGCCCGTGCCGAAATCGTCCATGGACAGCCGGATCCCCATGGCAGCCAGTTCATGCATCTTGCCGATGGCCCGATCCACATCCTTCATGACCATGCTCTCCGTGATCTCCAGCTCCAGCCGGTCCGGGTTGAGGCCAGTCTTGGCGAGGCCCCTGGCGATGGTCTCCACCAGGTCGCTCTGCCAGAACTGGCGGCCCGATAGATTCACGGCCATGCGGAGCGGCTTGGGATGGCTGTCCATCCAGGCCCGGGTCTGGCCGCAGGCAGTTTCCATGACCCAGTCGCCCAGCAGGAGGATGAGCCCCGTTTCCTCGGCCAGGGGAATGAAGGCATCAGGAGGAATCACCCCCAGCTCGGGATGCCGCCAGCGGACGAGCGCCTCGAAGCCGATGAGCTCCAGCGTGCGCAGGTCGAATTGAGGCTGGTAGTGGAGGATGAAATCATGATCCTTGACAGATTTCCTGAGGGCGATCTCCAGCTGGAGGAACTGCTTCTTTTCGGTGTTCATCTCGGAACTGAAGAAGTGATAGGCATTTTTTCCGTGGTCCTTGCTGTGGTACATGGCCATATCGGAGGCCTTGAGCACCGCCTCGACGGTCTCCCCATCCGTCGGAATGATGCAGATCCCGATGCTGCAGGTGATGTTGAGTGGAAGCCCCTGGACCAGGATCTCCTGGGACAGCGCAAGGAGAAGGCGGTGGGTCACGGAGTGGATGTTGTCGGGATGCTCGAACCCTTCCAGGAGAACGACGAATTCGTCCCCGCCGAGTCTGGCCACGGTATCGCATTCCCGCAGACAGGAAGGCAAGCGCTTGGCCACCTCCTGCAGGACCTGATCCCCGGCATCGTGGCCCATGGAATCGTTGATGGCCTTAAATCTGTCCAGATCTATGAAGAGAACTGCCCCTCGCCGGCCGCTCCGCTTGCACCACTGGATGGTGTGGTTGAGCCGTTCCTGTAGCAAGGCCCGATTGGGTAGTCCTGTGAGCTTGTCGTGGAAGGCGAGGGACTGGATCTCGTCCTCATGTTTCTTTTTCTCGGTGATGTCCCGCAAGTACACGGAGATGCCGCCATCCTGGGGAAAGATGCTGACATCGTGCCACCGTTCAAGGCCGGGCACGAACAGCTCGAACGACCGTTTCTCCTGGGACGCCATGGTTTCGGCATAGGCCTGATGGGGGCCCACCAGTCCGGGATCCAGATCCATGAAGGAGCTGCCGAGCAGCTTGGCCCGCGGGATCTTGAAATGATCCTCGGCTCTCTTGTTGAGATAGGTGAAAGACCAATCCTTCTGCAAGGCAAAGAAGGCGTCGCCGATGCTTTCGAGAATGCCTTCGGTCCTGGATTTCGAGCGTCGAAGGGCCCGTTCGAGTTTGCTGACCTGAAAGCACTTGTCAACGGCCGAATCGAGCCGCTCCGCGGCGATGGGTTTCAGGACATAGTCAATGACTCCCACATCAACCGCCGAAAGGATCGCCGCTGATGCATCGTTGGAGGTGATGACGATGACCTGGGTGTGCGGAGCTTGGCCCTTGATCGCACGCGCCATGTCAATCCCATTCATCACCGGCATCTGGATGTCGGTGATGACGATGGGGGGGTGCTCTCGCCTGAAGATCGCCAAGCCCTTCGCGCCATCCTCAGCGAACAGGACATGGGAGAACCGCTTCCCGAGAATGTGCTTGAGGAGGAGGCGCGTGGCCCGGTCATCCTCGACGCAAAGAATAGGTGTTGGATCCTTTTTCGGTACCACCGCGGTCGCTTGAGCAGTCTGCCTGGCCATGGGCAGCTTAGGGATCAAGCTGGGCGGAAAGGAGAGAAAGGAACGAACCCTAGGTAGTGCAGAGAACCGTTTCACCGAAGAGGTGACGTTTCGCTTGGGCCAGGGCTGATCGCCCTTCCCTTCTGCCACTTTGATCAGCATGGCAACGATCCTGCTTCCATAATCAAGCTCCTAGCCGGAGCTTACGTGCATCCTTTATGCCAGTTCTCCAGGTGCCTTCATGACAGCGACTTGCCAACCATTCATCTCTACGATGGGGGAACTGCCCCCATCAAGATGAAGGAGTCATTGCCTCGAAATCGGGCCCCTTCCAAAAGCGCCAGCCGTAGCAAAGCCCTGATTGATGGCCCATCTGTTCTTTGGGTTGAGGGTTGCCGATCATCAGATATGTTTAAAATTATTTGTCAAATTTATTTCGCCAATCTCCTTTGTGGTTTGATCAAGATGATGTATCCTTTCGTTCAATTTGAATGACGGGAACAACCCATGGGCATCGGTGATCTCGATCTCGATGAACTGCTGCAGGTGGACCCGCAAGGGGGCATGATCCGCTTCGCCGGCCAGCGCGCGCTGGTCCTGGATGCCGTGGCGATGGGGCTTTTGCGGAAGTACCTCGTCGAAAACTTCGGCCACTTGGCCGCCCGCACCGTGCTCACCCAGTTCGGGTTCGCCCATGGCTGGCGGATGGCCGAGGCCATGCAGGCCGAGTTCAAGTGGGACAGCCCGGAAGACTGGCAGAACGCGGGCATCCGCATCCACGCCCTGGAAGGCCTCTTCCGGGTTGAACCAGGCAGCACGGAGCCCCTTTCCAGGGAGGGTATGGTCATTCACTCCTCCTACGAGGCGGAGCAGCACCTCCTGCATTTCGGGCGCTCGGATGTGCCCGTGTGCTGGACCATCTGCGGCCTCACCAGCGGCTACCTCAGCCGGAGCGCCGGCAAGGAGATCTACGTCCTCGAGGATCGCTGCGTCTGCAAGGGGAGCGCCGTCTGCCACCTCTCCGGGCGCACCCGGGAGGCATGGGGCGAGGAGCGGGCCGGGGAACTGCGTTTCTTCGAGCCGAACCTCCTCAAGGAGTGCCTCGATATCTCGCTCAACCGGGTCACGGAGACTCTGAAGCTGTCCGAACGGAAGCTCCACGAGCACCGCCGGGCCCTGATCCGGGTGGCTCCCGAGGTCGAGGAGCCCCTGGGGATCGTCGCCAAGAGCCCCAAGATGCGGCAGGTGGTGGATTTGGCCCGCCGGGTGGCCAAGGTTGATTCCACCGTCCTCATCACGGGGGAGAGCGGCTCGGGCAAGGAACGGATCGCACGGCTCATCCATGACGAATCCCTGCGCGCGGGTCGCCCCTTCGTGGCGGTCAACTGCGGCGCCATCACGGAGACGCTCCTCGAAAGCGAGCTCTTCGGCCACGCGCGCGGCGCCTTCTCCGGCGCGATCCAGGACCGGCCGGGCCTCTTCGAGGCGGCCAACAGCGGGACGCTGCTGCTGGATGAGGTCGGCGAGATCTCACCGGGCATGCAGGTCAAGCTCCTGCGGGCAATCCAGGAACGGGAGATCCGGCGCGTCGGCGAGAACAAGAGCCGGCCGGTGGATGTGCGCATCCTGGCCGCGACGAACCGCGACCTCGCGCTCGGCGTCACCGTCAACGCCTTCCGGCAAGATCTCTACTACCGGCTCAAGGTTGTCGAACTGCAAGTGCCGCCCCTCCGGGAGCGCCGGGATGACATCCTGCCCCTTGCGCGGGTGCTGCTCGGGGGCGCGGCGTTGTGGATGAAGCGCAAGATCTCGGGCATTTCTCCGAGTGCCGCCGATCAGCTCTTGCGCTACGAGTGGCCGGGCAACGTGCGCGAGCTGGAAAACACCATGGAGCGGGCCGTCGCGCTCGCACCTGGCAACCGCGTGGAACTCGAGGATCTGCCCGAGGAAATCCGCCAAGCCTTCCCGAAACCCGTGGCCACCCCGGGGATGGTCCGATCCCTTGAAGAGGTCGAGAAGGACTACATCCTCGCGGTGATGGACCTGAATGGCGGTAACCAGACGCGGGCCGCCGAGCAGCTCCAGATCGGATCGTCCACGCTGTACCGGAGGCTCAAGAGCTACGGCCTGAACAGCGGGGGGCATGGCCAGGAAGCGCCCCAGACGCTGCTCTGAATCGTCACCGATTCTGGCTCAGTAACCACACGGAGCCGGAAAGGGCCTGAGGCAAATGAACCCGGAAACCGTCAATGGCGAGGGATGCCGCAACCTCCAGTCTCTTAATGCTTGCCTTGGGCGCTGCCCTCCTGGCGCCGTTGAGGAGAGACATCTATCCCGAATCGCTGGATCATGTAGTCAATGGACACTCCACCCGACCACCCCAATCCGGCCCCTGCCCATTCATCCACTGATGTGAGCCAAATCCGTTCTTCGGTCGAACATCGCGAATCGGGTTCGCACCCTGTTCGCCCTGGGAATTCCTCAAAACATAAAGGCTCTCTTATTACTCAATTACGAGAGCTTTTGGACATGATCAAGTTCGAGCACACCGTTTTCGCCCTGCCCTTCGCCCTGCTGGGCGCGCTGGCCGGGGCGCAGGGCGTTCCGCCTCTGCGCACGGATCTGTGGATCCTGGCAGCCATGGTCGGGGCGCGCACGGCCGCCATGACCTTCAACCGGCTGGTGGACGCCGATCTCGATGCCGAGAACCCCCGCACGGCCAGCCGCGCCCTGCCGGCGGGCCGCGTGTCCCGGGCCGGAGCCCTGCTGCTGCTTGGCGCGGCCATCGTGCTCTTCGAAGTGGCTGCTGGAGCCCTGGGGCGGCTGACCTGGATCCTCTCTCCCGTCGCCCTGGTCGTGATCCTGGGCTACTCGCTCTGCAAGCGGTTCACCTCCTTTTCCCACCTGGTGCTGGGCCTCTCGCTGGCAGGCGCACCCCTCGGCGCATGGATCGCGGTGACCGGACGCATCGAGGCACCCGCCCTTTGGCTGTCCGGGGGCGTCCTGGCCTGGACGGCGGGTTTCGATATCTTGTATGCCCTGCAGGATGTGGATTTCGACCGGAGCCAGGGGCTGTTTTCCATTCCCGCCCGGCTGGGCACCCGCAGGGCCCTGCTGCTGTCCCAGCTGCTCCACCTGGCGGCCCTGGCCTGCTGGGCCGAGTTCAACCTCGGGGTCAATGCACACCTGATGGGCTGGCTGGGCTGGCTGGCCGTGGCGGGCATGCTGGTCCGCGAACAATGGTTGGTCCGGGGCGGAGACCTCAGTCGCATTGACCAGGCCTTTTTCACCCTCAACAGCCTGGTGGGCCTCGTATTTTTTACAGGTCATGCCCTTGAATGGTGGCTATCCCACTTCTTTCTGGCCACCACCTAGATCATTGGTTGTAAGAAGACGGCTCGACCCCTGGCCCATGCCCAGGTATCCTGGGAAACCATGTCCACCCAACCCGAACGTCGCCGCGCCCTGCGCTCCAGCCGACCGGATTCCGGGCGATGGCTGACGGTGATGGTGGTGTTCAGCCACCGGACCTTCCGCTGGTCGCTGACCCGGCGCCTCATGCTCTGGATCGTGGGCATCATCGTCGGCTTCTCCGCCCTGGCGATGATCGGTTCGGGATACGGATTCTGGGCCACCAAGAAGATCATGAGTTTCGGCTACCTCCAGACGCAGACCCGGCAGCAGCAGGAACAGTTGCGTTCAACCCTGGACCAGGCCCACCAGCTCGAAACGGAGATGGAAGCCCTCCGCCAGCAGCACACCGAACTCCTGAAACTCCTCGATCCCAAGGGCCCGGCGCCCGCCATCCCGCCTCCCGGCAGTCCGCTGGCACCCGAAGGCCGTGGCGGGGGGGGCAACCGGGCCATCCGGCCCCCCCCCCTGCCTCCGGGCACACGGGCTCGGATCTCCCGCCTCCAGAGTGAGCTCGATCGCACGACCCAGCAGGCCGATCTGGTGCGCGCCCGGATGGAACCCATCCTCTGGGCCTGGTCCCACACACCCTCGATTCCGCCCACCGCCGGCTACCTGAGTTCCGGATTCGGGGTGAGGATCTCGCCCTTCGCGCGCAACAGCGACGCCGGGGACCGCATCCTGGGCTTCCACACGGGCCTGGATATCGCCAATGTCCTCGACACCCCGATCCAGGCCACGGCAGACGGCGTCGTGGAGCACGCCGGCCCCTTTGACAACTATGGCAACGCGGTGATCATCCGCCACACCTCGGACATCGAGACCCTCTATGCCCACATGGACCGGGTGGCCGTCAGGGTGGGCCAGCAGGTCAGCCGGGGGGACATCATCGGCTACATGGGGCGCACCGGCGATGCCACGGGCGTGCACCTGCACTACGAGGTTCGGATCGCCGGGAAGCCCGTGAACCCCACCCCCTACCTCAAGCTCCAGCGCCAGTGGCTCAGCGGTCTCAGCCGCGCCTCCTAGGAGTTCCCATGGCCGTGTTCAAGAATAAGCCGAGCAAGCCCGCCGCTGCGCCCGCCATCCACACCCTGCTCGGGAAGGATGTGACCTTCAATGGCGAGATCCACACCGGCTCCCGGAGCCTCCGGGTGGAGGGCACCGTGGACGGCACGATCCACTCGACGGGTGAGGTTTCCATCGCGCCCGGGGGCCTGGTCAAAGGTACCGTGTACGCCAAGCACCTGATCGTCACGGGAAGGGCCGAAGGCATCTTGAAGATCGCGGAATGCCTGGAAATCCACGGCACCGGCTATGTCGAGGGCGATGTGGAAGTGGGTTCGCTGGTGGTTGACGAAGGCGGCACCCTCCAGGGCGTCTGTGTCCGCAGGGATCAGGAGGCCAAGAATCCTGAGTCAGCCCAGGCCGGGGCGAATGGGGTGGCCAAAGGGGTTCCAGCGCCCTCCCTCAAGCCTGTGGACAAGGACGCGAGGATGAAGCCTGACGGATCCCGCTCTTAGGAGAACAGGGGGCCCGGACCGGGGGTCAGCCCCAGGTAGGCGTAGGCCTGATCGGTGGCGCGGCGGCCCTGGGGCGTGCGGTCCAGGAAGCCCACCTGCATGAGGTAGGGCTCCACCAGATCTTCCAGGGATCCGTCATCCTCCCCCAGGGCAGCGGCCAGGGTCCGCACCCCCACGGGCCCGCCCCGATGTTTCTGGCAGAGGGCCTGGAGGTAGGCCCGGTCCAGGGCATCCAACCCCAGATCGTCCACCTCGTGCAGCTTCAGGCAGGCCTCGGCGGACTCGGCGGAGATGGTGCCATCCCCCTTCACCTGGGCGTAGTCCCGGCAGCGGCGGAGGAGGCGGTTGCAGATGCGCGGCGTACCCCGACTGCGACGGGCGATGGCTTCGGCGCCTTCTGGAGCGAGGGGCACAGCCAGCACATGCGAGGAGCGCTCCGCGATGATGGCCAGATCCCGCCGGGTGTAGAACTCCAGCCGGTGGACCATGCCGAAGCGGTCGTGGAGCGGTTTGGACAACAGCCCCGCCCGGGTGGTGGCGCCCACCAGCGTGAAGGGGCGCAGGTCCACTTTCAGGGTCTGGGCGCTGGGGCCCTGGCCGATGAGAATGTCCAGCTTGCGGTCCTCCATGGCCGAATAGAGCATTTCCTCGATGGGGGCCGAAAGGCGGTGGATCTCGTCAATGAAGAGGAACTCGCCAGCCTCCAGGTTGGTGAGGATGGCCGCCAGGTCACCCTTCTTCTCCAGCGCCGGCGCCTGGATCACCTTGCAGGTGGCGCCCATCTCGTTGGCCAGCACGTGGGCCAGGGTGGTCTTGCCGAGGCCGGGGGGGCCGAAGAGCAGCACATGATCGAGCACCTCGCCCCGCTGCTGGGCGGCCCGCAAGGCGATCTCGATGCGGACCTTCACTTTGTCCTGGCCGATATATTCCTGGAGCCGCTGGGGCCGGAGGGAATATTCCACGGGATCATCGGAAGGCGAGGTCGGATCAAGGTCAGGATGGCGGTGCATGTCTCCATTCCCTCATGGCTCTTCCACTTGTGTCCAGCAGACGGCGGGATATTCTTGGGCTGCGCACCTTCCTTTCCTATTCACCCCCGCCAGCCCCCCTGGATATTCCGTGATCCAGCGCTTTCACCTTCTGATCCGAGACCGCCATGGGTTCGAGCGGACGGTGCCCCTCGCCCGTTCTGCCACCCTCGGCCGCCAGGGCTTGTGCGACATCGTCCTGTCCGACAGCATGATCAGCCGCAACCATCTCCGGCTGGAGCGCCAGGAGGATACCTGGTGGGCCGAGGATCTTCAGACCACCCACGGCAGTTTCTACCAGGGACAACCCATCGGGAAGGTCGTCTGGGAACCCGGCACCCCACTCCGCCTGGCGGACGGAGCCTATACCTTGACCCTGCTCAGCAGCCAGCAGACCCATTCGGACATGCATTTCCAGGCCATCCTGGAAACCGCGCAGCTCATGGCCGAGGAGGTGAACCTGGAGGATCTGCTGGAGCAGTCCATGGACCGGCTGCTGGCCATTTCCCGCACCGACCGCGGCTTCCTCATGCTCCAGGAGGATGGGGAACTGGCCATCCGGGTCCAGCGCAACCTCGAGGATGGCCTTGAAGGTGCCATCCAGCTTTCCCTGTCGAGCGTCCAATCCGTGTTCGAGACGGGAGAACCGATCTGGATCCTCAATGTCGCGGATGACCACCAGCTCTCCAGCCAACAGTCCATCATGCGGCTGGAGCTGAAGACCATCCTCTGCCTGCCGCTGGTGATCCAGGGCCGCCGCATCGGCGTGGTGTACCTGGACAGCCGCCGCCCCATTACCGAGCCCCCGGATCGGCCCACCTTCGAGGCCATCGTGGCCCTCTGCGCCATCGCCATCGAGCGGACCCGCCTTTCCGAGGAGAACCTGCGCAGCCAGGTGCTCGCCACGGTGGGCCAAGTCTCCAGTTCCATCGTCCACGATTTCAAGAACGGCCTCTTCGTCCTGCGGGGGCATGCGGACCTGCTGGCCCTGTCCACCACGGATCCCAAGATCCTCCACCACAGCCAGAAGATCCTGGACTCGGTGGACCGCCTGACCGCCCTCAGCCAGGATGTGCTGGACTACGCCAAGGTGCGCGAACCCAACCGCGAAGAAGTGGATCTGCAGGCCTTCGTGGGCTCGATCCTGGAACCTCTCGCCCCCCGCGCTGACGAAATGGGCATCACCCTCCGCACCGAAGGGGAGTTCTGCATGGTCCAGCTCGACCCGGCCCGGTTCACCCGGGTGGTCGAGAACCTCGTCACCAATGCCCTGGACGCCATGGTGGGCCTCGCCGGGGACGTCGTCCTCTCCTGGCAGCGGGTCCCTCCGGGCATCGAGATCTGCGTCCGCGATTCCGGCCGGGGCATCCCCAAGAAGCTCCAGAAACGCATCTTCGAGCCCTTCTTCAGCTATGGCAAGAAGCGCGGGACCGGGCTGGGCATGGCCACCGTCCGCAAGATCGTGGACGAGCATGGAGGCACGATCGACGTCAGCAGCGAAGAAGGCCAGGGCACGCAAGTCCGCCTGATCCTGCCCGATCTCCAGCCCGAGGAAAGCGCATTGCGGGATGAATCCACGGGCAAGCACCGCGCCCTCGGTCCCGAGTCCCTCTGATGGACCTCCGTGTGGGTCAGGGCTTCGACGTACACCGGTTCTCAGACCCGGCGGAGGGGCGCCCCCTCATGCTCATGGGCTGCGCCATCCCCCATGACCGGGGACTGGCCGGCCACAGCGATGCGGATGTGATGCTCCATGCCCTGATGGACGCGCTGCTGGGCGCCGCGGGGCTCGGGGACATCGGGCAGCACTTTCCAGATACCGATCCCGCCGGCAAGGGCGCCGATTCCGCCCAGCTGCTCCGGAAGGTCATGGCGAAGCTGGCGGAACACGGGTGGCGCGTGGTGAACACCGATGTCTGCCTCATCGGCGAGCGCCCGAAAATCGGCCCGCACCGTGAGCTGATGCGGGAGCGGGTGGCGCCCCTCCTGGGCCTGCCGACAGAGGCCTTGAATGTCAAAGCCACCACCACGGAGAAGCTGGGCTTCACGGGACGGGGCGAGGGCCTGGCGGCGCAGGCGGTGGTCCTGATCGCGCGAGGCTAGCCCTCGCCAGGGCGGTCAACGCCTCCGGCGTATTCCGGCCCGGATCGTCCACCACCGCCTCCAGCAGTTCCGCCTGGAGGGCACCCAGCCAGGGGCCCCCACGCCGGCCCGCCAGGGCCATCAGAGCACCCCCATCCAGCGCGAGTTCGCGCACGGAAAGCGGCGGCCGGGCTGAAGCAAGGGCTTCGAGGCGGGCCACCACCGCCGCGTGCCGGGGTTCCCGGTCGGGATCCTCGACGCCCTTCGCGCGCTGATCCGCCAGGCGGAAGGCCGCCCAGCGCTCCAGCGCCAGGCCATCCTCACCCAGACGCCGGAGGAAGCGGCGGCAGGCCGCATCGCTCCATCCGGGCTCCGGATGGATTCCGTGGTGGCGAATGAGGGCCAGCACCTCCTTCTGGAGGGCATGGGCGGCTTTCAGGCGCCCCAGGATGGCAGCAGCGATCTCCAGGGAACCGGCTTCGTGGCCGTAGAAATGGACCTCTCCCTCCGCCTCTGTCCGGCTGGCCGGCTTGCCCGCATCGTGCAGCAGGGCCGCCCAGCGCAGGGCGGGATCCGCCGGAACCAACGTCACCACCTCGAGGGTGTGCCTCCAGACATCCCAGCGGTGGTGGCGGTTCTGGGCACAGCCATCCATGGGAACCAGTTCCGGCAGCCAGAGGTCCAGCAGCCCGCTCATCCGCAAAGGTTCGAGGCCCGCGTGGGGGCGGGCCCCGGTGAGGAGCTTGGTCAGTTCCACCAGGACGCGCTCCGGAGCGACTTTGCAGGCCACCGCCAATCGCGCCGGGATGGCCGCCAGCGTGGTGGACGCGATGCGGAAACCCAGCTGAGAGGCGAACCGGCAGGCGCGCAGGGGCCGCAGGCCATCCTCCGCGAAGCGCTGGAGGGGATCGCCGACGGCCCGGATGAGCCCGACCCGGAGATCCGCCTGCCCGCCGTGGGGATCCACCAGGCCCCGCCCGTCCAGAGGCAGGGCCATGGCGTTGATGGTGAAATCGCGGCGGGCCAGATCCGCCTCCAGGCTGACGCCCAGGCGCACGGATTCCGGCCGCCGGCCATCCCGGTACGCCCCATCGCTCCGGAAGGTGGTGATCTCCACGGGACGGCCGTCGAGGATCACCGTAACTGTGCCGTGCTGGATGCCCGTGGGAATCGCCCGGAGGCCAGCGGCCCTCGCTTTGGCCAGAACCTTTTCCGGCAGCAGGGCGGTGGCCAGATCCCAGTCGGCGTGGGGGCGCCCCAGCAGCTCGTCCCGCACGGCGCCTCCCACCAGGGCCAGCTCCGCATCCGCCCCGAAGGCCTCCGCCAACCGCTGCAGTTCGAGCGGAATCATGCGTCCCGGGCGAGCCGTTCCAGGGCCTCCCCCTCCACCCGGCAGGTCAGCCAGGGCCGCATCACCTGGGCTCCGTGGGCCTGGTAGAACTCGATGGCGGGGGTGTTCCAATCCAGCACCTGCCAGACAAAGCGGGTCCAGCCCTCTTTCAGCGCCAGGCCGGCGAGGTGCTTCAACAGGGCCTTGCCGATGCCCTTCCCCCGGAACGCGGGCCGGACGAAGAGATCCTCCAGGTAGATGCCCGGCTTCCCTTCCCAGGTGCTGAAGTTCAGGAACCACAGGGCGAAGCCCGCCGGCTGGCCCTCCCATTCGGCCATGATCACCCGCACCAGAGGGTGCTCCGAGAAGGCGTAGCGGCGCAGGTCGTCCAGGGTGGCGACGGCGGCTTCCGGCGCCCGTTCATACGCTGCCAGTTCCCGGATGTACTGGAGGATCAGCGGGGCATCGGAAGGGATGGCGGGGCGGAGGTTCAGCATGCTTCCATTCAACCCCCGATCGGCGCTGGCTGGAATCCCTCATGGCGATGCCCTGCGCGGCCGATAGAGGGGGAAGCGGGGCGCTCCCCGCCTGTGGAGGAACCATGGCCAGCGTCCAGGCGATTCCGTCTTCGACCTACGTTCCCCCCGTGAAGCCCCAGGCGCCGGCTCAGCAGCAGTCCTCCCAGCGCACCGAAGAGAGCCGCGAGCCCGCCCAGGAGGCCCGCAAAGAGGCCAGCTCCCGGACGGAGGAGCCGGCTCCGCCGAGTTCCCAGGTCGGCAGCCGCGTCAATCTCACGGCCTGAGCGGCCATTCCGGGTTGCTCCAAACCCCGCCCGTGGGGAATGATCCTTTCATGGATCACGCCACTGCCCTGCGCCTGTACGAGGCCATGCTCCTCACCCGCCTCACCGAGGAGCGCCTGGTGAAGCTGTTCCGCCAGGGGAAGACCCTCGGCAGCGTCTACCGGAGCCTGGGCCAGGAGGCCACCGCCTGCGCCACCGCCGCCGCATTGGGGCCGGAGGATGTGATCGCGCCGCTCATCCGCAACCTCGGATCCATGCTGGTCCGAGGCGTGCAACCCGAAGAAATCTTCCTCCAATATTTGGGGCGGGCCACCAGCCCGACCGGTGGCCGCGACCACAACAACCACTTCGGCGGCATCAGCCGGGGCATCATCGCCACCTCCTCCATGCTGGGGGCGCTGATTCCCGTCATGGCCGGCGTGGCCCTCAGCTTCAAGCAACGGAACGAGCGCCGCGTGGCGATGACCTGGATCGGCGATGGCGGCAGTTCCACCGGCGCCTTCTACGAGGGATTGAACTTCGCTGTGGTCCAGAAGCTGCCCCTCATCGTGGTCGGCGAAGCCAACGGCTACGCCTTCTCCACCCCGCCCGACCGGCAGATGGCGGGGCATCTTTCCAACCGCGCCCAGGGTGCCTTCACCCTGACGGTGGATGGCAACGATGCGGCGGCTGTCTATACCGCTGCCGCCCAGGCTCGCCAGCGCTGCCTGGAAGGCCACGGTCCCGTCTTCCTCGTCTGCGAGACCTTCCGGCTCTCGGGCCATGCCGAGCACGACGACCAGCGCTATGTGGACCCGGCCCTCCTGGAAGCCTGGCGCCCGAAGGATCCCATCCCCCGCTTCGAGGCCTGGATGGGCCAGCGCCACTGGACCCTGGAGCCCGGACTGGCGGACCGCCTGGCGGCCGACCTGGCCGCAGCGGCCGACCGCGCCCTGGCCGCACCCTGGCCCGATCCCGCCTCATTGACCGACGGTGTGTTCCAATCCGGATCCTGAGGTACTGGATCACGATCGAACGATCCACAATGAAACTTCCGTCACGTTCCCGGGTGTCTAGACTGGCTGCATTGTGGGGGTTCCCGTGCTGGTTCTCGTGCTCAACGCAGGCTCGTCGAGCCTGAAATTCAACCTGTTCGACATGAGCAAGGAAATCTCCCTGGCCGAGGGCATGGTGGAGCGCATCGGCCTCGCCGAGGCCAACCTCGCCTGCACCGTGGAAGGCGACCGGCACAAGGAAACCCTTCCCATTCCCACCCACCGCGAGGCCCTGGACGCCATCCTCGCTCGCCTGAAGGCCACGGTGCTCCAGGGCACCCCCATCCACGCCGTCGGCCACCGCGTCGTGCATGGCGGCCCCAAATACGGCGACTCGGTGCTGGTGACCGAAGAGGTCGTGAGAGACATCGAGACCTTCGCGATGTACGCCCCGCTGCACAACCCGGCCAACGCCCTGGGCATCCGCACGGCCATGGAAGCCTTCCCGAACGTCCCCCACATCGCGGTGTTCGACACGGCCTTCCACCATGATATTCCTGACTACGCGCGGATGTACGGCATCCCCTACGAACTCAGCCAGAAATACGGCATCCGGCGCTATGGATTCCATGGCACCAGCCATGCTTTCGTGGCCGCCCGCACGGCCATCCTGCTCTGCAGGCCCTTGCGCGCCTTGAAGATCGTCACCTGCCACATCGGCAACGGAACCAGCATCTGCGCCGTGAACTACGGCAAGAGTCTGGATACCAGCATGGGTATGACGCCACTCCAGGGCGTGATCATGGGCACCCGCTGCGGCACCATTGATCCAAGCGTGGTGGAAATGCTCATGGAATACGAGCATCTGGACTACAACGGCATCACCGATCTGCTGAACAAGAAATCCGGCCTGCTGGGCATCTCCGGCGTGTCCTCGGATTTCCGCGAGATCGAGCGCGCCGCCGAGCAGGGCAACGACCGGGCCCGTCTGGCCCGCGACCTCCTGACCTACAACGTGCGCCAGTACATCGGCGCCTACGCGACCGTGCTGGACGGCGTGGATGCCATCACCTTCACGGCAGGCATCGGCACCCACAGCACCTTCGTGCGCGCCAAGGTGTGCAGCAAGCTGACCTTCCTGGGCGTCAAGATTGATCCCGAAGCCAACGAGCACGGCACCGGCGAGCGCATCATCAGCACGCCTGATTCCCGCGTCGCCGTCACTGTAGTCCCGACCAACGAAGAGCTGATGATCGCCCGGGAAACCGTGCGCTGAGGCAGTCCAAAGGGGTGGCAGCGCATGCTCGGCGCGCGGGGCCCCGCTTCACACGCGGCATTCAGCCGCGTGTTGCGCGACCCGCCAGCCGCTGTCAGCGGCTGTAGCGCCTCAACATCCGCATGTTGCGGCGGTAGGCTTGGCCGCGGGTGAAGTTGATGGCCACCTGGCGGGGGAAACGGGTGATGGAACTGGCCAGGGTGATGAAGGTGCGCACCGTCTGGGCGGCGTTGCGCCCCTGCCGGCTGGCGTTGTCGTAGTAGACCATCAGGGCCTGCCGCATGGTGGTCCGGGGCAGGTTGAACAGACCGTAGCTCTCGATGACGTCGTGATTGATACGACGGGTACCGTCCTGCTCGGTGACGATCAGGTCCTCGGGGCGGATTTCCTGGGTCATGGGCGGCTCCTGGGTCAAGAGTGTATCGGCCGGAGAAAGGGTTTTCTCAAGCCCGGTCCCGTGACAAACGGTCCCAACCATCCAGGAAGAGGCCGAACGCCGGGTCACCGGTCGCCTTCTGCTGGAGCAGGGCCCGAATGGAGGCCTCCTCGGCGGTCATCTGCTCGGGGCTCAAGTGCCCCGCAAGCGTCATGGCCCGCAGCCAGACCAGGAAGGTGGTCAGGGCGTCGAACTGGTTGTAGCGGACGATCCCAGCCACATCCCCCGCCCGCCAGAGATCAATGACGCTCTTCCCATCCGTGCCCAGCTTGCCGGGGATGCCGCAGGCTGTGGCCAGCTCGTGGAGGGTGGACGAGGCCTTGCCCCAGGCCCCGGTGATCTCGCGCAGGTCCACGTGCTGGTTGCCATAGCGGTCGAAGAAGTCATCCTTGGCCCACTTGTCGGCGCTGCGCCCCAGGCCCGGGATGGAAAGGCGGTGGACCATGGCCCGCTGGACCAGGATGGGCAGGTCCGCCTCCCGGCTGTTGAAACCCACCAGCTGGGGTTTCTTGTCCCCGAGGGCCACCAGGAACCGCCGCAGCAGCTCATCCTCGGCGAGGGCTTCCGGCCCCTCCGGAAGCGCGAAGAGCCGATGCTGGACCTCGCCGTGCTTCACGGTGCGGATCACCGCCGCGATGGACACCACCCGGCAGAGGATGGTCTTCAAATACGGGCGCGGCTCCGCTTCCGTGGCCCCGCCGTAGGCCCATAGGCGGTCCAGCACCGCCTCGTCCGGCATCTCCCCGGGCAGGTCCAGCACCCGGCGCCCCGTGGCGGGATCGGGCACCCATTCCGCGTCGAAGGCCCACAGCGTCTCGTGCATTGGGGGTCGCAGCATGGCGTTCTCCTAGCGATCCACGGCCCACTTGCCACCACCACCGAGGGCGCAGGCCAGGGCTGTCAGCAGCCGGAACAAGGCGGCCGGGTTGTACAGAAGCTCAGCGCCACGCATCCAGCCATGCGCCAGGGACCAGCCCACCAGCCCCACCAGGACCGCGGCCGCGAGCCAAGTCCAGAGGCCGATGAGCACCAGAAAGCCGCAGGTCATTTCCAGCAGGGCCAGCCCCAGCCCCAGCGCGTGCCCGAAGCTGGGGATGCCATGGGCGTGGCGGAGCATCCCGAATCCCTGCAGGAGGGCCATGCCGCCCACACTCAGGCGCAGCAGGAGAAGCGACCAGTCCACACGCGTCTTTGAGGCGGCCAAGGGAACTCCGGGGATTCCCTCCATGCTACGGATCGGAGCGCCTGGACGCTATGCTGGATGAAACGGGAGGCACTCCATGGCTGAGTTCAAGAGCATCGGTGTCATCGGCGCAGGCCAGATGGGCAATGGCATCGCCCATGTCTTCGCCCAGTCGGGCTACCAAGTCCTCATGCAGGACGTTACGGAGGCCTTCGCGGCCAAGGGCGTGGCCACCATTGACAAGAACCTGCAGCGGGGCGTGGACAAGGGCAAGCTGACGGCCGAGGAGAAGGCGGCGGTCCTGGGCCGGATCCGCACCACCACCCAGCTTGAGGATCTGGCTGTCTGCGATATTGTGATCGAAGCCGCCACCGAGAAGTGGGAGATCAAGAAGCAGATCTTCGAGACACTGGACAGGGTCTGTCGTCCTGGCGTCATTCTCGCCTCGAACACCAGCAGCATCTCGATCACGAAGCTGGCGGCCGTCACGAAGCGTCCCGAGGCCCTCATCGGCATGCACTTCATGAACCCCGTGCCGGTCATGCAGCTCATCGAAGTCATCCGTGGCCTGGCCACCAGCGAGGCCACCTTCGAAGCAGTCATGGAGCTCTCGAAGAAGCTGGGCAAGACCCCCATCCCGTGCAACGACTTCCCCGGCTTCGTGAGCAACCGTGTGCTGCTGCCCATGATCAACGAGGCCATCTACGCGCTCTACGAGGGCGTGGCCTCCGTGGAAAGCATTGACGGCATCATGAAGCTGGGAATGAACCACCCCATGGGCCCGCTCACTCTGGCGGATTTCATCGGCCTTGACACCTGCCTGTTCATCCTCAATGTGCTGCACGAGGGACTGGGCGATCCCAAATACCGCCCCTGTCCCCTGCTCATCAAATACGTGGATGCCGGCTGGCTGGGCAAGAAAAGCGGCCGCGGCTTCTACGACTACAGCAAGGCCTAGCTGGCAGGCCATGCGGCGCGCGGCGCTGGCCTTCTTCCTCGCGGCCCTCACCCTGGGCGCGGTGGAGCCCCTCCACGAGATGGGCCCCTTCCCCACCCGGGAGATGTTCCCGCTCTACCTTCCCACCATGGCCTACCAGCCGGTGGACCCTGTGCCGCTCGGCCGGGGCCACTGGCGCTGGGCCCTCCATTGGGTGGAGGCGAACACCTTCCAGTACTCCGATATCTTCGAGCAGAATCCACCGAAGGATGCCTCGGGCCGGATTGACGTGACCCGAGCGGTGTTCGAGGCCGCCGCCGCGAAGTACCCGAACCTTCCGACGCTGTACTACTTCGACGAGGAAATCGCCCGGTTCGAACTGGAAGGGCGCTACGGACTCTCCGACGCGACTGACCTCTGGCTGCGGTTCCCCATCCAGAACCACACCGGCGGCTTCCTCGATCCGCTCATCGAGGACTTCCACAGGATCGGCTTCGAGCAGTTCGGCCGCGATCTCGTGCTGCAGAACCAGGTGACCCTGGCGGTGGCCTCGTACGGGAAAGTCACCTTCTACAACGCAGACCGGATTCTCGGCAAGACCCAGGATCCCGTCCTGGGCCTCACCCACCGCCTGCTCCAGACCCCGCAGTGGACCCTGTCCGCCACCTTCAGTCTCAAGCCCCCGCTCACGCACACCTACGATGTGTACCAATCAGGCTGGGACCAGACCTATGGCCTCACGGCCCAGTGGCGGGCGGCATCACGGCACGTCTTCTATTTCGGCGGTGGCTACGTGCATCGCCCCCACGGAAGCCCGGCCTACAATGCCATCGGCTTCCGCGACGGGGTTGGGCTCCACGCGACGTGGGAATACCGGAAATGGCGGACCGTCCAACCCTTCTTCCAGCTCTACTGGCAGAGTGGCTACCTCCACCCGCAGCCCTACCAGCACTTCGATCAGCCCAGCCTCCAGCACGATCTGGGGATCTACTGGCACTGGACGCCGCACACGACGCTTACGTTCCACTACATGAACAACATCACCCACTGGGGCAACACCGCGGACATGGCCCTCGGGGCAAGCCTGACGGCGCATTTCTAGGTAGAATGCTGCATTCGGAATTCCCGCAAGGAGACATCATGGCAACAGCACGCGTCCGCGAAATCCTCTCCTGGTACAGCTCAGATAATCCGGGCGTGAAGGCCAATCTGGCCCGGATGATGAACACCGGCCGCCTGGCGGGTACCGGGAAGTTCGTGATCCTGCCCGTGGACCAGGGCTTCGAACACGGTCCCGCCCGCAGCTTCGCTCCGAATCCAGCGGGCTACGATCCCCGCTATCACGTTGAGCTGGCCATCGAGGCCGGTTGCAACGCCTACGCTGCCCCCCTGGGCTTCATCGAGGCCGTGGCCTCCGACTATGCGGGCGACATCCCTCTCATCCTGAAGCTCAACAACAGCGACATCCTCAGCAAGGGCCAGGAGCCCTGCAGCGCCATCACCGGCAGCGTCGAAGACGCCCTGCGCCTGGGTTGCGCCGCCATCGGCTACACCATCTATCCCGGCAGCGGCGCCCGCAATGAGCAGTACGAAGCCCTCCGCGAACTCATCCTCGAAGCCAAGGCCGTGGGGTTACCGTCCGTGGTGTGGTCCTATCCGCGCGGCGCCGGCCTCACCAAGGAGGGCGAGACCGCCGTGGATGTGGCGGGCTACGCCGCCCAGATCGCGGCCCAGCTCGGCGCCCACATCATCAAGGTGAAACCCCCCAAAAAGCACCTCGAAGTGAAGGAGGCCGCCGCGGCCTTTGAGAAGGCTCAGATTCCCATCGAGACCCTGACCGACCGCGTGAAGGAAGTGGTGCGCAGCGCCTTCAATGGCCGTCGCATCGTGATCTTCAGTGGCGGCGAAGCCAAGGGCACCGAGGAGGTCCTGAAGGAGGTCACAGAACTCGCCGCGGGCGGCGCGTTCGGAAGCATCATGGGCCGCAATGCCTTCCAGCGCCCCAAGGCCGAGGCCATCCAGCTTCTGCATGCGGTCATGGACATCCACAAGAACGCCCCTCACAGCGTCCAGCGCATCGAGCCATGAAAAGGGGCGCCTGCGCGCCGCTTTTCATGTGGGGGGATGATCGAGGAACGTCAGCCCGGAGCACTTCTCGGCGGTGGTCCTCCGCTGCCAGTCATTTTCGAAAAGAATGGCGGGACGGCCCTCGCCGTCCTCCACCAGTTCGCCCCAGTAGCGGCTCGGCTCGGGCCATCCGCCCTCCAGCCAGCGCGCCATCTGGAAGCCCCGGGGTTCCAGGAGCACAGGACAGGCGTACTCATCCTTCAGGCGGTGCTGAAGCACTTCGAACTGGAGGCGGCCCACGGCCCCCAGGATGGGCAACGGCGCGCCGCCCTTGGGCCAGAAGACCTGGACCACGCCCTCCTCCGCGATCTGGGCCAGACCCTTCAGAAAGCCTTTGCGGGCACCTGGATCGGCGAGCCGGACCGAGACGAACTGCTCCGGCGAGAACCGCGGTACCGCGTGGAATTCCACCGGACCGGCTGCGCTGAGCACATCCCCGATGCGAAAGAGGCCTGGATTGATGAGCCCGAGGATATCGCCCGGGTAGGCCTCATCCACGATCTGCCGCTCCCGCCCGAAGAACATGTGGGGGTAGTTCAGTTTGATGGATTTCCTCTCCCGCACATGCAGGGCGTCCATGCCCCGCTCAAAGTGCCCGGAGACGATGCGGGCGAAGGCCACCCGGTCCCGGTGGGCCTTGTTCATGTTGGCCTGCACCTTGAACACGAAGGCCGTGAAGGGCGCGTCGGCGGCCACTTCGCCGCCGCCCGCCAGAGGCCGGGAACCCGGCGCAGGCGCCAGGTCCAGGAACTCATCCAGGAACTCCGCCACGCCGAAGTTGTTCACGGCGGATCCGAAGAACATCGGCGACTGCTCGCCACGAAGGAAGGCCTCACGATCGAAGGCGGGCAGGACATGGTCCATGAGATCCACATCGTCCTTGAGCTGCTGCAACTCTGCGGGCGTGAGCAGGGCGGCGATTTCAGAGTCCTCCAGCCCACCCTTCCCTGCGACCCGCGCCTTCTGGCCGGCCTTGGCCCGCTCGAACACCTGGATCTGCCCCGTGGCCCGCACGTAGACGCCCTTGAAATCGGGCCCGGAGCCGATGGGCCAGGTCATGGGCACGGCATGGAGACCGAACAGTTCCTCCACCTCGTCAATCAGTTCCACGGGGTCACGGCCGGGCCGGTCCAGCTTGTTCACGAACGTGAAGATCGGTAGCAACCGCTCCCGGGCCACGCGGAAGAGCTTCTTGGTCTGCTCCTCCACGCCCTTGGCACAATCCAGCAACATCACCACGGAATCGGCTGCGGTCAGTGCCCGGTAGGTGTCCTCGCTGAAGTCCTGGTGGCCCGGCGTATCCAGCAGGTTGATGGCGCGGCCCCGGTACTCGAACTGCATAGCGGCGCTGGTGACGCTGATGCCGCGCTCCTGTTCGATGCTCATCCAATCCGAGTGGGCCGCGGCGCCACCCTCCCGGGCCTTCACGGAACCTGCGCGATCAATGGCCCCGCCGTAGAGCAGCAGTTTTTCCGTCAGCGTGGTCTTGCCCGCATCGGGGTGGCTGATGATGGCGAAGGTGCGCCGGCGCTGGATTTCGTCGGAAAGGCTCATGGAAACCTGGAACAAAGAAAGGCGCGGCCGGATGCCGCGCCTTTCCAGTCTAGCAGCTTGGGACTACTTCTCGGCCACGACGGGGATGCGCATGGCATAGAAGGAGCGCCACACGAAGGTGACCGAGACCAGGAAGAAGATCAGGGCCGCAATGTGGGCCGTGACAGGGTTCAAGGTGATGGCCAGTTCGACAGCCAGAAGGCCGAACAGGGTCGTGAACTTGATGACCGGATTCATGGCCACCGAGGAGGTGTCCTTGAAGGGATCACCCACGGTGTCGCCCACGACGCAGGCATCGTGGAGGGGCGTGCCCTTGGCCTTGAGTTCAGTCTCCACGAGCTTCTTCGCGTTGTCCCAGGCGCCGCCGGCGTCCGCCATGAAGATGGCCTGGTAGAGGCCGAAGATGGCGATGGAGATCAGGTAGCCGATGAAGAAGAAGTGGTCCACGCAGGCGAAGGCCAGGGTGGAGAAGAAGACACCCATGAAGATGTTGAACATGCCCTTCTGAGCGTACTGGGTGCAGATCTCCACCACCTTCTTGGAGTCCTCCACGGAGGCCCTCTCGGCACCCTCATCAAGGTTGATGTTCTGCTTGATGAACTCGACCGCGCGGTAGGCGCCCGTCGCGACCGCCTGGCAGGCGGCGCCGGAGAACCAGAAGATGATCGCGCCACCGGTGATGATGCCCAGCAGGAAGAGCGGGTTGATGATGGACAGGCCGCGGTAGACGTTGTCCACGCCGAATTTGCCGTTCAACACCTGGATGATCGAGAAGATCAGGGTGGTGGCGCCCACGACAGCGGTGCCGATGAGCACGGGCTTGGCGGTGGCTTTGAAGGTGTTGCCGGCGCCGTCGTTCTCTTCGAGGTACATCTTGCCGTTCTCGAAGTCGGGCTTGAAGCCGAAGTCCCGCTGGATCTCGGCCTCGATGCCGGGAATGGTCTCGATGGTGGAGAGCTCATAGACCGACTGGGCGTTGTCCGTCACCGGGCCGTAGGAATCCACCGCGATGGTCACGGGGCCCATGCCCAGGAAGCCGAAGGCCACCAGGCCGAAGGCGAAGATGGCGGGAGCCGCCATGAAGGCGCCCAGGCCGAAGTTGGACACGTAGTAGGCCGCGCCCATGAGCGCGACGATGCAGAGGCCCATCCAGTAGGCGGAGAAGTAGCCCGCCACCAGGCCGGAGATGATGTTGAGGGAAGCGCCGCCTTCCTTCGAGGCCGTCACCACTTCGCGGACGTGGCCCGAATTGGTGGACGTGAAGGCCTTGACCAGTTCCGGGATCAGGGCGCCGGCCAGGGTTCCGCAGGTGATGATGGTCGAGAGCTTCCACCACATGCCCCCCCCCAGGATGCCACTGGCGAGATGCCCGATGAGCACGTAGGAGAGGCCGTAGGTCATGATGATGGACACGATGGACGTCAGCCAGACGAGCGACGTCAGCGGATGCTCGAAATTGAATTTCGCGGCATTGCCGAACTTGGCCTTGGCCCAGAGGCCGTTGATCCAGTAGGAGGCGGCGGCCGTCACGATCATGCCCACGCGCATGACGAAGATCCAGACCAGCAGGGCGACCTGGATGTCCTGGTACTGGGGTCCAGCGGTCACGGGGTTGATGGCCAGCAGGATGAAGGTGATCAGCGCGACGCCGGTGACGCCGTAGGTCTCGAAGCCGTCCGCCGTGGGGCCGACCGAGTCGCCCGCGTTGTCGCCCGTGCAGTCGGCAATGACGCCAGGGTTGCGGGCATCGTCTTCCTTGATCTTGAAGACGATCTTCATGAGATCGGAGCCGATGTCGGCGATCTTGGTGAAGATGCCGCCAGCGATGCGGAGGGCCGCGGCGCCCAGGGACTCGCCGATGGCGAAGCCGATGAAGCAGGGGCCTGCGGCATTGCCAGGGATGAAGAGCAGGATCGCCAGCATGAGCACCAGCTCGACCGAGATGAGCAGCATGCCGATGGACATGCCCGCCTGCAGGGGGATCGCCATGGTCGGGAAGGGCTTCCCTCCGAGGCTGGCAAAGGCCGTGCGCGAGTTCGCGAAGGTGTTGATGCGGATGCCGAACCAGGCCACGGCCACGGAACCCAGGATGCCGATGATCGAGAAGAGCAGGATCACGATCACCTGGGGCCAGGACATGGGCGTCTGCGACAGGTACTTGAAGTAGGCGACGATGATCACCGCGATGAAAGCCCAGAGGATCGCGATGAACTTGATCTGCGTGAGCAGGTAGGTCTTGCAGGTCTCGTAGATCAGCTCCGAGATTTCGAGCATGGACCGGTGGACGGGAAGCTGACGGATCCGGGAGTACTGCACCAGGCCGAAGCCGATGCCGAGCAGGCAGATGACCAGCCCGAACAACAGCAGGTTGTGGCCTGTCAAGCCCAGGAAGGTCTGGGTCGGTTCCCGCAAGGAGGGAATCTTCAGCTCCGCCTCGCCGCCGGCGAAAGCCGGTGCTCCCAGCAGGAAAAGAGCCAGCGGCGCCGTGGCCCTGGCCAGTCGCACCGGTGCGAGCGCACCGAGAAGGCGTTTCATCGTCACCATCGTTGTCCTCCAGAAGAAGCGGGAAGGGGTCATGAAGAAGCTGCCTGTCACGGGGCAGCCCCATGGCCCAGCATCTGCACAGGGACCAAGGGGAGAAGCCGCCCGGGTTTTGACGCTACTCTAGCCCGGTTTTTCCAGTCGGGGCAAGGCTCCAGCATGCAAATCGCTTGAAATGCGTGTATGTTTAACATGGGGGAGGATCGGGTCGCGCATCCGTGAGCTGTTTTATGGATCCTCCCGCCATCCTGGAACCTCTGTGACAGGGTCCGGCCGCCCTCTTCCACCGGCAGTCACTCCCCAGCTCTGGCCTCGCACCACGAGGATTTTGGGCTTGGGTTTTGGCCGCGCGTGTGGCGATACTTGGGTCGGGTATGGCCGTGGCTGCCAGACCTGTTGGAAAGATGACGTGGACTCGCGGTGAGGTTTCCCTCCGGTGCACCCTCGGCCCGGAGGACATTTCAATCGAGGTCTTTCTTCAAGGAGCGCATCTATGTCCGTCGCGGAACAGAGCATTGCCGGAGCAGGGGACCGCAGTCCCGGCTTCATGGCTTCCTCGGTCGGCCGGAAGGTCGTCATGGCCCTCACGGGTGTGGTTCTCTGGGGCTTCGTCACCGTCCACATGCTGGGCAACCTCACGTCCTATATGGGCGCGGAGGCCATGAATCACTACGCCGAATTCCTGCACACCATGATCCACGGCATGGGCATCTGGGTGTTCCGGACCGTGCTGCTCGTCGCGGTGCTCATGCACATATGGGCGGCGCTCAGCCTGACGCTCTCCAACCAGGCCGCGCGTCCCGTGGGGTACCGGGAGAAGCAGAACCAGGCCGCCACCTGGTCTTCGCGCACCATGCGCTGGACCGGCGTGATCCTCGGCATCTTCATCGTCTTCCACCTGCTGCATCTGACCCTCGGCACCGTGCATCCGGACTTCATCAAAGGCAACGCCTACCACAACTTCGTAACCGGCTTCCAGGTGCCCTGGGTCGCGGCCTTCTACATCGTCGCCCAGCTCTGTCTCGGCCTGCACATGTGGCATGGGGTCTGGAGCTTCACCCAATCCCTCGGCTGGGCTCACCCCCGGTACAACGCCCTGCGGCGCAATTTCGCCACGGGCCTTACGGTGCTGGTGGTCGGCGTCAACATCTCGTACCCCATCGCCGTGCTCACCGGCATCATCCACTGATCCTCCTGGAGCGCCACCATGGAACTGATTTCACGAACCCCCGATGGCCCCATTGAGAAGAGCTGGGACAAGCACCGCTTCGACCTGAAGCTGGTCAACCCCTCCAACAAGCGGAAGTACAAGATCCTCGTCGTCGGCTCCGGCCTGGCTGGCGCCGCAGCCGCTGCCACGCTGGCGGAACTGGGCTACGAGGTGGAGTGCTTCGCCTACCAGGACAGCCCCCGCCGCGCCCACTCCATCGCCGCGCAGGGCGGCATCAACGCCGCCAAGAACTACCAGAACGACGGCGACAGCATCTTCCGTCTGTTCTACGACACCGTGAAGGGCGGCGACTTCCGCGCCCGCGAGGCCAACGTCTACCGCCTGGCCCAGGTGAGCGTGAATATCATTGACCAGTGCGTTGCCCAGGGCGTGCCCTTCGCCCGCGAGTACGGCGGACTGCTGGACAACCGCTCCTTCGGCGGTGCCCAGGTGAGCCGCACCTTCTATGCCCGTGGGCAAACGGGACAGCAGCTGCTGCTCGGCGCCTACCAGGCCCTGGAGCGCCAGATCGGGCTCGGCAAGGTGAAGATGTTCAACCGCCACGAGATGCAGGAACTGATCGTGGTGGACGGCGTGGCCAAGGGCATCATCGTGCGGGACATGGTGTCAGGGAAAGTCACCTCCCACACGGCTGACGCGGTCTGCCTGGCCACGGGCGGCTACGGCAACGTCTTCTACCTGTCCACCAACGCCAAGGGCTGCAATGCCACGGCGGTCTGGCGCGCCTACAAGAAGGGCGCCGCCTTCGCGAACCCCTGCTACACGCAGATCCATCCCACCTGCATTCCCGTCACCGGCGACCACCAGAGCAAGCTGACGCTCATGTCCGAATCGCTGCGCAACGATGGCCGTATCTGGGTGCCCAAGAAGAAGGAAGACTGCGGCAAGCCCGCGAACCAGATCCCCGAGGAGGACCGCGACTACTACCTCGAGCGGAAATACCCGTCCTTCGGCAACCTCGCCCCCCGCGACGTTTCCAGCCGCGCCGCCAAGCAGGTCTGCGACGAGGGCCGCGGGGTCGGTCCCACCCGCCTGGGCGTGTACCTCGACTTCAGCGACGCCATCAAGCGGCTGGGCGCCAAGAAGATCGAAGAGAAGTATGGCAACCTCTTCGAGATGTATGAGCGCATCACGGATGAGAATCCCTACGAAGTGCCCATGCGCATCTTCCCGGCCAGCCACTACACCATGGGCGGCCTGTGGGTGGACTACAACCTGATGAGCACCATCCCCGGCCTCTTCGTGCTGGGCGAGGCCAACTTCTCCGACCACGGCGCCAACCGCCTGGGCGCCTCCGCGCTCATGCAGGGCTTGGCCGACGGCTACTTCGTGATCCCCTACACCATCGGGGGCTACCTGGCCGGCATCAAGCCCGGCACACGCATCTCCGCCGAGGATCCGGCCGTGAAGGCAGCGGAGCAATCCGTGGCCGAGCGCACCCAACGCCTGATCTCCATCGGCGGCAAACAGACGCCCACCCACTTCCACCGGGAGCTGGGCAAGGTCATGTGGGAGCACTGCGGCATGGGCCGCACCGAGGCCGGCCTCAAGAAGGCCCTGGAGATCATTCCCCAGATCCGGGAGCAGTTCTGGAAGGATGTTTGCGTTCCCGGTTCCGGCCAGGAGCTCAACCAGTCCCTCGAGATGGCTGGCCGCGTGGCCGACTTCATCGAGATCGGCGAGCTGATGTGCCGGGACGCCCTCGAGCGCCGCGAGTCCTGCGGCGGCCATTTCCGTGAGGAGTGGCAGACGGAGGAGGGCGAGGCCCGGCGTGACGACGAGAACTTCTGCCATGTGGCCGCCTGGGAATACAAGGGCGAGGGCAACACGCCTCAGCGCCACATCGAGTCGCTGAAATTCGAGAACGTCCATCTCGCCACCCGCAGCTACAAGTGAGGACCAGACCATGGAAAAGCATCTGAATCTGACCCTCCAGGTATGGCGCCAGAAGGACGCCACATCCGAAGGCACCTTCGTCGAGTACGCGGCCAAGCACATCAGCACCGAGATGTCCTTTCTCGAAATGCTGGACGTGGTGAACGAGGATCTCATCCACAAGGGCGAGGATCCCATCGCCTTCGATCACGACTGCCGCGAGGGCATCTGCGGCATGTGCAGCATGGTCATCAACGGCCGGCCCCATGGGCCCAAGGAGCGCACCACCACCTGCCAGCTCCACATGCGCAGCTTCAGCGATGGCGACACCATCACCATCGAGCCCTGGCGCGCGAAGCCCTTCCCGGTCCTGAAGGATCTCATCGTGGACCGCGGCGCCTTCGACCGCATCATCGCGGCCGGCGGCTTCGTCAGCGTGCCCACGGGCTCGCCTCAGGATGCCAACGCCCTGCCCATCCCCAAGCTGAACGCGGACCTGGCCATGGATGCCGCGGCCTGCATCGGCTGCGGGGCGTGCGTCGCCGCCTGCCCCAACGCCAGCGCCATGCTGTTCCTCTCCGCCAAGGTGAGCCACCTGGGCCTGCTGCCGCAGGGCCAGCCCGAGCGCTACAGCCGCGTCCGGGACATGGTGGGCCAGATGGATGCCGAGGCTTTCGGCACCTGCACCAACCACGGCGAGTGCGAAGCGGCCTGTCCCAAGGGCATCACCCTCGAGACCATCGCCCGCATGAACCGTGACTACATCAAGGCCAGTCTCACCTACCGGCCGGAAGCCGTCGGCGGCGCTGCCGGCTGACAAGCCTCACGCCTGCGAAGCGCCCGGCCCCGGCCGGGCGCTTTTGTTTCAGCGCCCCAGGTGCACCTTGGCCGTGGCAAGGAACCGCTCCCGGGCAAAGGCGTGATCCACGATGGGATCGGGATAGTCGAGGCGAACACGCACTGGCTTTGGCGCCTTCCATGGCGTGTGGATGAACGCCACGGGGCAGCCCTCCAGCTCCGGCACCCAGCGTTTCACGTAGGCGCCATCGGGATCGAACGTCAGCCCCTGCGCCACGGGATTGAACATGCGGAACCAGGGCTGGGCATCGCAGCCGCAGCCCGCGCTCCACTGCCAGCCGGCGCTGTTCTGCGCCCAGTCGCCGTCCGTGAGCCAGGCCAGGTAGTGGGCCTCGCCCAGGCGCCAATCCACCATCAGATGCTTGGCCAGGAAGCTGGCCGCCACCATGCGGGCCCGGTTGTGGACGAACCCCTCGCCCCAGAGCTGCCGTGCGGCGGCGTCCACCACCGGGTAGCCCGTGCGCCCCGCACACCAGGCTTCCCAAGCGTTCGGGTCCTCCCGCCAGGGGAAGCCCACGAAAGCGGGGCGGAACGGCCGCTCCAGCAGCTCGGGCCAGGTCCAGAGCAGATGGTGGCTGAACTCGCGCCACACTAGCTCATTCAGAAACGAGGGCACCCCCGGTCCACCGTGCTCGGAAACGGCTCGCCAGACCTGGCGGATGGAGAGGGTGCCGAACTTCAAGTCGGCGCTGAGGCGTGAAGTACCCGGCCGGTCCATGCGGTCACGATCCATGTGGTAGCGATCCAGCCGGTCCTCCAGGAAGGCCGCCAGCCGGATTCGGGCTGGCTGTTCGCCGCCGGGCTGGATCCGGGGATTCGGCACCAGGCCCAGCGCCTCCAGGGACGGAAGAGGAACCTCCGGGGTGGCCACGCCCGCAGGCAGGGGCGGCAGGGCCGCCGGTACCGCCAGGGGCGCCTGCGGCCCGAGCTGCGCCGCGCAGGCCCGGGCGAAGGGCGTGAACACCCGGAACATGCCGCCCTGCCCCGTCTGCACCGAACCCGGCGGCAGGAGCGTCTCGCCTTCGAACAGACGGAAGGGGATGCCCTCCCGACCCAGAGCCTCGGCCACCCGGCGGTCCCGTTCCCGCCCGAAGGGCTCGCTCCACCGGTAGGCCAGCACACGGTCCACCCGCCACTGGAGGGCCAGGCGAGGCACCACCTCCACGCTGCGCCCCGAGACGATCAGGAGGCGCGAGCCCAGACGGGCGACCTCTGCCTCAAGGTGCCGCAGGGATTCCAGCAGGAACTGCATTCGGTGCGGGAGTTTCCGCGCCCGTTCCGGGGCGAAGAAGAAGGGATCCAGGACAAACAACGGCACCACCTCGCCCGAGGCCGCGGCCTCCACCAGCGGGGCATGGTCCGTCGCACGGAGATCCTTGCCGCGGAACCAGACGAGGGAACGCATCCGGAGGCTCAGCCTTCCGCGCTGCTCTGCAAGGCCACCTGCCAGAGACCGGCGGGATCCGGGTGGAGCAGCCAGGCGGAGACCAGAGGCCGGGCGGTCCAGGCGCCCTGGGCAAGTTCCAGGTCCAGCTGGCCGGCCCCCCAGCCGGCATACCCCAGGAACAAGCGGTAGCGGGCCTGCGGATCAGCCAGCAGGGCCTCCAGCAGATCCTTGCGGTGGCTCACGAAATGGGTGAAGTCCAGCACCGTGTCGTCGGCTTCCGGCAGGCCGCCCTGCACCAGCAGGATGCCCCGCTGGGGATCCACGGGGCCGCCCCGCCAGGCGGTCGCCTCCGCGGGACCGTGGTAGGCCATGCCGCCCTCCTCCGCCATCTGATCCAGGGCGAGGGGCAGCGATCGGTTCAGGACCACACCCAGGGCGCCCTCGTCGTCGAACTCCACGAGCAGCACCACCGCGTGCAGGAAGTTGGGGTCCAGGAGCGCGGGGCTGGCCACCAGGAGGCAAGGGGCTTCGGGACGCATGATGCGGATGATCATAGCCCGGATAGGCTGGGAGGATGCGCTCTGTTCCCCCCTCCCACCTGGGCTGCCTCCGCGAAGGCATCACGCTCCTGCGGCGCCACCCGGCCCTCACCCTCGGGCTGGCGATGCTCGCCATGCTGCTGGGCCAGTTGGGGCCCGCGCTGGAACTGGCCGCCAAGGCGGGTTCGAGTACCGTCATCCAGCCTCTCTTCGGAGCCGTGGGTCTGTTGCCCATGGAGATGTATCTACTACCCCGCCTCCAGGCTCAACTCGATGCCGAGGCGCTGGACCAAGCCAAGAACCGGCGTGAGGGCTGGGTTCAGACCTTCGATGGCCGCTGGCTGCGAACCTTCGGTGCGCGCATGCTCCTGAGCCTGCTGGCCGGGGTAGGCTTGGTGCTCTTCATCCTGCCAGGCATCCTCGTGCTCACCCTGTTCGGCTGGGCGCCCCTGCGGGTTTTGCTCCGGGGGGATTCCCTGATGGACGCCTTCCGCTGGAGCCAGACCACCATGGCCCGGCATTGGCCCCGGGTGGTGCAGGCCGTCCTGGCCATGGCCATGGTGCTGCTGGCCTACCAGATGATCTCCACCTACGCCCTGGCGCACATCCTGCCGTCCGTGAATCGGGATCTGGGCCCCGATGCCTGGCTGCGCCTGCGGCATCCGGCCTTCTGGGTGCTGGGATTCACCAGTGGGCTTCTCAACCTCTGGCTGACCACCAGCCTGCTGGCCCTGTACCACCGCCTCGAAGCCGCGGCTCAGGCCTCCTCAGCATCGCCCTCCAAGTAGCCGGGATCCTCCAGTTCCACCAATTCCCCGGCCGCCAGACGGCGGCGCTGGTCCGCATCCAGTGGAACCTCTGCCCAACGGGGATCCGAGCGGCCATTGAAGAAATGGACCGAGGGCTCCGCGGCCTCGAAATCCGCCCGCTGGCGCCACAGGTGCACCCAACCCACGTGATTGATGCGGGCCCAGATCTTCATGTGCAGGGCCCTCCGGCAGCGCCTTCCTTGCGCAGCACCGAGACGCCATGCAGCAGCAGGGGCCAGGCGAGTTGGATCTGCTCCAGGGCGGCGGCGGGACGGCCCGATAGGTTCAGGATGACGGTCCTCCCCGCGATGCCGCAGACGGCGCGGCTGGCGAAGGCGAGCGGATGCCCACCCTTGGCGCGGATGAGTTCACAGATGCCAGGCGCCTCCCGCTCGAGCACCCGGCGTGTGGCCTCCGGCGTGGTGTCCCGGGAGCCGAACCCTGTCCCCCCGCAGGTGAGCACCAAAGGCACGCCCTCCACCACCAGGCGCCGGAGATCCGCCTCCAGGGCCAGGGGATCATCCGGCATCAAGGTCGAAGTCACCGATGTGACGCCCTGCCCCCGCAGCCATGCCGTGAGCAGCGGCGTGGATTCGTCCCGATACTCGCCCCGGGAGGCCCGGTCGGACAGGGTGATGAGGTGGACCCGTTCCATGTTCCGAGGATGCCACAATGGGGCTTCGATAGAGGCCCCCATGTCCCGACCCATCCGTCCCGGATCCGCCCTCGGCCTTCTCGGCGGTGGCCAGCTGGGCCGCATGTTCACCCTGGCCGCCCGCAACCTGGGCTACCGTGTGCATGCCCTGGATCCGGGCCATGACTGCCCCGCTGGCCAGGTGGCCGATCTGGAGATCCGCGCCGCCTACAACGACGTCTATGCCGCCCAGGCCCTGGCCCGGGGCGTGGATGCGGTCACCGTGGAATTCGAGAACATCCCCGCGGAAACCCTGGAAGCGGTGGCCCAGGTGTGCCCCATGCACCCCGGGGCCCGGGTGCTGCACACGGTCCAGCACCGGCTGCGCGAGAAGCGCTTCCTCGCGGAACATGGCTTTCCGGTGACCCCCTTCCGGGAGATCAACACCCAGGCGGATCTGAGCGCTGCCACGGAGGCCCTGGGCTTCCCCGCCGTCCTCAAGACCGCCAGCTTCGGCTACGACGGTAAGGGCCAGCAGAAACTCATTGCGCCTGGCCAGGTGCCGGAAGCCTTTGCGGCCCTGGGCGGCCAGCAGGGTGTCCTGGAGGCCTGGGTGCCTTTCGAACTCGAGTGCAGCGTGGTGTGCGCCCGGTCTTCGGCAGGGGAGACCGCCGTGTGGGCTGTGGCCGAAAACGCCCATCGCCACCACATCCTCGACACCACGGTGTTTCCTGCGCGCATCCCCGCCACGGTGGCCGCGCAGGCCCAGGCCATGGCCATCGCCATCGCCGAGGCCCTGGGCGTGGTGGGCATGCTCACCGTGGAATTCTTCCTCAAGGCCGGCGGCGAACTGCTGGTGAATGAACTCGCGCCGCGCCCCCACAACAGCGGCCACGCCACCATTGATGCCTGCATCACCAGCCAGTTCGAGCAGCAGGTGCGCGCCGTCTGTGGCCTGCCCCTGGGCGACACCGCCCTGCTCCGCCCCGCCGCCATGGCCAACCTTCTGGGCGACCTCTGGCCGAAGGACGGGCCACCCGCCTGGGAGCGGATCCTGGATCACCGCGAGGTGAAGCTGCACCTCTACGGCAAGACCGAGGCCCGCCCCGGCCGGAAGATGGGCCATCTCACCGCCCTGGGCGCCTCCCCCGAGGAGGCCCTGGCCAAAGTCCTCGCCGCCCGCGAGGCGTTGAAAGGGTAGAACCCTAGGCTCGCGGTGAGACGCGAGGAACAGGCGGTGCGCTTGAGGGGCTGGCGTCCACCTTCCTGCCATGCTTCAGCCGCTCCGCCTGGCAGGTCGGACAATGGCCCGCGCACGGCCAGGGGCAGGTCCAGGTGGATCCTGAGGCAAAGATGGTTCCAGGAGCAGCCGGTTCGGCGCGACGCATGCCCTAGAATGGCATGGCCGAGCCAGCCCTGGAAACCGCACGGAAGCGTCCGCCGGCGTGAGGCGCGCACAGTGGACAGCCTCTGCGGAAGCCGTGGCAGCAATCGAAGCCCGCCGGGCCGCCAAGGGATGATGAACCCCTGGGCAATGCCATTCCCAGACATGGACAAGTAAGGATGAAACCTCATACTGGTAAGGAGAGGTGACACCATGGCCTTCGCCGCCGTCGCGACTTTGACCAGCAAGGGACAGTTGACCATTCCCAAGGCCATCCGGGAGGCCCTCGGCTTGCACGAGGGGGACCAGGTTCGCTTTGAGCTGGATCCCGCCCACGGACATGCGGCCATGGAGCCGGTGCGGTATCGGCCCGAGGATCTCTGGGCCCTTGCCGTTCCCGGCACGCCCCGGATGAGCCTCGAGGACATGGATGCCGCCAAGCAGGCCGGTGCCCGCCGATGATCGCCCTGGATACCAACCTCTGGGCCCGCGCCATTCTCGGGGATGATGCCAGGCAGAGCCGCGCCGCCCAGAAGGCCATCACCGAAGGCGCCCGGGGGGCGGGCCTCTTCGTCCCCCTTCTTGTGTTCGTGGAACTGGCCTGGGTGCTGAAGGCCGCGCCTGGGTGGGACGCCGCCCGCGTCCATGAGGCCCTGGGACGCCTGCTCAACATGGAAGGGGTCGAAGTGGAAGCGAGCCCCCTGGCCCGGGAAGCCCTGGCCCTCTCGACCGGGGCGGTGCGGTTGGCCGACAACCTGGTGTTCCTGGCCACCCGCGATCGGGGCTGCTCCAGACTGCTGACCCTGGACGCTCGCTTCGCCAAGACCGGACGGGCCGTGCTGCTGAAGATGTGAGAGGAGGATCAGGTTCCAACCTCCAGAGCCCAGAAGGGCGCTTCCCGCCCCAGGAATGACCACCCGAACCCCACGCGGGCATCCCGAAAGGGTGGACGCGCCGGACGGGATGGGATCCGCAAGTTGTCCTGTCCCTCGCCGGGATGTGGGAACAGTATGGTCATGGCCCGAACAACATCTTCGGAGGAAACAAAGAAAAACCCCGCAGAGTGAAGACCTGCGGGGCTTCTGTTCTGGTGGTCCCTCCCGGGCTCGAACCGGGGACCCTCTGATTAAGAGTCAGATGCTCTAACCAACTGAGCTAAGGGACCTCAAGGCTCAAAGCTTAACAGAAACCAGGCTAGCCGCAAGCGCCGGCTGGGCGGCCGTGCTCAGAGGGAAGGCATCTTCATGGCATTCCGCACATCGGCCATGGTTTCACCGGCCACGGCACGGGCGCGGGCGCTGCCGTCGCGCAGAACGTTCTCGAGGTCGGCGGGCTTGGCGAGATGATCCTCGATCTTCTCCCGCACGGGCGCGATGCGGCGGGTCATGGCCTCGGCGACGCGCTTTTTGCAGTCGAAGCAGCCGATGCCCGCGCGTCGGCACTCGGTGTCCACCATCTGCACCGTGGCCTCGTCGCTGAAGAGCTTGTGGAAGTCCATCACCGGGCAGATGTCGGGGTTCCCCGGATCGGTCTTGCGGACGCGGGCGGGATCCGAAGCCATCTGGCGCGTGCACTTCTCCAGGATCACGGCATCGGTATCCCGCAGGTAGATGCAGTTCCCGTAGCTCTTGGACATTTTCTTGCCGTCCAGGCCCGGCACTTTCGGGGTCTTGGTGAGCACCGCGTCGGGCTCGGGAAAGATCTCGCACTGGTAGAGGAAGTGGAAGCGCCGCACCACCTCGCGGGCCAGTTCCAGGTGGAAGAGCTGGTCCTCCCCCACGGGCACCTTGTGGGCCTTGTAGAGGATGATGTCGGCGGTCTGGAGCAGCGGGTAGCCGAGGAAGCCGTAGCTGCCCAGATCCGCCACAGCATTCTGCAGCTTCTCCTTGTAGGTGGGCACCCGCTCAAGCCAGGAGAGCGGCGTCACCATGGAGAGCAGCAGGTGCAGTTCCGCATGCTCCTTCACCAGGCTCTGCACGAAGAGCGTGCTCTGGGCCGGATCCAGGCCCGCCGCCAGGTAGGTGGCCGTCAACTCCAGCGTGGCGGGCCAGATCTCGGCAACGCTCTCGTACTTCGACGTCAGCGCATGCCAGTCCGCGATCATGTAGAAGGCCTCGCCCTGGCCCTGCAGGAGCGTGAAGTTGTCCAGGGCCCCGACCAGATGGCCGATGTGCAGGGAGCCCGAGGGCTGAATGCCGGACAGGATGCGGTGCATGGGAACTCCGGGAAAGACGGGAATCAGGCGTGGAGAACGAGGCGGGCCACGGCCTCGATGCCGTAGAACAGCAGGCCGAAGACGGGCCCGAGGACATAGCCCAGGAGGCCGGTCAGGGCCGTCACGATGAGGATCGGACCCATCCAGGGCTGGATGCGGTCGAATTTCGGAAGCCAGCGCCAGGGCAGGAAGCCGCGCAGGATGCCCGCGCCATCCAGGGGGCCCAGGGGCAACAGGTTGAAGAGAGCCAGGCCGAGGTTGATGATCACCAGTCGGCTCAAGAGCGCGAGGGTCAGCGTGACGCCCGCGCCGAGCTGAAGGGTCTGGAGGCTCTCCACCTTCCAGGCGTTCATGGTGAAAACAAAGAGTCGGTAGGAGAGGCCCATGGGCGCGACGGCCTTCACCAGCCCGAGCAACAGGCCCAGGAAGAGGATGGCCTGGAGCAGGTTGGAGGCCGGGCCCGCGCTCGCCACCAGGGCGTAGCCCACCCGCTGGGTGAAGCGGCGGGTGAGCTTCCGGGGATCCACGGGGACCGGCTTGGCCCAGCCGATGAAGGGGAAGCCCGTGGCCAGCCCCAGCAAAGGGAAGAGCACCGTGCCCAGCAGATCAATGTGCGCCAGGGGATTGATGGTCATGCGGCCCAGGCTGGCGGCGGTGTCGTCCTCCAGCACGTAGGCGGCGGCGGCATGGGAGGCTTCGTGGACGCTCAAGCTGAATAGCAGGGCCACGTAGCTGACGAGGATGGTGGGCAGGGATAGGTTGTCGAACACCTGGACTCCGGCAGAACCTCCATCCTAACCGCTCGATTGCCCTTCCTTTCCAGGGCCGGGCTATCCTGGAACCTCCCGCCTGGAGCCCTCATGTACCTCAAACCGAATTCGCCCGCTGCCGCGAGCGCGGGGAAATCCATCATCGGCTTCAACATCATCCATGGCCGGGAAGTCGAGGGCGATCTGTCCATGATCGAGTCGCGTTCGGCCGTGGACCGGCGCGACCTGGTGGGCGTCTTCCCGGACAGCGGCGAGAAGGATGTGGCCCGGGCCGCGAAAGCTGCCGCGGAAGCCTTCGCATCCTGGTCTGCCACCCCCGCGCCCGTGCGGGGCGCCGTGATCCAGCGCACCGGCCAGATCCTCACCGAGCAGAAAGAACGGCTCGCCCGCATCATCACCCGCGAGATCGGCAAGACCCCCCGTGAGGCCCTGGGCGAGGTCCAGGAGGCCATTGACACCTGCACCTACTTCGCGTCGGAAGGGCGCCGACTCTACGGCCAGACCGTGCCTTCGGAACTGCCCCACAAGTCGCTCACCACCTACCGTCGCCCCGTGGGCGTCTGCGGCATCCTGGCCGCCAACAACTTCCCCCTGGCCGTGCCCAGCTGGAAGATCATTCCCGCCATCCTCTGCGGCAACACCGTGGTGTGGAAGCCCAGCGACGACGCGCCGGCCATCGCCTACCTGTTCCTGCGGGCCCTGATGGACGCGGGCCTGCCCCCCGGCGTAGTGAACACCGTGAACGGCCGGGGCCGCGCGGGCTGCGGCAAGCACTTCCTGGCGGGCATTGACAAGGGCTACTACCAGAAGTTCAGCTTCACCGGGTCCACCGCCGTGGGCCGCATGATCGGCGAAGCCTGCGGCCGGAACCTGATCATCCCGAGCCTGGAACTGGGCGGAAAGAACCCCATGGTGGTGATGCCCGATGCGGATCTGGACCTGGCGGTGAAGGGCGCCCTGTGGGCCGCCTTCGGCACCGCCGGCCAGCGCTGCACCAGCCTGGCAAACCTCATCCTCCACGAGGCCTGCGCTGAGGCGTTCAAGCAGAAATTCATGGCGGGAGTCGAGGCGATGGAAATCGGCAACCCCATGACCGATCCGGAGGTGACCTACGGCCCCATGATCAACGCCCGCTTCGCCGAGGGCTTCCGCGAACACTGGGAGATGGGCCGCAAGGACGGCGCGAAGCTCCTGTGCGGCGGCGAGCAGTGGACCGAAACAAACCGCGACGACCGCGTGAAGGGCCCCATCGAGCACGGCCTCTACATGCAGCCCTGTGTGTGGGACGGCGTCACGCGGGACATGTGGCTGTTCCAGAACGAGGTGTTCGGGCCCACCGTGAACCTCACCACCGTCAAGGATTTCGACGAGGCCCTGGCCTGCGCCAATGGCACCCCCTATGGCCTCTCCAGCAGCATCTACACCGAGAACCGGCACTGGATCGAACGGTTCAAGCGCGAGATCAAGGCGGGCATGGCGAGCATCAACAACAGCACCACCGGCGCCGAGGCCCACATGCCCTTCGGCGGCAACGGCTGGAGCGGCAACGGCACCCGCGAAAGCGGCCTGTGGGTGCTCGACTGGTACACCCGCTGGCAGGCCGTGAATGACGACGCCTCCGGCCGCCTGCAATTGGCCCAGATCGAGACGGACTATGGCCATGCCCGGGCTAAGAAGACGGACTGGGCAAGCCTCTGACCCTTACCGGGCCTACAATGGGGCCAGGAGTCCCACCATGACCAAGCCCCTCGTCCCCGCCGATCTCCTCAAGAGCCTCCAGGCCACGGACAGGCAGGCCTCCGATGCCTCGGCCGCCAAGCCCAAGGCCAAGCCCCAGCCCATGCCGGCCGTGAAGGCCTCCACCAAGCCCCAGGGCAAGAGCGGGGGCGCCGCGCACATGCGCTCCAGCAACCGCGGGAAGTAGGGGGAAGGAGTCAGGCGAAGCGCCAGCCTTCGAGGCCACTGAGCCGCCGCAGCACTTCGGCCGCAAGGCTGGGTGCTGCGTCGCCCCAGGTGCGGACCCGCGCCCGGTTCCCGCCGGGCAGATGCACCACGTGCACCGACGCCCCCCCCGGAAAGTCCGGATGCCGCGCCAGGGGCCGTGCCAGCGAGATCAGATCCAGGGTGTCGAGCCAGCCTTCCGGCAGATCGGGCCGCCGGGCACCCGGCACCAGGGCTCCAATTTCCCGGGCCTGAAGCAGCACCAGGTGGCAGCGCCCCTCCAGGGTGCCGCGCCAGGCGAGGAAGGCCGGCAGGCTGCCAAAACCGATGCCACCCTTGCGGACTTCGGGCCAGGTCCGCAGTTCGGCCACGCCCGCCGCATCCGCGGCCTCCCAGGCCAGCCGGACCAGATCTGGCTCGGTGGGCGGCAGCCAGGGCTGGAGATCCTCGAAGGCCATGGGGTCGAGGATCGCACGAAGTCCGGTTAGGCTGGGCCCATGGTCGTGGGGGGAAACGCATCCAGCGGAGCGGGCGCGCCAAAGCCGGTGGTGGCCACCGGCCAGCAGATCGGCGCCGGATGGACGCCAGCCCTCTCCGTGGCCAAGGCCCTGGCCGCCCTGGCTGAAGCCCGCCGCACGGGCGCCGAGGCCGTGTACTGGCTGGCGGACGAAGATCATGACCGGGCCGAGGTGGCCTCGGTATCCGGCTGGCGTGAAGGCCGCGCCGTCCGCCACCGCTTCCGCTTCGATGCGCCGGAGGGGACCGCCACGGGCTGGCTGCCCTGGACCGCCACCCACCAGACCGAGGCCGAGGCCCTGTGGGGGCCCTGCCCGGCTCCAGCCGTGCCTACCCTGGGCGGCCATGCCCTGGCCCTGGGCGAGCCCCTCTGGCACCGGGGCCTGCGGCCCTTCTCCCCTACGGCTCCGGCCGTGCGCGAGGGCATCCAGGACACCCTGGCGCGCTGGCGGGCCCTGAACCTGGAGGCGGATTTGGTGCGCCAGGCCCTGTGCCTGGAAGCTGGAGGCCTTCCCCTGCCCCTGGACCCCCGCACCCAGGCCGCCTGGTTCAGCCTCCATCCCGTCACGGGCCTGCGGCGGCGCCTGGAGCCTGGTGAACCGCTGCCCCACGGCCATTGGTTGAGCCCCGGCGCGGCGCTGCGGCCCCTCATGCAGTCCCTCCTGCTGCCCGTCGCCGCCGTTGTGCTGGGCCCCGCCGAACGGGCCTACTGGCGCCTCTGCGAACCCCTGTGGGAGCGGGTGGCGCTGCCCGTGCCGCGCATTCTGCCCCGCCCCAGCGTGGTCGTCCTGCCTCGGGGGCTGCGGCTGGAGGCGGATCAGCTTTCCCGGCTCCAGCAGGGCGACTGGGCCGGTCTCGCCTCCTGGCCCGGGGTGCTGCCCAGTGCCGCCCTGGGCCGCCCGGCCGCCGACCCGGCCTGGCCAGAACCCCTGCGAGCCCGTTTCGCGGCGGAAGTGGACCGCACCTGGCAACGGCTCGCCCGGTTGGACCGCCGCCTTCACCGGGAGGCCGCGGCGCGAACCCTGGGCGGCGACCCGGAGGCCCTGCGCCAGCGCCTCTTCCCCTTCGGGCGCCCCCAGGAGCGTGTGGTGCCGGGCCTCGAATGGCTGCGGGACGAGACGCTGTTGGACCGCATCCTCGACCGCATGGACGGCCGGACGGAACTCATTCTCGTGGAGGCCTCATGAGGGGCGGACTCGACCTGCTGGTGCTCGGCGCCCATCCCGATGACGCGGAGGTCCATGTGGGCGGCATCCTCGCCCTGGCGGCGGACCGGGGGCTCGCGGCCGCCATCCTGGATCTCACCGCGGGCGACCTGGGCACCCGGGGCACGCCGGAAACCCGCCGCGCCGAGGCCCAGGAAGCGGCCCAGATTCTGGGCGTCCAGCGGATCGTCCTGGACTTCCCCGATGGCCGCTTCACGGAGGATGAAGCCTTCCGGGTGCGGCTCATGGCCGAGTTCCGACGCCTGCGGCCGAAGGTGCTCATCCTGCCCGCGCCCGAAGATCGGCACCCGGATCACCGCCGCGCCCACCGGCTGGGCCGCGAGGCGGCCTACTATGCGGGGCTGCGGAACTACCCCTGTCCGGGCGAGCCCTGGCGGCCCGAGGCCCTGGCCTGGGTGGGCGGCGAGCAGCCAGGCGCGCCGGACCTCCTGGTGGATGTGAGCGCCGTGTGGGAGCGCCGCATGGCCGCCTTCGACGCCTTCGGCAGCCAGTTCAACCAGGATCCCGACCAGCCGCCCACCCGCATCGCACATCCTGCCTTCCGCCGGGGCGTTCTCGGCCGGGCCATGCACTGGGGCTCGCTCCGGATGTGCGACTGGGCCGAGGCGCTCTGGTGCGAGAAGCCCGTGCCCCCGGCTCTGCTGCGGCTTCTGACGGCACTGGAGAGTCCGGCCTGATCGTCAGCGCGTCGCAGCTTTGGGATACCCGGCCTCGTGGACGGACCAGGCGTGTTCCAGCGCGGTCCGCTCCGAGCCCCTCCCAAGGCCCTGGAGAGCTTCGCGGTAGCCCTCGTAGATCGCCGTCTCCTGGTCCATGGACGCCCGATCGGGACGGTACTTCCAATCTCTGGACTGCACCTCGGCCCAGGCGCCCTGGAACCAGTCGGCCATGTCCTGGAAGTGCCGGGTCTGTCGGCATTCCCGCGCGATCGCCCGATGGACCTGGGCGGGTAGTCCGGCCGCCCAGACCGCGCGGGATCCGAAGACGGGGATATCCGTGGCGAGGCCGAGCACCGATGGAGGACGCGGCAGGAAGGCTGACCAGGACACCCAGGCCCGCCAGAGGTAGGCATTGTCGGGCCAGCGTTCGAGCGCTGCGCGCAGCGGCGGGATGACTTTCCCCGCCCGGGCGCGCCAGCCTTCCAGGTCCGAGATCCAGGGGGCCTCGGGGGCGAAATCCAGCGGCAGCCAGGCCGCCGCCGCATCCTCCTGCATCCGCCCCTCGAGGGCAGCCAGGGGCATGCGGGCCCGGGCGAGGTCATACCGCTCCCGGTGGGCATCGAGGTTATCCGGATGCTGAACAAGGAAGGCATCGAGCACCTCGATGCGGGAGGGGGCCACCGCCCTGAGTTGAAGGTCAAGCCGGGCCGGGTCCGGGGCCGAATCGCCCCGGGCCAGAAGGTCGGCCGGGCCCCGGAACACGGCCCACCCCGTGGCAGGAAATCCCGCGGCGCGCATCCGTGCGGTATCGGCGGCGTTCGGAGCCTCCTCTTTCCATTCCCCGGGGCCGAAGGTTGCCAGATCCCCAGTGACCCGGAGGGCCGGCCATCGGGCCATCCAGGCCGGCGCCCCCCAGACGAGGAACCGGAGGGAAGGCCGTGGGGGCGGCAATGGCGTGTCGGGGAGGGCGGGAAGGTCGAGTACCGCCAGGAACCCCTGGGGCGCGGGAGGCACTTCGACCGGGGCAGGCTTTCCCGGGCCTTGGGCGGACTTCCCGTAGAGGCTCCGCAGGCTGGCCCGGAGGCCATCCCACCCGGAACCGGCCCCCCGACGCATGTCCTGGAGCACGCCGATCGCATCAGGCCATCGCTGCAATTCGGAGAGGGCCATCAGTCTCCAGAAGGCGAGGGTTCCCTGGATCTCCCGCCATTCCTCCCAGGCCTTCCTCCCGGAATCCACAGTAGGGGGAGCGACCGGGATCCGGTCGAGGGTCGTGAGCAGATGGTTCCAGTCGAGAAAGGTGGATCCCTGGAAGGCGAGGTCTCGTACCATCCCTGCCGAGGGCCAGGTCCGCCCAGGAACGGGTGTGCAGGATGGCAGGTCGGGTACCTCCTGCGTGTCCCCTAGGAGCGCACGGCTGCAGGCCAGCCACAGCTCGCCCAGGTTCCCGACCAGCATTGGCCCCTGACCAGGGAGGGCGTCCGCGCTTCCCGAATCCGGGAACCGCTGCCAGGCCTCCGCCAGGGAATCCCGGAGCTTCGAGAGTCCCGGCTGGAGATCCGGTCCAGCGGCGGAACCGTAAGCATTCAGCCAGAACCGGAACCAGCTATCACTCCCCAGACGCCAGGCATCCGGAAGCTGGGCCAGGCGATTCAGGGTGTCGGCGACCTCCCGGTCCCATCCAGCGGCCTTGACGGGATCCAGGATCCGGGCGGGAGACAGCCGCGGCCAGCGGCTGCCGGGCAACAGCTTCAGCCCATCGGCGCCCCCCTGCCTTTCCAGGGCACGGAAGCGGATCCGGGCCATCCGGGTCGCCAGATTCAGCCGCAAGGAAAGCGCCGTTCCGTGATCCGGATAAAGCCGGAGGAAGCGGTCCAGGGATTCCCAGGTGGGCTGAATCCCTTCGGCGAGCAGAGCATCCCGGAGGACTGTGCCCGTGGGCGGGCTTGTCCCCTCGTCCAGGATCTGGCCATTCCGGTCCAGGAGGAGCCAGTGGGAGGCGCCGGACCAGTCCCGGGCCTTGCGAAGCCGGTCGAGGGCCGGATCGTCCAGCGGCTCGATCCAGACATCCCCGGTCGTCGTGAGGCGGAGCATCTCCCCGTCGGCGACGCGGCGGTCCAGGGTCAGCCAGGATTGAGGCGCCAGCAAATTCACGGCCCCATGCCTGGCTTTTCGCCAGGCCTCCAGGAAGGTGGCCCAGCCCCCCTCCTGGGCCCGCAGAGGCAGGACCGTAGCCAGGACAAGCAGCAGGCTCAGGCTCCGCGCGAGACGGCCAGGGCGTCCCTTCGGTCTCCTGGAGGCAGGGGCCACGTAGAACTCCTTCGGTGATGGAACGAGGAATGCCCCAGCGTGTCGTCCGGCAAGACGGGCCGTCAAGCCCTGGTTCTTCGCCCGGCATGTTCAAGATCCGTGCCCTCGACTACCTTGGTGACATGAAGCGCTTCGAATCCGACCTTTTCGCGCAGATCCAGCGCCGGGGCGACGGCGTGTCGGGCCGGGTGCTGGTGGCCTGCTCGGGGGGCGGGGATTCGGTGGCGCTGCTGGTGTTGCTCTGGGCCCTGCGGAAGAGCCTGGGACTGGAGCTGACAGTGGCCCATGCGGACCATGGCCTCCGGCCCGATGCCGAGGCGGACGCGGAGTTCGTGCGCCAGCTCTGCCGCGGGCTTGATCTGGACCTGGCGGAGGCCAGCCTCGGCGTGAAGGCCCATGCCGCAGACCGGGGCATCGGCGTGGAGATGGCCGCCCGGGAACTGCGCTGGGACTGGTTGCGCCAGGAGGCCGCGGGCACCGGCGCCGGGGCCGTGGCCACGGGGCACACCCTCGACGACCACACCGAGACCGTGCTCATCCGCCTCGCCCGGGGCGGGGGCCTGGGCAGCCTCCGGCCCCTGGCGCCACGCCAGGGTGTGCGGTGGTCCCCGCTGGTGGAGTGCCGGCGGGGTGAACTCCGGGACTACCTCCGGCAGCGCGGGGTGCCCTGGCGGGAAGATCCCACCAACGCCGAGCCCTTCACCGCCCGCAACCGCTGGCGGACGCTCCTGGAGGAGATCCGCCGCGAGGCGCCGGACCTGGACCGGCATCTCTTCGAAACCCACCGCCAGGCCGAGGAAGCCCAGGCCCTGGCCCACCAGCTGGTGGCCTCCTGGCGCGGCACCCGCTGGTGGATCAAGGAGGACGGGGTGGTTTTCGCGGCCGGGGCCTGGCCGGAGCTGGAACTCCGCTGGACCCTCGAAGCCGCCTTCCGGGAACTTGGCCGTCCGCTGGAAGCATCCCTGTTGCGGGGCCTCGCGCCCTGGCTCTCGGGCCACATGCGCACCCGGAGACCCCTGACATGGGGGAACTTCTGCGTAAGTCCTGAACCTGGGAACCCGTTCCTGCATCTAAGGCAAGGCGACCCCCTGGCCGGGCCGGGGTACACTGGTGGACCAGTGGGGTCTGTCCCCAAGGAGTGACTTTTGAATTCCATGATGAAGAGTGTGCTGGTCTGGCTGGCGATCATCGTCCTGCTCGTGCTGGCGTTCCGCCAGATCCCACAGAACAGCCACCAGATCGAGATCCCCTTCTCGACGTTCTACACCGAGGGCACCGCCGGCAAGTACAAGACCGTGACCCTGACTGGCCTCGACCTCGAGGGCACCTACAAGACCCCCCTCAAGGATCCCAAGACCGGCCAGCCCATTGACGGTTTCCGCACCGTGGCCCCGCCCATGCAGGATCTTGGCAAGGTGATCCTGAGCTGGAAGACGGAGGGCCAGCTGGATGAATTCAAGGCCGCCAAGCCCAGCGAGAACAACTTCGCCTATGTGCTGATGTTCTGGGGACCGATGCTGGTGTTCGTGCTGCTCTGGTTCGTGTTCATGCGCCAGGCGCAGATGGGCGGCAACAAGGCCCTCAGCTTCGGGAAGGCCCGGGCCAAGGGGCTCTCCAGCACCCAGAAGCGCATCACCTTCGCCGATGTGGCTGGGTGCGATGAGGCCAAGGAGGAGCTGAAGGAGATCGTGGAATTCCTGAAGGATCCCGCCAAGTTCGTGAAGCTGGGCGGCAAGATCCCCAAGGGCGTGCTGCTGATGGGCCCTCCGGGGACCGGCAAGACCCTGCTGGCCCGGGCCATCGCGGGCGAGGCCAAGGTGCAGTTCTTCTCCATCTCGGGTTCCGACTTTGTGGAGATGTTCGTGGGCGTGGGCGCCAGCCGGGTCCGCGACCTGTTTGAGCAGGCCAAGAAGAGCGCCCCGTGCATCGTGTTCATTGACGAGATTGACGCCGTGGGCCGGCATCGCGGCGCGGGCCTCGGCGGCGGTCACGATGAGCGCGAGCAGACCCTCAACCAGCTGCTGGTCGAGATGGACGGCTTCGAAGGCAACGAGGGCGTCATCCTCATCGCCGCCACGAACCGACCCGATGTGCTGGATCCCGCCCTGCTGCGTCCGGGCCGCTTCGACCGCCGCGTGGTGGTGGACCGCCCTGACGTGAAGGGCCGCTTCGAGATCCTGAAGGTCCATACCACCGACAAGATTCCCCTCAGCCCCGACGTGGACCTGGACATCATCGCCCGCGGAACCCCCGGCTTCGCCGGCGCGGACCTCGCCAACCTCTGCAACGAAGCGGCCCTCACCGCCGCCCGCGGCAGCAAGAAATGGGTCGAGATGGATGATTTCGAGCACGCCAAGGACAAGGTGTACATGGGCGCTGAGCGCCGCTCCATGGTGATGACCGAAGCGGACAAGCGCATCACCGCCTACCACGAAGCCGGTCACACCGTCGTGGCCGTCGTGATGCCCCACAGCGACCCCATGCACAAGGTGACCATCATCCCCCGGGGCCGCGCCCTGGGTGTCACCTGGCAGCTCCCGCTGACCGATCGCTTCAACACCACCCGGGACTACATGGAAAGCCGCATCGCCATCGCCATGGGCGGCCGCATCGCCGAGGAGATCTTCTTCAACCAGCTGAGCACGGGCGCCGCCAACGACATCCAGCAGGCCACCGAGATGGCCCGCTCGATGGTCACGGAGTTCGGCATGAGCGACAAGCTGGGCCCGCTGAACTTCGGCGGCGGCCAGCACGAGGTCTTCATCGGCCGCGACTTCGCCCAGCATCGGGAGATTTCCGAAGACACGGCCCGCCTCATTGATGTCGAGGTTCAGGAATTCGTCATGCGGAACTACCGCAAGGCGAAGGAGGCCATCGAGACTCACCGCGATCAGCTGGTGACCATCGCGGAAGCCCTGCTGGTGCGGGAAACCCTGGATGGCCATGACATCGAGATCCTCATGAAGGGTGGCACCCTGCCGCCCCCCAAGAACATCGCCCCTCCCACGGCCCCCGCCACCACTGGGGAACTGCCGCCCGCCGAGACCGCGATGAATCCGGCCTACCGGCCGGCCTGACCGTGACGCCACCGTTCGATTGGGGCCCCCTTCTGCAACGGGGGCCCCTTTTCTTGGGCATCCTGAACATCACCCCGGATTCGTTCAGTGATGGCGGCCGGTTCCTCGATCCGGGCGCGGCCCTCGCCCACGCAGCCGAGCTGGCCGCAGCGGGCGCCGGGATGCTGGACCTGGGCGCGGAAAGCACCCGCCCGGGCGCGGCTCCACTCAATCCTGGGGAAGAGTGGGCCCGCCTCGCGCCCGTCCTCGCGCACCTGCGCCGGGAGCACCCGCGCCTGCCCCTGAGCGTGGACACGCGCCACGCCGCCGTGGCCGCCCGCGCCCTGGACGCAGGCGTCTCGGTGCTCAACGATGTGACCGGCTTTGCGGATCCCGCCATGCGCGATCTGGCCCAGACCACCGCGTGCGGACTCATCGCCATGCGGAGCCGCCAGGTGGGCCAGGGATTCCTCATGCCCCCCTATGGCGATGGAGGCGCCGCGACGGCCGACCGCGCCATCGGCGAATTGATCGCGACGCGGGACCGCCTGCAGGCCGCAGGCATCCAGCCCGGCCGCATCCTCTTGGATCCTGGCTTCGGCTTCGGGACGACCTTCGCGGAGGATCTCGCCCTTTGGGAAGCCCTGCCCACCTTGCCGGAACGCCTCGGATGGCCGGCGGACCGCATCTGCCTTGGCGTTTCCCGCAAGCGCTTTCTCGCCTGGCGGTCGGGGAATCCCGCCCTGCCCCCGCTAGAGCGGGATGCTCTGACAGTGGCGGCCCACGCCGAGGCCGCATCCTGGGGCTGCCGCATCTTCCGGACCCATGTCATCGGGTAATCTGGAGCCATGACACTTCGCTACTTCGGCACAGACGGCATTCGCGGCGTGGCCTTGCGCCCTCCCCTCACCCTCGACGAGGCGGTCCGCTGGGGTGCGGCCTGGGCCCAGGTCGCACGGGAAGCGGGCGTCGAACGACTGGTGGTGGGCTGGGATCCGCGAATCAGCTCTGTCCCCTTGGCGGAGGCCTTCATCGCCGGAGTGGGCTCGCATCTCGAGGTGGCTCAGTTGGGCCTGGCCCCCACGCCCGCTGTGGCCTGGACCGTCGAACGCCTGACCTTGGAAGGCGCCAAGACCTGGGGCCTGATGATCTCCGCCAGCCACAACCCGCCGGAGGATAACGGCCTCAAGGGCTTCAACGAACATGGCGAGAAACTGGAGGAGGACCAGGAACGCGCCATCGAGGCCGCCTTCGAGGCCCTGCCCGCACCTATCCAGGCCCCACGCCAGCCCGAGCGGCTCGATCTCCAGCCCTACCTCGCCCACCTTGGTGGCATCACCTTGCCGGAGGATTTCGGGCTCGTCCTGGATTGCGCCCATGGCGCCACCGCCGAAGCCGCGAGGTCCCTCTTCCGGGGCGGCCGCCTCCACTGGATCGGAGTGCCCCCGGATGGGGCGCGCATCAATGTGGGTGTGGGTTCCACCCACCTCGCGACCCTCAAGGCCGAAGTCCTGGCCCGCGGCGCGCACCTGGGCGTGGCCTTCGATGGCGATGGGGACCGCTGCCTGCTGGTGGACAGCCAGGGGCGGGAAGTGGATGGCGACCAGATGCTGTGGCTCCTGGTCCAGGATCGCCTGGCCTCCGGGGATCCGCCTGCCGGCGTGGTGGGCACCCTCATGAGCAATGGCGGGCTGGAACAGGCGCTCGATGCCTCAGGGGTCGCCTTCGTCCGCACGGCGGTCGGGGACAAATTCCTCCTCCGGGAGATGGGGAAGCGCGGCTGGGATCTGGCGGCGGAGGCCTCCGGCCACGTCATCCAGAAACGCGTGGGCCCCAGTGGCGACGGCCTCGCTACGGCCCTCGCCATCCTGCGTGCCCTGCTCCACCGGCCCGAAGCCACGCGGTGGGAGTGGACCTTCCAGCCCTGGCCCCAGCGGCTGGTGAACGTGAAGGCCCATGCCCGCAAGGAGGTCGGAGCCTGTGCCGCCCTGAGCGACGCCATGCGGGCCGTGGAAACCCGCTGGGGCCACGGCGTGCGCCAAGTGGTGCGCTGGTCCGGCACGGAACCCAAGCTCCGCCTCATGGTGGAGGCGCGCGAGACGGACTGGGTGAACCAGGCCCTGGCGGAACTGGAAGCCGCGGCCCGGCGGGATCTGGACCTGGCATGACGCCCGATGTCCGGCGCCCGGTGGACCGCCTGCTGGCGCTGATGGCGCTGGTGCTGATGGCGATCGGCATGGTGTGGATCTACTCCGCCTCGGCCATCCGGGCCTCCGAGCACCACGCCGCCGCCACGACCTTTCTCGTGCGCCAGCTCGTAGCAGGTGTCATCGGCTTGGGCCTCATGCTCGTCCTGTCACAGGTGGAACTGGCCCCGCTCCAGGACCATCCCCGGCCACTCCAGGTGACCTACCTGGTGATGCTCTCGCTGCTGGCTGCGGTCCTGTTCCTGGGCCCGCGCATCAATGGTGCGCACCGGTGGCTGCGCTTCGGCCCCATGAGCATCCAGCCATCGGAACTCTTCAAGCCCGTCTCGGTGCTCCTTACCGCCGGCTGGATGGTGCGCCATCGCGAGGCCTGGGCCCGGCGCCAGGATTCTCTGCCGAAGCTGATGGGCCTGTTCGGCATCCTCGTGGTGCCCCTGGCGCTCATCCTGCGCGAACCGGATTTCGGCACCACGTTCCTCATCGTGTTCGTCGTGCTCATGGTGGTGTTCCTCGGAGGCGCCCCCAAGTGGATCTTCGCCGTGGCCTTGCCGGTCCTGGGCGCCCTCGGCACCGCCTTCGTGGTGCTGTCGCCGTACCGGATGGCCCGCATCACGAGCTTCCTGAATCCCGAGGCCGATCCGCTCGGCAAGGGACACCAGGCCCTCCAGAGCCTCGTGGCCGTTGGCAATGGCGGCCTCCTGGGCGTGGGCCTGGGCGCCGGGAAGCAGAAGCTCTTCTTCCTGCCCGAGGCGCACACGGATTTCATCTACGCCGTGATCGCCGAGGAAGCCGGACTCATCGGCACCGTGGCGGTGCTGGCCCTCTTCATCGGCATTCTCTGGCGCGGCTACCGCATTGCGCGGCGCGTGGGGGATCCCTATCTCAAGCTTTGCGCCATGGGCTTCGTGCTGCTGCTGGTGGTGCAGGCGCTGATGAACATCAGCGTGGTGCTGTCCCTGGCGCCGAACAAGGGCATTCCCCTGCCCTTCATCTCCTTCGGCCCCAACAGCCTCATCACCAGCCTGATCTGCATGGGGCTCCTGCTCTCCATCAGCAAGGATGCGGGGTCAGCCTAGCCGCATCGGCTCGTCATCCTCATCCTCGATGATCGTGATGTTGGAGCCACCGGACAGCATCACGGCGTCCTCGTACAGATTGCGCAGCTTGGGCTCGAAGCGTTCGCCCTGGGCGAGGCGCGGATCCGCGCGGAGCTGGAGGCGCGAGCGGACTAGCCCGTGGATCGCCTCGGGGGCGAGGCCGAGGATGGCACCCAGCGCTTTCAGCGGATTGGTGGCGCCGAAGGCCTGCATGGGCGTCGTGATGCGGAGGCAAGCATCCTCCCAGTCCATCGCCGTGACCAGGGGACGGAGATCCACCGACTTCTCCTGCTTCTGGCCGCCCACCTTGCCGGAACGGTCCCAGGGGAAGCAGTCGGCAGCCAGGAACGCCAGCACCCTCGAACGCGCGGCCTCCAGCCCCTCTGGAGGGCAGCGCCATGTCCACTCGGCGGAATCCGCAAGTTCCGCCACGGCGGTGGCATAGGCGGGCTGTTCCTCCCAGTGGTGGAGAACGAGGCCTTCCGGGAGGCGGAGCACCAGACGCGCCAGCAGGGGTCCAGCGTCCCCGGGCGACAGGCGGAAGACCGCTTCGCCCCACTCCACCTCGCCGCCAACGCCCGCGGGCAGTGGCGGACCCAACTGCAGCAGCGGGCGCGGATGCTGGCTGAGGTCCAGCGCCAGCAGGAGACCCTCCAATCGCAGGGCGGCAAGAAAGATGCGATGAAGATCGCCGCTTTCGAAATCGAGGACCGGCGGGCGCTTGGCATAGGCGAAGCGGATGGAGGTTCTGCGCGCATCCAGCTGCCCCAGAGCCTCCCGCCGAGCGCGCGCCTGCGTGGCGAGGGGCGCGAGGGTTCCGGTCAGTGCGCGGATCTCCTCAGAGTCCGTGAGTTCCCGGCGCGCCTCCCGCAGGATGGCGTAGGCATCTTCGAGCATGGCCGCCCGTTCCAGGTCCGGAACAAGGGCGGCCGCCTGGAACACTTGGCGCTGGGTCAGCGCCTCGCGAAAGGCCCTCAACAGCGCAGGCTCTCGGCTCGGCACGGCCGCGGCCATGGCCTCGAGAACCTCCGTCAGGCGGGCTTCCCGCGCCAGCACGGCTGGCGGTTTCCCGGAAGATTGGGCCTGCCTGCTCACGCTCCCAGGATAGTGAAGAAACCGAGTCTGTGCAGCTTTACAACTCCTCCGTTTTCCACATCCGCTGTGGGAAGCGCGGCGGAAAGGGGATCGAAGCCCTTTTCGCTCAAGCCCCTCCCCTCCTGCTGAATTTCCGGGGCAGCACCGGAGGACCCCGAGGAGGTCTTTGCGTTCCCCCGCGCCCTCGTTCAAGCTGGAGGCACGCCATGACCTCCGCCCCCGCCTTTCCCGCCCTGCCCGCCACGTGGCCCTATGCCCCGCGCCCCGCGCTGCCTCGCCTCGCCTGCCGGAACCGCAGCAGCCTGCCCGGCCTGGGGGATGGCTGGCGCCTCTGCCTGCTGGGGGATGCGCGCCCGGACGGCCCGGCTGCGCCTCTGAACAGCGCCTTCGGACGCGGTGGCATCCTGCGGGCCGGTTCCTTCGTGCTCCGCCCCTACCGGCGCGGCGGACTGCTGCGGCATGTCAATGCGCGCATCTATCTTTCACCGGTCCGCTTCGCAGCCGAATTCGCCGTGCACCGCGCCCTCTGGCTAGCCGGATTCCCCACCGTGGAACCGATTGGCTATGCCTGGCGGGAACGGGCCTGGGGCGCCGAAGGCATCTACATTTCGCGCTTCACGGAGGCCGGTCCCTGGCCGCGTCATTGGGACCAGAGCGCTCAGGCGGTGCCCGCACTCCGCGAGGCCATCCACGCGCTCTGCACCTGGGGACTCTGGGCGCCCGATCTCAATGCCACCAATGTGCTGATCCAGCCCGAGGGCATCCTGCTTCTGGATTGGGACCGGGCCCAGTTCCAGTCCGGGCCCGTGCCCTTCGATCGCTACGCCGCCCGCCTGCGGCGCAGTCTCATGAAGCTGGACGCGCCGACGGACATCATCGCCCAGGCTACAGCACCACCGCATCCTGGATGATGACGGGCTTGACGGGCAGGTTGGGGAAATCGCTGCGCGGGTGGCCGGTCTTCACATGGCCGATGCGCTCCACCACGTCCATGCCCTGGATCACCCTCCCGAAGACACAGTAGCCCCAGCCCGCGCTGCTCTTCTTGTTCTTGAAATCCAGCTCGGGGTTGTTCACCAGGTTGATGTAGAACTCGGCCGTGGCGCTGTCGGGATAGCCCAGGCGAGCCATGGCCACGGTGCCGCGGCGGTTCTTCCAGCCGGCTGCGGCCGCACGGTCGGCCTCGTTCGGAATGGGCGCCCCGGTCTGTTTCTTGCCCAGGTAGTCCACGTAGCCGCCGCCCTGGATGACGAACCCGGGAATGACGCGGTGGAAGATGGTGCCCTTGTACTGGCCCTTCCGGACGTAGTTCAGGAAGTTCTCCACCGTCCGGGGAGCCGCCTCCGGCTCCAGTTCCAGGACAATCACGCCCATGTTCGTGGTCAGTTTCACCCGCGGTTTCGGCCCGGCTGCCAAGGCCAGCGACGCAACGGACAGAAGGCAGAGAAGGAGACGGCGCATGGGAACCCCCGGGGAGCGATCTTAGCGCCACTCGAGCCATCAGACGGGGGTGCACGAGGGGGGACATCGCGAGCCGCAGGCAAGCAGGCGGTCCCCCCTCGTTGATGACAGACGCGGTGTCCCGGCTTCGCCGGGATACCGCGTGGGGGTGCACGAGGGGGGACATCGCGAGCCGCAGGCGAGCAGGCGGTCCCCCCTCGTTGATGACAGACGCGGTGTCCCGGCTTCGCCGGGATACCGCGTGGGGGTGCACGAGGGGGGACATCGCGAGCCGCAGGCAAGCAGGCGGTCCCCCCTCGTTGATGACAGACGCGGTGTCCCGGCTTGGCCGGGACACCGCGTGGGGGTGCACGGGGGGGGACATCGCGCGCCGCAGGCGAGCAGGCGGTCCCCCCGTTGATATCAATAGGCGCCCAGGGCCTTCGCCAGGGCATCGCGCTGCACCCGGAAGCCCTGCTCATCACGGGCATTACGGATCAGCGCCCGGGCCGCGTCCATCTGCCCCAGCTTCAGCAGAGCCTGGGCCCGCATGAGCGCCACCCAGCCGCGCTGGGCGGGATCATCGGGCTGGATGGGATAGAGCGCCAACGCACCCTTGGCATCACCGGCCTGGAACCGCAGATCGCCCACCAGAATGGCCAGAGGCTCCCGCGCGGGCCCCTTTTCCGGCGCGTGGCTGAGCCAGCCTTCCGCCTCTTTCAGGCGCTGGGCGGGGGTTTCATGTGGGTCGAGCGGGCGCTGGAGAAAGGCCGTCACCAGGCGGATCCGCTCGGCGCCGGGTGGCAGCCCCGAAAGCGCGGCGCGCACCTGGGGCCAACGGGCCAGCGCGACCAGGGCGCGGGCGCGGAACAAGGCCTCCCAGGCGGCTCCGCCCCGGGCGGGCAGCAGCCGCAGCACGGCCTCCGGCTGCCCCTCAGGATCGGCCTTGGCGAGGGCCGCCTGACGCAGGGCCAGGCGCTCCCGGAACGGCGCCTCCGGCAACAGGGCAGGGAGCGTGCTGAGAAGCCCCTGGGAGGCGAGGAGCTGCACGACGCCCAGCCGCTCTTTCGGTTCCAGGGCCCGGAACGCCCCGGGTTTCAGGCGCCCGATCAAGTCCCCGGCCGCCCCCTTGGCCAGCCGCTCATCCACCCAATGGCGCCAGGCGGTGAGCCACAGGGCATGGATCTCCGGATCCTGCGCGATGACGGGATCGAGGCCATCCACGAGGGTGAGCGCCTCTCCCCAGCGGCCCTGGTCAACCCGCAGACGGAGCTCCACCCGTTGCGCCAGCCCCTTGGTCAGTCCGCGGCCCCCTTTGCGGATCGCGTCCAGGAGGGACTGGGCGGTCGGCAGATCCTTGCCTTCCGGCAGCTTCCCATTGGTGAGCAGGTCCGCCAGGGCCAGCCGGGCTTCATCCGCTTCGGTGGTCCGGGGATGATCCTGGATCAGCCTCCGCAGCGCCCCGGCTGCCGCTTCGGCCATGCCCCGCTGGCCGAGCATCCGGGCATAGGCGAGTTCCACCCGCGGCAGGAGCGGGCTGGCTGGGAACTGGCGCGCGAAGGACTGCCGCGCAGCATTCGCCTGCGTCTGCTCTCCCGCGGCGCAAAGCACCTCAACCATGGCCGCGAGGCCACGTTCCGAGGGCTTGGCATCTCCCTGGAGCGGCAGGAGCCCCTTCACGATCGGCAGCCCCTCCAGCGGGCGTCCCTGCTGGACGAGGCTCCAGAGCAGGAGTTCCTGGGCCCGGCGTTTCTGCTCGGAGGGGATGTCCGCGGCCAGGGCCAGGTGCAGGCGCCGCTCGGCCTCGGGGAAGTGTTTCTGGTCCACCGCATCCTCGGCCAGGACCACCTGGGCTTCGGCCGTGTAGGGCGACTGCGGCCACAACTGCTCGAGCTGGCGCAGGGGATAGACGGCCTCCGCGAGGTTGCCCAGGCGGTCCTCCAGCATGCCCTCGGCGTACAGGACCACCTCCCGTTCCGGAGCCATGCGAGAACGGAAGGCGTGAACCCTCAGCCGGACCAGCACCGCGCGGATGAAGGCCGGATCCCGGGCGCTCAGGACGCTTCGGGCCAGTTCAGCCGCCTGGGCATCCGTCAACCGGCCCTGGGCCGGAATCGGGGGATCCTGGTGCGCCCGGGCCGGGGCCGCGACGAGCGCCACGAGCCCCACCAAAGGCACGGCCCTCCTCACGCCAGCCACCGGCCAAGGATGGTCCGCTTGGCCTGCTCGAACTCCTCCTCGGAGAGCGATCCCTTGGCGCGGAGGGCAGCCATCCGCTCCAGATCCGCCAGCGGATCTTTCTGGGGGGCCATGCCGGGTGCGGCGATCTGGTTGGCCAGGATCTCCATGCGCCCCAAAGTGGTCTCAAGCCGCTCAGCGCGCTCCGCCAGTTCCTGGACCCGGGCGCGAAGTTCGTCCCGTTCGTGGGTGAGCGCCCGGCGTTCCATGAGCCGGCGCAGGGTGTTCCGGAATTGGTCAATCTGCATCGGCTTGGTCACGAAGTCGAAGGCGCCGAGTTCCATGGCCTCCGTCGCCTCGCGCACGCTGCCGAACCCGGTCAGCACCAGCACCGTGCAGCTGGGGTTGGCCTTGAGGGCTGTCTTCAGCACGTCCATGCCCGATTTCCCGGGCATCACCAGATCGGTGATGACCAGGTCAAAGGGGGGCTGGGCCGCCTTGAGGATCTTTTCCGCAGCCTCTCCCGTGGCCGCTGTGGTGACGATAAAGCCTTCGCCCTGCAACAGGGTGGAGAGGGTCTCCCGAGGCATGGGATCGTCGTCCACCAGCAGCAGGCTGGGGGATGGCATCTGGGGCGGAACGATCGGCCGGGTCAAGGGAACCTCAGGAGACTTTGACCATACTCCTCGGCTTCCCAGTCCGCTGCCTGGAGATCCCGCCGGATCATGCGGCCCCCCGGAGGCGGTAGACGAAGGCCAGCACCTGAGCCACCGCCTGGTACAGCTCCCGCGGAATGGGCTTGTCCACGGCCACGGAGCGGTAGAGGGCCCGGGCCAGCTCGGGCCGCTCCAGCATGGGGATGCCCGCCTCGCGGGCCCGTTCCCGGATCTTCAGGGCCAGGTGATCCAGCCCCTTCGCCACGCACACCGGGGCGGATGTCTTCTCGTCGTAGCGCAGCGCCACGGCCACGTGGGTCGGGTTCGTGACCACCACCGTGGCTTTCGGAACCTGGGCCAGCATGCGTTTCCGGGCGGCGGCCATCATGATGGATCTCTGCTGGCGCTTCACCTCAGGGCTGCCCTCGGCATCCTTCGCCTCATCCTTGACCTCCTGCTTGGTCATCCGGATGCCCTTCTCCCAGCTGTGGCGTTGCCAGGCGAAATCCGCCAGCGCCAGGAGGAACATGGCGATCATCACATTCCGGTAGAGGATGAACAGCGTCTCCTGGAACAGATCGAGCGCCTGCCCGAGGGGGAGCCTCAGCGTACCGAGGAGGAGGGGCACCCGTGAGGCCAGCACGGCATACGCCACCCAGGCCAGGAGCAGGAACTTGATGACGCTTTTCAGGAGTTCCACCAGCGCCCGGCTTGAGAAGAGGCGCTTGAACCCCTGGGCCGGATTGAGTTTCTCGAACTTGAGCTGAAGGGGTTTCGCGCTGAAATGGACGCCCCGCTGGGCAAAGCCACCGGCGAGGGCCACCAGCAGGTTCAGCCCCAGGAACGGGAGTACGACCCGTGCGAGGATCCGCATCACGTCCCAGAGGAGATTGACCTGGTTCCCCTCGGCCAAGGCCCCCGGAAGCGCCCGCCCCAAAAAAAGTGCCACCTGCTGGGCGAGCAGGGTGACGGTGGCACTGCCCAGCCCCAGGAACAGGAACAGGTTGCCCCAAAGGAGCAGAGAGGCGTCGAAATCCACGCTGCGGGCGACGGAGCCTTCATCCCTGGATTTCTGCCGGCGTTTGGGGGTCGCCTTCTCGGTGCGATCGGGTTCGTTCGCCATGGGCTATCCCAGCAGCCGCAGGGCGATCCGGGGCGCCCGCTCGAACAGGGGCACCAGCCAGGGTTCCAACTGCCGCAGCATGAGCCCCAGGATCACAAGGCCAAGGGCGATTTTCAGCGGAAAGCTCAGCTGCAGCAGTTGGAGCTGCGGCATGAACTTGCCGGAGATGCCGAGCACCAGATCTATGAGGAAAAGCACAGCCAGCACGGGAAATGCGAGCTGGAAACCCTTCATCAGCAGCTGGCCCAGCAGGACGATGAGCCCCATGGCCTGCAAAGGCACCCCCTGACCGATGGGGGCCACACGGTAGCTGTCCACCAGGGCCAGGATCATCTCCCGGTGGAGGCCGGTCACGAAGATCAGCACGGAAGCTGCCTGTACCAGGAAGGAACCGGATACGGAGGTGTTCTGGGAGGTGGAGGGATCGAGGAATTGCACGAACGAGAAGCCCATCTGCATGTCCATGAGCGCCCCGGCGAAGGCCACCGCCTCGATGATCCAGGCCACCACCGTGCCCAGGATCAGCCCGATGGCCAGTTCACCTCCCATGGTGGCCAGCAGGGCCGGAACGCCTGCGGGTATGTCCGCTGGCGCTGGCACCACGGGCACCAGGATGAGGGCCAGCAAAGCCGCGAAGGCGGCGCGCAGCTGGACGGGCAGGTTGTCCGCGCCCAGCAGGGGGAGCGCCGCCAGCAGCCCGGTGATCCGCGTCAGGACCAGCACCCAGAGTACCGCTGTGTGCGCCGTGAAGGCCCAAATAGCGGGATTCGACAGGGTGGGGGTCATCAGGGCAGCTGGCGGACGACCGTGTTGAAGTCGGTGAACATGTGGGTCGTGAACTGCACCAGGATGTGGGTCATCCAGGGGAATGCCAGCGCCACGACGATCATCACCGCCACAATCTTCGGCACGAAGGCGATGGTCTGATCCTGGAGGCTGGTCACCACCTGGAAGATGGAAATGGCCAATCCCACCACCAGGGAAACCAATAGGGCCGGCGCCGCCACCAGCAGGGCGGTCCGAAGGGCATCCTTGCCGATCTGGGCGATGATCAGCTCGTTCATGACGCCTCCAGGGCCAGGCGTGTCATCCCGTGTACCCCCGCACCAGCGAACCGACGATGAGGTACCACCCGTCCACGAGCACAAAGAGCAGCACCTTGAACGGCAGGGAGATCACCACCGGGGGCAGCATCATCATGCCCATGCTCAGCAGGATGCTGGCCACCACCATGTCCACCACCAGGAAGGGCAGGAAGATCATGAAACCGATCTCGAAGGCGGTCTTCAGCTCGCTGATCATGAAGGCCGGGAGCAGGCATTCCATGGGCACATCGGCCCGCGTCTTCGGTGCCGGCGCCTTGGCGATGCCCAGGAAGAGGGCCAGATCCTTCTTCCGGGTGTAGCGCAGCATGAAAACTTTCAGGGGTGCCGCGGTGCGGTCCAAGGCCTGGTCCACCGTGAGCTGGTTGTGCTGGAGGGGCTGAAGGACCGTCGCGTTGATCTCGCGCGCCGTGGGCGCCATGATGAAAAAGGTGAGCACCAGCGACAGGCTGATGAGCACCTGATTCGAGGGGGTTGTCTGGAGGCCGAGCCCCTGACGCAGGAAGTGCATCACCACCACGATGCGGGTGAAGCTCGTCGCCGTCATGAGAATGGTGGGCGCCAGACTGAGGACGGTCAGGAGCAGCACCGCCTGGAGGCTGGAGCTGAGGGCCGGCCCCGTGGGGGTCTTGCCGAAATCCACCGTCACCGAGGGCAGCGGTGCCGCCTGCTGGGCATGGAGGCTGAGGCCCGCCAGCAGCAGCAGAACGACAGGAAGCCAGCGAAGCACCCGGTTCACTGGCCACCCCCGGACTGTTTGAGGAGGGCTTCCATTTCTTTCACAGGCATCGGCCGGCCCAGATCCCCCTGCTGCGCCAGGGTCTGCTCGAAGCCCCCTGCTCCGTTGGCCTGTTCAAGGCCATCCAGGCGGGCGAGAAGGGCGATGCCCTGGGGTGAGAGGGCAATGAGGAACCGCTCTCCCTCGGCCTCCAGGATGGACACGAAGCGCCGGTCGCCCAGGGCCAGCGTTTCTTCCACCTTCAGCTTGCCGTGCCCGCTGCCGGGCAGCCGCCCCCGGCCGTACTTCTTCAGCGCCCAGAGACTGAGGCTCACCAGCCCCAGGACCAACACCAGCGATCCAAAGGCCCGCAGGGCTGAGGGGCCAGCGTCTGTCTGCTGACCCTGCGTCGGTTTTCCGTCGTCGAGGCTGTAGGGCCTCTGGAGTGCCTTCTCCGCCGGGCTGGGGGGAAGCGCGGGCGGCGAAGCCTGCTGGGCCGACAAGCCCAGCGCGGCCACCATGGCCAGGCCCAACCAGATGCGACGTCTCACGACAGACTCCCGACAGACGGAGTCTCGGGAGCGAGAGCCGTGCCACAACCCCCCGTTGCGGAGCCCACCCTCGGGGGGTAGGGTGTACCCGCTTCACGCGATGCCCACCAGAAGGAGCTGCCATGCCTGCCTTCCAGCTCACCGTGAACGGCCGCCGGCGATCCGTGGACGCGGATCCCGAAACGCCCCTGCTCTGGATCCTGCGGGACAATCTGGGGCTCACCGGCACCAAATTCGGCTGCGGCATTGGCCTGTGCGGATCCTGCACGGTCCATCAAGGCGATAAGGCCGTCCGCGCCTGTCAGGTTTCGCTTCAAGAGGCCGCGGGAACGGCCATCGTCACCATCGAGGGACTCGCCCCACATGGCCTCCACCCGGTCCAGCGGGCCTGGATCGAGGAGGACGTGGCCCAGTGCGGCTACTGCCAGCCGGGCATGATCATGAGCGCCACCGCGCTGCTGGCGGACCATCCCCACCCCACGGACACCCAGATTGACGCCGTCATCGGGGAGCACATCTGCCGCTGCGGGTCCTACCCCCGAATCCGCAAAGCCATCCACAGGGCCGCGAAGGGAGGCGCCCGATGACCAGCCGGCGCGAGTTCCTCAAGATCGCTGGGAGTGCCAGCGCGGGGTTAGTGCTCGGCCTGCGGCTCCAGGGGAAGGCGCGGCCCGGCGCCCCGGCCGAGCCGGTGTTCCACCCCAACGCCTATCTCGCCATCCGCCCCGATGGCAGTGCCCTCCTCACCGTTCCGAAATCCGAGATGGGCCAGGGCGTGCGCACGGCCCTGCCGATGGTGCTCGCCGAAGAGCTGGATCTGGACTGGTCGCGGGTGGAACTGCGTCAGGCCATGCCTGGCCCGGAGTTCCAGCACCTGGGCACCGGCGGCAGCACCAGCGTGAGCACCACCTGGATGATCCTGCGGAAAGCCGGCGCCGCCGCCCGCGAGATGCTGGTGGCGGCGGCAGCCCAGTCCTGGGGCGTGGCCCCAGACCAGTGCCACACCGAGAAGGGCACCGTCTTCGGCCCCGGCGGACGGAAGGCAAGCTACGGCGAACTTGCAGAGGCGGCCGCGCACCAGCCCGTGCCGAAGACCCCGCGCCTCAAGGCGCCCAAAGCCTTCCGCATCCTCGGCCGCCCCACCCGCCGCCTCGATGGCCCGAAGATCGTCGTGGGGAAACCCTTGTTTGGATTGGATGTGCGCCGCCCCGGCCAACGGTTCGCCGCCGTGCTTCGCTGCCCGGTCGTGGGGGGAACCCCGAAGGCCTGGGATGCCTCCAAGGCCCTGGCCGTCCGGGGCGTACGGGCGGTGGTGCAGGTGCCCACGGGCCTTGCGGTGATCGCGGAGGGCACCTGGCCCGCATTCCAGGGCCGCGAAGCCCTCGCCGCCACCGTCCGCTGGGACGAAGGGCCGAATGCCGCCTTCAACTCGCAGGATCTGGAAAACCAGATGCGCAGCGCCCTCCAGGGCCCCGCCGATCCCGCCCGGAAGGTCGGGGCCGCGGCGCCCGCCCTGGCAGCCGCAGCACGGGTGCTGGAGGCCGAGTACGCCTTCCCGTTCCAATCCCACACCCCGATGGAACCCATGAATGCGACGGCCCAAGTCCGCTCCGATGGCGCGACCCTCTGGCTGGGCACCCAGAATCCCAACACGGCCCAGGTGCGGGCCGCCGCTGCCGCCGGCCTGGAACCGGGGCGGATGGCCGTGCATGTCACCCTCCTGGGCGGCGGCTTCGGGCGGCGCTCGGGCACCGATTTCAGCACGGAAGCCGCCCAGGTGGCCAAGGCCGCGGGCCCCGGCCCCATCCAGGTGGTCTGGGACCGCACCGACGACATCCGCCACGACCAGTTCCATCCGGCGACCCTGCACCACCTCAAGGCCGGCCTGGATGGCCACGGGCGGATCGCCGCCTGGTCCCACCACATCGCGGGCGGCGCGGTGCTGCGCTCCTGGCTGGAGGGGCAGAAGTCCCCGGGCCAGGCTGAAACCGAGGCCAACGGCGCCTGGGATATCCCCTACGACATCCCGGCCCTCGACATCGCCTTCGCCGAAGTGCAAGTCCCGGTGCCCCTCGGCTGGTGGCGGGCCATCGAGATCGTGCCCAATGTCTTCGCCCGGGAGTGTTTCCTGGATGAGGTGGCCCATGCCACGGGGAAGGATCCCCTCGCCCTGCGCCTGGAACTGCTCGGGCGGCGGGGCCGCGTGAAGCTGGGGGGCGAGGAGGTGGACATCGCCCGGCTGCGCCGAGTGCTCGAGCTGGCGGCGGAAAAAGCGGGCTGGGGCCGCAAGCTGCCGGCGGGCCATGGCCTGGGACTCGCCTGCCACGCCTACGACCGGCGCACCTACATGGCCGAGGTCGCCGAGGTCTCAGTCAAGAAGGGCCAGCTCCGGGTCCACAAGGTCGTGGCGGCCGTGGATTGCGGCATCGTCCTGAATCCCGAGGGCCTCGCGGGCCAGGTGGAAGGCGGCGTCGCCTGGGGCGTCTCCGCCCTCTTCTCCCAGATCACCTTCGAGAAGGGCCGCACCGTGCAGGAGAACTTCGACACCTTCCCCGTGTTGCGAAGCCCTGACATGCCCCAGGTCGAGGTCCACACCATCGCCAGCCTGGAAGCGCCCTCCGGCATGGGTGAACCCCCGGTGCCCGTGTGTCTCCCGGCCGTGCTGAATGCGGTGTTCGCCGCCACCGGGAAGCGCCTCCGGCGGCTGCCCATCCTGTCCGCAGACCTCGCCTGACCATGACCAAGGAACTCCAGGACATCCTCGGGATCGTCCGCCGCGGCCCCGGGCCCTTCGTTCTGGCGACCCTCCTGGCCACGGAGGGCTCCAGCTACCGGAGGCCCGGCGCCCGCCTGCTCCTGGGGCGCGAGGGCCTCCTTCGCGGGTCGCTCAGCGGAGGCTGCCTGGAAGGGGATCTCCAGGCCCGGGCGCGGGAGGTTCTGGCCGAGGGACGTCCACGCCGCATCCGCTATGATCTGCGCGGCGAGATGGACCTGGTCTGGGGCAGTGGCAGCGGCTGCGAGGGGGTGCTCGACCTCCTCCTGGAGCCACTCACCGGTTTTCCCGAATGGATGCAATGGGTCGAGCAGGCCTGGGCCAGCCGGACGCCCCTGCGGCTCCGTACCGACCTGTCGCCGGAAAACCTCGGAAGGCGCAGCATTCCGAGGTACCCGGGCCCGGAAGCGCCCGGCCCGCCGGAGGCCTGCGTCGAAGATTTCCCGGCTCCCCTCGCCCTCTGGATCGTTGGCGCCGGAGACGACAGCCGGCCCCTGGTGCGCATGGCCAAGGAGCTGGGCTGGATCGTGGGTCTGCTGGATCATCGGCCAGCGTTCGCCCGCCCAGAGCGGTTTCCCGAAGCCGATGCCGTCCGGTCCGGCCATCCCGCCGCGTTGCTGCCCTCGCTGCCCCTTGATGCCCGCTGTGCGGTGGTGCTGATGACACACCACTACGCCAAGGATCTGGAAGCCCTGCGCCTGCTGCTTCCTTCGCCAGCGGGCTACCTTGGCCTCATGGGCAGCCGCCGCCGCAGCGCGAAGCTTCTGGCGGAGCTGGCCGCGGAAGGGCTGCGCGCCGACTCCCGCCTCCATGCGCCCGTGGGCCTGGATCTGGGCGCCACGGATCCGGAGGGCATCGCCCTGGCCATCCTGGCGGAAATCCAGGCAACGCTGGCGGGACGACGGGCAGCGCCCCTCCGGGAGCTGGACCTGCCCGTGCTGGCCCCATGAAAACAGCAGCCATCATTCTTGCCGCCGGAGCGGGCCGCCGCATGGGCGGCCCCAAGGCGTTGCTGTCCCTGGCGGGTGAAACCCTGCTGCGGCGCACTTCCCGCATCGCCTTGGATACGGGCTGCAGGCCCGTGCTGGCCGTGGTGGGCGACTGGGATCCAGGGCTGGATGGCCTCGAGGTTCACGCCGTGCCCAACCCGGATGCGGCGGAAGGCATGGCGAGTTCCATCCGCACCGGCCTGACGGCCCTGCCCACCGGCACCGAGGCGGTGCTCCTGCTCACCGTGGACCAGCCGGCGGTGGATGCGGCCCTGCTGCGCCGGCTGCTGGAGCTGTTCGGCCGCGATCCCGAGCGGCCCGCCGCCTGCGCCTACGCCGGCACGCTGGGCATTCCAGCCATCTTCCCCCACCGTCTGTTCCCGGACCTGCGCACCCTCCAGGGCGACCGGGGCGCCAAGGCCATCCTCCTCCGGGAGCAGACCACCGCCCTGCCCTTCCCGGAGGGCGTCCTGGATCTCGACCGCCCCGAGGATCTTCTCTGACGTGGTGCCCCGGCCTAGCCGGGATACCTCGTGCCTGTCAGGCCGTGAGAGCCGCTTTCTTCTGCAGGTGGTCGTAGCGTTTCCGGGCCTGTTCCAGCTCGCCCAGATGCCCTTCAGCCCAGGCGCAGAGGGCGCCCATGGGCTCGATGAGGGTGTGGCCGAGGACTGTCAGCTCGTACTCGGTGCGGGGGGGCACCTCGGGATAGACGTGGCGATGCACCAGGCCATCCCGTTCCAACTTCCGCAGGGTCTGGGTGAGCATCTTCTGGCTGATGCCGCCGATCTGCCGGTGCAGATCGCCGTAGCGCTGGCGGCCGCGCGCCAGCAGGTAGATCACCAGGGTGGTCCACTTGTCGGCGATGAGGTCCAGCACCTGGCGGGTGGGGCATTGGGCGCTGAGCACATTGGGATGCAGGGAACAGGCCTTGCGAACCATGGGGTGCCTACCTTCCAAAATGGTGCCTACTTTCTTTTCGTTCGTAGGCGTCCAACCATTGTGCCACAGCCTGCGAGTTCGCAAGCTCGTGGAGGAGCGTTGACATGGCGAAGACCACCATCGTGTTCCACAGCGGCTATGGCCACACCAGGGTGATGGCAGAGCGGGTCAAGGCCGGGGCGGAGCGGGTCGCCGGCACGGAGGTGCGTCTGGTTCCCGTAGAGGAGGTCGAAGGCCGCTGGGCCGAACTGGAGGCCTCCGACGCCATCATCTTCGGCAGCCCCACCTACATGGGCAACGTGAGCGGCCCCTTCAAGCTGTTCATGGATGCGAGTTCCAAGGCCTGGCTTGAGCAGAGGTGGAAGGACAAGCTCGCCGCCGGCTTTACCATCAGCGGCAGCCCCAGCGGCGACAAGCTGAACACCCTCCAGAGCCTCATGATCTTCGCCATGCAGCACGGCATGATCTGGGTGGGAAACGCCGAGATGCCCTACAACGAGCAGGGCATCAACCGCCTCGGCAGCTTCTCCGGCGTCATGGCCCAGGCGGGCCAGGTCGCCCCGGAAGTGGAGCCCAACGAGGCCGACCGTCTGAGCGCCGAAGTACTGGGGCAGCGGGTCGCCATCTCCACCCGGCGGTGGATCCAAGGCGCCTGAGACCGATTTTCCCTTCCATGACAGGAATGCGACCGGCCGCGGCTAACCTGGGAATCTGTTTTGTTCCGGAGGCTCCACCCATGTCTGATCTCGTCCTTTCCCTTTCCGATGCCACCTTCGAGGGAGCCGTGGCCACGGGTGTGTCCCTGGTGGATTTCTGGGCCCCCTGGTGCGCCCCCTGCCGCGAAGTCTCCCCGCGGGTGGACCAGGCCGCGGAGGCCTTCAAGGGCCAGGTGGCCTTCTACCGTGTGAACGTGGACGACAATCCGAAGACATCCGAAGCCTACGACATTCTCAGCATGCCCACCCTGCTGCTCATGAAGAACGGCAAGCCCCTGGACAAGGTCATCGGCGCGCTGTCCCGGACTGAGCTCGAAGCCTTCATCCAGCAGGCCCTCTGACCTTCTAACCCTTTCAACGAGGTCTCCGTGAATCCCCTCGCAGCCCCTTCTCTTCTTGATGCCCTGCACTGGCGCTACGCCACCAAGCTGTTTGATCCCGCCCGCCGGATCCCTGCGGACCAGTGGTCTGCGCTGGAGCAGGCCCTCGTGCTGACGCCCTCCAGCTACGGCCTCCAGCCGTGGAAGTTCATCGTGGTCACGGATCCCGCCCTGAAGGCCAAGCTCCGCCCAGTTTCCTGGAACCAGTCCCAGATCGAGGATTGCAGCCACCTCGTCGTGTTCCTGGCCAAGGAGGACATCACGGAAGGCGATCTGGATCGCTTCATCACCCGCACCGCCGAGGTACGCGAGGTCCTTCCCGAAAGCCTGGCCGGCTACAAGGGCTACATGCTGGGCGACCTGGTGAAGGGCCCCCGCCATGCGGTCATCGCCGAGTGGGCTGCCCGCCAGGTTTACATCGCCCTGGGCCAGTTCATGGCCTGCGCCGCCCTGCTGGGCATTGACACCTGCCCCATGGAAGGCCTCGAACCCGCCAAGTATGACGAGATCCTGGGCCTGAAAGGCAGCGGCTACCACACCCTGGCCGCCTGCCCTGCCGGCTACCGTTCCCCCGAGGACAAGTACGCCCGCCTGCCGAAGGTCCGGTACGAGGCCGGCGACGTGATCGAGCGGCGCTGAGTCTTGATGCCCGTCCCTTCCAGCCCGTGGGAAACTGGGGGGCTTCACGGGAGTCCGCCATGACCACGACCACCGACGCCCCTGTCATCACTGCGCCTCGCGGCACCCATCTGCATTGCAAAGGCTGGGTGCAGGAGGCGGCCCTGCGGATGCTCATGAACAACCTCGATCCCGAGGTGGCCGAGCGGCCGGAGGACTTGGTGGTCTATGGCGGCCTGGGCAAGGCGGCCCGGAACTGGGATTGCTTCCACGCCATCGTGAAGGAACTGAAGCACCTGAACGACGACGAGACCCTGCTGATCCAGAGCGGCAAGGCCGTGGGTGTGGTGCGCACGCATCCCGAGGCCCCCCGCGTCCTCATCGCCAACTCCAACCTGGTGCCGAAGTGGGCCACCTGGGAGCACTTCCGGGAACTCGATCAGAAGGGCCTGATGATGTACGGCCAGATGACCGCGGGCAGCTGGATCTACATCGGCAGTCAGGGCATCGTCCAGGGCACCTACGAGACCTTCGCCGAGGCCGCCCGCCAGCACTTCCACGGCACCCTCGCCGGCACCTGGACCCTCACCGCCGGGCTCGGCGGCATGGGCGGTGCGCAACCCATGGCCGTCACCATGAACGGCGGCGTGGCCCTGTGTGTGGAAGTGGACCGCACCCGCATCCAGAAGCGCCTGGATACCCGCTACCTGGACGAGTGGACGGACAACCTCGATACGGCCCTGGCTCTGGTCCAGCAGTACGTGGATGCGAAGGAACCCCGCAGCATCGGCCTGCTGGGCAATGCCGCCGAGGTGCTGCCCGAGATCCTGAAGCGCGGCATACAGCCCCACCTCGTCACGGACCAGACCAGCGCCCACGACGAGTACAACGGCTACATCCCGGCGGGCCTCTCCCTGAGCCAGGCTGCCACTCTTCGTAATGCGGAGCCCCATGTCTACCTGGAGCAGGCCCTTGCCTCCATGCGCACCCACGTCGAGGCCATGATCGAGTTCCAGCGCCGCGGTGCCGTCACCTTCGACTACGGCAACAACATTCGCGCCCAGGCCCAGCGCGCGGGTCTCGAGAACGCCTTCGCGTTCCCGGGCTTCGTGCCCGCCTTCATCCGCCCGCTCTTCTGCAAGGGCATCGGCCCCTTCCGCTGGGCCGCCCTCAGCGGCGATCCCGAAGACATCGCCGTCACCGACGCCGCCATGATGGAGCTGTTCCCCGAGAACGAAGGCATGATCCGCTGGATCAAGGCCGCCCAGGAGAAGATCGCCTTCCAGGGCCTGCCCGCGCGCATCTGCTGGATCGGCGCCGGCGAACGCCATCTCGCTGGGCTGAAATTCAACGAACTGGTGCGCACCGGGAAGGTCAAGGCTCCCATCGTCATTGGCCGCGACCATCTGGACAGCGGCTCCGTGGCCAGTCCCAACCGGGAGACCGAGGGCATGAAGGACGGCTCGGACGCCGTGTCCGACTGGGCCTTCCTCAACGCCATGACCAGCGTGGCGGGCGGGGCCTCCTGGGTGAGCATCCACCATGGCGGCGGCGTGGGCATGGGCTACAGCCAGCACGCCGGCGTGGTCATTGTGGCCGATGGCACGGAGCGCGCCGAGCGCTGCCTGGCCCGGGTGCTCTGGAACGATCCGGCCCTGGGCGTCTTCCGCCACGCCGATGCCGGCTACGACGAGGCCCGCGAGCACGCGGAAACAATCGGATTGCACATCCCGATGAAGGGCTAGGCCTTGCCCCGATCCGCAAAGGACTCCGCTTGACCCACGCCCATCTGTCCCTGTTCCAGATTCTTTTCCTGGCCCTCGTCCAGGGAGCCGCAGAGCTGCTCCCGGTCTCCAGCTCGGCCCACGTCATCGTGGCGGAGAAGCTGCTGAGAATTGACCCGACGACCCCGGAGGCGACCCTCCTGCTGGTGGTGCTCCACACCGGGACCATGCTGGCGGTCGCCCTCTACTTCTGGAAGGCGTGGAAGCGCGCCTACTTCGCCACCCGCCAGACGGCCTGGCATTACGGAAAGCGCCTCGTGTTCGCGACCTTCCTCACCGGGATCGTCGGGCTGGGCCTCAAGTTCGTGATCGAGAAGATCTGGCTGCGCGCCATCCCCCATGCCCAGATCGAGATGATCTTCGGCAACCTCCCCCTCATGTCCGCATCCCTCGCGGTCGGCGGCCTGCTCATCCTGTTCGCGGGCCTCCGCAAGCCTGCGGCATCGGGGGAACACCCGGTCGGCATGGCGGATTCGGCCTGGATCGGCCTCGTGCAGGGCCTCTGCCTGCCCTTCCGCGGCTTCTCGCGCTCCGGCGCGACCATCTCCACTGGACTGATCCGGGAGGTGGCACGTCCGAGCGCGGAGGAGTTCAGTTTCGCCTTGGCCATCCTCCTCACGCCGCCCGTGCTCTACCGGGAGATCCACCGGGCCGCGGCGGTGCATGCCTTCGCCGGCGCCTCGGCCCTGGCGTTCCGGAGCCTGCTCGGGCTGGTCTTCAGTTTCCTGGCGGGCCTGCTGGCCCTGAAGTGGCTCTCCCGGTGGCTCGAATCCGGCCGGTGGTACTACTTCGGGATCTACTGCCTCGTGGCCTCGGCCGTGGTCCTGGGGGTCCACCTGGGCGGCTTCTGACGGGGCCCGGAACCGCCGGCCGCGGCCCCGCAGGCGCGACGGGCATATGCCTCAATTCCTGCGGTATGCTGGCGAATCCGCCTCGAGGTACTCATGCCTGCCTGCCCGCGCCTACTCTCCATGCTCCTGCTCTCCACGGCGCTCCTGGCCGCACCCCCGAAAGGCAAGGCCCCGGCCCAGGCGCAGGAGCCCCAAGGACCCCGCGTGGATGCGGCGCGCCTGGTCGCCCTGAAGGCCCGCAGCATCGGTCCCGCCGTCATGGGCGGGCGCGTGTCGGATATCGCCGTGGATCCCGCTGCGCCCGATACCTTCTACATCGGCCTCGCCACGGGCGGCGTCTGGAAGACCGGCAACGCCGGGGCCACCTTCTCGCCGATCTTCGACAAGGAGCCCCTGCTCTCCATCGGCGCCGTGGCGGTGGCGCCCTCGGATCCCAAGGTGATCTGGGTGGGCACCGGGGAAGCCAATGACCGCAACAGTTCCGGCTGGGGGAATGGCGTCTATCGTTCCACGGATGGGGGCGGCACCTGGGCCCGCGTGGGTCTGGCCTGGAGCCGCGCCATTCCCCGAATCGTGGTGTCCCCGAAGGATCCGGCCACGGCCTATGTGGCCGTGATGGGCGATCTCTGGAAGCCCGGCGGGGAGCGGGGCCTCTTCAAGACCACGGATGGCGGGAAGAGTTGGAAGGCTGTCCTGAAGGCGCCGGACGGACTGGACACCCGCGTGGGCTGCGGGGACGTGGCCCTGGATCCGGCGGACCCGAACACGATCTATGCCGCTCTTTACGCCCGCCGGCGCACACCCTGGTCCTTCACCTACGGGCCCGCCGCATCCGAGGGCAAGGATGTGGGCGGCATCTATCGGAGCCGGGACGGCGGCGCCACCTGGCAGAAGCTCGCGAAGGGCCTGCCCGCCCTCACCGGCCGCATCGGGCTGGCCGTCTCGCCCGCCGATCCGAAGCTGGTCATGGCGGTGGTGCAGAGCGATGCGGGCGGCACCACGGGCATTGACGACGTGCTGAGCAAGGCCGGGGGCGTGTTCCGTTCCGAGGACAACGGGGACACCTGGACCCGCGTGAACGCCCTGGATCCTCGCCCCTTCTACTTCAGCCAGATCCGCATTGATCCCGTGAACCCCCGCCGCGTCTATGTCCTCGGCTACATGCTGGACGTCTCCGACGATGGCGGGCACAGCTTCCGCGAGGACCTCTTCAAGCACGTCCACCCGGACTGCCACGCCCTGGCCTTCCCCAAGGCGGATCCGCCGAAGCCCGAGCCGGCCAAGGCGGGCGAGCCTGCCCAGGCGCCGGTCACGGCACGCCTGCTGCTGGGCACCGATGGTGGGACCTACCAGAGCTACCAGGGCGGGCACACGTGGCTTCACCTGGACCGGATACCCTCGGGCCAGTTCTACCGGATCTCCCTGGACGACAGCACCCCGTACCGCATCGCCGGAGGCCTCCAGGACAACGAGAACTGGGTGGGACCCAGCGCCACGGATACGAAAAGCGGCATCCGCAATTGCGATTGGACCGCCCTCGGCGGAGGCGACGGATTCTCCTGCGTGTTCGATCCCCAGAACCACGATCTGATCTACGCCGAGAGCCAGAGCGGCACCCTCTACCGCCTCAACCTCCGCACAGGGGAGTTCAAGTCCCTCCAGCCCATCCCGCCCGAAGGCCAGCCGGGATTCCGGTTCAACTGGAATGCGCCCCTCTTCGGCAGCCTTCACGACAAGGGCGTGCTCTACCTGGGCGGCAACCGGGTGTTCCGCTTCACGGACCACGGCGACCACTGGCGCGTCATCAGCCCCGACCTCTCGACCCAGGATCCCGCGAGGATCATGGCCACCGGCAGCGGCGCGGAAACCTACGGTGTGGTGTTCGCCCTCGCGGAATCCCCGGCGAAGGCGGGCCTGCTGTGGGCGGGAACGGACGACGGCAAGCTCTGGAAGACGGAGGATGACGGCGCCCACTGGGTGGATCTGACGGCCCACGTGCCCGCTCCGGCTCGGGGCCAGTGGATCAGCCGCATCGCACCGGGCGCCCACGATCCCGAGGTGGCCTACCTCGCCGTGGACGCCTACCGGTCGGGCCTCTATGCCCCCCTGCTCTATCGCACGACGGACGGCGGACGCACCTGGCGCAGCATCGCGTCAAACCTGCCCCCGGATGCCCCAGTGAAGGTGGTGCGGGAGGATCCAGTGAACCCGGACCTCCTCTTCGCGGGCACCTCGGAGGGGCTCTACGCCAGCCTGGACCGGGGCGCCTCCTGGGTGAAGTTCGGCGGCCTGCCGCCCGTGGAGGTGGACGACCTCCAGATCCAGCCCCGGGAGCACGATCTCGTGATTGCCACCCACGGCCGGAGCCTCTACGTCCTGGATGACATCTCCGCGCTCGAGCACCTCACGGCCGACGCCATCGCGAAGCCCGCGGACCTGTTCCCCGTGCGTGCGGCCCAGGGCGCCTATCGCCTGCCGGGCTGGGTGGACTCCGCCGGGGAGGGCAAGTACCGCGGCGCCAACCCGCCGGAGGGGGCGATCCTCACCTACTGGATCCGGGACTTCAGCGACCAGGCTCCCACCCTTGCCATCTCGAACGCCGAGGGCCAGCCGGTGACCTCCTTCACCCTCCCCCGGATCCCGGGGCTCGGCCGGGTGGTCTGGAACCTCCGCCCCTCGCCCAAGCTGCTCACGCCCTACGGGGGGCTCGGTGCCCAGAAGTTCGTGCCCTCCGGAACCTACACCGCGACCCTCACGCTGGGCACCACCAAGGTCAAGCAGACCATCCAGGTCACCATCGCACCGGGCATTGAGACCCGCTGAGGCCCCATGTCCCGACCCTGCCCTTGCACCTCCGGCAAGACCTATGAGCGCTGCTGCGGCCCCTTCATCGAGGGCGCCCAGACTCCGGCCACGGCGGAGCAACTCATGCGCTCCCGCTTCAGCGCCTACGCCCTAGGGAAGGTGGGCTACCTGATCGCCACCCGTTGCGAGGCCAAACGCAGCGAGGAGAACCGCGAGGAACTCGCCCGGTACTGCAAGGCCGTCCGCTGCGTGGGCCTCAAGATCACCGCGAAACAGGAGGGCGGCCCCGAGGATGCCGAAGGCATCGTGACCTTCCACGCCAGCCTCCAGGCCAACGGCCGCCGCAGCCTCCATATCGAAACCAGCACCTTTGCCCGCGAAGAAGGGAAATGGGTCTATGTGGATGGTCTGGTAAAAAATTAATTTCAATTTTTTTCTTATCAAATATCATAAAACTCAAGTCTAATGCGAATACTTTCGAATCATCGCCTCGGGGTCTTTCATGGGTGACGAGGCCATCTGCTATCGCCGGGCCGACCACGGGGCACGCATTCTCGTGGTGGATGATGAACCTGTGGCCCGGCGGAGCGTCCGCGCCATGCTGGAGCGCGGCTTCTACCAGGTGGAAACGGCCGAGAATGGGCAGGGGGCGCTGGAAGCTTTCGCCGCCTGGCACCCTGACCTGATCCTCCTGGATATCCAGATGCCCGACATGGACGGGCTGGAAGTGTGCCACAGGATCAGGGAGATGCCCGGCGGCGGCCTGCTGCCCATCATCTTCCTGACCGGCGACGAGCGGCCGGATATCCACTCCCTCGCGTTCCAGGTCAAGGGTGACGACTTCCTCCGCAAGCCGGTCATGCAGGGGGAGCTGATCGTCCGCATTCGGAGCCTCATGCGGCTCAAGCGCCTCCAGGCCGAGATCCAGGAGGAACGGGACAACCTGCTCGACCTCCAGCGGCAGCGCGAGCAGCTGTTCCAGTTCATCGTGCACGACCTGAAGAACCCCCTGACGACCATCCAGGTGGGGCTCGAAGTCCTGGAGGATCGTGACGATGCCATCCCTGCGGCCCAAGCCCAGTTGCGGCGGTTGCGGGACACCGCCCACGGCATGGGACGGATGATCCAGAACATCCTGGACATCGGGCGGGCCGAGCAGGTGGGGCTGGAACTTCGCAAAACCCGGATTCCGCTGGAATCCTGGATGCCCCTCCTGCTCAAGGAGCTGGAATCCCAGGCCAGAAGCCGGAGCCATGCGCTGTCCTGGGGCTGTCCCGAAGGCCTGGAAATCGAGGCTGATCCGGAATTCCTGCGCAGGCTGCTGCTGAACCTCCTCGAAAACGCCCTGAAATACTCACCGACCGGCAGCCATACGCGTCTCGAGGCCCAGCCCTCCAAGCGGGGCATTCGCCTCAGCGTCCACGACCAGGGCCAGGGGATACCGGAACCCATGCGCGAGCGCATCTTCGGAAAATTCGTGCGGCTGGATGAAACGGAAAATGGCGCCCGCGCTGGATCGGGCCTCGGCCTCGCCTTCTGCCAACTGGTGGCCGAAGCCCACGACGGGCGGATCTGGGTCGAGGACAATCCGGCGGGCGGCAGCGTATTCGTGGTGGAGCTGCCGACTGCGTGAAGTTCAGGACCTCGGCACGAACCGGAGCGCCACCGGGTACCAGCGCGGAATGTCCACCGGACTTTGCCGTTTCTTCCGCCAGAACGGCCGGAACAGCGTACGAGTATCGTAGGCATCCTGGCACCAGACCGGTGAAGCGCAGAACTGGTCCGGGTAGAAGCGGGTAAATCGGCTGAACAGCTCCGAAAAAGAGGCCGCTGTCAGCGAATATTCGAAGTACGTCCGCTTCGCGTGGTACTCGAGCGTGGTGACGAAGGCACGGCCTGCGAAGTGCTCATCCACCGCACGGATGAGGCCTTCCCGGAGGCGTGGCTCGATGTGTTCGAAGACAGACACGCAACTGATGTGCGTGAGCTCGGGATGCGCCTTCAACAGGCGCGCGAGCCCATCATAGTCCGCAGGCTCACGCACGAAGGTGACGTTGGGCGGTGGGATCGCATCCGGCTGGATGTTCGGATCCATCACGATGACCTGCTTCGCCACCGTGGCCAGCAGGGACGAGAAAAAGCCCATCCCCGTCACGGGTGATCCACCGCCTATGTCCAGAATGACGGAATCCTCCGTGAGGGCGAGCCATTCGATGCTCTGGAAATACTCCCAGTAGCGCTGGCTCAGCTTCCCGCCACCGTACACGAGGCCATCCCATTCCGCGGGGTGCTCCTGTGTCCCAAACCTCCGCCAGAGCTCTTGTTTGAGACGTTCCGTCAGGTGCATGTCCCATCCTCAGCGTCAAAGCAGAAGAAACCAGTGTAGGGCGATAGAGCCAGGGCCCTCCAGAGGGATTCCCATTGGACGAGACCCCTCTGTCCGATCCTTCCACCCGCTATCGCGGGGTGGCAGACACTCCCAAGGATGCCGCGCTGCTGAAAGCCATTGAGGCCCAGTAGCGGCCGTACACCCTGCGGCCGGGCCCCAGTCAGGACCTGGAACGGAATAAGCAATGCCATCGCGCGGGGTGCCGGGCAAGCGAGTCAAGGAGGCTGAGGTTCCAGCGGAGCGGGACTCCGTGAACCGAAGCCGACGCGGGATCGCGCAGCCCGCCACCCCGCG
>JAJYRN010000013.1 GCA_021794095.1 Acidobacteriota bacterium | reverse complement strand
AGCCATTGGCCCTCCAGTTGGATTGGTTCTCGCAAACTCAAACCTACCGGACCCAATGGCTTCCTTATGCCCTCACCCCCTCGCCTCGGCTCAGGGGGAACTTACAGAAATTGGTGTACACGACCTCGCCAAGGTCGTATTCCTTCGCCCCGGTCGCCTCAGCCCAATACAAGGGCCAGAGTGGAATCTCGTCCTTTTGATGCCAGGCGATCTTCTCGCTGCTCGACCATAGCTTGAGATTCGATCGGACGACCTGCCCTGCCGGCGTCTTGCCGTAGGCGATGAGCTGGTAACTCAGGTCAAGCGGCGTCTTATGATACAGATTGCTCTTGATGCCCCGTTGCATGGCTGCATTCATAGAAGAATATCCATTGAAAATACCATTGACATTTATGTGACGTTAATTTTTATTATCACCAATTAAAATGACTCCATCAATTTTGCAACTGCAAAGATATTAAACATGTTATTTATGTTTCACAAAAAATACATATATTTTAATAATTAGCCACAAAAATTATAATTAATAAAAATATTGCAACATAATTATATAATAAAAAATTCATAAAAAAATCAATTATCATAAATTTTATATACTATATTTTTAAATTACTACAATGTTTTTGTTTATTCGCGAGGCTAAAATAATTTATTAACAACAAATCCTTTAATTTTAATTATTTTTTCATCTTTTCTAGATAAACAAGTAACGATAAATGGAATTTTTTTCATCTGCATAATTGAGTCATTAGTTATAACAAAAAAACCACTCATAGAATCATGTGGAGGTATGCTTTTACTATCTCCCATTGAATAATCCAAATAACAATCACGCCCTTCTGTGTCATTAAATTTACCGCATTCCCATTTAGATGGCCCTATGACTTTACTGACATTCTTTAGCAAAAAAGTTCCAACATTATTATGACTTTCATCTGTTCTTCCGATACTAAAACCACCAACTTCAAAATCTGTATTATTAATACACTTAAATTCATATTTATTATTTATTTTTGATATAACACGTACAACAACATCTTGAGCATACCCAATCGAGCATGCTATAATAAACATTGTTATTGTTTTTGCAAATATTTTCATAAAATCACCCAGAGTTAGTTTTTATTTAATTAAAAATGAACTGGATCAGAAGTTGGCATTGGATGCATTAGACTCACTGTGGAACACGGCCGGAGCGTTCCAGGACGGCGCGGGCCCTGGGGGCTGGATGTAATCCCAACCGGTAACATGAATGTTTCGGGCGGTTGAATACTCGTAGCCGCGCTTCTCGATCTTGGTGATCAACAGTCCTGTTCCCATCCGCCATCGAATCGAGAAGTAGCCCTTGCTGTTGGTGGAAATCTAATACTACTTGACGTCAATAAAGTTATAATACTCTGTCCCATCAACAAAAGAAACAGTATAATAGCACCTAATAAAAGATTCTGATTTATTTTTTAAAACTATTTTAAAACCATCTTTTAATTCTCCTGGCAATATTAGATCGTTTTTCAATTTGTCAAGTTCAGGCTGTTTCCAGGTCACAAGAAATCGAGCGGGGTCAGAATCCTCTAACCAAGCAGATTCTCCAGTCCAAGATTTTGGAGATATAATCTTCGTCGGTTCAGCATCAAGCGTAGGATCCATTAATAATTTTTGCCCCAGATTAATCATCCAAATAGCACTATTATAATTGTTTTTAAAATTATAATTATAAACATAAATCCCATTTTGATTTGTCACATGAACATGTGCAATAACTTTTTTTGATTGAGCCATTACACATAATTTAAAACTCATAATAGTGTAAAAAATTAGAAAATAATTATATTTAGATTTTATCATAGCAGGTTCTCCTAATTTTTAATGCTACGGTAATGAACCTTATCTCGTGTTGGATACGGTCTTTCAAGGCCGCATTGTTTCGCTAATTCATCAAAATTCAACCGATCGACTTCTTTATTGTTTTTATCAAAAATCGTTAAATCAACACACTTACCAGTTGAATGTGGAGCATTAGCAGGATTTGCCACCAATTTAGTCGATCTAAGTCCTTTTAAATTATATATTTGTTTTAATTTTTTTATTGTATCTGGACAATCTTCCTGTTTCCTTGAGTTAATTTTTTTATATTTTTGAAACACCTCCTTGAGATGATACTGATAAGATCTTGATCTAAATCCAGAATTTACACGAACATTAAATCCAATATTTTTAAGCGATTCAATAAATTTATTTAAAGCAATTTTAGTGTTAGCTGTAAGATCTTTAATATCAGCATAACCGTTTTTATCAAAACGTTTTGCTTCACAGTCCAAAGGCGTTAATGCCACACAAGGGTCGTCATTAATTGGAGTAGATATATCCATACTTGGTTGTCCTGCACATGGGCCCGGGCTACAGACATTATTTGAACTCATACCAAGATTAACCATTACAATTTTAGATAGTCTGCCTTTTTTAATGCCCTTTGGGCCGGTCCCATAAAATACCCCATCGCTCATCGTCCCCCACGCCCAATCCCCATCCAGTTTCGCCAGGGTTTTGGGCGAGCTGGGGGTGTTCAGGTCCACGATGAACCAGGCGCTTCCGCCCTGGGAGCGGTTGTATACCTGCACGGCGCAGTCGCCGGTCAGGGGGTCGATCTGCGGCACCTGGTGGGCGATCTCGTAGGCTACGCCCTCCCCGAAGGGAGACTCCTCTTTGCCTCCGGGCTGACTCGTGTCTGGCCACACGCCCACCTGGGACGTCTTGGATGGCTCGGGCTCGTCCATCACTACGAGGCTGTTCCCGGTGGCGCCGGCCAGGGGGGACATCGACGAGACGCCCACCACCAGGTTCGTCTGCCTCATGGTCCCCGATGCATCCCTCACATTGGCGTCCGTCCACACGGCCTGTTTCTTCCCCGGGAATCCTGCCGACGGTGTCGTGCCCACCCCGGTCGGTTTCCGGATCACCCCCGGCCAAAGGTGCTTGTTCGCGCCCCCGTGGGCCGGATCCGCCTCGAAGGGTGGGCGCGGATTCTGATCGACACCCGGCTGGTAGGTGTACTGGTACGTCGGGAATCCCGACAGCGGCTGGGTCGGGCTCCACATCACCCCCGGGGCCGTCGTTCCCACCGACACGTCCAGCTCCGACAGGGGGCCGGAGGGATTCAGGTTCGGCACCAGCGCCACACCCCAGTTCGCGGGCACCATCGAGGCTTCAGGATCTGTCGTGTAGAACGGCTGCACGATCGCCTGGCTGTTCACACCCCGGGGGTCCAACACCATGCCCCACTCGCCTCCGAGGGCGGATAGTCCCCTTCCCCGCTCGTCACCGTAGGCCATCCAGTTGTCCCAGCCTTTCTTGGCCTTCTCGGCATCGATCAGGAGCACCGACGAGATCAGGCGACCTACGGCGATGATCCCATCCCGGCAATCGAGGTTCGGGGCATAGCCGCTTGCCCCCTGCCCCAGGCTCACCGCGAAGATCAGCTGGTGCTTGCCGTAGGCTTCGAAGGCCCACAACACCGACTGATGGATCGTGTCGTCAAACCTGGGCGAGGTGGTCACCAGCAGCAGATCCTGCCGTGTCCCGTTGCCCATCGGCACGCAGGGGAACGCCTCCAACGCATCGATATCCTGACCCAGGAAATCCGAACCACCCATCGGCGCCACGTCCTGAACATCGTACTTCCCGGAAACATTCAAGGTCAAAGCCTCCACCCGTTTCTGGACCGTGTTCTCCACGAACAATCGGCTCCCCAGTGCCGCAATCTTCCCTGGGGAGAACGGCAAGTCCCAGCTTTCCTGGCCCTGCACCTGGGTCGTCGTGAATTCGAATACGTCGTTCTTCAGCGCATCGCCGCGTGCGGCACCCTTGACCTTGTCCGATAGGGTCAGCTTGTAGGTGGTGTGGTAACTCAATGAGGGGGAAGGCACCAGGTAGGCCACCCGGCCCTGGAAGACCCCCGAAACCGGGCCACTCGGCCCCACCAGCTGGAACGCCGCTGGAACGCCAGAGGAGGATGTCAGCGTGATCTCAGCAGGGGATGGGATGATCACGGTCTTGGTGAATTGGATCCGAATGGGCAGATCTACCCGCGCATGATCCCGGTCGGGCTGCAGATAAACATCCGCATCGGGTGGGCCATCCTGGGGCTCCCCAGACGAGAAATCCAGGACATCGATTTCCCGATGGATCCGGGTCTCGTTGCCGCTGGTGTCCCTCGCATAGGCATCTACTTCGCGATGGCCAACGGGCAGGCCCAGACTCCCTGATCCCTTGGGCACCCTCCACAGGCCGGTCGTGGATTTGTTCGTCTGGTCAAGCTTCGCCACCTTTCCATCCACCGTGCAGGTCAACTCGGCCAAATGATCCCCATCCTTGTTATCCCCGGCCTTGACCTCCAGCCACAAGGACTGCCCCTTGGGAACGCACCCGCCCGGATCGTAGGTGCCGCCGTCGTTTGTTCGAGTCTGGAAAGCCGCCTGCAGGTACGGGGGCTGGTGATCTGCAAGTTGGGTGGGAGGAACCACGAAATGCAAGGTGGGAACATGGATGTAGGTCCCGGTGATAGTCGGTGGAAGCGGCACCGCCGGAGAAAACTGGCGTACACCGTAATCCTTGTCTACCCCCATCACGAGCCCAATTCCTCGGACGTATTCATCCGTCAAGAAGCTGGCAAACAGATAGAAACCCTGGCTGCTTGTCCGGCCTAGCATTTGACCCGCACGTTTGAGCACTGACGAGTCTTTGGCGTAGTAGATATAGGCCCCATCGGCTGGTTTTACCTTGGGTTGCCCGGGAATGTTGATGTCCGCGAACCCTGCCAGGTAATGGGGGCCGGCCTCATACATCACCGCGGACAAGGCCAGATAACCGAGAAGGCCAAAAGGCATGATGGGGGCCAGTCCGGCCACCTGGGGCCGGACGGATTCCGGCGGATGGGCGTCCCCTGAAGGCCGCGCCCCCGGTTTGAGGACCGCCTTCGCAGGAGCGGTGCCCATGCTCATGATTTCGACGGGCTGATTTGAGGCCCGGGATTCCAATCCAGACGGGACTTCCGGAAGTCCACCTTGGCTTTGAAGGACAGCTCCGCGAACCGAAGCTGTGTCGTTGAGTTCAAAGTACACGCAAGGCTCGCCGTCATCCTCAAAGCCCTCGACCCGATAAAACACCGCATAGGGCCCGAGACCGTCAGGATACTGGGCCGTGGATGGGTGCTCTGGCGCGTTGACCTCCACCACCGGACGTTTCGCCAAAGCCACGGGCTCGGAAGATCGCAGGTCCACTTGGCCCACGAAGGTCGCTTGTGCAGCGAGCTGTGGATCCAGTTCCTTTGGAGGGCCGCCATACCCTGTCACCGTGAACTCCACGGGATGGTCCAGGGCCCCTTCAGGCAGGGTCATTGCGGCGCCACTGCCATCGGTGGCTTCCACGCGTCCCCCATCCACGCCGATCGTCACGCGCCCGCTGCCGTCGTGGGCTTCGTAGCGGCTGAGCCAGCCTTCGACGGTGCGGCCGTCCACGAGCTGGGCGCGGGCGTGCAGGCGCTCGCCCAGGGAGGCTTTCAGGGTGAAGGCGAGGTCGCCGGTGGCGGGCATGGTGCCGGTGTAGACGGAGCCCATGCCGGGCGCCTCGATCTCCAGGCCCGCGCCCGGGGGCACGGCCCCTTCGGGCACGGTGATGGCCACGTTCAGCTGCGCGTCGGGGTAGGTCAGCACCACCTTCGACCAGTCCACGGGCGGCGCGGCCGCGGCGATGGCCGTGGTGTAGGTGAGGTCCAGCTTCGGGGCAGCATCTCCGGCCAGGCCGGCCAGCCCATCCACCACCAGGTGGAAGGTGGCGCTCGGATCCAGCGGGTTCGCGGGCGTGACCAGAAGGGTTTTCCCATCCTGGGAGAGGCTCGCGCGGACCTCCAGCGGGGCGAGGGCCCCGTTCTGGACCTGGAGCAGCTGGACGCCTCCCAGCGTGGCGGGGTCGGCCGGCACGCTGGTCAGCAGGGTGAAGGCCGCCATTGGCGCCAGGGGCGCGGCGGGATCCGGGATCACCGTTTCCACGCGGAAGGGCGTCGTGCTCAGGCGCAGCGGGTTCGCGGAGCTGGGCACCTTGGCTGCGACCTGCCCGGCCACGCCGAGATCCCATCTGGAGCCCGCCAGGGTGACGGTGCCCGCGGGATCCGCTGGCACGCGGGCCGGCACCGCGAAGGTGCCCGTAGGACCCGACACGGCGGACAGGAAGCCCCCGTCCACCACCACGTCGGCCACGGCGACCTCCGAAGCATCAGCCGCACCGGGACGGATCGCGCTCAGGACGGTCATGCGGGCCCGGCGGCCGAGCTTCTTCATCAGGGGCTGAGCGAGGTCGCCCGGCAGGGTGGCCGTGCCGCTCGCCCAATCCCAGACCTGCGCGGGAAGCAGCACCGCAAAGGCGCCGCCCTCCAGCACGGGGTTGCCGCCCGTGGGTTGGGACAGGCTCCAGCCCGATCCCTGGGGGACCAGTTCGCCCACGGCCGCGATCACCCGCTGCCCCTGGACGGTGCGCCGCTGCAGAAGCAGGGGACGGGCCCCCCTGGGCACGTCCAGCGTGTCCAGCTCCAGGCCCAGGCCCGAGGCGAGGTTCCCGACCACGTCGAGGGTGAAGGCGCGGAGCACCCGGCCCTTCCCTTCCAGCTCGGGCCAAAGGGCGGACGGATCGCCCGGATCCGACTGGATCCGCACGAGGGTGGACCCGGACACGGCCCCCGCCACCAGGGTGGCGGTGATGCCGTCCTGGCTGACGGATCCCCCGGAGGCGCCAATGAGCCCGGAACCGCCCGCCGCGACCTGTACGCCGTCGTGGTAGAAGCCCAGGTAGATGTGGCCCTCCACGAGATCGGTGGGCCCGAAGGTCCGGCTCATGCGCACGGGCAACCGGAGACCCAGGGCGGGCGCGTCGGCGGTGCCGGCCGCGGAGAGGATGGGCTTGCCGTCCTTGACTTCGAGCATCCAGCGGGTGGCGACCGCATCCTGGGTGAAGCCGTCCGGCTCGATGACAGACTGGTCCACGAGGGTGTCGTTCTCCTGGACGTCCGTCTGGATCAGGGTGCCCGATGGGATGGGCGCGCCGCCCGCGAAGCCGAGGGTGAACGAGGCCGTGGACTGGGCGCCGTTGATGGCTTCCACGGTGGGGAGCACGGAGGGATCTAGGCTTCCGGCCGCCTGCAGTCCGTCGCGCCAGGCCGAGGCCTCGAAGCCCGCCAGCACCGAGCCGGGCACGGCGCTCGGCGGCGCGGTGGGGGCAGGATCCGCCAGCACCAGGGCGTAGCCCCCGGCCCCGGGCAGCGGCAAGGCGGTGAGGGGGCTTGTGGCGAGCGGTGCGGCCAGCACCGTCCACGCATGCAGGGTGGGATCCCAATGCACCCAGGCGAAGGCGGCGGCGGCGGGCAGGGCCTGGGCTCCGGTCATCCGGGACAAGTCCAACCGGAGGGTGCCGGGGGCGGAGAAGGTGGCATCTTCCAGCCCCGCCCACCAGGCGCTCACCGCCGACCAGCCCGCGGGCAGCAGGCACGGGAGGCCCTGGGTGGTCAGGGGGGTCATGGACAGGCTGCCGGGGCCGGAGAGGGCCCCGGGCGGCAGGGACACGTGGACGAGGCCTTCGAGGAAATCCCCCTCGAAGCCTGTCGCATCGACCGGTCGGCCCGCGGCCAGGGGCGTCAGGCGGGCGTCCACCACGGCCTGGGCGCCGCCCACCAGCAGGCCCCCGCTGCGCCAGACTGGCGTGAAGCCGGGTTCGGCCACCTGGATCCAGCTCTGCGGGAGGGCCGTCGGCAGGGCGGCCCGGCCGTGGGCATCCAGCAGTTGGGTGGGCGTGGCCCCGTCATCGAGGCCCGCGCTGGCCTTCCCATCGGAGAGCGGCAAGCCCCGGGCGTCGTTGTAGGCTTCCACGAGCAGGGCGCCAGATCCGTAGACGCTCACGTAGGTGCGGGCGGTGACGGTGGCACCCTGGTCATCGGTCCCCAGGGCTGCCACGGGAATCTGGCTGCCCACGACCGCGTCGGCCGGCACCTGGGCCTGGACCGGCGCCCAGGGCGCCGTCACGGTGGCCTGAAGGCGGCCGTTCCAGGACAGGTCGGCCTTCACCAGGGCGGTGCCCTCGGCCGGAAGGACCTGCAGGGGGATCAGCTCGCCCGGGCGGGCGGTGGCGGGGGCCACCAGGCGGATCTCGGGAAGCGGGGGTTCGAAGATCACCTCGCGCCGTTCGCTCCGGGTGTCGCCCGACAGCAGGGTGGCCTGGAGGACCAGGGCCTGCCGGCCGGGCCCCTGGAGGTCGACCTGCCCCTGGAACGTCCCCTTCAGGGGATCGAGGGACATGGGCACGCCATTGACGGTGAGGCTCACGATGCCGGGCTGGTCGGCCTTGCCGCTGATCGCCACCGCTCGGTTCGCCACGTGGGCGCCATCCGCGGGCTGCAGCCAGGTGTAGGTGGCGGACCCGGGCTGGATGTAGGTGCCCTGCACGGCGTCCGTGGCGGTGCCCCCCTGGGCATCCGTGCCGAGGGCCGTGATGGTGTTGGGACCGGGCTGGAGGGGTACGGTGCCGGAGAAGGTCAGGTTCTGGGGATCTACCGGCACGGCGATCCCGTTGAGGGTCGTGGTCATGCCGGGCACGCCCACGTGCCCCTTCACCAGGATCTGTCCGGTTCCGCTGGCAAACCCCTGCCGGGGCCAGTCGAGGGCGATGGAGGGGGCCGATCCGGGATCCGCGATGCCGGCGATGCGGACCACGGTCAAGGCCTGGGTCGCCTTCTGCTGGAACCGGGTGGTCGCCACCAGCACGGCCGGGTTCTCGCCCACGACGAGCGGCAGGGCAACCGAGAACCGGCCGTCGGGTGTCAGTGGGACCGCCTGGCCATTCAGGGTGAGAGCCAGGGGTTTCACCACGTCGAGAGCGTCCACATGCCCGGCGAGGGTTACGCCGACGTCGGACGTGGTGAAGCGCCCCTGGGCATCGAAGGCCGGGGATTCCACGACGAGGTGGGGTGCCGTGAAGCCGACGCCCAGGGTGCGCGTAATGGTGGCGGTATTGCCCGCCCGGTCCACGGCCGTGGCGGTGAGCACCACCTGGCCTTCCTGGACATCAAGGGTGGCCTGGGCCTTGAAGGGAAAGGCCACCGGCTGGGCCGTGGTGCCCATCGGCCGGGCCAGGCCCTGGGCGGGCGCGGGGCTGTCGTTCGGTTCCAGCTCGGCGGGTTGGCCGTTGATGGAGACCAGGGCGGCCTTGGAGACGGTCACGGCCGCGGGAATCTGGAGCACCGAGAGGTTCGCGCCCTCGGGCGGAGTGGGGTCGGCCCAGGCCAGGAGCGGCGGGTCAGTCTCGAAGGACACGTAGACCTTGGCGGCGGCGGTATTCCCGACCTCGTCGGTGGCCGCGGCGGTGATGCCCAGAACGCCGAGCCGGGGCGCCTGGATCACCCCCTGGAAGTGCCCCGTAGCGTCCACGGACACCGAGGCCCCCTGCAACACGACGGTGTTGGCAGGATCGTCCACATGACCCTGAACCTGCACACTGCCCTGGCGGGTGGCATAGCCATCCATGGGCTGGTCGATGTGGATGACCGGCGGCATCGTCCTGCGCGTCACGGACACGTTCAGCTGCCCCACATTCCCGGCGAGATCCGTGGCCGTGATCAGGATGGGGTTCGCGCCCTCCTGGGCCAGATCCGCCGAGGCCGAGAAGGACTGGCCCTGGAAGGCGAGGGATGACCCGTTGAGGGTCATGGCGGAGACCGGCTCGTTGACGGTGCCCACGACGTCGACCGAAGGGGCACGTGTGGTCGAGGGCAATGCCTTCGTCAGCGTCACCACCGGCGGGATGGTGTCCAGAACGACGGACACGTCCAGGGTTCCCTCGTTGCCGGCCGGGTCCACCGCCCTGAGATGAAGGGTGTTTGCGCCTTCCTTCAATCCGTACTGGCTGCTGAAGGTTCCCGAACCACCCAGCGGGAGGGCACTGTTCTCCAACGTAAGCAGGGCGGTGGGATCGTCCACCGCGCCCTGGAGTAGAAGGTTCGGCTGGTTGGTAAGCGATGGGATCGGCCGGGTCAGGGTGATGTGGGGGGGCGTGCGGTCCACGGTGATGTGCCGAACATCCTGGGCCTTGCCGGTGCTGTCCGTGGCCTGGGCCAGGAGGCTCGCGGCCCCTTCCGGCGGCGCGATCACGAGGCTCCAGGTGCCATCCGCCGCCGGGGTCACCGACTTCCCGTACACCGTCAGCTGCGCCGCAGGATCCGAGAGGGTCCCGCTGACGGTGACCGTCTCGGCCCGGGTGAGCAGGCCCTCGGCGGGCGCCAGGATCGAAACCTTGAGGTCGGACGCCGGAGGCGCCTGGCACATCACCGTCCGGGTCTCACCGGCCTTCCGGCCTCCCGAGGCCGTGGCCCCGAAGACCAGCTGGTTAAGGCCGGATTGCAGGTGGCAGGTGCCCGAGACATGGCCAGCGGCATCCACCGTCAAGGGGGCCCCGTTCAGGGTCACTCCGGCCGATGGCTCGGACACGCTGCCCTGCACGGCGACCTCCGCCGTCGCGAAGATCGCGCCGTCCACAGGCGCGTTGATGGTGAGGACGAGGGGCGGCAAGAAGGTCGTGCCCACCACGAGGGTGCCCACGTTGCCCGCAGCGTCCACGGCTTCGAATCTGAATATGTTCGATCCCGGAACCAGGTGGACCGGCATGCTGAATCCGCCCGTCTCCGACAGGGGCACAGCCTGTCCCCCCAGGGTGAGAAGGGCCTTCGGATCATCCACTGAGCCCACCAACGACAGCAGGGGATTGGTCACCTGGGCCGGCACGGGGCAGGTGATCACGGGCGGCGTGCGGTCCACGGTGATGTGGCGGACATTCTGGACCGTGCCGGTGCTGTCCGTGGCCTGGGCGAGGATGTTCACGGCCCCTTCCGGCGGGGCCAGTGTGAGGCTCCAGGATCCATTCGACGCGGCCATCACGGGCCGGCCGAAGATCGTCAGACTGGCCGAAGGGTTCGATACGGTGCCGGTCACTGCCACGGTATCGGCCCGCGTGAGCAGCCCTTCTGCGGGCGTCAGAATGGCGATTGACAGGGGTTTGGGCGGAACAAAGGTCACGTTCCGGAGATCGTCGGCCTTCCGGTTTCCCGAGGCCGTGGCCTCGAAGGCCAGCCGATTGAGGCCGGGTTGCAGGTGGCAGGTGCCCGAGACATGGCCAGCGGCATCCACCGTCAAGGGGGCCCCGTTCAGGGTCACTCCGGCCGAGGGCTCGGACACGCTGCCCTGCACGGCGACATCGGCTACCGTGAAGGTCGCCCCATCCGCAGGTGCCGTGAGGGTAAGTCGAAATGGCGGAAGCTGGTAGATGAGGTCTCGGGTCACCCGGGCGGCCACCTTCTCCGGAGGCGGCAGCAGGCTCGACCCGCGCCCAGCCTTGGCATCCTGAGCACTCCAGGCTTCTACCACGATCTGGTTTTGCCCCACCTGGAGTTGCACGTCAGCCTGGAAGGCGCCTTTGGCATCCAATACGACGGGCTTGCCCTGGCAAGCCACAAAGGCATCCGGTTGCGAAACCCGGCCCTGGACCGCCAGGACCGGACGCTCCACCACCGATCCCTCTGCAGGTTTCTGGAGGGTGATGGTGATGGGCGCGGGACCTGGGTAGGAGGTTTGCCCCGCCCCGCCCCCGCAGGCCATCGACGCGAGGGCCCAGCCGGTGGCTAGGAAGGTCAGGAATCGCATTCGGAGCTTCATCGGGCAGACCGTTTCTTCGAGGTGGAAGGCTTCGCGTAGGATCCTCGCCGAGGGATCACGGGATGGCTTTCGACCACGCCCCGGGCCATGTCTTCGGGCTGAAGGCGGAGGTCGACGCGGCGATTGCGCCCGCGCCCTTGGGAAGTCCGGTTGGTGTCCAAAGGCCGGCGGGATCCGAATCCCTTCACGGACCTCACCGTCACGCCCTGTTCGCGGATGAGCTTGGCCACGGCTTCCGCACGGGCCATGGAGAGCTGCTGGTTGTGCCGAGTTGGTCCCGTGGCGTCCGCATGACCGGCAACCGAGACCACTGCGGATCTGCCCAGCTGCTTGATGCGGGTGAGCCAGGCTTCCAGGGTCGTACGTCCCTGAGGCGGGACCTCGGCCTGATCAATCGCGAAATGGAGGATCATCTCGGCGGCAGGAGGGGCCGCCGGGCGATCCGGAGGAGGGGGCGGCTGGGACGCCACCGGTTGAACAGGCGGAGGCGGCACAGGAGGGATGGGCGCAGGTGCAACCGGTGGAGTGGAAACCACCGTGGATTCAGACGAGGGATCCGGCTTGGGTTCGGGAGGTGCGATCTGCGTGAGGGGTGCTCCTGCCGCAGGACCTTCGGTCGCCCACCGCCCGAATCGCCAGCCCACGGCCACGGTCACCCCCAGGGTCGGCGCGTGGGCCGTGGCGGCCGTTCCCGGGTTGGCCGACGAACCCAGATGATCCAGGTCCGATAGGTAGTCCAGGCCCGAGGGCGTCGGAGCCGATGTGAGCGGACGGGCCACTTCCAATGCGAGGAAGGGTCCTCGACCATCCTCCCGGAACCGATGGCGAACTACGAAGCGGGCCCAGACCCGGTGCAACGTGCCCGGACTTTCGAGGTTCCCATCCTTCATCACGAGGCGCTCCTGGCGGGCCTCCAGGCCGAACCCCACCTCCAGTGGAAGCGTGAAGGGGTGCTCGAACTGATAGAGGAACCCCAGCTCGGTCTGCCAGTCCAGGCGCAACCGGGCCTGGACATCCCCGGAAGCCCCGGTGGAATTGCGGTACGTCAACTGGCCTTCGGATGGCGCCCGCAGCCCGGCTCCGAATTCCAGCGCCTGCCCCGGTCGTGGATGCCAGAGGTCCCAGGAGGCCCGAAGGCTCCAGGCATTCGAGGCCTTCGAATCCAGGCGAAGAAATCCGCCTGGCGGATTGATCTGGAGGCTGCGGGGTTGTTCCCGCTCTAGACCCAGCTGGACATCCTGGGCGAGCAGGGGGAGGGACAGCAACAAGAGGCAGAGAACACGATTCGGCATGGGACCCGACAAGGAAGTGCGCGTGGCAGGGAGGAGGAATGGCTGACGTAAGCGGCTCGTTCCGCGCTAGGAAAAGATGGGGGGTCTCAGGTTCGGCGCGGGCAGGATCAGGGGATCGGCCGGGAGCGGCGTTGGCACCACCCAGTCCAGGTAGTCCTTCAAGTCCCTGGGACTCGGGTTGAATTGGAAGTGCTGGAGGGACGGCAGGGTCCCCCGGAAGAGATCGCTGCTGCTGCCCGGCACGAACCGGGTCCGTACGACCCAGCTGGGAGGAAGGTCCGGCGACATGGCGACCACATGGACGCTGTTCGGCACTGCGCCGGGAGGAGCCTGCGTGATCTGCAGGGTGACCGGCAGGCCCGCAGGTAAACCGAGATCCAGGACCTCCTCGAGGGTGCTTCCGGGGTTGGAGACCTGGAACGCCTTCCGGCCCCACGGACCAGGACTCGGCTCTGGGCTGAAAGCGGCATTGATGGACCAGAGGGTGCCCTGCATCGGCACCCTTACCTGGGGCAGAAGAGCGCCCGCATCCAGTACCGAGGGCCCATGTGCTGCGGTGGCACTGGGGGCATGGCGATCACTCATCCCGACGAGACCGCCACCCAGGGTGGCCCCGAACCCATCCAGGTTCACCTGGGGGCCATTCCCCGACAGCGTGGGCGAGAACCCAGGCGCCGCCTGGGGCGGCGTGACGGTCCGCCAGTGGGCGTAGCTTGGGTCCACCAATCCGGGATCCGAGGAGGCGATGGCGAGGTCCACGCTTGGGGGATGGCTGCCATCCGGAAGCGTGAACGTGGGCACCGACAGCCAGCCATAGTCCGGCATTGAGGGCTCCACCGTGGTGGCGGCTCCCAGGGATGGCACGACCGCCGACGCCTTCTGGCCCAGCCCCGAATCCTCGTCGAACAAGGTCAGATCCACCTGCCGGCCGGGATCCTCCCCGAGCAGCACCACGTAGTTCGCATCCGACATGGGAACCCTGGGCAGGCGCACCCGGATCTTATCCGGCGGATCCTGGTAGGCGAAACCCTCCACCTTGGACAACCAGGTTCCATCGAGATCCTTCAATCGCCCGCGGAGCACCGTCAGGGGCATCTGGAAGCTCAGATCCCAGGCCGCGTTTCCGGTTATGGCAGGCAGCGAGGCCGTCACGAACCGACCGGTGAGTGGCGTCATGAACTGAGTCGTAACGGTCACCGGCTGGCCTCCAGGCGCCCAGAAGGTGCCCGAGAGGGGAAGCGTTCCGCTCCCGATCTGCAGCGTTCCCTTCCCTGTATCAATGAGGAAGGAGGCGGCCGGAACCGGAGTTGCCCCGTCCGACGCCAGGGCCGCGAACCGGTAGGCCTGCTGGACCCAGGGGAGCGTCACCGGCACATCCAGGGTCTTCCCATCATCTTGTGGCCGGACGGTGAGGATCACGGTCCCGAGGTCGCCCCAGAAGGCCGAACTCGCCTTCAGGTGGTGCACGCCTTCTGTGAACACCTCGGGCAGGTTCATGCCGTCGAACAGGGAGGTGTTCGTGGCTTGGCCCACCAGGGCGGGATTCGTCGAATCCATGACCTGGAATGTGATCAGATCGCCATTCATGGGCCCCGTGATGGGGGCGCCGGAGGCGTCCACGAACCGGATCCTGGCCGAGGCGCGCGCTGGAAGGGTCAGGGTCAGGTTGTTGGTCCCCGCCTTGAGGGTGATGGACCCCTTGGCGGTCCAGGTTTCGCTGCTTGTCTGCCCCTTCGCAACGTATCCCCATCCCCAGAGATGGGAGTTCATGGGAAGGGAGGCCTGGATGTCCTGGCTCGTTCCCACGTCCAGGACGTTCCAGGTGGCCTGTCCCGAGCTGACTTGGGAAGGCGCGCCCGTCTGGCCATCCCCCGGAGTGGCCATCCAGGACCAGTCCTGATAGTAGACGGAGCCAGACGTCGGGGGCGCCTGCCCATCGGCCCGCGTCAAGGTGACCGTCAGAGAGGCTGGGGGCGGCAGATCAATGGGGAAGGTCAGGCTTCCACCACTCATGGGGATGAGCCCCTCATGACCTCGGATGGAATAGGTCAGGATGGCTGGGGAGGGGATCTGCTGCAGCTGAACTTTTCCCTGGGCATCCGTGATGCAGATCCGGTTATCCGTGGTGCTTCCCTGGAGCCCCAACTGGAGTTGCTGGTTGGGAGCGGGAACCCCGCCCCAGGTGACCACCACCTGCAAGTCGCCCGCAGGAAGGGCGTAGGACAGAGCCTGCGATTCCTGGTCATGATGGAATGTGAAGGCTTGGTCCGGAAGGGCCGGACTCCAGGGATACGCGCTGGCACTGTCCTTGAGGAGGAGCGGCATGCCGGTGGGCAAGTTTGTGAATACGGCCTGTCCTGACGTGTTGGTCTGTTGACTGTAGCGGTAGCGTCCCGTCGCATCGGCCACGTACAGCCAGCGGCCCGGGATGGGCGCCCCTCCGGCATTCGTCAGGGTGAACCGGAGGGTGCCCGCCCCAGACAGGGTCAGGACCATCGCAGTTGCCTGGTTCGCGGCCACCTGGGCGGAGGCATAGGCCGGAAGCCCATTAGCGGGATTGGTAGCCGAAAGGGTGACCGTCCCTGGGGCCACGTTAGAGAAGAGCACCTGGCCAGATGCATTCGTGTACCCGCTCGTCCAGGTGCCATCTTGCAGGCTGACGGAGATTCCAGCCTGGGCCGCCACGCCTGCGGGCGTCAGGACCGAGACCTGGACCTGCCCCAGGGAAGGCAGGGTGGCCACCACGGCGGATTCGGCATCAGCAGTCACATGGACGGGCACCTGGATGGGCAGGCCGCTGCCCCTTGGATCCGTCAACTGGAGGGTCCAGTCGCCGGGCAGCACGTACGGCCACGTGGCCTGGCCTCCGCTGCCGGAGGCGGCCACGCTGCGGCTGCCGCCGTCGCTGTCCTGCGTCTGAAGGTAGGCGGTGAAGCCCCCGGAATAGGCCGTTCCCGTGGCGTCGAGCAAAGTCAGGCGGATCGAGCCCGTGGCGGGAAGGACCAGGCGGACGGGCATGTCCTGACCCGCCAGGCACGTTCCCGTGCCCGTCACGTGAATAAAGGTGTTGTTGCCCGGCCTCATGGCCTTGATCGAATAGCCGCCAGGGGCCTGAAGGAGGGGCCCGACGAGTCCCTGGCCGTCGGTGGCAAACCAGGCAGACTCCCCTGCATCCACCTCGGCCCCGGATACGGGCTGTCCCTGGTCATCGACGACGGTCACGGACAGCGAAGCGGCCTGGGGGAGCTGGATGGACCCATCGCGAAGCACGTCCACATGGACCGCTTCCACCACGGGCGTCCCCGTCGGGGAGGGAAGCGTGACTTTCAGGGTTCCTCCGTCGGGAAGGTTGCTCAGCGCCACGGCGCCCCACCCGGACACCACGGGAGCCAGGGCGTCATCGGGCTGATAGGTCCACGTCAGCTGAGACAGGTTGATGGGGGTGCGGCCCAACGCGTCCTGGAGGTCCAGCTTGGCGGACTGGTTCCAGGGGGGCAGCGGTGTCGGGATGTCCGTCCCTTCTCCCTTCCAGTTCGACCAGGGGCCCAGGGTCTGGCCATAGGTCCATTCAGGAGCAGAGCCCTGGAGGCGAGAGGCCAGCCGAGCGGCGGCACCGGGTTGAAGGGGATTCGGGCCCGAGGTGCCATAGGGCGCGTAGGCCAAGGCAATCACCTTGGAGGCGCCCGCGGCCAGGCTCCAGGTGGGCCAGTCCAGGTTGACGGATGCTGTCGAGTAGGCCTGGGCGAGCTGGCAGGAACTGGGGCGCTCGGCCCCATCGCCCCAGAACCAGGACCCTCCCGTCGTGGTGGTCAGTCCGAGATCCGGCGTGGCCCCATCCAGCACCGGCTGGGGATTGTCCGAAGGGTACCCGCGCACGCCAGCATCCGCCCAGTACCAGTCAGGCCATGACCTCGTCTGATGCAAGGCCACCTGGTGAGGCTGGGTATCCGTGTTGCGGAGGCGGATTTCCTCTCGGACCACGATCCCCGGCGGGGCCACGCTCCGCTGGACGGTGACCTCGATGGGTCCCTGGCTGGCGGTGTAGCTCAGCTGGCGATCCTTCTCCACCCACTGGGCCACGCCCCCGGGAGGCTGGGGCCAGGCCGGAGACGCTCCGTCCACGCTCAGGGTCGCGGAGCTGCCGCCCCCCCAGTCGAAAAGCTGGTGGCCGCTGGTTTCCACCCTGAGGCCGTTGGGGCGGTGCAGCCCCGCCAGGCTCAGGTAGGCCGGCAGCGAGACCGCATTCGATTGGAGGACCACAGTGCAGGGAACGGCTTGCCCGTCCGAATTCAACTGGACGCTGGTTCCCCCCACCAGGGAGGCATTCCCGGCCGAGACCGAGGTGGTTCCGCCCAGAAGAGTGATGCCCTCGACTTTCCCTTGCGAACCGGAAATTCCTTGGAACCTTCCTGCACGGACCCAGGCCCCGGCCACCGGGAGCTGCTTCGAGTCCTCCACCGTGACGGTCAGGGTTCCGAAGGGTGGGGCGGTCAGAGCCACAAGGGTCGCGCCGTTCCTCACCAGCGTCAGGGATCCGCAGTCGAGTTCCGTGCCATCCGGGAGCAGCACCTGGCCGGTAGCAGCCCCTGTCACGAACTGGATCTGAGGTGCGGGGGTCGGAACTTGGATCGTGCCGTCAGCGGCTAGGGGATAGGTCTGGCTCAGGATCTGGAACTGGGCTCCCACCGGCCAAGAGAGGCTCGGATCCGTACGCTTCACGCGACCCGAGAAGACGGTGAAGACCGTCTCCTGGATCGTGAGAGACGCCGCCCCTCCCGGAGCCAGGGAGCCGCTCTGGGTGTAGGTCCTCCCGTGGATGTCCGCACTGGCTTGAAGGGTGCCCTCGACAATGCCGCTGAAGGGCGCAGTCCCATCCGGACCCGTCATGGCGGTCCAGGGCTGCGTGGGCGCAAACGGGCTGAGGTTGCGGAGCGACACCTGGACACTCGGTATCGGTTGGCCGGACGCGTCCAGCACCTTCACCGAGACTTGGCCCACCCCCTTCATGCGCAGAGCGATGGACTTGTGGTCCCCATCCAGGGCCAGGGTCGCCAGGCCTTCGGCCCACTCCGGCCGTCCGGCCAGCGTGGCTTTCAGGTCGAGGGATCCCATCGGCAGGCCATCCAGCAGGTACGAGCCATCAAGGCCCGTGGTGGACACGATGCCCCGGCAGGTCACTATCCCCCCGGGCAGGGGCTTCCCCGAGGCATCGCTGAGAACGCCCTGGACGCTTCCGTAGGGAGGAGCGGCCAGATCCAGAACCGTTGGCGCGTTCTTGACGAGGGAGAGGGATCCGATGTCGACCGTGCTTCCGCTTGGCAGAAGCACGGAGACGGGGATGGAACCGGCGGAGTACTCGATCGGTTTCGATGGAGCCGATCCGGCCAGGGTGCCATCCGTGGCAAGGGCGACCTGCCACGGACCGATCAGGGCCTTCGCTCCGACTGGCCAAGCCAGACCGGAAGCGCGATGGATGTGACCCGAAAGCGTGGTGGTATCGCGGGCTGTCAAGGTCAGGGAGAGGTTGCCTCCTGCCACCAGCGTCCCCGACACCGTCCGGACCTGTCCCTGGAGGGTTGCCGCGACCTGGATCGGGCCCTCCAGCACCTCCGGGAAGGTGGCCACCCCATTGGAATCGGACACGGAGGTCCGGGTGAATCCCCCCGCGTACGGCGCAGTATTCCGGATGGACACCGACTGTCCAGGCATGGGCGTCCCCTCCATGGTGACCACGGTCACGCTCAGGGATCCGACCCCCTTGAGGGTGAGATCTTGGGTCTGGACTTCGCCATCCTGGCTGAGGTTCCCGTCGGATCCAGCGCGATCGAGCCGGCCAGGAATCGTTGCGACCAGACTGAACGGTCCCAGGGGGATGCCGTCGAACCGGAACTGGCCCGAGTTGTCTGAGGCCAGGCCCGGCCCGCCGTTCAGGGAGACCAGGGCTCCCGCCACCGGAAGACCCTTGGCATCCTTAACGCTCCCCAGGAGGTCGCCCTGATCGGGTGCCGGGTAGGTCACGGCGATGGCATCTCCGTGGTGAGTCAGGGCAATGACCGGGGCCTGCCCCAAGGTGCCGAATCCAGAACCGACCAGGGTATAGGTAGGTCCCACCAGCAGGCCTTGGAGCAGATAGGCTCCATCTCCTTCGGGGATGGCTGGCACCACCCCTCCGTCCGCAGATCGGGCCACGAGGGCGCCGCCCGTCAGCAGACGACCCGACACGGTCCGAATGGCAACCTGAGCCCGCCCCACGCCGAAGGCTTGGACCTGCACCAACTGCGGCGAAGCCCCGGGAGCAGCGAGGGTCACGTTCACGGAAAGCATCGGCTGGCCCGGAACCCCACTCACTTCGATCGTGGCCGGCCCCTGAAGGACATCGGGCACGGTCGCCGAGCCGTCGGACCCGAGGTCACCTTCCCAGTGCCCAGAGATGCTTCCCTGGAGTGTCAGGGTGTAATGTCCGCCCCCGGGGACCGCGCTTCCATCGGGGTAGACCACCTGAAGGAGCAGGGGATGCGGTACAGGGCGTTGGAGGTTCACCGTCTCCTGGAGTTGGCTGCCGGAGGGCGTGAGGGACAGGCGGGCCCATCCCGCGCCCGTGGCTGGATCGAAGCCCCGAAGCTGGTAGGTGTCCCCTGCCTTCAGATACCGGAAGTAGAAGGTGGGGATATCCACCGTGGTGGTCGCACGGTCCATCACGATGGATCCGGCAGCGTCCATGAGCTGGACGTCCATGGGCTGGTTGGCGCCGGCGGAATCCAGGGTCCACCCGGAGAGGTTCACGAAGGGTGGCAGGGGCAAGACCAGGTTGACGGTCTGGCCTTCACCCGGAATGGTGAAGGTCTGGCGTAGGGCCTCGGTCCGCCCGTCATCCCAGACAACCACCACGGTCAGAGGCTGTCCGGCCGGCAGGTTCGGGATCTGGAAGGCCCCGGTTTGGTCTGAACCGGTGGTGGCAAGGCCCTGACCCTGGGCATTCAGGACATGGATGCTCAGGGAGGGAAGCGTCGGACGCAGGGCATCCGTCACCTGGCCCGCCAGCGTCCCGGCGGCCGGGAGGGTGATGTCCACTTCGGGATCATCCCCCTGTCCCAAGGTCACCGTCGCCGAGGTTCCGATCCGCCCCTGGGCGGTTGTGGCCACCAGAGTAAGGGGAACCCCGATCGGCAAGCTCCGGAGGGCAAAGGCCCCCCGCGCATCGGTGGCCGTGTCGGCCTGGCCCACACAGGAGACAGCCACATAGGATGCCACCTGCCCCAGCGCATCCCGCACCACACCATGGAGCGCGGCCGTCGGGGCGAAGGCGAGGGCGGCTGAAGCCTGCTGGTTTTCGAGAGCGATTTCATATTGGCCTGAGACCTGTTGGGTTCCCAGGCTGGCCCGCAGGCTCCCGACTCCCTGCGGAACGCCATGGAAGAGGGCCTGGCCTGAGAGATCCGTGAACAGGGAGTCTCCTGCTCCGGTGACCTCCGCACCCGCCACGAGCTTGCCATTCGCATCCACCACCTTCACCAGCACCGACCCGATGGCCGTGGCCTGGAACCGGGCGGATTGGAGGGCGCCGCCATTGACCATGACTTGGAAGGGCTGCCGCCCCCGGAAGCGGTTCGCCGCGTCGTACAGCGCCAGGGCATAGGTTCCTACCGGCATGTCAAGAAGGGTCCCCTGGCCGTTCGAATCCAGGAGGATGGTTCGATTCAATCCATCTGCACGGAGACGCCATCCCGTCAGGTCCACGGGGGTCTGCCCCGGTAGGGGCGGAGGAGGCAGCACCGTCACGAAGACGGAACGGACCGGCTGGAGGTCCAGGCTCTTGGAGCAGGGGGCCTGATTGAGCTCCCGCGTGAAGGTCAGGCTCCCGGAAGCCAGCGAGACCGGATCCGTTGCTTCCACGGCGTAGGTCCCTGGCGGCAGGATGAACGTCGCAGACCCACTCTCGTCGGCCGTGGCCTGGGTGGCGAAGCTCATGGCTGGGCCGCCCTGGTAAGTCACGTTGATGCCCGCGCGCAGGACCGGCTTGCCTTCCTGGAGTACCTGGATGGTCACCTGCCCGGTATCCAAGGTCTTCATGGTCAGCGTGGCTGTCTGATTGTCCTCCACATTCACGGTGGCCTGCCCGGTCTGCCGGCTATCCGGATCCCAGGCTTCCAGACGGATGGGCCCGGTGGGCAGGGGATCGAACATGAAATGGCCCGGCACCGGATTCGGATCGGTGGGGAACTGCACGAAGGTCGGGCAGGTCCCCAACCAGCGCCCCCCCTGATAGGCGTCCACCCGGCCCGCCGCCACGGGTGTTCCATCCGCCCGCAACAGGGTGCCCTGGATCCGCCCCACGGGCTGGAGGCGTACCACCACGGTCTGGTTTCCACCCCCGATCGGGAGCTCCGCCGAAGCCACGCCGGAGAGGCCCGAAGTGTCCTTGAGCTGGATGGTGATGGGCCCCTCCAGCAGATGCGGGAAGACCAGGGTTCCCTGATCGGCCGGCGTGACCGGCAGCTGCAGCAGGGGCATGTCGGCGAGGCCGACGAGGTTGGACTTGCTGTGCTGAAGGGTGACTGTGCCGCAGGTTGTGGCCCCCACCCCAATCAGGGGATTCCCATGGCTGTCCTGCACCTTCACCGTGAGATCGCCCCAGCCCCAAAGCCGGACATTAAGGGTCTTGATTTCCCGCGCATTCAGGGAGAAGGGCTTCACCGTGATATCGCCGGTCTGGGGGTCCTCGACACGCAGCATGTAAAAATCATTGGGCGGAAGGACCCTGGGAAACACGTAGGTTCCCCCTTCCTGGGTGAGCACCTGGATCAAGGAATGCCCGCCGATCATGACCATCACCCGGGCCCCGGCCGCCACGGGCGTCTGGCCGTCCGGCTGGGCCACCCTGCCCTGCACGAGCCCGACATTGTTGTCGTGGAGGTAGACGTCCAGCGATTTGGTACCGGAGGTGTCCGCCCCGAAATCCCCGGCCATCATCACCAGGCTCGGGAACAGACTGCTGCTGGCGTTCAGGGTGTAGGGGCCTGCTGGCAGGTTGGGGATGGCGAACTGCCCCACCCGCGTCGGGGGCATATCGTCCTCGTTCACGGCTCCGACCAGAGCCTGCTCTGGCAGCCCCCACCGGGAGTTCCCTCCCTGCGATGCCGCGATATCGGGCAGCTGGCCATAGACGCCGAGGGTCGCGTTGGTGGGAACCCGCTGTCCTGCGCCAGACAGCGGCTGGTACACCGTCCCCGTCAGGGTGTTGTGGGCCACCTCCGGCAAGGTGAGGTTCACGGTCAAGCTGGTGTCTGACAACGCCACGGGGACCTGCACGTTCACCGCCGTCCGCAAGTCAGGACCCACGGCCGCCAGCCGGTAGGCCCCACCCGCGGGCACGTTGGGGATCGTGTAGGCCCCGTGGGTATCCGTGATGGCGAGACGGTTGCGGGTGTTGTCGCTGTAGACCGGAGGAATGGCCACGTAGGCCCCCGCCACGGGGGAGCCGTCGGGGCGGATCACAGCGCCAGTCAGGACGCACCGGGCAGGCAGGACCGCCTTGAGGATGTAGTGCCCGCCGGCCTGGACCTGCACGCTGTTGGTGGCCGTGAGGCCTGTCCAGTGGGGGTGGTAGACGAAGCCTTGGACCGCCTGGCCCGAAAGGACCGGGACAGGCGGGGTCAGCCCATCGTCCCCCGTCTGGGCCACGAAATTCATGCTGGCGCCAGAGTCGAACTTCAGGAAAGCCCCTGGAACCGGACTCCCGCCGGCATCCACCACCAGGGCCTGGACGGATCCGAGTTGGGTGGGATCCGCCATCTTCAGTTCGATCTGAAGGGTCTGGTCCGGCTTCAGGAACCCCTGCCAGCCGGGCGCCTGGGTAGGTGCGGAATACGGGGCAATGAGCTGCACATCCCCTGCGGGAACCTTGGTGAAGGTCACCCATCCGTCTGGGCCGGGTTTGCCTTCGAGGGGGTAAGTCCAGCTTCCCGCCGAGGAACCGTTCCGGACGAGCCCTCCAGGGATGCCGAGGCGCACGGTCTGATCCCTGCGCAGAAGCCCCTTGGGATCGAGCACCCGCGCCCGGATGGTACCCACCTTCCCCTGCAGCACCACGTTCAGGCTGACCATCTGGCCATCCGTGGTGATCTCTCCGCCGCTCACGGCACCCAGGTCGCCCTTGAGGACCTGGAGGCTGAAGACCCCGGTCTTGAGTCCTTCCAGGTGGTAGTGGCCCTGGGCATCCGTGACGCCCCCCGCGCTGAAGTGGCCGCCCCCCGTGCCTCGGGTAAAATCCGAACTCTGTTGTTCCTGGATGGCCAGCACCTGGGCACCTTCGATGGGCTGCCCCTCGGCATCGAGCACGGTGCCATCCACCGATCCTTTGCCTTCCAGGACCAAGTCCATCTGGATGGTCTGGCCATTACCGAGGACCGAAGCCTCCGCGAAGGCTGTCCCTTCGGGGAACCCACCCTGGAGCACGAAGGGACCGATGAAGTCGCCGATGGGGGCTGGCACGTAGTCGAGCTGGAAGGAACCATCCGCCTCGGTGGCCACGTTGTTCGTGATCAAGGGGTAGTAGAAGTCGATCATTTCATCGGCGAAGGAATAACCCGTAGCCAGGTCAACCGCGGTGTTGTCGACCCGCTGCTGGTACCAGTAAGTCAGGTGCCCCGGCACGCCGGTGCCATCAAGCCGGCGGAAATGCCCCTTTACGACCGCTCCGCCGGGGAGTAGCCCGCTCTGGATGTCCCAGGTCAACGGTCCCTGAATCGGGTGGCCATCCTGATCAGTCCACTGGGACGAGAGGGTCAGGCTCCGATGGATGTAGGGGCCCACCGGCTTCTCCAGGTAGCAGGAGACCACGCGGGGGAAGGCCTGGAGAAGCGCGGCGGGCGCGGGAGGCACCACACCGGTCTCAGGATTCGGAGCCATGACCTTCCGCCAGAACTGGTTGGCCTCGATCTGGACCAGGGCCGAAGCGGTCTGGAAACCCGCGTCCCCATCCGGCACGTTCAGAGCCATGTTCGGACGGTTGAAGAGGATCATGACCTGAGTGCCGTAGGGATCCGCGCTCCCAGACACGCTGAGGTCGTAGCGGTGGATCCCCAGTACCTGAAAGGGCTCGGCGGGCGCGTCCTCGGTGTTCTGCGCCAGCACCTGGCCTTGCGCATCCCCTTGGGATGAGGTCAACTCGGCACTCACGATTCGCGTGGCCCCGAGTTTGAGCATGGCGGACTCCCCCTTTTCGAGGGTTACCGTCAGGGTGTTCGACACGGGAACGGCGCTTCCAGCCAGGGGATTGACCAGACCAAGGGTCAGGGTCCGGGTCTCCGGCCCCTGGTTCGCCACAGCCAGCCGAACGGTGTCCTTGGGCCCCATTGGAACCTGCAGCAGCTGAAGTCCACCCGAGGCCCCCCAGGCCGAATCTGGCAGCCCAAGGCCTGGTACCGGGACAGGCGCCTGATCTGATTCGGGAAGCCCCATTTCCAAGATGCCCCCATGGCCGTTCGAGGCGGCGATCTGGAGGCCCGGTCCGGCCCCCTGGATCCCCACCAGAGCCATGTCCGATAGGCCGGAATTGAACGTCGCGAAATCCTTCGCACGCACCGCCGGTCCCTTGGCTCCGTTCGCCCAGGCCCAGGCTGAGAGAAAGGCGTTCCGGAGGTCGGCCCCCACCTGGGTGGTCCGCATCAGCTGATCGAACCCGGCATCTGGATTCCGGGTGAACAGGGTCCACAGGTCCCACCAGACCCGGGCCTTGTCGAGTCCCATGCCCAGGAAGAGCCCTTCCTGTGAAAGCGACTCGGCCATGGTGGTGGTGATGGTGGCCCGGGAGATGGGCAGCACCCCAGGTGGCAGGGCTTGCTGGGAGGTCGCTACGTCGTAGCCTGCATTGAGCAGCGCCAGCATGGCTTCCTGGAGCGGCTTGGGAATGCCCCGCGTGGGGTCCACCAGGCTGTCGGGCAGGGACAGGGTATCTGGGTTGAGGCACACATCCCTGGGCCCGATTCCCGTGCTGAGCTGGAAGCCGATGGTGTTGCCCGGATCAATGTAGAGGTAGGAGCTGGTCACCTGGCCGCTGATGAAGGCCTGGAGCCTGAACTTCATCACCACGGTCTGGCCAGGCAGAAGGGTGTCAATGGTCTGGGTGGCATCCCCGATGAGCTGGGTCCCTGCCAGCCGGGCCTTGTCAATGGTGAGGCTGACGGCGTTGGCCAGGGTCTGGGACGTGTTGGTGAGGTGGGCCTCCAGCGTGTAGGTCTGTCCCCGGCGCACCACATCCGGGTGGACCAGCATCAAGTTGAAATTCGGGTCCTGGACCAGCACCTTGCCGTGGGCCACCCCGGTCAGGGCCACCGGCTGATCCAGGTCCCCTCCTTCGAACTGGCCCACGATCTTGAAGTCGAGCGGATGGCTGCCTTCGGCGTTGCCGAGAAGGTCGAAGGTGGCCATGGCCGTCTGACCGCCAGACAGGGTGGAATTCCCCTTCGGCCCGACCAGGACTTGGGCCAGGCTCTCCCCGCCCGTGGCCAGGAGGGGGTCGTCCGGTGTGCCGGGCATGCCATCAAGCCCTGCGGGGGGAAGCCAAGTGGCCGCAAGGTGGCTGATCCGGTAGGGAGAGCTGGGGTCCAACGCGTCGAACACGGCCACGTTGACTTTGTAGATCTGCTTGAGGTACCCGATGCTCCCCGGAATCACCAGCAGCGCCTTGAAGTTGTTCCGCATTTCAAAGGACACCGAGGGACGGCTGAGGCTGAAGGGATCCTTATCCGGCACAATATCCGCCAGCACCACCGATAGGCCATTCGGAATGGCGCCCTGAATGTTCCCGATCTTCAGCCCCACGGGTCCCACTGAACCGCGAGGATCTTCCAGACCGTTGTAGACCGGAATGGCCACAGGAATGTTGAGAGACACCTGCTTCCCGCCGACGGACAGGGTCATCTCGAACCGGCGGCCCGTGTAGTCTCCCGGTTCAAGCTGGATCCCGGCCTGCTTGATCTCATCCATCGTCATGGGCGAGGCGGAGACGCTGGTGACCAGGACATCCCCGAGGCAATGAACGCTGAAGGCATTCTGCTGGGCCTTCAGAAGGACCCGAGAATCGTGGACCAGCTGAACACCCGAGATCGTGTAATCGCCAGCCTCCGGCAACCCGGGAACGGAAAGTCCCGATGCCAGCGTGCCAGACAGCGCTACCGGGGCCGAGAGCCCGGGCCCGGTCAAAGTCCCCTGAAGCTCCGCATCGGCAGGGTAAGGGTTCGAGGCCTGTCCCACGGGCTGGCCCCGGAGCCCGAGCTGGACGGGCACGAAAAAGGGGGCATTCCGAGGCAGATTCATGGGAGTCGAAGGCAGGCGGAGTTCGAGCCCCACCAGGTCGAGAGAAGTCACAGCCAACGCCCCCGCTCGAAGCAGAGAGGCCATCCCGACCGTCACATGGGGAGTCACACCTGCAGCAGAAGTTCCTTCGGGCCGTGGGCCGCGTTTAAGTCGAACCGTCCGACCAAATCCCAAACTAGTCCAAAGACAAAGTGTCAATGTCAAGGCACGGGAAACGGGTTGTTTTGCATAATGGAGCATGGAATCTCATCCAAACAACAAAATGTCCGACCGACCAGGTCCCGATTCGGAAAGACAACCATGAAGTTCGGAATATTGCAGGCTAGACGAGATTCTTCAATATTCAAAATGCCCTATATGCCTTGCAACGCGATAAGATTTTTTCGATTTTGTTTGGATTTAAATTAATATAAAAATTAAAATGATTAAAGTTATTATTTTTATTTTATTCATGCGATCCATGGAGTCTTAACAACAATTAACATCCAAGCCCTAGGCCTGCCGCCCGCTCTCTAGGCGAAGGACCGTGCATCTCCTGTTCCAGTTGGTGAGCGGAAGCTATGAGCGGGGCAGCAAAATCCTCACCCGCTACCAGCCCATGGAGATCGGCATCGGATGGCCTCGGTTCCTTTCCCTTTCATGTGGGTAGGCCGCAGCTGAGCTTGCCTGCCATCCTGCGGGGAGCACCTCATGACCGTGTAGACCTCCCTGGGTACGGGCAACCCTCGCAGCACGATGCCTTTCGGCTATGATCTGCGGATGCGGGTCTGGCCCGCGCTGAGGGGGATCCATGTTCCGCCACGCGCCATCCGTCTTCTTGATGCTGGCGACCCTGGCGGCCCACGGTCAGGTCGCTCCTGCGCAATTCCAGGATCTCCATTGGCGGATGATCGGGCCCTTCCGGGGCGGGCGGGTGCTGGCGGTCAGCGGTGTGCCCGGCCATCCGAAACGGTTCTGGTTCGGTGCGGTGGATGGGGGCGTGTGGGAGACGGATGATGCGGGCCACACCTGGCAGCCGCGCTTCGACGGCCAGCCCACCCAGGCCATCGGCGCCCTGGCCGTGGCGCCGTCCAACCCGGATGTGATCTACGTGGGCACCGGCGAAGCGGACATGCGCTCGGACATCACCCAGGGCGATGGCCTGTATCGCTCCACGGATGGCGGAAGCACCTGGACCCACCTCGGCCTGGCGGATACCCAGCAGATCGGACGGATCCTCGTGGATCCCCGGAACGCGGACCGGGTCTTCGTGGCGGCCCTCGGCCACCCTTACGGGCCCAGCGCCGAGCGGGGCGTATTCCGCACGGAGGACGGCGGACGCACCTGGACCAAAGTGCTGGGCCCCGATGCCGCCACCGGCGCCATTGACCTGGCCTTCGAACCCGGGAATCCGGAAGTGATCTACGCGTCGCTGTGGCAGACCCGGCGCACCCCCTGGAGCATCTATCCGCCCCTGGAAGGTCCGGGTTCCGGCCTCTGGAAATCGGTGGATGGCGGCACCCACTGGAGCCGCATCGCGGGCGGCGGCTTCCCCGCCAGCGCGGGCCGGATTGGACTCGCGTTGTCCAATGCGGATCCCCACCGGGTGTACGCCCTGGTGGATGGGCCGGAGGGCGGCCTCTACCGGTCGGAGGATGCCGGTGGCCACTGGACGCGCACCAGCGCCGATCCCCGCATCTGGGCCCGGGGCTGGTACTTCGGCCGGATCACGGTGGATCCCGCGGATGCCAACCGGATCTGGGTGATGAACACCATCCTCCTGCGCTCGGAGGATGGCGGAGGGCACTTCGTCGCCCAGAGCGGCGACTTCACGGGCGACGACTTCCACGAGCTGTGGGTGGATCCCGCCGATCCCCGGCGGCAGATCGTGGGCTCCGATCAGGGCGCCCAGGTCACCGTGAACGGTGGACGCACCTGGAGTTCCCGCCTGAACCAGCCCACGGCCCAGATCTACCACGTGGCCACAGACCAGGGCTTCCCCTACCACGTCTACGGGGCCCAGCAGGATTCCGGCGCGGTGGGCCTCCCCAGCCTCACCACCTTCCACGGCACCATCAGCCTGGAGCAGTTCCACGAACTCACCACCGGGGGGGAATCCGGCATGATCGCGCCCGATCCCGACAATCCGAAGGTGATCTACGGGGGCGCCGTGGACCGGCTTGACCTCACGACTGAGCAGACCCGCTCCGTGGATCCCACCCTCGCGAAGCCCGGCCTCTACCGCCGCGCCTGGACCCTGCCCCTGGCCTTCTCCCGGCGGGGCCCGAAGGCCCTCTATTTCGGCAACCAGCGGCTGTTCCGCACCACCGATGGCGGCCTGCACTGGGACGCGATCAGCCCGGACCTCACCCGGCCGGATCCCGGCGCGCCGCCGGCCCTGCAGGCCGCAGGCATGACCTGCGATGCGGGTGCCGATCCCCGCCGGGGCGTCATCTACGCCATCGCGCCCTCGCCCCTCGACGGGAAGCTGCTGTGGGTGGGCACGGATGACGGCCTCGTCTGGCGCACCCCGGATGGCGGCGCCCACTGGGAGGCGGTCACGCCGCCGGAACTCGGCCCCTGGTCCAAGATCGCCGGCATCGAAGCCTCGCCCTTCGACGCGGGCGCCGCCTATGTGGCCGTGGACCGACATCGGATCGAGGACCGCCAGCCTCACCTCTACCGCACCCGCGATGGCGGGAAGCACTGGACGGCCATCACCTCGGGCCTTCCCAAGGGCGCCTTCCTCAACGCTGTGCGCGAGGATCCCGCGCGCCGGGGCCTGCTCTACGCCGCCACGGAACAGGGCATCTTCGTGTCCTTCGACGCCGGCGACCAGTGGCAATCCCTGCAACTGGACCTGCCCTGGGTCTCGGTGCGGGATCTCACGGTGCATGGGAACGACCTGGTGATCGCCACCCACGGCCGGGGCTTCTGGATCCTCGATGGCCTAGCCCCCCTGCGCCAGGCGGAACCTGGCCCCCTCCAGACGCGGCTGCTGAAACCCGCCACCGTCCTCCGGCTCCGGCCGGCCACCTTCACCGGCACGCCCCTGACCAAGGAAGAACCCCAGGCCCCGAATCCGCCGTTCGGCGCCTGGATTGACTACGTGCTGGCGGCCACCCCCACGGGACCGATCACCCTGGAGATCCGCGACGCCAAGGGGCAACTGGTACGTCGCTACTCCAGCGCGGACCGCGCTCCTGCCCCGGATCCCGCCACCGCCCACGCCGCCCCCGAATGGATCCCCCGGCCCTCCACCCTGGCCACCACCCCCGGCCAGCACCGCTTCGTGTGGCCGCTGCACCGGATGCTGCCCCCGGCGCTGTCCCACGGGAATGCCTATGCCGATGGCCGCTGGGTGCCGCCGGGCCACTACACCGTGGCGCTGACCGTGGACGGGCACACCCTCCGTCAGCCGCTGGAGGTGGTCCCGGATCCCCGCGTGCATCTTCCGGCGGAAGCCTTCCTGCACCAGGATGCGCTTGGCGCGCGCATCGAGGCCTTGCAGGTCCAGTTGGCCACTGCGGAAGGCGCGGCCCGGAAGCTCCACCGCCTCCTGCGCGCCAGGCCCCAGCAGGGCGCGCAGGGCGAAGCCCTCCGCACCTTGGACCAGAAGCTCAGCACGTTGATGGGGCTGGCGGAAACGGCGAACCCCGCCAATGTGTGGGCCGTCCCCATCACAAGCACCGGGAATTTCCGCTACCTGGGGGGCGCCCTCGGCCAGCTTCTGCACGCCGTGGATGGCGCCGATGGGGAGCCTTCCCCCGATGCAAAGGCCGGGTACCAGCGTCTGGACGCCCTGCTCCAGGGCACCCTGGACCACTGGAAAAGCCTCCAACAGCAAGCAGCAAGCCTGGGACTGAAGTAGACAACCTACACATCCCCAATCTGGGCATGCGGCCCGTGTACATCCCCGCCGATCCAGCCCCCTTGAAGGTGTTGGAAGCCGGTTCCGCCACGCCAGTCTTTATTTGACGGAGCCGGGGCGCTTGGTTTGCGCTTCCTGTGCCACGCGGATGGCCTCGAACCGGGCCACGTTGCATCCGGCCGAGCGGCAGGAGCCGCAGGAACCGCCGCTGGCGCAGCCGCCACGGCCCAGGGCGGCCAACAGGAACCCCCGGGCGAACCAGAGGCCGGCGACCAGCACCAGCGACATCGCAATCAGGGTTTGCAGGTTCATAGTTGCCTCACGCGTAACCCATCCACCGTCCCACCACCACCGTCATCCAGGCCAGCCCCCACCCCAGCACCAGGCCATAGGCGACGGAAAGGCCCGCCCATCCCCAGCTTCCCGCCTCGCGGCGGATCATGGCCACCGTGCCCAGACAGGGCGTGTAGATGAGCGTGAAGATCATGAACGCCAGGGCCGTAAGGGGCGTGAGTCCCGAGCGGTCGCGCAGGGCGACCTGCAGGGGGCTCAGCCGCTCGCCGGGCCGAGGTTCATCACTGGCCTGGTGGATGACGGCCATGGTGGAAACCACGATCTCCTTGGCGACGAACCCGGCCGTGAGGGCGATGACATCCTTCCACGCCTGATGCCGCAGATGATCGGGGTCCAGGATGGGCTGGAGCACCGGGGCAACCCGCTTCCCGATCCGGGCGGCGAAGCTGCTGTTGACGATGCGGCTCTCGTGGGCCAGAGCCAGGGCGCGCATCTGGCTGTCCGTCTGGGCCTGCGGCAGGTGCAGGGCCAGCACCGCCTGGCGCTGCTGGAGGTAATCCTCGGTCCACTGGGGATTGGCGATGCCGGGATAGCGGGACAGGAACCACACCAGCGTGGCCCCTGCGAAAATGGTCGTACCGGCCCGGGTGAGGAAGATGGAACCCTTCTCCCACATGTGCACCAGCGTGCTCTTCAGCACGGGCAGGCGGTACGGGGGCAACTCCATCACGAACGGCGAACTGGGACCGCTGAACAGCGCCGAGCGCAGCAGCCGGCCCATGAGCACCGCCAAACCAAGCCCGAGGAAGTGCATGGCCACGATGACCATGGCGGCCTTCACCGGCGTGAAGAAGGTGCCCGCGATGACGATGTAGATCTGCAGGCGCGCCGAGCAGGACACCAGCGGCGTCACGAGAATGGTGATCAGGCGGTCCTGGCGGCTCTCGATCGTGCGCGCGGCCTGGATGGCCGGCACGTTGCAGCCGCTGCCCATGATGAGCGGGATGAAGCTCTTCCCATGCAGCCCCATCACGTGCATGAGGCGGTCCATGATGAAGGCGGCCCGGGCCATGTAGCCCGTGTCCTCCAGGAAGGCGATGCAGCCCATGAGGATCATGATCACGGGCACGAACACGATGACTGCGCTCACGCCAGGGATGACGCCATCCACCAGCAGACTGGTGAGTTCGCCCGGTGGAAGATGGTTGCCGGCGAAGGCGGAAAGGGCATTGAAGCCCTCGGCGATCCAGTCCTGGGGGATCTTCCCGAGGATGAAGGACACCGAGTACACCAGCCCCAGAATGACGATGAAGATGGGAATGCCCAGGTACCGGTGAGTGAGGAGGGCATCCAGACGCCCGGTGGCAGTCATGCCCTCCGTTTCCGGCGCGGGGGCGGCCTCCTTCACCAATCCGTGAGCGAATCCATAGCGGCCCTCGGCCACCAGGGTGGCCGCATCCTGGCCGAGGTGGTGCTCCAGGAAGGCAGTGCTTTTAGCCAACTGCTGTCCAATGGCCTCGCGCGCATGGCTCTCCACCAGGGCCGCTTTGACAGCCGGGCTGCCCTCGAGCAGCTGGAGGGCCAGCCAGCGGGGAGGCGTGCTGGCCGCCAGAGTCTCGTCCCGCTGGATCTCCTTCTCCAGCTTCTTCAGTTCGCCTTCCAGATCGTGTCCGTAGTCCACGGCGATGGGCCGGCAGCGCGCGGTCTCGCCCCGGGCCAGGGAGGCGAGCAGGCTCTTCAGAGGGCCGATGCCCTCCTCCCGGTTGCCCACAGTGGCGATAACCGGTCCGCCCAGCAGGCTTTCGAGGGCTTCCACATCAACCTGGACGCCCCGCTTCAGGGCATCGTCCATCATGTTCAGGACAAACACCACCGGCTTGCCCAGTTCCAGCAGCTGGGTGCTGAGGTAGAGGTTCCGCTCCAGGTTGGAGGCATCCAGCACATTCAGCACCAGGTCCACTTCGCGCGAGGCCAGGGCCTGGGCGGCCACCCGCTCATCCTCGCTGCGGGTGGAAAGAGAATAGGTGCCCGGCAGGTCCACCACCTCCAGCACCAGCCCGTCCTGCTCGAAGGTGCCGCTCCGCCGCTCTACGGTCACACCCGGCCAGTTCCCGACATGGTGGCGGGCCCCGGTCAGCGCATTGAAAATGGTCGTCTTCCCGCAATTGGGGTTGCCAGCGAGGGCAATGACCATCGGCATCAAGCCACCCGCTGGACCAGAATGCAACCGCTCTCCTCCCGGCGAAGGGACAGGTGGTACCCCTTGATCACAAGCTCCATGGGATCACCCAGGGGGGCCAGTTTCTCCACGCGCAGGCGGGCCCCTCGGATGAAGCCCATTTCCAGCAAACGCTGACGAATGGTCCCCTGTGCCTTCACCTGCACCACCTCCCCCTGCTCCCCGGGCTGGAGGCAGCTCAGTGGGACTGATTGATTATGAGTCATAATCTCAACTCCGACTTCGAGTGTAACCCCATTCAAGCTTGCGACAAGGGCCTGCAAACAGGAAGTGATCTGCGTCTAGACTATCCCGGATGCATCCTTCCCGGTCCCTGACCCTGCCGAATGTTCTGACCCTGCTCCGGATCCTGGCGGTTCCGTTCTTCGCCATCGCGGTCTGGTATGGGCACTACTGGCAGGCCTTCATCATCTTCGCGGCGGCGGGGGTCACGGATCTGCTGGACGGGTTCATCGCCCGCGCCCTGAACCAGCGTTCGGATCTGGGGGCTGTGATGGATCCTGCGGCCGACAAGCTCCTCATGACTACGGCCTTCATCCTCATGGCCTGGCGGACCGATGGCATGACGGCGCCCATCCCGGTGTGGGTGGCCATCCTGGCGATCTCCCGCGATCTGGTGATCTCCTTCTATGCGTTCGCCTCCGTGGACCGCCTCAGCACCAGCCGGTTCCAGCCGAGCCTGCTCGGCAAACTGAGCACGGCCACCCAGCTGGTCGCCGTTTCACTGGGTCTCTGCTTCAACGCCCTCGGCCCCCATCCCTGGATGGCCCGGCTCCATCCCGCCATGTACTACCTGGTCGCAGCCCTGGTGCTGGCCTCCGGCATCCACTATTTCATGAGGGCCACCCATACCCATGCCCGTTGAGACGAAGGCCCGGCCAGCACCGGAGGCCTGCTAGACTGATTCTTCCGCGTCGTGAGATGCCGAAGGAGAAGCCATGGCCAAGCCCGCCCCGAAAGGGCCGAAGACCGCTGCCCGTCCCGTTGCGCCCCGTCGGCGTCCCGCGCCGCCCGCCGAACCCCGAGGCCCGCGGCCCGGAACGGAGCGCCTCCAGAAACTTCTGGCCGCTGCGGGCATCGCCAGCCGCCGGGCCTGCGAAGCCATCATCCTCGAGGGCCGGGTCCAGGTGAATGGGCAGACGGTGATGGAACTCGGCGCCAAGGCCGATCCCTCCCGCGACGAGATCACCGTGGACCTGATGCCCATCCACCGGGAGGCACCGGTCTACATCCTGATGAACAAGCCCAAGGGCTATGTCACCACCGTGAAGGACGACCAGGGCCGCCCCACGGTGATGGCCTTGCTGAAGGGGGTGGACGCCCGGATCTATCCCGTCGGCCGGCTCGATTTCAATTCCGAAGGGTTGTTGCTGCTCACGAATGACGGCGCCCTGGCCCAGACGCTGTCGGGACCGGATCACGAGGTTCCCAAGGTCTACCTCGTGAAGGTGCACCGGACGCCCAAGCCTGAACTTCTCAAGGAATTCCAGGAAGGCTTCCGCCTGAGCGGGCGGCGTCTCAAGCCCTGCCACATCGAGGTCGCCGAGAAAGGGGACAACCCCTGGTTGAAAGTCACCCTCACCGAAGGCAAGAACCAGCAGATCCGGCGCATGTTCGCCGCCGTGGGCCATCCCGTGAGCAAACTCCGCCGGGTTCAATTCGGCCCCCTGGCCGACCAGTTCCTGAAACCAGGGGAGTGGCGCTTCCTCACCCCCCAGGAACTCGCGGCCTTGAAGGGCCTATGACAGCGCTTCCTCTTCGAAATCCAGCATGTGCCCGCTCTTGCGGGCCTTGGTCTTGAGGTAGCGCAGGTTGTAGGGGTTGGCGGCCAGCTGATGCCGCTCCCGCTCCACTTCGATGCCCGCCGATTCCAGGGCGCCGATCTTCCGCGGATTGTTGGTGAGCAGCTTGACCTGGGTGATGCCGAAGAACTTCAGCATCTCCACCGCACAGTCGTAGGTGCGGAGATCGTCCGGAAAGCCGAGGGAGTGGTTGGCCTCCACCGTATCCTGCCCCTGCTCCTGCAGGGCATAGGCCTTCAGCTTGTTGAGGAGGCCGATCCCGCGTCCCTCCTGACGCAGGTAGAGCAGCATGCCGCCGTGCTCGGCGATATGACGCAAGCCCTCCTCCAGCTGCTGGCGGCAGTCGCACTTCAGGCTGCCCAGCACATCGCCCGTCCAGCATTCAGAGTGGATCCGCACCGGGATCCGCCGCCGGGCGTCAATCTCACCACTCACGACGGCCAGATGTTCCTTCCCCGTGGCGTGCTCCAGGAAGCCATAGACCGTGAACTTCCCGAAGATGGAAGGGACATGGGCCTTGGCGATGAAGGGCACCTTCTCCGTCTGCAGCTTGCAGAACAGCTCAAGCTTGGGGGCGCTGCTGGGTTCTTTGGGGGCCATGGGGATCCGGGAGGAAGTCCGACATCCTTTGGATGCCGGAGAAGGTGCTCTTGAGTCTGGAATCGAATGGGGCGACGCGCAAGGAATTGCGTTCAATAAATTTTCTAGACAATATCGCAACCCATCTGGGCCAGGACGGCCGCTTCCACCTGGGCGATCAAGGTGGCGAGGGGCAGCGCCGCCTTGGCTCCGGAAGCCAGACGATGGCCGCCGCCCCCGAACTGGCGGCAGACGGCATTGACATCCACCCGCTCACGGGAACGCAAGCTGACCTTGGCGCGGCCATCCGCGGCCTCGGAAAAGAGCGCCGCCACTTCCACACCCTTGAGCTTCCGCGGTTCTTCCACCAATTCATCCAGATCTTCGTGCGTCGCGCCGCAGGCGGCCAGGTCGGCCAGGGTCACCGCCACGTAGGCGAAGCGACCACCGCCCCGGAGCTGGAGGCCCTCGAGGGCCCGGCCGAAGAGTTTCAGCTTGGCGGGTGTGGCGGTCTGGTAGAGGGCGTTGTAGGTGCGGGCAGGATGGATGCCCTGCCCCACCAGATCCGCGGCGATGTGGTGGATCCGGGGCGTGGCATTCGAGTGCCGGAAGTTGCCCGTGTCACTGACGATCCCGGCGTAGAGCGCCTGGGCTATGACCGGCGGCAGGGGCCCCTGGAAGCAGGGCCGTACCAGCTCGTAGACCAGCTCCGCGCTGGCGCTGGCCGTGGCATCCGTGAACTCCTCATCGAAGCCCGCCGGGGCATCCTTGAGGTGGTGATCCAGGCAGGCGCGGGTGGCGCCGGTGGCCTCGAAGGCGGGGAACAGCGGGCCCATGCGGTGGGGCTCGGACGCATCCACCAGCACCCAGGCATCCGGCCACCCCGCCAGATCACGATGAACGCCCTCGGAATCGTGGGCCTCGATCCAGCCCTCGGGATCCAGGAAGCGCAGGTTCTCCGGCAGGGACGGCGTGACCACGATCCGGGCCTCGCGGCCTCGCGCCTTCAGATGCGCAGCCAGCCCCACGGCGGCGCCCACACCATCCCCATCCGGGTTTTCATGGGTGGTCAGCAGCACCCGGGCGTGACGATCGAGAAAGGTGGCGAAGCGATCCAGCATGAATCCTGACCTCTCCAGTCAGGATATCAGAGATGTTCCCGTTTGCTTTCCAGGCTGCCGGGCTTGAAGGCCTTCAACTCGTGCACCACTTCCGCGAGCAGGGCCCGCTTGAGGGCGTAGGGCAGGAAGGCGCTCTTGAAGCCCATGATGATGAGCTCCTTGATCTCCTCGAGGTTGAATCCCAGCTCCTCGTGGATGACCTGGAACTCGCGGCTCACGGTGGTGTTCGTGACCATGCGATTGTCGGTGTTCACCGTGACGCGCAGGCCCAGGTCGTAGAAGAGTCGGATGGGATGGTCGGCCATCTTCTTCACGGCCTTGGTCTGCACGTTGCTCGAGGGGCAGCACTCCAGCGGGATGCGATGGTCGTTCACGTAGTTCAGGAGGTCGCCATCCTCGATGAGGCGGACGCCGTGGCCGATGCGGTGCGCGCCGCAGAGGTGAATGGCCTGGTGGATGCTCTCGGGCCCGTAGGCCTCGCCGGCATGAAGGGTGCAGTTGATGTTGTTCTGGAGTACGCGGCCGAAGGCGTCCTTGTGGCGCTTGGCAGGGAAATTTTCTTCCGCGCCCGCCAGGTCGAAGCCCACCACGCCCTTGTTCTTGAAGGCCACGGTGAGGTCCGCGAGGCGCAGCGAGATGTCCGGCGAGATGTGCCGCATGCCGCAGAGGATGACGCCGGTCTTGATGTTGTACTGCTTCTCGGCCTGGGCCAGGCCCTCCAGCACGGCCTGGACAATGGCGTGCAGGGTGAGGCCCTTCTGCTGGTGCAGGATGGGGCTGTAGCGCACTTCCAGGTAGCGCACGTTCTCCTTCGCGGAGTCCTCCGCCAGCTCGAAGGCGGTGCGCACCAGGCTGTCGTAGGTCTGCATCACCGAGAGCGTGACGTCGAAGGCTTTCAGGTACTCCACCAGCGACTTGCAGTCCTCGCCCACTTCCACAAAGGGACGCAAGCCCTCCACCGTATCCGCAGGCAGCTTCACCTTCTGCTGCTCCCCCAGTTCGAGAATCGTCGGGATGCGAAGGCTGCCGTCCAGATGGACATGCAGATCGGTCTTGGGAAGGCGCTGGAGATCCTGGATCGTCAGTTTCGGCATGACCCAGCCTAGCGCCAAGCCGGGCTGACAGCCATCAGCCCAAGACCATGGTCCCGGACAGGAGCATGAAGGCTACAAGCAGAAGCCCCGCTCCGCCCGACTTCTGCACGGGGATTCGGAAGTGTGCGCGCAGCGCGAAAGGCTCACGGGTTACAAGCAGGAGCCCCGCTCCGCCAGGCTTCTGCGCGGGGGTCCGGAAGTGTGTGCGCAGCGCGAAAGGCTCACGGGGTACAAGCAGAAGCCCGGCTCCGCCGGGCTTCTGCGCGGGGGTCCGGGGGTGTGCGCGCAGCGCGGAACCCCCGGAGAAGCATTAAACGCTCAGTTGACTGATCCGCTGGGACATGGCCAAGCCCTCCGGCTCAAGCTCCCGGCAGACCTTGCAGAGCCCGAAGATCTGAAGGCTGTGATGGAGCGGCTTGAAGGCGTGCTCCGAACAGATCGCATCCTGCAACTGTTCGAGATCCGGCCGGAAGAACTCGATGATGCCGTGGCAGTTCATGCAGATCAGGTGATCGTGATGCTCGTCGCTCCGTACGGGTTCGTAGTGCGCGTGCTGGTCCCCGAAGCTGCTCTTGCGCACGAGCCCGCACTGGACCAGCAGGTCGAGGGTCCGGTAGACCGTGGCCCGGCTGATGGCCTTGCCCTGCTGCTTCAGCGCCATGTGGAGCTGATCCGCATCGAAGTGCTGGGCCTGGGCGAAGACTTCCGCCACCAGTTCCTGCCGCTCGCCGGTGAGCTTGAGCTGCCGGGACCGGAGGAAACGTTCGAACCGCTGCTGCTCGTCGGGCATGTTTGTCTTGGGCTTGCGCATGGTGTCCTCTGGAGACGTCATCCCAAGTGTAATAAAAAATCTGTCCGGGCACGCAGCAAATAAAGAGGTATTCTTAAAGGGTTCCCTGCATAGTGGAGTGCCCCCATGGCCGTAGTAATGATTCAATCCTCTTCCCTGTCTCAGGACCAGAAGCAGCGGATCGGCGACCGGATCACTGTCGCCTTCCACCAGGAGGGCATTGCCGCTGCCAGTGTGGTGGTGCTGTTCCGCGACTTGGCCCAGGATCTCTACCTGGATGGCAGCTTCTTCCCGGACAGCCAGATGGCGGGGGCGTCCCCCGCCCCCGCCCCAACCATGCCCGTCCGCAGCCACGAACCTCCGGCCGCACCCGAGGCGCCCGCCCCGGATCTGAAAGCCGGCGGTCGGCGGACCAAGGGCCAGTTGCAGGATCTGAAGCAGCGCCTGATCCAGAAACTCCAGATGGCGGGCTCCCTCAGCAGTTTTGAAGCCCAGGAATCCCTCGGCCTCAAAGATTTCGACTGGGCCCCCGGAACCCTTCGCCGCCTGTTCACGGACCTGGAGGAAGAGAAGCTCATCACCAAGACCGGCCAGAAGCGCGGCACCCGCTACCAGTGGAAAGGCATCGTGGGCACCCAGGCCGCTGCGCCTGCGGTGAAGCTGGTCAAAGCCGAGGCCGAAAGCGAGCCCGAGACAGAACCGGAAGCCTGAGCCGAACCCACTCGTTCATGCCGGGCACCATGGACTGGTTCATCCGGGATTTCGACGACCCCGCCTACTTTGATATCTATGCGGACAAGGCGGCGGATGCTGGAACCGAAGGCCCGGCCCTGGCCAGGCTCCTGGCCTTGCCGCCCGGCAGCCGGGTGCTGGACCTCCCCTGTGGCTGGGGGCGCCTGAGGCCCCACCTCGCTGCCCAGGGGCTATGGGTGGCAGGGGGCGACCTGAGCCGGCTCAACCTCCGGCGTCATGCCGCGGAACAGCCGGGACCGCTCGCCCGCCTCGATCTGCGAAGCCTGCCCTTCCGCCACGGCTGCGCCGATGGCGTGTTTTGCGCCTTCACAAGCTGGGGCTACTTCGCCACCGAGGCCGAGAACCTTCGACAGATCACTGAATTCGCCCGGGTACTCCGGCCGGGAGGCATCCTGCTCCTCGATCTGGCGGGCCGGGACCATCTGCGGGAGAGCACCCGGCGCGTCGGGGACCGCTGGCGGGATTTCCCGGCCCTGGGCTACTCCGAGCGCGTGCGCTGGAGCCGCGATCAGCAGCGGATTCTGGCCGAGCGGCGCTGCCAGGGCAAGGCCTTCCGGCATGACATCTGGATTCCCACGGATGCGGACATCCGGACCGCCTTGGCGCTGGGTGGATTCGATCTCGACGCGGCATTCGGAGCTCTGGATGGCCGGGCCTGGGCTCCGGACGCTGAACGCTGGATCTACCGGGCGGTCAGACGCTGACGCCACGGGTGGCCGCGAGGTAGGTGCCGAAGCCGAGACTCGCCACCCCCATGGCGCCAGGCACACCCAGACCCTGCACCAATGCGCCCCCCACGATGGGGCCCGCCATCATGCCCACTGAGTAGGCCAGGTTGAGGATGGAAAAGGCCGAGGCGAAGCTCTGGCTCCCCATGCGTTCCACCTGATCTGCCACCGCGGGACTGCACGGGCTCATCAGGAAGCTGGCCGCGCTACCCAGGGCCAGCATGGCGGCCATCACCATCCAGCTTTTCGGCAAGAGCGCGGGCAGAGGCAGCAGGAGCGCCACGAGGACGAGGCCTATGCGCAGCACCCGGGTCCGGCCAATGCGATCCGACAGGCGCCCCATGAGTGGCGACGTGAACGTGTGGGCCAGGGCCGCCGCTGCGAAACAGAACCCGATGGCCGTGGCGGAAAGTCCCAGGCGATGGTCCATGTCGAGGGGCAGGGTGGATTCCAGGAGCGCCCAGAGGGCCGAACCCAGCGCCATGGCGCCGGCGAAGAGCCTCACCACCGGCAGGGCCAGGAGCTGGCGGAAGGGCAGCCGGGGCCCACGCACGGCCTCCGTCTCCGGCAGAAGGAACGCCCGGCCGGCGGCATCCACGGCGACCATCGCAGCCCCCACCAGGAAGGGCGCGGCAGGGCCCATATGCTGGTCGAGGAAGCCCGAGAGCGGAGGGCCCACCAGGATGCCCAGGTTCGCCGCGGCGAAAGCGGTGCCCATGGCCCGCCCACGCTCTTCCGCGGGAAAGTGGTCGGCCAGCAGCGCCATACCTGGCAGCCAAGTGGCGGCGCCGGCCATGCCCTGGAGGGCCCGGGCCGCCACCAGCAGCCAGTAGTTCCGCGAGACGGCAAACACCAGCGTGGCCGCACCCAGTCCGGCCAGCCCCCAGAGCATCGGGCGGCGCCGGCCGACCCGGTCCACGAGCACCGCCAGCGGGAGCGTCGCGGCCAGCAGCGCCACGGCGTAGCTTCCGAAGAGGATGCCCACCTCCATCGGATTCAGGTGGAGGTCGCGCGCGTACCGGGGCAGCAGGGGCACCAGCAGGTAGTACAGCAGCGTGTCCACATGGAAGGCCAGGGCCGTGACGGCCAGAGCGAGGGTCTTCGGGGAGGGGCGCCGCATCGTTCTATGGAAACACGTGCCCGGGGCACGGCGCGAAGCCCCCTTGCGGGGGCTCCGGTGGATCGGTAAGCCGGGTTCTGTCTGCTTCTCTCGAAGGAGGGCGCCATTCCTCTGGGATGGATGTCGCCAGCCACCTCAAGCGACCTACCCGCCGGCTCGGTCGGGTCAACCCTCGCCGCTTGCGCGGTGCGCCGGCCTATTTGGTCTTGCTCCCTGGGGGGTTTACCGTGCCCGTCCTGTTGCCAGTCCGGCGGTGGGCTCTTACCCCACCGTTTCACCCTTGCCTGTGATCCGGAGATCCATCGGCGGTCTGTTCTCTGTTGCACTGTCCGTCGGGTCGCCCCGCCCTGGCGTTACCAGGCCCAGTACCCTGCGGAGCCCGGACTTTCCTCTGCCCTTGCGAGCAGCGGCGCCCTGATCCACGGCCTCAGGTTAGCACGCGGTCAGTTTTTCTCCCGCGCAGCCGCCAGGGGCGTCACGTTGATGTCGCTGCGAAGCCGTGCGTTCATGGGCCTCTCACCGCAGGCGGAAGTTGAGGGTGAGCCGGAAGCTGGCCGGCACCGCCTCGCCATTGACCCGGGCGGGCTCGAAGCGCCACTGGCGGGCCGCGCGGAGGGCCTCCTCCCGGAAGGCGGGAGGCCCGGCGAGCACCTGCACCTCGGTAGGAACGCCCCTGGCGTCAATGGTCATCTGCAGGACCACGGTACCCTGGAGATGGGCTGCGCGGGCCATGGGAGGATAGGCTGGGTCCACCTTGCGCAGGATGTCCAGGGCACTCACCTCCAACGCCACCGCCCTGGCCTGGGAGGCCTCGACCGATCCGCTCCCGCTGGGCGGGACGACGCCCACAGGCAAGGCGCCGGAGGCGGCTCCCTCCGGCTGGAGATGGCTGATATCCCCGGTGGGCAGGTCGGTGGGAAGCGCGGGAGGATCGAAATCCCTGGGTAACGCGCGCACAGGTTCCGCCATCAGGGGGGAGACGGGGCCCGTGGCGGCGGCTGCCCCCGCCGGGCGCGGCAGCACGGGATTCAGGATCACATTCACAAGGGGCGAGGGCGGTACGGTACGGATCAGGGTGGGCGGCAGCACAGCCTTCGTGCGGCTCAGGAGGATTCCCCCTCCGGCCAGGGCGAGGTAGATGGTGCTGGCCATCAGCAGGCTGCGGGCGCGCTCCCGGGGCGGCGCGGAGGCCGCGATGGCGTGGAGGCGGAGGGCGGGGGGAAGGTCCGGGCAGACAGGCCCTGGGCCGCCCGGAAAGGCGAGGCTGGACATGGCATCTCCTGTGGGTCGGCGTCCGGGGAGCCTGCAGGCCGCTTCATGCGGCGGCAGCGACCCCGGGCCCTGGATCGCTGCCGGCTACAGGTGTCCAAAGATCGCTTGGTAGAGGTATCGGTGACCTGAAACGGCCGTCAACCCAGGGGCGCAGATGTTACAGGATCCTGATAAACGGGGCGTACCGCCACGAAGTCGTCACACACTGTCCATTCGGAATCGGAACGGGATAGCGCCTTCGTCCCTTGCCCCAGGCGTCTGCAGGAAGGCCGTCACAGGGCCGGCAGCCCCATGAGCCATTCCTTCTGCTGGAAGGTCTCCAGCAGATCCCAGGCACCCTTGTAGGGCCGTGGCGCTTCCAGGGCCAGCACCTCGCGATGCAGGCGCGCGCGCAGGGGGGCCAGCTCGGGGTGCTCCTCCCCGGCGAGGCCTCGGCCTGGGCCGAATAGCTGGACCAGCAGCAGGACGGGATCCACAGGACTCACCTGGACCGCCACCAGGGCGGGCCCGGCGTCACGTCCCTCGCTCCCACCCGCCTGGGCCAAACGAGGGCGCCAGCCGGCCAGATCCTCGGGCGCCCCCGCGAGGGGCAGGAGGCGGATGGGCGGACAGTCGCTCAGCCCCAGGGTCGCATCCATCGCCTCGCCCACCCACGGACAGGAAGGACGCTCGCCTTCATGGGCCGCCTCGGGGAGCAGCAGGTGGTGCCCAGGAATCTCCTGGACCAGGGCGTGGATCCGCTCCCGCAGCCGGGCACGGATGGCCGGTTCCAGGTCCGGCCCCGTCCACAGGAGCACCTGGATGCGCCCGGGAACAGGTGCCACGGGGCGGGGCGGGACAGCCAGGGCCTCCGCGCTCAAGGGAAGCATCAGGCCAAGCCCCGCGAGGAACCGGGGCATCTGGGCGAAAGGCTCGGGCAGGGTCAGCCGCACGCCCTCGTGGGCGATGCGGATTTGCGTACCCGGGAAACAGGTCAGGAGGTCGCTGTGCCGAAGGCCCTCGAAGAGGTTCATGCGGGCCTCCTCCGAGCAGAGAGAGTCCTGCAGCTCGAGCAGCCATTCCTGTCCGGCGCGGGTCCAGCTGACCCGTTGCAGGGCGGATGGCTCGGGCATGCCCAGGGGATCCAGGCCAAGCAGCTGGAGGCTGCACGCCCCATCGGGAGTACACGTACCCCGTGGCCGGAGGGGTTCCAGCGGGGTCGCCAGCCGAAACTCCCTGGAGCTCCGCGCCCAGGCCATCCGGGCGACGGGCTCGCCCTCAAGCTCCTCCACCGCGAGGAGCTGGGCCAGATCGCCAGTGACCACCTGCCGGTAGGCCTGGGTCCGCCGGATCTCCCGGTGTCGCCCCAGGATTCCCCAGATCTCCTCGATGTTCAGTTGGCTGATGCGGGAGAGATCACCGCCCGCGTCCGACAGGCGACCTCCGCTGCGGGACAGCCGCTCCAACTCGGGCAGAAGCTTGGCCTCCACGCTCCAGAGCCGGCCCATGGCCGTTTCGATGGCGTGGGAGCGCTCGCCCACCTCGTGCAGGGCCAGCTCCGCCTGCTCCGAGAGCTGGCGCACCTGATCCACGTGGGTCACCTCGGAATCCAGCAGGCGCTCGAGTTCCTGGCCCTGCTGGTCCAGGCGCCCCGCCCAGCGCAACAGGTTCTGGATGGCGGCCAGCAGGGATTCCGTCACCTCCTGCAAGTCCCATAGGCCGGCTGTCTCATGCTCCAGCCCACGGGCATGGACTTCCAGGGCCCGCTCGATTTCCGCCGCGCCGCGGGTGGTCTGGCCAGCAAGCTGGCGAAGGCGCCCGCCGATGGCCTGGATCCCGGCGGTGCCACCGCCCTGTTGGGCGAGGATGGCCGCATTGACCGCAAGCAATCCCGCCTGCTGGGCGGCATGGTCCACCGCCTGGAGGGAACCCTGCACCCCTCCGAAGGCCCGGGTCCGCTCCGTAGCCTCCGTGCGGAACGACTCCATGCGACGGCCCAGGGCCTCGGCCTGGTCCCGCAACTCGTCCGCGGCCTTCCGGAACTGACGGAACTGATCCGTGCGCGCGGCAGCCTCTTCCAGCAGGCGCGGCGTGTGGGCCACGAGGCCGCGGACCGCCATCCCCATCCGGGCGCCATGGCGCATGCCCGAATTGGCCAGCCGCGCCAGGGCATCCCCCTCCCGGAGCAGGCGCGGGAATGTGTCCCGCAGTTCCTCCAGCAGGTTCTCGAACTGTCCGAGGCCGGCTTTGACCTGCTCAAGGAATCCCGTGAAGGACTGCGCCTGGAGGCGCCACTGGTCGGCCCGGAGCCGCTGATCCAACTCGATCCGGTCCAGCTGGAGGGTGTCTTCGAAGGCCGCCCGCAGTTCTGAACTGGCCTGGGCGAGCTTGTCCGCGGATTCGTGCCGGGCCTGGCGCACCTGGGCCAGCTTCCGCTCGGCTTCCTGGAGACAGGCATCCACGTCGCGCCAGTCGCGGGCCACCGACTCCTGAAGGGCAGCCAGGGCCAGTTCCGCGGCCCGCGCATCCGCCAGGACCATATTCAAGGCCCGGGCGGCCAGATCGGCCTCCTCGGTGAGGCCCTGCGGGGGCACCACGGGCTGCCGGCTGCCACGGAGGATGCGTCCAGCCCAATCTGGCAGGAAGGCATTGAGGGCCTGGGCGCGCTGCCAGCTGATGCCCCGGCGACCGAGAATCAGCAACCCCGCGAAAACCATCACGAGTACCGCGCCTTCGCCGGGCTGGATGGCGGCAGGATGGCTCAGGATGGCGTATTCCAGCGACCCGAGGGCAACCAGAATCACGGCGTCAATGAGCAGGCGCCCTCCCCCGAAATGTTCCCAGAGCGAATGATCCTGCCCCATGCGCGTCCTCGATCCTGAAGATCCCATCGGCGGCCGGATCGCCGGGGGCAAGTTTGGACCCAGTCACACCAGTCGCCAGAGCACCTCGTAGCTGCGGAGGCGCCCCCCCAGCTCGCGGAGCAGCCGCTGGCGCAGGAGGGCTGTGACCGCCTGCTGGGCCCCGTCTGCGGGGTCCGGCACAGGGGCCTCCTCGGCCGGCGCGGTGCGCAACTGGCGCAGGAATGCCCGGGTGCCCGGTGGAAGGGCTTCGGCCGGATCCACGGGGGTACAGGCCGCGCAACACCACCCCAGATCATCACTCAGCAGCACCAGAGGGGCTTCCCGGCTGCCGCACCGTCCGCAGACCTGGGGATGGGGCAGCAGGCCGAGGCAATGGAGCAACCAATGCTCGGCATAGGCGAGAATGCCGAGCGCGTTGTCCGGCTTCGCTTTCAGGGCCCGGCCACAGGCGCTCAGCAGCCGGTAGAGGCGTTCATCCTCGATGCCTTCCCGGGCCACCCGGTCGAAGAGGTCGGCCAAACAGGCCATCACCAGGCTCGCCTCCAGGTGGCCCAGGGTGAGGGGGCTGAAGGCCAGGTCGCAGCGGGTGATGCGCTTCAGATCGGCCTGCTCCTTCCCGAAGAAAGCCACCCGCACCATGCCCAGGGGCTCGAAGGCGGCCACCCACTTGGCCGTGGGCTTTTTGATCCCTTTGGCCACCCCCGTCAAACGCTCGCCATGCTCGCCCAGGAACGACACCACGGCCCCGCCCTCGGCATAGGGGGTGGCCTTGAGAACGATGGCATCGCAGGTCCGGATCACCCTGCCAGTGTGGCGCCTTCCACCGCCGATAGACTGGGGGGATGCGCTGGACCCCCCTCTTGCCCGCCTCCCTCCTGGCCTGTGGCCTGCTGGCCGCCCCAAGCCCCGGTCAGTCCCTGCCCCTGCGGACCTTCCGCCAGTGGATCGGCGGCCAGGAGGCGGGTGGCGCCTCCCTGGACATCCACGCCGAGGGCCCCGGCCAGGTGGCCGTGAGCCACGAGTGGATCACCCTGACGCGCATGGGCATGGACATCCGCCAGGATCTGAAGGAGACCGTCCGCCGTGCGCCGGACGGCAGCCTGGCCTTCACCTGGAAGGTCCAGCTTTCGCGGGAGCCCTTCGAAGGCACCGCCAGCTGGTCGCCCAAAGCGCCGGGCGTGCTACGCCTGGTCCCGAAGAACGGCACCCCCATCACCCAGCCCGTGCCGGAGGGGGCCCTGCTCTGGCCGGGGGACCTGGAAGCCCGCTACCGGCAGGCCGCCCGTCTGCGGCAACCTCTGCAAGCCGTGACCTACTCCTTCCCGCTCCAGCAGTGGAGCACGGTGGCGCTCCAGCCCCAGGGGCCCGATCCCCTGCCGGGCTTCCCCGAGGCCATCCACTACCGCGGCCAGGAGACCGATGGCACCGTGCGCAGTCCCCTGGAATCCTGGATCTCCCCGATCGCCGGAGAAGTCCGGCAGACCGGCCTGCTGGGCGCCCTGCCCTTCCTGGTCCAGCGGACTGAACTCCCGGCCCCCGCCCAGGCGCCCGCAACCACCGGCTTCTTCGAACGCACCCTCCAGCCCCTGGAGCCCAACCCCTTCCTGCCCTGGCTGCCGGAGGTGACCCTGCGGGTGACCGGCGGCACGCCGGCCCTGCCCGAGGACGCCCAGCAGCAGCGGCTGCCCGATGGCCGGTGGCGCCTGCGCCAGGCCCAGCCGCCCACACCCGCCGAAGCCGCCGAGCCCCCAAGCACCGGGACGCCTGCCGCTGCGGACGCGCCCTACCTCGCACCCACCCCCCTGGTGCCCTTCCGGGATCCGGCCTTCGACGGCCTGCTCCGCCGGATGGCGCTTCCGCCAGGCCTGAGCCGCTGGCAACTGACCCGGCGCGTGATGGACTTTGTCTTCGACTGGATCACCGAGAAGGACTACAGCGTCGGCTTCGCCTCGGCCCTGGAGGTCTGCCACCACCCGGCCGGGGATTGCACCGAGCACGGCGTGCTGGCCGTGGCGCTGCTGCGCAAGCTCGGCGTGCCTGCGCGGGGGGTCGTCGGCTGGGTGGCGGTGGACCGTATGCTCGGCCTGCACTTCTGGGTGGAGGTGAAGCTAGGGAACCGCTGGGTGCCCGTGGACCCCACCTTCGACCAGGCCCCGGCCTCTGCGTTCCGCATCAAGCTCGCCGATTCGGATCTGGCGGACCTGGGCAGCGTGGGGTGGGACAGCGCCGCCACCGCTCTGCAGGGCCTGGTCTGGCGGCCTGAATCCTGGGAGCGCGGCATCCGGATCGCGGGGGACCAGGTGACCGCCCCGGATGGCAGCCGCCTCCGGGTGCCTGGCGGCCGCTGGCGCCTCGCGGGCGGCCTCCTCACGCTGACCACTCGCCAGGGCGGACCCTGGGCCGTGGAAGCCACCACGCAGCCGGACGCTTCCGACCGGGTGGGCGCGCACCACCTCGCCGGCGCGCGGACCCAGCAGACCGGCTGGTGGAGCCCCGGAGCCAGGGCCCTCTGGGTGGAATTGCCGCAGGGACGCTGGCTCCTGGTCAGCGGCGTTTCCGAATCCGAGTCCTTCCTCCTGCTGGATCAGCTGGAGGTAACGACACCCCGTTCCGGGGGCTAATGATCAACGAGGGGGGACCGCCTGCTCGCCTTCGGCTCGCGATGTCCCCCCTCGTGCACCCCCACGCGGTGTCCCGGCCAAGCCGGGACACCGCGTCTGACCCGCCTCTTCCCGGAAACAATGCTCGCGCAGCTGCTCCAGGCTGTCCGCCAGGGCGAGGCATTCCGCCTCCGAGAAACATCCCGTCATGCGGCCCGTGAGGTCCTGGACTGGCCCATCCAGGCCATCCATGAGGCGTTTCCCCTTCGGCGTGATCACCACCCGGCTCACCCGGCGGTCCTTCGCGTCCTGGACGCGCTTCAGCAGTCCCTGGACTTCCAGCCGGTCCACCAGCCGGGTGACATTGGCAAAGCGGTAGATCATGCGGTGCTCGATTTCATAGATGGGGTGCCCCTTGGTGGGGCCCCCCCGGACGATGCGGAGCACGTTGTACTGCTGGATGGTCAGCCCATGGGCTTCGAACAGCCGCTCCTGCAGCCGGACCACGGCCTCCCGCGTGAGCATGATCTGGAGCGTGAGCTGCACCCCAGGGGACGGCAGTTTCGACAGCTGAAGTTCATCCTGGAGGCCCATGGCACCCTCACGATCTCTGGGGCAAGGATCCCCTCAACCATGGGATTCTGGAAGGTCCGAGGAACCCCGCGTGCCACCCATTGCCTTGAGTTTGATCAATGTCACGAAACGCTTCGGGGCCGACCCCGTCCTGGACGGCCTGAATCTCGGCCTTTTCCAGCAGGAGAAAGTGGGACTCATTGGCAGGAACGGTGCCGGCAAGAGCACGCTGTTCCGGGTGCTGGCGGGTGAGGAAGCGCCTGACACCGGCGAGGTGGTGGTCACGCAGGGGCTACGCGTAGCCCGCCTGAGCCAGGAGCCCCCCTTTGCGCCGGGCGCCACGGTGCGGAGCGCCCTGGAAGAAGCGCTGGGCGATCACCGGAGCCTGCTGGCGCGGCACCAGTCCATCCATGACCGCCTGCCCGGAGCCACCGGCAGCGAAATGGATCGCCTGCACCAGGAACTGGCGGTGGTCGAGCACCAGCTCCATCACCTGGGCTGGGATCTGGAACCGAGGCTGAAGGAAGCGGCCGTCATCTGGGGGCTCGCCGACTTGGCGGCCCCAGTCGAATCGCTGTCGGGTGGGTGGCGCAAACGTGTGGCCCTGGCCCAGGCCTGGCTCAAGGATCCCGATGTGCTGGTGCTGGACGAGCCCACCAACCACCTGGACCCCGACCAGGTGGAGAAACTCGAAGCGTGGCTCCAGACCTTCGAAGGCGCCCTGCTGCTCATCACCCATGACCGCCACCTGCTCGATGCCGTGGTGACGCGGATGCTGGAACTGGAGGACGGCGTCCTCCGCAGTTATGACGGGGGCTACAGCGACTACCTCCTGGAGAAATCGGACCGTGCCTTCCGCGAGTCGCGGCTGACCGAGCACATGCAGAACCGCCTTCGCCGGGAAATGGCCTGGCTGCGCCGGGGCGCGAAGGCCCGCACACGGAAATCCAAGCTGCGCATCCAGGAGGTGCTCGACTTGAAAGACACCGTGGAGGACCGGACCCGGATGGAAACCCGCCAAAGCCTGACCTTCGCGGCGGGGGGGAACCGCAGCGATGCCCTGCTGCGGACTGAGGGCCTGCGCTTTGCCCACCCGGGCGGCCCAGAATTGATCGGTGGTCTTGATCTCAACCTCCAACGCGGCCTGCGCCTGGCGCTGCTCGGTCCCAACGGGTGCGGCAAGTCCACCCTGCTTCGCCTGCTGCTAGGGGAGTGGGCGCCGGACGCCGGGGATGTCATCCGGCATCCAAAGCTGGCCGTAGCAGCCATCTCCCAGGGCCGGGGCGAACTCGACGGGCGGCGGAGCATCCTGGACAACCTGGCCGACCGGGCCGCGGTCGTGAATGTGGGCGGCTCCACCATCCTGGCCCACGTCTACCTCACCCGGTTCGGCTTCCCCGTGGACCAGCAGGCGCGCCTTGCCGACACCCTCAGTGGCGGGGAGCGGAACCGGCTGCTCCTGGCCAAGGCCATGCTCACCCCCGTGGATCTGCTGGTGCTGGACGAACCCACCAACGACCTGGACATCCCCACCCTCCAGAACCTGGAGGAAGCCCTGATGGCCTTCCCCGGCACCCTGCTGGTGGTGAGCCACGACCGGTTCTTTCTGGACCAGGTGGCGACCCATACCCTGGCCTGGAACCCGGCGGGAGCCGTGCGCTGGGAACTCTACGAAGGCCCCCCCTCCACCGTGCGGTCGCTCCGGGGAGAGCGGGCCGCCCAGGCCGCCCTGGCCCAGGCGGAACCCGCGGCGAAGGTCCGGGAAACCGCCCCCCGCCCCCGCAAACCGGGACTCACCCAGAAGGAGCAGCGGCGCCTCCTGGAGGTCGAGACGGCGCTCGAGGCTTTGCAGGCGCAGGTCGCCGCCCTGGATGCCCTGCTCGCGGATCCGGCGGCCTTCCTGCGTTCCGACAGCCCCGGGCACCGGGCCCTGGAGGACCGGGCCGCCGTCGCCGCCGCCCTGGAAACCCTGGAAAACGAGTGGCTCCACTTGGAAGCCCAGCGCACGGGGGATTGAGCTGGATCACAAGGAGGCCTGCCCCGGGTACCGACCCGGGGACAGGCGGACTCCTTTCGTTTACCCTGGGGGTTGGACTTTCCTGGAGATCCCATGCGTCCGGCCACCCTTGTCTTCCTTCCCGCCCTGGCGCTGGTCGCCCAGGCCCCCGCGCCCGCTCCGGCCCCACCGGATCTGCGGCAGCAGTTCAATGCCGCCCTGCCTTCCGTCAACCAGCTCCTGAAGGAATTCAAGGCCCAGGACGCCATGGCCAAGGCCGGCGCGCTGATCCCGGCCCAGCCCCCCGCCTTTGACGCCTCGAACCTCCAAACCATTGTCCGGAGTCTTGATCAGACCCAGGGTCTGATGTCCATGTACCGTCTGTGGGCCAGCACCGCCATCGCCGCCGGCCAGTGGGAAAAGGCCCAGGACATCCAGGCCAAGCGCCTGACCCTCGCCCAGACCTTCCAGGCCGACCTGGCCAAGGGCCAGCAGCCCATCCAGGCGGTGTGGGACAAGGCGGTCGCCGATGGGAAGGCCTACATTGCCGCCAACCAGCCCCGCCAGGCGGACCTGGAGGCCAAGCTCAAGGCGTTCACCACCGAATTCAACCAGGTCAAGGCGGATGTGGCCGCCAAGAAGAAGACCCTCACCAAGCAGGAAGCCGAAGACATCAACGCCCGCGGCAAGGTGGCTACGGAGCAGCAGCAGGAGATCGCCCAGATCGCCGCCACCATCAAGCTGCACCAGGACAATGCCGCCAAGGCCGCCATCGTCTCCAAGTACATGACCGAGAACACCCGGGAAGCCGCTGACATGGTCAAGGCTGCGTCGGATGATCTGGCCAAGGTGAAGGCCAATACGGCCGCCCAGGCCAAGGAGATCGCCGACTTCAACGCGCAGGAAGCCAAACGGCGGGTGAAGGTGGTGGGCAACCGCACCTGGGTGGATGCTGTCCTGCGGAAGCACGAGAACATCACGGGGTTGTCCTCCCCCATGGAACAGGTGGACTTCGTCAACCGCCTGCTGGTCCTGGATCCGGGCAACCCGATGGCCGAGCGAGTCCTGCACAACCTGGTCGAGGGCAAGAAGCCTTTTGTAGTTGAACACAAGCCCGTCCTTCGCAAGTACCACCCCAAAAAGCGGAAGTAAGGTACCCGTGCTGAAGCGCCTGCCCACCGCTGCCCTTCTGGCCTTGGCGACCGCCCTCGCGGGCCAGTCCCTGTCGGATCGGCTCCGTGAAGTCCGCATCCCCTGGGAAGCCCAGATAGACCGGGGCGATGCGCCCATCGTCCGCAAGGGCATCGAGGCGCTTCTGGGCCGCGAGGGCGTCTCCGTCAATCCTTCCGACTACAACGACATGCACGCCCTGGTCGCCCTCCAGGGGCTCGCGGCCCGGGCGTGCGTGTCCGAAGGCAGTTGGGAGGACGCGGTGGCCCATCTGCAGAGGGCCCAGGCCGCCGCGACCGAGAACCTCACCAACGCGACGGCTCTGCTGGCCAAGACCCGCGCCGAGCATGAGGCCAAGCTCAAGGAATTCCAGGATGGCCTGGCGACTCAGCAGCTTCGCCTGAAGGCTCTGGATGACGCACCGGGGCTCACGCAGGACCAGATCAAGCTCCACCAACAGCTGAAGATTTTCGTCCAGGAGCAACAAGCGGCCATTGCCCACAGCCAGAAATCCCTGGCGGACATCGCCAGCATCCTGGCCACGTTGAAACAGGACCAGGCGAGCACCACCCAGGCCCTGTCAGCCTGGCAGGCCTTCCTGGGTCAGGAGAAAACGGACATCGCCCAAGCCGGCGGGCCTGCCCGCTACGTGGCCGAAAAGCTCATTCAGGTGAAGGGCGACGACTCCCGCCCCCAGGCGGAACGGCTGGCCTACGCCCGCCGCCTGGAGAAACTGGATCCGGGCAACGCCGAGGTGTCCCACTTCGTGCGCTACCTCCTGGGCCAGGAGGCGACGCCATCCCCCATGCCGAGGCCCATGGCCCCGCGGAGCAAGCGGAAACACGCCGTAAAACGGCGTTAGAAAAGCCCGGAAGCGAGACAAGAAAGCGGCCCCCGGACGGGGGCCGCTTTCTTGCTTCGCTTCAGAACACCCAGCCGAAGCCCAGCCGGACGTAATCGGTGTTGGGAGGATCACCCGCGTTCAGGTTGTTGCCGGTCAAGGTCTTGTGGAACACGCATTCGAGGGTGAACCGCGACCCGGCATCGAAGCCGAAGGTGTGGCCAATCCCAACTGTGCCCCCCATCCGGCTCTTGCGGGTGGTGTTGGTGTAATCCCATCCGGGATCCCCGAAGCTGCGGTCGAACTGCTCGAAATCCGCAGAAATGCCCCCCAGGAAATAGAGGCCCCGGTGCCGGTAGGCCGTCCCTTCCGGAAAGAGTTCCACCTCGCCGCCCAGGTTGAATTCGGAATGGCGGAGGTTGATCGTCGCCTGCCCCGGGGCCGTGTTGCTCCCGGAATTGGCGGCACCGCTGAAGCTCAACCGGAAGGCCACGCTGCGGTCCACCGGGAAACTGAGGAAGAACGTCCCACCCAGGCCCAGGTCATAGCTGTCCGTCTGGGTGGGGATGAGGTTGCCTGAAGCATCGAAATAGGGCGGGTAGCTCTTGCTGTTGAAATCTCCCGTCGGGATCAGCAGATTGAGGCTGAACCCCATGTGGGGCGACTGGGCTCGGAGGGCAGAACCCGAAGCCAGGAGCAGCGGAAGGGCGGTCAGCAGAGCGATGCGGCGCATGGGGCCTCCGTGGGCGGTGTGAACAGTCTAGGAGCGAAGCGCGTGCCAGATGCGGGAAAGCGCCCCCACGATTGGAACGGACAGGCCTGACCGCGGTTGATCCGGCATGGATCCGTCGCAGGATGCCCCAGCCAGTGGTGCGGGATTGCAACAGCAGGCCTTTGGCATCAGCTCCGCATGGCCTACCCTGGACCACTGAGGCGGCCATGGTCTGGAAACAGGATCTCGCGAAACTGAAGCAGCAGTTGGGGGAGGCGCCCATGCCACCCCCTCCGAAGCCGGTGCCCAAACCTCCTGATAAGCCGTTGACACCCGCAGATTTGAACACAGAGGACGCCCTATTCCTGGCGGCCATGGGGCGGCGGCAGGCCCGCCCGGCTCCCACCCGGATTCCGGAGGTTCAGGCGGCACCTGTAGAACCCCCTCCCCCACCGCCGGACACCTTCGCGGAAGCTGTCGCGGATCTCAAGGGCCTCAAGCCCCTGGCCCGGCCGGCCGTGCGCCCGAAGTCCACACCCCTCCCGCCGCCTCGGCCGGCAGCTCCGGTTCCGGTGCTCGAAGTTCCCGAGCCGGTGGCGGAACCCGACCCGGCGCCGCCCCCGCCGGTGGAACCGGCGCTTCCGCCGCCACTCTCCGCGCGTCCGGTGCGCTTTCAGCTCGCGGCGGGCATGGCCCTGGAGGTGGACGGCATCCTCGACCTCCGCGGGCACTCCCGGCAGGATGCCATCGAGCGGCTCAAGGACCGCCTGGCGGACGGTTTCCTGCTGGGCTGGCGGTCCATCCAGGTGCTTCTGGGCACCGACCCCGCGCTGCATGAAGGCCTTCTGGTCCTTCTCGAATCAGGGGAAGCCCCGATGATCACCCGCTACGCCCAGGCCCCGGTCCCCATGGGAGGCGCCCAGGCGTGGCTCCTCTATTTCGCCCCACCCGCCTGACGCCAAGGGCCCGCGGCCAGGCGCGCGTCTGGCCTGGACCCTTCTGAAGGAGCCTCCATGAGCCTATTGGCGATCGGCAGTGTCGCATTCGACGACGTGGAAACCCCATTCGGACGCCGGGAACGCGCCCTCGGCGGCTCGGCCACCTATTTCTCCCTCAGCGCCAGCTGCTTCCACCCGGTTCGGATCGTCGCCGTGGTCGGCGAGGATTTCGGCCCTGAGCAGATGCGGGTGTTCGAGGGCCGCCCCATTGATCTCAAGGGCCTCTCCCACGTGCCGGGGCAAAGTTTTCATTGGCAAGGCGCCTACGGCTATGACCTGAACGAAGCGAGGACTCTGGCCACCCACCTGAACGTCTTCGCCTCCTTCCGCCCGGATCTTCCCGAAAGCCACCGCCTGTCCCCCTACCTGTTCCTGGGCAACATTGATCCGGTGCTCCAACTGGATGTGGTGCGACAGATGGCGCAGCGGCCCCGCTGGATCGCCCTCGACACCATGAACTACTGGATCCACGGCGCCCGGCCCGCCCTCGAGCAGGTGCTGCGGGAAGTGGACATCCTTCTGGTCAACGATGCAGAAGTGCGCGAACTCACCCAGGAACACAGCCTTCTGAAGGCCTACCGCCGGGTCCAGGCGCTGGGGCCACGGATTCTTGTGGTCAAGCGGGGCGAATATGGCGTGGCCCTTTTCACGCCCGAAGGGGTATTTGGCGCTCCCGCTTATCCTCTGGAAGAAGTTTTTGATCCCACCGGGGCCGGTGACACCTTCGCGGGCGGGTTCCTGGGCTACCTGGCCTGGATGGACCGCATGGACACCACCGCCTTGAAACACGCCACCCTCGTGGGTTCCGTGATGGCCAGCTTCACGGTGGAACGGTTTTCCACCGAACGCCTTGAACAGGTCACCCAGGATGATGTACGCAACAGGTTGTCATTATTTTCGGATATGATCCGTGTCGAGGATCTATAATCAGCGCACCTTTCCTCCCAGGGGGATTCCGATGTACCAGCCTATTCGCCAACATGTTGGCCGGTTGAGTGCCCTTGTGGCCTCACGCGGTCTGGTGGCAGGATTCCTCGCTCTGAGCGTGGCTACCCCCCTGCTGAAGGCCCAGGAGAATCAGCCTGCAGGCCCCATCCAAGTGGCCCCCCACGCGTCCCGCTGGCAGTACCCCAGGGAACTCAAGCTGCCCGAGGGTTCCCGCAGCCACATCGTCCAGAAGGGGGACACCCTCTGGGATTTGGCAGGCAAGTATCTTGGCAATACCTACGCCTGGCCCCAGATCTGGGAACTCAACCAATGGATCAAGGATCCCCATTGGATCTTCCCGGGCGATCCGCTGGTGATTGACCTGACCCGCAAAGTTGCGACGGCGGGCTCGGTGCCCCCCGAGGTGTCCAACCTTGAACCTGACCAGGGACTCTCCGGCTATTCGGTGCCTGTGAAGCCTGAACTCGGCTTCAGTTTTCAGGATTTCATCCAACTGCCCTTCCTGGTTCCCGAGGGTGCTCAGGCCTACTACAAGAGCCAGGGTGCCTTCCAGATCACCGGCAACCGCGACGATGAGCGGAAATTCCTCGGCGAAGGCGAGACCATCTATATCAACGGTGGCACCGACCAGGGTGTACGCCAGGGGGACCGGTTCCTGATTCTGAAGACCGTCGCCACCCGCCTGGCGAACCCACGGGGTGGCCGGAAACCCCTGGGTGATGTCCTCCAGCAGGTGGGCGTTATCCGGGTCACCAGCACCATGGACAAGGGCGCTGTGGGCATCATCGAGCGCTGCATGGATTCGGTGGAAGTCGGCAACCATCTGGTCCGGTTCACCGAGCCGGCGACCATGCCCCTCCATCTGCGTACCGACATCACAGATCCCGTGCAGATGCAGCCTGACCCAGCCATGGTGGCCTACGCCCGGGATGCCCGCATTGATACCTCCAGCGGCGACATGCTCATCCTGGACCGGGGCAGCAACAACGGCCTGAAAGTCGGTGATGTCCTGCTGGCGGTGCGAACCAAATCATTCCCAGGCGCCACGACCGGCCCCAAGCAGAAGCAGGCCAAAGAAACGATCCACCACTACCTCGGCCAGATTCTGATCGTTCGCGTAGAACCCACCAATGCCACGGGCCGCGTGCTGCGCTCCCAGGAGGAGATCCGGATGAGGGATCTGGCCACCCGCTGAGCCACCCGTGTTCGCCTGACCTGACGGGGCCCTGACCAGGGCCCCGTTATTTTTGGGCGAGTTCCACCACCGTCCGGCTTCCGCGGGTGGGCAGCACGTACGGGTGCGGCGTGGCCGTCCACCCTGTGGGCACGGGCTCCCGCTGCCAGTCGGGCCCCTTCAGCGCGAGGAATCGGGATCCCGGACGGCCATGGCGTTGCCACCAGCCCAGCAGTTGCTCGAAGGAACCGAGCGCCTTGGCCACACCCAGATCCGCCACCAGGGGCGTGAGCGCCTCCAGGCGCCCCTGGACGGGCAGGAGATTGGGGATCGGGAGTTCCAGGCAGGCTTGCCGCACAAAGGCCAGCTTCTTGGCCGAGGCATCCACGGCCAGCACCTGCAACTCCGGGCGCGCCAGGGCAATCACGACCGCGGGGATGCCCATCCCGGTACCGAAATCGGCCACCCGGCTCCCGGCCGTCAGAGATTCCAACCAGGGGAGAAGGGCGGCGGCATCCAGGAGGAGTTCTTCCGCCCGGGCAGCCCGGGGCAGGGCCGTCAGGGCATGGGTCTGGTTCCACCGGTCCAGCAGATCGAGGTAGCGGGCCAGGGGTGCGTCCAGATGGGGAGGCAGGTGCGGACACGTCATGCTTCGATGATGGCAGGAGTGCCTTCCTGGCCGTTGAATCCTGAATTGGACCTTGGTTTATCAACTGGAATCAACAAATCGTACCACCCTCTCACCTTGCGAACTACACCGATCATCACTATTTACATCACCAAAAATCATTCATTTATCCACGAAGCATTGACGATTCATATTCAGGAGACGATGATGATCATCCTTTGGTGTATTTGCACAGGAGCTGGTCATGGACACAACGACATTGCCCTTCCTGATTGACTGGTCCAGTCGAAGCAAAATGCGCGGCCCTGGTGAACATTCCCTCGGCGCTCTTTTTCATCAGCTCCGGGATCGCCTTGCGCCGGAAGCCCAGGGCGTCTCCTTGACCTATGTGGATGATGTCGGCATGAGAAAACTCAACCGCATCCATCGTGAAAAAAACACCACGACGGATGTGCTGAGTTTCCCTTCAGCTGCTGAGAAGGGCGCCTTCCCTCATCTGGGCGATATCGTCATCAGCCTCCCCATGGCGGATAAAATGGCCCGCAAGTTCGGTGTCAGCCGCCGGCGTGAGGTTGAAACCCTTGTGATCCATGGTTTTCTTCACCTGTGCGGCTTCGACCACGAGAAGGACCACGGGGAAATGATGGCGTTGCAGGAACAACTGGAGCGCGAACTGCTGCAGGAAGAACCGCTCTCCATGACCCTCAAGCGCGGGCGGAAGCCCGGCAGCAAGGTCAAGAGGCTGAAGAACGGCACCCGGGTGGTGGTCACCGGCCGGGCCGCCGCCGCCCTGGTGCGGCGCGAACGGGCCAAGAAAGACCAGAAAGCGAAAATCCGGAAAGCCCCCAAGCCCAAGGAGACCCCCGTGAAGCGCGGTCCCGGGCGTCCCCGGAAGGAAGCGGCGGCCGCAGCCCCCGCCACCCGCCGGGTCGTCCGCCGGAAGCGGGCGGCCCCTTCCCGGAGCGGCGTCATCGCCTGACCTGAACGAGGGGGGACCGCCTGCTCGCCTTCGGCTCGCGATGTCCCCCCTCCTGCACCCCCACAGGGCGTCCCGGCGAAGCCGGGGCACCCTGTCTGACCTGAACGAGGGGGGACCGCCTGCTCGCCTTCGGCTCGCGATGTCCCCCCTCCTGCACCCCCACAGGGCGTCCCGGCGAAGCCGGGGCACCCTGTCTGACCTGAACGAGGGGGGACCGCCTGCTCGCCTTCGGCTCGCGATGTCCCCCCTCGCGCACCCCTGCATGGTGCCTGACAACCCGGCGTGGCCAAACGGCGCGAACACCGATAAAATGGGCCTTTGGCCCAAACAGCGGGCCGCCCCAACGGAGTCTCCGTGATCAACCTCCTGCTCGGACTGGGCGCTGCCCTCGCCGTGGTCCTGCTTTCGAGCCTGCTGCACATCAGTCCCTGGATCAGTGTGCCCTTCGCCTTGGTGGCTGGTGGGGCGGTGTTCATCTGGCAGGGGCGGCAGGTGCAGAACAAGCTGGAGAAGATCTTCACCCGGGCCGGCGAGTTGCTGAAGAAGCAGCAGTTCGACCCGGCCATCGAGATCATGCGGGAGGGCTATCGCCTGGGCCCCCGGCAGTTCCTGGTCAAGAGCAGCATTGATGGCCAGATCGGCGTCATCCAGTACATCCGCAAGAAGCACGATGAGGCCGAACCGCTGCTGGCCTCCGCCTCCATGCAGCACTACATCGCCAAGGCCATGCTGGCCATCCTCCAGTGGAAGCGTGGCGAGAAGAAGAAGGCGAAGGCGACCTTCGACCTGGCCCTCAAGAGCGGAAAGAAGGAAAGCCTGCTCTATGCCGTCTACGCCTACGTCCTGGCCGAGATGGGCGAGCGCGACCGGGCCATCGAGATCCTCAACAAGGGCCTGGGCGTCTGCAAGGGCGACGAGCGGCTCGTCACCAACCGGAACCTCCTGCAGAATGGCAAGGCGATGAAGATGAAGGTCTACGGCGAGCAGTGGTACCAGTTCCTGCTCGAGCGTCCCATGCTCCGCCAGGAGGCGCCCCCCTTCGCCCGCGTGTCACGCCGGGCCCTGCGGGGCTGATCCGAATCACCCTCCCTGATCCACCGTCTTTCCCTGGAGCAAGCCATGTCCGGCCACAGCAAATGGTCCACCATCAAGCACAAAAAGGGCGCCGCGGATGCCAAGCGCGGCAAGGTCTTCACAAGGATCCTCAAGGAGATCACCGTGGCCGCCCGCCTGGGCGGTGGCGATGTGAACAGCAATCCCCGCCTGCGTCTGGCGGTGGATCAGGCCAAGGGCAGCAACATGCCCAAGGACAACTGGGAACGCGCCATCAAGAAGGGCACCGGTGAACTCGAAGGCGTGACCTACGAGGAGGTGGTCTACGAGGGCTACGGCCCCGGTGGCGTGGCCGTGATGATCGAAGCCATGACCGACAACAAGAACCGCACGACGCCTGAGGTCCGCAGCTACTTCGCCAAGTTCGGCGGCGATCTGGGCGCCCAGGGCTCGGTGGCCTACCTGTTCACCAAGCAGGGCCAGATCGTGGTGGAGCCCGACGTGTCCGAAGACACGGTCATGGAGGTGGCTCTGGAGGCTGGCGCCGACGACGTGGCCAACGAGGACGGCGCCTGGGTCATCAAGACCAGCCCCGAGGCCTACCAGGCCGTGAAGGATGCCGTGGATGCCGCCAAGCTGCCCGTCATCGAGGCCAAGCTCATCATGGCCCCCAGCACCAGCACCGCCCTCGAAGGATCCAAGCTCACCAGCTTCCTCAAGCTGGTGGACCTCCTTGAAGACAACGACGATGTGCAGAACGTGTGGCACAACGCCGATTACGAGGAACCCGAAGACTGAGGGCCCGTGCCCCACGCCCTCCGGGCGGACGCTGAGCGGCCGGGACTTCCCGGCCGCACGCGTCTCTGGCGGCCCGCGATCGGACGCCGCATCGCGCCGTCCTCCCACTCCCCCGCTTCGCGGCCTCGCGGAGCGGGACCCCCGGCACAACGCGGACTACGAGGAACCCGAAGACTGAGGGCCCGTGCCCCACGCCCTCCGGGCGGACGCTGAGCTTCGTGGCGGCCCATCATCGGGCCCCATCCCGAGGGTCAGAGAAGCATCAATGGGCCTGGGGACCGGCGGTGGCCTGGGGCGGCGGAATCACCTGAGATGCTGGGAGCACCTGAGACGCCGAAACGAAGAGCCCCTGGTTGTACATCACAAAGGTGGTCGTGAGGAAGAGCACCACGACCAAGAGGGCCGATCCACGTTTCCCGGCGGCCAGGGCCTTCGGCGTCATCTCCGATAGTCCCAGGAGAATCAATGCCAGCACCAGCTTGATCGTAAAGGCCCGGCCCACGACGAAAGGATTGTCCCCCTGCTGAAGCAGGACCACGAGCAGCAGCGCACCGAAGACCACGGCCATGCGGAAAGCCCAGGCCACGACCTTGGCCCAGACCGTGGCAGCGAGGCCGCGCAGATCCTCGCGCCCATCTTCAAACCCGGACAGCAGCAGCGCCACCACGGCGGCGCCTCCACCGGTGGCAATGGCCACGATGTGCAGCCAGCGGAGGACATGGGCAGCTTCCAGGTGGAGGTTCATGGTCGCCTCGTGAGTGTGAGCCTTTGAGCTTACCAGCCCTGCTAGGCTCGTCCGTCGGGAGGCACCATGTCCAAGCTGCGCGTGGCCGTCGTTGGAGTCGGGCACCTGGGCCAGCATCACGCCCGCATCGCCGCCTCGGCGCCCGAGGCGACACTGGCGGTGGTGGTGGATCCGGATCCCATCCGCGGGCCGGAGATCGCGGCCAAGTCGGGCGCGCCCTGGATGGCCACGCTGGCCGAGGCGCTGCCGATGGTGGATGCCGTGCAGATCGCCGCGCCCACCGGCTTTCATCACGCCCTGGGCCTCCAGGCCCTGAAGGCCGGTAAGCACATCCTCATGGAGAAGCCCCTGGCGGCCACCCTGGAGGAAGGCCTGGCCCTCCTGGAAGCCCTCGCCGCCGCCCGGCAGGCGAATCCCGGGCTGGTCGCGCAGGTGGGCCACCTGGAACGCTTCAATCCCGCCGTCGCCGCCCTGCGGGACCGCGGCTTCAAGCCCCGCTTCCTGGAAGCCGTGCGGGTGTCGCCCTTCCCGGCCCGGAGCCTCGAAGTGGATGTGGTGATGGACGTGATGATCCACGACCTGGATCTGCTGCGCGCCCTCGTCGGGCGTCCCGTGGTGGACGTGGAGGCCGTGGGCGTGCCGGTGCTCACCCCCTACGCCGACCTGGTGAATGCCCGCCTGAAGTTCGCGGGCGGCGCCTTCGCCACCGTCACCGCCAGCCGCGTGGCCCGCAAGAAGGAGCGCACCCTGCGGGCCTTCGGCGACAAGGAATACGCCAGCCTGGACTTCGCGGCCCAGAAGCTGGAGCTGTTGCGTCTGGTGATGGGCCCCGAGGGACCGCAGGTCCAGCCTGAACAGGTGGATATCCAGGAGGGCGAGCCCCTGCGCCTGGAAATCGAAGCCTTCCATGCCGCCTGTCTGGGCCTCGGCACGGAAGGGGTCACCTGGGAAGAAGGGCAGGAGGCCATGCGCGTGGCAGACCAGGTGCAGAAGGCCGTCGCGAAAAGCCTGGCGGAGCTGGGACGCGCCTAGGGCCGCGATGTTCTACGACCTCGCCTCCCTCGCCAAACCCCTGGTGACGGCGCCGCTGGCCCTGGCCTTCCTCAACCTCGATGCGGACCGCCGCTGGCCCCTGGGCTTCCACGACCGGGAGAGGCCGCTGACGGTCCGTCAGCTGCTGTCGCATAGCTCCGGCCTGCCCCCCTGGCGGCCCTTCACCGGGGAATCCGTCGCGGCCCAGCTCCGGCGGCCGGTGGCCGGTCATCCCCTGTTGCGGCCAGCCACGCCGGGGCTCGCCACCTACTCGGACCTGAACTACCGGTTGCTGGCCGAGCTGCTCCAGCGGGAGACGGGGGTGCCCTTCCCGAAGCTGGGCGCCGCCCTGGGCCTCCAGCCTGCGCCCTGGTCCGAGGCGCCCGTGACCATTCCGGATGGCCCCGATGCCATCGCCTGGGCCCTCGCCACCGAGTCCCCCTTGCCGGCGCGGGATCCGCACCTTCCCCACGATGCCAATGCCCGTGCCGGGATGACTGGCCATGCGGGCTTCGGGACCACCGCGCCCCAGTTGCAGACCACCCTGGCACGTTGGGTGGCCGCAGGCTGGCCCATCCGGATGGCCGTCGAGACCGCCTGTGGTGAAGAGGGCGTCCTCTGGGGCCTGGGGCTCCAGAGAGCCTTCGACGGCCCAGGACGGTTTGGACAGCTTCTGTCGCGTGTACCGGAAGGCATCGGCTGCCAGGTCATCGAAGCGTCCACCGAAGCCGCGCCGCCGCCCGCGCCCAGGCCGGAGGGCCCCCCGAAGATTCCCTCGGGCTGGTGGTTCCACTTCGGCTATACGGGGCCCGCCCTGTTCTTCCGCCCCTCGGACCGGGCCTGCCTGGCTCTGCTGGTCCACCGGCGGGGTCCGGCCGGGGACCTGCTCGACGTGGAAGCCCTCCGCGCTCGGAGGTGGCAGGCCCTCGAAGCCTGGACCACGGCTCCCCCTGGGCGTCCATGATCCAATGGAGGCATGTTCCGCCTCTCTCTTCCCGTCCTGTTCCTTCTCCTTTTTCAGGGCCTCCCCATCCGTGCCGCCGAGCCCACGGTGCGCATCGGGCTTGGGGCCCAGGCCTCGGAATGGGTGATCCAGCTGGAGGGCGGCGGCCAGGTCTGCGACCGGGCCGGCACCCCGCTGATGGCCGTGGCGCCGGGCGAGAAGCTCCGGATCTGGTGGGACAGCAAAGGCATCTCCGATCCCACGGAGGAATACCGGGTGCAGGTGAGCCATCCCCTCGCCCTGGAGGCCGCCGAGAGGCTCATGGCCCGCCTGCGCGCCGCCGGTGAAGTGCCGGACCGGGTGAAGGTGCCGGATGCGGACACTTGGCGCGTGCTCACCGGCCATTTCCAGACCCTCGCGGCGGCGGAACCCCTGCTCCACAAGCTCCAGGATCTGGGGCTGGAGGAGCTCTGGGTCTCTTCCGAACCCCTGACCGTGCCACCCCGCAAAGGCCGCGCCCTCTATGCCATCACCGAAGCCTACGAGCGCCGCCCCCTGCCCCTCGACGGCGTCTGGCTGAAGCCGACCGGCGAGCTGACCACCCTCGTCGGCAAGGGCCGCTACCGGGGCAAGGTGGAGATCTTCCCCAATGCCCAGGGGCGGCTCGCCGCGGTGAACACCCTGGATCTGGAGACTTACCTGCGTGGCGTGGTGCCCAAGGAGATGGGCGCCTGGGAGTTCCCCTCGCTGGAAGCGCTCAAGGCCCAGGCGGTGGCGGCCCGCACCTACGCCATCGCCAACCTGGGCAAACACGCGAAGGATGGCTTCGACATGACCGACACCGTGGCCGATCAGGTCTATGGCGGCCGGGATGCGGAGCAGGCACTCACGGACCGGGCCGTGCAGGAGACAGCCGGCGTCATCGCCACCTACGGCGGCAAGCCCATCCTGGCGCTCTTCATGGCCAACTGCGGCGGACACACGGTGGACGTATCCCAGGTCTTCGGAGGCAACGCGCCCTACCTCAAGGGCGTGCCCGACTATCCCGCCAAGCCGCTCACCCTTCCCTTCGCCTCGGGCGTCCCGGTCCCCGCCGCGGCCAGCCAGCCCTGGCTGAGCTGGGATCTGCTCCGCCTCGCGGACGGCATCATTCCGGCCGCGTGGCTCGACCCGAACGTGCTGGATGCGCCCGCCACGGCCGCCCGCCTCGCCGCGCCGGTCCTCGCCCTCCAGCAGCACCTCGGGATGGCGCCGCGTCCGCTCCCGGCGAGCGGAAACCTCTACCTGGCCCTGGCCCGGGCCCTCGGCTTCGACCAGCTCGTGGAAGGCCAGGAACGCCCCCAGGATGCGGCCTATTTCCAGGCCGATGGCCTGCCGGGGCGGGATCGCCTGCTGGCCGAATTCCTCAGCCGGCGCGGCCTGGTACCGGCCGGGGCCTGGCTCGCGCGCCGGGGCCCCACCCTTCAGGATGCCCTTCAGGTGCTGGCGCGGCTCTGGGATGACCTCAGCCCTTCCGCGCCTGGCGAAGGCACCCTCCTCCTGGATCGCCAGGTGCGGCGCAAGAACGCCGGCCCCGAACCCCTGGCGCTGGCGCCGGATCTCCTCCTGGCGGAAAAAGCGCCGGATGGCTCCCTGCGGCTGGTGTCGAAGGCGGAGATCCAGGTGGGAGACCGGCTGATGTGGCTCCCCGCCAGCGGCCCGGCCCGTATTCTCGTGCGCCGCCTGGATCCCGATGGCGCGGCCTGGGACCGCTACAGCCCCTCAGCCCACTGGCGCGTGGAATACTCCGAGGCCGACCTCCTGGCCCTGGTGCAGAAGCGGCTGGCCGTGAAGGGGATCCGCACCCTCCGCCTTCAGCACGATGCCGAAGGGCGGGTGCTGGAGGCGACCTTGGTGGATGACCGGGGCCGACCGCACCGGCTCCACGGCATGCACATCCGGGGCCTGCTGGGCCTGAAGGACAATGTCTTCCGCTACCTCACCGTGGGCCAGGGGGCTGACCGCCACTGGATCTTCTACGGCCGGGGCTGGGGGCATGGCGTAGGCATGTGCCAGACCGGCGCCTATGGCATGGCCCTGGAAGGCGCCACCTTCGAGCAGATCCTCACCCACTACTACCCCGGCATCGCGCTGACGAAGCTGAATTGATTTTCAACCACCAAATCCCTTTATTTCCTTGACGGATCAGCCTTCAGGCCCCACGTTTCCCATCCACGGAGGGCATACGTGGCTCTGGATGCCTGGATCCTCGGCGCGCCGCTGAAGGTGATGCGGCGGGAGGATCATCCGTACCAGGAGACGGACCTGGCCACCCTGGGCCGCCACGAGGTGGTCATCAGCCGCCTTCCGCCCTCAGGCCCCGGCTGCCGGATCTTCCTGGATGGCCACGCCATCTATGGTCCGGGAGATGCCGCACCGGGTTCCCCCTGGTTCGACCTCTGCCGGGAATTGGGCTACGAGCCCAGCCGGCACTGGGACTGGGATCCCGCCCTGATCCTGTTCCAGCAGGTGGTACCGGCCCTGACGGCCGGCTGGCACGAACCTCCCCTGGCTCTGGATGCCCTGGGCGTGCCCGAAGGCGTGATCTGCCTCGCCCACCCTCCGCCAGGCCTTTGCCAACGCCGTGGCCGAGCTGCGACGGGGCAGCACCGGGCCTGTGACCGACAAGGTGGTGGAGACCTTCGAATGGCTGCCCCTCCGGGCCGTGGTCTTCCAGGACGATGGCCAGCAACCCCTCGATTTCGAAGGCCAGGGCACCGCCTGCGGGCGGGTGTCCCTCTGGCTGGGCATCCATCGGGATCGCGCCGTGGTCCTCGAAAGCGAAACCCTGGACAGCCACCGCTGCTGGCAAACGGAAACCCCAGCCACCCAGCGGCCCGTGGGGCCGGAGACCTTCCTGGCCGCCGCGGGGCTGGATCCAATCCCCCCCAAAGGGTTCCGGACCGCCTTCCGCCAGGCGCTGGACCAGCTCTGCGCCAGCCTCGAGCCCCTGGTCGAGGCCTACCGCCAGACCTACCCCGTGGGCATCCCCTGGCAGCGCGACACCGGGGACCGCCTGCGGGGACGCACCATCATGGAGATCCGCCCGGGACCACGCACCGTGCTGGTGCTGGATGACGGGACCGAACTGACCCTGGAAACCGCGCCCGTGCCCACCTGGGAGACCCGCGGCATCTGAACCTCCGCCCGGTCCCCCCTCGTTCAGGCCAGACGGGATGTTCCGGCTTGGCCGGAACGTCCCGTGGGGGTGCACGAGGGGGGACATCGCGAACCGAAGGTGAGCAGGCGGTCCCCCCTCGTTCAGGTCAAACACTCCCAGCGGACGGCGAAGTGGTCGAGGATCGCCTGCCGTTCGATCCGTTCCTGCTCCGCGATGCTGACGTAGGGATGGCGGAATACCACCCGACGCACCCCGCGCCGCACCAGGGCCCGGGTGCAGACGAGGCAGGGTTCGTGGGTGACGTAGGCCGTGGCCACGGGGCCATCGCAGAAGCCCAGGGCATTCTCTTCCGCGTGGCTGGTGTGCAGGCAGCGCTGGCCGGGCTTGCAGGTACCGGGCGTGCAGTGCGGCATACCCGGCAGCGCGCCATTGAAGCCCGCCGCCGCGATGCCCCCATCCGAGCGCAGCAACACCGCCCCGACCTGCAACCGGCAGCAGGTTCCGAGGCGGCTCAACTCCAGCGCCATGTTCATGAAGACTTCATCTTTCAGCGCAGCACGGTTCACAGGCACCTCGGCTGTTCCAGCCTGCATCGTCGCGAGCCGAAGGCGGACAGGCGGTCCCCCCTCGTTCAGATCAGCGTATCTTCCGCAACCCCGCGAGCAGATCCTCGACGGGAAGCCGCTTGGTGTAGTCGGCTTGGACGTAGGAGAGCCGGACGATCCCGTCGCGGCCGATGATGTAGGTTCCGGGCATGGGCAGCTCGTGGGACGCGTCGCCGTTCCGCTTCTCCAGATCAACTCCGAACTGGCGGTAGATGGGGATCACCGCGTCCGGCACCCGGAAGACGAGGCCATAGGTACGGGCCACTTTGTTGCCCACATCACTGAGCACCGGAAAGGTCAGGGCGTCCTTCTCGGCCGTCGAGACGGTGAAATCCGGAAGCTGGGGAGAGACGGCCACCAACTCGGCCCCCAGGGCGCGGATCTCCGCGAGATGATCCTGGTAGCTCTTGAGCTGGCGGTTGCAGAAGGGGCACCACCCCCCGCGATAGAAGGTCAGCACCACGGGGCCTTTCTTCAGGAGATCCGCCAGGTGGACAGGGTGGCCCTTGGCGTCGGGGAGGGTAAAGTCGGGCGCCTTCTGCCCCTGATGAATGGCGCGTTCAGCTTGGCCCGTCTTCTCAAGATCCGCCGTGGCTTTCGCAAAGATGGCCTTGACATCCGGCTTAGCGGGAGGCTGGGCCAAGAGGCCGATGGCCATCCACGCAGCGATCAGGAGAAGGACTGGACCCTTGTGCATCATTGGAATCTCCAGCGTGCGGATCTTGGACCGCGAGCGCTCCTTAGTTGATGCCCGTTCGCGGAGCATGACAAGAGCCTGGCACTGAAAATCTCCCGTCACAGGCGGAGGGGCGAGGCCACTCCAAGTCCTCATCTGGGCCATTCCCATTCCACCTACCTTCCGGAGGGCGTCATGCGTCTGTCTGCCTGCTTTCTATCCGCCTTTGTGTTGGCCGCTCCCCTCATCGCGGGGCCCCAGACCTTCACGCCGGATACCAACCACACCATCTTCGGCTTCCGGGCCTCGACCCTGCTGTTCGATGTCCCGGGCCGGTTCGACCGCTACAAGCTGAACATCAAAGGGGATCCGGCGGACCTTGCGGGCGCTTCCATCCGCGTCGAGCTGGATGCGACGTCCGTGGATACGGCCAACGCCCTGCGGGACAAGCACCTCCGCAGTGCGGAGTTCTTCGATGTGGCGAAGTACCCCACGATCGTCTTCACCTCGAACAAGGCCTGGAAGGACGGCGACAAGGTGGTGGTCCAGGGCACGCTGACCATGCATGGTGTCTCGAAGCCGATTCAGATCACGTTCACGGCGCAGAGCGGGCTCAACGGCGCGGGCATCCTGACCTATTCCTACCGGGCCACGGTTCCCCTTAACCGGAACGATTTCGGCATCGGCGCCGACAGCGTGGCCGCCAAGATCAGCCTCAAGAACGAGGTGACCCTGAACCTCATGCTGGTGGGCTTCTTCCACTAGGCCAAGCCTTCAGCCTCGGCCGGCAAATGGGGACACCATGATCCTTCGGAGGCTCGCCATTCTTGCGGTGGCCGTTCTTGGGCTCGCCTGCCACGCGCCTTCGACGATCCCGCCGGATCTACCGGGGTGCCTTCGACTGCCTCAGTTCCCGGGACGAGGCGGGCGGCCTCAGTTGCGCCTCCATCCACGCCTACTGCCATCCCGAAGATCGCAGCTCGAAGCTGGTGGTGCTGATCCTCTGGGACGGGTACTCCGGCCCCTTGGGGTTCCGCTCCATCCAGGCGCGGGCCCTCCGGATCGGACGGTTGGGGCTCTATCAGGCTCTCAATCAGCTCCATGCGGATCTGGGCGGTCGCGGGACCCTGCTCGTGCTTGGGCACAGCCTCGGGGGCGCCATGGTCGCCTCGGCGATTCAGCAGGGGCTCGCCACGGGCCGCATGCCGATGGACGGCGCCATCCTCGTGGTGGGCGCCTTCGATACGGGGATGCTGGGCGGCCTGGAGCCGGCTCCGCCGGGAACCGGCCGGGGGCTCTTCCTGCTCAACCTCGACATGGAGGGGTTGATCCGAAGTCATGTGGATATCGAGGACGAACGGGCCGTCCGGCTCTACAACCGGGCGGCGGCGGATCTTCTCTTCCAAGTGCTGTGGACCCGTTCCCACCAGCCGGGTCCGCAAGGGGGATGATTTTTTGGAACGATCGTTCCAACACCTTCATCCCACCGCTTGCGCCCGCTCATGGCGCACGGAGGAAGGCATGATCCGATTCACCATCCACAGCCCCGAAACCGCTCCCGAAGCGTCGCGCCCGATCCTCGAACAGGCGAAGAAGGGCATGGGGTTCGTTCCCAATCTCTACGGTGTGCTGGCCGAATCCCCGGCCGCCTTGAAGGCCTACACCTCCTTCTCGGAGATCCTCCAAGGCAGCGACTTCACCTTGCAGGAGCGGAACTTGCTCTGGCTGACCGTCTCCAGGGCCAACGGTTGCACCTACTGCGTGGCCGCCCACTCGGTGGCGGCGACCATGGGGAAGGTCCCCGAAGCGGACATTCAGGCGATCCGGGAGGGGAAATCCCTTTCTGATCCACGGCTCCAGGCGCTCCGGGCCTTCGCCGAGGCTGTGGTCGAGACGCGCGGCTGGGTAGAGGCGCACCCACTCGAAGCCTTCCGCTCCGCCGGCTTCTCCCCACGGCAGATGATCGAGGTGGTGGCCTTCGTCTCCCACAAGACCCTCAGCAACTACCTGAACCACCTGGCGGAGACGCCCCTGGACGCCCCCTTTGGCGCCTTCGCCTGGGAAGCCCAAGCCGCCCGGGCCTGAACCGCCGGTTGGACGACAATGGGGCCGGATGGGAATCGAGATGCGATCCTGTCCGGTCCTCCGGGTTTCAGGAGCTGTCATGCCGCGCGACCTCCAGTTCGATCGGGACACCGCCCTGGACCTGGCCCTGGATCAGTTCTGGCGACATGGATTCCATGACACCTCCATGCGCGATCTGGCCGATCGCCTCGGGGTGTCCCTCAGCAGCCTGTACCACAGCTTCGGAGACAAGCGGACGCTCTTCCTGGCCATCCTGGAGCGCTACGACACCCAGCACATACGCGTCCGGCTGGACCGCCTGGCCCGAGAACGACCGCCCCTGGAGGCCATTGCCTCCTTCTTCAAGGCCGTGGCCAAGGAAGGCGGGGCCGACCCGGATCGGATGGGCTGCTTCCTCGTGAACACGGCCCTCGAGCTGAGCCCCCACGATCCGGAGATCGCCCGGCTAGTCCGCGCCAAGATCCTGGCCATCCGGAGGTTCCTGAAGGATCGGCTGGAGGCGGCCCGCCAGGACGGCTCCCTGCCCCCGGGTCGGGATGTGGAGCATCACGCCTCCCACCTTCTGGGTGTGCTGCTCGGGCTCCGCGTGCTTGCGCGTGCAGATCCAGACCGGAAGATGCTCGAGGGCATCGTGCGGAGCGCCCTGGCCGGTCTTGAGAACACCGGAAAACCGGTGCCTGGAAGGAGATGAAGCATGCCGACAGGAAGCAGTGGATCAGGGGTGAAGGCCTGTGTCTTCGACGCCTACGGAACCCTCTTTGACGTCGCCTCGGTGGCGGGGGGCGCCCGGGCGCTTCTGGGTGACCGCGGGGAGGCCCTCTCGGATCTGTGGCGGAGCAAACAGCTCCAGTACACCTGGCTGCGGGGCTTGGCGGGCCACCATGCGGATTTCTGGCAGGTGACGGGCGATGCCCTTGATTTCGCGCTGGGAACCCTTCAGCTTGATGCGCCGGGGCTGAAGAAGCGACTCATGGAGCTCTACCTCACCATCTCGGCCTATCCCGAAGTCCCGGCGCTGCTTGCGCAGCTGCGGCATCACGGGCTGAAGCTCGCCATCCTCTCCAATGGAACACCGGCCATGCTGGACGCGGCCGTCTCCCATGCAGGCCTTGCAGGCCGCCTGGATGGGGTGTTCTCCGTCGAGGAAGTGGGGGTGTTCAAGCCCCACCCGGAGGTCTACGGCCTGGCCCCGAAGCATCTCGACCTCCAGCGGCAGGAGATCTGTTTCGTGTCCTCCAATGCCTGGGACGCCTGCTCGGCCAAGGCCTTCGGGTTCCAGGTGGCCTGGTGCAACCGGTTCGGCCAGGCGCCCGAGCAGATCCCGCTGCCGCCGGATGTGGAGATCACGGATCTCACCCAGCTCCCAGGATGGCTCGGACTGGACTGATTCAGGCCGTTCGGTCCCAAAGAATGGGCGTCCGGCTTGCCTTCGCGGCGCCCCGATAAATACCCGTCACACACCTCCGCAACGGGACACCCCAGGTTCAGAACACATGTGCAGGCTCCGAACCGTGAGACCTGCGACATCCATCCCACCCGGCCCCTAGTGAGCCAAGCCGCGGGCCTGCCCGCCCAGAGGATCCCATGAGCCAGACCGCAACCCCTTCCAACCGCACCCTCCGGCTGCTTGGCGCAGGACTGATCGCCAGCCTGGTGATGGGCATGTGGGAGATGATGGCCGAGGCGCTTCTTCCGCACGGCGCCGGCTTCTGGTCCGCACCGACCTACATCGCGGCCACCGTGTTCCGGGGCCTCCAGTCCGTCGCCCGCCCCGTTCCCTTCGATCCCATGGCTGTGGTGGCGGGCTTGATGGGGCACATGATGAACTCGGTCATTCTCGGGCTCGTCTTCGGCTTCGGGATCGCCCCGAGGCTCAAATCCATCGGCTCGAGGATCATGGCCGGGATGGTCTTCGGCGGGGTGATCTACGCGGTGATGGCCTTCGCCGTCGCGCCCTTCGTGGATCCGGCCATGGGGAATCTGAATGCCATGGCCTTCCTCCTGGGGCACCTGATGTGGGGCGGCGCGCTCGGCGCGTTGATCCCACAGGTCGCCAAGGCGTGACAGCCGCGGACCCGCAGGAAGCACCAGAGCCGAGGGCAATCCTGCCTCGGCTCTGATGCTGTATGAGCGGCCCAATCCGCTGGCCCGCACATTTCCGGCACACCCCGGGGGTCAGAATGCTTTTGCAGACGCGACCGCCTGAGACCCGCGGACTTCAATCCAACGGAGCAGGCCGAATGGATTCGTGGGAAAGCCCGCTTCAGGCATACTGAACCCACCATGACCGACCAGCTTGCCACCGAAGGGACCGAGGCCCTGATCCAGCGGGCGGCCGCGGGCGATCATGACGCCTTCCAGGATCTCCTCACGCCCCACCTGGCGATGTTCCATTACGCTGTCCTGCGCATCGTGAAGGACCCCTCCGACGCGCAGGATGCCCTCCAGGAGGGCCTGCTATCCATCTCCATGAGCCTTCCCAATTTCGAGGGGCGCAGCCAGTTCAGCTCCTGGGCCTACCGTATCTGCGTCAATGCGGCGCTCCAGGTACTCCGAACCCGTCGGCGCCGGCGGGAGGAATTCATGGAGGATCTGGCGTCACACGGGGAGGACGACGGCCGTCCCATGGAAGCCGAGGCTAGACTGGATTGGAGCACCGAGGCCGATGCCCCCCTCCACCTCGAGCGGCAGGAGGTCCGGATGCGCATGATGAAGACTCTGGATCTGCTGCCGGATTCCCTGCGGGTGGTCTTCGTGCTCAAGGACATCGAGGAGATGGACACCCAGGAGATTGCGGAGAAGCTGGACATCACCCCCGCGGTGGTGCGCCAGCGCCTGCACCGGGCCCGCATGTTCCTCCAGGAACGTCTGAAACCCGTGTTGTCCGGGAGGTGGCCATGATGGGACTCCCGTCCTGTTCCGAAGTCGAATCCTGCATGACGGACTACATGGAGAGGGCGCTCCCCTGGCGGAAGCGGATGGGCATCCGCATCCACCTCCTGATATGCAAGGTCTGCGCGGGGTTGTACGGCCGCCTGAGAACCCTGTCGGGCCGGGCCAAGGATCTGTTCGCTCCACCCTCACCGGAACCGCCTGTCGAAGCCAACGCGGCGCTTCAACACGCCATGGATCTGATCCGGAAGCAGGGGACGAACGGTCCCCCCCCAACCTGAGGCCCGTGGTTCCCTTGGGCGGAGGGGCCCGTATTCGGAATCCTGCATGCCGGAGGCTCCATGAACCATCTGGAAGACCTGCTCTCCAGCCTTCTCGTGCTGGCCTGGATGGTCGAAGCGAGGGATCCCTACACAGGCGGACATCTGTGGCGGGTTTCCCGCATGAGCCAGGCCCTTGCGGAGAATGTGGGCCTGGGCGAAGCGCAGGTCGCACGGGTGGCCATCGGAGGCTTCCTGCACGACCTCGGGAAGATCGGGGTGCCCGACGCCATCCTGCGCAAACCCGACCGGTTGAATGACGAGGAGTACGAGGTCATCAAGACCCATCCGGAAGTCGGCTTGAGGGTCCTCTCCGGTCATCCACTGTTGGCCTTGGTGCGCCGGGCCGTGCTGTCCCATCACGAGACCCCGGATGGACGGGGGTACCCCCACGCGCTCAAGGGCCCCGACATCCCGACCGACGCCGCCATCGTGGGCATTTGCGATGCCTTCGATGCCATGACGAGTCATCGCCCCTACCGGAAGGGGATGCCGACTCCCAAGGCTTTTTCGATCATCGAGGCAAACCTCGGATCCCAGTTCCACCAAGACCTGGGACGCAGGTTCCTGGAGCTTGGTCGCCGCGGGATTTTCGACCACATCGTGGGACACAGCGACGTGGGCATCCCCCTCCTGGAATGCCCCCTGTGCGGGCCCACCCTGGCCATCCGCCGCGAACGGGTCAGTGGAGAGCATGTCTATTGCCGCAACTGCACCTCTGAGTTCCTGCTCACCCGCGAGGAAGAACGCTTCGGCGTCATTCCCACCATGAAGCAAGGAAGCGCCCGAGACCTTGAGCCGGAGCCGGATACCGAGCTGATCCGGCGGCTGATCGAGGAATCGGCTCAGCGGGTGGCCTTCCCGGAACTGCTCTCGGCCCCATGACCCTCCTGTGCCGTCGCCGCTCCTAGCCCCAGCCGAAGGCCCTCCGGTGGAAGGTCAGATCCGCCAGGGTGTCCAGGTCGCGGAGTTCAGGCAGCGAGGCCCCCTTGAGCCCCAGGGCCTCTGCCGCTGCCAGAAGGCTTGAAGCGGTATCCGGACTGCTCCAGGGGATCCCGGGGAGCGCATCCAGAAGGCCCCGCGCGTCCGGCGTCAGCGTGAGGGCGTAGAATCCGCCATCCGCGGCGGGCCCCAGGACGAACGGGTGCGCATCACAAGCCTGGAAGCCCTGCCGCAGGTGTTCCGGGGTGAAGCCAGGGCAGTCGGTGCCGATGACCGTGACACGACCTGTCCCCTGATCCAGGCTCCACCGCAGCGCGGCCGCCAGGCGCTCGCCCAGGTTGCCCGGACGCTGGGGCAGGTAGGCATCCGCCCCGGGAAGCCAGGCCTTCATCGAGGCCGCTGCCTCGGGAGGGTCGTAGGCGAGACAGAGGCCGTAGCCCAGCTCGGCGCGGGAGGCCAGCAGCGCGCGCCAGAGCGGCTCCGCCATCCGCTGGTACACCCGCAGGGCCATCTCGGGGCCGACCTCCGCCGCCAGCCGGGTCTTCACGCGGCCCGCCACCGGCGCCTTGGCGAACACGACGACCCAGGCGTCCAAAGGCATGGCGTCCCCCCTTCTGACTGGGATGCTCGGCGCGAATTTCCTGTAACAGGAAACTGCTCAGCTTCACCCCATGTCCATTCCCAGGAGATGGGCATGGACACGCCGGGCGCAGCTTCCCTTCAGGTCGAATCCGCGATCAAGGCGCGGTACAGCGCCGGGGCGCGTGATCGGGAGGAGGCCCTGTGCTGCCCCGTGGACTACGATCCGGCGTACCTGCGGGTCATCCCCCAGGAGGTCCTGGACCGGGACTACGGCTGTGGAGACCCCTCCCGCCACCTCCGGGAGGGGGAAACTGTGCTCGACCTGGGCTCCGGGGGCGGGAAGATCGCCTTCATCGCCGCCCAGATCGTCGGCGCCTCGGGCCGGGTCATCGGCGTGGACCTGAACGAGGACATGCTGGCCCTGGCCCGCGGGGCCCAGCCCCAGGTGGCGGCGGCCCTGGGCTACGACAACCTCTCCTTCCGGCGGGGACGGATCCAGGATTTGGCCCTGGACCTGGACCAGGTGGCCACCTGGCTGGGCCAGCACCCGGTCGCGGACCTGGGCGGCTACGCAGCGCTCCAGGAGGAGCTGGGAAGGCTTCGGGAGGCCCGGCCCATGATCCCGGCGGAGGGCGTGGATGTCGTGGTGTCGAACTGCGTCCTCAACCTGGTGGCCCAGGCGGAGAAGCAGCGCCTGTTCCAGGAGATCCATCGCGTGCTGAAGCGCGGCGGGCGGGCAGTCATCTCCGACATCGTCGCGAGCCGGGAGGTCCCCGAGGCTCTCCGCCGGGATCCCGACCTGTGGAGCGGGTGCCTCTCTGGCGCCTTCCAGGAGGAAGCCTTCCTGGCGGCCTTCGAGGAGGCTGGCTTCCACGGCATCACCCTCCACACGCGCGACACCACGCCCTGGCAGGTGATCGAAGGCATCGAGTTCCGCTCCGTCACCGTGATCGCCTACAAGGGCAAGCAGGGGCCCTGCCTCGACGAAGGACAGGCCCTGATCTACCGCGGGCCCTTCCGCCAGGTGCTGGACGATGATGGGCACACCTTCGAGCGCGGGGTGCCCACGGCCGTGTGCGGAAAGACCTTCCGGCTGCTCACGCAGGCCCCGTACGAGCAGGCGTTCCACCGCCTTGAACCGGCGATCCCGGTGGATCCGGACCCGGCGCGACCGTTCTCCTGCGGGGCAGGCGCCCTGCGCCGGGATCCCGAGGGGCTGGTCGGCGCCGGTCCCTCCGCCTGCGGCCCTGGCTGCTGCTGAGGCGCGCCCCATGACCGAGACCCTTGCCCCTTCCGGCTTCGACGATCGTCTGGCCTCCGCCGGCCTGCCCGTGCTCCGGCGCGCGGAGGTCACCACCGTCCAGATCAACCTCGGCCGGTACTGCAACCAGGCCTGCCAGCACTGCCATGTCGAGGCCGGTCCCCACCGCACGGAACGCATGAGCCGGGCGACGGCGGATCGGATCCTGGCGCTTCTGGCGGCCTCCCCGGAGGTCCGGGCCGTGGATCTCACCGGCGGGGCCCCGGAACTGCACGAGGTGTTCCGTCCCCTGGTGACCGGGGCCCGTGCCCTGGGCCTAGAGGTTCTCGACCGCTGCAACCTCACCTGCCTCTTCGTGGAGGGGCAGGAGGACCTTGCCGCCTTCCTGCGCGACCACCAGGTGCATGTGGTGGCCTCCCTGCCGTGCTACTCGCGGGAGAACGTGGAACGCCAGCGGGGGAAGGGCGTCTATGACCTGAGCCTCCAGGGCCTGCGGACCTTGAATGCCCTCGGCTACGGACAGCCCGGCTCCGGGCTGGAGCTGGACCTGGTGTTCAATCCCCTCGGGCCCTCCCTGCCGCCTCCGCAGGCGGCCCTCGAAGCGGACTACCGCGCGCGTCTGGGCGAGGACTTTGGCCTCGTCTTCAACCGGCTGCTGACGGTCACGAACATGCCCATCAAGCGCTTCACCGAGCTGCTCCACCGGCTGGGCAAGGCGGACGCCTACTGGGCCCTCCTCGAAGGCTCGTTCAATCCCGCCGCGGTGGCGCACGTCATGTGCCGGAACCTGGTGAGCGTCGGCTACGACGGCCGGATCTACGACTGCGACTTCAACCAGATGCTCGACCTGCCCGCGGACCAGGCTCCGGATCTCGGGTCCATCGCGCGCTTCGACGACCTCGCCCAGGCGCGGATCGCCACGGGCCGCCATTGCTTCGGCTGCACGGCCGGGTGCGGCTCGAGCTGCGGGGGGAGCCTGGTATGAGCCGCTTCGGGATCTTCCTGTGGGCGGGCTTCGCATGGCGCGCGTGAAGCTCCTGGCCCTGCTGGGGGTCGTGCTCCTCCTGGGGCTGGCCAGCCGCGTGGCGCCCCTGGGCGCATGGACCCAGGGCCTCACAACCTGGGTCCACGGGGCCGGCTGGCTGGGGGTGGCGGTGTTCGCGGCGATCTATGTGGCGGCCACGGTGCTCGGCCTGCCGGCCCTGCCCCTCACCCTGGCCGCCGGCTGGATCTATGGCCCGGTTCGGGGAACCCTGCTGGTCTCCCCCGCCAGCGTGCTGGGGGCCAGCCTGGCCTTCCTGCTCGGTCGCACCCTCCTGCGGGACCGGGTGCGGGCGCGGATCGAAGGCCGGGGACGGTTCCAAGCCCTGGACCGGGCGATCGGCCGGGAGGGCTGGCGGCTGGTGGCCCTGCTGCGGCTGTCGCCCGTGTTCCCCTTCAGCCTCCTGAACTACGCCCTGGGCCTCACGGACATCCCGCTGGGCGACTACGTGCTGGCCTCCTGGCTGGCCATGCTCCCCGCCACCGTCCTCTACGTCAGCGCGGGGGCCGCGGCGGGCGTGGCCACCGGCGCCACCTCGACCCCGGGTCTTCCCGCCTGGCTGCTCGGCCTGGGGCTCGCCGCCACCCTCGCCGTCACCCTGCGCGTGACCCACATCGCCCGCCGGGCGCTGGCCCAGGCCCTTCCCGAAACCGGAACCGAACCCCGCCTGGAGCTGCCCCATGAGCCTTGATGGACTCCGCCTCGACAGCCCCCACGACCTGGCCCTGAGGGCGCGGGTCGCGCCCCAGGACTGGGTGAATCCCACGCCGCAGCCCACGTACGATCTGGTCGTCCTGGGCGGTGGCCCCGCGGGGCTGGTGGCCGCGGCGGGAGCGGCGGGACTCGGCGCCAAGGTGGCCCTCGTGGAGAAGGCCCTGCTGGGGGGCGACTGCCTCAACGCGGGCTGCGTCCCCAGCAAGGCCCTGCTGGCCGCCTCGGCCCGCCTGCGCCAGTGGCGCGCCGCCTCGGATCTGGGGCTCCGGGGGGAGGTGTCCGCAGACTTCCCGGCCCTCATGGAGCGCATGCGGGAAAAGCGGGCCGCCTTGGCCCAGCACGATTCCGCGGAGCGGTTCCAGGGCCTGGGCGTGGACGTGTTCCTGGGTCCGGGCCACTTCGAGGGGCCCGACCGGGTGGAGGTGAGAGGGCAGCGGCTCCGATTCCGCAAGGCCCTCATCGCCACGGGCGCACGGGCCTTTGTCCCGCCGATCCCGGGGCTTCCCGAGGCCGGCTTCCACACCCACGAGACGGTGTTCTCGCTCACGGTCCTCCCGCGTCGGTTCCTGGTCATCGGGGGCGGCCCCATCGGCTGCGAGCTGGCCCAGGCGTTCCGGCAGTTCGGATCGGAGGTCACCCTGGTGGATCAGGGCCAGCTCGCGCCAAGAGATGAAACGCTGGCGCGCGTGGCCCTGCGGGCGGCCTTCCGGCGGGACGCCATCGAGGTTCATGAACAGACGCGGATCCTCCGGGCCTTCCGTGACGGCGAGGACCGGGTGCTGGCCCTCGACGGCCCCGGCGGACCCAGGGAGGTCCGGGGAGATCTCATCCTGGTGGCGGCGGGCCGCGCCCTCAACCTGGAGGGCCTGGGCCTCGACTCCGCCGGCATCCGGATGGACGGGAAGCGCCTCGTGCTGGATCCGCGCCTCCGGACTACGAATCCGAGGGTCTACGTGGCCGGCGACGCCGCCGGCGGGCCCCAGTTCACCCACACGGCCGATGCCCAGGCCCGGATGGTGCTCCGGAACGGCTTCTTCTTCGGCCGGGGCAAAGTCGCCGACCAGGTGGTGCCCTGGTGCACCTACACGCAGCCGGAGATCGGCCAGGTGGGCCTGACGGAAGCCATGGCCCACGCCCAGGGACTCGACACCGAGGCCCTGCAGGTGGCCTTCTCCGACCTGGACCGGGGCGTGTTGGAAGGGGAGGAAGGCTTCGTCCAGGCCCGGGTGGTGAAGGGCACCGACCGGGTGGTGGGCCTCACGGTGGTGGGTTCCCATGCGGGCGACCTGCTGGGCGAGGCGGCGCTGCTCCTCGGCACCACGAAACGGCTTTCGACCCTCGCGGGGATCATCCACCCCTATCCCACCCTCGGGGAGGCCTTCAAGCGGCTGGGGGACCTGACCCTGAAGCGGCGCCTCACCCCGCGCGCCCAGCGGTTCTTCCGCGCCTGGTTCCGGGCATGGCGCTGATCTCCGTCATCATCCCCGCGCTCAACGAGGCCTCCCAGATCGGGGCCAGCCTCGACCAGTTCATCTCCCAGGCGGGCGAGTGGGAATGCCTCGTGGTGGATGGGGGGAGTTCGGATGACACCGTGGAACGCGCTGCCTCAAAGGGGGCCCGCGTACTCCGGGCCGAAGGCGGCAGGGGCCCCCAGATGAACGCCGGGGCGGCGGCGGCCCGCGGCGACCTCCTGCTCTTCCTGCATGCCGACGCGCGCCTGCCCGAGGACGCGGCCGCCCTCATGGCCAAGACCCTCGAGGATCCGCGGGTGGTGGCGGGCTGCTTCCGCATCCGGCACACCGCCTCGCGCTGGGAAGGATCGTGGCGCGCAGGCCTGCTGCGCGTCGCGGATCTCCGGTCCCGCTACACCCGGCTCCCCTACGGGGACCAGGGGCTCTTCCTGCGCCGAGCCACGTTCGAGGCCCTCGGCGGATTCCCAGGCCTCCCCCTGATGGAGGATCTCGCCTTCTCGAGGATCCTCGCGGCCCGGGGAAGGATCGCCACCGTGGCGAAGCCCATGCAGGTCTCGGCGCGGCGCTTCGAGTCCGGCTTCCTCCGCGCCGTCCTCTGCATGAATTCCTTCCCGCTGCTGGCGCGGCTCGGCGTGAGCGCCCACCGTCTCCAGCGGTGGTACGGTCATGGTCGGTAGAGGATGAACCGACCCATGACGTCCCTTCGCAAAATGATCCATACCTGCGCCCACGATCCCCGCTTCCTGGGCGGCCTGATCGCGGTGCCCTTCATCGCCCTGGTGGCCCATACCGCCGTGGCCACGGGCATCCTGCTGCTCCTTTTCCCGGAGCTGGGCGCCCTGTCCATGGATGTCTTCTCGCGGCCCGGCGGCCTCTGGGCCCGGCATCCGGTGCACCTGGCGTTCACACCGGCCCTCACCGCCATTCTGGGCCTGATGGTGACGCGCCACCTGAGCTATGGCTTCTTCTCCATCGGCCTGGTGGTGGCGGGATCCATCCTGATCCTGCAGGTGCTGAAATCCCCCATCGCGCCGGCCATCTCCGCGGCGGTCCTGCCCCTGGCCCTGGGCATCAAGAGCGGGTGGTACCCAGGGGCCATCCTCCTGGGGACGATGTCCTTGGCCCTGGCCTCCACCCTCCACCGGAGGATCCTCGGGCCCAATGGCATCGCCGCCCGCGCCCAGACCACGGATGCCACCGATGACCTGATGGAGGAGACGGCCGGCCGCTACCAGTGGATTGTCTTCTTCTGCGTATTCCTCGGAGCCTCCCTGCTGCTGGTCCAGGTCACGGGCTGGCGCCTGATCCTGTTCCCGCCCGCGGTGGTGATCGGCTATGAGATGTTCGCCCACGACCGGGAATGCCCCTGGGCCCAGCGCCCCTACCTGCTGCCGGTGGCCTGTACGCTTACGGCCGCCGCCGGGGTGGGCTTCACGCTGTGGCTGGGCGTCGGCGCCTGGGCCGCGGCCGCCTCCATGGTCTTCGGCGTCCTGCTGCTTCACCTGATGGCCCTCCACATCCCTCCGGCCCTCGCAGTGGGCCTGCTGCCCCTCGCCATGGAGGCCCCCAGCTACCGGTTCCCCCTTGCCGTGGGGATCGGCATGACGTTGCTGACCTCGATCTTCCTGCTGCACCGGAAGCTCGCCCTGCGCCGGTTTCCCGCCACCGCCTGATGGCCTTCCCTGTCACATCGCCAAGGTGGACCGCAGGCGGGGCCCCGGCATTCGGGCATATCCCGCTAGAATGAGGCGTGCTGCGACGGGTCCCGTAGCTCAGCGGATAGAGCGACCGCCTCCTAAGCGGTAGGTCGTGGGTTCAATTCCCGCCGGGACCACCAGCTCTTTCGAACGGCAAGGAACCCCTCCCGTTGGATCCCCGTGCCCGCCCTCTTCGACGCCCACTGCCACCTCCAGAGCCTGCCCCCGGGCGCGGCGGCCTCGGCGCTGGACCGCGCGCGGGAGGCGGGCGTCACCCGGGTGGCCTGCTGTGCCACCGGGGAGGATGACTGGGGGGCCGTCCTGGCTTTGGCCAAAGCGCACCGCGAGGTGGTGCCGATGCTGGGCGTGCACCCCTGGAAGGCCGCCGAGGCCCGCCCCGGCTGGGAGGAGCGCCTGGAGGCCCTGCTGCGCGACCACCGCGCCGGTGTCGGCGAATGCGGTCTGGATTTCGCACGGCGGGGTGTGGATCGGGAGGCTCAGCTCGATGCCCTGCGCCGACAGCTGCGGATGGCCGCCCGGCTGGGCCGCCCGGTCGCCCTCCACTGCGTGCGCGCCTGGGGCCCGTTGATGCAGCTTCTCCGCCAGGAAGGCGTACCGCCCGCAGGGGCCATGATCCACGCGTTCAACGGCAGCCTGGAAACCGCCCGGGCCCTTCAGGCGTTGGGGATCTTCCTTTCCTTCCGCGCCCTCGGACCCGGCTTGGCGGCCGTGCGGAACGACCGCCTTCTGCTGGAATCGGATGGCCCCGAACCCGCCCGGGTGACGGCCCTGCTGGCGGAAGCAACCAGCGCCGGAAGGGAGGCCATGGGCCTTTCCCCGCGCAATGCCGAACGGTTTTTTGGAGCGCTGCTGGCATGAGGTGGTACGCGCGAACGGAACTGTTGTTGGGCGAGGCGGCCCTGGCCCGTCTGGCCGCGGCCCGGGTGGTGGTTTGCGGCCTGGGCGGGGTGGGCTCCTTCGCCGTGGAAGCCCTGGCGCGGGCCGGCGTCGGCCACCTTCGCCTGGTGGATCACGATGAGGTGGGCCCCAGCAACCTGAACCGCCAGCTCTACGCCCTGCGCAGCACCCTGGGCCGTCCCAAGGCGGAGGTGGCGGCCGAGCGGATGCGGGATATCAACCCGGACTGCGAGGTGGAGCCCTGCGTGGCCTTCATCCACCACGACACCCTCCCGGGGCTGCTGGAGCCCCGGCCCGATGGGGTGATTGACGCCATTGATTCGGTGAGCTGCAAGGTGGCCTTGCTGGGCGCGGCCCACCGCCAGGGCATCCCCATCGTCTCCGCCATGGGCGCCGGTGGGCGCCGGGACAGCAGCCAGCTCCGGGTGGGCGATTTGAGCGCCACGCGCCTCTGCCCCCTGGCCGCCCGGGTGCGCAAAGAACTCCGGAAGGCGGGCATCACCACGGGCATCCACTGCGTCTACTCCCTGGAACCTGCGGACAACACGCGCCCGGCCAACCCGCTGGACATCGAGCCCCACCGGGGGCCCGGCCGCCAGCGCCGCCCCGTGGGCACCCTGTCCTACATGCCCGCCATGGTGGGCCTCAAAGTGGCCGAGGAGATGCTGAACCTGCTGTTAGCGCCAGCGCCAGCCCGTCTCCAGGAACCACCGGAAGCCATTGCCGGACACGCCTGACTGGTAGGCCACCGCATCCTGGTGCTGCCAGCTGGCGCCGGCGGAGGCCCGGAAGCCGGAGGGGCCATGGTAGGCCACGAGTTGCTGGAGGCCCAGGAAATGGTTGATGCCGGGCACCTCCCCAGGATGGGCCTGGGACCAGAGGTCCAGGTGATCCCGGAAGGGCCGCCCGCCCCGGTGCAGCCAGGTCTGGAAAGACCAGGTGTGGTTGGCCTCCCATTCGGCCCGCAGCGTGGCCACGTGGGCCTCGCCGCCCAGCGCGGTGCCCAGCGGATCCCCCTGGTAGTAGAAACCCGTGGGATAGACGCTGTTCTCGAAGGACCGGTGCCCATTCGGAACCGGCGTCCCGGGGAACTGGTCCCAATCATTGGAGGTGTCCTGGTACTCGAGGCCGAGCCGGAGGCGGGTCCAGGTCACCAGCACGCCAATGGTGTCATTGGGCACTTCCGGGGAGGGCGCCCAGTAGCGCCATTTCTGGTTCCAGACCCGCCGAGGCGAACGGTCCACCACCAGGTACTTCCAGTCCCGCTGGATGTCCTGGGAAAGGGTGTAGAGCGGCCGGTGGTACACCGAACCGAACAGGGTGTTGACCCCCTTGGCGCCCCGGCTGATGTAGAACCGGACATCCCGGGCCGCCAGCCAGTGCTCCATCACCTGGGAGCGGAAGCGGAAGCCCACATCCGATGTGGACGCACTCCGTGCCTTGTTCGCGTAGGTGTGGCTCTGGGGCGCGTTGGGGTCCGACGGCAGGTTGCTGCCCTCCGCCAGGGAATCCTTCAGGCCGAACATGGCGGTGAACCAGTCCCCGAGCCCGTAGCCCTGGGCCATGGCGCGGCCCCCCACCGTGCCGGCGAACAGGTTGATCCAGTTCAGGTAGAACTCCGCATCGTCGCCGAACTTCGCCTCGGCCCGCACCCCCGAAATCAGGGGGCCCTGCGGATCCTGGGCGAGCAGCGTCTGGCGGTAGGCGGGATCCTGCACGTTCTCGCCGAGGCTCCGGCGGCTTTCGAGCTTGCCCCAGAAGACCTGGCCCTGCCAGGTGCCCAGGGGCACCCCGGCGATGGACAGGGCATGGAAGGGCGACTGGATGCGGAAGCGCGGGAAGGGGCGGGCCGCCTCGCCCAGCACGTAGCCGCCGTTCAACCCATAGCCCCAGACCAGGGGCTCCTTCTCGAGGCCGATGTGCCAGCCCCGGGTCGTCTGAAAGGTGATGTGGCCCTGCTGGAGGCTGGCCCGGTCGCCGCCATTCGGATCCTTGTAGAGCAGCACCTGGCCCGCCAGATCCCAGCCCCCCGAAGCCTTGCCGGCTTCGAGGTACATTCCGCCGCCCACCAGCGAATTGCCCAGGCCCAGGGACTGGACGAAGGTGGCGGGCGGCCCGTGGCGATCGGCGGCCCAGAAGCCGGCGCCGTACCAGGCCTGGCCCGCCGGCATATCCGAACCGAGGGGACGGGCTTCCCGCCAGCCCGGTGGCATCTGCGCCTGGAGGGCGGGGGCGCCGAGCCCCGCCAGGAGCAGGGCGAGGAGACCGCTCCGCCTTCGTGCGGTTTTCATCCGGAAGCCCCCCAGGCCTTCGCCCGGGCCACCAGCCCCTTCCGCCACCGCCGCAGCGTGCGCTCGAGGCGCTTCCGGGGCGGATGCGCCCCTTCGATCTCCCGGATCCGGGCCTGGAATGCCCTGAGCGTGTCCTCGCATGCGGTCTCCGTCCATTGGCTGATCTCTTCGGTCCTGCGGATGTCGTAGTGTGCCATGCGATCCCGGAGCCGGAGATCCGGCAGCCCCTCCAGGACATCGCGCAGGGCCTGGATGATCTTTTCCGCTTGAAGACCCGACAGGCAGGCCAGATCCCCGCGCCCGCAGGCATCCAGGGTTTCCGCCCCGGCCGGAAGGGCATGGTAGCAGCCCAGACACGCCAGGCCCTCGCAGCGCACGATGTGCACCGATTCGGGCCGGGTCACCCGGAGTTCCGGCAGGGTGCAGCCAAAAAGCCCCACCAACGGCACGCCCAGCGCCTGCGCCAGGTGGAAGGGGCCCGCATCCACCGCGATCCAGGCATCGCTGGCGGCCATCAGGGCGCCCAGCTCCCGCATGGAGGGCAGCCCGCCCCCCAGGTTGACGCAGCCCTCGACCCGCAGGGCCTCACGTCCCGTAAGCAGCACCGTGCCTCCGAATTCCCGGCGGATCCGGTCCACCACCGCCTGCACCTGGTCCAGCGGGAGGGTGCGCAGCGCGTGTTCGCTGGTGGGGCTGAAGCCGATCAGCGGCCGGGGGAGCCCGTCCAGGATCCGCCCCGCCGAAGCCCGCGCCCCCGCGTCCACCGTCCAGTCGAGGGTGCGGCCCAGGGGCTCGAGCCCCGTGGCCAGCGCGTACCCATCCAGGGGATGCAGGGCCGGGTGGTGCTCGTAGGTGAACCAGAAGGTCCGCGCATGCGCGGCCTGGACCTTCCGCAACCCGAACTCCTGAATGGGATACCAGCGGTCACCGCCGGCCCCAGCCCAGACATCCCCCACCAGGGAGAACAGGTCCACCTTCTGCGCGGCATCCTCAGCCCGCAGCCGCCGGAGGAACGGCGTCAGCATCAGCACATCCCCGAACGCTCCGGGACGGATGAAAAGGACGCGGGTCGAGCGCGGGCTCCAGAGCAAGGCGGTGTCCTGGGGAAGGGCTGAAAAAAGGGTGGGCCGAGCAAACCCTTCGAGGATGCCATGGAAGCCCTGGCCCGGACGACGTGGGTGAACAGGGTGGAGGCCATCCTGATGCGCTCATCGGAACCTGCACGAAGGACCATTCGAGCTTCTGTCTCCTGTATCCAGAGCGAGATAGATGAGGATGCGCCCTGGACGGTAAAACTTTCAAGAATCGAGACTGAGCCTTAATATATAAATATTGAAAATAAGAATGATAGCTTGATGTCGAGGGTAGGGGGGGGGTACCATTGCACCAATCCAGAGAGCCGCTATCGGAATAGATCAGGAGGTGTTGATTGGGCAGATCCGCCACGACCGGCTTTTCACGCCCAGGACTTCATGCCTGGCGATCCCTCGCACTCCCGGGCCTGCTTTTCGCCTTCGCCTGCGGTGGGGCCAAGGCCCCGGAGCCAACCATTTCCCGCTTCGAGGTCGTACCCGCCACGGTTGAAGTGGGCGAGACAGCCACGTTGAAAGTGGCCTATACGGGCGGCGAGGGACGCATCGAGCCCCTGGGCAGTACCGTTCCTTCCGGCATTGACGTGGCCCTGACGGCTGCCACCAGCACCGATTACACGCTTACGGTGACGGGAAATGGGAGCACCAAGGTCGCCAAGGCATCCCTGACTGTGAAGCCGGGCCTGCTGGTGAAGGTTGAAGGCCTACCGGCTGGCTTGGACGCCGCTGTGACTGTGACCGGGCCGAATGGCTTCACGAGAACCCTCACCCGCACCGAGGCGCTGAAGGGCCTGCCACCCGGCCGATACACCGTGGACGCCGCCACCGTCCAGGAGGGCAGCACCCCGCGCTACCCCCTGTGCCTGCGCCAGGAGGTCGACCTCGGCACCACTGGCGCCCTGGTGAAGGTCAGCTACCCCGCGCCCACCCTCACCTTCAAGCTGCCCGGGGATGTGGCCCTGGACTTCGTCCTGATCCCACCGGGCAGCTTCATGATGGGACCTGTGTTCCCCGATCAGACAACTGATTGGCCAGGGTTCCTCGAACCACATGATTCGGTTAAGTACGCCGCACCTCGCCACGAAGTCAACTTCGCCAAGGCCTTCTACCTGGCCAAGTACCCCGTCACCACCCGCCAGTGGAAGGCTGTCACGGGCTGGACCACCCCCGACTACGCCACCAAGGATCCCGATGTGGCCGTGTGGAACCGGGACTGGTTTGAATGGCACCTGGACTTCCTTGCGCCCCTGAACAAGCTTTTCGCCGGGAAGGAATTCCGCCTGCCCAGCGAGGCGGAATGGGAGTACGCCCTGCGGGCTGGAAGCACCACAAAATATTTCTGGGGCGATGATTACACTCAAGCAGACACGTATTGCTGGACCTACGACAACACGCACGCCGTGGGCATTTCGTGGCCCAAGGTGGGCATGAAGCAGCCCAATGCCTGGGGTCTCCACGACATGTTCACCCAAGTTCAGTGGACGGAGGACGATTACCACCCGGACTACCTCGGCGCTCCATCTGATGGAAGCCCGTGGGTCGACAATCCAAGGCCAGTATGGAGAACTGCACGAGGGTCAATCTGGGGTTGGGCCAATGCCCCGGAGGTCTACACAAAATATTATCTTGACTCAGCTTATAGAACAGGAGTCGGATTCCATCCCGCTACAACAACTGGCCTTCGTCTCGCACTGAGCATCCCCGAGTAGATACACCAAACCCTCATCCGCACGGCCTGGAACGGTTCCAGGTCCGGCATGGCTTTACCTACATCCACAGGAGGTTTCATGAAATCCAGTCTGATTTCCTGCCTGCTCGCTGGAGCGGCGGCTCTATCCACCCTGCAGGCCCAGGCCCCGCCTCCCAGCCTCTTCCGGACCATGGCGGCCTCGGATCCCAATCGCGATCCTAACTGGGACTTCTGGACTAATCGGGATTACACACCCTACTTTTACAAAGATGGAGTCATCCGCCAGACTCAACCTATCCGATTGCCTTACTTCATCTTGAACCATGCGACGGCCGCCAATGATTTGGCAAACCCCGATGCCTTCCCTCAGGATGGCTGTGTACCGCGCCCAGTTGTTTAGACCAGGCTTAAGCATTACGCAGCCTGTCGGCTGAGCCAAGCTTGGCGTGTTTCTTCGGGTGTGTGTCCGCCCAGCTTTTCGAGGCGCCAGCGGCGGTTGTAGAGGTCCACGAACTCGCGCAGGGCCTTTCGGAGGTCGGCCAGGGTCTGGTAGATGCGTCCCTCCAGCACCTGCTTCTTCAGGGTCTTCCAGAAGCGCTCGATGACGCCGTTGGTCTCGGGCTCGCTGACGTAGGCCATGCTCTGCCGGATGCCGAAGTGCCTGAGCTCCGTCTGGAAGTAATCGGAGGTGTACTGGCTGCCGTGGTCGCAGCGCAGGGCCAGCCCCGCGGCGATGCCTTTGGCCAATCCCCCATAATGCTTCCGCAGCCCCTGCTTCACGGGTTCCATGGCGTTGAACCGGTCGCCGATCTTGCAGGCATGGATGCCCACGCACTCGGCGTTCCAGTGCTCGATGGCGCCAAAGATCCAGACGGTACCTTCTGCCACCACCTGGGCCGTGGTCCCATCCGTGCCCCAGAGCTCGTTGGGCTCCTCGGTGCAGATGGTGCCATCGTGGGTCTTTGCCTCGCCCTTCGGCGCCCGCTGGGGCGAGAGCAGGGCGTGTTCGCGCATCAGGCGCAGGATGCGCTTGGGGGCGGCCTTGAGCTGCTTCTCGTGCTTCAGCCGGTAGTAGACCTTCCGGTGCCCCTCCTCGCGGAAGGGGGAGTTGGCCAGATCCTCACGGATCATCGGGATCAGCACCTCGTCCGGAATCAGGGGCTTCGGGCCGCGCCTCCGGGGCTCGGGCCGTTCCTTCCGCCGGTAGAAGATGCTGGACCTGGGGGCTCCCCAGATGCGGGTCACGAGGCGCATCCCGTAGCGCCGGCCAGTGCTTGGGGAGATCGCGGCGCTCATCGTTTCGATCTCCCCGGCCAAAAAGCCCCGGACCTTCGGGCCTTCTCCCGCAGCAGTTCGTTCTCCATGGACAGTTCGCCAATGCGGCGGTTGGCGTCGTCCAGCGCCACCTGGATCGGGTCGCCCTCGCGCTCCCGAAGGCCTTCCTCCAGTCCGCGCATGGCCTTCTCCCGCCACTTCTCCAGTCGGCTGATCTCGACTTTGGTCGTGTACACCAATTTCTGTAAGTTCCCCCTGAGCCGAGGCGAGGGGGTGAGGGCATAAGGAAGCCATTGGGTCCGGTAGGTTTGAGTTTGCGAGAACCAATCCAACTGGAGGGCCAATGGCTG
>JAJYRN010000012.1 GCA_021794095.1 Acidobacteriota bacterium | reverse complement strand
TCCAGGAAGACCGATCCCCTGCTCCATGCTTCCACCTCACCCAATGGGTGCTGTGAATATGTATGTAGGTTCCCTGAATACCGCGATTACATTAATTTTTCGTCTCGACCGAATAGGGCAGGTTAAAGTTAATAACAAAGGCTCCCAAACTTACTTCTCGCGATACATCTGCCGCAATAAAAACCTATTTTCGAGAAGATATTTGGTCGGATCACTCCTCCTTAGCCGAAAAGTACACGGGCCACAAATTATTTATTGATTGGGGCAGAGACTTTGTCGAAAATGATGTAATCAAAAAAACAAACGACAAAAATTATAATTGGGGCCAAGAAAAAAAAGCAGAAAGAACCTGTTATTTCTGGGTACACAGAGACGCACCTGAAGCAGTCAAAGAAGCATTGCGAATGCTTGCTTATACGGGTGTTGTAATCAAAATGGATCAAGGGGTTGTCGCATCTAGGGGAAACTATGGAACGCGTTATTCCATCAATCTCGGCTGTCTGGTATCAGATGCAGCAAATCCCCAGCAAACAGTTCTAGAATTAGTCCCCAGCCTTAGCATCAAAAGGCTAACAGAGTACGGGCACAATGATCCCGGGTTCCAAAAGTTGGCCTCGGATGTTGGTGATTCCATAGAACCAGACATTAATCTGGCTATAAGTGAAAAAATTCAAAGATCCATAACAGATCTCGATCTTAGTGAATTCCAAGTAAATGCATTAAATGGTCTCGGACTTAAGACTATTGGAATGATATTAAAAGCTACAGAAGAGGATTTTCAACAAGCCAATTATATCGGACCAAAACGATCTAGGAAAATAATGAATATTGCATTGGCATCCATTCTTGAGTATCTAAGCGGCTGAACACTTCAAATATCCCAATCCAACTGAACACATACATATTAGTTATGCACGCCCGGTGCCTCGCGCCCGGTCTTCTCGACGTATTCGGGGTAGGTGCCGAGGAAGGGCAGCGGGGCGGGGTGTTCGTCGCCACCGAGTTCGAGGACGCGGGTGGCGAGGCCGCGGAGGAAGGCGCGGTCGTGGCTCACGAAGAGGAGGGTGCCTTCGAAGTCCTTGAGGGCCTCCACCAGCATCTCCTTGGTGGCCAGGTCCAGGTGGTTGGTGGGTTCGTCCAGCACAAGGAAGTTGGGCGGATCGAAGAGCATGCGGGCCATGACGAGGCGCGATTTCTCGCCGCCGGAGAGGGCGCGGATGCGCTTGTCCACCTCGTCGCCGCTGAACTGGAAGGCGCCCAGAAGGTTCCGCAGCACGCCCAGGCCTTCCATGGGGAAGTCCTTCTGGAGCTGCTCCAGCACGGTCAGCTCGGGATCCAGCAGGTCGAGGCTCTGCTGGGCGAAGTAGCCGAGCTTGAGGCTGGCGCCCAGCTTCACCTCGCCGGCATCCGGCCTCAGCACGCCCGCCACCATCTTCAGCAGGGTGGACTTGCCGGCGCCGTTCTTGCCCATGACGCACCAGCGCTCGCCGCGCCGGATGTGGAAGTCGAAGCCGTCATAGAGGGTGCGGGCGCCATATTGCTTGGCCACCCCTTTGAGCATGAGTACATCGTCGCCGGAGCGGCCGGGGATGCGGAAATCCCACTTCACGATGCGCCGCTTCTTCGGCGGCTCGATGCGCTCGATCTTGTCCAGGGCCTTCACGCGGCTCTGCACCTGGGCGGCCTTGGCGGCGTGGGCGGAGAACCGCTCGATGAAGCGCTGTTCCTTGGCCAGCTTGGCCTGCTGCCGGGTGTAGGCGGCCTCCTGGTTGGTCTCGCGGATCTCCCGCTCCTTCACATAGAAGTCGTAGTCGCCGGAGTAGGTGACGATGTCGCCACCATCAATCTCCAGCACCTTGGACACGATGCGGTTCATGAAGTCGCGGTCGTGGCTGGTCATCAGGAGGGTGGCCGTGCTGGCCTTCAGGTACTGCTCCAGCCAGAGGATGCTTTCGATGTCCAGGTGGTTGGTGGGCTCGTCCAGCAGCAGCACATCAAAGGTTCCCAGCAGCACCTTGGCCATGGACACGCGCATCTTCCAGCCGCCGGAGAGGGCGCCCACATCGCCATCAATCTGCGCATCCTCGAAGCCCAGGCCCTGGAGGCAGGCCCGGGCGCGGGCCTCCAGCTCGTAGCCGCCCAGGTGCTGGTACTCCTCCTGGACATGGCCGAAGCGCTCCAGGATGGCCTCCAGCTCGTCGGCGCGATCGGGATCGGCCATCCCGTGTTCCAGATCCGCCAGCTCGTGGTGGAGGTCGCCCAGGCGCCCGCTGCCGGCGATGGCCTCATCCAGCACGGAGCGCCCCGCCATCTCGTCCACTTCCTGCCGGAAGTAGCCGAGGGTGAGCTTCTTCGGCAGGCTCACCGCGCCATCGTCGGGGGACTCCTCGCCCAGGATCATGCGGAAGAGCGTGGACTTGCCGGCCCCGTTGGGGCCCACCAGGCCCGCCTTCTCGCCGGGGTTGAGCTGGAAACTGGCATCAATGAAGAGCACTTGCTTGCCGTACTGCTTGCTGACATTGGCGAAGGAGATCATGGCCTGCCGCGAGAAAGGACGGAGGGCCCGCCCCGGTGAATCCTCCAGGGTACTGCGATCCCGCAGCCGGCCCCAGCCCAGATGCGGGAACCGGCTCGCCGGGTTCAGGCCCCGGGGCCGGCGCGCCGATGGAGAAAGCAGGAGCCCCCATGCCTGAACCCCTCGACTTCGCGAAGCTGGCGCTGGATCCCGATTCGGAGATCCCCGCCCTGCTGGACCTTTGCCCGGATATCGCGCTCCTGCGCTACCGGGACGCGGAGAAATTGGTGGTGGAGGGGGATCCCTCCCAGGAGGTGTTCCTCGTGGTCAAAGGCAGTCTGGTGGTGGAGCATCGGGAACCCGATGGCGCCCAGCGCCCCCTGGCCCATCTGGAATGCGGGCCGGAATCGCCCTGCATCGTGGGCGAGATGGCCTATTTCGGAGCCCAGAGCCGCACGGCCACGGTGCGGGCCGTGGGGGCCTGCCAGGCCCTCTGCCTGAAGCCGGCCCACCTGGACGCCATCATGGATGGGTTCCCGGCCCTCACGCGCCTCCTCTGCCAGCAGTTCACCCGCCGCCTGCAGGAAACCAACGATGCCCTGCGGGAGCTGCGGGCGCGCTTCGATCTCGGCGCCGAGCGGCGGCTCACCCAACCCGGGGAACTGATCTTCCGGACCGGGGAACGGTCGCCCCTCTTCCAGCTCGCCATGGGCCTGGTGCGCATGGAAGGGCCGAAGGGCACCGAGGTGCTGGCCGCCCGTGATCTGCCGGAGGGGTTCCTGGGCCTGGAGGATTTCCTGCGCGACCGCCCCCAGGGCGCCACCGCCGTGGCCGAGGACACCTGTTTCCTAGCCGTGATCCCCCCCTCCCGCCGGGAGGCCTTCCTGCGGAATCAACCGGGGCTGGTGCTGCGGGTGCTGGAGGGAAGGCTCTAGACGAACAGCACGGCATGGACCGGCGGCAGGTGCTCGGCGAGGGTGAGCCAGTCGTCGCCCCCGTTCTCGCTGATCCAGACGGAGCCCGTGGTGGAGCCGAAGGCCAGCCGTTCGCCGGAGGCATCCAGATCCAGGGCGTGCCGGTACACCAGGTCGTAGGCCCAGGCCTGGGGCAGGCCGCGGTGAAGCGTCTCGAAGCTGCGACCGCCATCGCGGGTGCGGTTCACCACCACCCGCCCCTCGGCGGGAATGCGGCGCTCGTCCTTGATGGCGGGCACGAACCAGGCGGTATCCGGATTCTTCGGATGCACCACCACCGGGAAGCCGAAGGCAGACGGCTTCACATCGGTGATCTCCGTCCAGGTCATGGCACTGTCGGTGCTGCGGAAGATGCCGTTGTGGTGCTGGATCCAATAGGTATCCGGGGCGCCCGGGCACTGCACCATGTGGTGGGGATCCTGGGATTCGGGCGCCTCCACCAGCTCCGGGGGCGCGTAGTCCGCCCGCATGCCCTTCGTGTGGGCAGTCCAGGTCTTCCCCAGATCCTCCGTGATCCACACGCCGCCGCTGGAGATGGCGACGGCCACCCGGTTGCCGTCGCGGGGATCCACGCAGATGGAGTGGAGGCCGGGAGCCTCCGCCCCGCCACCCGCCCACTTGCGGCGCTCCGGCATGTGCCAGAGGGACTCCACGAGCTGCCAGGTGTCGCCGTGATCCTCACTCCGGAAAAGGCCACCGGGGATGGTGCCTGCCCAAAGCAGACCTGGCTGCGACGGGGCACCCGGCGCGAGAGCCCAGAAGCGGATGAGGCGCCAGGGGATCTCCCGGCCCAGGAAATCCTTCTCCACGTGGCCCTCCGGGGGCGTGGGATAGGCGGGCACGCCGATTTCGGTCCAGGTGGCCCCACGATCGCGGGAGCGATGCAGCTTGGCGCCGAAGTGGCCGTGGTCCAGGGCGGCGTACCAGGCGCCATCCCGGGGATCGTGCTGGACGAGGGAGACGTTGTCCCCCAGGAAGGCCACCGAGTCGAGATCCCAGACGCCCCGTCCGGCGCGCCGGGCGGAGAAGAGCCCCTTGCGGGTGGAGATCAACACCTGGTCGGACATGTCAGCCTCCAGAAAGGGCCTGCATGACGAAAATCTCAGCCGTCGCGGGCACGGCATCACTGAGCGCCCGGCGGTCCGTCACCGGTTCTCCGTCCACGAAAATGGCCATGTGGTGCCGCAAGGCGCCGTGCTCGTCCAACACATAGCCCCGGGCCAGCGGGTAGAGGGCGAACGCCGCGTCCAGGCTCTCCCGCACGGTCGCGCCCGCCACCGTGCATGGGGGGCAGGCCACATGGCGCTGGAGGTTGCGTGTGAAGGCTACGCGGGGCATGAAAAACCCAGGTGAGTCGCCACTGTGTCGCCGACCTGTTCCAATGTCAAGACAGACGACAAAGGAATGCACCCCTCCCCTGAGCAGTGCAGGTCATCCAGGAAGCCCAGAAACCGCCGCTTGTCCTTCTCCTGCGCCTGATTTTCCTGTTTTGACACCCCTCCGGGCTACCGGCACCCGACTGGCTGCTTATACTGAGACAGAGTCAAATAAACACCTTGTTCACTCCTGGAGGGATCGATGGCGTCTTCCGTTCGTTCTCTGTTCTCGTGGATGTTCGCAGCCGGTGCGGTCCTCGCCCTCACGGCTTGCGGCGGCGGAGGCGGAGGGTCTTCCTCGTCATCCCCCTCGCCGACACCTTCGGTCACCGTGGCTGTATCCCCCACGACGGCCACGGTGACCGCCTCCACCACCAAGCAATTCTCTGCAACCGTAGCCAACGCCACCACCACCACGGTCACCTGGTCAGTCCAGGAGGGTGTCTCGGGCGGAACGGTGGATGCCACCGGCCTCTACACCGCCCCCTCCACCCCGGGCACCTATCATGTGATCGCCACCAGCGCGGCATCACCAACGATCTCGGCCACGGCCACGGTGACGGTGGTCGCGCCGCCAGTCATCACGGCCTTCAACGCCTCTCCCACCGCCGTCACCAGCGGAGGCTCCAGCACCCTCACCGCCACCTTCACCGGTGGGACCGGCAGCCTTGACCACGGCCTCGGCACCGTCACCAGCGGAACCGGAGTGAGTACGGGCGCTGTGACTGCGACCACGACCTATACCCTCACTGTGACCAATGCCGCCGGCAGCAGCGTCACCGCCCAAGCGACCGTATCCATCTTCACCAGCGCCCCGACCATCACCAGCTTCCAGGCCTCGCCCGCCACCCTCACCCTCGGCGGCAGTACCACCCTGGCGTGGACGCTCGGTTCCCCCGCGACTTCCGTAAGCATTGATCAGAACGTGGGCGCTGTGACCGGGTCCTCCAGCATCGCGGTCTCTCCCACCACCACCACCACCTACACGCTCACCGCCACGAATCCCCTGGGATCGGCCACCGCCTCAGTGACGGTGACAGTGGTGTTCGCGCCCAGCATCACCTCCTTCACGGCCAGTCCCACCACCGTGACGCCGAACGGTACTTCAACACTGACCGCGATCTTCACTCACGGAAGCGGCGTCATCACCCCCGGCCATGTCAGCGCCACGACGGGAACCGGGATCACCGTTGGCCCCCTTGCCGCAGACACCACCTACACCCTCACCGTGACCAACTCAGCCGGAACGTCAGTCACGAGCCAGCTCACCGTGTACGTGGATCCCGGGACCTACACACCTGCGGGCAACACCATGTCGGTGGCCCGGGAGTGGCATACCTGCACCCTCATGCCCAACGGAAAGGCTCTGATAACGGGTGGCACCGCGGGTGGCACCGCGGCTACCGCCGCCGCGGACGAGTTTGATCCCGCCGCCTACGGGGGATTGGGGGGCTTCTCCACCACAGTGAACGGTATGTCCACCATTCGGGAAGCCGCCAGCGCCGTTCTCCTCCCCAACGGCAAGACCCTGGTCGTCGGCGGGTATAACCCGAACGCGGCCCTGCCCCGCCAACTCACCTCCGCGGACCTCTACGATCCCGTCACCCGCACCTTCACGCCCTCGGCCAGCCAGATGGGGACCGCGCGCCAGCAATGCACGGCCACGCTGCTCCTCAACGGCAAAGTCCTTATCGTCGGCGGATTCAATGACACCGTCCACACGCTGGGCAGCGCGGAGTTCTACGATCCCGCCACCGATACCTTCAGCCCCAGTGCCGCCACCCTCGGAGCCCCTCGCTTCGGTCATCTCGCCACCTTGCTTCCCGACGGGAAGGTGCTGATCGTCGGTGGCAGCGGCACGGGCGCCACCCCGCCGGCAGCCGAACTCTACGATCCGCAGCTGGATGCGTTCATGCCCGCGGGCGGTTCCAACCTTGCGGCCCAGTGGTTCACCCAGACCCGCCTGACCGATGGGAAAGTCCTGATCGCCCTCACGGGAATGAACATCCCCAGCATCTCCCTGGTCTTCGATCCAGCCACTGGTCAGGCCACGGCCACGACAGGCACTCCGAACTCCGGGAGGATCCAGATGCCCACCGCGACCTTGCTCGGCGATGGCCGGGTTCTGTTCGCCGGCAACATCGGGCTGCCTGGGTTCGATACGGCGGGGGACAGTGAGCTTTACACCCCGGGTACCCAGCTCTACCACTACACGGCCAGCCCCGGGGATCGGTGGGGCCAGGCCGCAACGCTCCTGCCGGACGGACGTGCCCTTCTGGTCGGGGGTTGGGATTCCAGCCTGAATGCCGCCCTCAACACGGGAACGCTCTTCAGCGCCAACCCAACCGTTCCCGCCCCCGCCCCATCCGCCACGGTGACGACTTTGGTGGCGACAGCCAAGACAGGTACCTCGGGGCTCACCGCCTCCGTGGCCAGCACCAGCGGCGCCACCTACTACTGGATCATCCAGAACGGGAGCATCACCGGAGGTCTCGGAACACCCACCATTACCTTCACGGCTGGCGCCGCCGGAACCCTCCAGGTGGACTGCCTCGTGGTGAGTCCTTGCGGCATTCCGTCCCACGGATCCGCTCAGGTATCCGTCACGCCCTGAAGCCGCGCCCCAGGAAGTCGGCCACCACATCCTCCTCGCTGTAGCCGCTGGTTATCACCACGGGTACCGTTGGATTGATGTCATGCATGCGGAGGAAGGACCGGCACCCATCCAGGTGCTCGATCTGACCGAGGTAGGGCAGAGCTGGACTCTCCCGGGGCAGATGCATGGAGTCAAGGTTCGCGTTGCCGAGAGTGGTGGTGAGCAGGTTGTTGAAGGCGTGGGCGGTCCCCCCCGCCAGCACGCCAAGGCTTCCCAGCTTCTGGGACTGCCGCAGGGCGTCCTCCGCCTCCTTGCGCTGGGTGATGTCGGCCCGAATCGCCACAAACGGCTCGGGCCTCCCAACCATGACCCCGTTCCAGCTCCTTACAGCTTGAAGAGGTTCACTTCGTGATTGAGCATGTGGACCTGGACGCCGAGTTGCTCGACGTAGGCGCTGGAATCCGCGATGGCGCGCTCGCTTTCCATGGCCTTCCCGAGCACCTGGTTCATGGTTTCCTTCATGGACAGCGCGTGTTCCTCCTGCCGCGCCAGGATCTCGTGCAGGTTGGAGGCCAGGGCGCGGACCTGCTCGGTGGCTCTGGCGATCTCATCGCTGCCGGTGCTCTGTTCCTTGGTGGAATCGCGCACGACGCTGGTGGCCTCCTGGACGTTCATGGCCAGGGACAGAATGTAGTTGCTGGTCTGCTGCTGTTCCTCGATGACCGAGCGGATCGTCTCCACCTGGGTGTGGATGTTCCGGTTGGCCTCATGGATGAGGGCGGCCTGTCCGGCCTGCTGGAGGGTTTCCGTGAGGATGCTTTCCACCACGCTGTCCGTCTCGCTGACGGATTCGAGGATCGCCTGGAGGGCCTCCTCGCTCTGGCGCACGGAATCGGAGCCATCGCGAACCGCATCCAGCCCAAGTTCCACCTGCTGGTAGGCCTTGCGGATCTCCGCCTGGAGCGTGCCGATGATCTGCTGGATGTCCCGGGTGGAGCGCCCGGTCTGCTCGGATAGCTGCTTGATTTCATCCGCAACCACCGAGAAGCCCTTGGCCTGGCCTTCCCCGCCGCCCCCGCCCTGGGCCGCGATGATGGCCGCGTTGAGGGCCAGCATGTTGGTCTGCTGGGTATGCTCGCCGATGTAGTCGAGGATCTTGGCGATATCGGCTCCGAGCTGGAGCAGGATCCGGGTTGTGCCATGGAAATCCTGCACCACCCGTTCGATCACCTGCATCTTCTCGCGGTTCCGTGCCACCAGTTCCATGCCCCGGGCCGCGTTGTGGATCACCTTCTTGGTGTACCGCTGGGCGATCTTCACGCTGTCGTCAATGGCGGAAGTGCTCTGCTCCAGGTTCTCCGCAAACTCGCGGGTATGCTCGGCGTGGCCAGCCAGATGGTCCACGTTCTTGCCCACGTTCTTGATGGCGGTGTCGAAATCCCGGATGGCCGACGTGATGCCCTCGACCACCATCAGCAGTTCGTCCATGCTGCGGTTGATCTGCTGCACCGTGGCCGCCATCTCCACGATGGTGGCGTTGGTGCTTTCGGAAGCCAGGCTCAGTTCCATGGAACTCGCGCTGATGCCGATGGAGGTTTCTGAAAGGTCGTTGATCTCCGTGTGGAAAGCCTCGATCAGCGCGCGCTGCCCCTGGCTGGACTGCCGGACGCCATCGGCGGATTCCCGGATGGCCATGGCGGCCTTGGCGAGATCCCGGCTGGCGGAGCGGATCTGGACCACCATGCCCCTCAAGCTGCCCACCATGAGGCTGAAGCCCCGCGAGAGGATCTCGACCTCGTCATCGCTATAGACCGCATCCAGCTTGTCAATCCGGCCCTCGCCGACCCGCAACGCGTTCTGGCTGAGCATCACGATGGGCAGCTGGACATCCCGGAGGATCAACTGGATGAGGTAGGCGAAGAAGAGGGCCCCGCCCACCAGCAGCACGAGGTTCGGACGCAGGGCCTTCCAGATGGCATCGGCGTACTCCCGCTCGGGAATGACCGCCCGGAGCAGGGAGCCCCCGGGCAGCGGCGTCACCACGAGGATGTCGGCAGCCCCGGCGGGCTGAAGCTGGGAACCCAGCAGGGCGCCCCCCTTGGAGGCAGGCAACTGGAGCGAGATCCCGCCGCCCGCGCCAAGCTTCAGGGTGCTCAGGAAGGCCGTCAGATCTTCTTTGGTGGGATTCATCTCCTGAACGAAGGACACCGAATCAGCCAGGTTGGTCAGTTCCTTCGTGGCATAGGCTTCGACCTTGGTGCGGATCGCACTCTGAACCGTAAGCCCAGATACGAGAATGGATAACAGGAGCACTCCGATCATCACGCTCGCCACCCCGAAGCCGAACTTGGCCCGCAGGCTGGCCCGGAACCGCACGAGGGATTCATCGAACCCCGGCTGGCCCGCAAGCACCTTGAACACCCGCATCAGGTTCTGCTTGGCGATGAAATAGTGGGCCACGGCGCCCATCAGGGCCATGACAAAGAAAATCCCCATGGTGGCGCCACTGATCCAGATGCTCTGATGGAGGTAGAGCTTCATCCAGAGGTAGGCCAGGCTGCCTAGACACGCCCCGACATAGACGGTGAGCATGGACGTGGCCTGGGGGAAGCGGGTGACAGGCCGGTAGGCTTCGGGCCCCAGACTGCGACCGTTCAGGAAGTGCCCGAGGGACGCCAGGTGGATCAAGGAGATCCCGGTGCAAAGGGCCAGCAGCAGGAAGGCCCAGGCTGCGCCAGCCAGGGTGAACTGGAACCCCGGAGGCGCGGTAAAGAAGAAGAGCCCCCCGCCCACCAGGAACAAGGCGAGCCAGACCAGCACGGCCGCCACACGGGAGCGGCCCAGCACAATGCGAAGCGTCTCAGGGCTCAGGACGGCAGCATCCAGAGACGACTCAGGCCGGGGTCCAGAAGTGGAATCGGGCGGTACCATACTCACGCGTTTCGGCCAGTTCCCACCCGGGCTGTAATTCCAGCTCAGATCTCCGGTCGGTTTCGGCGACCAGGACGCCCCCAGGGGCGATCCAGCCCCGGAGCCTTCCCGCCAGGACGCCCCAGAGCGGGCGGGATTGTTCATAGGGGGGGTCGAGGAAGATCACGGCCTGACCGTGGAAGGCGCCGGCACTCAGGGTCTGGACCTCCTGGCGGAGCGCCGTCAAGTCCGTTCCCGCGGCATTCCGGCGGAGGCATGACCAGCCTGGTTCGGCCGCTTCCACGCAGGTCACCGGACCGAAGCCCCGGGAAAGCGCCTCCAGCCCCACGGCCCCGGTCCCGGCACAGAGATCGAGAAAGGGCCCCTGGGGCCACCGCTGGAGGATCGAGAACAGGGCCTCGCGGGCGCGGTCTGCGGTCGGGCGCACCCGCAGATCCCCCGGGGGCGGAGCCATGATCCGCCGCCCCTTCAGAGTCCCGGCGATGATGCGCATCGGCCCTAGCAGGCCCAGCGCAGGAGGGTGGAGCCCCAGGTGAACCCTGCGCCGAAAGCCGAAAGGATCACCAGGTCGCCCTTGGTCAACCGGCCCTGCTCCCGCGCCTGATGCAGGGCCGTGGGGATGGTGGCGGTGGTGGTATTGGCGTAGCGGTCAATGTTGACCATCATGCGGGCCGGATCCAGCTCCAGGCGCCTGGCCGCGGCATCCATGATGCGGATGTTGGCCTGGTGGGGCACAAACAGGGCCAGATCCTCGCCCTTCAGGCCATTGCGGTCCAGCAGCAGGCGGCTGTTGTCGGCCATCTCCCGCACGGCGTTCTTGAACACCTCGCTACCGGCCTGGTGGATGGTGTGCTCCTTGTTCGCCACCGTCTCGGCCGTCGCGGGTTTCAGGGAGCCGCCGGCCGGCATGAAGAGGAACTCGCCCCCGCTGCCGTCAATCCGGTGCTCGAAATCCAGGATGCCGTAGCCCGGTTCCACCTGCTCCACGATGACCGCACCGGCGCCATCCCCGAAGAGCACGGCCGTGGCCCGATCCTCTTTGTTGATGATGGTGGACATGATGTCCACGCCAACGATGGCGGCCTTCCGGGCGGCACCCGCGGCCACCAGGCTGGCGGTGGTGGTCAGCGCGAAGAGGAACCCCGAACAGGCGGCATTCAGGTCAAAACCGAACGCATTGGAGGCCCCGACCATCTCCTGGATGCGGCAGGCGGTCGCGGGAAACAAGGTATCGGGGGTGACGGTGGTGACAACGATGAGATCCAGCTCCGAGGCCTTCAAGCCCCGGGCATCGAGGGCCTGCTGGAGGGCGGGAGCGCCCAGCTGCGAGGCGCCCGTGCCGGGCTCGACCCAGTGCCGTTCCCGGATGCCCGTGCGGCTGCGGATCCATTCGTCATTGGTATCGAGGATCTGGGCCAGATCATCGTTGGTGACCACCCTCGGCGGGAAGCACTGCCCGGTGGCGGTGATTCCGACGGGGGCAGCAAGGCGATGGTTCAAGGGACCCTCCGGCAAAGAACAGCCATGATCGCATGGATGCGCCGAGCCGCCAGAGGCCGGGAGGAGGATCTCAAGCCCGATCAGCGCCTCGAACGCTGATGGTGAAGCCAATCCACGAGTTTGTCAGGGTCCAGGAGGGGCATGGAGGCCCCTCCCACGGCACATTTGCACGCCAGGATCTCCTCCCAGGGATCGCCCTCGGCGGGCTCGAGGCCCGGCCCCTCCCCCTCGTGCTCCAGAACCCCCGCGAGTTCCTCCAGAGGCAGGGCCAGCCTCCGTTTGAGGATGGCCAACGCCGAAGCCCAGATCATCCCCCCGAAGTGACCGGGCAGCCCGTTCCAGTCGAGCACCGGCAGGAACTCGCCATGGTACAGGAGCACCCCGGCGATACCCGGCACCGGGCCCGGAAGGGACGTCACCGGCGCCGCTGGCAGCACTTCCAGGATCTGGGAGGCCTCGAGCAGAAGATCCCGTCCCTGGGCGCGGGCGAGGATGAGCGTTCCGAGTTCAGACATGGGCCACCCGCCGCATGAGGCTGTCCATGGCAAGCCCCAGCACCGCCTCCGGATCCAGCACCCAGAGGATGCCATCCTCCTGCAGGCTGCCCCCCATCACACCCGGCACCTGGGCCAGCTCCGGCAGGCTGCGCAGCAGGATCTCGCCGCGGCCCAGCACCTCATCCACCCCCACGGCGATTTCCAGGCTGGCGCCCGCGAGGGTACTCGGCTGGCTCAGCAGGACGAAGGCCCGGTGGCCATCAGGAGGATCCCCCTGGCCCAGGCAGACCTGGAGCGACTCGAACGGAACATCCTGCCCGAGCACCTTCACCCGGTCCCCGCCGTGCCGGGATTCACGTCCCACGTGGACTCGGCGCACATGGGTGATGGGAACGCCGAAGGTCTGGACGCCACTGCGGACCCGGAGGCAGCCCACCACTGCCCGGGACAGGGGAATGGTCAGGCGGACCAGGCTCCCCCGCTTCGATTCGCTGGACAGCATGATCTCGCCGCCCATCGCCTCGACTTCCTGACGCACCACATCCATGCCCACGCCACGGCCGGAGATCTGGGAGGCCCGGTCCATGGTCGAAAAGCCGGGTTCCAACGCCAGCCGGTGCAGCCGTTCCGGGGTGGCAGGCAGGCCCGGGGTGAGCAGCCCCATGGCGAGGCCACGCTCCTCCATCTTGGCCAGGTCGAAGCCGCGCCCGTCGTCCCGGAGGTCGAAACGAATGCTGCGGCCCCGCTGCGAGGCACTGATGCGGATGCTGCCGGTTTCGCTCTTGCCCACGGCTTTGCGGGCCTCCGGCGCCTCCAGGCCATGGTCCACCGCGTTCCGCACCAGATGCAGGAACGGCTCCACCAGACGTCCGACCAGGCCACGCTCCACTTCCAGCTCCCCGCCCTGGAGGGTCAGTTTCACGGGCTTGCCGAGATCTCGCGCCAGGCTCCTGACCATGGGCTCGATGCGGGTGAACAGGGTGTCCACCTTGACCATCCGCATCTGGAGCAGGGCCTTCTGGACATCCAGCAGGCCTTCCTCCATCTGGCCGAGTACGGCCAGGGGCGCTTCGACGGTCTGGGCATCCCCCCGCCGCAGCAGACCGCTGGCGGCATCCCGCAACTGCGCCACATCCATCAGACGCGCTTCCAGCGCCTCCACCCGCTGGGCGGGCAGCCGCAGGATCTCTGTATCCGGGGCCGCCGCCAGGGGGGGCGGCTCCGGTGGAGGCAGCGGGGGCGGGGGCGCCGGAGCGGGTACCGGTTCCGGCGCGGGCTGGGCTTCGGCGCGGAAGCTCTCGGGAATGCGGGCTGGATCGGCCAGCAGGCGCTGCTCCAGGAGCTCCCCAGGCTCCGCGCCCAGGGCGCCCGGGTCCGGCGAAGCGCCGGCCACCACCAGGAGGAACGCCAGGCCCTCCTGGCCTTCCGGGACTTCCCAGGGCAGCGTGGAGATGAGCTCCCCCTGGCGCCCCAGCCCCTCGGTGAAGACCCGCAGGCGGGCATCGAACGTGGCGAAATCGAGACAGATCGCCACGCCATGGACAGGAACGCCATCCATGAGCGCCCGGGTGACCCGGCCCCGTTCGTAGTCCGAGAGGGCCTTCCGGGCCTCTTCCGGCAGGTCGAGCATGGCGCTCAGATCCTGTTCCGCCCCCTCCGCGGGACGGGCCAGGGCTTCGAGTTCACCGAGTTCCCGGCGCACCACTTCCAGGTAATCATCCGGTTCAGACCGCCCCCGCTTCAGCCCCGCCAGTCCCGATTCCAGGGCCTCCATCCCTGCCTCGAGGGTTTCCACCAGGGAATCCGTGGAGCGCAAGCGGCCCTTCCGCATCAGGTCGAAAATGTCCTCCATGCGGTGGGCGGCCCGGCTGAAGACCGGAAACCCCAGCATGCCCGCCATGCCCTTCAGCGTGTGGGTGGCCCGGAACAGCGCATTCACGGCGGCCTGGACCACATGCGCGGGCTGGGGCTCCTTCAGGGTCGTCAAGGTCCGGCGGGCCTGCGCGAACAGGTCCTCGCATTCTGCCCATACGTCTTCGAAGGATGAATCCAAGACATCTCCCGATGCCATGCCATCGGCAGAAGACGGGAAGTCTGGAGTCTGGAGACGCCGGGTGGGCCATGCCCTGCCCTACACTGGCTCCATGCGCACCCTCGCCGTCCTCCCTTCCCGTTTCCAGGCCACCCGCTTCCCCGGGAAGCCCCTGGCCCCCATCGCCGGGAAACCCATGATCCAGTGGGTCTTCGAGGCGGCCCGCCGCGCGCCGGGGGTGGACCGGGTGGTGGTGGCCACGGACGACGAGCGCATCGCAGCGGCCGTCCGCGGCTTCGGCGGCGAGGCGGTCATGACCGATCCCGCCCTGCCCTCGGGCACGGACCGCACCGCTGCCGCACTCGCAGCCCTGGGAGAACCCTTCGAATGCGTGCTGAACATTCAGGGCGATGAACCCGCCATGCATCCCGAGACCGTGGGCGCCGTGGTGGCCCTCATGCGCGACCAGCCGGACCTCCCCATGGGCACCGCCGCCTGCCCCTTCGCCAACCCCGACGAGCTGTTCAACCCCAATGCAGTGAAGGTGGTGGTGGACGACCGGCAGCGGGCCCTCTACTTCAGCCGCAGCCCCATCCCCTACCTGCGGAACGGCAGCATCTTCGAGCCGGACTTTCGCCCCTGGATGAAGCCCGAGCAGCTGGCCCATTTCAAGCGGCACCTGGGCCTCTACGCCTACCGCCCAGAGACGCTCAAGGCTTTCACGCGCCTGGCGCCCCACCCCCTGGAGCAGCTGGAGATGCTGGAGCAGCTCCGGGCCCTGGCGGCGGGCATCGCCATCGGCGTGGCCGACACGCCGCACCTCAGCCTGGGCGTGGATGTGCCGGGCGATGTGCCCGCCGCCGAGGCCCTGCTCCGGGCGCGCGGCCTGGCACGCTAGACTGAACCCCCGTGGACTCCGGTTCCCGTTTTGTTGAGGCTTCGATGAGCGCTTCCCATCACAAAGTCATCATTATCGGCACCGGCCCCGCGGGTTACACCGCGGCCCTCTACGCTTCCCGGGCCAACCTCGCTCCCCTGGTCTTCGAGGGCGTCCAGCCGGGGGGCCAGCTGACGATCACCACCGAGGTCGAGAATTTTCCAGGCTTCCGGCAGGGCATTCCCGGTCCGGCCCTCATGGATGAGATGCGCGAACAGGTGCTGCGTTTCGGCACGGTCATCCGCTCCGAGACCGTGCTCAAGGCCGATCTGCAGTCCCGCCCCTTCCGCCTCACCACCGATCTGGCGGAGTACACCTCCGACGCCGTCATCATCGCAACGGGCGCCTCGGCCAAATGGCTGGGCCTTGGCAAGGATGAGCAGCTCTCCCGCTCCGGAGGCGGCGTCAGCGCCTGCGCCACCTGCGATGGGTTCTTCTTCCGGGGCAAGGAGATCGCTGTGGTGGGCGGGGGCGACACCGCCGTGGAAGAAGCCCTCTTCCTCACCAAGTTCGCCAGCCGGGTGCATCTGATCCACCGCCGCGATCACCTCCGCGCCTCCAAAGCCATGCAGGAGCGGGTTTTCAAGAACGAGAAGATCCACCCGGTCTGGAACAAGGTGGTGCTGGATGTGCTGACGGCCACTCAGGAGACGCCCATGGGCGAGAAGGTGGAGAAGATCCGCGCCCTCAAGTTGAAGGACACCGTGGACGGCTCCGAGTCCGAGCTGCCGGTGGAGGGCCTGTTCGTGGCCATCGGCCACCAGCCCAACACCAGCCTCTTCGCGGGCCAGCTGCCCATGGACGGGACCGGCTACCTCCAGGTGGAGAAAGGCTCCAGCCGCACGCCCATCCCCGGCGTCTTCGCCTGTGGTGATGTGCAGGACGCCACCTACCGCCAGGCAATCACCGCCGCGGGCAGCGGCTGCATGGCCGCCATTGACACGGAACGCTGGCTGGCCGAACAAGGCCTCGCGGAGTGAATGAGCAATCGCTGGAACCCCTGAGGCGGCACCCGGAAGGCCGGGCGCTCAGGGCGGAAGTGGATCTCCTCCGGATTGCACGCAATTTCACGCGCATGCAGGAGGCCACCGGGGGACGCGGCATCTGGGGCGTGGTCAAGGCCAACGCCTACGGCCACGGCGCCGTGCCGGTCGGCCGGGCCCTGGCCGAGGCCGGAGCCTCCGGGCTGGCGGTCTCCAGCCTCGAGGAGGGCCTGGAGCTGCGGCACGGCGGCGTGACCTGCCCCATCCTCGTGCTTGGCGGGCTGCGGCCCGAGGCCGTTCCGGCGGCCAGCGCCGAGGGGCTCACCATCGCCGTGGTAGGGCCCGAACCTCTGGCCGAGTACGCCAGCCTGCTCCCGGCTCACCCCCTGAACCTCCACCTGAAGCTGGACACCGGCATGGGCCGCTTCGGATTCCTGCCTTCGGAGCTGGGGGATTGCCTGTCCGAACTCCGGGCCCTGTCCCCCTGGATCGAAGGCGCCATGGGCCATTTCGCCACCGCCGATGATCCCGACCAGGGCTTCGCCCTGCGCCAGCGGCGCGTCTTCGAAGGCTGTCTGGCCCAGCTCCGGGATGCGGGCATCCACCCCAGCCAGCGCCACCACGGCAACAGCGACGCCTGCCTCCGGGGCCTCCTGGGCGACGATACGCATGTCCGCCCCGGCCTGGCACTCTACGGCCTCACCCTGGTCCCCGAAGGCCGCGCGCTGGGCCTGGAACCGGCCCTGGAACTGGTGGCCGAAGTGGCCCGGGTGAAGACCGTCCCCGCCGGCACCACCGTGGGCTACGGCCGCACCTTCGTGGCGCCTCACCCCCTCCAGATCGCCACCCTGGCCTGCGGCTATGCCGATGGCTACCGCCGCGACCTCGGCAACCGCGCCGTCGTGGGCTTCCACGGGCAGACCTACCCGGTGGTGGGGCGCGTGTCCATGGACTACCTCACCGTGGCGCTGCCTGTCGAGGTACCCGCAGTTCCTGGAGATCCCATGGTGCTGTTCAGCGGAAACCCGGCAGCGCCCCACAGCCTGGAGCGGCTGGCCGCCTCCCTGGGCACCATCCCCTATGAATTGACCTGCGGACTGCATCGCCGGATCACACGCCGCTTTTTCACCTGATCTCCGCTCTGTCGGCCGTACCATGAGGGCTGGAGCCCACGGCCCGCCATGAACATCCTGGTCATTTCCCGCCATACCGCCCTGGTCGAACGCCTCCGGATGGCCTTCGAAGGGGCGGGGCACCGGGTCTTGCACAGCCCGAACACCCTGGCGGCGCTCGCGGAGGATGCCTGGGCGAATGTCCATGTGGTGCTGGTGGACGCCCACGGCGAGCCCCTCGATGGTTTTCGCTTCTGCCGCCTTCTGCGGGGAGAATCCCGGCTCCTGTTCAGCCCTTTGCCCATCTTCCTGGTGGTGGAGCGACCGCCCTCCGAGGCGGACCTGCAGACGCTCCAATCGGTCGAGGGCGATGGCTTCATCCTCGCCACCTCCACCATCCAGCAACTGCTCAACCATCTAGGGCCGATCCTGAGCGGAACCGGCTCGCGGAGTGAACGGCCCCGAGTTCCCATTCTCGCCCTGGGCCTGTCCGCGCCCCAGGCTCGCCGCATCCGGGAGCTGCTCCAGCACTACCATCTGGTGGTCGAAACCCCTCCTTTCCGGAATGCGATCCGCGCCCAGGAGGCCCTTCGCGCCCCCGTGATGCTGCTCGGCCTCGGCAACAACGGCGTGGACCGCGCCCTGGCCCTGATGGCGGCGTTCCGCGAATCCAGCCAGCTGCCCTATACCATCCTGCTCGGCCAGACCAAGGACGAAGCTGTCCAGCGCAAACTGCTCGTGGCCGGCGCCGCCGATTGGGTGGGGCTGCCGGTTTCGGGCCCGCGCCTGCTCCACGCCTGCAAACGGGCCATCGAATGGGTCCATGCCAAGCGCATCCAGACCGAGTACGAAGGCGTTCTCCTGGATCTCCAGGAACGGCGGCGGATGCTCGAGATCGAGGCCGCAGCGCTTCGCGATGAAGTCCTGACGGACGCGCTCACGGGACTGCTCAACCGACGCGCCTTCGACCAGAACCTGGAGCATGCCATCAACCAGTGGGAGCGGAACCGGCGTCCCTTCGTCCTGCTCCTGGCGGATGTGGACCATTTCAAGCTCGTCAACGATCGGTTCGGCCATCCTGCGGGAGATGCCGTACTGCGGGAACTGGCGTCGCGACTGCGAACCTCCCTGCGGAAATCCGATCTGGCCTTTCGCATTGGCGGCGAGGAGTTCGCCATCCTGCTGCCGGAAACCTCCGTGAAAGCGGGTCTGGAGGTGGCCGAAAAACTGCGCCGGCGAATGGGCGAGGAACCCCTGGTCCTCCGGGGCGAGCGAACCCTTTTCCCCACCCTCAGTTTCGGCCTGGGCGCCCCCATGGATGTGGATCCAGCCGGACTCGTGGCCGCCGTGGACCGCGCCCTTTACCAGGCCAAGGCGCGGGGGCGGAACTGCGTGAAAGTCGCGGAAGGGCCTGGGCACGGCCTTCCGGGCGGACTCACTGGCGATAGCTGAACAGGTCGCCGATCCCCCGGAGGGTCAAGACGAAGTCCAGGCGGTTCTCGCGTCCTCCCGACACCAGGTTGGTGTTCAGGGCGATGTGGGTGAATTTGATCGTGTAGGCCACGCAGGGTTCCACGAAAGCCAGGGCCGCCTGCCCCGAGGCGAAGGTGTGGAGTTGCTGGTCGTAGTTGGCGTTCACTTCGAGCCGCAGACGATCGTCCCAGTAGCGCTTCAAACCGCCTACGCGGATGCCCCGCTGCTGCACCACGAAGCGGTTGATGCCCGTGGAGAAATAGGCGAGGCTCAGCTGATCCCCCAGCCGGGACTTCAAGTCCAGGCTGAGGGAGTTGTCGGAGCCACCGCTGCCGAGGTCGGAGGAGCGCCGGAGGCTGAGGCGGATCCGGTCGCTGGGCTCCACGCTGAGGTCGGTGTCCAGGGAGGCCCATCCCCGCTTGTAGCGGCCATCGCTGAGAATGACCGGGGTGGCAAGGAACCGGGTGGCGATGGTGAGACGTGCCAGATCCGTGAATGCTCCCTCGCCGGGTGGGCGGCCCATGATGTGCTGGCGCAGGCCCAGTTCCAGGCTGCGTTCGCCGGAGGCGCTCTCATTCACGCCCGGGGTGGAATCCACCGCATCGAAGCGTGGCACCGCGCCGGCCTGGCCGTACCCGCTGGTGGTGGTGACGCCGAAGTAGGGCTCCAGGATGTGCTTGAGGTCGCCCGAGTAGCCGAACAGGGAGACATGATCGAAGGTGCGCCCGAGTTGCGGGCCGGAAAGACGCAGGTGTTCCGAAGTCAGGAAACGGGTGGCCGAGGGGCCATCCACCTGGAAGGGGCTGTAGGCCGAGAGCGCAGCAGGATCCACCACGGTGCCGTTCGCGCCCGCCGAGGGATCGAAGATGGGATACCGGAGGGTATTGGAATAGTGGGTGGCGCGCCCCATGACTTCGAGATCCGCCCGGAACGGCCCCCATTGCCCCAGGCGCCCATGCAGGCGGGTATCGGCGTCCTCGCGGCCCCAGGCGAAATCCTGGGAAGGCGCCGTGGCCGTGCTGTCAATGTGGTAGGCGAACCGGCCCAGTCGCACGCCCCCATCGAGGTAGAACGGGCCGAAGACGGGCAGCGGGAAGAAGCGGAATTCGCCCTGGGGCAGCGTGCGCCGCCGGAGCGAGGCAGGAAAATTGGGGCTGTAGAAGGGATCGCCCTGCTGGCTGGTGTAGAAGAACGAGCGTTGCTCGGCCATGGACAGGCTCAGACTGCCGAGCGCCGTGGTGCGGCCCAGGTACAGGGATGAATCAAAACTGGCTTGGCCGAGCTGGGCCAGACCCTTGCCGAAATCCGCATCCACCAGGCTGTCGGAGGCCTGGTTGATGTCGGCACTGAGCTGCCAGCCATCCTCCCGTTGCCACACTTCCTTGAGGGCGTACCGGTACCGTTCCGTGTCCAGCGAACGCTCGTGGATGGTCTGGCCCGAGAAGGATCCGCTGTGGGTAGGATCGGGTGCCCAGCGCACCTCACCGCCCCAGAGCATCCCCGCCTTGCTGAAGTACTCGGGCGAGAAGGTGGCATCCGCCGTATCGCCCAGCACCTGGTAGTAGGAAAGCCCCAACTGGGTACCGAAAACACTGGAGGCCCCCAGCAGGGGCGGCAGCAGGCCGGACGTGCGCTTGGCCTGGGCGGGATAGACGGCATAGGGCAGGTAGAAGATGGGGGCCGGACCCAGGAGGATCCTCGGGTTCCACATCTTGGCGAACCCATCCAGATCCACCTTCAGGCTCGACAATTTCGCCCGCCAGCCCGGCTTCACCTCGGGACAGGGGGTTAATTCGACCTGGTCGAAGCTCCAGAGGCGCAGGGTGGTGAAAGCCACGTGGGTGGATTGGAGGGTCCAGCTCGGGGGCAGGTCCATCTGGAGGGCCCAGGCTTCGCCGCTCTGGTGGTTCCAATCCATGCGCAGCCGCTCACAGCGGAGCCGCAGGTCCGGCGCCTCGAGGCGGATGTGGCCCTGGGCCTCCAGGATCCCCGCCTTCAGGTGGTACTCGATCCGGTCGGCAAGCAGCAGCAGGCCTGGGGCCTGGATGGTTCCCTGTTCCAGGACCCAGGTGTCTCCGTGCTCACTGACCCGCTCGCCGCGCCAGTCGAAGGGGACCCGGCCGGTCCCAGGCGGGGCCTCCATCTGGAAGGGGCGGAGGGGCAGCAGTTCGGCCGCCGTGGGCGCAGCCAGGGGCGGCGGGACGGGCACCGGCGGCAACGCCTGGCCCGCCAGCGCGGTTGCCAGCGCCCCCAGCGCCAGGCCCCTGCTCCGTCCGGAAGCCATCACCCCCTCAGTGGAAATGGGGCAGGAAGCGCGCACCCAGCAGGAAGACACCCACACCAGCCAGCAGAGCCAGGGCGCCCCGGGGACCGGGTTCCTTCTGGACCTCCGGCAGAAGGTCCGAACTGGCCACATAGAGCGCCAAGCCCGCGGTGAGGCCGAGGGTGGGGCCCCCGGGCAGGTGGAGCACCGCTTGCCCATAGGCACCGATAAGCGCCGCCAGTGCCAGGGTGGCCGCGGCCAGCAGAGCGCCCCGGCGGCCGAACCCGTGGACGAGGAAGATGGACGCGATGGTGCCCCCTTCCGGGATCCGGTGCAGCAGGATGCCCAGCACCACCAGGGAACCCAGGTTGCCGCCCATGGCCAGGGCTGCGCCGATGGCGACGCCGTCCATGAGGCTGTGGAGGGAGAGCCCGACAAGCGCCATCACACCACTCAGGGAACTGCTGTGGTGGGTCTCCTCGCCATAGTGGAAATGCATGGTCATGCCGTGTTCCATGAGGTGGACCAGCAGGTAGCCGCCAAGCACCCAGAAGGCGTTGCGCTCGCCGCCAAGGGCGGGCTCGAGGCACTCGGGCACCACCCGCACGAGGGTGACCGACAGCAGATAACCCGCTGCCACGCCGGACAACAAACGCATGTACTGGGCCCGGCCCTGAAGAAAACGCACCACCCCCCAGCCACCCAGAAGGGTGGCCAGGGAAGCGAGGGGAGCCATCCAGTAGATCGCCACGATCTACTCGGCTTTGGGTTTCTTGGCCCGCGCAGCTTTCGGCTTGGCGAGGGCGGCTTCCGCAGGCGGTTCGGCAGCCTCGACCTTCCGGGGACGCCCCCGCGGTTTGGCGGTCTTGGCGGGCACCTCGGCCGGCAGCGGTTCCGGTGCCGGCGGAGCGGGCGCCCCTTCGGGCTCGGGGGCCACGGCGACCTTGGGACGGGGGGTCCGCTTGGGCTTCGTGGGCGCGGGTTCCGGCACCGGAGCCACCGCAGGCGCGGCGGTCAGCCGCGGCCGCACGCTGGGGATGGCCAAGCTGGCCAGCAGATCGGCCGAAATTTTCGGAGGTTCAGCCTGGGGCTGCACCTGGGGCGTGGGGTGGAATTCGGCCCCAGGCGCAGTTTCCGCTGAGGTTTCAGATCCGCCTTCCACCGCCCGGTCCGTGCCGGGCTTGCGGCGCCGACGGCGGCGCTTGCGCTTGCCGCCCTCCTTGGACTCCACCTCGTCTTCCGCACCCTCGTCCTCAGCGGCCTCATCCTCGGGCTTGGCGCTCTCGAAAAGGGCGCGCAGACGCTCCCGCTCGTCGAGGGCGGCCCGCTGCACATCGCGGCGGTCGTATTTGAAGGCATCCTTGGGAGCTTTGGGGTTGTCGCCCAGGGCCTTGTCGAAGGAGATGGGGCTGTCGCCACCCAGAACAACCGTCTCGTCCTCGGGCGGCGCGCCTTTCTCGCGAGGGGGCTTCACGGCGGGCTTCTCCGCGAGAAGCTCCTCGGCGCGCTCGACCTCCGCGGTCATTTCGCCGTAGGCCATGGACCAGTCGGCCTGGATGAGGATGCGGGCCTCGCTCTGCTCCTCCATCTCCGCCAGATCGCGGCGCTTCTGGTTCAGGACCGCCGTGGCGATGGCCGGCGCCAGCGTCACACGGATCTCGCCGATGCCGCCCTTGGCCAGGATGCCGTGAAGGCGGCGCACGACGGAAAGGGCCAAGGCCTCAATGGTCTTGACCTTCCCCGTCCCGGCGCAGGTCGGACAGGATTCGTGGTTGACATGCTGGAGGCTGGGGCGGATGCGCTGGCGCGTCATCACCAGCACGCCGAAGCGGTTGATCTTCCCCACTTCCATGCGCGCCTTGTCCGCCTTCAGGCACTCCACCAGGCGGTCCTGCACGGCCCGGATGTGGGTCTCCCGCTTCATGTCAATGAAGTCAATGACGATGAGCCCGGCCAGATCGCGCAGGCGCAACTGCCGGGCGACCTCCTCAGCGGCTTCTATGTTGGTCTTGAAAGCCATGTCCTCCACGCCGTCGCCGGAGGTCTTGCCGCTGTTCACATCAATGGCCACCAGGGCCTCGGTCTGATCCAGCGCCAGGGCGCCGCCACTGGCAAGGGGCACTTTGCGGCCGTAGATGCGGTCAATCTGCTCTTCCAGCTGGAAGCGCGAAAACAGAGGCTTCTTGCCGGTGTAGTGCTTCAGCACCTCCAGGTGCTGCGGCATGGTGCGCTTGAAAAAGGTCTGGGCCGCGTGGAAGGTGTCCAGATCGTCAATCTGCACTTCCTCCACATCCGCCGTGAAGGCATCCCGGAGGGTGCGCGTGACGACATCATCCTCCTGCCACACCAGGCCCGGACCGTGGCGGTGCTTGTAGCGATTCAGGACTTCCTTGTGCATGTCCAGGAGGTACTCCAGATCGCGCTGGAAATCCTCCTTGGTGACGCCCAGGCTCGCGGTCCGCACGATCACGCCGATATCGGAAGGGATGTCCAGCGTGTCAATGAGCTGCTTGAAGTGGCGCCGTTCCTCGGTGCTTTCGATCTTCCGGCTGATGCCATTCACGGGGTTGCCGGGGGTGATCACCAGGTAGCGGCCCGCCAGGCTGATCTGGCCCGTCATCATGGCGCCCTTGGAGCCCAGTTCCTCGCGCACGGCCTGGACCAGGATCTCCTGGTCGCGCTGGAGGACATCCTGGATGCGCCCGCGGCGGCCATCGCCGCTCAGATCCCGGGGCAGCTCGCCCAGGGGCAGGAAGCCGTTCTTCTGGCCGCCGAAGTGGACGAAGGCCGCCTGAAGGCTGGTGTCCACGCGGACCACCTTGGCCTTGTAGAGGTTGCCCTTGATCTTCTCGTTGTGGACGAACTCAACGTCGTAATCGAACAAGACGGCGTCAATCAGCGTCGCCACTCGGATCTCTTCCGGATCGGTGGCGTTGATCATCATGATCTTTTTTGAACTCAAGGAGGCTCCTGTGGGAGCTGGACCGTACTCAAAGGCTCGGGCCTGGCCGGCAGCTCGTTGGATGGGTTGGGATGGGAGATGGGAGATCGGGTTGCCGAAGGGGCCCTGCCCTGACTTCGGCCGCCCGGGAGGGATAAGGGGGCCAATCCCCGGGGTCAGGAGGCCGCTGCCTCGATCAATCCGCAGGATCTTCAGTCATTAAAACAATTTATTCCACAGAAGGCAAGCGCGATCCGGCATGAAGTTACAGCGATGTCACAACCGCAGCCTCAGGGGTTCACGCCGACCCTCCAGGCTTAGTTCCATTGAGGAGGCACCCATGAAGATCCGATCCCTTGTCCTTGCGGCCGTCGCCGCGTTCGCGCTCACCCCGGCCTTTGCCCAGACGGTGACCGTGATGGGCTCCACCGCCCTTGGCCCGCTGGTCAAGCAGGCGGCGGACGACTACATGAAGTCCCACCCCGGCGTCCAGATTGCCGTGAGCGGCGGCGGGTCCATGACCGGCCTCAACCAGGTGGTCAGCGGCGGCTGCACCATCGGAATTTCCGATGTGTTCGCCACCCCTGCCCAGGACAAGACCGGCATCGTGAACCACAACCTGGTGATCGAGCCCTTCACCCTCATCGCCAATCCCCATGTCGGCGTGAGCAGTCTGACCCCCCAGCAGGCCGAAGACATCTGGACCGGCAAGATCACCAACTGGAACCAGGTGGGTGGCACCAATGTGCGCATCGTCCGGATCAACCGCCCCACTTCCTCGGGCACCCGCGCCGTCCTGCAGAACACGGTCCTGCACGGCAAGCCCTTCAGTGACAACCAGCTCATCCAGGATGCTTCGGGCACAGTGGCCAAGATGGTCGCCTCCACTCCTGGCGCGATCTCCTTCATTGAGCTCGAGTTCGTGAATCTCTACAAGGGGCGCATCCGTGGCATCGCCTACAATGGCGCCGTCTGCGACAAGCAGGGCGTCGGCTCCGGGAAATACACCCTCATCAGCTTCGGCCACGCCTACCTCAACCCGGGCAAGACCAATCCCCAGGTTCTCAAGGTGGCCCAAGACTTCCTGAACTTCATCCTGAGCCCCCAGTTCCAGGGCACCACGGTTCTCAAGGCCGGCTACATGCCCGTCTCCTACGTCAAACAGCTCAAGGCCAGGCTCTGATTCAACCTTGCCTTTCCTTCCCGGGCCACCCGGCGGTCCCCCGCCGGGTGGCCGCATGTCATGGCGGAACCCATGCCTGACCTCCCCGAAACCACCCTGGACGCGCCTCTGCTGCCGGATGGCCTGGCTCGGATCGCCACCCAGGGCACCCCCTGCCCGACCCCGGTCTTCCGGCAAAGCCACCTGCACCGCCTGGCCGATCGCTGGACGCACCTCCTCTTCCTGGCCTGCACCCTGCTGGTCGTGCTGCTCATCGGCGGCATTCTCTATTTCCTGGCCGCCCGGGGCGCCGGGGCCTTCTTCCCGCTGGCAGGCAACACCGACAAGGTCGTCACCTTCCGGGAAGTCTTCCTGTCCACGAACTGGGATCCCGGCGATGGCCATTTCGGCATCGTGCCGTTCATCGCAGGCACCCTTGCGGTCACCGGCCTCGCCCTGCTCGTGGCCGCGCCCACCGGGGTGCTCACGGGGGTCTTCATCGCCAAGGTGGCGCCGCCCTGGATGCGGAATGTGATGCGGCAGGTGATGGATCTCCTGGTGGGGATCCCCTCCGTGGTGTACGGGATCTTCGGCCTCACGATCATCCTGCCCATGGTGGGCCACGCCTGGCTGGCCGATGCCCCGGCCGCGGGCTTCGCCGTCTCTGCCGCCATCCTGGCCGTGATGATCGTTCCCACCGTGGTGAGTCTCTCCACCGACGCCTTCGAGTCCCTGCCTTCCTCCCTGGACGAGGGCTCGCAGGCCCTCGGTTCCACCCGCTGGCAGGCCATCTGGCGCGTCCTGATCCCGGCCGCCCGCCCCCGCCTGCTGACCGCCACCGTGCTGGGCCTGGGCCGCGCCATCGGCGAGGCCATGGCGGTGCAGATGGTCATCGGCAACAATCCCCAGTGGATGTTGCTCATGCGCCAGGCCACGGATCAGACCCCGGTGTTGCGGTTCCTGTTCACTCCGGCCGCAACCCTGACGACCGAACTGGTCCAGGAACTGCCGAACACCGCCTCAGGCTCCACCTGGAACAATGTCCTGTTCGCCATGGGCCTGCTGCTCTACCTGATGACCATGCTGCTCATCCTCGCCACGCGCCGCCTCGGGCGGCAGGAGCACGCCTGATGACCAGCCGCGTTCCCGCCTTCAAGGTCCGCGCCACGGCCCGGGTGGCTGACCGGGCCATGCACCTCGCGCTCTGGCTGATCGCCTTGACCTTCGTGGCCGTGCTGATCGGCTTTGTCGGCGGCATCCTCAAAGAGGGCTGGTCCGAGTTGAACCTCGGCTTCCTCACCCGCATGCCCGAAGCCCTTGATGCCGGTGGCGGGATCAAACCCGAGCTTTTCAACTCGCTCTACCTGGTTGCGCTCTCCCTCGCCCTCGCCATGCCCATCGGCCTGGGCGCCGGCATCTACATGGCCGAGTACGCCGGCCAGGGCCGGGCCCTGCGCTTTTTCCGCCTGTGCGTGGAAACCCTCGCGGCCACACCTTCCATCGTCCTCGCCCTGTTCGGCATGATCCTTCTGGTGCAGATGCTGGGCTGGAGTTTCTCGATCCGCTCGGGGGCCGTGACCTTGGCGCTGCTGAACATCCCGGTCATCACCCGGGTCACTGAGGAAAGCCTCCGGGGCGTCCCGCGCGAACTCCTCGAGGCCAGTTACGGCCTCGGCGCCACCAAGCTCCAGACCATCCTGAAGGTGGCCCTGCCCTACGCCGCCACGGGCATCCTCACGGGGGTGGTCCTCACCGCGGGCCGGGCCTTCGGCGAAAGCGCCATCCTCGTCTTCACCGCGGGCACCAACGTCAGCCAGCATTTCCCGGATTTCCGCCTCAGCGTCCCCGGGGAGACGCTCTCGGTGCATCTGTGGTATGTCACCTCGGATGGAACCCTGCCGGATGCCACCCAGATCGCCGCCGGCACCGCTGCGGTGATGATCCTTGTCCTCCTCGCGCTCAACCTCCTGGTCCGCCTCCTGGACCGGGCCATCCGACGCCGGACCCGCTGATGCTCAGTCCCCAGACCCCCGAAACCAAGCCCGTCAAGCTGTCCGTGCGGAACCTGGATTTCCGCTATGGCGAAAAGAAGGTGCTGGATGGTCTTTCCATGGACATCCACGCGGAGCGGGTCACCGCCATCATCGGCCCGAGCGGCTGCGGGAAAAGCACCTTCCTGAAATGCTTCAACCGCATCCACGAAGTTTCCAGCGCGGTCCAGGTGAGTGGCCAGATGGCCATGGACGGGGTGGACATCTACCGGGGAGGCATTGACCAGGTGGATCTCCGCCGGCGGGTCGGCATGGTCTTCCAGAAGCCGAACCCCTTCCCCAAGTCCATCTACGAGAACGTCGCCTTCGGGCCCCGGCTCTTCGGCGTCCGGGACCGGGCCACCCTGGATGGCCTGGTGGAGGATGCCCTGCGCAAGTCCGCCCTCTGGGACGAAGTCAAGGACCGCCTCAAGGAGAGCGCCACCGGCATGAGCGGGGGCCAGCAGCAGCGGCTCTGCATCGCCCGGGCCCTAGCCGTGAACCCCGAAGTTCTGCTGATGGACGAGCCCTGCTCCGCCCTCGACCCGATCGCCACCGCCAAGATCGAGGATCTCATCGGCGAATTGAAGGAGAATCTCACCATCGTCATCGTCACCCACAACATGCAGCAGGCCGCGCGGGTGAGCGACTACACTGCGTTCTTCTGGCTCGGGAAACTGATCGAAATGGATCTGACCGAGCGCATCTTCACCACACCGAGGGAACGGATGACCGAGGATTACATCACGGGGAGGTTTGGCTGATGCGTTCCTTCGAGACGGAACTGAAGAACCTGCGCGACGGCATCATGGTGATGGCCGGCGTGGCGGAGGAGATGATTGAGCTGACCATCCAGGCCCTCACGGAGCGCTCTTCCGCCAAGGCGGAGCAGGTGCGCGTGCTGGACCGGCAGATGGATGAATGGGAACTCAAGCTGGACCAGCTCTGCATTGACCTGCTGGCCCTGCATGCCCCTGCGGCCCGGGATCTCCGCCTCATCGCCTCCAGCCTGAAGATCGTTCCGGAGCTGGAGCGCGTCGGCGACCACTGCTGCAACATCGCCCGCCGGGCCACCTTCGTGCATCCACCCATCCTGTCGGGGGATTCCCTCGAGCAACTGGGCGCGCAGACCCGCAGCATGATCCGCCGGGCGGTGGATGCCTTCGTGGGCCATGACGCGGCCCTCGCCCAGGCCGTCATCCAGAGCGATGACGCGGTGGATGAGCTGTACGGCCAGATCTACCGTGACCTTCTGCGCCTGATGCTGGCGGATCCCCTCTGCATCGAGCGGGCAAGCCATCTCATCCTGGTCATCAAGAACTGGGAGCGCATCGCCGACCAGGCCACGAACATCGCCGAGGAAGTGCTCTACATCCTGGAGGGACGGAGCGCCAAGCATCCGTACCTGCGGGGAAATCACGAGGAATAGCCCATGCCCCAGCTCCTCCTGCTCGAAGACGATGCCGACATCCGCCTGGGGCTGGAGCAGCACCTTCGCCGGGAGGGCTTCGGGGTATCCTCCGTGGGCACCGGGCAGGAAGCCCTCCAGGCCCTGGCGGACGCCGCCAAGGGCGCCCGGCTGGATGCGGCCCTCCTGGACCTCAGCCTGCCGGACATGGATGGCCTGGACGTTCTACGGGCCATCCGCCAGGATCCGGCCCACAAGAGCCTGCCCGTACTGCTGGTGACGGCGCGCAGCGAGGAGATTGACCGGGTGCTGGGCCTCGAGCTGGGGGCGGACGACTACATTTCCAAGCCTTTTTCCGCCCGGGAGCTGGCGGCCCGACTCCGCGCCATCCTGCGCCGCGCGACCCCCGCCGGTATCTCAGAGGCGCCCGCGCAGCTCGGCTTCGGCCCCATCACCGTGGACCTGGACATGCATACGGCCCGGGTGGATGGCCAGCTGGTGGACCTCACCCGCCGGGAGTTCGAGCTGCTGGTGTATTTCCTGAAGAATCCCCGCCGGGTGCTCACACGGGAGAAGATTCTCCAGCAGGTGTGGGGACTCGAGTACCTGGGCGAGAGCCGCACCATTGATGCCCACGTGCGGCGGGTGCGCGCCAAGCTGGGCGAGACCGCCGCGACCCATATCGAAACCCTGGTCGGCGTGGGTTACCGGCTGGGAGGGCCCTCGGGCGCGTGAGCTTCAGCTCATCGGGAGGGCTGGAGGGGAAGCACGACGCGGAAGCAGGCGCCTTCACCGGGGTGGCTCTCCACGGTCACTTCGCCACCCATCAGACGACACAGGTGTTTGACGATGGCCAAACCGAGACCCGTGCCTGGCTTGGCTTTGGCGGCCTGGGCCCGGTAGAACCGTTCGAAGATCCGCGCCTGTTCAGCCTCGGGAATGCCGGGGCCTGCATCGGCGACCTCCCATTGCAGGTCGCGGTCCGTCCGTTCCGCCCGCACGGTCACCGTGCCGCCCGGCGGGCTGAACTTCACGGCATTGGAGACCAGGTTCTCCAGGATCTGGCTGAGGCGGAGGGGGTCCACCACCACACTGGTCCCGGCGGGGCCGGCCCATTGGAGGTCCAGGTGGACGCCCGAGGCGCCATGCCGGACCTCGAAATCCTCCCGCAGCGAGGCCACGAAGCCATCCAGATCCACCTGCTCGGGCGCCAGCCGCAGGGCTCCGCTTTCAATGCGGCTCAGCTCCGACAGGTCGCCCAGCAGCAGGGCCAGGCGATCCACCGAGCGGAGCAAGGCCTGGGCATTGGCCTGACCAGCCTCCGAAAGGCGCTCTTCCTGGAGGTTTTCGGCAGCGATGCGGATCGCGGTCACCGGCGTCTTCAGCTCATGGCTCACATTCGAGATGAACTTCTGCCGCGTGGTCTCCAGGGCCTCTTGACGGGTGATGTCGTCGAGGGTGAGCAGGACTCCCGCCACAGCGCCGGAGGGCGCGAAGGGGATGGCCCGGGCCCGGAGAATCCGCGCAGCCCGGCTCAGGCGCCATTCGGAGGGTACGCCCAAGTAGGCCCGCTGAAGGGCGACGGGGCTTTCAGGATCCTGGAACACCGCCGGCGGGAACATGCCCTGGGCCAGCGGAGCACCCAGGCCCAGAAGGCGCTGAGCCGCCGGGTTGAAGATCTCCAGGCTGCCTTCGGCCCCGAACAGGAGTAGTCCTTCTTCCAGCCGAGTCATGATGCTGCGCAGCAACTGATCTTCCCGGTCGGCCCGTTCCTTCAGATCGAGGTTCTCCTGTTCCAAGGCGGACCACGCACCGGGAAGATCCGCGATGGCCATGGGCCGCGCCTCGTTCAGCAGCTGTCCCAGGGGCTCCGCCACCAACCGCACCTGCCACCGGGCCATGAGCACCACCAGCCACGCCAGGGTGACGATCAGCCCGAGCACCCAGAGGGAGGACAGGCCGTGGCGCAGAGTCATCCCGAGCCCCACCCCCAGGAACAGCATGGCGCATAGCGAAAGCAGCGCCCGCCCCAAGAAGGCCGGCAATCCTGGATCGCTGTTCCTGGAAGGGCGTTGTCCCATGGGCTTCGACCTTACACCGGAGGCCGGTCCCCGGACAGCGGCGCACGCTCAATTTACGCTCCGGTCACAGAGCGGCTCCAGCTACATTGGAAGCAGTACTTGCCGGAGCCGCCATGTCCATGAACGCATTGATGCGCTGGTTGAAACCCCATGAAATGGTCTTTTTCGACCTGCTCGAATCCGCCACGGGCAACGCGTACCAGGCGGCTCAGCTCTTCGACCGGGAAATCCGGACCGGCGACCCGGCCCGATTCGCAGAGCTGCGCCGGCAGATGAAGGATTTCGAGCACACCGGCGATGACCTCACCCACGAGATCGTGGACCGCCTCAACCACACCTTCGTCACCCCCATCGAGCGGGAGGACATCCTCCACCTGGCCCATGCCATTGACGATGTGGTAGACCGGATTCACGCCGTGTGCGAACGGTTCATCCTCTACCGCATCGCCACCGTGAAGCCCGCCGTCATGGAAATCAGCTCCATCCTCGTGGAGGGCTGCGGCGAACTGCTCCACCTCGTGCGCTCCCTGCGGAACATGTCCAACGCCAAGGAGATCCGGGACCGGATCCGGCGTGTTCACAGCTTGGAGAACAAGGCTGATTCCATCTACCACGCGGCCCTCGCTGAGATCTTCGAGGATCCGAAGGATCCCATCGAGCTGATCAAGTGGAAGGAGATCCTGGAGCAGGTGGAGGATGCCACCGACAAAGTCGAGCTGGTGGCCAAGGTGGTGGGCTCCACGGTCATGAAGAACGCCTGAGGATTCCATGCTCCTCACCCTGGTCATCATCGTCTGCCTGGCCCTGGTCTTCGACTACATCAACGGATTCCATGACACGGCCAACGCCATCGCCACCGTCGTCTCGACGGGCGTTCTGTCCGCGCGGAACGCCGTTCTGATGGCCGGTGTCCTCAACTTCGGCGGCGCGCTCATGGGGGTGGAAGTCGCCTCCACCATCGCCAAGGGCATCGCCGACAGCAGCCTGGTGGTCCCGGCCGTGGTCGTCGCCGCCCTGCTGGCGGCCATCGTCTGGAACCTCATCACCTGGTGGTTCGGTATCCCGTCCAGCTCCAGCCACGCCCTGGTGGGAGGTCTCGCGGGAGCCGTGGTGGCCCATGCCGGCATGACCGCGCTCCACACGGCCAAACTGGAGGAGGTCGCCACCTTCCTGGTGATCTCCCCCATCCTCGGCTTCTTCATCGCCGGAGCCCTCATTCTCGCGTTGCTATGGATCTGCCGTCGCATGATCGGACAGCGCGTGAACCAAGCCTTCCGGAAATACCAGCTGCTTTCCGCCGCCTCCATGGCCTTCGCCCACGGCACCAACGATGCCCAGAAATCCATGGGCATCATCGCGTTGGCCCTCATCACCTATGGCAAGCTCGAATCCACGGGGAGCCATGTGGCCGTTCCCATCTGGGTCAAGCTCGCCTGTGCCATGGCCATGGGCTTCGGCACCATGTCCGGTGGCTGGAAGATCATCAAGACCATGGGCACCAAGATCGTGAAACTCCGCCCGATCCATGGCTTCGCGGCCGAGACCGCCTCGGCCATCGTCATCCTGGGCGCGGCGCACGCGGGCATCCCCGTGAGCACCACCCACGTCATCGCCGGCTCCATCATGGGCGTGGGCACCAGCACCAATGTTTCCGCCGTGCGCTGGGGCATCGCCGGAAACATGGTCGTGGCCTGGGTTCTCACGATTCCCGTCAGCGCCCTGCTGGCGGGCGGTTTCCTCAAGCTGGTGGCACCCTACTTCTGAGCTTCGAATATCACCGGGAAGTTCCCCCCGCGCCACGCGGCGGTCATGCCGCGGACCGATCTTGACAGTCCCGGCAAGGGTGACACCCGGGGACGGCCGACCTCCGTCACAGCGCCGTACCGGCCTGTTGTCGAGGATTTCCCCGGCGCGCCACGGGCCTGTCATGGCCACGGCCGACCCTGGTACCACACCGGGAGGCCCACCATGAGCATCCAGTCCCTACCCCCCCACCCCGAGGGTTCGCGCTACACGGTGCGCCCCCTCACCAGCGACGATTTCCGTCACCTGCGCCGCCTCGAGGCCGAGATCTGGCGGGAAGACGGCAGCGGCGAGCTCTGTCCGCACTACCTGCGGCTCTGCACGGAGCTTTATCGCGACTGGTGCTTCCTTGTCCTGGACGGCGACCGGCCCGTGGGCTACGTCCTCAACTTCGCCAAGGGGCGGATCGCCTACTGCGCCACCCTGGCCGTGCATCCCGACTACCAGAAAACCCGGGTGAACGTCCTGCTCATTCGCGCCATGGTGGCCAAGCTGGTGCAAGAGGAGGTGGAGGAGTGCCGCTTCCTCGTAGAGCCGGACAACACCGACGCCCGCAGCATCCACAATGCCCTGGGCGCCCGGGTGGTGGAGGAGGTCCGCGATTTCTACGGCCCCGGCGACGTGCGGCTCTGGTCCGTCATCACCAGGGACGACCTGGAGCGGGTCCGGGCCCGCTACACCCGCCTCAAGCTGGTGTCCTGATGTCCTGGGCGGGCGTCCTCTGGCCCACGTTCACGCTGCTCCCCCGCCTGGCGGCGGGCGCCGAGCCGCAATCCGGCCTGCACCGCTGGGCCAAACGCCTGCTGCCGGCCCTGGGCGTGGACCTCGAGGTGCGCGGCCAGCTCCGCAGGGATCTCCCCCTCTGGGTGGCCAACCATCTGAGCTGGGTGGATCCGGTCGTCCTCATGAGTCTCCGCCCCATGGGCACCGTGGCCAAGGGCGAGGTCACGGGTTATCCCCTGATCGGAGGCTGGGCGCGAAAATCAGGCCTGCACTTCGTGGACCGCGAGGATCCCGCCAGCCGGGCCTCGGCCCTGGCGGCCTTCACGGGATCGCTCCGTACGGGCCGACCCATGCTCCTCTTCCCCGAGGGCACCACCACGCGGGGGGATCGCCTTGCCCCCTTCTACAAGGGTGGCCTGCGAGCGGCCCACGCCCTGGGCCTGCCCGCCCAACCCCTGCGCCTCAGCAGCCCGGCCCCCCACTACCCCTGGACCGGCGACGAGACCCTGCTGCCCCACCTCCGGACGCTCCTGGCCACCCGTACGCCGGTGACGGTGGAGGCTCTGGCGCCGCTGCATCCCGCCGATTTCCCCAATCCCGCCACCTGGGTTGCCGCCTTCCGAACTGCGCTCGCACCGGAGGTTCCATGTCCGCTGAAACCTTGATGGGCTGCCTCCGCACGGGTCTGACCCCCTTCCTGGGCCTGCCCGTGGCGCTCGAGCCCTGCGCCGCCGCGGGCGTGGTCCTCGGCGTGCCCTGCGATGCCGGCGTCCTCCACCGGCCCGGCGCGCGCCTGGGCCCCTGGGCCCTCCGGGCCGCCTCCATGGGGCTGGGCACCCGGCCCATGCCCCAGCGCCTGCGCGAGGGCCGTGAGCCCCTGGGCCCTGCGGCCGCGGAGGGCTGGCTGGACGGTGGCAACATCCCCACCCTGCCCTTCTCCCTGAAGGAGGCCCTGGAGGCGATCCAGACCACGGTGGGCGCCTGGGCCGCCTTCGGTTGCCGCACGCTCCTGCTGGGCGGCGACCATGCCATGACCCTCGGCGCCCTGCGGGCCCTGTCCTGCCACCACGGGCCTCTGGGCCTCCTCCACCTGGACGCCCACCCCGATGCCGCCGATGGCGCCGCCTGGGGCACCGACCTCCACCACGGCACCTGGGTCCGCCAAGCGCTGGAGGACGGCCTCCTGGATCCGGATCGCACGGTCCAGGCCGGCCTGCGGGCCCCTCGCTTCGATGAGGACGAACTCGCCTTCCTCAGCGCGGCCGGGGTGCGGATGTGGACACCGGCGGACCTCCGCGATCCCCTGCTGGCCATGCGGCTCATGGAGGACCTGGCCCGCGTGGGCGAAGGCCCCGCCTACGTGAGCGTAGATCTGGACGCCCTCGACCCCGCGATCGTCCCGGCCGTGGCCGAACCCGTTCCTGGGGGCCTCAGCCTGGCCGAGGCCCTGCGCCTCGTCCATGCCACCCGCGCCTGGGCGCGCCCCTGGGTGGGCGCCGACCTGATGGAACTGGCCCCGGAGCTCGAGGGCGGCGAGGCCAGCGCCCGCGTGGCCGCCCACCTGGCCCTTCATCTCCTCGTCTGAGGTGCCCATGACCCGCGATGCCCTCGAATCCTTCCGTACCTTCCTCGGCGAACCCGGTTGGGATGACATCATCGTGGGCTACGATTTCGGCTTCCTCGAGCCCATGCAGATCCAGGCCTGGTCGGCCTTCCAGGGCGACGGACCGGCCCTGGCCACCCTGCGGGGTCTGGAGGGTCCCGGGCTCCGGGACTTCGAAGCCCACCTCTGGGAGGCCTGTGCCGAGGCCGCCGGGAAGACCCCCCGTCCCGGCAGCGCCCGCTGGGCCCACGCCCAGGACCGCTGGCGCCTGGCCATCCTGCGCGAGGCCCTGGCCACCGAGGCCACCCTGCCCCTCCTGGCCCGGCGCGTGGAGCACCTCTACGAGCAGGTGGGCTGCCCGGAGGACATGCTCGGCATGCTGCGGCCCTCTCAACCCTGGTCCGGCCTGCCCGCCGCAGTGGACACCGCCGGCATCCTCCGTTTTCTGGACCGGCATCGAGGCATTCCAGATCTGCTGGCAACAACGGCCTAGGCTGATTCGACAGGCAGAACGAAAAGCTGGAACGCCGAGAACACAGGGCGCCACAGAAGGCACAGAGGAAGGCGCTCCAGTGGAGAGGTTCGGAATGGCCGCGAGAAGGGGCATTCGATCCAGGAGGACCGTGAAGGCTTCGAGCAGCGGAACCTTCTACCCGCAGGCCTCTGTGTCCTCTGGGTTCCGCGCAGGTCCAGCCTTGGCGCACCCGGAACGCGCGCTACCGCAGGGGCACGAAGACCACGGGCAGCAGGCGCTCAGGCTGGCTCGGCCCCCCACGGAAGCGCGTCAGCCATTGGGTTTCCCAGGGCGCTCCGAGGGGGGCCAGCAGGATGCCACCGGGCGCAAGCTGCGGCCACAGGGCCTCGGGCACGGTTCCGGCGGCGCAACTGAGTACGATGGCGTCGTAGGGGGCACCCTCGGGCCAGCCCTGCGCGCCATCGGTGGTCTGGACCTCTACGTTGGGGATCCCAAGGTTCGCCAGCACCTCGGCCGACCGGGCCGCCAGCTCGGGCTCCAGTTCCAGGGCCACCACCTTCCGGGCCAGCCTGGCCAGCACCGCCGCAAAATAGCCGCTTCCGGAACCCACTTCCAGCACGCGCTCGGTCCCCGAGAGTTCCAGGGCCTCGGCCATGAAGGCCACGATGTAGGGCTGGGAGATTGTCTGCCCCCGGCCGATGGGCAGCGGGTGGTCCTCGTGGGCCTCGGGTAGGCAGGCGGGCGGTGCGAAGCGGTGCCGGGGAACTTCCCTCATGGCCGACAGCACGTGTGGGTCGCGAACGCCCCGCGCCTCGATCTGGGTCAGCACCATGGCCTCCCGGGCCTTGCGAAGATCCGTCATCAGGGCCTCCGCCCCCCCCTCCAAGGATCGGTCCAACGCCACCCTGCGTCACCCTGCGGTCGCCCGTGACCGCACCCGATTCCCGGGTGGAGAATCTGATTCGCTGGTTCCTGGAGGCTTCTCCCGCGATCTCGATGGCCGCGTCAGCCGCCGCCTCTGGATCGAGATCCTCAAGGCCTTCAACCGGAAGCCTGGACGCTTCCTGGGCCTCCCGCCCGGCTGAGGTGCCCGGCGGGAGGCCCGGGAAAGGTCAATCCATGAGCCACTCCAGGAGGAACCGGGGGCCTTCGCCGGTGGAGCCATGGGTGCGGTAGTCGCGCTCCTTGGTGGACCAGCTGCCGGAAAGATCCACATGGGCCCAGGAGGCATCCCCCGCGAACTCGCGCAGGAAGAGGCCGGCGGTGATCGTGCCCCCCCAGCGGGTGCCAGAGATGTTCTTGATATCGGCCAGGGGACTCTTGAGCAGCTCGGCGTATTCCTCCACCAGGGGCAGTTGCCAGAGGTGCTCGCCCGCGGCGCTGCCCGCATCCAGCAGGCGGTCCACCAGCCGCTGGTCCGTGCCCATGACCGCTGAAACCGCATCGCCCATAGCCACCATCGCCGCCCCGGTCAGGGTGGCGAGATCGAGGATGTGGTCGGCGCCGAGCTCATTCGCGTAGTGGAGCAGATCCGCCAGCACGAGGCGGCCTTCGGCATCGGTGTTCAGCACTTCCACGGTCTTGCCGCTGCGGGTGCGGAGGACATCCCCAGGCTTGTAGCTGGTGCCCGAAGGCATGTTCTCCACCAGGCCCATCAGGCCGGTCACCTGGACGGGCGCTTCCAGCTGGGCGCAGGCCACCAGGGTCGCCAGCACGATGGCGGCTCCGGTCATGTCGTCCTTCATGGTCTCCATGTTGGAAGCATCCTTCAGGGAGAGGCCGCCGGAATCAAAACACACACCCTTGCCCACGAGCACGATGTGCTTCTTGGGCTTCTCCTTGGGCTTGTACTCCAGCTTCACCAGCCGGGGCGGCCGGACGCTGCCCTGACCCACCGCCAGCAGGGCCCGGAAGCCGCCCTTCTCGAGGGCCGGCACATCCATGACCTCGCAGTGGAGCTTGTGCTGTTTCGCGAGCTTCACCGCCGTATCCGCGAAAACCTCAGGGTAGAGATCGCCCGCGGGCGTGTTGGCGAGATCGCGCACCCGGTGGCAGGCGGCCACGCCGGCCTCGATCATCGGGAGCTTCCGGCGGGCCTTGCGGGTGTCGTCCCCGTTGGTGAAGACCTCCACCGACTCGAACTGTTTGGCTTCCGATTTCCCGCCCTTGAAGGTGACGAGGTCATAGTTCGCGAGGAGTGCGCCTTCGGTGATGGCGCTCTGCACCACGTCGTGCTCAAGGGTGGACGTGGAGGGTGCGAGGATGCCGATGCGCTTCCACTTCTTCTTGAGGGCGAAGCGGGCTGCGGCGCCCACGGCCTTTCGGATCTTGTTGAGGGTGATTTTCTCTTCCTCGCCCAGGCCCACCAGGACCATCCAACGGGTCTCCTTCACCCCATTGGGATGATGGAGCGGCACAATTTCAAGATAGTCCGCTTTGAAATCGCCCTCGTCCATCACCTGCCGCGCCACCTTGCTGATGGCAAGTGGCAGGCGGTGACGCTCACGTCCCGAAAACACCGGAACCAGCAGCGCATCCCCGGCGAAGTCCTTCCCGGTCTGCGAATTGATATCCACTGTAGGCATGGGGGTTCCTCCCTGCCTAGGAGCCTAGAACGCTACGGAAAAAAGCGAAAGACTGAAATTTGAAGCTTATCCATTCTAAAAAACAAAATTATTAGCGGAACTTTTTCGGTTGATGCTGCCGATGTCCCACCGGCGGCTATTTTGCAGCCTTGAAAGGCCTGACTAGGGCATAAAATGCCCACAAAAAACCATTCAGACCCCCGGGTTCAAGCCGCGCTGGCCCGCTTCAGAAGTTCCTCGAACCGCTCGAAGAGGTGGGCCCGAGGCCCCTTGGGAGGATTCTTCAGGCGCATGCCCGCCTGGTCGGGCGTCCGCCCGCCCTTCGTCTGGTTGCAGGCCAGGCAGCAGGCCACCAGGTTCTGCCAGGTGGTTGAGCCGCCCTGGCAGAGGGGCACCACATGGTCCACCGTGGTCGCCTTGCGCTGGCAGCCCTCGTACTGGCAGGTGAAATGGTCCCGCTTGAGCACCCGGCGCTCCAGGCGGCCCAGCAGCAGCTTGGAATCGCTGCAGGCCTGGGCGTGGGGGAAGATGATGAGTTCGAGCCTGCCCTCGAGGTTCCCATGGCGCTCGAAGGTGACCGGATTCAACACATGGGCCCGGCCCGCCACCACGGCGCAGAGGGCCCGGCGGCGGCTCACTTCCTGCATCGGGACGTAGTTGCGGTCCACGGCAATGACTTCGCTGCTGCCCAACCGCTCCCGCCCCTTGTGCATTCGGCCCCCCGGGTTCTGCCCGCATCCTAGGACGCCGTTGGGAATTGTGAAGAATTTTATTCGTCCATCTTCAGCACCGCCGGGCTGGGCGCGTCCTCCGGCAGGGCTTCCACCCCCGCCAGACGTTTTTCCATCCGGTCCTTGCCCCTGTAGACCTCACCCAGCTTGGTGCCCGCTTCCTCGAGCTTCCTCTGCACGGCTTCCAGGGCGCCCCCGAACGTGCCGAATTCCGTCTTCACCTGGCCCAGGAGTTTCCAGACTTCGCTGCTCCGCTTGCTGATGGCCAGGGTGCGGAAGCCCACCTGGAGGCTGTTGAGAAAGGCGGTCAGGGTGGTGGGGCCCACGAACGTGACCTTGCAGTCCCGCTGGAGCCGCTCCAGCAGCCCGGGCCGGCGCAGGGCCTCCGCATAGAGCCCCTCGAAGGGCAGGAACAGCAGCGCGAAATCCGTGCTGTAGGGCGGCGCAAGGTACTTGTCCCGGATGTCCCGCGCCTGGGAAAGCAGGCGGGCCTCCAGGGCCTTGCCTGCCGTCTCCACGGCCACCAGATCCCCGATCTCGTAAGCTTCCATGAGGCGCTGGTAGTCCTCGATGGGGAACTTGGCATCAATGGGGAGCCACACGGTGCCGCCCTCCTCGGGCCCGGGCAGCTTCACCGCATATTCCACCATCTCGTTGGCCCGGGGGCGGATCTTCACATTGGCGGCGTACTGGCCCGGCGCCAGGTACTGCTCCAGCAGGGCGCCCAGCTGGGCCTCGCCTAGAACCCCGCGGGTCTTCACGTTGGTCAGGGCCCGCTTGAGGCCGCCCACATCCTGGGCCAGGGTCTGCATCTCTCCCAGGCCCCGCTGGACCTGCTCCAGGCGCTCAGCCACCAGGCTGAAGCTCTCGCCCAGCCGCTTCTCCAGGGCCGCGTGGAGCTGCTCGTCCACGGTACGGCGCATCTGCTCCAGGCGGGCCTCGTTGGATAGCTGGAGGGCTTCCAGGCGCTGCTGGACCTGCTGCTGGACCTGGAGGAGCTGGCTCCCCTGCTCGGCCCGGGCCTGGCGGAGCGCTTCCTGGAGGCTGGCGCCAAGGGCCTGGAAGCCTTCGGCGAGTTTCTCCGCCTGGAGGCGGAGCTGTTGCTCCTGGGCCTGGGCCCGGGCTGTGCGGGCCTGGGCCAGCTCGGAACGCACCGGCTCGATGTGGAGGCTGAGGGCCTGCTGGAGCTCGGTCCGGCCCCGGGCTGCCCGTTCCTCCTGCTGGCGCCGAAGGGCCTCGAGGGCCACCGGATCGAGCGGGGTCCGGCGCAGGGCCGCCCAGGCGGCGAAGGCGACGGCCAGGGCCGCGAGCAGGACGGTAAGCAGCGGGAGGCTCATGCCGCCATCATGGGGCGAGAGACTGGCCAGGGCCTGTCCATTCCGCCCGCCGCCCAGCCCCTTCCGGGCTCAGGGTCAGCTCGCCCACCCAGTCCGTGGGCCATGGTCCCTCCGGACCCGCCCACTCCACGACCAGGCGGTCCTCCGGTCCCAGTTGCTCCTCAAGGCCGAGGGTCCAGGCCCCGTTGGGTCCGGGCCGGTAGAGGTCCAGGTGGAACAGGTGGCCGGAGGGCGTGGCATAGCGATGGAGGACGGCATAGGTGGGGGAGGCGGCCTCATCGGGATCGCCGCCCAGCCCCTTCAGGAAGCCCCGTGTCCAGGTGGTCTTGCCCGCGCCCAGCGCTCCATGCAGGAGCCAGGTTCCGCCGGGCGGTGTGTGGCGGGCCAGTTCCTCGCCCAGGGACTCGGTGGCGGCCTCGTCGGCCAGGAATCGGTCAGGCACGCAGAAGCTCCGGCAGGACGGCAACGAGATCCGACGGCAGCAGGCCGGGGCCCGGCAAGCGATCGGCAGCGGCCCCGTGGAACCAGGCGGCGGTGGCCACGGCCTGGCGCATGGGCAGGCCCTGGGCGCGGAATCCGGCCACCATGCCGGCCAGCAGATCGCCACTGCCCCCCGTGGCCAGGCCCGGATGCCCGGTGGGATTGATCCAGAGATCATCCAGACCTCCGCCAGCCACCACGCTCTGGGCCCCTTTCAGGAGCAGCACACCGGGTCGCCCCACCGCCACCTGGCGGGCCTGGGCCAGCCGCTCGTCCATGAGCAGGGGCCGGGACAAGCCGAAGAGCCGGGCGAACTCGCCGGGATGGGGCGTGATGGCCGTGCCGGGGCGGTCCATCCACCGTGGACCTTCGCCCGGCCCCAGGGCCGAGGCATCCAGCACGAGGGGGCCCTCCCAGTCCGGCACCTGGGTGATGCCGCCGGGGCCGGCCAGGAGTACGTCAATGCCTTCCGGCACGGACCCCTGCCAGGGGCGCACCATGGCCTCGGGAATCTGGGCCGCGATCTCCGCCCGGACCTCGGGTTCGCACAGGATCGTCACCAGACCGGCCCCCACGCGAAGCGCCCCCTTCGCGGCCAGAACGGCGGCTCCGCTCATGCCCAGGCTGCCGGCCCGGATGCCCAGGTGGCCGAAGCTGCCTTTGTGGGCATCCCAGGTGCGGGGTTCCAGCCGGGGACGATCCAGAAGGTGGAGATGGGCCTCCGGCGCATGGTCGAGCGGAATGGGCACCAGGGTGATCTCCCCGCACCAGCTCCGCGCGGGCAGCAGTCCGTGGCAGATCTTGCGGGCCCCGAAGCAGGCGGTGCGCGTGGCCCGGATCACCTCGCCGGGCACTTCGGCACGGCTGGGATCCAGGCCCGAGGGCAGATCCAGAGCCAGCACCGGTAGAGGGGAAGCATTCAACGCCCGCGCCCAGGCCTCGGCCTCACCCTCCAGAGGACGCCGGCTGCCGAGACCGAACAGCCCATCCACGACCCAGCCCCGCCAGGCACGAACCTCCAGGGCTGGCTCCGCGGCGCGCTCGATGGTCCCGCCCAGCCCCTGCCAGAGGTGGGCCTGATGGGCGGCATCCCCCTGCCAACCGGCGGGATCGGCCAGGGCCCAGACGCGGACCTGCCGACCTTCCAGTCTCGCCAATCGCGCGAGGGCCAGGGCATCGCCCCCGTTGTTGCCGGGCCCGGCGAGCACGTTCAGCGGCTCGCCCAGAGGCAGCAGCGCGAGGGCGCCCAGGGCCGCGTGCTCCTGCAGTACGAGGGAGGAAACCCCCCAGACCTCGATGGCCTGCCGCTCGGCAGTCCGCATCTCGTCGGCGGTCAGGAGAGGGATCATGGTTCCAGTGTAAGGCGCGAGGCCCCTTCCCGCAGGAAGGCGGCCAGGGCCTTGGGATAGAGGTCCATCTCGGCGGCATAGACGCGCTGTTGCAGTTCCTCCGGGGTGTCGCCCGGAAGCACGGGAACCCGGGCCTGGGCCAGGATGCGGCCGTGGTCGTACTCGGCATCCACCAGGTGCACCGTGGCGCCGGATTCGGCCGCGCCCGCCGCCAGCACCGCCCGGTGGACGTGCATGCCGTACATCCCGGGCCCGCCGAACCGGGGCAGCAGTCCGGGGTGGATGTTCAGGATGCGGCCCTCCCAGCGGCGGGGCACCTCCAGCTTCTTCAGCCAGCCGCAGAGGCATACGACCTCGGCTCCCGCCGCTTCGGCGGCCTGGTAGCAGGCATCGGAATAGGCCTCATCGGAGTCGAAGTCTTTGCGCGCCACGACGGCGACCGGCACGCCCTCGGCCCGGAGACGGGCGATACCACCCGCCTTGGCGGTGGACGCCACGCCCACCACCGGCCGCGCGGGCACGCGCCCATCGCGGCACGCGGCTACAAGGTTCATGGCATTGCCGCCGGTCCCGGAGATGAAGAGCGCCAGGCGCTTCACTGGAGGGCCGTCAGCACCACCGTATCGGCGATGTCCTGGGCGCTGCAGCCGCGGCTGAGGTCGTTGGCCGGCTTGGCCAGGCCCTGGAGAAAGGGCCCGATGGCCGCGCACCCGCCCAGGCGTTCGGCGATCTTGTACGAGATGTTCCCGGCATCGAGATCCGGGAAGACCAGCACATTGGCCCGCCCCGCCACGGCCGAGCCCGGAGCCTTCCGCTGGCCCACGGAGGGCATCAGGGCCGCATCCGCCTGCAGTTCGCCATCCACCGCCAGGTCCGGCGCCTTGTCCCGCAGGATGGACAGCGCCTGGCGCACCTTGTCCACGCAGGGATGCTCCGCCGAGCCCCGGGTGGAGAAACTGAGGAGGGCCACGCGGGGCTCCGCATCCAGCAGGCGGCGGGCATTGCCGGCCGCGGCCAGGGCGATGTCGGCCAGCTGCTCCGGCGTGGGATCGGGCACCACGGCGCAATCCGCGAAGATCATGGCCCCCCGCTCACCGAAGGCCGCATCGGGGTGGATCATCAGGAAGAAGCTGGACACGGTCTGGATGCCGGGCGCCGCGCCGATGCACTGGAGGCAGGCCCGCACCGTCTCCCCCGTGGTGTTGAGCGCCCCGGCCACCATGCCGTGGGCCTGGCCGGACTGCACCATCAGGGCGCCGAACCAGAGGGGGTTCCCGGCGGCTTCCAGGGCCTGGGCCTCGGTGACGCCCTTGGCCTTCCGGCGCTCGAAGAAGATTCCTGCGAACTCCGGTCGCTTCGGACTGCTGGCGGGATCCACCAGGGCCATGCCGTCGAGGGTGAAACCCAGGGCCTTGGCCCGGCGGGTCATGTCGTCCGGATCCCCCAGCACGGTCAGGCAGCAGAGCCCCTGGTCCACCAGGAGGCGGGCGGCCTGGAGCGTGCGGTCATCCCGGCCCTCGGGCAGCACGACCGGATGTTTCAGCGTCCGGGCCCGCTCGCGGAAACGGTCCATCCAGAAGATGTGGTTGGCATGGGTCATGGGAACTCCATCAGCGGGTTTCGGGGTCGCCCCCGAGGAAATGGCCGGGCTCCAGCCCGGTGCGATCACGGAAGGTCTCGCCCAGGCTGGGCACGCCGGAACTGAGCTCATCCAGGTAGAGCACTTCGAGGCGGTGCATGGGCAGGAACCGGGTACCCAGGGCGATCTGGTCGTGGTCACCGCTGCGGGCCAGCCGGAGCACCTCCTCCCAGGAGGCGAGGTCCAGACCCCGCAAGGCGATGCCGGATGCCTCGAGGCCGAGCAGGCGCCCCCACAGGCGCTCGCGGGGCGAATGCAGCACCGCCACGACTAGGTCGCCGGGCGAGAAGGGAATGGGCAGGGTCATGGCTGGCCTCGGCGGCTAGAGGGCTGGACCTTCGACGATCAAACGGCCCTCGGTGAAACTTTCCAGTGCCCAGCGGGGCCCCTCGAAGCCGTTGCCGCTGGCGGCCACGCCACCGAAGGGCGCGGCATCCAGGCGGAAGGTGGGCGGGAGGTTCAGGAGCACACCGCCGGCCCGCAGCCTGGACTCCGCGAGGCGGAGGTGGCGCTGGTCGCGGCTGTAGGCGCTGGCGCGCAGGCCGAAGCGGGTGGCCGCCGCCCGCCCGAGGCCTTCCTCGAAGGTGGCCACGGGGACGAGCAGCGAAAGCGGCGAGAAGACTTCCTCGCACACGAACGGATCCTCCTCCGGCACCTCCGCGAGGATGGCGGGGGGCAGCAGGGCGCCCTGGCGCTTCCCGCGCAGAAGCACCGTGGCCCCGCCGGCGACGGCGCGGTCCAGGCCTTCGTCCACCCGAAGGGCAGTGGCCTCGTCAATGAGGGGCCCCACCACCGTCGCTGGATCCATGGGATCACCCACGGGCAAGGCTTTCACGGCATCCACGAACGCTGGAACGAAGGCTTCCCACAGGTTCCGGTGGATGTAGAAGCGCTGGGCCTTGGAGCAGCTCTGGCCCGCGCCGGCCACGGCCGCGGGCGCGAGCTGGCGCGCCACCTGGGCCGCATCCACCCCCTCATCCACCACCACGGCGGCATTACCGCCCAGTTCCAGCAGGAGCCGCTTCCCGACGAGCAGGCGCTCGAGATGGCGGCCCACCCGCTCGGACCCCGTGAAGCTGACCACGGCGATGCGGGGATCCTGCGCCAGCAGTTCCGCCTCGGCCGGATCCGGCGGCGCGAGCTGGAGCAGGCGGACCGGCGCGGCCACGGCGATGCGGGCCGCTTCGAAACTCTCCCACAGCAGCCGCGAAGTCCGTGGCGCCTGGGGGCAGGGTTTCCAGAGCACGCTGCATCCGGCGCCCAGGGCCGGAGCCAGCTTGTGCATGGCCAGGTTCACCGGGAAGTTGAAGGGCGTGATCGCCAGCACCGGCCCCACCGGGAAGCGCCGCAGCACGGCCCGGCAGCCCTCCGCCCCGGCCATCAGGTCGTAGGGCACGGCCTCTTCGCCAAACGTCCCCAGCGCCTCGATCGTGGCCTGAAGGGTGCTCTCGGCGCGCGCCACTTCGCCCCGGGCCAGGGTGATGGGTTTGCCCGTCTCCCGGGTCATCCACTGGGCGAGATCATCCTTCACCAGCGCCAGCTGCTCGGACCACCCATGCAGAAGCTGGCGGCGGGCCAGCCTGGATGAGGGGCTCCAGGCCAGGAACGCCCGGAGCGCATCTTCCGCCAATCCATCCAGTGCCTTCACCGCCATGGCTGTCCCCCGTCAAGGATCCAGGGCCGATCCTACCCCAGCATGCGCGTGACGGCGGCCAGGAGTTCCGTTCCTTCGACCGGCTTGTGGAGGATCGAGAGCGGCTGCTGCTTGAGGAGCGCCTCCTCGATGGCGGGGTCGTGGGTGGCGGTGAGCAGCAGCACCGGGAGGTCCGCCCGCTGCTGGTGCGCAATCCGGGCCACGGTGAGCCCATTGCAGCCGGGCATCTGGTAGTCCGTGAGCACCAGATCAGGGGCCAGGGCCTGGAGGCGATCCTGGATGCCCGAGAGGCTGGACTCCTCGCAGGACACGGCCTCGTGCCCCCCCTCTTCGAGCATCTTGGTCACGAGGGTCCGCATGAACCTGCTGTCATCGAGCACCGCGATCCGGGCCATGGCCTGCCTCCAGTTGGGGTGGGGCCTGTCAGGCTTTCTCGCGGGCCTTGGCCTTGGCGAATTCCACGTAGCCCATATCCACTTCGTTGATGTGGTGCTTCAGCCAGTCCGCCAGGAAGGAAGTCACCTCGACCGTCACAGGCTTCCCCTCGGCGAGCCGGGCCTGCAGGTCCTTGGCCTTCGCCACCAGTTGGGCGTGTTCAGCCATGTGGGAGCTGAGCTTGGGGTAGCCCATCTCCTTCATGAACTTCTCTTCGGTCTGGAAGTGCTCCACCGTGTACTTCACGAGGAAATCCATGCTGGCCTTCACCTGGGCCGAAGCGGTACCGTTCTTGAAGGAATCCGCCAGCTTGTTGACGGCCTCGAAGAGGGCCTGGTGCTGCTGGTCAATGATGGGGATTCCCGTCTCGAAGCGGCTGCTCCAGATGGCGATGGGCATGGGATTCTCCTTGGATGTCCTCGGACTCCTTCTCGTCAGGCTCCGGAGAATGCATGAATAACGTCCCGGTCAGGAATGCCTCAGGACAGACCCTGGTTGGCCAGGGATTCGATCCGCGCCTTGAGCTCGAGGACACTGAAGGGTTTCGAGATGGACTGGACATGGCTGCGGCCCGCCATGATGGGAGCCAAATCTTCGCTGCTGTAGCCGGTGGCCAGGATCACCGGCAGCCCGGAGCGCAGGGCCAGGATCCTCGGCAGGGCTTGGGCCCCGCTCATGCCGGGCATGTTCATGTCGAGAATGACAAGGTCCACCTTCTGGCCCGATTCCAGGAGGTCCAGGGCCTCCTGGCCGCCTGGAACGGCGATGCAGTGGTGGCCCAGGAGGCCCAGCAGCTCCTGCACCGAATCGCGCACCAGGTCATCGTCGTCCACCAGCAGGATGTCGAGACTGGCAGACGTCGCGGCCCGTAACTCCGCCACAGGTGATTCCGGCACGGCGGGAGCCAGCAGGCGCGCGGGAGGGAAATGCAGGATGGCCTCGGTGCCCTCGCCAGGAGCACTCCGGAGTTCGAAGCGGCCATCATGGGCCTGCATGGTGCTCTGGACCATGGGCAGTCCCAGCCCCGTGCCCTTGCCCCGGGGCTTGGTGGTGTAGAAGGGTTCCATGCACCGGGCGAGCACGGCCGGAAGCATGCCCACACCCGTGTCCTTGACCCGCAGGTCCACACCGCCATCCGGCACGGCGGCCGTTGTGATCTGAAGGCTCCCGCCCTCGGGCATGGCATCCAGGGCGTTGACGCAGAGGTTCATCAGGGCGTGATTCAGCGCGCCGCCATCACCGCGCACCTGGGCGAGACCCTCCTGGAGGTTCATCTCGAGCTGGATGCGCTTCAGGGTGGTCTGGCCCAGGAGCTGGACCATCTCCTGCACCAGGGCGTTCAGGTCAATGGGCCGTTCTTCCTGGAGATCCTTGCGGGCGAAATAGAGGAGGCTTTTGACCACACCACGGCCCCGCATACAGGCCTGGATGATGGTGTCGAGCGGCTTTCCGTCCGGCCCGGATTCCCCCTGTTTCTCGCGCAGGGTGGAGGCCACGCCGAGAACGGCGCCCAGCACATTGTTCATGTCGTGGGCCAGCCCCCCCGCGAGGGCGCCCAGGCTTTCGAGTTTCTGGGTCTGGAGAAGTTGGACTTCGAGTTCCCGGCGCTCATCCTCGGCGCGCCGCCGCTCCGTGATGTCCAGGATCACCGCCAGGAAGCGCCGTACGCCCTCCTGCTCCACCAGCTGGAGGTGCACCTCCACGGGATACCGGCTGCCATCGGCCCGCTGGTTCAGCGTCTCGAACACCAGGTGCTCTTGCTCATGATCCAAAAGCGGGGCGATCGCCTCACGGAAGGTCGTCTCCGTGAACTCAGGCTTCAACTCCACGGCCGTCATGTTCCGCAGGGATTCCATGGAGTAGCCGAGGTTGCGTTGGGCGCCGCGGTTGACGTACTCGAACCGCAGGGTCTCCGCATCGAAGATGTAGATCTCGTTCAGGCTGGATTCGATAATGTCCAGCAGGCGGGCCTGGGCCGCTTCCGCTTCCCGGCGCCGGGCCTCCCCCGCCATGTGGTCCATGGCGAACGAGATGTCCATGGCGGCCTCTTCCAGCAGGGCCGCTTCATGTTCGCCGAAGAACCCCTCGACGGGAGCATAGACCGTGAGCGCGCCCCAGATCTGACCCTCCCGCCGGATGGGGAAGGCCGCCGAAGCCGCATAACCGCAACGGGTGGCATGCTGGTGCCAGGGCTGGGTCCGGGATTCCTCCAGGAAAGCATTCATGATGCAGGCGCGTTCTTCCCGGATGGCGATGCCCGTGGGGCCCCGGCCCATGGGTGTGTCATCGCTGCGCACCTGGAGGGAATCCAAGTATCCGTGCGCATCGCCGTAGGTCGCGACCTGCCGCACCGTGACGGTGGCAGGATCGTTTTCGCCGATCCACGCCATGCTGAACTTCCCGAAAACGACCATCACTTCGCAGATCTTCTCCAGAAGCTCCTGCTGCCCCTTGGACCACACGATGGCTTGGTTCACCTGGCTGAGGGCCGCGTAGAGCTGGGTCATGCGCTCCAGCTTCTGCTCCTGGAGCTTGCGATCGGTGATGTCGCGGGTAATGGTGAGCGAGCAGGGCTCGCCTCCCACCTCCATGAGGCTGGCTGACATGAGGCCCGTGAGAATGGAACCGTCCTTGCGGCGGAACAGAGCCTCCAGGCCCATGACCCGGCCTTCCTGCTTCAGGCCTTCCTGAAGACATTCCAGATCACTGGTCCGCGCCCAGACATCAAGTCCCCCGCTCCGGGAGGAGCGCCCCAGAGATTCCTCGAGGGTATAGCCAAGCATGGCCTGGAAGCCCTCGTTGACATCCAGGTAGACGCCATCCGACACCCGGTTGATGGCCACGCTGTCGGGACTGGCATGGAAGGCCTTCGAGAACTTGTCCTCGGAAGCCTGCAGCGCCGTTTCTGCGGCGCGCCGCTCGGCCTCGCTGGCCAGGTGGTCCAGGGCGAAGGAAAGATCCCTCGCCACCTCTTCCAGAAGCGCCACTTCAGGCGCGGCGAAGAAATCCTTCTCGGCGGCATAGACGGCAATGGCCCCCCGGGTCGCCCCGCCTTCCTGGACCGGGAAGGCCGCCATGGACGCAAACCCGGACTCGGCTAGCTCCGCCTGCCAGGGCGCGGAACGCGGATCTCCCAAGAGATCATTGAATACTGAGGGACGCCCCTGGGTGATGGCCGGGCCCACAGCCCCGCGCCCTTCGGGGGAAGCGTCCGTGCGCACCACCACGCGGTCCAGCATCCCGCGGGCATCCCCGAAGGAAGCGGAAACCCGTACCCGCTGGATCGCTGGATCCTCCCAGCCGATCCAGGCCATGCTGAAGGCACCTTGTTCGACCAGGACGCGGCAGACCCGGTCCAGCAGATCCTGGCGGTCCTTCGCCCACACGATGGCCTGGTTCACCTGGCTGAGGGCAGCGTAGAGGCGGTTGGTCCGCGCCAGTTCCAGCTCGCGGACCTTCCGGTCGGTGACATCGCGAATGACGCCCGTGAGCGCCAGAGGCTGACCGGCCTCATCCCAGCGGAATTCACCCGTGCCGCGAAGCCAGAGGAGCTGCCCATCCAGGGGACGGCGGATGGGGTACTCATAATCGAAGGGGCCATGCTGCGCCAGGCGTTCGTCCACATGGGCGCGCAGGGCCTCCCGATGGGAAGGCTCTACCAGCGCCAGCCACCCCGCGAGATCCCGCGGATGGTCGGGCCCGATGCCGAAGATGCGTTCCAGGGCGGGCGTGGCAATCCACCGGTCGGTTGGAAGATTCCAGGTGTAGCAACCGACGCCGCCCGCCTCCTCCGCCTCGCGCAGGAAGCGCTCCTGTTCGCACAGGGCCGTCTCCGCCTCCAGGCGCTTCGCCTCACTGGCCAGGTGATCCAGGGCGAAAGAGACATCTCCGGCGGCCTCTTCCAGCAGCGCAGCCTCATGGGGGCCGAAAAAGTCCTTCCCTGTGGCATAGACGGCGAGCCCCCCCACCACCGCGCCGCCCTGCCGGATCGGGAAGGCCGCCATCGAAGCCAGTCCCGAGGCCTGCAACTCCTGGCGCCAGGGGGCCGATTCGGACGCGCCCTGGTAGTCGTTCAGCAGGCAGGGATGTCCTTCCCGGAGGGCGGTCCCCAGGGGGCCGCGGCCTTCCGGGGTGTCATCGCTGCGGACCGTCACCCGGTCGAGGATGCCCCAGCGGTCTCCATAGTGCGCCTCCACGCGCACCTGATGGGTTCCGGGATCATCCCACCCGATCCAGGCCATGCTGAACGTCCCGAAGACGACCATCACTTCGCAGATCTTGTCCAGCAGGGCCTGCCGATCCTTGGACCACACGATGGCCTGGTTCACCTGGCTCAGCGCCGCATAGAGCCGGGTCATGCGCTCCAGAGCGTCTTCCTGCGCCTTCCGCTCAGTGATGTCGCGGATGAAGCTCAACAGGGCCGCATCCTCACCCATGGGAATCCGCGTGGACGAGACCTCCACCGGGAACACGGCGCCATCGGCCCGGCGGTGCAGCGCATCGAAGCGCAGGGCTTCCCCCTTCTGGACCCGCGCCAATTGAAGCGCAGCTATCTCCCGGGTTTCAGGTTCCCGGAGATCCAGGATGGTTAGACGCAGCAGTTCCTCATGGGAGTACCCGTAGGCCGCCACGGCCTGGGCGTTGGCCTCCAGGATGCGGCCCTCCCGGCCCAGCACCAGGATGATGTCGTTGGCCCGCTCCATCAGAAGGCGGTACCGCTCATTGGAGGCCTTGGCTTCCTGTTCGAGCTGAAGCAGCTCGCGGGCCTCGTTCAGGGCACGCTGGCGGAAGAGGAGCGCGGAACCGCTTGCCACCAGCCCCGCCATCATCAGCAGGATGAGGGCTCCGGTCCAGCTCTCCTGGCGCGCGGAACGATAGATCTCGGATTGATCCACCTTGGCGACCAGGGACCATGGGGTGCCCGGAATCTTGCGGAGCACCGCCAGCACGGGCACATTCCGGTAGTCGCGGCCCGTGACCAGGCCCTCCCGGCCCAGCACCGCCATGACGGCCGGATGGTCCGCATGGCCCTCGATGGGGATCCGCAGCGTCAATGCCGTTCCGGGCTGAAAGCGCTGATCGTTCAGATAGACCGCATCATTGCCGATCCGCTCCACCAGCTGGGTTTCAGCCGTAGGGCTGGTGTGGGGCCAAGTGGCCAGGTAGGGCGCCAGGAACGGAGAAACATCCACCTGGAGCAGCAGCAGGCCTACCGGCGTACCGCCCTTTCGCTGGGTCACGGGCACCCACACGCTCAAGTGGCTGTTCGGATCGGCCGCATCCCGGTGCAGCCGCTGGATCAGAACGTGTCCCACAGCCAGGGCCTTCTGGAAATCCGGATCGGTCGCATCCCACACGATGGACTTCGCGGCCTTCGGCGCCCGCAGGAACACCTGGCCACTGCGGCCGAACAGCGCCACCTGCTGGTAGCCGTCGGCCTGCAGATCCTCCAGCCAGGCTTCCAAGTCGGTCCTTGTTTGCGGAGTGGCTGTGCCATCCAGGATCCGCAGGAACTGATCCTGCAGGATCCGGTTGTGCTGGATCCGGTCCGCGAAGTGTTCGCGACTGACATACCAGGCCGCGATCTGCGAGGTCTTCAGGTCGGCGATGGTGGCCAGTTCCTGCCGCGCTTCCCGACGCGCGCTCCGAATCTGCCGTTGCAGGAGGAAACCGCCCCCCCCGAGGATCACCAGGCAGAGCGCCAGGACCACCCAGGCGGACCGGATCGAAGACACCCGCCCCCAGCTACGGACGACAGGGGTTGGAGGATCAGGCTGGAAGAGGTTTGACATTAGGGCCCCGGTGGTCCACTCCAAAATCTTTCGGCCAGAAAGGCGGCGAGCAGGAGTTCTGGCAGGGCCAGCAGGCCATTAATCCGGCTGGCTGTATTGAGGCTCCAACCGGTTTTCAGACATCGTTAATGTTGGATTCAACAACTATTTGACCCACCTGTGATCAATGTCACACACGAACGAACATTTGTTTGATCCCGGCACCATCCGCCGATGGCATCGGTATGGAATCCCTTCCCCACAGTCCCTTCCAGTTGGAGGCCCCATGCTCACGAACCTGAAGATCGGAACCCGTCTCGCCCTGGGTTTCGGGATCATCCTGGCCCTGCTCATGGTGGTCGCAGGCATTGGCCTGAACCGCATGGGAGCCGTTGACGGCAACATGGAGCAGATCGTCACCCACTACAGTGCGCAGGACAAGATGGCGCGTGACATGACCGACCAGGTATTCGCCATTTCACGGGAGATGCGGACGATCCTGCTCCTGAACAACGCAGCGGATCAGCAGACCGCCCGGGAGGCCATCGCCAAGGCCCGCGCCTCCTACGATGAGACCTCCAAGAAACTGGAGGCCAGCCAGGAGTCCCAACGTGGCAAGGATCTCTTCGCGGAGATCGAAACAGCCAAGGCCAAGGCCCGCGCCTCCAACGGTCAGGTGATGGCCCTGGCCCAGGCCGGCAAAAACCAGGATGCTGCCAAGCTCATGCTGGGCGAGGCCCGCGGCAACGAACAGGCATGGCAGGATGAACTCGCCAAATCCGTTCAGTACTACAACCAGAACATGCAGGCGAAGTACGCCGAAGCCCAGGCGGCCTATCAGAGCGCCCTGATGATGATGGTGACCGGCACCGTGCTGGCCCTCATCCTCGGCGCAGTGCTGGCCTATCTCACCACCCGCAGCATCACCCAGCCCCTGAAGGCCGTGGGGGATGTGATCGAGACCGTAGCCCAGGGGGATCTCACCCAGCGGGTGGCGGTGCGATCCAAGGATGAACTTGGCACCCTGGGCCGCATCCTCAACGAGACGAACGAGGGGCTGCGCGAAATGGTGTTGCAGATCCAGGAGAGCGCCCAGGCCATCTCCACCGCATCGGGCGAGATCTCCATGGGCAACCAGGATCTCAGCCGTCGGACCGAGGAACAGGCCGCCAGCCTGGAGGAGACCGCCAGCAGCATGGAGGAGATTACCTCCAACGTGAACCAGACCGCCGACAACGCCCGCTCCGCCAACCAGGAAGCCGGCCGGGCCCGCAAGGTGGCCCAGGAGGGCGGCGAAGCCGTGGGCCAGGTCATCTCCGCCATGGAGGCCATCAACCAGAGTTCCGCCAAGATCAACGAGATCATCGGCGTGGTGGATGAGATCGCCTTCCAGACCAACCTGCTGGCCCTGAACGCCGCCGTGGAGGCCGCGCGGGCCGGCGAGCAGGGCCGTGGCTTCGCCGTGGTGGCCGCCGAAGTGCGCAATCTCGCCAAGCGCAGCGCCGATGCGGCCAAGGAGATCAAGGGGCTCATCCGCGAGAGCGTGGCCAAGTCTCAGGACGGCACCAAGGTCGCCGCCCACGCCGGGGAGACCATCCAGGAGGTGGTCACCAACGTGCAGCGGGCCACCAGCCTGGTGGAGGAGATCGCGGGCGCCACCCAGGAGCAGAGCACCGCCCTGAACGAGATCAACAAGGCCGTGGTGCAGATGGATGAAGTGACGCAGCAGAACGCCGCTCTGGTGGAGGAGGCCGCCGCCGCCGCGGAATCCCTGGATGCCCAGGCCCACGCCCTCACCGAGGTCGTAGCCCGATTCAAGACGGGGGTGGAAGTCCGCCGGGGCCAGGCCAAGCCCCAGCACACCACCGTGACCCATGCCACCGCTCCGGCCCCGAGGAAGGCCCCGGCGGCCCATGCTCCCGTGCTCAAGCGACCTGCCGCCCGCCCAGAGTTGTCCGCCACGAAGCCCCCCGTGCCCACCCCCAAGGATGATGAAGACGGCAGCTGGGAATCCTTCTAGCACCCAGGCAGCCACTCAGGAGAGGCCATGTCCAACCTTCCATCCGCTGCTCAGACGCTCAGCCAGGTTTTGTGTTTCGCCCTGGCCGGCGAAGCCTATGGCATTCCCATCCTCAAGGTCCGGGAAATCCAGGCCGAAGCCATCATCACCCGCATTCCCAAGTCTCCGCCTTACATGCCGGGCGTCATCAACCTGCGCGGAGCCATTGTGCCCATTCTGGATCTCCGCCAGCGGTTCTCCCTCGGGGATCCGCCCGAGGGCGGGCGCCCGGTGATCATCATCGTCGAGGTGCTGAGCCGCACCCTGGGCATCCGAGTGGATGCCGTGTCGGATGTGGTGGATCTGGATGGATCGGCCATCAAGCCACCCCCTGAACTGGGCGGCCAGGCCCAACTCGGGCGAGAGTTCATCGCGGGCCTGGCCACCCAACCCTCTGCCCAGGGCGGCGAATCCATGCTGATCCTCCTTGACCTCGACCGCCTTCTGTCCGATGGAGAGTTGCACTCCATCGAGGCCGCCGCCCCTTGATGCCCATGCCCAAGAAACCCTCACCCGCCCCATTCGCCCTTCAGGGGGATCTCGATCTGTTCAGCATCCAGGAACAGTTCGAGGCGCTCCGGATCCGCCTCGCCGGTCATCAGGGCCCGCTGATGCTGGATCTCTCCGGTATTGGCGATCTGGATCTATCGGGCCTCCAGCTGCTGCTGGCCCTGGAGCGCCAGGCCAAGGCCCAGGGCGCGACGCTGTCGCTGACCGGTCTCAAGGCCGAGTGGACAGAACGGTTCCGGCCCCTCGGATTGGCCGCCCTTCTGGAGCGCCAGCCATGACCGCATGGACCTTGCGGAAGCCCTCGGTCGAAGAAGCGCAGACCGGGGAAGTCGCGGCGCCTCACCGGTCGCTGGTGCGCCAGATCGCGCAGCGGGAAGCCCTCATGCTTGAGGGCCAGGTGGCCTTCCTCCACTCGGAGCTGGGCCAGGTGGACAGCCTGGTGGGCGAAGCGGCCCAGACCCTGGAACAAGCGTTGAGAACGCTGAGTGCGCGGGTGCAGGCCCAGCACCATCTGGCCCTTTCGGTGCAGGATGCCATGCGCATCACCGGCAAGAATATGGATTCCACCGAAGCCACCGCCACCCTGTCGGCCAGCATCATCGGCACCCTCGATGCCTTTGTGGGCAACATGCTCGAGATCTCCAAATCCTCCATGCAACTGGTAGAAGAAGTCGAGGACATCCGCACCCGTTCGGACCGCATGGAGGGCATGCTCCAGGAACTGGGCGACATCGCAGGGCAGACCCACCTCCTGGCCCTCAACGCCACCATCGAGGCCGCCCACGCCCGGAAGTTCGGCGCGGGCTTCGCGGTGGTGGCCGGGGAAGTGTCCAAGCTGGCGGACCACAGCACGGCGCTGAGCGCCACCATCCAGGAGCAGATCCAGGGCACCCGGGAAGCCCTGATCCGCACGGATAGCCAGGTACAGGCCATCGCGAGCAAGGATTTGAACATCGCCATCCAGTCCCGGGGCGACTCCGAATCCCTCATCCAGGCCCTGGATGAAAGCACCCGGAAGGTGCGCGATCGGGTGGCCGAGATGGAAGTCAACGCCCGGCAGATCGAAGAGCAGGTCGGCCATGTGGTGCGCAGCCTCCAGTTCGAGGATCTGGTGCACCAGACCCTCCAGGCCTGCCAGCAGGAACTGGGGAACCTCCAGGAGCAGGCCACCGCCTGGAAGGCCCTCGAAGCCGGCCTCGACCGGGGGGAAGACGAAGGCACGGCCCTCCAGACCCTGCTGGCGGATCTGGCCTCCGTCGAGGCCGCGCAGATCCGCTTCAAAGCCGTCAAGCGGGATTCCCTGGCCGCCGGCGACGTAGACCTTTTTTGACGGGAGTGACCGCCATGGGCAAGACCATCCTCACCGTGGACGATTCGAGCACCATGCGGCAGATGATCGGCTTCACCCTGAAGGGAGCCGGCTTCGACATCCTGGAGGCGGGGGACGGCCTGGAAGCCCTGGAGCGCGCCCGGGGCCAGAAGCTGTCGCTGGTCATCACGGATGTGAACATGCCCCGCATGGATGGCATCACCCTGGTGCAGCGCCTGCGCGCCCTGCCCGAGTTCCGGTTCACCCCCATCCTCGTGCTCACCACAGAGTCCGGTCTGGACATGAAGCAGAAGGGCAAAGAGGCCGGCGCCACCGGCTGGATCGTGAAACCCTTCAGTCCCGAAAAGCTGCTGGATGTCGTGAACAAGGTGCTGTGATGTCCGATCCCATGGAACAGTTCCGCAACGCCTTCTTCGAGGAAGCGGTCGAGCTGGCGGACAGCATGGAGGCCACGCTGCTGGCCATGGACCTCCAGGCGGTGGAACCGGAGGATCTGCACACCCTGTTCCGCGCCGCCCACTCCCTCAAGGGCAATGCCGGAACCTTCGGATTCCCCGCCATCGCCGCGTTCACCCACCAGCTGGAGAGCTTCCTCGAACCGGTCCGCCAGGGGCACCGCGCCCTGACCCCGGATCTGGTCGAGCATCTGCTTCAGGCCGTGGATCTGATCCGAAGCCATATCTATGCCGCCCAGCGGAGCGAGCCCTTGCCGGCCAAGGAGCAGCAGGCCCAGGAAGCGCTGCTGGCCCATCTCCAGGAGGAGGGCGCGGCAGCCCCCGCGCCGCCCGCACCGGCCCCGCCCCCACCTGCACCCACCCACGGGCCCGGGTTCCGGATCCACTTTGAAGCCCCGGTGGATGCCTTCCGCCGCGGTGTGAACCTGGAGCGGCTGTTCCGCGACCTCGGACGCCTGGGAACCCTCCAGGCCTGGCCGGATCTCGCCCACCTCCCCAAACTGGAAAGCCTGGAGCCTGAGGACTGCCACTTGGCCTGGGATCTGCACCTCGATTCGGCAGCTCCCCGGGCGGATGTGGAGGAGGTCTTCGAGTTCGTCGCCGAAGGCGACAACCTCCGGATCGAACCGCTGACGCCCGACAGCCAGGTGCCGCCCATCGGCGAAATCCTGGAGCGCGAGGAAGGCGTTCCACCGGCGGATGTGCGCGAAGCTCTGGCCCAGCAGAAGCACCTGGGCGAAATCCTGATCGCCACGGGGAAGGCGAAGCCGGAGGCGGTGGACCGGGCCCTGGGCCAGCAGCAGAAGAAGCGCAACCAGGCGGAGGCTGCCACCATTCGTGTCGCCACCGAAAAGGTGGATCGCCTGGTGAACCTGGTCGGCGAGCTGGTCATCACCCAGGCCATGCTGGCCCAGGCGGCCCAGTCCGCCAGGGGCGCCGGCAGCGAAGAACGGATGGCGGTCGCCTTGCTCCAGCTCGACCGGCAGACCCGCGAACTCCAGGAGCGCGTCATGGGCATCCGCATGGTGCCCGTGGAGATGGTGTTCTCGCGCTTCCCGCGGATGGTGCATGAGCTGGCCAAGCAGATGGGGAAGGAGCTGGACCTGGTGCTCGAAGGCCAGGCCACCGAACTGGACAAGACCTTCATCGAGATGCTGGTAGATCCCATGACCCACCTGGTCCGCAATGCGGTAGACCACGGTATCGAGACCCGCGAGGCGCGCGCCGCGGCGGGCAAGCCGTCCAAGGGCACCATCACCCTGCGGGCCTATAGCCGGGGCGGGCACATCCACATCGAGGTGAAGGACGACGGCCACGGGCTGGATCCCGCGCGCATCCTGCGCAAGGCCATCGAGCGGGGGCTGCTGCCGGCAGACGCACGGCCGGCCGACGAGGAGCTCTTCCCCCTGATTTTCGAACCCGGTTTCTCCACGGCCGAGCAGGTCTCCGATGTCTCCGGCCGCGGCGTCGGCATGGATGTGGTGCGCCAGAACATCCGGGCCCTGGGCGGGCGCATTGATATCGCCAGCCAGCTGGGCCGGGGTTCCACGTTCACCCTCATCCTGCCCCTCACCCTGGCCATCCTCGATGGCTTGACGGTGCGCGTGGGCCCCGAGACCTTCGTGTTCCCCCTGGCCTCGGTGCTGGAGAGTTTCCAGTGCCGCCGCGCGGACATTCGCACCGTCAAGGGCGACCGGGAGGTGATCAGCCTCCGGGGCGAGTTCATCCCGGTGATGCGCCTCCAGCGGATCCTGGAGGGAGGTGGCGCCGCAGACACAGCGGAGGAGCGGGTGCTCCTGGTGCTGGTGGAAGCCGAGGGCAAGCGGGCCGCCATGGCGGTAGACGAGTTGCTGGGGCAGCAGCAGGTGGTCATCAAGAGCCTGGAAACCCACTACCGCCGCGTGGAGGGCATTTCCGGCGCCACCATTCTCGGGGATGGCCGCGTGGCCCTGATCCTGGATGTCCAGGGGCTGCTCCGCCTCGAGAGCGGCAACGCCCAGGTTTCCGCATGACGCCCAGGGGACCGGATCCGGCCATCCCGTCGGAGCTCCTTCCGGGGCGGCCGCCCCTGTCGCCCGCCACCTTCCAGACCCTGCGCAACCTCCTGCATGAGCATTCCGGCATCGCCCTCTCGCCGCACAAGCTCACCATGGTCCAGTCCCGCCTGGCCAAGCGCCTGCGCACCCTCCGTTTGGATTCCTACGAGACCTATCTTGAGCGTCTGCGGGATCCAGCCTCGGGTGAATGGGTGGCTTTCATCAACGCCCTCACCACCAACTTGACCAGCTTCTTCCGGGAACCCCACCACTTCCCGCGCCTGGTGGAACTGCTCGCCGGGAGCGGCACCCTGCCCCGCCCCATCCGCATCTGGAGCGCGGGCTGCTCCACCGGTGAGGAGCCGTACACCCTGGCCATGACCCTGCGCCAGGCCTTCGGCGCCCACCCCGCCGAGATCCTGGCCACGGACCTGGATACCGCCGTGCTCGACACTGCCACCCGGGGCGTGTACCCCTGGGCCCGCATCGAGAACCTGGACGAGGCCTGGCGGCGCTTCGCCTTCCTGCGGGGCACCGGGGCGCAGGAGGGCAAGGTCCGGATCCGCCCAGAGATCCGCCAGCTGGTCCAGTTCGAGCAGCTGAACCTATTGGATGCCTCCTGGCCCATGGCGGCCGGGCGGTTCCATGCGATCTTCTGCCGCAATGTGATGATCTATTTCGACAAGCCCACGCAGCGGAATCTGGTGAGCCGCTTCCGGGAACACCTTGCTCCGGGCGGTTTCCTGTTCGTGGGGCATTCGGAATCCCTGCTGGACGCCACCATGGGCTTGAAGCCCCTGGGCCAGACCATCTACCGGAAGCAGGAGGGCCAGCCGTGAGTCCCGCTCCCGCCACCCGCCCCGATCCCCCCTTGCATCGGCGATCCACCACCCGGCTGGAGGGGCAGGCCTCCACCTACTTCGACCGCCATTTCCAGCGCCAGGCTATGAAGATCCTGCCGGGAGAGTTCTACGCCACCCGCACGGACGAGGTCATCGTCACCGTCCTGGGCAGTTGTGTGGCCGCCTGCATCCTGGATCCCGTGGCCATGGTCGGCGGCATGAACCACTTCATGCTGCCCCTCAGCCGGCACGCCCCGGATCCGGATGTGTTCTTCGCGGCCCGCTACGGCGCGGCGGCCATGGAATACCTCATCAATGACCTGCTGCACCTGGGCGCCCAGCGGGACCGCCTGGTGGCCAAGGCCTTCGGCGGCGGTAAAGTGATGGAGGGCCTCACCGACGTGGGCAGCCAGAACATCCTGTTCGTGAGGACGTACCTCCAGCAGGAGGGCATCCCGCTCTGGAGCGAAGATCTCGGCGGCACCTACCCCCGGAAGGTCTACTTCTTCCCCCACAGCGGCCAGGTGCTGGTGAAACGCCTGGATCAGGTGCACAACCGGACCCTCATCGAACGTGAGGCCTCGTACCTGCAGCGGGTGGCCCAGGGCGCGGCAGGCTCTGACGTGGAGTTGTTCACATGATGCCGCCCCGGCGCAAACGGGTCCTTGTGGTGGACGACAGCGCCCTCATCCGGCGGGTCATGAGCCTCATCCTGGAGCGCCACCCGGGCCTGGAGGTGGTGGGTACCGCCACGGATCCCTACGATGCCCGCGAGAAGATCAAGGCCCTGGCGCCTGATGTGCTGACCCTCGATGTGGAAATGCCGCGCATGGATGGGCTGACCTTCCTGGGCAAGCTCCAGAAGGCCCACCCCCTGCCCGTTGTCATGGTGTCGAGCCTGACTGCCAAGGGCACGGCCACGGCGCTGGACGCGCTGGCTCTGGGCGCAGTGGATGTCATCGGCAAGCCCGAGGTGGATCCGCTCCAGGGGCTCGAGGCCATGGGACCAGAGATCGCCGAGGCGGTATACGCTGCCGCCCAGGCCGCGCTGTCGGTTCGGCCGGCGCCCCCTCCGGCCGCCCTGCCCCCACCCCAGGCTCCGGTGCGCCTGGCCCCGGGCCGCCAGCTCATCGCCATCGGCTCCAGCACAGGGGGGACGGAAGCCCTGCGCGAGATCTTCCAGGCCCTGCCTGCGGGCCTGCCCCCGATCGCTGTGGTCCAGCACATGCTGCCAGGCTTCACGGAGGCCTTCGCCGCGCGTCTGGACCGCCTCAGCGCGCCCCGGGTCAAGCTGGCGGAGGATGGCGAGCCCCTCCAGACCGGCACCATCTACCTCGCGCCAAGCGGTTACCACCTCCGGGTGGAGCGGCACCCCCCGGGATTGGCGGCGCGCCTGGTGGAGGGCCCGCCCGTCTCCCGCCACCGCCCCTCCGCCAATGTGCTGTTCGAATCCGCCGCCGAAACCTGCCGGAGCAAAGCCCTGGGCATCATCCTGACGGGGATGGGCGATGATGGCGCCGAGGGCCTCTTCCAGATGCGGAAAGCCGGCGCGCACACCCTGGGGCAGGATGAAGCCTCCTCCGTGGTGTATGGCATGCCCAAGATGGCCTGGCTCCGGGGCGCCGTGGTTCAGCAAGTCCCATTGGCCGCCCTGGCCCGCCACATGCTCGCCTGGTCCACCGAACCCTGACCCTGCTCCCAGGACACGCCATGACCCTCCTCATCCACTCCGATGCTCAGCCTGGCGTCCTCCGCATGGAGGGCACCTTCACCTTCGAGGCCCACAGCGCCTTCAAGACCGCCACCGCGGGCCTGCTCGAAACCCCTGGCCTTTCTGCGATCACCCTGGATCTCTCGGCCGTAAGCTACATGGATTCCGCGGCTCTGGGCATGCTGCTCCTGATCCGGGAACGCGCCGAAGCCAAGGGCCAGAAGGTGATCCTCAGCCGGCCATCCCCGACCGTCATGACCATTCTCCAGGTGGTGCAGTTCGGAAAGCTGTTCGAGATCCGGGAAGGGTGAGATGAACCTTCCGGACGTGGGCGCCAACACCGCGCGAAAGGCCCCTGGCGCCCGTTTCCTCAGCCTCCAGATCCGCATCTTCCTGGCGTTCGGAATTAGCATCGCCCTGCTCCTGGCCGCCGGGGGCTGGGCGGCCATGCGGGCCTTCAACGCCACCGAGCGCCGGCAGGTGGAGGCCCAGCAGCAGCATCTGGTCAGCCTGCTGGCCCAGACCGTGGATGCGACGTTCAGCACCTGCCTGGAGGCCCTGGCCTCGGCGGCCCAGAGCTGCCCGGACCGGCTCCCGGCCCAGGGCCGCACGGCCCGGCAGTGGCTGGAGCATCGGGATGTACTCCGCGCCCTCTTTCCGTCGGGCTCCTACCTGGCCCGGCCCGATGGCCGCATCGTCGCCTCCCAGTCTGAGGACCTTCCTGCACCCGCCACTGGACGCCTCGAAGCTTTCTTCCGGCAGGTGGCAGTCGCGCGCCACCCCGGGATCTCCAGAACGTTCCAGCTGGGCCCCGGTGGCACCGCCGCCGTCGTGATGGCCGCCCCCTGCCTGGGCCCCGATGGGCAGACCCGCCTCATCCTGGCGGGGAGGCTGGATCTGGCCCACGACGCCTTCCTCGGCGCCCTGGTCCAGGAGCGGCTGATGGGCGGCGGGTATGTGACCCTGGAGGATGGGACAGGGCACACCCTCCTGGGCGCCTCGCCACCCCGTTCCACGGGCGCCCCTCCCCTGACCACCCACCGGCGCTTGGCCACCGTCCCCTGGGTGGTGGTGGCGTCCATCCCCGAAGCCGCGACCCACGCGCCCATCCTCCGCCTGCGCCGCATCCTCCAGGCCAGCAGCGCGCTTGCCATGCTGGTGGCCCTGGCCCTGACCTGGCTCCTGTCCCACGGCCTCACCCGCAACCTGGAGGCCTTCACCCGCCAGTTGGAAGACGCGGCGGACCGGCCGCCGGGCCAGCGGACCATCCTCACGCGGGCCCACGACGAGACCCGCATCCTGGTAGATGCCTTCAACGGCCTGATGACCCGCCTGGACCAGAAGGCCGCAACCATCCAGGAGGCCCGCGCCCGGAACGATCAGGAACTGGCGCTGGCCAAGCACGTGCTCCAGCGGCTGGTGGAGCCCGGCCTGGCCGCCCTCCCCAGCCATTTCCACATGGAGACCCTTCGCACGGAGCGGATCAACGGCGATGCCTGCACCTACCGGCAGGGCCCGGGAGGCCTTCATTTCGGCCTGCTCTGCGATGCCACCGGCCACGGACTCACGGCGGGCATTTCCACCTTGCCGGCGATCCAGGCCTTTCTCACCATGGCCCGCCGCGATGTGCCCCTGGAAACGATCTACCGGGAAATCAACCAGCGCATCCACCAGCTCATGCCCGTGGACCGCTTCCTGTGCCTGTTCCTGATCCGCCTGGATCTGCGCAATGGCGTCCTGTCCCTGCTCAACGCCGGCCTGCCGGATGCCATCCTGAGCCTCCCGGGCGCCGGGCGGCGGCGCTTCCCGAGCCGCAACCTGCCCGCCGGCATCCGCGTGGGGGGCCAGGCCCCGGAGGTCGAGACCGTGGCTGTCCCACCCGGCAGCAGGCTGCTGGCCTTCACCGACGGGGTGCTGGATCTGTTCCCCGGCACCGAAGCCGAAACCCGCCTCTTCCAGGGACTGGACGGAGCCCCACTCGAGGTGCACCGCGATGCCATCCGCGAAACCCTGGCCCTGGCCATCGAAAACCGGGAGCAGCACGACGATGTCTCCTGGGCCCTCTGGGAGGTGCCTGAACCGGTCGGCCTGACTGTACCAGCCGCACCGGAGGCCTCCGGCCTGGCCTCCATCGAGCGGGACGAGTCCCTGGCCCTGGCCCTGGACTTCCAGCCGGGACGCATCGCCGTGCGGGACCTGGTGCCCGAGGTGGTGCGCCTGCTGGCCGCCCGGGGTGTGTCCGGCTCCCTGGAACAGGTCCTGGCCCTCACCCTCAGCGAAGCCCTGCATAACGCGGTGGACCATGGGGTGCTCCACCTGGATCCAGCCCTGAAACCCCTGGGCTTCGAGGCCTATGAAGCCATCCGGAAACTGCACCTCGCTGCCCTCCCGGGGGGCAGCGTGCACCTGGAAATCCAGCTCTGGACCCTGCCCAGCGGCCCGGTTCAGGACGTGGTCGTGACGGTGGAAGACCCCGGACCGGGCTTCGACTGGCAGAGTTGGGAACAGTCCCAGCCCGGCGGCGCCGGCGCGCCTCCCGGCCGAGGCCTCGCCCTGCTGAAGGCCCTGTCCCGGGAACTGACCTTCAATGCGGCGGGCAACCGCATCCGGTTCACCCTGGCGCGAAGGACAGACACCGCAGGCTGAGGTTGCCGAATTGCCAGCCCGCGAAAAAGGTCTGGGCGGGGGCGCCGCCCGCCGCGCCGAGGGCCAACCAGAGGGGATCCAGGTGCTCCGAAGTCGGCACCGCAGTGGCCGCTCCCGGCGCGTGGGTCCAGTCCATGGCCTGAGCGGGAGCCTCCGCCAGGCGCTCCAGCATCCAGGTCTCGAAGGCCTGCGCCCAGGGCTCGGGCGCCGAAGCATCCGCCCAATCCAGCTGGCCCAGGTTGTGCACCAGACCGCCGCTACCGAGGATCAGCACCCCCTCCTCGCGGAGCGGAGCCAGGGCGCGGCCCGCCTCCCACAAGCTCCCAGGTTCCCGCAGGCGTGGCAGGGAGAGGGGCACCACCGGAATCCGGGCCTCGGGAAGCAGGTGCAACAGAGGCACCCAGACGCCATGATCCAGCCCCCGGTCAGCCCCCACCGCGGCTTCAAAGCCGGCTTCACCGAGCAACGACACCACGCGGGAAGCCAGCTCCGGCGAACCCGGAGCCGGATAGCGCAGGCTGTAGAGGGGCTCAGGAAAGCCCCCGAAATCGTGCAGGGTGCGGGGCTGGGCGGCCCCTCCAACCCGGAAGCCTTCTTGGGTTTCCCAATGGGCGGAACAGACCAGCACGGCTTTGAGGGGCGGCAACTGGAGGCTCAACCGGGCCAACTGCTCCGCCCAGGCCCCGCCATCCAGCGCGAGCGTAGGGGCGCCATGGGCCAGGAACAGCACGGGGGGCCATCCGGACATGTCCATGGCTCCATTCTGGTGGCCCGCAATAAACGTTTCAACTCTCATTTAGTCATTATGCAAGAGCCTCCCAAAGCCGATGGAGGATCTAAAGCCCCGTCGGTTCAGGAGCTGGAACGGAATAATCGATGCCATCGTTGACGCCCAGCCGCGATGCATCCGCAAGGAAGGGCCCGCAGGGCCATGTGGTTCATGGTTCAAGGGCCCTGACGCCGCGGGGCGCGCGGATGGGCGTCAACCCTCCGGGCGCGGGGTGGCGGGCTGCGCGATCCTGCGTCGGCTTCGGTTCACGGAGTCCCGCTCCGCTGGAACCTCAGTCTCCTTGACTCGCTTGCCCGGCACCCCGCGCGATGGCTTTGCTTATTCCGCTCCAGCTCCTAAGCTGCTAGAAGAACCCCCGGAGCCTCCTTGAACCCCAGGCTAGGCGTCAACATCGATCATGTGGCCACCCTCCGTCAGGCTCGTGCGGGGCATGAGCCCGAACCCGCCGCCGCTGCTCTGATGGCCCAGGGCGCAGGGGCAGACGGCATCACCGTCCATCTCCGCGGCGACCGGAGACACATCCAGGAGCGGGATCTCCACATCCTCAAGGAGGTGCTGGCCGTGCCTCTGAATGTGGAATGCGCCGCCACCGCGGAAGCCATGGCCGCCGTGAATCCGGTGAAGCCCGCCTGGGTGACCCTGGTGCCTGAAAGCCGCGAGGAGCTCACCACCCAGGGCGGACTTGATGCCGTCTTCCTCCAGGGCATGCTGCGAGGCATCATCCGGGAGCTGCGGGCCGCCGACATCCGCACGAGCCTGTTCCTCGATCCCGTGCTCGACCAGATCAAGATGGCCGCGAAGCTGGAAGCGGACGCGGTGGAGTTGAACACCGGACTCTACGCGGATCTCCCCATGACCGCCGATCCTTCGGCGGAGCTGGCCCGTCTGCGCGAGGCCGGCCGGATGGCCAGCCGCCTCGGCTTGCGTGTGCTTGCGGGCCACGGCCTGAGCCTCACGAATGTGGGCCCGGTGGCGGCCATCCCCGAGGTGGAGGAACTCAACATCGGCCATAGCATCATCGGCCGCGCCATCTTCGTCGGTCTCGAACGGGCAGTGGCTGAGATGCGCACGGCCATCGCCGGGAGCCGGGCATGACCATCCCGCCGACACAGATGGGAGCGCGATGAGCAACCTGAAGGGCAGCCTGGAGAGCATCTCCTTGATGGATGTCGCGCAGCTGCTCCATGTCAATCGCAAGACGGGCATGCTCCAGGTATCTTCGGGCCGGATCAGCGGCGTCCTCTACTTCTCCCGGGGAGAAGTCATCCATGCGGAAACCCCGTCCCAGCGGGGCGAATCAGCCGCCTTCGAGATCCTTGAATGGAGTACGGGCCAATTTGAATTCCTTTCGACGCAGATCCAGATGCCCGCTTCCATCCGGCGGACCGTTCCCGATCTGCTGATGGACTCGGCGCGGCTCAGCGACAGCCGCAAGCGCCTCCACAGCCTGTTCCCCCGCCTCACCGTGGTCCCCTGGCCCACCCAGCCCCTTCCCGCCCTGGCTGAGGGTCTGAAGATCTTTGCCGAGGAGCGCCGCATCCTCCCGTACTTTGATGGCTACCGCGATTTCCAGGACGTGATGAAGGTGTCCGGCCAGAACGATGTGGCGGTCCTGCAGGCCGCCTGCATCCTGAAGGACGCGGGGCGTCTGGACCTCCTGGAACCGGATGCCCACGTGGCTGTCGTGCCCCTGAAGACCAGCCTCTTCCGGAAGGGCGGTTGCCTGGAGCTCCCGAAAGCCCTGGAAAGCCGCTGGACACGCCTGGGGCCCTACTCCCACGGCATCCGGAACCTCCGGTTGATCTGGCCTGAAGGCCCCGCGGTGGAACGGGTGGAGTTCAGCGCCAGTCTGCCCGAGCACCTGGTGGCGGTCCCCCGCGAACTCATGCAGGCGTGGAACCTGGCCGAAGGAAGCCATGTCCACGTGCGTCCCGCACCCTGATCACCCGAAGTCAACGGATCCGGAGGTTCCATGTCCGATGCCCCAGAAACGCCGACCTCGCAGTCTGCGCCGGATGGACCCAGCCAAGACAGCATGGTGCTCGAATTCCAGCAGCGGCGGAAGCAGCTGGATCAGCGCCTCGACGGCATCCAGACGCTGATCCAGGAGCTCCGCCAGGAACTCCAGGGCGATGCCGATGCCAGCATCCACCGGCTGGCCCAGGCCGCCCAGGATATGGCCAATGGCCGTGTCTACCAGAAGATTGACATCGAAGCCAAAGGCGAACTGGGCGCCCTGGTTTCCAGCCTGAACCAGACGCTGCTGAACCTCCAGCAGCTGGATGCCTCGGTGAAGCACCAGAGCACCCAGGTGCCCGAATTGGCCGCCCAGCTGGACGCCATCACCAGCGACACGGAAGAGGCCACCCAGAGCGTCATGAACCGGCTGGACACCCTCATGGCCTCCTGCGACGAGGCGATGCGGTCCGTCACCGCCTGCGGCGACGCGGTGAATGCCCAGCGGGCCCGGACGACCGCCCTCCAGGATGCCATCGCCGGGTTCCTCGACCGGGCCGCAGGTGGCGAGGACCGTGCCCAGCTGGCCCAGGAAATTGTCGAGTTCCTTTTCGCCCATCAGATGGAGGGGCCCGGCCCCCAGCCGGATCTGGATCCCGCGAAGGCCCAGATGCGGCAGGTCGGCGACGAGGCCTTCGAGATCCTGAACATCCTCCAATTCCAGGACATCACTCGCCAGAAGATCGAGAAGGTCGTCCTGTTGCTGAAACAGTTCCAGGCGGGACTCACCCGGCTGCTGGTGATCTTCAACATCCACACCGATGCCCTTGCGGCGCAGGGGTTCGGAGAACGTCGCGCCGCCACCCAGGACCGGATCTTCGACACCAGCCTGGAAGCGGACAGCCGCAAGGACAGCGTGGATGACATCATTGCCCAGTTCAAATCGGGCAGCGCCGGCTGATCAACCCACGAGGATCTTCAGCTCCCCAACCCCCTCGATGCCACAGCGGACGCGGTCGCCTTTCTGAATGGCTCCGACTCCTGCAGGCGTTCCGGTGAAGATCAGATCCCCGGGCGCCAGCGCGACAAAACCGGAGAGGTGGGCGATGATCTCGGCCACGCTCCAGGTCATCTGGCCCAGGTCGCCCCGCTGCCGTTCGGCACCATTCACGCTCAGCCAGATGGCTCCAGAGGCCGGATGTCCGATCTGGGCCACCGGCATCAACGCCGACAGGGGCGCCGACTGGTCGAACCCCTTTGCCATCTCCCAGGGCTGGCCCTTCTCCTTGGCGCGGGCCTGGAGATCCCGGCGGGTGAGATCAAGGCCCACTGCATAGCCGAACACGCGCTCGAGCGCCGCTTCCACGGGGATGTCACGGCCTCCCTGCCCCAGGGCCACCACCAGCTCGACCTCGTGGTGGAGGTCGGCGGTCGCTGGGGGGTAGGCGATCACACCGCCGCCGGGCACCGCGGCATCCCAGGGCTTCCCGAAGAAGAAGGGAGGTTCGCGCTTGGGATCCCCACCCATCTCGCGGGCATGGTCCGCGTAGTTCCGCCCTACGCAGTAGATCCGGCGCACGGGAAAGCCGGCGGAGCTGCCCTGCACAGGGACGAGCACCGGCACAGGCAGGGGCAGAACGGTTTCCATGGGATCCCTCCAGAAGCAGGGGCGCCGCACTAGGCTTTGGCGCGAGGATGGGCCTTCTCGTAGGTGCGGGCCAGTTCATCGAGGCCCAGGTGGGTGTAGCGCTGGGTGGTGCTGAGGCTGGCATGGCCGAGCAGTTCCTGGATGGCCCGGAGATCCATCCCTCGGTTCAACAGGTGGGTGGCGAAACTGTGGCGCAGGGCATGGGGGCTGATCCGGGCGCGCACCGAGGCCGCCACCAGGGCCTGGCGTAGCAAGGTGCGGACGCTGGTGGTCGTGAGCCGCCCGCCCCGCTGGTTGAGAAAAAGCGCGGGTGTCGCGGGCAGGGTGCGGGCAGCCAGGAACGCGCCCCGATGGGCCAGGTAGGACGCAAGAACCTCCGCCGCGCGCTCGTGGTAAGGCACCAGCCGCTCCTTGCGACCCTTGCCCAGCACGCGCAGGGTCCGCTGCTCCATGAGCAGATCCTGGAGATCGAGTCCCACCAGCTCCGACACGCGCAGACCCGAGGCGTAGAGCAGTTCCAGCAGGCAGGCAAGGCGGGCCGATGGGAAATCCGTGGCCGGCGGAAGGTCCAGCAGAGACTGGCTCTCACCCTCCGTGAGAAAGGCGGGCAGCCGGCTGGGTTGTTTGGGATTGCGCAGCCCCGAGGCGGGATTCCGCTCGATGCGCCGGGTGTCCCACAGCCATCGGAAGTAGCTCCGCACCGTGGAAAGAATGCGCGCCTGGCTGGCCGGGTCGAGTCCGCGCTCACCCAATTCCAGGGCGAACCCGCGCAGGGTGCGGGGCGTGATGTCCCAGCCCGGCCACTGCCAGCGCACTGCGTGCTCCAGGAGTTTTTCCAGGTCGCCCCGCTGAGCCCGCCCGGTGTGCGCTGAAACACCCCGCGCACGCTGCTCCAGGTGGAACGCCGCGATCGGCTCCCCCAGCGGCTCAGCGGCCTTCCCTGCTACCATTTCCACATCTTCCCTTTGCATCCGGAGTCATTGTGCCTCAGCCGATCGAAACCATCGCCCAGCTTTTCTATCAGGCGGTCGAGAAGAAGCTCCCGGATGCGCTTGCCTTCAAGCGGGAGGGTGCGTACGTGCCCATCTCCCACCTGGAGGTGCTGGACCAGGTGGAACGGCTGGCCCTCGCGATGGAGCGGCGCGGACTACGCGCGGGCGACCGGGTGGCCCTCCTCTCCGAGAACCGCCCCGAGTGGGCCATCGCCGACTACGCCTGCGCCATCCTGGGGCTTCCCGATGCCACCATCTACGCCACCCTGAATGCCCCCCAGGCCGCCTACATCCTGCACAACAGCGAATCGCGCTGGGTCATCTGCTCGAACCGGGCGCAGCTCGACAAGGTGCTGGCCCACTGGGATACCCTGCCCTTCCTCGAAGCGGCGGTGCTCATGGACGACGAGCTCCCCGAAGGCACCGGCCGCACCCTGCTCCGCTGGGCGGATCTCCTGGCCGAAGGCGCGGCGCAGGAAGAGCGCCGCCCGCTCGTGCGACAGTGGGGCGCGGAGCGCAAGGCTGACGACCTGCTCACCCTCATCTACACCAGCGGCACCACGGGCGAGCCCAAGGGCGCCATGCTCACCCACGGGAACCTCGTCACGAACGTGCTGGCCGCAGAGGGGGTGGTGGCCATCGGCGCCGATGAGCGGGCCCTCAGCTTCCTGCCGCTCACCCACATTTTCGAGCGCATGGCCGGCCACTACCTCATGTTCCACGTCGGCGCCGGGATCTACTACGCGGAAAGCGTGAACACCGTGGCCGACAACCTTCTGGAAGTCCGCCCCACGGTCATGGCCTCGGTGCCCCGGATCTACGAAAAGATCTTCGCGAAGATCTACGACACCGTGTCCGCGGGCGGCTTCCTCAAGCGGCTCATCTTCCATTGGGCCATGCTGGCGGGCCGCCAGGCCGCTCCCTACCTGATGCGGGACCAGCAGCCGCCGTCCTGGAAGGGCCTGTGGTACCGCACAGCCCGGGCCGTGGTGTTCGAGAAGATCCGCCAGCGTACCGGTGGACGCATGAAGTTCGCCATCAGCGGCGGGGCGCCGCTGGGCCCCAAGATCATGGAGTTCTTCTGGATCATCGGCCTGCCCATCCTCGAAGGGTACGGCCTCACGGAGACCAGCCCGGTCATCACGGTGAACCACCCGGGCGAAGTATTGCCGGGATGCGTGGGCCGGCCGATCTACGAGACCTGGAATGGGAAGCCCTTCCTGAAGATCGCCGAAGATGGGGAAATCCTCTGCCAGGGGCCCAACGTGATGATCGGCTACTGGAAGAGCGAGACTGCCACCCGCGAAGCCATTGATGAAGACGGCTACTTCCACACCGGGGACATCGGCCGTCTCGATGACCGGGGCCGCCTGTTCATCACGGACCGGAAGAAGGAACTCATCGTCACGAGCGGCGGGAAGAAGGTGGCCCCCCAGCCCATCGAGAACGAGCTGAAGGAGGACAAGTACATCTCCCAGGCGGTGCTCATCGGGGACAACCGGAATTACATCAGCGCGCTGGTCGTCCCCAATTTTGATTCGCTGATCCGCTGGGCCCACCTCAAGAAGCTGAATTTCCGTTCCCACGCGGATCTGGTCCAGGATCCGCTGGTCATGGCCAAACTCATGAGCCGGGTGGAACGGGTCAATGCCGAGCTTTCCAACTACGAGCGCATCAAGAAAATCGCCCTGCTGGATCACGAGATGACCCTGGAGGGTGGCCAGCTCACACCGTCGCTCAAGGTGAAACGCCGGGTGGTGAACGAGATGTACGGCGGATTGATCGAAAGCCTCTACCTTGAACCCAAGGGCGATAGCGAAGCCCACTGAGGAACGCCATGTCCCAGAACGCGCATCCCCACAAGATTCCCATCGTCACCACCTTCGATCCGCCCCCCGGGACCGAGATCGAAGCGATCATCGGGCCCTGCTGGGGCGTGACCGTCCGCAGCCGCAGCGTTGTGGGTACCACCTGCGCCGGCTGTCAGCAGGTGTTCGGCGGCGAGATCACCATGCTCACCGAGCTGGCCAGCGACTCCCGCAACGAAGCCATGGACCGCCTCGAACAGCATGCCCTCGCCATGGGCGCCAACGCCGTACTGGCCATGCGCTTCGACAGCGGCGAGCTCATGCAGAACACCAACGAGATCATCGCCTACGGCACCGCCGTCCGGGTACGAGCGGCCCGGATCGCCTAAGATCGGCGCTCCGCGATGGTCCTACCGGCCCCGAGGCGACCCGCCCTGCCCCGGGCACTGGCGCGGCGTGTGGATCGCCTGGCGCGCCACGCCCACGCCTTCCACCGCTGGGCCCACCATCCCCTCTGCCAGGAGTACTCGGGGGAGGTCTTCCGGTTCGGGCGCAGGTTCAGGCTCTGCCGGGGCTGTACCCTTGCGGCCCTGGGCGCCCTGTCCGGAGCGGCGCTGGGACTGACGGTCCCGGCCGTCCGCCCGGGGATCCTGGCCGTCCTGGCGGCCCTGGAAACCATCCCCATCCTGCTGGGGCTGAGCAACCTTCGCCTTCCCAAACCGCTCACCCGGTACCTGCCCGCCGCCCTGCCCCCCTTCCTGCTGATCCAGGCGTTGCGGCATCCCGGTCTCCAGGCTTGGCTTCTGGCCGCCCTGGTCTGGACCGCGGCTGGCCTGTGGGTGCGCCGCTACCGCCGGCGCGGGCCCGACCGCAGCCCCTGTGCCGCCTGCCCTGAACGATTCAACGAAGGCACGTGCAGGGGCTTCCGGGAGATCCGGACCCGGGAACGGGCCTTCGCCCGCCTGGCTTCCCGCTGGACCCGCCAGGGATCCGGTCCCATGGAAACATGAGGGAATCTCTGGACCAGACACGAGAACTGGGTCAGCACCGCGGATGTCCTGGCCAGATTTGAACCCGGATGTGTCTAGAAGAAGAGGGCTTCCCCGGCCTCGACGCAGGCCACGGCGTAGAGGTACATGGATGCAGACCAGGTCTGCCAGTCCTCGCCCCCGGGAGTGCCATCCTGGGCGTGGAACCACTCGTTGAACCCGAAGGCCCCAGGATGGGTGGCTGGCATCTTGCGGGAAGGCTGCACCAGCGCGGTCAGTGCCAGGAGCTTTTTTTCCGCCAACTGCTGTTCGCCGCAGGCCACGAGCGCCGCCACATAGAACCCGCAGACAAATGGCCAGACCCCCCCATTGTGATAGTCCCCGGGCAGGTTGTAGATGCCGAAGCGGGCGTGCCAGTCGGGATCCCCCGGCAGCACGTACGGGAAGAGGCAGGGCGGCAGATCCAAGGCGAGTTGCCCGGTCGCACGCAGCTCCACGCACTGGGCCTCGACCCAGGCCACCATGTCCCGCGCAAGATCGGGAGCGGCGAGTCCCGTGAGGATGGCCAGGCTGTTGCCGAGCAGGTCACTGCGCTTGTTCCGGAGCACCTTGAAGAACCAGAGCGCATAGGTGGGCTGGCCATGGGTGACAAACCCCTGTCCATCCTTGTCGTTCGCGGCGGCCCGCAGCGACTCCGCCCGCTCGGTCAGCCCCAGCTGCTTGAGATAGCCATGGACGAGTGCGTTGACATAGAGGCCATGGCCCAGCACCCACTGCTCATCCCGCCAATCGGTGGTGGGCTGCTGGCCCACCAATTCCCGGTCGTCAACGGTCTGGTAGTCCATCCAGCGAAGGGCCTTGGTTCCAGCTTCCTCCAGGAAGGTGGCCTCCCCTGTGTAGCGCCGGTACAGGCCCAGGATCAGGAGGAAAAGGGGCGTCGTATCGCTGGCCCCGCGGTTCTCCGGATCATGCACCATGGAAGGGGCCTGGCCGCGCGGGCTCTGGTTCAGGGCCAAGGTCTCCAGCACACGGCGCAGGATGCGCAGAAGTCCTTCATCCCCGGAGGCGAGAATGCCCAGGGCGGAGATGAGCAGATCCCGGGTGTAGGGTTCCGGATAACCCCAGCCTGCGGTGCGGGGAAGCCCCTCGAAGGGGCCTGAAGCATTGTGCAGCAGGACATCCATCGCGGCGTGCCTGGCTTCCTGGATGGAAGCGTTCATATCAAGCCCGCCTTTCACTGAGAATCTCGACAAGGTGCCGGGCCACGAGCCGGTAGTCGAACCGTTCCACCGCCCTCCGTCGGCCCGCCTCACCCATCCGTTGCCGGAGATCAGCATCGTTGAGCAGAAGCTTCAGGTACTCGGCGATATCCGTGGAGCTGGCCCGGTAATCCGAGACACGCGGCTTCTCGAAGACCACGCGATGGCCAGGTTCGAACCCCGATTCCGGTCCCAGCACGGTCTCCGTGATCCGGATTTCCTCGGCCACCCTGGCCAGGAAAGCTGTTTCGCCGTGCACCAGCGTGTCCAGCATGGCCATGGCCCGGATGCCTATGACAGGTTTCCCACAGGCACCGGCCTCCACCTGGGACATCCCGAAGCCCTCCAGCCTGGAGGGGCCGGCGTAGATGTCGCAGGCGGCCAGCAGGTACGGCATGAGGGTCCGTGACACCTGGTGCATCTGGAAACTCACCCGGTCCTGGATCCCGAGGGACTGGGCCAGTTCCAGGTCGAGCTTGTTCTGCACGTTGGTCCGCTCCTGGGGCCAGACCTTGCAGACGTATCGCCAGGGAGGCACCGAGTCCCCCAGGCTGGCCAGCGCCGTCATGACCTCGCGGCCTCCCTTGGAGGCAGTGTCGCCGCCCACCGTGAGGATCAGGTGTTCGGTCTGGGGAACGCCCAGGGCCTCCCGCACCGCCCGCACCTTCGGATCATCCGGACTGCGGGGAATGAAGGCATCCGTATCGCAGCCGATGGGCAGGGTCACGGTGTGGTCGCCCCGCACGCCATCCCTGACGAAGGTCTCCCGCACCCAATCCGAAGTCACCAGGATAAGGGGCATCGCATCCAGGACATCCCGGTAGTTCGCCACATAGCCATCCGCCAGAATCCAGGGCACGGCCCGCATCCCGAAGCGCTGCGGATGGAGGACGATGTCGGGGACGTCCCCCCAGAAGCCGATGCCTACCACCGCATCGGGCTTGAACCAGCGGTAATACCACTCCTTTTCGAGATCCGATTTGAGGTGAGCCGCCTGGGCGTCTACGCCAATTTCCAGCAAACCCTTGTAGAGGAGGTCGCCCTGGGTGGCCAAGCCCCCGGGAGCCGGCGGATGGGTGTAAAGAACGAGAATCTTCATCGGCTCAGCTCCAAGTCCTCTCCGGCCACCAGGGGAATGGCTGCGGGATCCCGGTAGCAGTTGAAGGCCTCGGCGCGGGTGGCCGCGCGGGCCTCCCAACTGGTCTTCGTGAAGCCGTAGACATCCGTGATGAGCGCCTGTTTCCTGGCCCAGACCGGGCCTGGCAGGTCGAGCAGGACGGATGCGTCCTGCCTGGGCCGCGGGGCATAGGCGCCACCGCCATCCTCGTAGGCGAACTCCCACAGGCACCTGACGCGAAGCCGCCCATACCGCCATAGCTCCTGGATCGCCCGGGACACTTCACCGTGCCGGCGATGCCATGTGTACTCGCCCTGGGGCGCGTGGGTGAGCAGGATATCGAAATCCAACCTGGGCAGCAGGGAAAGAATCGTGGCTTCCACCTGCTCCAAAGGGATGGGAACCTGCTCGGGCCCGTCGTCGAGATTCCCCATGGCCCCTTCCGAGCCCAGGCACTCCAGAACCCTCGCGAATCGGGGTGCCCGGTCAGGATCCTCACCACGGCACAAGGTCAGGATAAACGGCGACCACTCGGGATGGCTGAGGAGAAGACCACCGCTCCAGAGGATCTCATCATCAGGATGGGCCACAATGACTGCGACGGTTGGGATAGTGCCCGTGTCTCGATCAGGTTCAATGGGTCTCGTCACAATGTCTCCAAATCCCTTGCGAGTGCATCAAAGGGACCGAGGTGGGCGGCTTTGCGAGCTGTCTGAGGTGGGAAACCATCCACCGAACGAAACCCAGCGCCGCCAGGGAAGGCGGCACCATGCAGGTTGACCAAGCGGGTTCTACTCATGGGGGCAAAAAATATATTTATAGATATTTTATAGTCGGCCCATGAGCAGCAGAATGATGACAACCAGCAGGACCAGTCCCAATCCCCCACTCGGGTAGTAGCCCCAGTCCCGGCTATGGGGCCATCTGGGGATGGCGCCAACCAACATTAGAACGATGACAATGATCAAAATGGTTCCGAGCATGGGCTTCTTCCTTTCCAGTTATTTGGCGGCCTCTACCACACCAGCGGCCCGGTAGATCTTGCATGAAACGCAACACGGCATTGACGGCCATCCACCTCCAAGGGCGGTCAGGCCTCTTCGGGTAGGAACACCTTGAAGGAGGTGCCCTGCCCGGGTTCACTCCGCACACAGATCCCGCCCCTGTGGCTGCTGAGAATCCCGATCACAGCGGCCAGCCCCAACCCGCGGCCAGTGAATCTCGTCGTGAAAAAGGGATCAAAGGCCTGGGTCACGACCTCTGGAGCCATGCCCACCCCCGTATCCATCACTTCCAGGGTCACATAGCGTCCCGGAATGACGGACAGGGCCCAGGCGTTGGACTCGATGGCGGATTGACTGACCTCCTCCACACCCGTCCGGATGGCAACCCGGCCCTCCACGTTCTCGGAGATGGATTCCAGGCCGTTCGTGATCAGATTCGTCATCACCCGGAAGATCTGAGTTGCATCTGCCATGACGGAAGGAAGCGGGTCCATCAGGTCACACTGGAGGGTCACGTTCCCGTGGAGAGCGACGGAGATGATCGGAAGGATCTCTTTGATCACCCTGTTGACGTCCACCTTCCCCATCACGAATGCCCCTTGGCCTGCGTAGGCAAGCATTTGCCGGGTGAGTTCCGACGCCCGCATGGCGGCCTTTTCGATGGCCTCGAAATAGGAATCCACCTTGCGCCCTTCCTCTGCCGCTTCATGGCCCAGGTTCGCGTTGCCCACGATCGCGGTGAGGATGTTGTTGAAGTCGTGGGCGATGCCGCCGGCAAGGACGCCCAGGGTCTTCATCTTCTGCGCCTTCTGAAGCTCGGCCTCGAGCCTGGACCGGGCTTCCTCGGCCTCTTTGCGCCCCGTGATGTCGCTGAGCACGAGGCGGCTCACAAGCGCACGGCCGGGAATCTGATTCAGGATCGTATGGGTATCCTGCGCGGAGATGGCCGCCAGATGCGCCCAGAAGACCGTCCCATCCGTCCTCACCATCCGCAGGTCGCACGCATAGGGTTCACCCGTCTCCAGGAACCGCTTGCGGTGCAAGTAGTAGATGTCCTGATCCTCCTTGTGGATATACCGCGTGATCGGCTGTTGGAGGACCACGGCCCGGGGCACCCCCAGCAGCGTGACCGCGGTGAGGTTGATTTCCAGGACAAGCCCCTCCATGGAGAGGATGCAGTAGCCGACCGGCGCCAGGTCATACAGGTCGAAATAGCGGACCCGTGAGGCATTCAGCTCGGCCTGAACGCGCCGCAATTCCTCGTTCTGCATCTCCAGCTCGATTTGATGCACACGCAATTCGTGGAGCGTCCGCCGCATATCCCGGGGAGAGATGATCTCCGTCTTATCTGAGAACGCGGAACCTTTCTCACGGGCCACTTCCTCGGCTCGCCAACGCAGGCCGGCGGCCATTTTGGCCTCGCTATCCTGGCTATTCATTGGACACCACCCTCTTCCCAGGTCCATGTTCTTTCCGGTGCGCCTCGGCCTTGTCCTGTGGCCAGCGCCCCGTGTTTTCCGTCGCCTGGCCCAGCCATTTCACGATGCGGCCATCGGCATTGCGCAAGGCACTCGCCCGCGCGTCGAATCCTCGATAGGTGCCATCGTGATGGCGAAGCCGGAATCCAGTATCGAGGGGCTCTCCTGTGGCGATCGCTGCGTTCCAAAGTCCCATCACCGTGCCCCGGTCCTCGGGATGGATCAATTCGAGCCACCTGGAACTCAACTGTTGGTCCTCCGGGACGCCGGTGTACTTAATCCACTGGGGGCTGAAGTAATCGCAAAAGCCATCGGGACGGCTCGTCCATACAAATTGGGGCAGTGCCGCCGCGACCTGCTGGAAGAGGGACTCGCTCTCCCGTAGCGCGGCCTGCGTCCGTTTCATCTCCGTGATGTCCACGAAGGTGATGACTGCGCCCTCGATTACATTGTCGAGGGTTCGGTACAACTGGATGCGCATCACGTACCACCTGCCAGCCGCTGTCTGCACCTCCACTTCCTTGGGAGTCAGCGTCGCCAGCACGGCCTTTACATCCTGGACCAGCCTGTCATAGCCCACCAACTTGGAGACGATGTGGCCCACTGGCCGACCCACATCGCCCAGAATCAGATTGATGATCTGGGTGGCGGTAGGCGTGAAACGCAGGATGCGCAGCTGATGATCCACAAAGACCGTGGCGATCCCGGTACCCGCCAACAGATTGTTCATGTCGTTATTGAGGCGCGACAGATCCACCACCTTGGTCTGCAACTCCGCGTTGACGGTGGCCAGCTCCTCATTCACCGATTGAAGTTCCTCCTTGGAGGTTTCCAGTTCCTCGTTGGTGGACTGCAATTCTTCATTCACAGACTGCATTTCCTCATTTGAGGATCTCAGTTCTTCGTTGGAGGTCTCCAGCTCTTCGTTCGAGGCCTTGAGATACTCCTCCTTGGCCTGCAGCTGCCGCTTGAGCGATTCGAGCCTTCCATCCGCATTCGCTGACGTGGAGTCATCCCCCGGAACCTGATCAGGAGATTGGGGATCCGCCGAAGGTGCCTCCTCCAGGATAACCATATACAGGGGCGCCTCAGGTTTCGAGCCTGGCACGGCCGTCACCGGACTGACGGTCAGGTTGACTGTGGTGAAATGGCCATTCGTTTTGACGCGCAGCCCCAAACAACGCACGGGGACTTCGGTTCCGATGGCTTTGTGCAGGGCCGTGGTCAATTCGTGGCGCAACCCTTCGCGCGCCATCTTCAGGATGTTATTGATTCCGGCCTCACCCGGAGTCGGTTCCAGGTACAAGCCGGTGCGGCCATGAAGGTAGAGGATGTCGCCCCGGTCATTGATGAGCGCGCCGGCCGGGGCGACCAGCTGCAAGAGCGTTTGCTCTGCCAGCTCACGCATGGGTTGTTTGATGGACAAGGCAGCTTTACCCGGTATCCGCTGGTGCGACAGTTCCATCGCGGACACCGGGGGTAGGAGCCTGCCCATGGCTGTGCGCTGCGCGCCATGGACATTTTCCTTGCGCTGATACAGTTTCGCTTTCCTATCCAGCGCCGAAAAAAGATCACCAAAATCACCCACGGTCTCTGACGTGCCCTGAAATAAGAACCCGCCTGGGTTCAGCGCGTAGTGGAACAAGGGAATGAGCTTCTTCTGCAACTCACTGCCCATGTAGATCAGGAGATTTCGGCAACTGATCAAATCGAGCTTCGAAAAGGGCGGATCCTTGATCAGGTCGTGCTCGGAAAAGATCACCATGTCGCGAATGATTTTTTGGATGCGATAGGCACTGCCGTCGGGCTCGGCCGTGAAGAATCGAGAGAGCCGCTCCGGCGAGAGATCGGCGGCAATGCTGGTTGAATAGAGACCGGCGCGAGCCGTGGCAATTGCCTGGCCGTCCAGATCTGTAGCGAAGACTTGCAGAGCATGGCTTTGCTTCAGCGCCTCCATGCGTTCCTGCAAGAGGATGGCGATGGAGTAGGCCTCTTCCCCGGTGGAACAGCCCGGCGACCAGACACGAACCGCGGCGCCCCCAGGTTTTCCTGCGAAGAGCCTTGGAATGACCTGTTCTTCAAGCGCCGTGAAGGCCTCCGGGTCACGGAAGAAATTGGTCACTCCGATCAGCAGATCTCTGAAGAGGCCGTCTACCTCAGCCTGTGTGTGCTGGGCGTATTTGACATATTCATCTAGGGTATCAATCTGATGAACAGCCATACGGCGCTCAATCCGGCGATGAATGGTGCTCGGCTTGTAATTGGAAAAGTCGTGGCCAGTCTGGACGTGCAGCAAGACGAAGAGCTTGTTCAACGCGCTATCGGTCTTAGGCGCCTGAGCCGTGGCCGCGCGGGGGGGCCGGCCGAAAGCATGCGCCACGTAGCCTATGAGTTGGGCGGGCATCTCCGCAGGGGGAAGTTCAAAATCCACGAGACCGGTGGCGATGGCGCTGCGGGGCATGCCGTCGTACTCGCTGGAGCCGGGATTTTGCGCCATCACCATGCCGCCCTCACCCTTGATGGCCCGGAGGCCCTGGGTGCCATCGCTGCCGGTACCGGAAAGCACGATGCAGATGGCCCGCTCATGCTGGTCCTGGGCGAGAGAGCGGAAGAAGAAATCAATCGGAAGACGCTGGCCGCGGGGCGCGGCGGGTTCCAGCAATTGGAGGGCGCCATTCAGGAATGCCATGTCCCGGTTCGGCGGAATGATGTAGGCGCAGTTCGGCTTCACCTCCATTCCGTCTTCGACCTCGAAGACCTGCATGCGGGTGTAGCGCCGGATGAGATCGGTGAGGATGCTCTTGTGGTCCGGGGCCAGGTGTTGCACCAGGACAAAGGCCATGCCCGGATCGGTCTCAGCGGGCATGCCGGAAAAGAACGCTTCGAAGGCCGCCAGTCCCCCGGCCGAAGCGCCGATGCCAACGATGGGGAATCGGGCCTTCTGAGGTTCGTGCCTGTGGGAGGCTGTTTTCTCTGAAGGGGCGGGATCCGTCTCGGCCGGGGATGGCGTCAGTTCGATCCGCTCTCCGGGGAGCGGAGGCGGGTTCTGTTTCGCCATTTCCTTTTTCTTCTTCACGGCCATGGTGCCAATCTCCCCAGAACGAAGAACACCTGGTGCGTTCTCATTCAACTGCTTGCCGTTGCGATGCTAGGCATCCGCGGGAAGCACCACGGAGTCAGCACATTAAAGACAAAGACATTGAAGGCCCGATTTTCAATTCATCTGGATGGAAACCGAGATGGCGATGCGGTCCTGGGGATGCCGGCGATTGTAGAGGTAATAGCCATCTCCAGCGTAGCTGATATAGACATCATCGTTGTCGTACCAGTTGTTCGACCAGTATTCAGGCCACGGATCCATGACACTGAACCAGAAGCCGTCGAACTGGAAGCGGGGGTACCCGCCAAACATGATCAAGGGATAGCTCCGGAGGCGGAACACGCGACTCGGACCGAAATGGCCGCGGTAACGACTCTCTGGAATGCGATAGCCGGTGTAGCCACCACGCTGGTCCCAGTTGCGATGTTCGGTTCGCCAGTTCCGAGCCCGGCGCGCCTGCCAGATGCCACGCTGTTCAGCTGCGTTCGCGCGGTGCTCCTGCTGTGCAAATGGCTTGGCCTGACGCTGTCGCTGCTGTTCCTGGTGCGCCCTGGCCTGGCCCTGACGCTGCCGTTCTTGTTGCGCCCTGACCTGCTGCTCACGCTGCCGCTGTTGCTGTTGCCCTCTCGTCGGCGGTGGGAGCTGCTGAGGCCGGACCGGCTGGCCCTGGGCATGGGACGGTTGCGCCTGCCTTGTGGGCCCAGGTCGCGCCTGATTCGGTTGAGCCTGCTGTTCCCCTCGTTGGGGCTGTTGCTGCTCCTTGGGGTGCTTGGCCTTTCCGTCGCCCCGGTCCTGGTGAGCGAATGCTGGCACTGCTGCTCCGAGAAGCAGCAGGAGCAGGCCTGTCTGAATCTTGCCTATTGGTTTCATAATGCTGCCTCCTTGTCGGTGATGTCCTGTGTCCTTCGCCCAGTGCGTCTGACACGTTCTGAACGAAGTTCGTCCGTTCTGCTGGCCTCATAGCCAATACGAAAAAAGCCGGGATAGCCATTCTTTGAGGCGCTGGGCCAGGGGTCGCTGCTTCCACTGTTCCAGGGTGATTCTGTTCGTATCCTTGAGATCGTCCTGAAAGGCGCTTTCCATCTCCCGTCCAAAATCGTTCCCCAGCACAACGACGTTGACCTCTTTGTTATGGAGGAAGCTCCGCATATCCAGGTTGGTGGAGCCCACCGTGGACCAGCTGCCATCAATGACCGCCGTCTTGGCGTGCAGCACGGAAGTCTTCAGCTCGTAGACCGAGATGCCGGCCTTGAGCATCTGGGTATAGAAGGACTGTCCGGCATACAAGATGGGCCCGCCATCAGAGATGCTGGGCAGAATGAGTTTCACATCCACGCCGCGCCTGGCGGCATCAGCGAGAGCCCGCAGGAGCTGTACGTCAGGGGCGAAGTACGCAGCGGTGATGTGGATGGATTTCGTCGCGCTCTGGATGGCCAGGAAATAGGTCTTGTAGATCTCGTAGCCGCCGCCGGGCTGACTGCCAAGCACCCGCACGACCTTGTTGCCGACCGCTGGCTGCTGGGGGAAGTAGTCCCGGTCTGGAAGCACGCCTTCCTTCTGGCTCGCCCAGTTATCCAGAAACAGCCATTGCAGTGCGGTCACGGCGGGGCCTTCGATCTGGATATGGGTTTCCCGCCAGCCCACAGAGGTCCGGTTCTTGGCATGGGATCTGAATAGCGAACTGCTGGAATAGGCGGCGGTGATGTTCACGCCGCCGGTGAAGGCCACCCTCCCGTCCACCACCAGGATTTTCCGGTGATCGCGGTTGTTGATGCGCCAATGGCCCAGCCGGTGGAACGGGCTCACGGGGTGGTAGGGCAACAGCCGGATGCCGGCCGCCTGCATCCGGTCAAAGAAGGCCTGTGGGGTGCCCAGCGTTCCGACGCAGTCATAGATGATGCTGACCTGAACGCCTTCCTTCTGCTTGGCGATGAGTTCATCGGCGAACTTCAGGCCGAGCGGATCCTGATCGAAGAGGTAGGTCTCCAGATTGATGGTGTCCTTGGCCTCCGCCACCGCGGTCAACATCGCCGTGATGATGCTGGGGCCATCGAACAGCAGCCTGACGTTGTTTCCTGTGATGAGCGGCCGGCCCGAAGCGGCTTCTTCGAGCGCGGCCAGGGCCTTGGCGTCGGCCCTGGTATGCCCCAGGCGCTTGGCAAGCGCCGAAGCGGCCTCCCGTTCATTCAACGCCCCCTGACCGTCAATGACGCTGGGCTTGGTAGGCACGTTCTTGGGCGCCTTCAGACTCATATCCGGCAGGCGGGCGCAGGCTGAATTCACCAGGCAGGCGGCCAAGGCCCAGAACCACATAACCTGTGACCGGCCTGGACTCCGAAGGCCTACGGTCACATGCCGACGCTGACGCATCCAGCGGGCCATCCGGCGCCCGGGCAGGGGACCAGGAACCCGCAATGGAGCCGTCATACTAGGCATGGGTAATCATCACTTTCAGGGCGTGTTCTTTCCCTGCATTGCCAAACGTGTCGTAGGCCCGCATCAGGTCATTCAATGCAAAGTGATGCGTGATCAAAAGCTTCGGGTTGATCCTGGCCGACAACACGGTTTTCAGAAGCATCGGGGTTGTCACGGTATCCACCAGGCGGGTGGTGAGGGTGATGTTCTGAGACCAGAGCTTGTCCAGGTTCAACTGGACCGGCTTGCCATGTACGCCAATGTTGGCGATGTGGCCCCCCGCCGTTACGATGGCCTGGCAGACATCGAAGCTCGCTGCGATCCCAATGGCCTCGATCGCGACATCCACGCCTCGGTTGCCGGTGAGGGCCATCACCTTCTCGGCGGCCTTGCCATCGCCGTTGTTGACAACCTTCGTCGCCCCGAAGGCTTTGGCTGCTTCCAGGCGATTGTCATCAACGTCAATCATGATGAGTTCCGCCGGAGAGAAGAATTGGGCCGTAAGCAGGGCCGCCAACCCGATGGGGCCTGCGCCGACAATCGCCACGGTGTCGCCGGGCTGGACCTGCCCCTTGATGACGCCACATTCGAATCCGGTGGGAAGAATGTCGCTCAACATGACCAGCGCTTCTTCATCGGCTCCCGTGGGAATCGGGTACAGGCTGTTGTCTGCGAAGGGAATCCGGACATATTCCGCGTGGGTTCCATCAATCAGGTTTCCGAGAATCCAGCCTCCGCCATTCTCGCAATGGGAGTACATCCCTTTCTTGCAGTTGAGGCACCTTCCGCAGGAGGTGATGCACGAGATGAGTACCCGGTCCCCCACGCTGAAGTTCGCGACACTCCCGCCGACCTGTTCGACCACGCCGACCCCTTCGTGGCCAAGGATCCGGCCTACCGTGACCGTTGATAGATCCCCTTTCAGAATGTGCAGATCCGTGCCACAGATCGTCGTCTTAGAGATCTTGACGATGGCATCGGTAGGCGCCGTGATGAGGGGCTTGGGTCTCTCTTCCAAGGCGCGTTTCCCGGGACCGTTGTAGACAAGTGCTTTCATGCTTGGAACTCCGTTCGTGCTTTGGTACGGCGATCAATTCCGGATTTAACCCCCGATGTCCGTTCAGATCTGGCAAGGGAAACAGGCTTTCTTCAGGCCTGACTCATCAACTGCCGGCATGCCTCCGAATGCACGCCGATGTGCGCGGCGCCAGCCATCTGGAGGATGCTCTTGGCCTTGGCCGCTTCGGCCTCGGCACCGTGGGCGATCACGAGGAACTTGTCGGATCGGACTGCGGTTTCGTACTGCAGGCAACTGTTCTTGGGAATGCCAATGCTATAGAGGCCGGCGGCCAAGATCCCGAACCCGCCTACCACCATGGCACCTTCCATGGCTCCGATGATCCAGCCGACCAGGGGACCGAACACGATGAGGGGTCCGAGCCCGGGGACGACGAACAGGGCCGACCCGAAGAGCATCCCCCAAAACCCGCCCCAGAAGGCGCCGCGCTTGCCCCACAGCTTCATGCGGTCACCGGAATTGTAGAAACCCACCACATGCTCCTCGGTATGGTAGTCCTTCCCCACAATGGACAGTCTTTTCATGTCGAACCCAGCGAGCTGAAGTTCCTTGATGCTTGTTTCTGCCTGAACATGGGAATCGAAAATGCCAACCACTGCGTTGGACTCGACCATGGTTCAACTCCTTTTTTGGTTTCAAGTGGTGCGTTGATTGACCCAGCGGCGCATTCGGGCGAAATCTATGCCGCGCCTGGTGCCGGGAGTGTGTTCATCCAAGGACTTCGACTTCGGATCTGATTCTTAAGGCCAGTAGCTTGCCTATGCCTCTGGCACCACCGGCGAGCCCCCGGGATCTCCGCTTGGCAGACCGGAAATTCGGGGGGGCTCGCCTCACTGGGAAGGATCCGTACTCACAGCCCAGCAGCGGCCGTTGGGTCGGTGAGACCCTCACCCGAGACCACCAACTCCACCCGCCGGTTTTCCCTTCGTCCGGCGTCTGTGTTATTGGAAGCGATGGGGTCGCTCTTGCCGAAACCCTTTGAGGTGATGGCATCAACCGAGACCCCTTGGCTGACCAGATAATCCTTGGTGTTTTGGGCCCGCTGCTCCGACAGACGCTGGTTGAGCGCATCGCTACCCGTGCTGTCCGTGAAGCCGTCCGCCTCGATCATCAACCCCTTGTGGGTTGACAGGATCCCGGCGATTTTCGAAAGCTTCTCCCGCGCGGCAGGCAGCAGCACCGCCTTCCCGTTCTGGAACAGCACCCCAGACATGTTCACAATCAATCCCCGGACCGTGGCGCGGGTCTGGAGGATGGCATTGAGCTGCTCCATCAACTTGCTTCTCAGATCTTCGTTCTTGGATTGCAGTCCTTCATTCTTGGAACGCAATCGGTCATTCTCATTTTCGGCCTGCTGGGTTTGCTCCTGGGCAGCAGCCTGGGCGGCGGCAGCCTGATCGCTGGCTCGGGCCGCGGCTCGCCTGGAATCATCAAGTTTCTCCTGAGCCACCTTCTGTTCCCAGGCCACCCGCTCCGCTTCCTGCCGCTGCACCGAGATCAAACGGGCATCCTCGGCCCTCTGGACGGCTTCCCGGGCCATCAGAATCCGGCTTCCCTTCTTTCCCTCTTCGTTCTCGGACTGGTTGAGGTAGCCCTGGGCCTTCCCCAGCGCCTCGGGCGCGTAGGTTGAAGCGCCCGCTGCTTCGGCGATGCGCACTGCATTGCGAGCCTGATAGACGGCAAAAGGCGTTTTGTCATCCATGACCATGGGCGCCGTGGAGGGCAGGTTCAAGGTGTATTGGCCCCGCTTCAACAGCTCGTACTTGGCGTCAATAAGCTCGACCTGACCACGAGATTCCTTTCGGACCGCATTTTCCATAACCACCACATCACTGGGCTGGCTCACGGCAAAGTACGGCTCAGCGGTCACCACCAGACCGAAGGTCTGGAGCGCCTCCGTGACCTTGACCTTGCACTTGCCGTGCTTGAGGACGAGTTCACCCAGATTGGTCGCCCGGCCTTCCGGGGAGATGCCCCACATCACATAGGTCAGGAATTCCCCGCCGAAGGTAGAGGCGGGCGGAAGGTTTTTGACCTTCGCGATGATCTGGAGGGCCCCGTCCTTGTTCTTCACGGTCGCCATACCCGAGGCGGCCGGCAGCAGAATCGTGCCTTTCAGGTCTATCTTCGTGGAGGACTTAAGATTCCGGTAGTTGATGGCCTTGGCCGAACCCTGCACGACGGTCACCCGATAAAGAGGCACCGAGGCCGGTGGGGCGGGGTTGGGAATGGGTGGCGGCGGCTGAGCCTGGATGACCAAAGCCACCGCCGCGAACGGGATTGCATTCCAGCTTTTCATTTTCGCACCTTTCAGGGCGTCCATCGGTGGATGGGGGATGGTTCGAATTCCGGAGCCGGATGGTTCCGGGAAGCATTCACGGAGGCAGAAAGAACCTTGATCACGCCCTGGAATAGGGCGTGGAGCATCCCAGGCGCTCAGCCCCGCAGATCGTTGGCCGCATCAGTCATACCGCGCCTGAGGTCGCTGGCGGCGAGGGCTGTGCGCTCCTTCATGTCTTCCCAGCCTAGGCTGGCCTCATCTGCCAGATCCCCGGCCTTCCGCTTGGCACGGCGGGCGAGATCCTTGAGATCCCCACGGAGTTCAGGGCCGGTCTTGGGTGTGGTGAGGGCCACCAGCAGTGCGCCTATCGTGGCGCCGGCCAGGAACGTCAGCAGCATGGGGCCCGTGTAGGAGGTGTTTTCCTGACTCATGAGTGTTGCTCCTATTCGTGTACGTGAGGGGGTTGCCTGCGTTTGAAGAAGGTCAGCACAGCGCTGATTCCTCCGACGATGCCGCCGAGAGTGCGGGAGGCCGATTCGATAGCGCCGTGGTAGCGCCGATTGAGATCCTGCGCCGCGCGTCCCAAGTCCCGAATCATCCCGGTCAAACCCGAAAGGTCTTCCAGGGAGATCTGGAGCGCGGCCGCCAAGAGATCCATCCGCAACCGGGAAGCATGAACGTCCTCTGCAATCTGGGACAGATCTTTACTGGAGGATAAAAGAAAGACGTCAATGCCCTGGGCTGTTCGACGCAACTGGACCAGCAGACGCACCAGGCCGACTGTGAGTGCGACCAGAACTACAATGAACGTAAGTTCGAGCGCGATGGACATGGTGGTCTCCTGGCTGGGGTTTCAGACGTCTTCATGGGCTGTAAGCATCCAAAGGGCCTTGTCCATGGCATGGCAGACAATCGTGTAGAAATCCGCCGTAGGCTGATCGCCGAGTTTCCCGGCCTTCCGGACACCCCTACGCATCCCCCCCGCGTATTCACCGTAGTGGTCAACCAGGGTGCCCAGTTGGAGCGTGCCGTCGAGCGCATCCAATGGGTACTCGATCAGGCCAGCTGCGCTGCCTACGGCATGGTTGGTATCAAGGTGATGGCCCCCCGCGATGGCCACCCGCTCAGCGAATCCGTCACCATAGATAGCCAGTTGGCCGTAGAGCTGATCGAACAGCAAGTTGAGGCCCCATGAATCCGGGCTTCGCGCATTCCAGCGGGCCCGCCGGGTCCGGTAGGCGAGATCGAGCGTGTCAACCAGGGACTGGTTGAGAAGATCCATCAACTCCTCCGTGGTCTTGGCATCGAGGCGCGGGTGTTCAACGGGTGGATGGTTGCGGTTCATGACAGGCTCCTGGGGCTAGAAATCAACCGACCGCCGGCTAGAGAACCCGCCGGCCCTGGATGACGCGGATCAGGATGATGACAATGGCAACCACGAGCAGGACATGGATGAAGCCCCCCATCGTGTAGGCGCTGACGAGGCCCAAGGCCCAGAGAACAAGGAGAACGACTGCGATGGTCCATAACATGGTGCGCTCCGAACTGGTGACTGCATGGTTATGGGTTCCGAAGGATTCAGTCTTATTCAGAGGAACCGCGGACCATGGCCTTGAGTTCAAGCCATGCCTGTTCCGCTCCGGCCTTCATGCTTTCCCAGGTGTCATCGCTGGCGCCCTTCAGATTGAGCAGGTGATTCTTAATCTCCTCGCGCTTGCGCTGAAGGGCATCAATGGTTTTGTCGTAGCCGACCATCGCATCAACACCCTGGCGTTTGGCCTTGGCCTTGAGAACATCTATCTCGGCCTCCCATTGCGCCAACTGCGCCTCCAACTTGCTTTCGTAGGCCTTTCTGTTCTCCAGCATGGAGGACTCCCTTGAAGGGCTTCCCGGTCCGCCCAGCGGACCAGGAAGCCGGTTATGGCATCAGGACTTCTGGACGCTCATCTGGTTGTTCACATGCCGAACGCCTTCGATGTCCTCAGCGAGCTTCGTCACCAGGGCCTTTTCCGCAGGGTTCCGAGCTTCTCCATGGAGGGTCACCACACCATGCTTGGTGGTCACACGAGTGGCCAGAGCATGGGTTGATTTGTGAAAGAGGAGGGTCGTCTTGACCTCGGCAGTGATGGAAGCGTCATCCACCTTCTGCCCCAGGCTTCGATGGACAGGCCGGTCGGGTTTGGAGACCACCATCTCGTTGCGGACCTCCGTGACTCCGTCCACATCCTTCGCATACTCGGCTGTCAGCTGCTTCTGCGCTTCTGAATCGGCCTTGCCCGAGAGGGTGACAATGCCATTTTGCGTGTGGACATTCGTATCAGTGACGCTTACGTTCTTGTGAAAGGTCAGCGCTGTCTTGACTTTCATCGTGATCCAGCCATCCGAATGATCGGCGGGCTGATCGCCGACAATTGTTAGCTCGTTCTTTACGTCCTTGACCCCAGGCAGCCCTGCCACCGTGTCCTGAGCCAGCGATTTATGGAAATCCTCGGACACTGTGCCCGTAAGGGTGACCACGCCTCCCTTGGACTCAACCGTGATGTGGTCGTCCTTCAGGTAGGTTTTGAAGTTGTAACTGTTCTTGGCAGAGGCCTCGATCCGGTTGTCCAGCCCGGAAGCCTGGGCCGGAAGCCCGGCCACCATGATCAGCGCCGCTGAAGTCATGAAGGCTGCATGGGAATTCATTTTGAATCGTTGCATGGCGCGTTCGCATTTCTGCCCGGAGTGGGCGGCTCTTCAAAAGGGGTTAATGGGGGGGGTCTATTTCTTCGCGTGTTCTGGCAGAGGCCTCGTACCCGGCTGCTGATGGGCTTCATGCGGGACGGCATTCTCCGGCTTCTGCCTGGAGTCATGCTTCGAGTCGTGCTTGGCGTCACGGCTTGGGTCGTGCTTGGCATCGTGTTTGGATTCGTGCCTGGAGAGGTCATCCACCTTCCTCGAGGCGGTCATTTCCCAGGCATGCGGGGTGTCACCAGTGTCGGGATCCGGGCTGGGCGTGGCAGGTTGAGGATATTCGCTGGGCTTGGGTTCAATGTTGGGGCGGGGTTCCGGAATCTGGTGGATGGTCATGAACGCCTCCTGGGCGGGCGATGACGCGCATCGGCCGCGAACGTGGAATGGGGAAAAAGCTGACCTGCCTTCTGCCTTGGCGAGCATCAAGGACAGGTCAGCTTGGCTGGAATGGCGATGTCGCAGGAACCGGGCCGAAGCCTAGTTCGTGGCTTTCTGTGGGTAGTTGATGATGATGTTGACCCTGCGGTTGTCCTCTCGGCCCTGCGCGCTGGAGTTGTAGGCGACCCTCCGGGTATCCCCGAAGCCTTCCGCGGACAGCCGCGAACGTTCGATGCCGAAATGATTCACCAGGTAATCCACCACGTTGTTCGCGCGGAGTAGGGAGATCTTCATTGCCAGATTGGGGTCATTCGGAAGAGCGGCAGTGTTCCCTTCCACCGTCGCCGTGACGTAGGGATTCGCCTTCATGAAATTCGCGACCCTCTGGAAATCGCTATCGTATTCCGGCTTGATATCAGCCTTCAATGCATCGAACTCGATTTGCATGGCCATCGTGATCCGGGCCGGAGCCACCTTCAGTCCCGGGAAATCCATCACACACGGGACCACCGCATCAATGCGCCGGTTCTGCTGTTTCCCTTCCTCGGTAGCGTTGTCCGCAATGGGGCGAAGGTCTCCATACCCCACAGCCTTCAGACGGGAGCGGTCAATGTGGAGGTCATCCACCAGGTAATTCACCACGCTCTCGGCCCGGTGCAGGGACAGCATCATGTTGTGCTCAGGATCCCCCACATTGTCGGTGTGGCCCTCGATCACGGCCGTCGTGCCGGGGTATTTCGCCAGGAAGGTCCCGATCACCGCAAGTTTCTCTTTCTCCTGGCGCTGCATCTGGTCTCGATTGATATCGAACTGGATGTTCAGGAGGGTGCAGTATTCCTCGGTTTTCGTCGGGGCCTCTGCAACGGTTTCCACTGGAGCTGCTTCAATCACCCGTTCAGGTGGCGGTGCCACAGGTTCGGGTGGGGCCACATAGGAAGCTTGGGCCTGTTCCGGCGCCGGGGATTTACGGCCGAAGCGAATCAGCAGGCCAATCGAGGCCATGTCAATGTCCGCTTTGTTGTTGACCGCATCGTTGATCCGGTAGCGTTCCACCTCGGCGCGCATCCCGAAGGATTTGGTGAAATCGTACTGAAGGCCGCCGCCGAACTTGTAGTTCGCCGCTCGCTCGCTTGGATTGGGATTGAGCACATAGACCGTTCCGGTACCGGAGAAGGAGTCCTTGACATTGGCGTAGTTCACGCCAGCCCTGGCGAAGATGGAAAACTTTTCGGTGAAGGGTAAATTGAAGACTACATCGAAATTCTCACCGTTGAGCTTGAGCTGACCGTCCAGGGTTCCCGCCGGCACTGTGGTGGCGTTGAAGCTGAATTTGCCCAGATCGAAATAACCGGCCTCAAATGAGAAGTACTTGTTGAACTGGTAGCCGACGAACAGCTTGTAGCCGGTATCGCGGTCATGGTCGTTGATCGAAGTGGTGGCGAAACCCGCCCCCAGAAGGCCGCTGGTGATCCTGATATCGTCAATCTTGGCTCGCGACGGGCCGACGTTGGCGCCGATGTACCAACCTGAATCCTGGGCCATTGCAAACGGGCTGGCGATGATCAGAAGGGCCACCAACTGCAACTTCCCTGAAGCTCTTGATAATCTCATTTTTTCTCCTGTGAATGTTTTATGTGTTTTTATGAAACCATCATGGGGCGGGAACATTGACAGTATTGGTGTCCAGGGCGATCGTGCCGGCAAGCGTCGCTCCGGCAAGGATCCGGCCATTGATCACGGAGCCCGTCTTGGCGGTGACATCCCGGCCAGACACGATGGTCCCGTAGAAGATGGACCCGACGCCGACCGTACCGTCCAGGGTGGGAACCCAGAACACATTCTTGGCCTGAGCCCCATTGGCCAGCGTGACATTGGCGGTGGTCGTCAACGAGGAACCGATCTGGAAGACCCAGACGGCGTTCGCGTTGCCGCCCGCGTCGAGGATGAGTGGGGTCGAGACCAGCATCGTGCTGCCGGAGGTATAGGTGCCCGGAGGAATGCCCAAAGGATAGAGGGCGCCCAGATCGGCGCCACCCGAGATGGTGGTCCCCGGAGGCAGGGTCTTCGCGTAGTTGTAGGCGGCCAGGAGATCGAGCCGGGCCTGCGCGGAGACGGTGTCATTGATGTGGATCGTGCCGTTCACCTGAGCCGGCAGCAGCCCACAGGAGGTGCCAGGATCCAGGGAGACATCGCCGTTGATCATCGTCGCGGCGCCCGTATTGGTGATGGCGGACGTGGCCATGATCCCGAAGGTGCTGGCGGAACCGAGATTGACAGCGCCGGGGGCGAGGCCCGTGCCTGTGGTGAAGGTCCATGGATTGGGTACCAGCCCGGCAACCAGGGGGTCACCGGCCAGATCCTTGGCACCGGTGATGGTGGCCGTGTAGCTGGTACTGGCGGTGAGCGGACTGCTGGGTGTGAAGGTGGCGATGTTGGTCAACGCATCGTAGGTGACCGAACCCAGGACCAAGGGCCCCAAGGGGGAGCCACTGGGTTGGACGGTGAAGGTGGCGGTGCTGAGGGTCAAGGGGTCCATCGTTTCGCTGAAGGTCGCGTTGACAGGGGCGTTGAGCGCCACGCCAGTAGCCGCGTCGGCGGGATTGGTGAGTGTGATGGTGGGTGGGATGGCCACCACCGCCGCAGTGGTGAAAGTCCACACGTAGTTGCTGACGGCGGGTTGAATGGCCTGGTTGCCGGACAGCTGATTGCCGGCCAGGTCGGTGGCGACCGTGGTGATGGTCGCGATATAGGTGGTGTTGGCGACGAGCGCGGCTGACGGCGTGAAGACCGCGATCCGGGAGGCGTAGGTGACGCTGCCCAGGACAGGGGTCAGACCCGGGCCCGTCAGCGTGAAGCTTGCGGCATTGATGGTGAGCGGCGCCATGTCCTCAGAGAAGGCGGCGCTGATGGCCGTGTTGATTGCGACACCGGTAGTCGGGCCTGGAATGGTCGTGACAGGAACGGTCAGCGTGACCGTCGGCCGGGTCGTGTCGAGCACCACACTGGTCGTGAAGGTCCAGACATAATTGCTGGCGGCGGGCAAAACGCCCTGATTGCCGGCCAGCGCATTGCCGGCCAGATCCGTCGCCGCTGTCGTGATCGTGGCGGTATAGGTCGTGCCAGCCAGCAGTACTGCCGAAGGTGTGAAGGTCGCGATCTGGGAGGCGTAGGAAACGGTTCCCAAGACTGGGGTCGTGCCGGGCCCCGTCAGCGTGAAACTGGCAACGCTGATGCTGAGAGGAGCCATGGCTTTCGTGAAGGCGGCACTGATAGCCGTGTTGGTGGCCACACCGGTGGTGGGACCAGGAATGGTCGTGAGCGGCACGGTCAGTGTGACCATGGGACGGGTCGTGTCGGGCCCGGGGGCGGTCGTGAAGGTCCAGACATAATTACTGGCGGCGGGCAGAACGCCCTGATTGCCGGCCAGCGCGTTGCCGGCCAGATCCGTCGCCGCTGTCGTGATCGTGGCGGTATAGGTCGTGCTGGCTGAAAGCACAGCTAGTGGCGTGAAGACCGCCGTGCGGGAGGCATAGGACACGCTGCCGGCGACGATGGTGGAACCAGGCCCTACCAGCGTGAAGCTGGCTGCCGTGAGGTTGAGCGGGTTCATGTCTTCCGTGAAGGCTGCGGCAATGGCGGTATTGGTCGCTACGCCGGTCGTCGGACCGGGAATCGTCGTAGCCGGGACGGTGAGCGTGACCTGCGGCCGTGTTATGTCAGGTCCGGCTGCGGTCGTGAAGGTCCAGATATAATTGCTGGCGGCGGGCAGAACGCCCTGATTGCCGGCCAGCGCATTGCCCGCCAGATCCGTCGCCGCCGTTGTGATCGTGGCGGTATAGGTCGTGCTGGCCACAAGAGCCGCCGAGGGCGTAAAGGTCGCAGTCCGGGAGGCAAAGGTCACAGTCCCTGCGACCACTGCCGCCCCGGGTCCACTCAGGATGAAGCTGGTCCCGCTAAGGGTCGTCGGAGCCATATCCTCCGTGAAGGCTGCGGCAATGGCTGTGTTGGTCGCTACGCCTGTCGTGGGACCGGGAACCGTCGTGGCTGGAACGGTGAGGGTCACCTGGGGCCGGGTCGTGTCGGGCGCGAGGCCCGTGGTGAAGGTCCAAACATAACTACTGTTCGCGGGGAAAACGCCCTGATTGCCAGCCAGCCGTGTACCGGCCGCATCCGTGACTGCCGATGTGATCGTAGCGGTATAGGTGGTGCTGGCGGCCAGCACGTTCGTGGGTGTGAAAACCGCGGTCCGGGACGCGTAGGTCACAGCGCCGGGCACGGCCGTGAGACCCGGCCCCGTCAAGGTGAAGCTCGTCCCGGTGATGCTGGCCGAGGCCATGTCCGTGGTGAAAGCCGCGGTGATGGCAGTGTTGGTGGCTACGCCCGTCGTGGGGCCGGGAATGTTGGTGACAGGCACGGTGAGCGTCACCTGGGGCGGAATCGCAGTGAGGGTGGCACCGCCGCCGCCGCCCAGGATGGGAGCTCGGCTTCCTTCTCCGCCGCCTTTGCAGCCTGACGCAAAGGCGACCAACAGCAATGCGATGGACCACAGCCATGGTCTGGTAGCGTTTTCAAGCCTGTTCATTTGCTTCTCCTCTTTACGTGGTTTAAAAACCATGCCATCGCCCAACCTCATGCAAAGGCTGGGGATGTTCCTTTGATTTCGCGTCAATACATGGCTTTATCTTTTTGATTCTGTATTCATTCAGCGTGGCGCTGCTGCAGACCTCATACCGTCCTTTCGCCTGCGGAAGTACCGGGGGCCAAATGCATCGCTGACACGTTTCCGTACCCTTGCCGCCGATTCAGCAGCGCCGGCTCCGTCGACGGGGAAACCGCAGAAACGACACACCGGATGATCAAGGTCCGTACTCCCATGGTTTGACCCTTCAGCTTCGGAGTTGTTGAGGCACGTTCTATTCCAATTTCTAACTATATTTATTCAAATACTTTACAAATATTTTTCGAGTAATGTCCCTCGCCTTTTGATCAAGATGACCTATCCGTGCATTCAATTTGAATGACGGGAAAAACCCATGAGCATCGTTGATCTCATTATCGATCTCAAACAACCACCTCAAGCGGACCCGGAAGGAGGCATGATCCGCTTCGCCGGCCAGCGCGCCCTGTTCCTGGAGCCAATAGCGATGGGGCTCCTGCACAGGTGCCTGGACGAGAATTTCGCCCACTTGGCAGCCCCCGCGCCGTGCTCACCCTGTTCGGCTTCACGCAGGGCTGACGCATGGCCGATGGCACCCACGGTGCGATCGGGTCGTGTACACCAATTTCTGTAAGTTCCCCCTGAGCCGAGGCGAGGGGGTGAGGGCATAAGGAAGCCATTGGGTCCGGTAGGTTTGAGTTTGCGAGAACCAATCCAACTGGAGGGCCAATGGCTG
>JAJYRN010000027.1 GCA_021794095.1 Acidobacteriota bacterium | reverse complement strand
CAGGAAGACCGATCCCCTGCTCCATGCTTCCACCTCACCCAATGGGTGCTGTGAATATGTATGTAGGTTCCCTGAATACCGCGATTACATTAATTTTTCGTCTCGACCGAATAGGGCAGGTTAAATGAACATCAGGTTAGCTTGAAAAAAGCAAAAGTCCCCACCCCGGTGTGATGGAAATTGGCCAGGGACTGGTCGGCCAGGCCTTTCCTTAGTTCAGCTTGATCGCATTCAGGATGAGGGCGAGGGGCGTGAGGGCCTGGAGATTCTCCTGCCAGTTGGTGTCGCGGCGGAAGCGCTGGGGCACCAGCACCGTGTCGCCGGGGCCCACGGGCTGCCTCATCACCCAGCTATCCACGATGCGGCCATCGGCCTTGAGCAGGCGGATGTTCCAGGTATCGGCGTTGCGGGTGGTGCCGCCCGCCAGCTTCAGCAGGTCGCGCACCTTCATGCCGGAAGCCACCTTGTAGTTAGCGAAGGGGCTGGCTGTTTCGCCCACCACGTAGGCCGAATCCATCTGGCGCGGAATGATGATCCGGTCCCCATCCCGCAGTTCCACATCGGCCTGGGCATTCCCCTTCAGCGCCGCCGGAAAATCCACCACCATGCGGTTCAAGCTGCCGGACGCGAGATCGTGCAGCACGGGGTTCTTTTCCAGGGCGCCGGTGAGGGGGTTGCGCTTGGTCTCGTTGAGGCGTCCGAGGATCTCGTTGATGCCATTGGCGGTGGGATCCTGGCTGGTGATGCCCGACTCCCGGCTGGCTTCCATGAGCGAACTGTTAGCTTGGCCCATCTGCCGCAGGAACACCCCCGCATCCGGCATGGCGTTGGGGGTGAGCCCCCCGGCCCGGGCAATGAGATGGCTCAGGGTCTCCCTGTCGGATTCCAGGACGTAGGCGCCAGGCAGGGCCACCTGGCCCTCAAGGTGGACGATGCGATGGATCTTGGCATCGGGAAGCTTGAAGAAGCTGAGCTGGTCATCGGGCTGAAGGCGGGGATTCACGGCATCATCATCCAGGCCCACCGGGCTTTCCGTGCGGGTGGAGAGCAGGCGTTTCAGATCCAGGCGAAGCACCTGGCTGGGCTTGCCGGCCCGGTAGTGGGCCAGTTCCGCCACCAGTTCATTGGCCGATTTGAGCGGGATGCCCGCACGGAAGATGAGGTCCGAGGCCCGCATGCCCTCGTGGTAGGCGTACACGCCGGGCCGGGTGACCGGGCCCAGCACGGACACGGTTTCGGGTAGGCGGAAATCCTCCACCCGGTAGAGCTCCACCTTGTCCCGGTCGGCCAACAGCAAATCCGAAGCAGGATCCCCGGCCAGGGCCTTGCTCAGGTCAAAGGCGAAATAGCGGGTGGAGCCATCCGGCAGGGTGCGGACGATCTCGCCCCGGGGCTGGTAGGTGTCCGGCAGGATCTGGTGCTCCTGGCGCAGCAGATCGCCCACCTTCAGACCCGGCGTGCGGGCGAAGAACCCCGGCACCCGCGCCCAGCCCGACACCTGCACCACGGCCCCGGTGAGGGTGCGCTGGGGCAGGGCCGACAGCACATCACCCCGCTGAAGGGGGTCCGCAGCGGCCTGGGAAAGTTGGATCTCCTGGCCCGTCACCACGCCTGCAAGGGTGCGGCGTTCCAGGGTGAGGGCACCCGGGCCTGCCTCAAGGGCCAGGCCCCCCGCATACCGTACCGCATCGGCCACCGTCTCCCCGGGCCGCATCTCGAACGCCATCTCCGGGGCGATGCCCGCGTCGTACCATCGGCGCATCCAGGCCGGCAGAGAAGCATCCGGCTGCGGGTAGGGCAGGTTCGTGGCGGGATCCAGCTTCAGGCGGTGATCCCCAGCCTTCAAGGTTTCCAGGGGCTTGATCTGGGCATCCAGGTTGTCGAGTTGTGCCTGGACGGCTGCCAGAGTCGCAGGGGAAAGGACGGGGGGCAGGCCCGGCGAGACCGCCATGTTGCCCGCAGCGGCGGCGGGTGTGCCCGAAGCGTCCGGGTTGATCTTGGTTCCGGTGAGAAAGGCAGGGAGTTGGACCGAGGAAGAAGAGAGGGCTGCGGAGCCTGGGGCCCCTGTTTTCTCACTCTGAGGTACCGACAGAGGACTCACGATGGCCAGTAGGGCCTTGCGCTGCGCGAGCAGGATGTCGAGTTGCTGCTGGACGGGATCCCGAGGCTCCCCGGCAGGCGAATGCGTTCCGGAGGAAGGCTGGAGGTCCGCCTGTCCCACCACCCGCTGAAAGGCGCCCTTCAGCAGCACCTGGTTCTCCACCAGAGGCACAAAGATCGTGTCGCCGCTCTGGAGCGTGACGTTGGGGTTTCCCAGCCCCTCGGCCCGGTAGGGGTAGAGGTCGAAGTGGAAGACTTCCTTGCCTCCCCGCATCACGCGGATATCCCGGTAGCTCCCGGCGGCCGTGGGCCCGCCCGCCAGGCTCAGCACATTGATGAGGGAACTGAGGCTCGGCACCAGGTAGGCGCCCGGCTCATAGACCTCGCCCTGCACGAAGACGCGGATCTCCCGCAGTCGGGTTACTTGAAGGTTGACTGTGCTTCGGGAGAAGTCCTGGCCGATCCGGGCCTGCACGGCTTGCCGTGCCTGCCCCAGGGTGAGCCCGCCGACCCGCACGGTGCCGACCTTGGGGATGATGATCTGGCCGCGGCCATCCACCTGGGCTGGAATGTCGAAGGTGGCGCTGCCGAAGACATTCACCGCCAGCTGGTCGCCCGTGCCCAGCACGTAGTCGTCCGAGATGCCGCCGTCGGTGGCGAAGGATCCCCTCTGGCGCACGGTGAACAGGTCGGAGGCGAACCGGACGGGCCCCTTCTCCCGGGCCTTCCTCGCCTGGATGGCCTGATCCAGTCGCTCATCCGCGGTCAGGGTCGCCACATCTTTGGTGGGCGAGGCCGAGAGCGGCTGGGCGACCACCTGGCCACCGGAAGGTGTCGCATCGGGCGTGGCCGAGCTGCCGGTTTGATTCGCCAACGTCTGCTTGAGCGCTTGGAGATCCAGCCCCGAGGGAATCTGAGCCCCCAGAGCAGAGGCCAGGAACAGGGCCAAAGCGCCCGATCGAACAACACCCTTCATCGTGGTCCCCTTCAAGTCCGAGAGCCTTGCACACAGGGACGAAACCCCCCGTGCAGCCCCGGAGCAGTATCTCAGATCACAGCGTCCTGTGCGCCCCGGACCTTTCCCTCACCCGTTCCAGGTGGGGCACCTCCCGCGCCACCCGAGCCGCAGCCTGGGCTTCCGGCGCCGGCAGGATCCGGTCCAGGAAGGCCTTGAGGGCCAAGCCCGCAAGCAGTAGCACCCCCAGGGAAGACAGCGTGTAGGCCCCAGGAATCGCCGTGGCCCGCAGCATGGGCAGGGCCGCCAAAGCCAATAGAATGGGCGTGGCCAGCCAGGCCCGCTGGCCCACATGATCCATCATCCAATGGTGCAGATGGCTGCGATCAGCCGTGCTGAAGGGCTGGTGCTTCCACTTCCGGATGGCCACCACCAGGCTGACATCCACGATGGGGTAGGCCAACAGCCACACGGGAAGATCCGCATCCCAGGGCGCCATCTGTTTGATAGCGAGCACCGCGAAGAGGGTGCCCAGCATGAGGGCGCCGCAGTCTCCCAGGAAATGCTGGGCCCGCGGGAAGTTCAGGAGGAACAGCGCCAGCAGGGCGCCCGAGAAGAAGCCCAGGGGCGCGCCGATCTGCGCATGCAGCATCGTCAACACAAGCAGTCCCAGCCCCATGGACAGGCCATTGATGCCGTCAATCAGGTTGTAGGCCTGGGGGATGCCCCAGAACCAGATGAACAGCAGGGGGAAGATCAGGAGGGGGTAGGTGGGGATGTCCAGATCGAAGAAGGCCACGCGGGAGACGGTGTGCGATAGAACCCCTGCGGCGTGAGAGGCCAGCAGCACCGCCACGGCCAGACCCACGAGGGATTTATAGCTGGGCCGCAAGTCGAACCGGTCATCCAGGGCCCCCACGAAGGCCATGCCGTGGATCGCCACCCAATCCGCCCGGTGCAGGTGCCAGGGCAGCCAGCCCAGGATCTGCGCCGTGGCCAACGCCGCCCACACCACCAGGCCCCCCGTGCGAGCTGTGGGGCGGGCGTGGGTCTTGCGCCCCTGATCCGGATGGTCCACCCACCCCAGCCACGGCGCCATGCGGATGAGCAACAGAGAGAGGATGGCCCCCAGCGCGAATCCAGCCGCAGGATGGGACCAGGGGTGAGCCACAACGACCTCACGAAAGAATTAGGCAGGGAGGCAAGGATAACATTCTTGATCGAGCTATCATTTGTAAAATCTGAGGAACAGAGCGGGAGTCCAAGTAAACTTCTTGTCGGCTCTTTTCCTCCGGCCTTGAGGCCAGGGCGTTCCGATGGCCGTGGATCACCCAGCAAGGGCTTCCGCGACCAGATCCCCTGCGCGGGATCTTCTCTGCCGGAGGATCCATCCGGGGCACCGCCCTTGCTGAAAAAGAAGGGGATAAGCCGGTGATGGACGGTGATACACGGTGATGAAGGGCGTTCGGGCCGCTGGTGCGGGTTCTTGACCACGTGCCAGTTTTCCGATCACTGTCCATCGCCGTTCATCACCGGCCAAAAAGCTCTTTCATCCGCTCTCTTCCTTGGTCGGGTCGCTGGCCGTCTCCCAGTCCGTCGTCCACCGCCCTTGTTGAAAAAGCAGAGGATAAGCCGGTGATGGACGGTGATACGCGGTGATGAAGGGCGTTCGGGCCGCTGGTGCGGGTTCTTGGCCACGTTCCAGTTCCTTGATCCTGCCCTATTCGGTCGAGATGAAAAATTAATGTAATCGCTGTATTCAGGGAACCTACATACATATTCACAGCACCCATTGGGTGAGGTGGAAGCATGGAGCAGGGGATCGGTCTTCCTGGAATGCTGATCGAAGTGGGGCGGGCGGTCTCGACGGACGGCGGCGTGG
>JAJYRN010000004.1 GCA_021794095.1 Acidobacteriota bacterium | reverse complement strand
GCGGCATGGGCGGCGGCATGACGGGCACCCTCGGCACCCTGACGGCCACCCAGATCAGCCTCGAGCAGCAGGCCCTGCATGGCACGGTGTCCAACTACACCGTCAATGGTTCGCAGGCCACCTTCACACTCACCCTGCCTGCGGATTCAGCCTTCGCCACCCTGGCCGGCACCACCAGCATCCTGGTCTACCAGCAGGGCGCCACCCAGGTCTCCGGCACCGCCACCACCCTCGCGAATGGCGCGGATGTCCAGGCCCGGGGTCTGCTCTTCAACGACGGCGGGCTCTACAAGCTGGTCGCAAGCCGCATCGTCATTCACTGATCGTCCTTGAACCATCCGAGAGGATCCCGCCCCATCCGGGATCCTCTCGGATCGGTGTGTCTCCCCACCTGACTCCTTGAGAGGTTGCCCCATGTCCCGCACCACCCGTTTCTGCTCAACCGCGATGTTTCTCGTCAGCGCTGCCGGCGCCGCCATGGCCCAGATGGCCGGAGGCGGCATGGGTGGCTCCGGCGCTTCTTCTGGAACGATGTCTGGCGCCATGAGCGCCCAGATGATGGGGGGCCAGATGATGAAGGCCGACATGATGAGCGGCCTGGCCGGAACCATGATGCAGATGGACCAGATGATGCAGAAGGTGGCCGGCCGCATGGGCCAGCCCATGGACATGAAGGCCATGATGGCCTGCTCGGGCACCCTGAACGACCTGTCCGGCATGATGAAGGAACTGTCTGTCCAGATGCGCGTGGGAAAGATGGATCCGGCCCTCGTGAAGCGGATGAACGCACGCATGGCCGCCATGAGCCGGTCGCTGGACGCCTCCATCCCAGCGGATCGGTCCAAGTGAGCGCGGGGACCCGCATCCGTTCCGGTCAGCGTCTCCTCCTGGGGGCCTGCTTCCTCGGCGCATGTTGCGGCGCCGTGCCCGCCCATGCGGGCGAACCCGCCCTCTACCTTGAAGGTGGCCTGGGCACCCGACAGGGGGATTTCGGAACTCCCGTCATGAGCCGCCTGGGGCTGGGCTACGGCACCCTTGGCTATGCCTCCGACCGCTTCGACATGAGCGTGACCGTACCCTATCTCCACCTCCAGACCAGCGGTCCTGGCCAGGACGCCACAGAGGCGGGCCTCGGGGACGTACTCCTGCGGGGCATCCGCCGCCTGGTGCCCGAGACCGAGGACGGCTTCTCCCTGGACGGCGCGCTGGCGGTGAAGCTCCCGACCGCGGACAGTTCCAAGGGCCTGGGCACCGGCCAGACCGATGTCGGTGGATTCCTCGGCCTCCACCAGCGGTGGGACCGCCTTCAGGCCACCCTCGTCGGCGGCTGGATCCAGGGTTCCTCGGGAGGCCCTCTTGCACCGGTCACCACCGCCAGCGGCATCTACTCCGCGGGCGTCGGTCTGACCTACCTCGGCAACCAGGGCCGCTACTCCGTGGGCTTCCAGGCCCGCGGCGCCCAGTACGCGGGCATTCCGGCCCCTCGTGAAGCCACCTTCGATGCCTTCCGGATGCTCACGCCCCGCTTGGCCCTGAAGGGATCCCTGGTTCTCGGCCTGAATGATGGATCTCCACGAACCAGCCTCGGCGTGGGTGTGGTGTACTGGCCAGGCTGATGGGCCCCGACATGCACCTGCGACCGCTCCACCTCCTATCGCTTCTCCTCGCCCTGACCTGCCAGGCGCAGACCGCGGGACCGAATCTCCTGAAGACGGTTGCGGACATCCCGCTGCCGGGCGCCAGCTCGCGCTTCGACTACGCGAGCCTCGATCCGGGCGCGCATCGGCTTTACATGAACCACATGGGTGCCGGGGAAGTGGTGGTCTTCGACACCGCAAGCCGGAAGGTGGTGGCGGTGCTGAAGGGCTTCCCCCGTTGCACCGGCATCCTCGTCGTCCCTTCCCGGCACGAGGTGTACGTCAGCGCGCCGGGCGAGGGGGCGGTCGCCGTCCTGGATACGACGAGCCTCAAGGAGGTCGCCCGCATCAAGGTCGGGGACTTCCCCGACGGGATCGCCTTCGACCCGGACGATCAGCGGGTTTTCGTCTCGGACGAATCGGGCTGCCAGGTGGCCGTGCTGGATGCCCGGACCCACCGGCTCCTGTCCCACATCCCGATGGGCGGCGAGGTGGGCAACACCCAGTACGATCCGGTCTCCAGGCGCATCTACAGCAATGTCCAGACCCTGAACCAGCTCGTGGTGATTGATCCCAAGGCCATGAAGGTGGTGGACCGCATCCATCTCCCCGGCGCGCAGGGGAACCACGGGCTGCTGATGGACCCCGAGCAGCACTTGGCGTTCGTCGCCTGCGAGGGGAATTCGGTCCTGCTGGTGGTAGATCTGGGAACCCGGAACGTCACCGCCTCGTTCCCGGTGGGCCGCGATCCGGATGTGCTGGCCTTCGACCCCGGTGCTGGGCGTCTCGTGGTCGCCTCCGAGTCCGGTCCCGCGACCATCTTCCATGAAGTCGGCCGTACCCTGCGGAAAGCAGGCAGCCAGGATGTAGGGCGGAATGCCCACATCGTGGCCATTGATCCTGCAACCCATCTGCTCTACTTCCCCTTGATGCGTGTGGGGAACCATCCCGAACTCCGCATCCTGGCGCCTTTCAGATGAGATCCTTCTCCCCAGGAAGGGGGTCTGGTCCGATCATGGTGTTCCGCTCTGTCCCCGCGCCCCAGGAGGTGACATGAAAACCAGGAACCTTGGCCACTCGAATCTTTCCATCTCCGCCCTCGGCCTCGGCTGCATGGGCATGAGCGAGTTCTACAAAGGGGCCACCGAGGCCGAATCCGTGGCCACGATCCACCAGGCCCTCGACCAGGGCCTCAATTTCCTCGACACCGCCGACATGTACGGTCCCTTCAAGAACGAAGAGCTGGTGGGCAGGGCCATCAAGGGCCGCCGCCACCAGGTGGTGCTGGCCACCAAGTTCGGCAATGTGCGCGGCGAGGACGGCAGCTTCCGCGGCGTGAACGGCCGCCCCGACTATGTGCGCGCCTGCTGCGAGGCCTCCCTCACGCGCCTCGGTGTGGAGCACATTGATCTCTACTACCAGCATCGGGTGGATCGCACGGTGCCCATCGAGGAAACCGTCGGCGCCATGGCCGATCTGGTGAAGGCGGGCAAGGTGCGCCATCTCGGTCTTTCCGAGGCCGCCCCCGCCACGATCCGCCGGGCCCACGCGGTGCATCCCATTTCGGCCCTGCAGACCGAGTATTCCCTCTGGTCGCGGGAGCCTGAGGATGAACTCCTGCCCACCACCCGCGAGCTGGGCATCACCTTCGTGGCCTACAGTCCGCTGGGGCGCGGTTTCCTTACGGCCCGGTTCAAGACGCTGGAAGACATCCCCGAAGGCGACTACCGGCGCAATGCCCCGCGGTTCCAGGGTGAGAACTTCCAGAAGAACCTCGAGCTGGTGGCGAAGCTCGAGAAGCTGGCGGTGCAGAAAGGGGTGAAGGCCTCGCAATTGGCGCTGGCCTGGGTGCTGGCCCAGGGGAAGGACATCGTGCCCATCCCCGGTACCACGCGCCGCGCCCACCTGGAGGAGAACCTCGCGGCCCTGGACGTCGCTTTCACCGCCGGGGAACTGGCCCAGATCGAGGCCCTGGCGCCCAAGGGGGCCGCGGCCGGGCCGCGGTATCCGGCGGCCACCCTGGCCCATGTGAATGGTTGAGACGCCTGCTCCACGAGGAGGAACCATGGACTACGTCAATCTCGGCCACACCGGCCTCAAGGTGTCACGGATCTGCCTGGGCTGCATGACCTACGGCGCGCCCGCCACGGGCGAGCTGAAGGCCGGACGCCACGCCTGGACCTTGGATGAAGCGGCGAGCCAGCCGTTCTTCCGGCAGGCCCTCGACTTGGGCATCACCTTCTTCGACACCGCCAACGTCTATTCCAGTGGCGAGAGCGAAGCGGTGCTGGGGCGCTTCCTGAAGGCGAACGTGCGCCGCGAATCCGTGGTCATCGCCACCAAGGTGCATGGTGTCATGCGGGACGAGCCCAACGGCCGGGGCCTGTCCCGCAAGGCCATCCTGTTCGAAGTGGAGGAGAGCCTCCGCCGCCTGGGCACCGACTACATTGACCTCTACCAGATCCACCGCTGGGACTACGACACGCCCATCGAGGAGACGCTCGAGGCGCTGCACGATCTTGTGAAGGCCGGCAAGGTGCGCTACCTCGGCGCCTCGTCCATGCACGCCTGGCAGTTCGCCAAGGCGCTCTACCTGGCGGACCGCCACGGCTGGACCCGGTTCATCTCGATGCAGAACCACTACAACCTGCTCTACCGGGAGGAGGAGCGCGAGATGCTGCCGTTCTGCCAGGCCGAGGGCATCGGCGTGATCCCCTGGAGCCCGCTGGCCCGCGGTCGCCTGGCCCGGCCGGCGCAGGCCGAGCCGACGCCGCGCCTCGCCACGGATCAGTACGGCAAGACGCTCTACGGGCGCACCGAGGAGGCCGACCGGAGGGTGGTGGATCGGGTGGGCGAGGTGGCCGGACGCCGGGGCGTGCCCCGGGCCCAGGTGGCACTGGCCTGGATGCTTGACCAGCCGGCCATCACTGCGCCCATCGTCGGCGCCACGAAGCCCCAGCACCTCCAGGATGCCGTGGCCGCCCTTGACCTGCGGCTGGAACCCGAGGAACGCGCCGCCCTCGAAGCCCCTTACGTGCCCCATCCCGTGCTCGGCTTCGCTTGATGCGAGCGAGGGGGACTGCCCGGGCCCCTCTCGCGCTCTGCGTCCCCCTCGCGCCTACGTCTGCCCTGAACGATGGGGCCCAGGCCGCCCCGAGCCCACGGTGGCTCCCTTCGCACACATGGGCTACCTTCGAGGCTGGCTCGCCTGTTTCCGTTGTGCATCCCGGAACCATCCCCAGAGGGAGTGTCCATGCCTTCCATCCCCGCTCCTGCCCGCTCGCGCGCCCTGCTGTTCCAGGGCCTGCTCGTCCTGGCCGCCAGTTCCACCGCTTGGGCCCAGGGGCAGGCGCTGACGATTCAGGACTACGCCCGGGCCGAGCGGTTCATGCCCTACATCACCCGGCCGCTGGTGGATCACGATGTGCGCCTGGTGCACTGGCTGGAGGGCGATCGCTTCTGGTACGTGGATCACGATGCCCAGGGGGATCACTACCTGCTGAGGGATGTCCGCACGGACACGACGGCACCCCTCTTCGACCAGGAGCGGCTGGCGGCGCTGCTGACCAAGGCCAGCGGCAAGCCCGTGGCCGCCGGGAAGCTGGGCCTCACCGACTACCGGCCCGAGGCGGATGGCCGTTTCGAAGTCGCCCTGGCGGGCCGGCGCTACCTGTGTGACCTCCGGGGCGCGGGCAGTTGCGTAGACCCGCGGGCGGCCCTGAAAACGGGGAAGGAACCTGGCGTTCTGTCGCCCGATCGCCGCCAGGAGGCCTTCATCCGCGGCTGGAACCTGTGGGTGCGGGACATGGCCACGGGCCAGGAGACGCAGCTCACCACGGATGGGGTGGAGAATTTCGGCTACGCCACGGACAACGCCGGCTGGGAGCATAGCGACCGCGCCATCGTGGTGTGGTCGCCCGATTCCACGAAGCTCGCGACCTTTCAGCAGGACCAGCGCCAGGATGGCGACATGTACCTCGTGTCCACCCAGGTGGGCCACCCGCAGCTGAAGGCGTGGAAGTACCCGCTGCCCGGGGATGCCCACGTCACGATGATCCAGCGCGTGATCATTGATGTGCCGGAGCGCCGGGTGGTGCGCCTCCAGATGCCTCCCGATTTCCACCGTTCCACCCTGAGCGATGACCTCGCCTCCCGGCCGCATGGCACCTGGGATGACGTGAAATGGGCGCCGGACGGCCGGACCCTGGCCTTCGTCTCCACCTCGCGGGACCACAAGCATGAGGCCCTCCGCATCGCGGATGCCGCGACTGGCGCGGTGCGCACCGTGTACCACGAGGATGTGGCCACCTACTACGAAAGCGGGAATGGCGCGGCGAACTGGCGCTACCTGCCGGGCACCCAGGAGGCGATCTGGTTCAGCGAGAAGACCAACTGGGGCAACCTCTACCTGGTGGACCTCACGACGGGGCTGGAGAAACGCGCCATCACCTCGGGTGAGGGCAACGTCACCGAGGTGCTGCGGGTGGATCCCAAGACCCGCACCGTGTGGTTCCGCGGCGTGGGCCGCACCCCGGGGGTGCAACCCTACGACCAGCAGTTCTGGCGCGTGAGTCTGGATGGCGGGAAGCCCGTGCTGCTGACGCCGGAGGCCGCCGATCACACCATCACGATGTCGAAGGACGGGCGCTTTTTCGTGGACAGCTATTCCACGCCCACCACGGCGCCCGTGACGGTGCTGCGCGAGGCGGAGCATGGCCGCGTGCTGGCCACGGTGGCGAAGGCGGACCTCTCGCGCCTGGTGGCCACGGGCTGGAAGCCGCCGGTGCCCATCACCGTGAAGGCCCGCGATGGCAAGACCGATCTCTACGGCCTGATGTTCACGCCGACCCATCTCGATCCGCACCGGAAGTACCCGGTGGTGGACTACATCTATCCTGGCCCGCAGGAGGGCTCGGTGTTCAGTTTCAGTTTCCTGCCCGCTGACGGGGACAACCAGGCGCTGTCGGAACTCGGCTTCATTGTCGTGGCCATTGACGGGATGGGCACGCCCTGGCGGTCCAAGGCCTTCCACGATGTCTGGTATGGCGACATGGGCGACAACACCCTGCCGGATCAGGTGGCTGGGCTCCGGGAATTGGGACAGCGGCACGCCTGGATGGATCTGGGCCGCGTGGGCATCTGGGGCCATTCCGGAGGCGGCGACGCCACGGCCGATGCGCTGTTCCGCTATCCGGATTTCTTCAAGGTGGGCTGGGCCGAGAGCGGCAACCACGACAACCGGGTGTACGAGGCCGACTGGGGCGAGAAGTGGGAGGGGCTGCTGACGACCGGAAAGAATGGCGCCACGAACTACGACAACCAGGCCAACCAGAAGCTGGCGGGGAACCTCAAGGGCCGCCTGATGCTGGTGCACGGGACGATGGATGACAACGTTCCGCCCAACAACACCCTGCTGGTGGTGGATGCACTCATCAAGGCGAACAAGGATTTCGACCTGCTCATGATCCCGAACGCGGCCCACGGCTATGGCGCGGCTACACCCTATGTGACGCGGCGCCGCTGGGACTACTTCGTGCGCCACCTGGCCGGGAATACGCCCCCGGCGGGGTTCGTCCTCAAGCCCTGGCCCTGGTTCTGAAAACCCGGCACAGCGAGGGGGGGGTAGACTCCCTCCATGGTGTCCTGGGATCCCGCCCTCCTCGCTGCTCCGCCCCTGCGGGACGCGGAAGATCGTCTGCCCCCGGCGGAGAAGCTGTTCGCCCTGCGGACACTGCCCCTCGGCGAGATCAAGGCCATCGGCTTCGACATGGACCATACGCTGGCCCGCTACCGCGCGCCGGAGATAGACGAGCTGGCCTTCAAGAAGGCGGCCCGCCTGCTGGTGCGGGAGCACCAATACTCGCCCTGGCTGCTGGGGGTGGAGTACGATCCCGCCTTTGCGGTGCGCGGGCTCGTGCTGGACGGCCTCCGGGGGAACCTCCTGAAGCTCAACCGCGAGCGCCAAGTGGTGCGGGCCTGCCACGGCAGCCGCGCCCTGGGCCGCCCGGAGATCGAGGCGACCTACGGCCGCCGCCGCCTGGCCGCCACCGCCAAGGGTTTCCGCAGCATTGACACCCTGTTCGAGATCCCCGAAAGCCATCTCTTCGCGCAGATGGTGGATGGCGTGGATCAGGGGTTCCTGAAGGCGGACAACTACCTCCAGATCTTCCAGCAGGTACGGTGGGCCATTGATACGGCCCACCGGAACGGCGAGATGAAGGCGGAGATCCTGGAGCACAAGGACTACTTCATCCCCCACGATCCCAAGCTCGCCCTGGCGCTGGACCGTCTCAAACGGTCCGGCAAGAAGCTGTTCCTGCTGACCAATAGCGAATGGACGTTCACGGACGGCGTGCTGGGGCACCTGCTCGACGGCCAGGACGAGGCCCGGCCGAAATGGACGGACTATTTCGATCTGATCGTGGTGAGCAGCCGGAAGCCCGGCTTCTTTACCGAGGCCCCCCCGGCGGTGCCTATCGAGGGCCATCCCCGCTGCTTTTCCGGGGGCCATACCGCCTGGCTGGAGGCCCAGCTCCAGGCCGAAGGCGACCAGGTGCTCTACGTGGGCGACCATATCTTCGGCGATGTGCTGCGCTCCAAGAAGAACGCGTCCTGGCGGACCCTGCTGCTGGTACCGGAGCTCGAACGGGAACTGCAGCTCCTGGAGGCCAAGGCCGATGGTCTGCGGGATTCCCTGCGGTTGGAGACCGTGCGGCGGCGCACCCTGCGCCGGGCTTCGGTACTCTACGACCAGTGGAAGCGCAACCGGGTCCACCGTCACGTGCTGGGGCCGCGGCTGAGCCCGGAGGCCACGGTGGCCCTGGACCACGAGGCGGCGCACCTCGCCAGCAGCGCCGAGGCCCTCCAGCGCCGGGCGGAACTGCAGGGCCTGGAACTGGATCGCCTGACGCGCTCCATCGAGGCGGCGTTCAATCCCACCTGGGGCCCCATCTTCCGGGAAGGCGAGGACCAGACCCGCTTTGCGGACCAGATCCAGCAGTACGCCTGCGCCTACACGGGGCGCGTGGGCAACCTCTACATGGTGGATCCCGGGACCACCCTCTATGCGCCCATGCCCACCCTGCCCCACGAGCGGGCGCCTCTGGGCTGATCCGCCTGCGAACCTCAGGGCTTGGGGGCCGTCCGCTCCAGCACCTCCCGCAGTTCCGAGCTGCTGAAGGGCTTCTTCAGGAAGTCGGCGAAGCCCTGTGCCTGGGCCTGTTGCCGGGCATCCTCCTCGGCATAGCCACTGGCGAGGATGCCCGCCAGGCCGGGACGGATCGCCCGCATGGCCCGGAAGGCTTCCACGCCGCCCAGGCGGGGCATGGTGGCATCCAGCAGCACCAGGTCGTAGGCCTCCGGCTGGCGCTGGAAGCGGGCCAGGGCCTCTTCGCCATCCCCGGCTTCCTCCACGTCGTAGCCGAACCACTCGTGCAGCATCTCCGCCAGGGTCTCCCGCAGGTCGGGTTCATCGTCCACCAGCAGCACCCGCCGGCCCCTGGCGGCGGTGGCAGGGGATGGCGCCACGGCGGGAATAATGGGTTCCCGGGAGGGGAAATAGACGCGGAACCGGCTGCCCTGACCGGGTGTGCTCTCCACCTGGATGCCTCCGCCATGGCTGCGGACAATACCCAGGGCCGAGGCCAGGCCCAACCCCCGTCCCACGGTGCGGGTGGAGAAGAAGGGATCGAAAATCCTCGGCACGGTAGCCGCGGGGATGCCATCTCCGTGGTCCTGGATCTCCAGGACCACGCAGGGGCCCATGGGGGGCGCTTCGGGCCAGAACCCCATGGTGAGGTCCATGGGTTCCATGCGATGCGCGAAGGCCCGTACCTGCACCGGGCTGCCCGGCGGGCCCGCCTCCAGGGCGTTGGCCAGGATGCCTTCCGCCACGCGGGCCACCAGCCGGGCATCGGCCACGATCGGAGGTAGATCCGCAGCCAGGGTGACCTCCACGGTGCCGGGATGCCCCGCAGTGACGGTCGTGACCACCTCTGAGAGGTCGAGGGATTCCGGCCTCCGGAATTCCCCGCCGGAGCAGTGCAGGATCTCCCGGCTCAACCCCGTGGCCCGGTCCAGGCTGCCCTGGAGGCGATCCAGGTAGGCCAGGGCGGGATGCCCCTCGGGCAGCCGGGTCCGCGCCAATTCGAGGTTCCCCACGATGGCCTGGAAGAGGTTGTTGAAGTCGTGGGCGATACCCCCCGCCATGAGGCTGAGGCTTTCGAATTTGTCCGTGTGCCGAAGTCGCGTCTCCATGCGGCGGACCTCCGTGAGGTCCACGAAGGAGGCCACACCGCCGATGACCTGGCCTTCCGCATCCCGCAGGGGGGTGGCGTTGCCGAGCAGATGCAGCAGGGTGCCATCCTCGAACAGCAGGTCCATGGGGGCACCCCGGATGGTCTCTCCCCGGCGCACGGCCTGCTGCATGGGCAGATCCTCCGGGGGCAGATCCCGCCCCTCGCGCTGGAAGCGGAAATGCCCGGGCCCTCGGCCGCCGGGGGTGCTCTGGGAATGGTTGGACCGCCTGGGCATGCGCAGCAGGTCGTCCGCGGCCGGGTTGCCGTGGATCACCCGGCATTCCGGATCCTCGGCGATCCAGATGGGCAACGGTGCCGCCTCCATGACAGCGGCCAGCCGATCCACTTCCAGGCGGGCACGGGTGCTGGAGGAATCCGCGGTGAGCCGCCGTTTCCGCAGGATCAGAAGCTCGCGCCGGACGAGGATGATGCCCGTCAGCATCAGTCCCGAGATGACCAGGGCGAGGATCTCCGTGGGCATGAGCCAGGGGGGGAGCTGTCCCTTCACCAACTGTTCCCCCAGCAGGTAGGCCCGGCGGAGGGCCATCAGGGCCAGGGCGAGGGTGATCAGAATGGAGGCCGCCCGGTGCTCGGTGATCCGCAGGGTGCGCAATGCGACACCCGCTGCGAGAACCTGGAGCAGCACCGAGAGAAGGATGATGACCGCATTGACCATGGGATGCGTGAGGCTCCCCGGCAATACCTATCGGCACCCAGGCCTGGTTTGGTAAATCTCAGCTACAGGACGACCTTGTGCGCGGCCTTCGCCTGGGCCAGCACCTGCTTGATGGCGGCCACCGTCTGGTCCTGGTCCGCCTCGGTGAGGCCGGGCCAGAGGGGCAGGCTCAGGAGCCGCTCCCCGCTCCAGTCCGTGTGCGGCAGGCCATCCGCGGGCAGGTGGCCGGGGTGGGCGGCGTAGAAATCCCGGTACCAGGGGTGGAGGTGGGCGGGCCGGTAGTGGATGCCGGTGCCGATGTTCTCCTCCTTCAGCGCCGCCACGAAGGCATCCCGGTCCAGTCCGGCCTTCTCAGGCCGCAGCCGCGCCACGAAGAGGTGGAAGCAGTGGCCGTGGTCGGCGTCGCCCGCCCAGGGCAGCATCAGCTCCTCGACATCCTTCATGAGTTCCAGGTAGCGCTGGAACAGCACGCCGCGTCGGGCGTTGAAGCCATCGAGCTTGGGGATCTGGTGGATGCCGATGGCGGCCTGGAGGTCCATGAAGTTGGCCTTGCGGGCGGGCTCGTACACCTCCGTGTGCGGGCTGCCCTCCTTGGCAAAGCGCTTCCAGGCGTCCCGGTCAATGCCGTGGAAGCGCAGGCGCTTGATGCGGCTTTCGTAGTCGTCGTTGAAGAAGGCGATGGCGCCGCCCTCGCCGGTGGTCATGTTCTTGTTGGGGTGGAAGCTGTACACGCTCATGACCGAGCGGGGATCCGCGCCGATCTTCTTCCCCTTGTAGTGGGCGCCCATGGCCTGGGCGGCATCCTCCACCACCCAGAGGCCGTGCTTCGCCGCGATGCGCCAGATCGCGTCCATGGGGCAGGGCAGGCCCGTGAGGTGCACGGGGATGATGCCCTTCGTGCGCGGCGTGATGGCTGCTTCCAGCTTCGCTGGATCGAGGTTCAGAGTCTTCGGATCAATGTCCACCAGCACCGGCACGCCGCCCTGGAGGACCACCGTGCTGAGGGTGCTGACCCAGGTGAGCGAGGTGGTGATCACCTCATCGCCGGGTTGGAGGCCCAGCACCTGCATGGTGATCTCCTGGGCCGTGGTGGCGCTGTTCATCACCAGGCAGTGGGGCACCCCGTTGTAGGCCTGGAGGCCTTCTTCGAATCTCGCGGACTTGGGCCCCGTGGTGATCCACCCGCTGTGGATGGTGTCAATGATCTCCTCGATCTCCTCCTGGCCCACCATGGGGCGCGTGAAGGGCAGGAAGTCGGGGCGGCGACGGTAGGACATGGGATCTCCGGCGGAAGCTCCAGGATAGACCAGGGAACCTTGGCCGTTCACCTGGCGCGGATCGCCAGATCCGCGATGGGGACAATCGCCTGTCGGAGCCCCACCCATCACGCGATCGGCACGGTGATCCGCATGGTGGTGCCGTGGCCGAGGCCCTCGCTTTCGAGGCCGATGGTGCCGCCCATCATTTCCATGAGGTGCTTGCAGATCACAAGGCCGAGGCCGGTGCCGCCGTATTCGCGGGCATGGCCGCCATCGGCCTGGGCGAATTTCTGGAAGAGACGGGCCTGGGCCTCGGGACTCACGCCGATGCCCGTGTCCACCACGCGAAGTTCCAGGAAGCCCGGCCGCCGCTCGATTTGCACGCCGACGCTGCCATCCTTGGTGAACTTGAGGGCGTTGGAAAGCAGGTTCAGCAGCACCTGTTTGAGGCGGCTGGGATCCACCAGCACCTCGGGCAGGTCTTCCACCTCAGGCCAGAACAGCACCACGTCGGGCCGGCGGGGATAGGCCTCGGCGATGGGCTTCACTTCCTCCACAAGGATGGCGAGGCTGAAGGGTTCGGGGTGGACTTCCAGGCGGCCCGATTCGATCTTGGCCAGATCCAGGATGTCGTTGAGCAGGCCGAGCAGGTGCTGGCCAGAGGCGTAGCTGTCCTGGAGCATGGACCGCATCTCCTCAGCGTCGTCGTAGAGGCCGTCCATGACCAGCCGCGTGAAGCCGAGGATGCCGGTGAGGGGCGTGCGCAGCTCATGGCTGGTGAGGGCCAGGAATTCGCTCTTGAGCTGATCGGCCTCGCGCAGGGCCGTGTTCACGCGCTCCAGTTCGAGGGCCTGGCGCTGCAGCGCATCCCGCTGCTCCGAGAGATCCCTGAACAGCCAGGCATTGTAGAGGGACACGGCAGTCTGCCGCTGCAGGATGCTGATGCTGTCGTGATCCTCGTCCTCGATCTTGCGGTCGGGAGGGATGGCCAGGATGGCGAAGCCCAGCAGGAGGAGCTGGTGCTCGAAGGGCACGAAGTAGAGGGGTACGTCTTCGGGTCCGCACAGCAGCCTCAGGGGACCGGAGCCGCAGGCTGCATCCAGAAACTGGCTCTGGAACAGGACGAGGGGCACTTCGGGAAAGGGGTTGGGGGCGGGCAGCTTGAGGGCGGACCATTCGGCGCGGGTGAGGCCGGCGCCTTCGCGGGGGAAGTAGGCGGAGCCACCATCCTCCAGCGTCCAGACCACGCCGCGGGGGCACTGGAACTCCTGGGCCAGCACATCGAGGACCACGCTGGCCACCTGGGCGCCCTTGGACGTCGCCGCCAGGATCTCCGACACATGCTGGAGCATCTGCATCTGGTGGGAGCGCCGGGTCAGGCGGGCCCGCAGCTCGCGGGACTCATGCAGGGCCTGGGTCAACTGGCGCTGGGCCTGGACCAGCTCCGCGATCAGTTCGGCGCCCTGGGGGCGTGGGGCCGGCGGGTTCTGGCCCAGCTGCTTGGGGCCCGAGCTGGCCTTGCCCTGGGTGGGCTGGGGGCCGGTGGGCGGATTGGAAGGCGGCATGGCTTCAGGATGGCGGCTTGAAGGCCCGCTGCCAAGGGCTGGAGGCCTTCGAGGCCCACGAGGGGGGACATCGCGAACCGAAGGGGAGCAGGCGGTCCCCCCTCGTTCAGGTCAGACGAGGTGTCCCGGCTCGGCCGGGACACCTCGTGGGGGTGCCCGAGGGGGGACATCGCGAGCCGAAGGCGAGCAGGCGGTCCCCCCTCGTTCAGGTCAGGTCGGGACGGGATTCCGGGATTGGGCCAAGATGGTTCCATGCTGATGCATGAACGGACCATTTCCATTCAGCGGGGAATCTTCCTGGCCGTCACGCTGGTGGTCTGCATCCTGGTGGGCTGGTGGATCATCCTTCAGATCCGGGAATCCCGCCAGCTCCGGGAGGCCCGCATCGAGAACCTGAAGGCGGGGCGGGCTCTGGCGTGGCAGATGGACAGCCTCCGGCTGCTGGCCATCACCTACCAGCCGGATCCCGCCTCCCGTGCCGGGGCCATCGTGGGCACCGTGCCGAAGCTGCCCACCCTCCAGGAACGCACCTGGGTCATCGAGACCCTCTACCCCCACGTGGCTGTGGTGCCTTCGCCCCTGGCGGAGGACGATCCCCCGCTGTTGGATAAGGCCGCCTACCTGACCCTCCGCCCCGAGCCGCTCCGCGCCATCGAGAAGGCCCAGCACACCGACATCATCCGCGCCGCCTCGGAGGGCAGCTTCCTGGCCCTGGTGGTTCTCATCGGATTCGGCCTGGTCTACCGGCAGCTCGCCGAGGAGATGGACCTGAAACTGCGGCAGCACAATTTCATCGCTGCGGTCACCCATGAGCTGAAGACGCCCATCGCCTCGCTCCAGGTCTGGACGGAGACGGTCTTCGCGCGGACGCTCAGCGACGACCAGCGCGGCCGGATCCACGACCTGATGGCGAAGGATCTGGGCCGCCTGGAGGAACTGGTGGGGAACCTGCTCGACGTGGCCCGGGCCGAGGCCGGCAGCCTCGACCTCCATCCGGTGCCCCTCGAACTCAGCCCCTGGTTGCGTACGGTCTGCGAAGGCATGGACCAGCGGATGGGCGTCGGGGCCATGGGCCTGAGGCTGGAACTGGCGCCGGAGGTGTGGGCCAGCGTAGACCCCAAGGCCCTGACCATCGTGGTGGAGAACCTGCTGTCCAACGCCTACAAGTACGCCGCGCCGCCCCGGGCTACCACCGTGACCCTGGACGCGGATGGGGACCAGGCCGTCCTAGTGGTCAGCGACCATGGCCACGGCATCAGCCCCAAGGAATTGCCCCGGCTCTTCCAACGCTTCTACCGCGCCGGGGATGAGATGACCCGGGGGGTGCCCGGGACCGGCCTCGGCTTGTTCCTCACCCGCGAGATCGTGCTCCGGCATGGGGGCACCATCCAGGCCGCCAGCCATGGGGTGGGGCTCGGCTCCAGCTTCACCGTCCGGGTTCCACGGATTCCCGCGCCGAACGTGGAAGGGGCGGCGGGATGACCGGCGCCAGCCCCTCCCAGGCTTCCGAGGCCGCCCTGGTCCGCCAGGCCAGCCTCGGGGATGCGGAGGCCTTCGAAGCCCTGGTCCGGCCCCACCTGGGCCTGTTCTTCCGGGTCATCGAACGGATCCTGGGCAACGAGGCGGAAAGCCAGGATGCGCTCCAGGAGGCCCTGCTCAACCTCCACCGGGAACTGCCGCGGTTCCAGGGGGCCAGCCGCTTCAGCACCTGGGCCTACCGTATCTGCGTCAACCAGGCCCTCATGGCCCGGCGGAAGCGGATCCGCCGCCGGGAGGATGCCGTGGAGGATCTGATGCCACGTTTCCAGGACGACGGGCATCACATGGACATGGACAGCGTCCTGGTGTGGCGGGTGGAAGCGGAGGCCTTGGTGGGAGCGGAGCGGGCGGAACTGGCGGCGAAGGTCCGGGAGGGCCTCGACCGGCTTTCGGATGACCAGCGCGCGGTGTTTGTGCTGCGCGATCTCGAGGGCTGGGATACCGATGAAATCGGCCAGCGCCTGGGCATTTCCCGCGAGCTGGTGCGGCAGCGGCTGCACCGCGCCCGGCTGGCCATGCGGGCCCTGCTCGCCGACTTCTCGCCCGCATCCGGGGAGGTGCGGCCATGAGGGGCGTTCCCACCTGCCAGCAGGTCACCGCCCTCCTGACGGATCTCGATGAAGGGGCCCTGGGCCCCCTGGCCTGGGCGGGGGTTCGTCTCCATCTCGGGTTGTGTCCGCCCTGCCAGGCCTTCCTCCGCTCCCTGCGCCGGGCCCGGGTGATCGCCCGGGACTGCCTCCTGGATGAGCCCGCGCCGGGACCGGCCCCGGCGCGCGCGCTGTCTGGCGCCCTGGCCCTGCTGCGCCAGGGCCGGCTGCCCGCAGGACCGAACCACCATCCGGCACCAGAGGCCTGGCAGACCCTCACCACCCATCCGGATGCCCCGGCCGCCCTGCTGCTGCGGGCCCACCTCGGCTGGTGCGGGGCCTGCCGCGCAGGGCAGGGCACCGACCTGGCCCTGGAGGCGGATGGGGCGCCGGTGCCCCGGAGCTTGCGGGCCCTGCTGCCCCCCGAAGACCAGTGGCACTGGGTGCGGCGCGGACTGGGAGGGGCCCGGATCGCCTGGGTGGGCACGGATGCAGCCACCGGCGCCAGCCTGAACCTCGTCCAGATGCACAGCTCGGGTCTGGTTCCCACCCACCGGCACCTGGGGGTGGAAACCACCCTGGTGCTGGCGGGCGGCCTCCAGGATGGCGCGGCGGATCTGCGCGCCGGGGACTGGATCAGCCACGCCGCTGGCACCTGTCACGGGCCCGAGACCCTGCCCGGCGAGGCCTGCTGGGCCCTCGTCCTGCTCGAAGGCCCCCTCCAGTTCACGGGCTGGCGGCGGTGGTTTACCTGAAGGAGGGGGGACCGCCTGCTCACCTTTGGTTCGCGATGTCCCCCCTCGCGCACCCCCACGCAGTGCCCCGGCCAAGCCGAGGCACCGCATCTGCCCTGAACGAGGGGGGACCGCCTGCTCAGCAGATCCTCGGCAACTGTTCGCCGCTGAGGAGGTCCAGGAGCCGGGTGGTGCCGAGGGAGGTCCGCAGGGTCACCCGGCCGGCGGGGCCATCCAGCACCCGGCCGATGAGGGTGGCGCCCGCGCCCTCTGGGTATGCCCGCAGCGCCGCGAGCGCCCGCTCCGCCTGGGCCTCGGGCAGGAAGGCCACCAGCCGCCCTTCGCAGGCCACGTAGAGGGGATCCAGCCCCAGGATCTCGCAGGCGGCGGCCACGGCTTCGTCCACCGGCAGCGCGTCCTCCTGCGCCTCGATGGCCACCCCCGCCGCCGTGGCGATCTCGTTGAGCGCGGAGGCCAGGCCGCCCCGGGTGGGATCCCTCAGACAGTGGATGTCCAATCCAGCCTCGAGCAGGGCCGCCGCGAGATGGTGGACCGGGCCGCAATCGCTGACGATAGGCGTCTCGAAGGCCAGGCCCTCGCGCACTGACATGACCGCGATGCCGTGGCGGCCGAGGTCGCCGCTGACGAGGACCGCGTCGCCGGGCCGCACCCGCCGGGGATGGATTTCCACACCCGGCGGCACCAGGCCGATGCCGGTGGTGGTGATGAAGATCCCATCGCCCTTGCCGCGATCCACCACCTTGGTGTCCCCGGTGACCACCCGTACCCCGCAGCGGTCGGCGGCGGCCTTGAGCGATCGCACCAGATCCGCCAGTTCCGCGAAGGGCAGGCCCTCCTCTAGGATGAAGGCCGCGGACAGGGCCAGGGGACGCGCCCCCGCCATGGCCAGATCATTCACGGTGCCGTACACCGCCAGTTCGCCCAGATCGCCGCCGGGGAAGCGCCGGGGATGTACCACGAAGCCATCCGTGGTGAAGGCGAGGTGGGCGCCCCCGGCCTCCAGCACGGCACTGTCGTGGAGGCTCTGGGGATCCGTGCCCAGGGCCGGGAGGAAGATGCCCTCGATGAGGTCCTTCATCAGGCGCCCGCCGCCGCCGTGGGCCAGCTGGACGGTGTCGTGCCGGAGGGGCCGGGGGCAGCTCAGGGCGAAGGGATCCGGGCTCATCGTGTCTCCACGGGGGCGAAGCGGCGGTAGCGGTAGTACGCGGCGCAGGCGCCCTCGGAGGACACCATGGTGGCGCCCAGGGGATGATCCGGCGTGCAGACCTGCCCGAAGGCGGGGCAGGCCATGGGCTTCAGCAGGCCCTGGAGCACCAGGCCACTCTGGCAGTCGGGGGATTCGGCGCCGCCGATCCCGCTGACCGCGAACCGCTGGGCGGCGTCGAAGCGGACGTACTCCGGGCGCAGGCCGAAACCGCTGTTGGGGATGCCGCCGATGCCGCGCCAGGTGCGGTCCACCACCTGGAACACCTCCTGGATGAGGGCCTGGGCGGGGCGGTTGCCGCCCGCCTGGACGAGCCGCGCGTACTGGTTCTCCACCTCGGCGCGGCCCTCCTCCAGCTGGCTCACGGCCATGAGGATGCCCTGGAGCAGGTCCACGGGCTCGAAGGCCGTCACGACGATCGGCACCTGGTGCTTCGCCGCCAGGGGCACGTATTCCTCCGTGCCCATGACAGCGCAGACATGGCCCGCGGCCAGGAAGGCGTCCACCTGCCGCTGCGGCGAGGCGAGGATGGCCTCCAGCGCGGGGGGGACGCGCACATGGGAGACCAGGATGGAGAAGTTCTCCAGCCCTTCCGTCTTCGCCTGGGCCACGGCCAGGGCATTGGCGGGGGCCGTGGTCTCGAAGCCCACGGCGAAGAACACCACCTCGCGGTGGGGCAGTTCCCGGGCCAGGGCCAGGGCGTCCAGGGGCGAATAGACCACGCGCACATCGGCGCCCCGGCTCTTCACGGCGAAGAGATCCTCCGTGCTGCCCGGCACCCGCAGCATGTCGCCGAAGGAGCAGAATGTGACCTCCGGCCGCGCGGCGATGGCCAGGGCCTGGTCAATGAGGGCCACGGGCGTCACGCACACGGGGCAGCCGGGGCCGTGGATGAGGTTCACGCCCGGGGGCAGCAGCTCGTCCAGGCCGAAGCGCACGATGCAGTGGGTCTGCCCGCCGCAAACTTCCATGAGGCTCCAGGGCCGCGTCACCTTGCGGCGGATCGCCTCGGCCAGCACCCGGGCGTGGTGGCCGTCGCGGAACTCGTCCACGTACTTCATGCCTAGCCCTCCCCGGGCTCAAGCTCGAGCTGGGCCAGGCCTTCGATCATGAGGCGGGCGGCCTCCTCATCCAGCTGGTCCAGGGCCAGGCCCGCGTGGACCACCACCCAGGCGCCGGGGCCCGCGTCGGGCACGCAGGCGAGGCTCACTTCCTTGATGGTGGGTCCGAAGGCCACGCGGCCCATGCGCAGGGGGGAGTCGTCCACGTCGAGGATCTGTCCGGGTACACCGAGGCACATTGAACCCTCCTGCCGGACAGCGTAGTCCGGGCGGAGGGCCGCAGGCATCACAAAGGAGCATCCGCCATGGTCCAATGGCGCGATGAAAGCGGCGATGGCTTCCCGGCGCGGCGCGGTCCTGGTGGCCACGGCGGCGCTGCTGTGGAGTTCCAGCGGCCTCTTCATCAAGATCCTGCCGCTGGGGGCCCTGCAGATTGCGGGGGTCCGCAGCCTCGTGGCGGGCCTCGTCCTGGTGGCGGTGATCGCCGGGCGCGGCAGGCTGTCGGCCCTCCGCCTGGATGCCCTCGGATGGGCCTGCGCCTCGGCCTACGCCGGCGTGCTGATCTGCTTCGTGGCGGCCACCAAACTCACCACGGCCGCGAACGCGATCTTTCTCCAGTTCTCGGCCCCCATCTACCTGGTGTTCCTCGAACCGCGGGTGTTCAACCGGCGCATTCAGACCCGGGATCTCGCCGCCGTGGGCTTCACGCTGGCGGGCATGTCGCTCTTCTTCCTGGGACGCCTCCAGGCGGGCCGGCTGGCGGGCAACCTGCTGGGCGTGGCCTCGGGCGTCTGTCTGGCGCTCTTCACCCTGGCCTTAAAGCTCATGGGCACCCGGAAACCGGGGCGGGATCCCATCGGCGCCATCGCCCTAGGCAACCTGCTGGTGGCGGCGCTCTGCGCGCCCTTCGCGCTGCCCGGACTGAGGCCCACCCTGACCCAGGGCGCGATCCTGCTCTACCTCGGGGCGTTCCAGATTGCCTTGGCCTACCTCCTCTTCAACGCCGGCATGCGCCGCCTCTCGGCCACCGTCGCCGTGGTGACGGGCACGCTGGAGGCCGTGTTCAACCCCATCTGGGTGTTCCTGGGCACCGGCGAGCGGCCCTCGGCCTGGGCCCTTCTCGGGGGCGCCCTCATCCTGGGGGTCATCGGCTGGGTGGGCTTCGCGCGAAAAGGAGGGGATGGACCTGAAACGGGAAGGGATCCGGGCGCCTGACGGCGGACGGATCCCTTCCGGTGATCGTGGCTCCCGGGAGCCCGGCGGACCGGGCTCCCGGGGTCGGGCTATCAGTAGTTCATGTGGACGGACTTGATGTCGGCGATGGCGCCGGATCCGTGGCACACCAGGCACTGCTCATTGGACTGCAGCTTGATGGCCGCAGGGTTCTGGGCGCCGGTGTAGGAACCATTGGCATTCATCGTCGGCACGTCCTTGCGCTGGACATACCAGACACCGCCGTTCTGGGTCATGTGGGACACGGCCGTGGTGGTGTCATGGCAGGCCGCGCAGGCAGCGGTGATGGGCGAAGCCACCGCGCTTTCCGCGTAGTCGGTCGGCTGGGCCAGGTTCCAGGTCGCGCTGGGCGTGGCCGGAGCGACGATGGAATACGTCGGACCATAGACCTTGCTGTAGTCCACCCAGGGGCCGCTGGTGAAGGTCGGCGTGGACGAGGCCGTGGTGCCCTTGCCCGTGGCGACCGTATCCCACAGCATGCCGGGAATCTGGGCGGCATTGGCGGGATTGCTGAAGTCGTAGGAGCCAGGCACGTGGCAGGCTTCGCAGTCGTTCAGCCGGCCGGGGTAATTGATGCTGGGGAAGTTGCCCTGGAGGGTGTAGGGATTGCTCCGCATGCCGGCGGCATGGAGGGCATGCACCCAGGTCTTGGCGTTGTAGGAGAAGCCGTTGCTGTTGCCATTGGTGTAGTGGCAGAAGACGCAGGCGGCGCCGTTGTTCATGTAGTTGTCATGGAATTCGTTGATCGGCGTGCCCATGGCATTCGTGGGGCCATTGGTGGTGAAGGCGCCCAGGTTGCCGTGGCAGGATTCGCAGGCGCCATCCTTGATGATCTGGCGACGGGCGATGAAACCCGTGCCGGTCACGTTGGTCCAGATGGTCTTCGCCGGCAGCAGAACGCCGCCGACCCCCTGGGTGCTGGCTGAAGGCGCCGATGTCCAGGTGAAGTCAGGGGCGCCGCCGGGGCGGTTCTTCAGATTGATATTGGGCGTAAGGTTGGTCTGCACGATGCCCGCGAAGCCCATCCCCACCGCGGCCATCTGGGTGCCGGTGGGCACCACGATGCCGTCCATGGTGATCTGGTAGGTGCCCGCCGTGGAGGTGGCGACGATGCCCTGGGAAGCCAGGAGCAGCGTGGTGGAACTCTTGGTGGCCAGCGCCGTGTGGTTCCAGATCTGGCGGAGGTTCCACGAGCCCTTGTCCTGGTGGCCGTAGTTGTAGTCCGTCGGGGTGATGCCGTCCTGGGGAACGCCCATGGTCAGCATGAAGTTCGGGCCCGCGGCGAAGCCGGTGGGCATGGCCTCACCCGTGACGGGGGTGGTGCCGGGGACGAACGCATTGAGGGCCACCGGGGTGCCGTTGGCCAGAATCTGGAACTGGACCACCGGGTTGCCCGCGGCGTTCACGGTCGCGGACACCAAGTTGTAAGAGATAGAAGCGGCCCCATCCGGCAGGTTGTTGGGGTTCGTGGCCTGCCAGTTGTTCGTGACTTGCGCGCTGGGATTGTAGCTGGGCGCGTGGTCGGTGGCATTCTCGGAGGGGCTCATCAGGGGCGTGTGGTACTCCGCGATGAGGGTCGGCGTGTGGCAGCCGGCGCACTGGGTATCGTCGGTCCGGGGGCCGCCGATGTGGTTGACGCCGGTGGTGAAGTCCACGTTGTCATGGCAGCCGCCGCAGGCGGCGCGGCTCGGCGTGGTCTGCCAGTTTCCAGCCTGCGGGGTGGCCGCGCTGGACACATGGCAGACGGTGCAGTTGATGATGTTCGTCGGGAAATTGATGTTGTACTCGCCGGCGACACCCGAGGTGGCGCTCCAGGCCGCCGTGTTGTCGGGCGTGATGTCATGGCCGGTCATCTGGAGGTTGGAACCCATGTGGATCTGGTGGATCAGCTGCCGGAAATCGAATTCGGCAGTGCCATTCACCATTTCCGTGTCGCTGCTGGTGAAGCCCGTGCCCGCGGCGTTCCGGGTGGCCTCGACGAACCCGTAGCGGCGCTGGTCCGTGTGGCAGATCACGCAGTTCCGGGGATCCACGCGGTGGCCGCCGTGGTAGGCCAGCCGGGTATGGCAGGTGTTGCAGGTGTCCATCGTGACGATTTCCCGGCTGGTGGCCGAGGGCGCCACGGGCGCGCCGGTGGCAGGCGTGAAGTCGAAGACGGTATTGATGGGATGCTGAATCTCGGCGGTGCCATTGCCGGCGGACCCGTCGGGCGTGTTGGCGTGCTGGCCCGTGCCCATGCCGCGGGCGTTGCCGAAGAACTCCATGACCACGCGGGTTTCCGCGTTCGGATCAAAGGCCAGGTCCGTGGGATCCAGGGCGCTGACATCCACGCTGTTCGCCTTGCCGTAGGCTGTCACTTCCGAGGCGACCTGGGTGATGTCCGTGGCGAAGGTGTAGGTGTAGGTGCCATCGCCGTGGCCGACCAGGGTGCCGTTGCCGTCGGTGGTGGGGCCCGTGGGCACCGAGGTGGGATGCTTCACGTTCGGCGTGGTCATCACGACGTAGTTGACCCACTTGCTCGGGATCGGGCCGGCGGCCGGGATCAGCTTCGCGATGGTGAAGGTGAAGTTCGGGTAGCTGGCCGTGAGATCGGTGGTGGGGTTCAGCTTGGTGAAGTTCTCCAGGCCCACGATGCCGTTCCCGTTGGCATCGGTGAGCTTGAAGTTCACCACCGGCTGGCCCTGGGTCGCGCTGACATCCACGCTGGTGATGGTGCCGACGGGATTGAGGGCGATCCACTGGGAGGGCGTCAGGGCCGCAGCGTTGATGACCGGGGCCGCGTTCGTGCCGTTGGTCCCATTGGTGCCGTTGGTCCCATTGGTCCCATTGGTGCCATTGAGGCCGTTGGCGCCGGCGGAGCCGTTGCTGCCCTTGCAGCCGACGAGGGCCAGGGCGATCGCCGCGGTGGCGAGCAGCCCGCAGAGCTGTTTCAGACGAGGTTGTTTCATGAGCCTTTCTCCTGAAGTGGGGTTGGGGGGAAGCTGGGATTGATAGGCGATCTCAGAATCTGAAATAAACCTAGACCCTGGCTCAGGTTACTCAAAGGTGATTTTTGGATATTGCTTTATTCCCAAGTGATTATTTGTGAAAATTAATGACCGAACCATGACGATTGATTTTGTTTTTATAAACGACATCGTAGATTGTATTTGCGTGTTTAATAATTAGTAAAAAAGATGCAAAAGATATTTAATAAAATTTTTAGAGATCAGGAAGTGATGACCTATTTGTGATCTATGGCACAGGGGCCGGAGGCTCGACAGGCTCGGAGCCGCGTGGCCTGGGCCTGCCCCCTTCACGGGGCGTTCTCCGGATCAGCTCCCGTGGGCCTGGAGGGCGGCCACGGTGGCCTGGCCGAAGGCGATGCAGCCATCGTTGGGCGGGAAGGCGCGGTGGCGGTGGGCGCGGAAGCCCGCGGCGGCCAAGCGCTCGATCACCAGCCCCGTGAGCAGCGCGTTCTGGAAACAGCCGCCGGAAAGCACCACATCCGGCAGGCCCCCGTGGCGGGCCCAGCCCAGTGCCAGATCGGCCAGGGCGGCGTGGAAGCGGCGGGCCACCACCTCTGGAGCGGTACCCGTTGCCACGTCATGGAGGAGCGCTTCCACCAGGGGCGAAGGATCGGCCACGCGCACAGCCCCCCCCTGGAACGCCCAGGGGTAGGTGCCCTCCGGCGCGGCCCGCTCCGCCGCGAATTCCAGCTCCATGGCGGCCTGGCCCTCGAACCCCCGCTCGGGATGGATGCCCGCGAGGGCTGAGACGGCGTCGAAGAGGCGGCCCAGGCTGGAGGTGCGCGGGCAGTTCACCCCGCGGTCGAGCATGGCGCACAGCGGGGCCCAAGCCCCGGCGCCGAAGGCGTCCCGGAGCGCCGGTGGCAGGGCCTCCAGGCCCAGGGTGGCGGCCAGCAGGCCCGCGGCGCTGCGGCGCGGCTCCTTCACGGCGGCCTCGCCTCCGGGCAGGGGGAAGGGCTTCAGGTGGCCCACGCGGCGGAAGGCAGGGCCGTCCACGATGAGTGCCTCGCCCCCCCAGATCGTGCCGTCGGTGCCGAGGCCGGTGCCGTCCCAGGCCAGGGCCAGCACGGGGCCGCGCAGCCCGTGCTCCGCCGCGCAGGCCGCGCCGTGAGCGTGGTGGTGCTGCACTCGGATCAGGGGGAGGTTCCAGGCGGCGGCGAGGCGCTCCGCGAGGCGGGTGCTGGCGTAGTCGGGATGGAGGTCGCAGGCCAGGCGCTCGGGTCGCACCCGGAAGAAGGCGAGCAGGTCGTCCACCGTGCGGGCCAGTAGGTCGGCGCTCTCTGGGCTCGCCAGGTCGCCCAGGTGCTGGCTCAGCACCACCCGGCCTTGGAAGCCCAGGGCCACGGTGGCCTTCTGGTGGGCGCCCAGAGCCAGCACGGGCGGTCCCTCGCCGGGCAGGGGCACCGCCAGGGGCGCGTAGCCCCGGGCGCGGCGCAGGAGCGTGGGGCCGTCCGCATCCATCCGGAGGACGGAATCATCCACGGGCCGAACGATGGGCCGGTCGTGGGCCAGGAAGACGTCGGCGAGGGTGCCGAGCCGGCTGTGGGCCTCGTCATCCCGGAAGGCCATGGGCTCATCGGCGAGGTTGCCGGAGGTGCAGACCAGGGGCCGGCCCACCGCCTCCAGCAGCAGCCGGTGCAACGGGGTGTACGGCAGGAAGGCGCCCAGCCGGGGATTTCCCGGCGCCACTTCGGGGACCACGATGCCACCCTTCCGGCGCCTCACGAGCAGGATGGGCGCGGCCGGGGAGGTGAGCAGGGCGGTCTCGGCATCGGAGACGTCACAGGCGTCTTGGAGGGCCTCCGGATTGGGGAACATCACAGCGAAGGGCTTTTCCTCCCGGCGCTTGCGCTGGCGCAGCCGCTGGACGGCGCCGGCGGAGGTGGCGTCCACGAGGAGCTGGTAGCCCCCCAGGCCCTTCAGGGCCAGGGTCTCGCCGCGGAGCAGCGCTTCGGCCGCGCCCCGGAGGGCATCGTCCCGCTCCGCCAGCCGCAAGCCACCTGGCGCCTCCAGCCGGAGCTGGGGCCCGCAGGCGGGGCAGGCCACGGGCTGGGCATGGAAGCGCCGATCGCTGGGGTCGCGGTACTCCTTGGCGCAGTCGGAACAGAGGGGAAAGCCCTTCATCGTGGTGCGCGGGCGGTCGTAGGGCAGGGATTCGATGAGCGTGTAGCGGGGGCCGCAATAGGTGCAGTTCGTGAAGGGATAGCGGTGGCGGCGTTCTCCGGGCGTGGCGATCTCCTGGGCACAGTCGGGGCAGGTGGCCAGGTCCGGCGGCACCACGGGCAGGGCGGTCTCGCCCGCACCGCTTGCCCGGATCTCGAAGACCCTTTCATCCGCCACTTCCGGCAGGGCCTCGGCTTCGACCTGGTCCACCCGGATGGGGGCAGGCAGGACGGCGAGATCCGCGAGGAAGGCCTGGAGGGAAGCCGCAGCACCCTGGACCTCCAGATCCACGCCCTCGGGATGGTTGCGGACCCAGCCCGTCAGCCCGCGGGCCGCGGCGAGCCTGAAGGCGGTGGGCCGGAAGCCCACGCCCTGGACAATGCCCCGGACCGCGATGCGGACACGGGGCATCAGGCTCTCGGCGCCAGGGCCCGGGCAGCCTGGAGCCAGGCGAGCCAGGCTTCGAAGCCCTGGCCGGTCTGGGCGGAAAGCGGGAGCACCTCCAGATCCGGGCGGATGCGGTGGGCGTAACCGAGGCAGCGCGCCACGTCGAAGCGCACGTGGGGCAGCAGGTCCACCTTGTTGAGGAGCATCAGCTTCGCGGCGGCGAACAGGTCGGGATATTTGAGGGGCTTGTCCTCGCCTTCCGTGACGGAGAGGATCACCACCTTGGCGGCTTCGCCCAGGTCGAAGGCGGCGGGGCAGACGAGGTTGCCCACGTTCTCGATCATCACCACCGAGCCCGCCGGGGGATCGAGCTGTTCGAGCGCATGGCCCACCATGTGCGCGTCCAGGTGGCAGCCCTTCCCGGTGTTGATCTGAAGGGCGGGCGCGCCCGCGGCCCGGATGCGGTCGGCATCCTGGCTGGTCTGCTGGTCGCCTTCGATGACGCTCATCGGGATCCGCCCCTGTAGGCGCAGGATGGTCTGCTCCAGCAGCGTGGTCTTGCCTGAACCAGGGCTGCTCACCAGGTTCAGGGCGAGGATGCCGCGCTGCGCCAGCCACTGTCTATTTTGAGCGGCGAGGGCGTCATTCCGGGCGAGGAGGCTCTGCTCGAGGCTCACCCGGCGGCGACCGGGCCGCGCCTCATGGCCGTGGGTGTGGGGATGCCCGTCGAGCGTGAGGTCCGCCTGGCCGCAACCGCAGGTGGTGCACATGGATTCCTCCTCCTATTCGACGTCCAGATCTTTGAGGCGCAGTTCCGTGCCGCCCGAGATGATGACGAACCCTTCGCCGCAGGCGGGGCACGGCTCGAACCGCGCCGCGATCTCCACCGCCGCGCCGCAGTCCTGGCAGGTTCCCGTGGCGGGGATCTCCAGGATTTCCAGTTCGGCACCCTCGGCCAGCGAGCCTTCCGTGGCGGGGCCGAAGGCGAAGCGCAGGGCCTCCACCTCCACGCCCGAGAGGCGGCCCACTTCGAGGCGGATGCGGTGGATCCGGGCGAACCCCCGCTTTCCGGCCTCGGCCTCCAGATCCTCGATCATGCCTTCCATCAGGGAGAGTTCGTGCATGGCAGCTAGCGTAGCCTGTCTGCCCAGGCCGCTGGGCGCGGGTCTTCCAGGAGGCCCTGGAGGAACCCCCACGCAGCCTCGAGATGGGCCTCCGCCCCGGGACTGAGGGGCTCACCGAGGCCGAAGCGCTCGCCGCGGACACTGAGGATGTAGGCGGGAGGCGGGGCCGCTCCCTCCACCTGCTGGAAGACCTGGAGCACGGCGCCCGGGCTCAACTCATGGGTGGTGTAGCTGTCGTCCCGGGCCGGGGCCACCTGCGCGAAGGCATAGGCGCCAGGGCAGGCCGCATCGGCATCGAGGAAGAGGGCGAGCTCCCGGCCCTTCAGGTCCAGTGCGTGCTCGATCTGGAGCTGGAAGTCCGTGACCGTGGCCACGTCCAGCCCGGGGTGTTCCGCGAGCCACGCCTCGGCCCGTTCCAGGAGCCTGGGCCCCAGCGCATCGTCGCCGCGGCTGGGATTCCCGTAGCCGAGGAGGACCGCGCCCATGGCCGCCTCAGCGCCGCAGGGCGCCGTCGGCGTCCTTCACGAGACGGTCCACCCGGGTGCCTTCCGCGTCCAGCAGCTCGACCTGGAGCGGCATCCGGCCCAGGGCGTGGGTCGCGCAGGAGAGGCAGGGATCGTAGGCGCGGATGGCCACCTCGATGTGGTTGAGCAGGCCCTCGGTGAGTTCCTGGCCGTCCAGGTAGTGGGCGGCCACATCCCGCACGGCCCGGTTCATGGCGGTGTTGTTGTGGGTGGTGGAGACGATGAGGTTGGCCTTCTCGATGACATCGTGCTCGTTCACTTTGTAGTGGTGGAAGAGGGTGCCCCGCGGGGCCTCGATCACACCGATGCCTTCCAGGGCCCGCTCGCCCTTCGTGACGAGATCGGTACCCAGGATCTCGGGATCCTCGAGCAGCCGCTGGATCTCCTCGGCCGCGTGCAGCATCTCGATCATCCGGGCCCAGTGGTAGGCCAGGGTCGCGTGCTGCATTCCGCCTCCGACGGCCTCCTTGAAACGCGTCCGCTCCGCTTCCGCCAGGGGCGTGGTGATGCGGTCGGAGTTGTTCACGCGGGCGAGGGGGCCGACGCGGTACCAGCCGGTCTCGCTGCCTTCGCTGAGGATGAAGGGGAACTTCATGTAGGACCAGGCCTTCACTTCCTCGTGGATGAAGCGGTTGTAGAGGCTGTAGTCCACCTGGTCGAAGATGGGCTCGCCCTGGGCGTCCAGGGCCCGGAGGGCGCCGTCGTAGAAGTCCAGTTCGCCGCCGGGGCCGACGAGGCTCATGAAGTTGGAGGGGAACACGCCGAAGTCCCGGCGGTTCTCCTCGCTGGATTCGAAGACGTTGCGGCTCAGGGCCACGGACGCCCGGCTCCACGCGATGATCTGGGGGATCTCCCGGAGCAGGGTGTCGCGCTCCTCGACGGTCAGGGCCTTGTTCATGCCGCCGGGGATGGCAGCGACGCCGTGGACGCGCTTTCCGGCGATGCAACGAATCACCTCCTGGCCGTACTTGCGGAGCTTGACGCCCTGAACTGCCAGATCGGGATGGGCGCCGATCACGCCGATGATGTTCCGCTGGGCCACATCGGAACCGAACCCGAAAAGCAGGTCCGGGCTGGAGAGATGGAAGAAGTGGAGGGCGTGGGACTGGAGCATCTGACCCACGTGCAGTAGGCGGCGCAGCTTCTCGGCGGTGGGGGTGAGGTGTCGGGCGCCCACCAGCACATCCACGGCCTTGGCGGCGGCGAGGTGGTGGCTCACGGGGCAGATGCCACAGAGGCGCTGGACCATCACCGGGGCCTCCCAGTAGGGGCGGCCCTGGATGAACTTCTCGAAGCCCCGGAACTCCACGATGTGCAGGCGCGCCTGCTGGACCCGGTTCTGGTCATCAAGGAGGAGGGTGACTTTGCCATGGCCTTCCACCCGGGTCACTGGTTCGATGACCACGCGCTTCAGGCCGGAAGGATCGGAGGCGGTTTCCAGGGTTCGGCTCATGGGGTGTCCTCGGGATCAGACGGGGTGTCCCGGCTCGGCCGGGGTACTCCGTGGGGGCGCACGAGGGGGGACATCGCGAACCGAAGGTGAGCAGGCGGTCCCCCCTTGTTCATGTCAGTCGTAGCGGAGGAGCTGGAGGGGCAGGCTGGGATCCCGGCCCGCGATGAGTTCGGTGAGGAAGTGCCAGAAGGCATCGGCGGAGGGCGGACAGCCGGGCAGGTGGTAGTCCACCTTCACCACTTCGTGGATGGGCCGGAGCTTGTCCAATAGCAGCGGCAGCTCGGGATCCGAGGGGATCTGGGCGTTCTCCAGGGCCACACCGCGGATGTAGGCCTCCTCCAGGCACTCCTTCAGGCTGTAGTGATTCCGAATGGAGGGGATGCCGCCGGTGATAGCGCATTCACCCACGGACACGAGGATGCGGCAGTGTTCGCGAAAGTGCCTGAGCACATGGACATTCTCGGCGTTGCAGACCCCACCCTCGATGAGGCCGAGGTCCACCAGCCCCTCGATCTCCTTGATGTCGTTGATGGGGCTCCGGTCGAACTGGATGACTTCGAGGAGGTCCAGCAGGCGCTCGTCAATGTCGAGGAGGCTCATGTGGCAGCCGAAGCAGCCGGCGAGCGAGCAGGTGGCGACCTTCAGTTTCTCAGCCATGGCGGCGCTCCTCCCGGGCTTTGAAGTTCTGCACGGAATCCACCCGGATGGGGGTCTTGTCGTAGGTGCGCGAGCCGATGGGCACCTGGAAGCCTGTTCGTTTCAGCATGAGGGCCCCCACGGGGCACACATGGGCCGCCTCGTCCTCCACGCTCAGCCGGCTGTCCCTGAGCAGCCCCGTGGGAGAGTCCACCACGATCTCGGTCTTGATGCCCCGGTGGTCCATGGCGAAGACGTTCTTCTTGTCCACATCCCGGCTCACCCGCAGGCAATGGCCGCAGAGGATGCAGCGGTCGCGGTCGAAGACGAAGTCCGGGTGGGAGGCGTCCACCTCCCGGCGCTGGAAGAACTGAGGGAAATGGTTGTCCTGGAGGCCCAGGTCGTAGGCCGTGGCCTGGAGCTTGCAACTGCCGCTCTTCTCGCAGGTGGGGCAGTAGTGGTTCCCCTCCACGAAGAGCATCTGGGTGAGGGTCCGGCGCATCTCCTTCAGCTCGGGCGTGTCGTTCTGGATCATCTGCCCGGCCACGGCCGGCTGGGTGCAGGCGGCGAAGGGGCGCCCGTTGACGATCACCGTGCAGAGGCGGCAGCTGCTGTGGGGCTCGTAGGCGGGGTTGTGGCAGAGGTGGGGGATGTAGACCCCGGCCGCCATGGTCGCGTCGAAGACGGTCTGGCCATCCCGGAAGGGGATCTCGCGGCCATCGAGGAAGAAGGTCTTGGTGTGGTCCATGGTCATCCCCTCACAGGTGGGCCGCGGCGTCGTCGCGTCCGGTGAGCTGGCGGGCCTCATCCAACGCGGCGTCGAGGTCGAAGGCGGGTTCGAATTCGCGGGTCATCATCCGGGCGTCCCAGGCCGGCCGGAACTTGGCGATGCTGTCCAGCAGGTGGTTGGGCGCGGTCTGGCCGAGGCCGCAGTGGGCGGTGGTCTTCATGATCTGGCTGAGCTTCTGGATCTCGATGAGATCCAGCGGGCTGCCCTTGCCGGCGGCCACCTTGTCCACGAGGTTCACCAGCAGGCTCGTGCCCACGCGGCAGGGCGTGCAGAGGCCGCAGCTCTCGTGCTGGAAGAAGTGGGAGAAGTTCTCGACGGCCTCGAACAGGTCGCGGTCCGGCCCGAAGACCATCATGGTGCCGACCGTGGCCAGATCCTCGAAGGCCAGGATGCGGTCGAACTCCGGCGGCGTGATGGTGGTGCCCGAGGGCCCGCTCACCTGGACCGCCTGGGCGCCGCAGGCGCCGCAGTCGCGGAGCACCTCGCGGACACTCACGCCGAAGGGGTACTCGTAGATGCCGGGGCGCTCGCAGTCGCCCGACACGCAGAACAGCTTGGTGCCGGTGGAATGCATGGTGCCGTGGGCGGCGAACCAGGCGCCGCCCTTGAGGGCGATCATGCCCGCGGCGGCGAAGGTCTCCACGTTGTTCACCACCGTGGGGGATCGTTCCACGCCTGCCACCACGGGCAGGGGCCAACGCTTGCGGGGCTTGCCGCGCCGGCCCTCGATGGATTCGATCATCGCGGATTCCATGCCGCAGATGTAGGCGCCGGCACCCCAGTGGATGTCAATGTCGAACGCGAAGCCGGTGCCGAGGATGTTCTTGCCGAGGAGCCCGGCTTCCCGGCGGCGGGCCAGCACGGCCTCCAGGTGGGCCTTGAGATACCAGTACTCCTGGCGGATGTAGAGAATGCCCCGGCTGCTGCCCACCACGTAGCCGCAGACCGTCATGCCCTCGATGACCATGTCGGCGTAGCTGGTGAGCAGGACGCGGTCCTTGAAGGTGCCCGGTTCGCCCTCGTCGGCGTTGCAGACCACGTAGCGGTCGCCCCCCGGCGTGTCGCGGCAGGTCTCCCACTTGATGGCCGCCTTGAAGCCGGCGCCGCCCCGGCCCCGGAGATCCGAGCGGTAGAGCTCCTTCAGGGTCTCGTCGGCGCCCCGCTTCCAGAGGGTGCCGGAGGCGGGATCCAGCGCCTCTTCCTGCTGGATGTCCTTGAGCGTCTCGTCCCCGCCGCGCACCATGGCGGCCTTCAAGGCCGCGCCGGGCTCGAAGGGGCGCCGGAACAGCACATCGGAACGCCGGAAGTTGTCCTCCACCTGGAAGAACTCCCGGGGCCACTCCGATACGGGCTTCCGGGCGGTGATGAGTTCCACCATGCGGTCCACCCGCTCCCGCGTGAGCCGCGTGACGGGCAGGCCGTTCACCAGGGCTGCCGGGCCCTGATCGCACAGGCCGGTGCAGGAGGTGAAGCGCACGCTGACGCGGCCATCCGCCCGGACCTTGCCCAGTTTCACACCCAGGCGGCTGCACAGGTACTCGCCCAGTTCGCGGTTCCCGAACATGCGGTCGGTGATGTTGTCCGACAGGTAGATGGCGTAGTCGCCCAGGTAGGAGGGGCTGAGGAAGGTGTAGAAACCCACCACGCCGCGGACGTGGGCACGGGTGGCTCCGACGTGCGCTGCCACCAAGTCCACCGCTTCCGGGGGAATGCCGTGGAGGGCGTGTTGCACCTCCACGAGGATCTGGAGCAGTTCCTGCGGATCGCGGGCATGGCGGTCGAGGATCGGCTGGACCGCCACCTGGGGCGGGGCGAGCAGGGCGTGGGGCATGGACACCTCCCTTGGGCCAGGGCGGGCATCGCGGTTGGGCGATGCGCCTCGGGATCCTGGACAAGGGATGAATTCAAAGATTACCGAGGCATCGGCAATCTACGCTCCGGAATCCTTGCCCACAACAAGCAGGGGTTTTTTTGTGATGAACGCACGTTGATGACCCGTGGGTGGAATGATGAATAGAGGCCGGCCATCACCGGCAAAACCAGCGCCGGCAGGGAATCCGGTGCCCTCTGGCCCGGTTCCGATCCTGAGTCCTTGACTTGACAAACCGGCAAATCACTCCCCGGCAGCCAGCCGGTAGAGGTCCGAGGCGCTGACGCCCAGGTGCCGGGCGAGGGGCTTCACGGCTTCGCGGAGGGTCATGCCACCCTCGCGCGCGGCGCTCAGGTAGGCGCGGGCCCAGTCCGGCAGGGTGGCGCCATCAAAGGCAGCGGCGGCCTCCGTCACCAGCCGCTTGGCGCCGGCCCCGGCCAGGACCAGCACCAGCTCGCCCCGGTCCTCAGAGCCGAGCTGCGTCCGCACCTGCGACGGCGTGCCGCGGTACCACGTCTCATGGAGCTTGGTGAGTTCGCGCCCGAGGGCGATCTCCCGGTCGGGCAGCAGGGCGTCCAGGTCCGCCAGGGTTTCGCGGATGCGGTGGGGTGTCTCGAAGACCACCACCGTTTCCTCTTCGGCGCCCAGCTTTTTCAGAAGGGTTCGCCGCGGTTCGCCGCGGTTCGGGAGGTAGCCCCAGAAGCTGAAGGCATGGGTGGGCAGGCCCGAAGCCACCACCGCCAGGAGGACCGCGGAGGCGCCGGGCAGCACCGTAACCTCGGCCCCCTGGGCCCGGGCGGCCCGGGCAATCTCGAAGCCGGGATCGTTGATGCCGGGCATCCCGGCATCGCTGCAGTAGGCCACGGTGCGGCCGGCGGCCAGTTCGGCGGCGAGCCGGCCGAAGGCTTCCGTGCCCGCGTGGTCATCGAAGCGCAGCAGTGGCTTCTCCAGCTCCAGGTGCGCCAGCAGCTTCCCGGTGCGGCGCGTGTCCTCGCAGGCCACCAGGTCCGCCTGGGCGAGGGCCTCCTCCGCCCGGTGTGTGAGGTCGCCGAGGTTCCCGATGGGCGTGGGGACAAGGATCAAGTGGCCAGTCATGGTGCTTCCAGTCTGGCAGCCCTCAGGTCCGCCGGAGCACGGGTGGCTGCCAGGGGCGCGGTTTTCCGGACGGATCCGGCGGGACCGGCGCTTCCGCTGCGAGGGCTGGCAGGCGCCAGACCAGGTTCGGAATCACCATGCGCAGGCTGTCCTCGAGGGCCTCCTGGAGCAGCGCGTTGCAGGAGGCGAGGGGCAGCCCTTTCGGGCCCGGGATCCACAGGGTGGCGCCCATGGGAGCGCCCCCGAGGTGGCTCAGGAAGCGATGTAACTGGAGATCCGCGCGATGCCGCGGCGTCTGACGGAGGATTACCTGGAAGCGGTCCTGGCCCATGCGCACCACCAGATCGCTCGCCCGCACGCTTTCGGCCGCCTGCCGGAGCCGGGTGCGCGCGTTTCCGTCGTCGAGACGGAAGCGGCATTCCGCCACCACCAGGCTGGCGGGACGGTCCTCCAGGCCCAGCAGCGCCTTCTCCCAGATCTCCAGGTAGTGCCGGTTGGGCAAGTCGGTGTCCGGATCCCGGGTGGCGCTGTCCTGCATGACCGCCTGGGTGATCGCCAGGGCATCCTCGAGGCGGGCGACGGACTGCTTCAGATCCTCGGATTCCAGCATCCGCCCGAGGAAGCCGCCGACGGTTTCCAGCAGGGCGAAATCCATGCGGGTGAAGGCGCGGGGCTGGTCGAAGAAGACGAACAGGAGCGCCTGGATGCCGCCGTTCTGGTGGAGGGTGCTGGCCAGGGCGGCCCGGTGGGCGAGCAGGCGAAGGTCCGCGCCATCCTTCAGGTGGGGTCCGTCTTCCATGTCCTGGATCACCAACATGCGGTCCGGATGCCCGGCCAGCCACTCGCAGAGGGGGCGGATGGGCTCCGGCGCCGTGGCCTCCGGTGATTCGGGATGCCACCAGCGGGTATCCATGGTGGTGCCGGCAATGGTGACCAGGGTGGCCAGGCTGCCTCCCAGGTGCTCCGCCAGCACCTCCAGACCCCGGGCGATCAGGAGCGGATCCCCTGCGGCGCTGGCCTGATGCAGGGTGTGGATCGCATCCGCGAGGCGATCCAGGCTGGCCTGGGCCTTCGGGGAACGGCGGACGAACCGCCGGGTGGGCTGGGGAGCGGGCACGCAGGCCTCCGGTGCCTACTCTTTCGGCGGTCCCGGGAGCGAGGATGACTCCCGTGGATGGGCGCGGATTCTTCAGGTCACCCGCTCTAGTTGCCTGCGGGACCGGATGGCCCGGCTGTAGGCCAGGCCGGTGTGGTACCAGTGCAGGAAGAAGGCCTCGACCACCGCCCGCCGGTACCAGGCCAGGGACCCCGGCGTTGGCGGGCAACCCGGAGCAGCGCTGCAGCGGACCTCCAGGCCCAGCCCTTTGGCCAGGGCTCCGGCCCGGGCGAGGTGGAGCCCATCGGAGACCAGGATGACCTGGTGGCAGCCTTCCTCCCGGAGGGTCTGCCGGAGCAGGAAAAGGTTCTCCAGGGTGTGCTGGCTCTGGTCTTCCGTTTGTACCGATCCGGCCGGGAGGCCGTGCTCCAGGAGCCAGGCGCGTCCGGCTTCGGCCTCGCTGCGCGATGCCCCACCCGTGATGCCGCCTGCCACGAGGATCCGGGGGGCCAGGCCGCGGCGCCAGAGGTCGGCGGCGTGGGCCAGGCGCGCTTCGAACACCACCGTAGGGCGGTCCGCCTGGAGCCGCCGGCCCAGCACGAGGATGGCATCGGCGGGTTCGAGGGGATCCCCGGTGGCTTCCCGCAGAACCCGGCGCAGCCGCCACCCGACGGGCAGGCCCAGCAGCAGGAGGCTTCCGCCCGCCGCCAGCAGGAAGGACGCAAGCCCGCCCGGCCCGAGCTTCTGCCAGAAGGTCGAGCGGGGCGGCGCGGTGTAGGGGAGGGCTTCGGTCACCCCGGCATCATGCCAGCGTCAGGCCTCGGTTCGCTTTTCCGACTTCTTTCGCTCGTTGGTATCGAGTACCCGCTTGCGCATGCGGATGAAGTTGGGGGTGACTTCCACCAGTTCGTCGCTTTCGATGTACTCGAGGGCCTGTTCCAGGGTGTGTTCCCGGGGCGGAGTGAGGCGGGTGGCCTCGTCACTGCCGCTGGCGCGCATGTTGGAGAGCTTCTTGCCCTTGGCCACGTTCACCACCAGATCGTTCTCGCGGGCGTGTTCGCCCACGATCATGCCTTCGTAGCACTTGGTGTTCGGGTGGATGAAGATGACGCCGCGGTCCTCGAGGTTCATGAGGGCGAAGCCGACCGATTCGCACTGTTCCATGCTGATGAGCACGCCGTTCTTGCGGCCCGGCAGTTCGCCCTTGTAGGGTCCGTAGTGGCTGAAGAGGCTGTGGATGATCCCCTCGCCCCGGGTGTCGGTCATGAACTCGCTGCGGAAGCCGATGAGGCCGCGGCTGGGGATCTTGAAGTGCAGGCGCAGCCGGCCGCCTTCGTTGCCCATGTCCTGCATCTCGGCCTTGCGGTTGCCCATGTGCTCCATGGTGATGCCCATGAAGGCCTCGGGGATGTCAATGGTCACGTCCTCGTAGGGTTCCAGCTTCTCGCCCGTCTCGGGATCCGTGTGGAGGATCACCTCGGGGCGGCTCACGCACAGTTCGAAGCCCTCGCGGCGCATGGTCTCGATGAGGACGGAGAGGTGCAACTCGCCGCGGCCGCTCACCTTGAAGGAATCGGGGCTGTCCGTATCCTCCACCCGCAGGGCCACATTGTGCTGCAGCTCCTTCTGGAGGCGCTCGCGGATGCGGCGGCTCTGGACATGCTTGCCGTCCTGGCCGGCAAAGGGACCGGCATTCACCATGAACATCATGGAAATGGTGGGCTCATCAATGTCCACGTACTCGAGGGCCGCCGGGCTCGCGAGGTCGGCGATGGTCTCGCCCACCCGGATGTCCGTGATGCCCGCCAGGGCCACGATCTCGCCGGCGCTGGCCTCAGCCTGCTGGATGCGGGAAAGACCCTCGAAGCCATAGAGCTGAGTGACCTTGTGCTGCTGGATGCTGCCATCCCGCTTCACGAGGGCGACCGTCTCGCCCACCTTGATGCGCCCGTTCACGATGCGGCCGATGCCGATCTGGCCGACGAAATCGCTCCAGTCCATGAGGGTGACGAGCATCTGCAGCGGCGCGTCGGGGCTGCCGGTGGGATGGGGGCAATGCTTGACGATGGTGTCGAAGAGGGGATCCAGGTTCTCGCTGGCGTCGTTCATGTCCAGCATGGCGTAGCCCAGCTTGGCGCTGGCGAAGACGCAGGGGAAATCGAGCTGCTCCTCGGTGGCGCCCAGCTCGATGAGCAGGTCGAAGACCTGGTCCTGGGACCAGACCGGGCGGGCGCCAGGGCGGTCCACCTTGTTGATCACCACGATGGGCCGCAGGCCCAGGGCCAGGGCCTTGCGCGTGACGAACTTGGTCTGGGGCATGGGGCCGTCGAAGGCATCCACCACCAGCAGCACGGAATCCACCATGCTCAGCACCCGCTCCACCTCGCCGCCGAAATCGGCGTGGCCGGGGGTGTCCACAATGTTGAAGCGGTAGCCGCCCCAGTGCAGGGACGTGGTCTTGGCCAGGATGGTGATGCCGCGCTCCCGCTCCTGGTCGTTGCTGTCCATGGCCCGCTCCTGGACCCGCTGGTTGTCCCGGAACATGTGGGCGCCCTTGAACAGGGCGTCCACGAGGGTGGTCTTCCCGTGGTCCACGTGGGCGATGATGGCAAGGTTGCGGATCTTCTCGAGGGGGGACATCGGGCTCCCGGGGCGGCCCAGGCACGGGCCGGGCAGAACCCTCGATTTTACATGAATCCCCGCCCATTTCCGAGGTGAAATCGTGGGTTATCCCTCGCCCACCCCGCCGCGGGGCGTATGATGGTCGAACCCTCCCCGGGAGAACGTCATGCACATCAATGAACTGCTCACCGTGGTCTGCGAGCAGGGCGCCAGCGACCTCCACCTGAAGGTCGGCAACCACCCCATTGCCCGCATCCGGGGCAAGCTCACGCCCCTCACCCAGTTCAAGCGGCTGGTGCAGGAAGACACCATCGCCATGGCCTACGCGATCATGGCCAGCGACAAGCAGAAGGCCAAATTCAAGGAGAACCTGGACCTCGATCTGGCCTACTCGGTGCCGTCCCTGGGCCGCTTCCGCTGCAACATCTTCAACCAGCGCGGCACTGTGGGCCTGGTGCTGCGCGTGATCCCCCGGAAGATCTACACCATTGACGACCTGATGCTGCCGAAGGCCCTGAAGACCATCTGCCAGGAGCAGCGGGGGCTGGTGCTCGTGACGGGCACCACCGGCTCGGGCAAATCCACCACCCTCGCGGCCATGATTGACCTGATCAACGCCACCCGCACGGAGCACATCCTCACCATCGAGGATCCGATCGAGTATCTGCACCGGGACAACCTGAGCATCATCAACCAGCGCGAGGTGGAGGCCGACTGCCGGAGCTTCGCCACCGCCCTCAGGGCCGCGCTCCGCCAGGATCCCGATGTGATCCTCGTGGGCGAGATGCGCGACCTGGAGACCATCGAGACGGCCCTCCATGCGGCGGAGACGGGGCACCTGGTGTTCAGCACCCTGCATACGCTGGATGCCACGGAAACCATCAACCGCGTCATTTCCGTCTTCCCGCCCCACCACCAGAAGCAGATCCGCCTTCAGCTGTCCGGTGTGCTCAAGGGGGTCATTTCCCAGCGCCTCGTGCCCCGGGCTGATGGCCAGGGCCGAGTGCCCGCCGTGGAGGTCATGGTGGCCACGGAGACCGTCCGGTCCTGCATCGAGGACAAGGAAAAGACCAAGATGCTCCGGGATGTCATCGCGTCGGGCACCGCCCAGTACGGGATGCAGACGTTCGACCAGAGCCTCTTCTTCCTGCTGCGCCAGGGCCTCATCACCGAGGAGGAGGCCCTGCTGCGCGCCTCCAACGTCGGTGAGTTCAAGCTCCGGCTGGAGGGCGTCATGGCCACATCGGACATGTCCAAGACCAACATGGAACGGGGCATGTCCATCGCCCAGGGCCAGGGGCGGGAAGGGGCCCCGGCCCAGCCGGCGGCGCCTGCTCCCTCCATCCATCCGCCGGCCCCCGGCATGCCCATGCCCATGTCGCCGCCCACGGACGTGAAAATCACCCTGGCACGCTAGGGGTCCTTCCTCTATTCTGGCTCTCCCGTCCCTGCTCCCGAGGTCCGCCGATGATCAAGATCGACATCGCCAACGCGTTGATGAAGGTGTATCCCTGTTCCCGCGCCACCGCCCTCCAGGTGGTGGACCTCCTGACGGAGCGGCTGAAGGATGCGCTCCTCAACGGGCATCGCATCGAGATTCGCGGCTTCGGCGTGTTCGAGCCGCGGCCCCGGAAGCGAGGCATGGGCCGGAACATCAAGACCGGTGCCAGTGTGCAGATCCCCAAGGGGAAGAGCATCCGCTTCAAGCCGGGCAAGGATCTGCGCGCGATCGAAGTGAAGTAGGGCTAGGCCAGCTCCGCAGCTGCCTGCGCAAGCGCCTCAAGGGCTTCGTCCACCTCGACCCGATGGGTCCGGGCCGCGAGGATGGCCAGACGCAGGTGGAAGGCGCCGTTCAGGCGCGTCCCGCTAAGGAAGACCCGCCCTTCCGAGGTCAGCCGCTGGAGGATGGCCTGGTTGAAAGCGTCGGCATCCCCGGCCGGAGGCTGGAACCGGAAGGCCAGGATGCTGAGCTGGGGGGCAGGTCCGGCCTCCATCCCCGGCATGTGCAGCAGCCGGTCGTAGGCGTAACGGGCCAGGAGCAGCTTCTCCTCCAGGGCCGCCCGGAAGGCCGCCGCCCCGTGGAACTGGAGCGGCAGCCACAGGCGCAGGGCCCGGGCGTGCTTGCTGAATTCCAGCGTCGTCTCCGAGGGGCTCATCTCTTCGAGATCCTCGGGCGGCGACGGGAGGTAGTCGGCCTGGAAGGCATGGGCCTTCCGCAGCGGCTCCAGGTGCCGCACCAGCACGGCGCCGAGGCCCAGGGGGGTGAACAGCCCCTTGTGGGGATCCACCACGAGGCTGTCGCTCCGTTCCAGCCCCTTCAGGGCGGTCTTGCCGGGGACCGTCAGCGCGAAGGCCGCCCCGTAGGCGCCGTCGGTGTGCATCCATAGGCCATACCGCACGGCGAGATCGGCGCAGGCCTCCAGGGGATCCACGGCGCCGGTGTTGGTGGTGCCCGCCGTGGGCACCAGCAGCCAGGGGCGGAGGCCCGCCCGCTGATCCGCCTGGATCGCGGCCTCCAGCGCCTCGGGCCGAAGGCGGTAGTCCGCATCCACGGGGATGCTCCGCACCGGTGCTTCGCCCAGGCCAGCCACGCGCAGGGCTTTGACGATGCAGTGGTGGGCCTGGTCCGAGAGGTACACGCAGGCTTTGGGGTAATCCGCGGCCCGCAGCCCCGCCGCCTCCCGGGCCGCACAGACGCCGATCAGGTGGGCCATGCTGCCCCCGGCCGCCAGGTTGCCGGAACTGCCCTCCGGCAGGCCCATCTCCCGGGCCAGCCAGCTGAGGATCTGGTTCTCCATGCGCACGGCGCCCGGGCCCGCGAAGAAGTAGCCCGCGTAACGGTTGGTGATCGCCGCCAGCAGATCCCCCAAGGCCCCTGCGAACAGGGACGAGGGCGGAATGAAGGCCAGATGCCGCCCGGAGGCGCCATTCGCGCCCACGCCGTCCACGTGCTCAGCCAAGGCCGCCAGGAGATCCGGAAAGGCCCGGCCCGCTTCGGAGATGGGCACATCCGCGAGGCCGGCCCCGGGCCGGTCCTTCAGGAGGAAGGCCGGGGCCTCGGGCAGGGCCCGCAGGAAGGCCTCTCCGTAGTCGCGGGTGGCATCCCACAGCGCCGCCCGGCTTTCGGGGCCGGGATCCAGCGTCCGGCTGCGCGCTTCGAGTTCCTTCAGGTGGGCGAACACGGCCGGGCTACCGCTGCCGGCCACTGGCCAGGATGATCAGCTCCCGCAGGGTCTTGGCCATGGTGATGGCCGAGACGCCGGTGGGGTCGTAGTGGGGCGCCAGCTCCAGGCAGTCCATCCCCACCAGGCGGCGGCCCTTGAACAGCTTCAGCCCGGCGATGAGCAGATCCCAGGTGATGCCGCCGGGCTCGGGTGTCCCGGTGCCGGGGTAGAGGCTGGGGTCCAGCACGTCCATGTCCAGGGTGAGGTAGATGGGCCGGTCGCCCAGGCTGTCCAGGTGGGCCCGCAGGGCCTCCACGGTGAAGGGGCGCAGGGTGTCGTGGGTCCGCGCCAGTTCCCACTCCTCCTTGGAGCCCGACCGGATGCCGAACTGCTTGAGGTTCCCGTAGCCGATGCGGTCGGCCACGCGGCCGAGGAAGGTCGCATGGGTCCATTCGTCGCCCCAGAGGTCGGGGCGGAGGTCCGCGTGGGCGTCGAAGTGGATCACGGCCAGGTCCGGGTGGTCCGCGTGGGCCTCCATGATCAGCGGATAGGCCAGCAGGTGCTCGCCGCCGAAGGCGATGGGGAACTGGCCCTTCTCGCGGATTTCCCGCACGGCGGAGGTGATGTCGTCCAGCACACGGGCCTTCTGGCCGGGCGGGAGGAACAGGTCGCCGTAGTCCGCATACTTGATGTCCAGCAGGGAGGCCTGCTGGTAGAAGCTGAACTCCTCCATGCCGAACGAGGCCTCCCGCACGGCGAAACCCGCGAAGCGGCTGCCCGCCTTGAAGGAGGACGTACCGTCCCAGCAGACACCGAAGAGGGCGATGTCGGCTTCCTCGGGCTCGCAGGAGCCCAGGAAGAAGGGGGTGACGAACTCATGTGCCATGGCGGACCTCGAGCCTTCCAGGGTAGCAAACGGTACAATGGATCCCATGGACGCCTGCCGCCGCCCCGAAGTCACCTATCCCACGCGCATTCCCCTGAAGGTCATCGGGCGGGTGGAGGAACTCCGTCCCGGCATGGTGGCCGAGCTGATCCTGGCCCACCTGGGGCCCCAGGCTGAAGGCGATGAGCAGCACCAGGCCAACTGCAAAGGGGCTTTCATTAGCTACACCTTCTGGGTGACGCTGCCCCATGGCCAGGCTGAGGCGCCGCTGCGCGAAGCCATCCAGAAGCTGCCCGGTGTTGTCATGCAACTCTGATAGCCATTGGCAATCAAAACAAACGATTCACCACGAAGACAGGAAGCGAGTCAGGCCGAGGCCGCGCGCGGGATCATTCCCCTTCCGTACCGATGCCGTGGGTGATGCTCTGGTGCCCGAAGGCCTCCAGGGCCAGGCGCCGGAAGCGTTCGGTGTGGCCCCAGTCCCGCTCCCGGTCCATCCAGAGCTTGTAGTGGATGAGTTCGTGCTCGAGGATGCGGCGCTGCACCTGTTCGGGGTCGTGGCAGCGCATGCCGCAGACCGGCTGGGGCCAGGGCCAGTCCCGGCGGCGGAGCAGGGGGATGCTGAGGCGGATCTCCGGGTGCCACTTGCCCCGGAAATCCTTCTCGATCACGAAGAGCCCCGCGCACCGCGCCATCCGTGGCGACCACACCACCGGCGGCGCCGGGATCTTCCAGTTCACTGCGTCGAGGATGGCCTGGGCCCGCTGGCGGAGGGTGATGATCATTCAGCCATTTTGGCGGAATCCAGATCCGGTTGGGTCATGGCCGGGCCGTGGGTCAGCAGTTGAGCATGGAATCGAATCTGTCATCGAGGGCAGGGGCGGGGCCCCCATGTTGACCTCACCGAGAGGGCCGGCTCCCTCGCAGGCTTCGGGATTTCGCAGAACAGGATCCTGCGCCTAGGTTCCTTCACTTGCATGGATCTTTTGGCTAATCTGACCTCGGAGTCTGGATGTCTTCGAAGAACATTGTCAGCAAGGAGCCGGTGCCGGCCGCTTCGTGAGCGAAGCGGATGACTGACCTCCTACCTTGGGCCCGGTGGGCCCTTGCTTTGATATGTTCCTTTGGAGATTCCAATGAAGCTGCATCCCCCCTTTCCCACCCAGCCATTCATGGCTGCCTGGGAACCCCTGTTGCGCCTGTTCAAGGGCCTGTCGCGCAAAGGCCCCGGCAGCGAAGCTTCGACGCTCCGCGCCCTGTCCCTGTGTCCGCTCCCTGCCCAACCCCGTGTGGCTGACTTCGGCTGCGGCTCCGGGGCTTCGACCTTGCTGCTCGCCCGCAGACTACAGGTGCCCGTGCTGGCCCTGGATGCCGATGGAACTGCCTTGGATGACCTGTGGGAATCAGCCCGAACCCGTGGGCTGCTTCATCTGGTGAAGCCTTGTCCTGGTGACATGGCGAACCCCGGTTTGACCCCGGAGAGCCTCGACCTCATCTGGTCTGAAGGGGCCGTGACCCATCTGGGGTGGGCGGAGGGGCTCCGCATCTGGCAGGGCCTCCTCTGCTCCGGTGGCGTGATGGCCCTCACAGATGCCACGTGGTTCGACACCGACCCACCGGAGGAAGCCAGACGCGCCTGGGCTGAGTGGTATCCGACCATGGGGACCGAAGCCGAGAACCTCCAGGTAGCCCAGGAGGCCGGTTGGAAGGTGCTCGGCCACTTCAGGCTTCCCAGCCGGGACTGGTGGGACTACTACAACTTGGTGGCAGCACAGTTCCAGCCGTTTGAAACCGATGAAAGTATGGTCAGCCTGATCGAGGGTCAAAAGGCCGAGATGGACCTCTACCGTCGAACGGGGTCCAGCTATGGTTACGTCTTCTACGTTCTCCAGAAACCCTGATCCACCTGGACAAAGGTCGTCCCCTCCATGCCACGTCCACGGTGTCGGGAGGGGACGACTGTCGGTTCGGCTGCTTCGACAGCTGATATTCGATGGAAGCCACAAGGAATGCCAGACTGGAGAGGATGGCCTGGGCCCGCTGGCGGAGGGTGACGGGCCGGTTTCCATCCTGGGGTGGGCGAGGGGCTTCCTGGCTCACGCGGGCTAGGTCCGGGGGCGGTCCAGCGGCTTGGCGGTGGCGGTCCGAAACGAGCCCAGCAGCAGGTTCGGGCCCTGTTCGGCGATACCCACATCCAGGGTTTCCCCGGCGAGGTAGAACTGGTTCTGAAGGTAGGACAAAGCTGGGGGCTCGATCTCCGGCAGGCTGCGGAAGACCGCGAACACCAGGTGCGCGAAGGCGCTGATGGCCTGGCAGGAGACGGCGGCGGCGCGGTCCAGGAGGAGGTTGGATTCGTAGCGGTTCACGGGGCGGGCGTAGAAGACCACCTTGCCATCGAAGCTGATCTGCGCATCCTGGGTCGAGATCGTGAAGGTCCGCCCCTTGTCGGTGACCTCGAATTTGGCGGCGGCGCCCTGCTTGAAGGCGGCCATCAGCTGTTGGAACTTGGGATGTTCGAGGTAGGCGGTGCCGTGGAGCATCCGCTTGGCGGCCGGTCGCCGCTCGCCCGCGGTGGGGCCGTACATCATGTGGTTGTACCGGAGGGCCTCGCGGCGCTCTTCGGGCGTCTGCCGCTTCTGCTTCGGTTTCTTCGGGGGCTGTTCGGGCCGTGCTGCCATGGAAGCTCCTGAGGGTCGGACCGTCTGCGCCTGTCCTGCGCTGGGTGTCAAGGTTCCGTGAAGGTCGTGACGACCCCTGCGGGGGTGAGCAGCCGGAGCAGGTGATTGCCAGTGTCGGCGATGACCAGGTTGCCCGAGGGCGTCACCGCGATGCCGCCGGGCTGGTTGAAGAGGGCGGCGGTGCCGGTACCATCCACGTTGCCGGTGTTGCCCCCGGAACCGGCGACGGTGTTCACGGTGCCATCCGCCTGGATCTTGCGGATGGCGTCATTGAAGGTGTCCGCCACCCAGACCACGCCGGAAGCATCCACCGCCACGCCGACCGGCCAGTGGAAGAGGGCCGTCGAAGGACTGCCATCGGCGAATCCATGGGTGGTCTGGCCCGCCAGGGTGACCACCTGGCCCGCCGGGGTGAGAAGCCGGATGCAGGAATTGCCATAGTCGGCGATGACCAGGGTGCCGTCGGCCTTGAGGGCCAGGCCATTGGGCTGGTTGAAGAGCGCGCTCGCCGCCGCCCCATTCTGGAATCCGGGCTGGCCTTTGACGCCGGCGACGGTGGACACGGTGCCATCGGCGGCCAGGCGGCGGATCACGTGGTTCTGGGAATCCGCGATGAAGGCGGCGCCGGTGGCATCCACCACGATGCCCACCGGAGCATTGAAGGTGGCGGTCCCCCCGGGGCCATCGGCGGAACCGGGCACCCCCGCGGTGCCGGCCAGGGTGGTCACCGTGCCATCGGGGGCGATGCGGCGGATGGTGTCATTGCCCGTGTCGGCCACCAGGAGGTTCCCCGCCGGATCGAGGCCGAGGCCACCGGGATAGCGGAACTGCGCGCTGAGGCCAGGGCCGTCCGTGGCCCCGGGCACACCCGGAGTTCCCGCCAGGAGGGTCTTGTGGCCCGTGGCATCCACCTTCCAGATGACATGGCTGCCGCCATCCGCCACATAAAGGTTTCCGGCGGCATCAGAGACGACTCCGTAGGGCGCCGTGAAGGCCAACGCGGCGGATACGGTGAGCGTGGCGGGGGCGCTGACGATCGTGCCAAGGGTATTGGTGATGGTGACGGTGTAGCTGCCGGAATCCGAGATACTCGGGTTGTAGATGGTCAGGCTGGAACTCTGGGCGCCCAGGATGGCTTGGCTGTCCTTGGCCCACTGGTAGGTGAGGTCGCCGGATCCCGTGGCCGAAACGCTGAGGGTGATGGGCCGTCCTGATACCACGGTGGCGCTCTGGGGCTGGGTGGTGATGGCCGGGGCGGAATCCTTGTGGTGCCCTGAGCAGGCCAGGGTGGCCAGGACCAGGGGCGCCAGCAGGACCAGCACGGGGTTCCGCAGCGGGCGCAGCCAAGCCAGGATCAGGCCAATCCAGCCGGTGTGCAGGTGCTTCGGACGAATGGACTCCACGGACATTGAATCTCCCGGTAGTGAGGGCCCTGCAGTCTAGCCAAGGATGGATCGGGCAGGCCTAGTCTTCCATCATATGAGCCCGGCCCTTGAGAAGTGCCGCCGGACGGGCTGGGGGCGCTCAGAAGTCGAAGGTGGGCCCGCTGAGGGTGTGGGCGTCGAGGATCTGGCCGCCGGCGTCCAGGGTGACGAGGCCCTGGGCCTGGTGGGGCGTCATCTGGCCGAGCTGCTGGAGGGCCTGGCCGCGCAGCTCCGGGTTGCCGCCCTCGGCGCTTTCGAAGAAGACAGCGCCCACCCGGTAGGTCTGGCTGGATTCCTGGAGCAGGTGCAGTTCGCGAAGCTGGCGCTCGTCCACCGGGCTGGGGGCGTCGGTCATGAGGCAGCGGGCCTGGGCGGTCTTGGGGAAGGCGATGACTTCGCGGATGTTGTCGGTTCCGGCCAGCAGCATGACCAGGCGATCGAGGCCCAGGGCCAGGCCGCCGTGGGGCGGGGCGCCGAAGGAGAGTGCATCGAGCAGGAACCCGAACTTGGCCCGGGCCTCCTCGGGGCCGATGCCGATGGCCCGGAACATGCGGTTCTGGGTGTCCGCATCATGGATGCGGATGCTGCCGCCGCCCACTTCGAAGCCGTTGAGCACCAGATCGTAGGCCAGGGCGCGGCACTTCCCGGGATCGGTCTCCAGCAGGTCGAGGTCGCCGGGATGCGGGCTGGTGAAAGGATGATGGCAGGCCACGAAGCGCCCGGGCTCGCCCGCTTCGCCCTCGCTCCACTCCAGCAGGGGGAAATCCACCACCCAGAGGAAGGCGAACTTCGCTTCGTCGAGCATCCCGAACTGCTTGGCCAGGCGGACCCGCAACTCCCCCAGCACCCGGCTGGTCTGGGCGTCGGTGCCCACCGCGAAGATGGCCAGGCCCTCACCCGTGGCCCCCATGCGCTGGCGCAGGGCGGCCTCGTCGGCGGGTTCGAGGAACTTCTTGAAGCTGCTGGCCAGGCCCTCCTTGCCCCACTTCACGTAGGGCAGACCGCCCGCACCGAGCTGCTTCGCCACCTCGCCCAGCTCGTCCAGCTGCTTGCGGCTCAGCGCCCCGGGCGCCTCGCCCGGGAAGAAGAGGGCCCGCACCCGGCGCTGGCCCTGGCTTTCCGCCGCGGCGCGGAAGAGGTTGAATCCGCTCTGGGCGAAAACGGGGGTGACATCGCGGATCTTGAGAGGGCAGCGGAGATCCGGCTTGTCCGAGCCGTACCACTCCATGGCGTCCTTGTAGGGCAGGCGCGGAAAGGGCGGGGCCACTTCCTTCCCGATGAGTTTCGCCAGCTTGACCATCAGCGGCTCGATGACGCCCTGGACATCCTCCGGCCGCACGAAGCTCATCTCCACGTCCACCTGGGTGAACTCGGGCTGGCGGTCGGCGCGCAGATCCTCGTCGCGGAAGCAGCGGCAGATCTGCACGTAGCGTTCGAAGCCGCTCACCTGGAGCAACTGCTTGAAGAGCTGGGGGCTCTGGGGCAGGGCGAAGAACTCGCCGGGATGGACGCGGCTGGGAACGAGGTAGTCCCGGGCGCCCTCCGGCGTGGACTTGGTGAGGATGGGGGTCTCGAATTCGATGAAATCCAGCTCGCGGAAGTGGTTCCGGGTGAGGTTCGCCGCCTCGCTGCGGAGCAGCAGGTTCCGCTGCAGTTCCTCCCGGCGGAGGTCCAGGAACCGGTAGGTCAGCCGCAGATCCTCACCCACGTGCTCGTCTTCCAGCGGGAAGGGCAGGGGCGCGGCGGTGTTGAGGATCCGGAGGGCCGTGAGGCGCACCTCCACATCGCCCGTGGGCAGGTTGGGGTTCTTGCTCTCCCGCTCGGCCACCACGCCTTCGGCGGCGAGCACGAACTCGCTGCGCACGGCCTTGAGCTTGGCCAGCAGTTCCGGCGCGGCCGTCTCCTCGTTGGCGACCAGCTGCACCACGCCCCAGCGGTCACGGAGGTCCAGGAAGACCAGGGAGCCCAGGTTCCGCACGCGGCGGCACCAGCCGAGCAGGCGCACGGTCTGGCCCGCGTGGGAGAGGCGGAGGTCACCGTTGCGGTGGGTGCGTTGGAAGTCGCCGAGCCGGTCGAGTCTCATAGCCTTCCAGGATCGCACCCGGGGGGGCTGCGCTCAAGCCGGGCCTTCCGGATCGCCTCTCTACTCCGGGAGGGCCACGGTCCTGCGGGCGCCCCGGATCCGGACCCACCACAGGTGCAGGCGGTCCATGTAGAGGTAGATGACGGGGGTGGTGTAGAGGGTCAGGAGCTGGCTGAAGATCAGGCCGCCCACGATGGCGACGCCGAGGGGACGGCGCAGCTCGGAGCCGGTGCCCATGCCGATGGCCAGGGGCAGGCCGCCCAGCAGGGCCGCCAGGGTGGTCATGGTGATGGGGCGGAAGCGCAGCAGGGCCGCCTGGAAGATGGCCCGCTCGGGGGTGACGCCCTCCCGCCGTTCCACCTCGATGGCGAAATCAATCATGAGGATGGCGTTCTTCTTCACGATGCCGATGAGCAGGATGATCCCGATGATGGCGATCACGCTGAGATCCATGTGGAAGGCGAAAAGGGCCAGCAGGGCGCCCACGCCGGCGCTGGGGATGGTGGACAGGATCGTCAGGGGATGCAGCAGGCTCTCGTAGAGCACGCCCAGGACGATGTAGACCGCCAGGATGGCGGCGATGACGAGCAGGGGCATGTTCGAGAGCGAGGCCTTGAAGGCCTGGGCGGTGCCCATGAAGCTGCCGTGGATGCTGCCCGGCAGGCGGATCTCCGCCTCGGCCTTGTCAATGGCGTCCACGGCCTGACTGAGCGCCACTCCGACGGGCAGGTTGAAGGAGATCGTGACAGCCGGGGCCTGGCCCTGGTGATTGACGGATAGGGTCGTGTTCCGGCGCTCGAAGTGGGCGAAGGCGCTGAGGGGCACCAGGGAGCCGGTGCTGGATCGCACATAGATGGCCTTCAGGCCGTCCGGGGTCTGGGTGTAGTGCGGATCCACCTCCATCACCACGTGGTACTGGTTCAGCTGGGTGTAGGTGGTGGACACGAAGCGCTGGCCGAAGGCGTCGTAGAGCGTGGCGTCAATGGCCCGGGGCGAGACGCCGAGCCGGGAGGCGGTCGCCCGGTCAATGACCACGGTGGATTCGAGCCCCTGGTTCTGGAGGTCGGAATTGACGTCCGCGAGCTGGGGAAGCGCGCGCAGGCGCTGGACCACCTTCGGGGTCCAATCGAACAGCTCCTGGGCATCGTCGCCCTGGAGGGTGTACTGGTACTGGGCGCTGCTGGGCCGTCCGCCGACGCGGAGTTCCTGGACGGGCTGCATGTAGAGCGCGGCGCCCGGGATGTGGGCGGTCTTCGCCCGCAGCCGGGCGATGATCTGGTCCGGCGTCACGTGCCCTGGCCGCTGGCCCACGGGCTTCAGGCTGCAGAAGATGCGGCCCGTGTTGCCCCCGCCCACGAAGCCGGTGACGTTCTCCAGGGCGGGATCCTTCTGGACAATGGCCACGTATTCGCGCAGCAGGGTTTCCATGCCCTGGAAGGAGATGTCCTGGGGGGCCACGATGGAGCCCATGATCCGGCCCGAGTCCTGCTGGGGGAAGAATCCCTTGGGGATGGCGTAGTAGAGCGCCCCGGTGGTGACCACCGTGGCCAGGAACACCATGAGCGTGCCGAAGGCGTGGCGCAGTACCCAGGCGAGGGAGCGCTCGTAGCGCCCGATGATCCACTGGAAGGCCCGCTCGCTGGCCTGGAAGAGGCGGCCGTGGTGCTTCTCGCCGTGGGGTCGCAGCAGGCGTGAGCACATCATGGGCGTGGTCGTGAGGGAGACCACCATGGACACCACGATGGCCACGGAGAGGGTGACGGCGAACTCCCGGAACAGGCGCCCCACGAGGCCGCCCATGAGCAGGATGGGGATGAAGACGGCGATGAGGGAGATGCTGATGGAGATCACGGTGAAGCCGATCTCCTTGGCGCCGAAGAGGGCCGCTTCCATGGGGCTCATGCCGCCTTCGACGTGCCGCGTGATGTTCTCCACCACCACGATGGCGTCATCCACCACGAAACCGGTGGCCACGGTGAGCGCCATGAGCGACAGGTTGTCAATGGTGTAGCCCAGCAGGTACATGGCCCCGAAGGTGCCGATGAGCGAGATGGGCACCGCCACGCTGGGGATCAGGGTGGACCGGGGGCTTCGCAGGAAGAGGAAGACCACCAGGATGACCAGCAGGATGGAGATGAGGAGGGAGGCCTGCACATCGCGCACGGAGGAGCGGATGGTGCGTGTGGTGTCAATGAGGACATTCAGGCTCGTGGTGGGCGGCAGGGAGGCTTTCAGCTGGGGGAGGAGCGCCTGGACCTGGTCCACGGTCTCGAGGACATTGGCGCCGGGCTGGCGGAAGATCGGGATGATCACGGCGGGGACGCCGTTCGAGAGCCCCAGGTTGTGGATGTTCTCCACCGAATCCGCGACCTTCGCCACCTCATCGAGCCGGAGGGCCGCGCCCTTGTCGTAGGCCAGGACCAGGGGACGGTAGGCGCTGGCGGACATGAGCTGATCCGTAGTGCTGATGGACCAGGTGCGGCGCGGGCTGGCGAGGTCGCCCTTGGGATGGTTGACATTGGCGCTGGCGAGGGTCTGGCGGACATCCTCCAGGCTCAGCCCGTGGCTGTTGAGCGCCGCGGGGTCCACATCCACCCGCACGGCCGGGAGGGCGCCGCCCCAGACGAACACCTGGCCCACACCTGGTACCTGGGACAGCTTCTGCTGGAGCACCGAGGAGGCGAGATCGTACATCTTCTCCCGGGGCACCACGTTGGAGGTGAGGGACAGCATGAGGATGGGCGCGTCCGCCGGGTTCACCTTGCGGTACGACGGGTTGCTCGGCAGGTTGGCCGGCAGGTCGCCCCGGGCGGCATTGATGGCGGCCTGGACATCCCGGGCGGCGGCGTCAATGTTGCGGTCCAGGTCGAACTGGAGGGTGATGTTGGTGGAGCCCAGGGAGCTGGTGGAGGTCATCTCCGTGATGCCCGCGATGCGGCTGAACTGGCGCTCCAGGGGGGTGGCAACGGAGGAGGCCATGGTGTCCGGGCTGGCACCGGGCAGCCCCGCCGAGACATTGATGGTGGGGAAGTCCACCTGGGGCAGGGAGGCGACCGGGAGGAACTGGTAGGCGATGCCCCCCAGCAGGGCCAGGGCCACCGTCAGCAGTGTGGTGGCGATGGGCCGGCGGATGAACGGGGCCGAGAGGCTCACGGGCGGGCCTGGCGGGCGCCGCGCAGGCGGTGCGCGAGCCGGTCGAAGGCCAGGTAGATCACGGGCGTCGTGTAGAGCGTCAGCACCTGGCTGAAGATGAGCCCGCCCACGATGGCGATGCCGAGGGGCCGGCGCAGCTCGGAACCAACGCCGGTGCCCAGGGCCAGGGGCACGCCACCGAGCAGCGCGGCCAGGGTGGTCATGATGATGGGCCGGAAGCGCAGCAGGGCGGCCTGGAAGATGGCTTCCGCCGGCGGCCGCCCCTCCTTCCGTTCCGCATCGAGGGCGAAGTCAATCATCATGATGGCGTTCTTCTCGACGATGCCGATGAGCAGGATGATGCCGATGAGGGCGATGACGCTGAAATCGGTCCGGCACACCATCAGCGAGAGCAGGGCGCCCACGCCGGCCGAAGGCAGGGTCGAGAGGATCGTGATGGGGTGGATGTAGCTCTCGTAGAGCACGCCCAGCAGGATGTACACCGTGAGCACGGCGGCAAGGATGAGGAAGGGCGTGTTGGCCAGGGACGCTCCGAACGCCTGGGCCGTGCCCTGGAATCCGGTCTGAAGGCTGGCCGGGGGATCGAGTTCCCGCTGGGCGCCTTCGATGGCCTTCACCGCATCGCCCAGGGAGGCGCCCGGAGCCAGGTTGAAGGACAGGGTGACGGTCGGGAACTGCCCCTGATGGTTGATGGAGAGCGGAGCGGTGCCCATCTCCAGGCGCGTGAAGGCGCTGAGGGGCACGGCCTTGCCAGAGCTGGATTTCACATAGATGTTCTGGAGGTCCTCGGGATGCTGTTGCAGGCCGGGCGTGGCTTCCAGCACCACGCGGTACTGGTTCAGCTGGGTGAACATGGTGGAGACCTGCCGCTGGCCGAAGGCGTCGTACAGGGCGTCATCCAGCATCTGGGGCGTGACGCCCAGGCGCGCGGCGGTCGTGCGGTCAAGGATCAGACGGGCCTGGAGCCCGGAATTCTGCTGATCGCTGGCCACATCCCGCAGCACGGGGATGGCCTGGAAGCGATCGAGGAAGCGGGGCGTCCACTCCGCCAGTTCCTTCGGGTCCGCATCCTCGAGGGTGTATTGGTACTGCGTGCGGCTGACGCGATCCTCCACGGTGAGATCCTGCACCGGCTGCATGAAGAGCTTGATTCCCTCGACGTGAGCCAGTCTGGGCTGGAGCCGCCGGATGACGTCGGAGGCGCTGATGTGGCGTTCCTCCAGGGGCTTGAGGTTGATCTGGATGCGTCCGCTGTTGAGCGTGGTGTTCGTGCCGTCCACGCCGATGAACGACGAGAGGCTTTCCACGGCGGGATCCTGGAGGATCACCTTGGCCAGGGCCTGCTGTTCCTGGGCCATGGCGGGGAACGAGATGGATTGCGATGCCTCGGAGATGCCGAGGATCACACCCGTGTCCTGCACCGGGAAGAAGCCCTTGGGAATGGCCACGTAGAGCAGCACGGTGGAGGCGAGGGTGGCCGCAGCCACGATCAGCGTGGCCGTCTGATGGTCGAGCACCCAGCTGAGCGTGCGGCCGTAGAAGGCGATGATCCGCTGGAAGACGCGCTCCGAGGCCACGTAGAAGCGGCCCTGCTCCTCGGGCTTCCGGTGGCGCAGCAGGCGCGAACACATCATCGGTGTGAGGGTGAGCGACACCACGGCGGACACGAGGATGGTCACGCTCAGGGTCACCGCGAATTCCCGGAACAGGCGGCCCACGATATCGCCCATGAAGAGCAGCGGGATGAGCACGGCGATGAGCGAGACCGTGAGGGAGAGGATGGTGAAGCCGATCTGCCCCGAGCCCTTCAGCGCCGCTTCGAGCGGAGACAGGCCCTCCTCGATGTAGCGCATGATGTTCTCGATCATCACGATCGCGTCGTCCACCACGAAGCCGGTGGAGATGGTCAGCGCCATGAGGGTGAGGTTGTTCAGGCTGTAGCCCAGCAGGTACATCACCCCGAAGGTGCCCACCAGGGACAGGGGCACGGCCACGCTCGGGATCACGGTGGCGGCGAGCGTGCGCAGGAACAGGAAGATCACCATCACCACCAGCGCGATGGTGAGCATCAACTCGAACTCCACATCCGCCACGGAGGCGCGGATGGTGGTGGTGCGGTCCGTGAGGATGGAGACGTGGATGGCGGCGGGAAGGGAGGCCTGGAGCTGGGGCAGCAGGGTCTTGATGCGGTCGGCGACGGCGATGATGTTGGCGCCGGGCTGCCGCTGGATGTTGAGGATGACGGCCGGAACCTCGTTCTTCCACGCGGCCTGCCGGGCGTTCTCCACGCCATCCACCACGGTGGCGACATCGGAAAGCCGCACAGGCGCGCCGTTCTTGTAGGCGATCACCAGGGGCTGGTACTGCTGGCTGGTGAGCAGCTGGTCGTTGGCGCCGATGGCGTAGGCCTGGCGCTTCCCGTCGAAGCTGCCCTTGGCTTGGTTCACATTGCTGGCGCCGACGATGCTGCGGATATCGTCGAGGGTGAGGCCATAGGAAGCCAGCTGCGCCGGGTTGGCCTGGATGCGCACCGCCGGCTTCTGGCCGCCGCTGATGCTGACCAGCCCCACGCCAGGCAGCTGGGAGATCTTCTGGGCGAGGCGGGTATCGGCGAAATCCTCGACCTTGGGGAGCGGCAGGGAATCCGAAGTCAGCGCCAGGGTAAGGATGGGCGAATCCGCGGGGTTGATCTTGCTGTAGATGGGCGGATTCGGCAGATCCGCCGGCAGGTAGCTGCCCGCCGCGTTCACCGCCGCCTGGACCTGCTGCTCGGCCACATCAATGTTCAGGTCCAGCACGAACTGGAGGGTGATGACCGAACAGCCATTCGAGCTGTTGGAGGACATGCGGTTCAGCCCCGGCAACTGGCCGAACTGGCGCTCCAGGGGCGCGGTGATGGCCGAGGCCATCACATCCGGGCTGGCGCCGGGGTAGAACGTCAGCACCTGGATGGTGGGGTAGTCCACCTGGGGCAGGGCGGACACCGGAAGCTGGCGGAACGCCAGGGCGCCCACGAGCAGCAGGCCGAACATCAGCAGCGACGTCGCGATGGGCCGGAGGATGAAGGGTCGGGAGGGATTCAACCGGACCCCCGCGTCAGTGCCTGGCGCTGGCGGGCGCGTCCGGCTTCGCGAGGCTCACAGTGCTGCCGGGCCGCAGCTTTTCCATGCCGTCCGTGACCACCACGTCGCCGGCCTTCAGGCCCGACTGGATGGCCGTGGCATCCCCTTCGGTGGCCTGAACGGCCACCGGGCGCAGCTCGACGGTGTGATCCGGCTTCACCACGTAGACGTAGATGCCCTGGGGGCCTCGCTGAAGGGCGGCGGTGGGGATGAGGACCGCCTGGTGGAGCGTGTCCACAAACAGCTTGGCGTTCACGAACTGGTTGGGGAACAGGGCGTGGTCCTTGTTTGGGAACCGGGCTTTCAGCTTCACCGTTCCGGTGGCGGGATCCACCTGGTTGTCCATGGCGTCCAGTTCCCCCTGGGCGAGCCGTTGCGTCATGTCCCGGTCGTAGGCATCCACGGGCAGATGGGGCTCTTTGCGGCTGCGGGCCAGCACCCGCTGGATGCTGTCGGCGGGGATGGTGAACACCACATTGATGGGATTCAGGGGCGTGATGACCGCCAGCCCGCCGGTATCCGTGGCGTGCACCATGTTGCCGGGATCCACCAGGCGCAGGCCCACCCGGCCGGAGATCGGCGCGGTGATGCGGCTGTAGGTGAGGTTCAGCCGGGCGCTGGCCACCTGGGCCTGATCCGCCTGGATGGAGGCCTGGCCCTGGTTCACCAGGGAGGTCTGGGCGTCCAGCTGCTGCTGGGCCAGGATGCCCTGGCGGGCCAGATCCTTGAACCGCGCCAGATCCAGGCTGGCGTTCTTGAGGGCGGCCTGGTCCTTCGCAAGTTGCCCCTCCGCCTGCATGAGCTGGACCTGGAAGGGGCGGGGATCAATCTGCGCGAGCAGCTGGCCCTGCTGGACTTCCTGCCCTTCCTTGAAGGCCACTTGGACCAGCTGGCCATCCACCCGGCTGCGGACCGTAACGGTGCTCAGGGGCGTGACGGTGCCTAGGCCCGTGAGGCTCAGGGCCATGTCGCCGGTGTGCGCCGCCACGGCCAGCACCGGCACGGGGCGCCCCGCCCCCTTGGGGCCCGGTTTCGTGTCCCGGCCCCCGCGGGCGCAGGTCCACAGCACCACGAGACCAAGACCCAGGCCCACGACCCAGGGCCAAGCCGGGCGCCGGGCGCCTCCGTTCTGCGCAACATCCTCCTGGGGCAACGAAGAAGCGGGATGCAGGGGATCCATGGGCGTTCCAGAGCGAAGGGGGAGACAAAGATACGCGGAAGCGTTCCGCAACCAAGAGTATCGCTATTTGAGGCACATGAGCAGAGAACGCCTACGCAGGGCCCCTGCCCCGGTTCCGGCTAGAGGCTGCTGACCTTGAGCCGCCGCACGGGGAGGCGTTGCGGCCGGGGGGACTGGCCGGCCAGGGTTTCCAGGTTCAGGATCATCCGGTTGAGGGCCTCCCGGAACACCTCCTGATCTCCCGGGGCCACGCCGGCCACCAGGTGCTCGCTGATCTCCCCACTCAGGGTCTCCACCTGGCGGAGGACATGGCGACCCTCCGGGGTCAGGCGGATGAGGATGCGCCGGCCGTGGGCCGGATCGGTCTCACTGCGGAGCAGGCCCCGGCCGGCAAGCAGTTTCACCACCCGGCTGGCGGTGGGATCGTCCATCCAGGCTTCCTGGGCCAGGGCGTGCAGGGAGACCGGCCCCCGCTGCTGGATGAGCATCAGCACCCAGACATGCTGGGGCGTGAGGTGGAAGGGCTGCAGACGAACCCACATCACCTGCTTGAGGCGGCGACGGGCCGCTGCGATCAGGAAGCCGAGTCCGACAGCGGGGACGGGAGCCGAATCATCTTGTTGCATAAGCAATAAGGTGCGATGCAACCAGTGTCCTGTCAATCCTGATTGGGGATAATGTTCATCCTCCCTGTTTCCAGTAAGAAAGGTCTTTTTCGAGGGGGCCCGTGACCGTGGGGGGGGCCTTGCGGGACTGGGCCAGGCGCAGGGCGCGTTCCATCAGGGCCTGGGACTCGGCCTTCTGCCCGGCCTCGTGGAGCAGGCGCGCCTTGACGGCCAGGTTGGTGGGATTCACCTGGAGGGCCAGGGAGTGGTCTGCCCAGCCGATGGCCTGACGGAGGGGCACCGTCTGCTGGAGGCCGTAGTCCGCAGCTTCGGCGTACACCCGCCAGTCGTTGGGATGCTTGGCGAAAAGCTTCTTCATGCGGGCGGCAGCCATGCCTTCCACATCCACTTCCACGAGGAAGCTCACCCTCAACCGGTCCCAGAGCAGCTCCACGTACGCGGTGGAATCACTGGTGGGATCCAGCGCGTAGGTGAGCCACTCGGTGTAGGGGGTGGTGCGGGGCTGGACATCGAGGCGCAGGACATCCAGGCGTGGATCATATTCGAAGGCGCCCCACTGCTTGGCGCGCCGGTTCAGGATCACGGTCCAGGCGCCCTGGCGGGGCAGCATGAACAGGGCATAGGTACCGGCCTTCACCTGGTGGTTTCCGATCCGCACGGGATCACTGAAGCGGATGGTGGTCGCCTCATTGGCGCCCGCGCGCCACACCTGGTTGTAGGGGACGAGCTTGCCCCAGATCTGGCGGCCCCGCACCGCGGGCCGGTGGTAGTCAATGGCGATGACGGTGGTGCCGATGGTCTGCTGGACACTGGCCCAGGGGCTCATCTGGGGGAATACGTAGTCGTCCGAGGGGCTGATCGGCAGGGGCGGAGGCGCCGCCGAGAGCGTCAGACAACCGAGCAGAAGAAGGGCGGATAAGAGTACACGCATCTGGACTCCGGGAATCCTGATGATACCGGAGGTTGGGGGGCGTTATTCCGCCCGGCCACCGGAGCGTCGCGGCCGGGGCGCGGAGGCGCGGCCGCCGGGGCGTCCGGCAGGGCGTCCGCCCGCAGGCCGGCTGGATCTCCGGCCGTTCTCGATGGGTTCCGCTGGAATGCTGGGATCCGGCGCGTAACCCGTCACCACCTGCTTCGGCAGATCCTTGCGGAGCAGCTTCTCGATGTCCTTGAGCAGCCGCTGCTCATCCACGCAGACGAGCGAGAGGGCCTCGCCCTCGCTCCCCGCGCGGCCCGTGCGGCCGATGCGGTGGATGTAGTCCTCGGGCACCTGGGGCAGCTCGTAGTTCACCACATGGGGCAACTGGTCAATGTCCAGGCCCCGGGCGGCGATGTCCGTGGCCACGAGCACCCGGACGGCGCCCTTCTTGAAATCGGCCAGAGCCTTGATGCGCTGGGGCTGGCTCTTGTTGCCGTGGATGGCCATGGAGCTGATGCCATCCTTGTCGAGCTGTTCCGAAAGCCGGTTGGCGCCGTGCTTGGTGCGGGTGAAGACCAGCACCTGCTCCAGCCCGCGGCTTTGGATGAGGTGGGCCAGCAGGGCACGCTTGCGCTCGCGGTCCACGGGATGCACCACCTGGTGAACCAACTCCGCCGCCGAGTTGCGCGGGGTGACTTCCACCAGGGCGGGATTCTTCAGGAAGGCGCTGGCCAGTTGCTTGATCTCGTCCGTGAAGGTGGCTGAGAACAGAAGGGTCTGCCGCTGGGCGGGCAGCAGGCCGATGATCTTGCGGATGTCGCGGATGAAACCCATGTCGAGCATCCGGTCGGCCTCGTCAAGGACCACGACTTCCAGCTGGCTGAAGTTGAGGTTGCCCTGCTGCTGGTGGTCCAGCAGGCGGCCGGGCGTGGCCACGAGGATCTCGACCCCGGCCCGCAGAGCCTTGGTCTGGGGATTGATGTTCACGCCGCCGAAGATGGTGGTGGAACGCAGGGGGATGTGGCGGCCGTAGGTGCGGACGCTCTCCTCCACCTGCATGGCCAGCTCGCGGGTGGGGGTGAGGATGAGGGCGCGAATGGGGTGGCGCGCCGGTGAGGTCGAGGTGCTGGCATGGTGCGCCAGCCGCTGCAGCATGGGCAGGGTGAAGCCGGCCGTCTTGCCGGTGCCGGTCTGGGCGCGGCCCATGAGGTCGCGGCCTTCCAGCACGATGGGAATGGCCTGGGCCTGGATGGGGGTGGGGGTTTCGTAGCCCTGCTCGCGTACGGCGCGCAGAAGCTCGGGCATCAGCCCGAGGGATTCGAAGGACATCAGGTGCTCCTGGTGGGGCCCGCCCGCGGAATCAGGGTTTCGGGGGCCCGGTCAGGGCATGAAGAGGACGTTCGGACTGAAAAGAGGCGGAGACCGGCGGTCGCCTGCGATCACGAAGAAAAATAGTTTACCGGATAAGTCTGGCATTTGGGGATTTTTGTCGGGATGTGGGCTCCTGCCCATGGGCACGCATCCCCGTTTGCCCTTAGCCTGCGACTCAGGTTAAAATTCGGCCTTCATTCCCCATACCAAACTAGGAGTGCAGCCATGAAGCGCGCGCTGTTCATATTGTTCTGCGCCGTGGGCCTGATGGCCCAGGACCGCTACGTCACGTACAACAAGACCTGGAATTTCTGTCCCAGACAGGATCAGCGCGGGTCCTCCCCCTTTCAGCCGACCAGCCGGGTGACCTGGCAGACGGGCACGGAGTTCTTCCCGGTGGGGCAGCGCAAGGACGCGAGCACCTTCAAGGTCTTCGACAAGGAGAACAAGCCCACTGTAATGAGCCAACTGAAGGGAAAGCCCATCGTGATCGGCCTGTGGAGCACCCACTGCGAGCCGTCATTGTTCCTGCTCAGCGAGATGGCCCAGTTGTGGCACAAGACGGCCCAGTTCGGATTCGCGGTCTTTCCGGTCAACTTCGATGCGGAGCGCTGGCAGACCATTGAACCCTTCCTGAATCAACAGCGGGTGCGACAGGCCATGGCCGGGGTGCAGGTGTACACGCCAGACAAGGGGCCGGATGGGGTCTATCTGCTCATGAAGGTCGTCCCGGCGCTCCCCACCTTCTTCATCCTGGACCGCGAGGGGCGCGTGGCGGCGAGGAGTTTCGGATTCAAGCCCGGCGAACTCGCCCAGTGCCTTCAGCGCGTTTATGATGAGCCGCTCCATCCCATCCCGGCTCCAGCCCCGGCGCCGGAGAAAAAGGAGAAGGGCCCGACCAAGTCGGAATCCACCACGGGTTCCTGATCGGCCCCTTCCAGCTCCTTAGAGGGCCTTCAACCGAGAGGCGGTTTCAGTCAGGGGCCAGGTCTCCTGCGCGCCCGTCGCCATGTGCTTGACGGTGAGGGTGCCGCTGTCCAGTTCGCCCTCGCCCAGGATCAGGACCGTCTGCACCCCCGTCCGGTTCGCCGTGGCCAGGGCCTTCTTGAGGGCGCCGCCGCGGGTCTCAAGTTGGACGGGAAGGCCGGCCTCCCAGAGGGTGCGGGCCAGCTTCAGGGCCTCCGTGGCGGCCCGCTCGCCCAGGGGGATGAGCAGGGCCGGTGGTGCGAAGGGGGCCTCGCCGCGCACCTGCTGAAGCACCATGGCCAGGCGGTCCAGGCCGATGGCCCACCCGAAGGCGGGCACCTCGGGGCCGCCCAACTGCTTCACCAGGCCGTCATAGCGCCCGCCGCCCAACAGGGCGCTCTGGGCGCCCAGGTCGGAACTGAGCACCTCGAAGGCGGTGCGGGTGTAGTAGTCCAGCCCGCGCACCAGGCGCGGGTTCTCCTCGAAGGGGATCGCCAGCTCGGTCAGCAGGGCCTTGAGGCGGGCGTGGTGCTTGGCCGAGGCCTCATCCAGGTGATCGGTGATGACCGGGTGCCCCTCCAGCGCCATTTGGCATTTTTCATTCTTGCAATCCAGCACGCGCAGCGGATTGGATTCAATGCGCCGATGACAATCGGAACAGAACTGATCTTCCCGTGCCGCGAAGAAGGCCCGGAAGGCCGCGTGGAAGGCGGGCCTGGATTCGGGCGTGCCCACGGAGTTGATGGAGAAGACCAGGTGCTTGAGGCCCAGTTCCGTGAGGAAGCCGTGGAGCATGAGCAGGGATTCGGCCTCGCTTTCGGGCGTGGCCACGCCGAAGCTCTCGGCGCCGATCTGCCAGAACTGGCGGTAGCGGCCGGTCTGCATGCGCTCGTAGCGGAACTGCGGGCCGATGTAATAGAACAGGACGGGATCGCTCGAGGCCAGCAGTTTGTGCTGGATGGCGGCCCGCACCACGCCGGCGGTGTTCTCCGGGCGCATGACCACCTGACGGCCGCCCTTGTCCGTGAACTCGTACATCTCCTTGTTCACGATGTCGGAGCTTTCGCCCACGCTGCGCTTGAAGACCTCCAGCTCCTCCAGGATGGGGGTGCGGATCTCCCCATAGCCGTGACGGCCGAACACGCGGCGGGCCGCATCCTCGATATGCTGGAACCAGCGGAGCTCCGCTCCAAAAAGATCCCGCATGCCTTTCACCGACTGGGCCATGATCCGACTCCCGGGCATTCTGCCCGCCACCTTCAGCCTACTGGCATGGGGCCATCCTCCCAAGCCGGTCCATCCCCGCCCGCGCCCCTTCCGGATCATGCTGGATCCTGGCCACGGCGGCCAGGACCAGGGGGCCCACGGGCCCCGGGGGCTGCTGGAGAAGCGCGCGGCCCTCAAGATCGCCCTGGACGTGGGTGCCCGGCTCAAGGCCGCGGGGTTCCGGGTGGACTACACCCGGGACAATGACACCTTCATCCCCCTCTGGGACCGGGCCAAGAAAGCCAACGAGGATGGCGACGATCTGTTCATCAGCCTCCATCTGAACGCCGCACGGGCCCGGTCCGCCCGGGGATCGGAGGTCTACTTCCTCAGCCTGGGCCAGGGCGACAACGATGAACTGGCGGCCGAGGAGAACGCGAGCGCCGGCGCGAAACCGGCCTCCGGTTCCGATGGCGTGGTGGCCAGCATCCTGGATGACCTGGCCCAGCAGGCCTACCTCCAGGATTCCGAGCGCCTGGCGGTGGACATCCAGAACGCGCTCAACCGCCTGGCGGGCATCAAGGAGCGGGGTGTCAAACAGGCGCCCTTCATCGTCCTGCGGGGCGCCGCCATGCCGGCCGTCCTCGTGGAGGTCGCCTTCATCTCCAACCCCCGGGAGGAGCGGAAGCTCCGGAACCCCAGGTTCGTGGCTCGGGTGGCGGATGCCATCGTCCAGGGCATCCGCCGCTACATCGCCGCGGGCAATGGCACCGTGCGCCGGCGTGCGATCGAGGGGCCGAGATAGGCCAGGCGCCTGCCTGGCTGTTTTCCAGTAGGCAAACACTGCGACTTCGTCTTAGTCTTGGGCACTTTGCCAGATCGGGATAACCCTGGAGGAGGTGCCGGATGATGGAAGGTCTCCACAGCCCGTCGGAAGGAGGGGCCCCGTCGGCTCCCCTGGAGCGGATCCAATGCACCTGGTGCCAGGGGCAGAACCCGAAGGATGCCCGGAACTGCCAGTCCTGCGGGGCGCCGCTGGACCTCCGCAACCTGGTGAGCGAATCGGGCTGGCGCGAGGCGCCCCGTCTGCGGGACATGACCGAGATCCACTTCGGCCAGAGCACCTGCCAGGTGGAGGGCGAAATCGTGCCGGTGGCCGAGATCCACCTCGGCCGGGGCGATTCGGTCTATTTCGAGCACCACGTCATGCTCTGGAAGGACGAGGCCGTGCCGCTGACCACGTTGCAACTGCCCGGGGGCCTCAAGCGGGCACTGGCGGGCATGCCCTTCATCATCAGTGTGGCCTCCGGGGAAGGCCGCATCGCCTTCTCGCGGGATGCCACGGGCGAGCTGGTGGTTCTGCCGCTCCACCCCGGGATGGAGATGGATGTGCGGGAGCACGCGTTCCTGCTGGCTTCGCACACCATCCAGTACTCCTACGTGCGCATCAAGGGCCTGGCCAACATCCTCTTCGGCGGGCAGGGCATGTTCATGGACCGCTTCGTCACGAGCCAGGTTCCGGGCCTGCTCGTCCTCCACGGCTACGGCAACGTGTTCGAGCGGACCCTGAAAGCGGGCGAGAGCATCCTTGTCGAGCCGGGTGCCTTCCTGTACAAGGACGCCAGCGTGACCATGGAGGTGCAGCGCCAGAAGCTCACCTCCGGGTTGCTGGGCGGCTTCGGGATGAGCCTGGCGCGGATGACCGGCCCGGGCCGGGTCGGCATCCAGTCCATGTACGTCCACCACGCCACCGGGGAGTAGGAGGGCGCCATGGAGATTCGCAGCCCGCAGGCCCCTTCCGGGGACGCCCCCCGCTACACCTGTCCCTACTGCGCCCTCAAGAGCGACGGGCGTTCCGGCACCTGCCCCCAGTGCGGCGGTCCGGTGGATGTCCGGGCCCTCGTCTCCCCGGCGCGGTGGGCCGAAGTGCCCGGCCAGAAGGGAGAGGCCAAGGTCCAGTTCGGCGGTTCGCACTGCCGTATTTCGGGATCGTACGTGCCGGCGGTGAAGGCGGATCTGGCGGCCGGGGACGGGGTCTATTTCGCGCACCACATGCTCCTCTGGATGGAGCCGGGCCTCCACGTGGGGGCCATGTCCATGAAGGGCGCCTTCAAGCGGGTGCTGGCGGGGATGCCCATCGTCATGGCCGAAGCCAAGGGCCCCGGCCGCATCGCCTTCTCGCGGGACGCGCCGGGCGAGCTGCTGGCCCTGCCCCTCCAGCCGGGCGAGGTCGTGGACGTGCGGGAGCACCTGCTGGTCTTCGCCACGGACGCCGTGGCCTACGACTGGTTCCAGACCGACATCTGGTACAAGGTCCAGACCCAGCGGGGCAACGACCGGGAAACAGAGATCCACCGCCCCCTGGGGCTGTTCATGGACCGCTTCTCCGCAGGTTCTCGGCCCGGCCTCCTGGTGCTCCACGCGTCGGGCAACGTCTTCGTCCGGAACCTGGCCGAGGGCCAGTTCATCCTGGTCAAGCCCACGGCGCTGCTCTACAAGGATCCGGCGGTCGGCATGCAGCTCCACTTCGAGCATCCGGCCACCACCTGGAGCGCCTATGGCGCCTGGGCCCAGCGCTACACCTGGCTGCGGCTCCAGGGCCCCGGCCGCGTGGCCCTCATGTCGGCCTTTGAACCCGTCCACGGCGAGGGGGGTTCCCTGGTGGCCTGCTCTCCCGCCACCCAGCGCCAGTGGTGAGGCGCGCCCGCCCCGCGTCTACAGTTTGACCTGGGCCCTCTGGGCCGTGCCTTCCTGGCGGATCCACAGGAGCGTGCGCTTGGCCTGGGCGCAGTAGTCCCTCAGATCCTTCTCGAAGGTCGAGCAATCCGCCACCACCTCGATGAGATCGCCCGCCTTCAGGCGCGTGGCGGTGAGCCGGACCTGGAGGACGGGGTGGGGACATTTCAGTCCCTTGCAGTCCAGGGTTTGTGTGGTCATGTCTTCCTCCCTGCGCTACCTCGCGGCAGCGGTCTTCTGAATCCGGCTGAGTCCATCCACAAAGCTGCGGGTGATCTGTGCAAATTTATCGCTCTCTGCCGCGGAGATGTAATCGAACCTGAAGCGGAGGGGGTCCACCCCCAGCTGGGGGATGAGGCGCTCCAGCAGTTCGGCCCGGCAGAAGGCCCGCAGATTTCCCTCTTTGTAATGGCAGTCGCCCGGATGGCAGGCGAGCACCATCACGCCGTCCGCGCCTTTCTGGAAGGCTTCGAGGATCAGCGTGGGCTCCACCCGCCCCGAGCACATCACCCGCACCACCGAGAGTTCGGGGGGGATCGCGAGCTGGTTGGTGCCCGCCTTGTCGGCTCCGGCATAGGAACACCAGTTGCACAGGAAGGCGACCACCTTGAGCATGGGCGGCCGCGCGATGGAGCCTGTGGCCTCGGGGGATATCACCGAAGTCATGCCAGCACCCCCTCCAGTTCGTGCCGCAGCATGTCGCGGGTGAAGCCATGGCCCGTGATCGCGCCCGAAGGACAGGCGGCGACGCAGGTGCCGCAGCTCATGCAGAGCAGATCGGCCACCCGGGCCACCCGGAGATCCGCGTCCCAGGTGAGGGCGGAGTAAGGGCATACGGGCAGGCAGGTCTGGCACCCGGAGCAGTCAGTCTCGCGCACCTCCGCCCGCTCCGGGGAGATGGCCAGATCCCGGCCCTCCACCAGATCGGACAGGGCCAGTCCCGCGGCGGCGGTGCCGGAGGCGAAGGCTTCCCGGAGATCTCCGGGGCCACGGGCGGAGCCCGCGAGGTAGATCCCCATGCGCAGGCTGGTGCAGGGGGCGGAGAGGCCATGCCGGGGGGCCAGGAACCCTTCCGGGGTGGTGCCGACCTCGAAGGTGTGGGCGGCGGCCGGGGTTCCCGCTCCGGGCACGATGGGCCGGCACAGCACGATCAGCTCCGCAGGCACCGTGGCTCCGGTGCTGGTCACCCGGATCAACCGGCTGTCTCCGGCACCCTCGACGCTCAAGTCGGAAGGGCCGGCATAGCGCACGGGCACACTCCCGTGGGCGGCCAGGTGCGCGGCGTCCAGGCCCGGGGCCACCTGCTCGCGGACCAGCCGCGTGACCGGCAGGGCGGGCTCCTTCTGGTGGAGCATGTGCTCGTATTTCAGGGCCGCCTGGCAGCAGGTTCCCGAGCAGTAGGCGGCCTCGGCTGGATCCAGGGAGCCGGCGCACTGGACGATGGCGACGGAGGCGGGCGGCCGGCCCTCGGGTGTCTCGATCCGGCCCTCGGTGGGCCCGTTGCTGGCCAGCAGGCGCTCCATGGCATAGGCGGAAAGCGTGTCCGGGAGGCCGGCGAAGGCGGCCGGAACCCCCTCTTTCTCGAGGGCGCCCGTGGCGAGGATGATGGCGCCCACCTCGACCTCCAGCCGTTCTGGAGCCTGGTCCAGGGTGATGGCCCCCTCCACCGGGCAGGCTTGCACGCAGGCATCGCAGGTCCCTCCCTGGAGGTGGAGGCAGGAGGCGGCATCAATGTGGGGGATGCTGGGCAGGGCGCCGCTGAAGGGCACCTGGATGGCGGCCAGTTCCCCGCGGGTATTCCAGGGATCGGGGCGTCGGCCCGGGCAGGCGGCCGAACATTCCATGCACCCGATGCACTGCTCGGTGACGTACCGGGGGCGCCGCTGTACGGAGAGGATGTAGTTCCCGAAGGCGCCCTTCACCTGGGCTACTTCGGAGAGGTCCAGGAGGCGAATCCGTTCGCTGAGGGCGCCGTGCAGGATGTCCCCCATCAAAGGTTCCAGCAGGCAGGGGCCGCATTCCAGGTGGGGAAACAGTTCTTCGAAGCGCACCGGGAGGCCGCCGAGGAAGGATTCGCGCTCGATCAGCACCACTTCGCGGCCCGCCCGGGCGAGGGTGAGGGCGGCCTGCATGCCTGCGGGCCCCGCGCCGATGACCGCGACCCGCGTCTGGACGGGCACGCTGCGTTCCGCCAGGGGCGTGTGCAGCTGGACCCGTTCCAGGGCGCCCCGGACCAGGCGTTCCGCTTTCTCGGTGGCCTCGGCGGGATCGGGGGTGACCCAGGAGACCTGTTCCCGGACATTGACCATCTGCAGGAGGTAGGGATTCAGGCCCGCCTTGCGCATCATGCCCCGGAAGGTCTCCAGGTGCTCCCGGGGAGAGCAGGCCGCCACCACCACGCGCGCGGGCTGTTCGGCCCTGAGCCATTCCGCGAGGGCCTCGAGGTTGTCCTGGCCGCAGGCCAGGTCGTCCACGCGGAACAGGGGTCGGGAGGGATGCTCGGCCAGATGGTCCTGCACTTGATCCCAGGCGATCTGGCCGGAGATGATGCCGCTGCAGTTGCACAGGATCGTCGCGGTCCGGCCCGCGCGGTCGTTGGCGCTCATGACGGCTCCGGGATGGGGGTGGTGGAGGGTACCGGGAGGCAGGCCCGCACGGCGGCGCAGGCTTCACCCAGCGCGGCCTCGACGGCTGGGGTGAGGCGCTCGCTGAAGGTGGCCACATCCCCGGCGACGATGCCGACCACGTGGATGGCCGCCTCGGCGGGCAGGCGCATGCCCAGCGCCCGGCCCATGGCCAGCGCCTGGGGCAGATCGCAATCATGGGCGCAGGCGGCATTGTGGGAGGCGCCGCCGAGGCCGCCCACGAGCACCTGTCCGGGGGGGCGCCCGGGATCCAGCACCGCGTCCACGATGACCGCGCCCTCTTCGCCCTCCAGCTCCTCCAGCAGCAGCAGGCCACCGGCGTGGGCTTCGGCCAGCCGGCCCGGAAACCCGCCCTGGCGGGCCAACTCGCGGACGACCCGGGGCCCCACGGCGTCATCCGTGAGGAACGGGGAACCCAGGCCGATGACGACCATCACTAGTCCCTCACCACGCGGTCCAGCACGGCCCCGTCCGAGGCGCGCCGGATCCGCAGATCGAGGGGGGCCTGGCCGATGGCGTGGGTGGCGCAGGAACAGCAGGGATCGTACAGACGGAAGGCCATCTCGATCCGGTTCAGGATGCCTTCGGAAGCCTGGCCGCCGTGGATGAGGCCCTGGGCGGCGCGGGCGATGGACATGCCCATGGGCGCATTGTTGTTCGTGGTGCCCACCACCAGGTTGACCATGGTGAGCAGGCCGCGGTCGTCGCAGCGGTAGTGGTGGGTGAGGGTGCCCCGGGGCGCTTCCACGGAGCCGACGCCCTCCCCGGCCCGAAGCTCCACCACCGGCCGGACCTGGGGATCGCAGAGCTCCGGGTGGTGCGCCAGTTCCTCCATCCGCTCGGCGGCATAGAGCAGTTCGATCAGGCGGGCCCAGTGGGTGGCCAGACGGTGGTGCACCGGCGCGTTGCGGCCGCCGGGGCCCGTGCCGAGGTTCCCGAACGCCGCGTAGAACCGCTCGAATTCCTCCTGGGCCAGGGGTGTGGCCATCCGGTCGGCCACGTTGAGGCGGGCGAGGGGCGTGGCCTGGTACACGCCGCTGGCCGCGCCGTCCACGAACCCCTTCCAGCCCACGTTCTTCAGGAACGGGAACTTCAGGTAGCTCCAGGGCTCGACATGCTCGGCCACGTGGTCCAGATAATCCTTCGCGTCGTAGCGGGCGAACTCCTGGCCTTCGGGATCCACCACGCGGATCCGGCCGTCATAGAGGCTCAGCGCGCCCCGGGGGTCCACGGTCCCCATGCTGTAGGTGCGGTGCAGGTAGAGGTCGCCCAGCAGCAGATCGCGATGGGCGGGATCGTCCAGCACGATGCGATGGAAGGCCTCCAGCGAGAAGCGGGCGAAGGCGACGTTCTCCTGGGCGGCGGCCCGGGCTTCGGCGGCCAGCTCGGGAGTGACCGGTATGCTCCAGCCCCCGGGCACGGCGCCGCAGAGATGGATCCCGCGACCTCCCAGCTTCTTGATCAAGTCATGGTTCCGGGCCCGGCAGGCGATCACGGCCTTGCCGACATCCAGCCCGACCTTGCGGATCACGCCGAGGATGTTGCGCTCCTCCTTCGGGGCGTCGGGGCCCACGATGAAATCGGGACCGCCCAGGCAGTAGAAGTGCGTGGTGTGATCTGTGACGAAGAAGGCGCAGTAGAGCAGCTCGCGGATCCGGGCAGCGGCGGGCAGGCAGGGTACGCCGAACAGGTTGTCGAGGGCCTTGGCGGCGGCCATGTGGTGGGCTTCGGGGCACACCCCGCAGATCCGGTTGGTGATGCTGGGCATCTCCTCGGCATGGCGCCCCACGCAGAAGGATTCGAAACCCCGCAGCTCCGGGATCTGGAAGTAGGCGGAGGAAACTTCCCCTGCATCGTCCAGGAAGATCTCGATCTTGCCGTGGCCCTCCAGGCGGGTGATCGGGTCAATGGTGATCCGGCGCGTCATGGCCGTCCTCCGTCGCCAGGGGTCTGGATCACCGAATCGGCCAGGGAGTACCGGTAGAAGGTGCCGAGGGGGTCGGCCACGCCGGACAGGGCCTCCCGCAGGCGGGTATGGAGGGCGGCTTCGTCTTTCCCCTGAGGCGCGCCGGGCGCCAGGGCCGCAGCCATGCCCGCCAGCGTCATGGCACCCGGATCTCCATCCGGGTCCAGTGCGCCGTAGCAGCCGGTGCAGGGCATCGCCACGGAGGGGCAGAGGGCCTTGCAGCCGCCCCGGGTGGCGTTCCCCACGCACAGGAACCCCTGCTCGAGAAGACACCAGCCGGGTTCGGGAATGGCTTGGAAGGGACGCAGGAGACGTTCCGCCAGGACGCCCCGCTTCTCGCGCCCACATTCGTCGCAGACCGCGCGGTCCGTGCAGCCCAGCAGGGCGCCGCGGGGGGGCAGGGCCGCCCCGGAGGCCACATGGCGGACCACGGCCAGAATCTGCTCGGGCTCCGGCGGGCAGCCCGGCAGGGTGTAGTCCACCTCGACCGCGCCAGCCAGGGGCAGCACCCGTTCCAGGAAGGCGGGCAGATGCAGCTCGCCGTCGGGCACGGAGGTGCAGGGCGACGGGATGATGCCGTCGGGATTGTGGAGTCCCGGGGCCTTGAGAAAGGCCGTCTCCAGGACATCCTGGAGGCCCCGGGCATTGGCCAGGGCCGGGATGCCGCCATGCGCCGCGCACGAACCGAACGCGATCAGCAGCTTGGATTTCCGGCGGAGCAGCTCGGCCATTTCGAGGTTTTCGGTGGTGCGCAGGGCGCCGTTGAAGAAGGTCAGGAAGATCTCACCGTCCTCCAGGGCCTCGATGTGGTGGCGCTTGGTGTCGAGGAGGCAGGGGCAGAACATGAAATCGAAATGGGCGTCCACCTCCAGCAGGGCTTCGTGGATGTTCGCGAGCGCGATCTCGCAGCCCCCGCAGGAGGCCGCCCAGTACATGGCCAATTTGGGTTTTCCCGCCGCCATCCTGCGCCCCCTTGGCTGCGCATCAGCTGTTCATAAGCAACCTGCCCATCCGGTACCTGCATCGGCTTATGATTCATGTAGGTTGAATTTCATCCATCCGAAAGGTGGTCCGATGCCGGATTCAGTGCAGGCCCGCATTCTGCTTGTGGATGACGACCGCTTCTCGCGGACGGTCCTGGCGTCGGTGTTCGAGTCCATGGATATTACCGTGGAGACGGCCGCCCATGCCGAGGAGGCCTTCGGGATGCTGGCCCAGAACCCGCCCCACCTCATCCTCAGCGATGCCGTGATGCCGGGCCTGGACGGGTTCGCCTTGTGCCAGCGGGTGAAAGGCGAGGATTCCTACCGGCACATCCCGTTCCTGCTGCTCACCTCCCTCAGCCGCGACATGCCTGCCCGGAGCCTGGACGCGGGAGCGGACGATCTGCTTTCAAAGGGCGACGATGAGGCGATCCTCCGCCTGCGGGCCCGCCAGTATCTGCGCGTGGGCATGGCCCCGGGAGGAACCTCCTGCCTTTGTGCGACGCATGCAGGCGCGTCGGTGCTGGTGGTCTCGAATTCCAGCACCATCCAGTCGCTCAGCGCCGTCCATCTGGCCCCCCTCGGGGTCCGGGTCGTGGCCGCGAACAGCGCCCGCGAAGCCGCGAGCCTGCTGACACGCTCGGTGCCGGAGGTGGCGGTGCTGGATCTTGGGCTCGGCGAAACCGCCACCCGGGATCTGATCCAGCAGATCCGCCGCGCGCCGGGCCGGACCCAGATCCAGTTGCTGCTGGCCAAGGGTGAAGAGGATTTTTTGGCCTCCGTCGAGGTGGATGTTCACGATGCCCAATACAAACCCCTGGTCGCCAGGGGAAACCGGCACCGGATGGGCCTTCTGCTGAACCTGGCCCGCCTGCCGCAGGGATGATCTCCCGCCGGCCGCGCCTGTTCGGGCCTCTCCTGGCCCGGATTTCGCCAAAACTTCATTCCAGACAGGCATGTGACGAAAGGTCTTTCATCAGCAGCCGCATGCGAGGGAGCGCCGTGTGAATCTTCCGGGAAGGTCGCCAGCCAGCGAGCAGCTCCTCGAGGAGGTGAAGCTCTACCAGCGCCGGAAGGACGTGGTGGATGTGGATGAAGGCCGGATCAAGGTGGTCCTGTTCCGCGCGGGCGCAGGCCTCTACGCCTTCCCCGGAGAAACCATCAAGGAAATCCTCAGCGGCCACGAGATCGCCTGGGTGCCGAACCTCCCCGCCTTTCTCCCGGGCCTGATCCATATCCGGGGGGACATCGAGTCGGTGATTGATATCCGCTATTTCCTGGGCGGCGAGGGCACGCAACCCGGAGGCGGTCTGGTCCTCCTGGCCGTCAAGGGGGACTTCCGGTCGGGGATCCGGGTGGATGCGGTGGAGGATGTGGCCGATATCCCCTTGAGCGCCCTCAAGCCCCCCCTGTCCACCCTCGGCGGCGCGGCCCGGGATCTGGTTTCGGCCGAGATTGATCTGGGCGGATCGGTGATTCCGCTCCTGGATCTCGACAAGCTGGCCGTGAAGGTCACGTTGTGAGCGGTCTGGGGGAAGCGCCTGGGCGACCTCGCACGCTCAACCTGCTGCGCTTCGAGGTCGGTGGAGCGTGCTTCGCCGTGGAGTCCTCCCAGATCGCGGCCCTGCTGCCTTTCCCCGGCCCCGGAGGATCGTCCGCCTCCTGGTTCCATCAGGCCCTGGAGTACGCCGAGACCCCGACCTACCGCGCCCCGGTCCTGGCGGTGGTTCCCGTGGAGGAAGGGCCTCCACGCCAGCTGGTCATGGATGCCTTGGACGAGCTACTGGACGTCGGCCTCGATGAGATCCAACCCTTCCCACCCCTGATTGAACCCTTTGCGCTCCGCAAGGGGCTGTGGGGCGTCCTGCCCCGTGGCCGCCAGACGGTCCTGCTGGTGGACCTGCGGCGGCTGCTCGCCCCGGCCTGCCCCGGGGGTGCCGCCTCCGAATCCGCATCCGCATCGAGGAGCTTGCCATGAAGCTGACCCTCCGACGAAAAGTCCTCGGACTCATCATCCTGGCCGTGGTGTTGACGGCCTCGATCCTCACGACCATCTCCATCGTGAACATCATCTCCCGGGGGCGCGCGCGCGTGGTCTCCTTCCGTCGGGAGCTGCTGGAACAGAAGAAGCTCCAGAGCAAGAACATCGTCACCCTGGCGGCCAACGTCATCAAGGATCTGCCCGTGGACCAGGCGCGCAAGATCGTCCTGGCCATGCGGTACGGCACCAACGGCTACGTGTCGCTCCACAACTACAACAACTATTTCATCGCCCATCCCGACCCCCGCCTGGACCAGTCCGACCAGACCGACCTGAAGGATCCCAACGGGGTCTACATCGTCCAGGGGCTCACGAAGATCGCCCGCGAGCAGGGAGAGGGCTATCTGAACTACGAGTGGTCCACCCTTGGCCAGAAGACGCCTCGGCCGAAGCTCTCCTTCACCAAGGCGATCCCCGCGCGGCAGTGGGTGCTGACCACCGGCGTCTACATTGATGACCTGGACACGTTGGTGGCGGCGGAACAGGCGAAGATCCGGCACGAGGTCTCCGTGACGATCGGGGAGTATCTGCTGGTGTCCATCCTCCTCACCGGCGCTCTTCTCCTGGTCGCCACGGTGATCGTGCGGCGTCAGATCACCGGGCCCGTCGAGGCCATCACCCGGACGATGAAGGGTTTCAACAACGACCTCACCACCCAGATCGCCGTCACCACCCATGACGAGGTGGGCGAGCTGGCCCTCTGGATCAACCAGCACATCCACGCCCTGCGCGAGAATATCCGCCTGGTGGCCCGGGTGACCACCGACCTGCACACCCATGCGGAGGGCTTCACGGGCGCTGTGAACCAGCAGTCCGCCTCGACGGCCGAGCTCTCGGGCTCTGTGGCTGAGATCGCCTCCACCATGGAAGAGCTGTCCTCCAGCGCCAGCCAGATCGCCCAGCACAGCCAGGGCGTCGTGACGCGCGCGGACCAGGCGCTCGTGGACTCCCGGCAGGGCGCGAAGGAGGTGGAGGATCTCACCGCCCGGATCAATGACATCAGCGAGGAAATCCAGGCCAACCTGGCCGCGATCGTCGAGCTGGGCCGGAAATCCAAGGAGATCAACAAGGTCATGGAGATCATCAACAACATCGCCAACCAGACCAAGCTGATCGCCTTCAACGCGGCCCTGGAAGCGGCCAGCGCCGGCGAGTCCGGCAAGCGGTTCGGAGTGGTCGCGGTGGAGATCCGGCGGCTGGCGGACAATGTGGTCGAGTCCACGGGCGAGATCGAGGGCCGCATCGCCGAGATCCTCGACACGGTGAACCGCCTGGTGATGTCCTCGGAACGCACCACCCACCGGATCGTGGAAGGCCAGGAATACGCTGCCCATACCGTCTCCATGCTGGCCAACATCGTGGACAAGGTGGAGGAATCCACCGATGCCGCCCGCCAGATCTCCCTGTCCACCCAGCAGCAGCAGATCGCCAGCAATCAGGTGGTGCTGGCCATCAAGGACATCGAGAAGGGGATGGGCCATTCCGTGGATGCCATCGAGCACATGAACCAGGTGACGGCCGAGTTCGCCGAGATGGCTGAAAAGCTCAAGGCCCTCGTCAACACCTTCAAGCTCGGCCCGGAAGATCCGGAGCCCGGCTCCTCCAGCCAGGGCTAGCCCCCCATGTTGCAGCGGCCTCCCATCCGGGTTCTCGTGGTGGATGACAGCCTTTCCGCACGGAAAGCCATCACCACCATCCTGGCCTCCGATCCTCGCATCGTCATCGCGGGGGAGGCGGTCAACGGGCTGGAAGCCCTGACGCTGGTGGCTTCGCTTCAACCCGATGTGGTCACCATGGATCTCGAGATGCCCGTCCTGGGCGGACTCGAAGCCATTGACCGGATCATGGCCCAGCATCCGGTGCCGATCCTCGTCGTTACTTCCGCGACGGGCGTTCGCACCGCCTTCGACGCCATGACCCGGGGCGCCATGGATGTGGTCGTGAAGCCAGGAGCGGATTCCGCCAGCCGCGCGGAACTGGTCAAGCGGGTGAAGCTTCTCGCGCAGATGAACCTCCACACCCACCCCTCCGTCAAGCCGCTCCCACCCGATCCCGGGGCGGTCCGGGCGCCGCAGGATGGGGCTGAGGGGCGGGACAGGCCTGCTCCGGCGATTGTGGCCATTGCCGCCTCCACGGGAGGCCCCCAGGCCATCCAGGCCATCCTGGCCCAGCTGCCGGCGGACTTCCCGCTGCCCATCGTCGTGGCCCAGCACATGGCCCTCGGGTTCACCAAGGGCATGGCGGATTGGCTGGACGGCGGAACCGCGTTGCGCGTCGCGGAAGCCCGGCACGGGGACCGTCTTAGCCCGGGGATCGTCTATCTGAACCCTGCGGAGGCGTCCATGACGGTCACGCCCCAGCACATCCTCCATCTGGAGGCGCCACCCCCCGGCCAGATTCACCATCCGTCCTGCGATTTCCTGTTGAAGTCAGTCGCAAAGGCCTTCGGCGGGCGCGCGATGGCGGCCATCCTCAGCGGCATGGGCAGCGATGGCGCCGCCGGCATGCGGGCCATCCGGGCGGCGGGCGGCCTGACCCTGGCTCAGGATGCGGAGAGTTCCGTCGTGTTCGGCATGAACCGCGCGGCGGTGGAAGCCGGCTGCATTGACAAGGTGCTGCCCCTGGGCGAACTCCCCGGCGAGCTGATCCGCCAGGCCGTAAGCGGGCGGGGGTAGCGCGTGGTGCCGCCGGGCCTCTCCAGCCGCGAACTCGTTCCGTTCAAGGAACTCCTGCTCCAGAGCTGCGGCTTCAGTCTGGAGAACGAGCGGGAGCGGACCCTCCAATCCGGCGTCGAGCGGCGGATGGGGCATCGGCGCAGCCCCTCCCTCAAGGCCTATCTGGACCTGTTGAGGCAGGATCCCGAGGAGCTGGACCGCCTCATCGAGCTGCTGACCGTCAACGAGACGTACTTCCTCCGGGAACCGGAGCACCTCAACCTCCTGGTCGAGCAGCTGGTACCTGAAATCCATGCGAGCCACCCGGAGCGCCCCGTGAGCATTCTCTGCGCGGGCTGTTCCACCGGGGAGGAACCCTATTCCGTGGCCATGCTGCTGTGGGATCGCCATGGCGCGGAGCAGCCGCCCTGCGTCATCACGGGGGTGGATATTGATGCCCGGGCCCTGGCCAAGGCCCAGCGCGCGGTCTACGGAAAGCATTCATTCCGGGGCATGGATCCCGCCCTCCTCGCCCGCCATTTCGAGCCCTGCGGCGCAGGGGAGCACCGGGTTCTGGAGCCCCTGCGACGGAAGGTCACGTTCGGCTCCGCCAATCTCGCGAGCGGTACCTTTCCAGAGCTGATGCAGCGGCCGGACATCATCCTCTACCGCAACGTCTCCATCTATTTCTCCGCCCCGGCCCAACAGGCCATCTTCCGCCGCCTGGCCGGGCTCCTCGAGGAGGGCGGCTTTCTCATCGTCGGCGCCACGGAAACCCTCTTCCACGATTTTGGGGCGCTTACCCTGGTGGCCCGGGACGGGCTCTACCTCTTCCAGAAGGCGCCGCCTGTCGCCATCGAGGATCGCCGCCAGAGCCGGAGGCCTCTGCCCGAAACGGTGCCTCTGGCGCGGCCGCCGGCGCTGCGCGCCCGTGGCCGCCATCCAGAAGGCTCCCCGTCCGCCGCAGTCGCAGCGGCTTCTGGGCCTCTGGGCCCCTCGCTGGAAACCCGGAAGCATTTTGACGATGCCCTCGCCGCTGCCCAGGCCCATCGCATGGAAGAAGCCCTGCTCCTCCTCGACGCGCTGATTGCTGAAGAGCCCGCCCATGTCAAGGCTCACACCCTGAAGGGCAGCATCTTCCTGAGCCTCGACCGCTTCGAAGAAGCCAAGGCCATGTGCGACCGCGCCCTGGCGCTGGATCCGCTCTGTCTGGAGGCCTGCCTGATGCTGGGGATCATCGCGAGCCATCACGAGGCCCAGGAGGAGGCCCTCGGACGGTTCCGGGAGGCCATCTACCTGGATGCCTTCTGCTGGCTCGCCCATTACAGCCTGGCCAACATCCTCTTCCTTCAGGGGGACCGGAAGCGGGCCCGCAGCGGCTTCGAGACCGCCCTGCGGCTGCTCGAGCAGGGATGTTCCCGCGAGCGCGGACAGGCCTTCTTCCCGCTCTCCTTCAATGCCGAGCAGTTCATCACCATCTGTAGGCACAAGCTCGCTTTAATGAAGAAAATCCATTAGGAATGCCATGGCCCTAGACCTGTCCAAATTCCTGGTCCGGTTCGTCGAAGAGGCGCGGGAACAGTGCGCCCGCCTCTCGGACGGACTGCTGACCCTGGAGCAGGCCGAGGATCGGACCGAAGCCATCCAGATCCTGTTCCGCGCGGCCCACACCCTCAAGGGATCGTCCCGGATGATGAAGCTGCCGGGGATCTCCACGCTGGCCCACAGCATGGAGGATGTCCTGGATGCCCTGAGAACGGGGCGGATCCCCTTCACTCCGGCGCTTTCGGATGCCCTCTTCCGGGGCACCGACGCGCTGTCGGGCCTGGTGGATCGCGTGGGCACTGGCGACCCCCTCGAGGCGCCAGCCCCCCTGTGCCAGCAATTGGCCCGGATCGCGGCGGGAGAGCTGGAGGGAGCCGTGGCACCGGAGCCTCCCCTTCCTGATGCGTCCGCGCCTGCGCTGCAAACGCCTGAACCGCGGAAGGAAGCGCCGGTGGCCGCTCCGGGGAAGGCGGAGTACCTGCGGATCCACGCCGGGAAGATGGATGATTTGGTCCAGTTGATGGGCGAGATGGTCTCGGAGCACGCCCGGTTCCGGAAGGAGATCCTCCACCTGCGGGAGGTGGAGCGCTCCGCGGCCCAGTGCCTGGGGCCTGCGGCCGGCTTCCGGAGCGGATTGGATCCAGAGGCCACGCGGTCCGCGCTGCATCAGGCGGTCCGATCCGTTTCCGATGCCGTGCTGATGCAGGACTACCGCATCGTGGAACTCCAGGCCTCCATCCTGACGATGCGCATGCAGCCCCTTTCCACCGTCTTCGAGCCGCTGCGCAGGACCGTGCGGGATCTGGCCCATGAGCACGGCAAGGAGATCGAATTCCTCGTGGAGGGGGGCGAGACCGAACTGGACCGCAAGATCATCGAGCGGATCGGCGATCCGATCCTCCACATGATCCGCAACGCGCTGGATCACGGGCTCGAAGGGCCCGAGGAGCGAGCCGCCGCGGGCAAGCCGCTGCGGGGCAGCCTGGTCCTGTCGGCCTTCTACGCGGGGGGAAGTGTCACGCTCATGCTCCGGGATGATGGCCGGGGTATTCCGGTGGAGAAGATCCGCGAGAAGGCCCTCGGGAAGCGGCTGTTCGATGCGGAGACCCTGTCCCGGATGTCGCGGGCCGAACTGCTCAACCTGATCTTCCTGCCCGGATTCAGCACCAGCCCGATCATCACGGACCTCTCCGGGCGTGGCGTCGGCATGGATGTGGTCCGGAAAAACATCGTGGACGACCTCCGGGGCGCCATCACCATCGAGACGGAGGAAGGCCGCGGCACGACCTTCCTCCTGCGCCTGCCCCTCAACCTGGCGGTATTCCCCCTCTTCCTGCTCGCCGTGGGGGAGAAGACCTGCGCCCTACCGGCCACGTCCATCGTCGAGATGCTGACCCTCGCGCCGGGCGAGATCATCCAGATCATGGACAAGCGGGCCGTCCGCCTCCGGGAGCAGATCATCCCCGTGGAAGATCTGGCCCTCCTGCTCGGTCTGCGGGAGCCGGCGCCCCCGGCCACCAGCGAGGTGATGATCATCATCGTCCAGAACGGCGAGGAAAAGCTGGGCCTGATCGTGGATGACATCCTCGGGCAGGACGACATGGTGGTCAAACCGCTCCCTGCCCACCTCAAGGATCTGAAACTGGTGACCGGCGTGACCCTGGGGGCGGGGAACCGGGTGATCAATGTCCTCCATGTCCCCGAACTCCTGGAGCTGACCCGCCACCTGGACGCGCGGACACCTGCGGCGCCTGCTGTGGAAGAGATCCGGGGCGCCAGCATCCTGGTGGTGGATGACTCGCTCAATACCCGGGAGATCGAGCGGGGCATCCTCGAGGCCTACGGCTACGAAGTGGATGTGGCGGAGGATGGCCTTGCGGCGATCGAGCGGACGCACAGCCGCCTCTATGACCTGGTGATCACCGATGTGGAGATGCCAAGGCTGGATGGGTTCTCCCTGACCGAACGGCTGCGGGCCGATGACCGCTACCGGCATGTTCCCATCATCATCGTCACCTCCCGGGCCAAGGACGAGGATCGGAAGCGGGGCATCCAGGTGGGCGCGGATGCCTACATCCTCAAGGGCGCTTTCGATCAGTCCAGCCTGCTGAGCACCGTCCAGAACCTGATCGGTTGAGTGAGGGAGGTCCCATGCCGGAAGCCGATGTCACGATCCTCGTGGTGGATGACGATGTCTTCACCGCTGAGCTCACGGGCCTGTCCCTCGAAGCCGCGGGCTATGGCGTCCTCATCGGAGAGGGCGGCCCCGACGCCCTGGAGAAGCTGGCCGGGAACCCTTCCATCCGGTTGGTGGTCTCGGACATGAACATGCCGATCATGGATGGCGTCGAGCTGTTCGAGGAGCTGCGCCAGCAGGGCTTCCGCCAGCCGTTCGTGCTGCTGTCCGGCCAGGGGATGGATCCCTGTCCCGGCATGGCCGGGATGCTGATCAAGGACGAGCACCTCCAGGAGGCGCTGCCCCGGCTGGTGGGGGAGCTCCTCGGGGCGCGGCCGGCTGAGACCACCGGCGCCGAGCCACCTCACTCCGAGGATGCCGCAGCGATCCTGTCCGTGCCGGGACTGGATGTCCAGGTGGCCCTGAAGGCCTTGAATGGCAACAGGGGCACCCTGCGCACGCTTCTGGATGCCTTCTGCGAGGAGTACCAGAGCTTTGCCGCGGATGGTCGCGCCCTGTGCGGCCATGGGGAAGTCCAGGAATGCCTGGCGCGGCTTCACACCCTCAAGGGCTCGGCAGGCATGCTCGGCGCGAAGCGGCTGCCCGCGGCCATCCTGGCCCTGGAGGCGGCCCCGGCTGCCTTGCATCCTGCCTCCAGGGAATGGGGTGAATTCGAAGACGCTCTCCTGGAGCTGCTCCAGGGGATCCGGGACAGCCGCGCGTTCGAGCCGAAGGGGTGAAGTACATGGCCAAGATCATGGTGGTGGACGACAGCAAGATGTTTCGCATGGTGGCGAGCGCGCCCCTGGTGGAAGCGGGCCACCAGGTGGAGCAGGTGGATCCGGCCTCCCTGTTCGAGGTGATGAAACATCTCTACGAGTTCTCGCCAGATCTCGTGATCACCGACTACCGGATGCCCAACTGCAGTGGGGAATCCCTGATCCAAGCCATCCGGGAGGATCCCACCTTCCGTACGATGAAGATCCTGGTGCTTAGTTCCCATTCCGAAGAGGAGCTGGTCGAGCGCCTGGGGCACTATGAGCTGGCGGGCTACCTCCTCAAGGGGCAGGGCATGCAGACCCTGGTGGAGCGGGTTGGCGAGATCATCGCCGCCGCCCCCCCCGAAGCAGATTCCTGATCAGAGGCGAGGTGACCATGTCTCTCCCGGATTCGCTTGAAGAGAAGGTGGCCCGGCTGAGGGCGACCTATCTCCAGCAGCTGCCCACCCAGCTCGACGCGCTCCGCCAGGCGTACGCCACCCTCGCCTCCGGACCCATCGAACGGAAAGCCTGCGTGGACCTGCACCGCCGCTTCCACACCCTCCGGGGAGGCAGCGCCTCCTTCGGCTTCGCCACCCTCGCGGCCATTGCCGCCGAGGGGGAACAGAGCCTCAAGGCCGTGCTGGATGGTGGTTGCGATCCCGAAACCTTCGGGCGTTGCGGGCTCGAGGGGTATCTGGAACGCCTCGATCAGGAAGTCCGCCGTTCGGCCGGACCGGCCGGCCGGCCCGCGCCGCCGCTGGACCTCGCCCCGCCCATGGCCGCTCCTGGAGAGTCGCGCCAGAAAACGGTCTATGTCTGCGATGACGATGCCCTCCAGTGCCGGGTTCTGGCGACCCAGCTTGAATGTTTTGGCTTCGAGGTGGTGCCCTTCGAGGATCTGGAGGCGTGCCGGGAGGCAGCTTTGCGCCGTCCATCGGATGCCCTCGTCATGGACATGGCGTTCCCGGACCGTCTCGCGGGGGGCGCGGAAATCGCCCTGGAACTCCAGGAGAAGCAGGGCACGCCTTCGGTGTTCCTCACGGTCCACGGGGATCTCCCCAATCGCCTGGCCGCGGTTCGGGCGGGCGCGTCTGCCTATTTCGTGAAGCCGGTGAATGTCGCCGACCTGAGCAGCACCCTCCATGCCCTCACCCAACTGGATGAGGACGACCCCGCGCGCATCCTGATCGTGGATGACGATCCTGCCCTGTCCGAGTTGCATGCCACCACCCTCCAGGAGACCGGCATGGTCACCCGGGTGGTGAACGACCCGCTCGGGGTGCTACCCGACCTCCTGGCGTTCAAGCCGGACCTCATCCTCATGGATATGCACATGCCAGGATGCAGCGGCCTGGACCTGGCGCGGGCCATCCGGCAGATTGACAGCTACCTGAGCATCCCGATCGTGTTCCTGTCTGCCGAGACCGATCCGGATCTCCAGATTCACGCCCGCCGGATGGGGGGCGACGAATTCCTCACCAAGCCGATCCGGCCTGATCACCTGGTGGCCGCGGTGGCGGTGCGGGCCGCGCGCATGAAGCTCCTGCGCTCCCTCATGGTGCGGGATGGCATGACCGGCCTCTACAACCATACGACCTCGAAGGCGCTGCTGGCGGAGGCGGTGGACCGGGCCCGCCGCAGCGGGGGCGCGCTCTGTTTCGGGATGATTGATGTGGACTTGTTCAAGAGGGTCAACGACGCCTATGGCCACTCCGTGGGTGACCGGGTGCTGGTCGCCTTGGCGCGCCTGCTCAAGCAGCGCCTCCGCAAGTCGGATCTCATCGGGCGCTACGGGGGCGAAGAGTTCGCCGTCATCCTGCCCGACTGCCCCATTGAGGAGGCCGTGGCCCGCCTCGATCAACTGAGGGAGAGTTTCAACGGGATTCGCTTCACCGTGGGAGATGCGGTCTTCTCGACCTCGTTCAGTTGTGGCATCGCCTCCTTCGAGCGATTCCACGATGCGGACCAGCTGTGCCAGGCGGCGGATGAAGCCCTCTACACCGCGAAGCGGGAAGGGCGGAACCAGGTGCGCACACCAGCGGGGCTGGCTTGAGAGTCCCCGTCCCCCGCCCGGGCACCATGTCCCGAATACCATGAAAACCCCTGAAACCGTTGGGTTTCAGGGGCTTGACTGGTGCACCCGACTGGAATCGAACCAGCGACCTTTGGCTTCGGAGGCCAACGCTCTATCCAACTGAGCTACGGGTACTAGTGTTGCACTTGCTTGGGTTACTTGCTTTTTCGGGGGTTCAACTTTTTGGCCTCACCACCGTTCTTACCACCGGAACCTGTTTTTGGAGACGTTGCGGAGATCCTGGCAGACCCCAAGGATACCCCGAGACCCATGGCGTCTGCCACCTTGGCCTGGGCTTCGCGCAGGCCCGCCGTGGAGTCCTCGACATACCTCATCGTGGTGGCGAGGCCGGAGGGGTTGAGGTGTTTTTGGACCTTCGGATGTCCTTGGCTGGATCCACTCATCCTGCGGTAGGGCTCGCGGTCTGGGCTGTGGGAACATCGCTTCCGCAGTACTTGCAACGGACGGCCTCTGGATGGATGGACTCCCGGCAGAAGGGGCAGGTGCGGAAAGGCGCGCTGGACTTCTGGCTGCTGGCCCGCTTCGTGAGCGACCCGACGCCCTTGATGATGAAGAGGTACATGACCGCTGCCTTGGCGAAGAAATCCAGAAGCGCCGAAATCACGGGGCCGATCCGCCACTGCCAGTAGGTCCACTTCTCCCACTGGGTCTCGCGCAGCCAGTAGGCGAAGGTGGGCATGACCAACCCATCCACGCAGGCGGTGATGATCCGCCCGATGGCGCCGCCGATGACGACGGCCATGACGAAGTCCAGAACATTGCCCCGAAGTGCGAAAGCCTCGAACTCGTCCAGGATCCTGCGAATTCTCATCTCCGCCCCCTGCAAGCCTCTGGTTGGGCGCAAGCACCCGCCAAGGGCTGAACCTTCTAAATCGCGGCCATCTGTTCCATGAACGCCTTCCTCCACCAGGTCAGATCCCGGCTTCGACTGACGCGGTGCATGGCCCTGAACCGGCGTTTACGTTCCTTGGGTTTCATCTCGAGGGCCGCGTGGATGCCTTCGGCCACATGCTCTGGGGAGAATGGATTCACCAGGATGGCCCCTGGGAGATCGAAGGCGGCGCCCGCGAATTCCGACAGCACCACCAAACCATCGTTCCGGCAGAGGACGTATTCCTTGGCCACAAGGTTCATGCCGTCGCGGAGGGGGGTCACCAGGCACACATCGGCCGCCAGATAGAGCCCGACCAGTTCCTGAAGGGGCAGGGTCTTGCTCAGGTTGACAATGGGCTGCCAGGTCGGTGAGCCCAGGCGACTGTTCAATTCCCCGACGGCCTGGTGCATCTGGTCCTTGAGGCGCTCGAATTCGGGCACGCCCTCCCGGCTGGGTACGGCGACTTGAAGCAGGGAGACCCGTCCGATCCATTCCGGGTGGCGGTCGAAGAGCACTTCCATGGATTTGACCCGTTCCACCGGCCCCTTCACATAGTCCAGGCGTTCGGCGGAAAGGAGCAGATGCTCGACCCCCATGCGTGCCTTCAGGTCCGCGGCATAGGACTGGGTGGCCTCATCCAAGGCCAGGTGTTCGATATCTTCCCGGCTGGCTCCAATGCCCAGTGCAAGGAGTTGTACGGTTCGACTCCCGTAAGCCAGGGAGTCGCAGACGAGGGTTGGGGACAAGGCGTGGCTTTCGAGGTTGCTCCGCTTCCAGTGAGGCCTCGCCCCCAGGAACCGGCCGCAGCTCCGGGCGAAATTGGTGGCGTACAACGGAATGTGGAAGCCCACCAGGTCGCAGCCCAGCACTCCGTCGAGCAGGGCCTCTCGCCAGGGGAGGATGCCAAACACATCCGGTGGCGGGAAGGCCGTATGGAGGAAGAAGCCCAGCTTGAGGTCGGGGCGCAATTTCCTCAACATCGCGGGGAGCAGCATGAGGTGAAAATCCTGGACCCAGACCGTGGCTCTCGGTGCCGCGAGGCGGGCGATGGCCTGCGCAAAGCGCTCGTTCACCATGCGGTAGGTATCCCACAGGCCCGGCATGAACTGGAGCCGGCTGGGGAAACAGAAGAGGATCGGCCAAAGGGATTCCGTGGTGAAGCCCTCGTAGAATTCCTTTGCCTCCGATTTCGTCAGCAACACTTCATGCACCCGGAACTTCTCGTCGTCATCTACGAACACGGCCCGGTGGCGTTCGGAAAGGGGCTCTTCGTCCTCCCGGAGCCCCCAACAGACCCAGGTTCCCCCCGTGACTCGCATGACGGGCTCCATGGCCCCGAAGACGCCATTCACGCGCCGGCGCCACCCATCCTCAGAATGCTGGACGAAGGGCCCACGGTGGGAAGCGATGATGAGATCCGCCACTTGCTTTTCGGCTGCAACCAGGTCAATGGTCATGGGGGCCCTCCTCAAGTAAACCCAAGGCGACGAGCGCCCGGTGGATGCCTCGGGGACCGGGAACGTCCGTCCGGTGAGCCCTCCGGATCAGTTCGGCCGGTGCTTCCTGGTCCCCCAGCCCACCGAGCATGACGACGGGGTAGTCCGACGCCTCCAGGAGGCCCAGATCGTTGGCCGAATCGCCGCATCCCACGACGGGGCGGGGCAGTTCCAGTGAAGCCTGGAGGAAGGTCATGGCCGAGCCCTTGTGTATGCCGGATGGCAGGACATCGAAATACAGGTTGTGCGAGGCCAGGATGTCGGCGGATAGGCCGGTGGCTGTGCAGGCGCGCTCCAGTTCCCGCCCCGTCGCGGCGTCGCCCCGTCCAATCAGCGCCTGCAGGGCGAGGCGACGGATGGGGACCACCCCGGGCTGAGGACAGACCGAGTCGGGGAGCCCCGCCTTCAGGAGGCGCTCCGCTGCGAGGTGATCCCAGGCGGCCGTCACGCGGCTGGCCCAGGTTTGATCCTCGTCCCAGACGCCTTCTGGGGTCCGATGGAAGATGGCCGTGCCCACATCGGTGATCAGGTGGTGTGGGGGGCGCAGGCTCCAGCGATCCATGGCCTCAAGGGCCGACGTGAACGTGCGGCCCGTGGCGAAGGTGAGCACCACATCGGGCCGGGCGAGCAGGGCGTTCTCCAGATCCCGAAGCTGGCCTCGCTGTCCGGGCGCGGGAAGCCAGGTTCCGTCCAGGTCGGTGACGAGATGGAATCCGGCCATCCTAGCCCTCCGCGAAGAAGAAACGGGCCTCGGCGGAGCCGACCTCCATGACGGAAGCCAGGTGCTTGAGCGTCTGGTTCAGCTGCTCCACCTCTTCCAGGTCCATTCCGTGCAGGGCGTAGAGGAGCTGACCCTGGGCCGGGTGGGGCGCCTCCTTGAGCAGGTGGATCCCCTCGGCGGTGAGGGAAAGCACCACCCGGCGACGATCCTTGGGATCCGTGGCCCGCACCAGGAGGCGGCGTTTCTGGAGGCGGTCCACCACCCCGGTGACGGTGCTGGGATCCAAGTGCATCCGGGCTGAGAGGGCCTTCAGGGATAAATGACCGGCCCGGTTCAACTCCCACAGGGCCCAGAGCTGGGGACCCGTCAGGCCGAACTGCTTTTCCACGGAGGTGGAGTATTCATGCAGGGCTTTGACCACCCGCCGGAGGCTCTGCATCACCTCCTCCGCGTGGCGGTGTTTTTCCTGAGACTGGGTCTCGTTGATTTGCATACAAATAGTTTGTATCGAAATTAATTTTGAGTCAAGGTTGGACCCTCTAGGCAACCTTCCTGCCTGGCCGAAGGGAGGCTGCACCTGAGCCCTCCTTCCGCCTCAGGCCGCTGGATTCACCTGGCAAGCCGCCTTCCCGCCACCGACCTCCTGAACCAAACGGAGGCCTCCATTCACCATCAGGCGGCCCCCTCGGGCTCTGTGCGTGGATACCGGCGCATCACCCCGACCACGCCGAGACCCGTCAGGATGTTGGATGCGAGGATGACGACATAGGCCACATCCCGGATCCAGTCTCCACCAGGGATTCCCAATTCCAGCGGTATTGAAGCAAGAATGGCGCTGCTGAGGCCCCGGCCGCAGAGCACACCTGCCATCCATTGATCACGCTCGTTTCCGCTCCCACGGGCGACCCACCGGAACCAGACCGTCCTCAGAATCAGGAGCAGAATCGCCACCAAAGCCCCGGCCCAAAGGACTCGGGGATTCCGGATACCGAGCAGTGTGCCCAGGTAGCAGAAGAAGGTCACTTTCAAGATAAATACGGCCTCGTGGAGCAGGGCCGATTCATTCTGGGAAAGGCCCTCGGGCGTCTGGAAACGCGCAGGCAGCAGGCGGGGCGAAATCTCATCCAGGTTCCGGAAGACGATTCCAAAGGCCAGCGCCGCGATGGCCCCGCTGAAGCCCATCCACTCTGTGAAGCCCGCCACCACCAAAAGCATGGCCTCCGACGCAAAACCCATCTTGGCGAAGGCCTGGAGCCTGCGAAGGATGAAGGCCCCAAGCAGTCCGGCGGATGCGCCCAGAATGGCCGCGCCTCCAATCGCCGCGACGAAGCGGCCCAAGGATAGACCCAGGCCGGCATCGTGTTGGGTCAAGGCCTGGGTGAGGCTCAGCACCGCCACGATGGCCGTCACATCGCCGATCGCCGATTCCAGGGTGATGATGCTTCGCATTTGCCTGGAGAAGGGCAGGTGTTCCAGCAAGGGCACCGCCACCGTCGCCGCCACAGGAGAGAGGACCAGCCCAAGCAGCCAGGAGGCAGGCCAGGGGCGCCCGAATCCGAGGTGCGCAAGCAGGGCGATCAGGAGGGTCGAGGCGCCCAGCAATCCAAGCGACAGCCGGCCTGCGGAAAAGGCATGCGCCCGAAGATCACGCAGGCTGAGGTCAAGGCCTCCGTGGAAGAGGATGATGATCAGGGCGATGTGTCCGAACAGGTGCTCGATGGGCGAGTTGCCCGACGGCCGTAGCCAGCCGAAAACGGGACCGAGCAGCAGGCCCAGAAGAATCAGGAGGAGCACATCCGGGATGCGGAACCGGCGGAACACTTGTTCAAAGGCATGGCCGATGAAGAACAAGAGGCCGCATCCTGCGACGAGCAGCGGGGTGGAGAGGTGGCCGTTGACCATGGGGATCTCAGCAGGTGGTTTCCGCCATCAGTGTGAACGACCCGCTTCGGTTCCGCACGCATTGGTATCGGGATTGAACCAATTGGAGTGGTAGTCAGCATCTCCTTTCCTCGATGACCACGGACTGATTCAGGGGAAGAGGCCAGGGAAACACCTTCGTGCCCCGTCGGAGATCAGCCCCGCTGCATCGGGGAGCGGAACGCGATCCGTGTTGATGACGATGTGGTAGAGGAGTTCATCCTCGATGCCCTCTCCGAAGTGGGCCTTCACATAGCGCCCTCGCGCCCGGTCCTCTTCGGTGACCGACCTTGTGGCCATCTCGATCGTGAGCTGCTCGCGGTCCTGGATCCTCTGGATTCTCCTCGGTAGCGATCCCATCAGTCGGACATGGAACACGTTCGGCCTTGAGGCGGTGATGAAGTTCGCGCCACGCCCGACCAGGACGACATGCCCGGCATCCGCCAATTTCAACACTGTCTCGGCGATTTTAGGGACCATATCCCAGGCGGAGGGAATCACGCCGAACATCGTATCCATGGCCTGCCGTAGCGAGGATTGGCGATCCTCGGGAATGAACTTGGCCAGCGCCTGGGACATGTGATGATCCTCAAGAACTTTCTCGACCAGTTGGCGATCAAAAACCGTCCATGGTGCCGATCCCGGATGGGCCTTGGCTTCCAGAAGCTCCGCAAGCCGGATGGCGATTTCATGGGCGCCTGATCCTGCTTGATAGGAGATAGTGACGGCGGGGCCGGAGGGCGATGACACCAGTACCTCGCCCTGATGGTTGTGCGTTTCAAGCTGGGTGGACATGTACGTGAGGCATCGGTCAAGAAAGGTCTTCCCCGAAAAGGCATCAAGAGATCGGTCGCTGAGCATGCTGTCCCTTTCGTTTCAGTGGGCGAGTACAGGTTGGTTGCTATCCATGATTCGGTAGGCTCCCAGCTTCACGAAATCGTTGATGAAGAGCCATGCCAGGGCGTAAGCCCAGACCGCCAGCGCCCAGCCCCATCCGATCGGAGTCATAAGCCCCAGGCCAAAGACCGCGATGAGGGTGGCCAGGAGCTGATTGGCGGCGACAGCGGCCAGCAGCACCGTTGCAGGGCGCGTGGACCAGAAGTGGCCGCGGGTCCGGGTGACGAAAATGGTGAGCTGTCCCGCCACGGAAAGTTTCAGATAGATCAGGGTCTGAATGGAGCTGCGGTCCAGGTGGAACACCCGTTCACCCAGATAGAACAAGCCGAAGGATGCGACAACCCCTGCGAGACCGAGGACCGATGAGATGCCCAGCACGTGGGGCATGTTCCAGGCCTCTGGCTTGTTGGCATAGTTCACACGGTCATAGGCGATGGTCAGGATGGCGCCGTCATTCAGCAGCGCCAACAGGACGATCATCACGGCCGTCACCGGATAGAAATTGAAAATCAGGATGGACAGCGTCATGAACAGCAGCACCCGGATCGTCTCAGCGATACGGTAGATGGCGTAACTGTTCATCCTCTGGAAGATTTTCCGGCTCTCTTTGATGGCATCAATGATGACGGAGAGCCCCGGTGTGAGCAGCACGATGTCTGCCGCGGCACGCGCTGCGTCGGTGGCGCCGGAGACCGCGATGCCCGCATCGGCCTTCTTGAGCGCAGGCGCATCGTTGACACCATCGCCGGTCATGCCCGTGATGTGCCCGTGCTTCTGGAAGACCTCGACAATGTGGTATTTGTGTTCGGGGAAGACTTGGGCGAAGCCGTCCGCGCTTTCAATGGCCGCATCCAGCTGCCCGCTGAGGTGATGAGCGGTCTCGGCGAACAGGCCTGCATCCAGAATGTTCGTTCCCAGGCCAACCTGTTTTGCAACTTCCTTGGCGATGGCGACCTGATCACCCGTGACCATCTTCACCCGTACCCCCATCGCCATGGCGCTGGCGATGGTGGTGGCGGAATCCTCCCTCGGTGGATCAGAGAGGGGCAGTACACCCAGGAATTGCCACTGATCCTGGGCGTCCGTGCGTGCGACGCCCAGGGAACGGAACCCTCTCGATGCAAAGTCCTCAATGACCTTTTCCACGTGTGCCTGGATTCCGCTCGGATCGGACGTCAGCGCGAGAATGACCTGGGGTGCCCCCTTGCTGACCTTGAAGGTCGCGCCATCGGGCCCCCGCAGAGAGGTCTCTGTGCGCTTGCCGACGGGATCGAAGGGCTGGAAATGGAGAACCTCGAAGTCGTGGATGACCTCAGAGCTCTGCAAGCCGGCCAGGATCGCCTGATCAATGGCGTCACCCGATCCAGCGTGGGAGGCCAGCGCCGCGGCAAGGACCACATCGCCTGGAGCAATGTCCTTCATGCAGAAGGGGATACCAAGCGCCAGCTTGTTCTGGGTCAGCGTGCCCGTCTTGTCGGTGCAGAGCACATCCATGCCTGCCAGTTCCTCGATGGCGACCAATCGGCTGACAATGGCCTTCTTCTGGGCGAGGAGCCGCGCGCCGACGGCCATGGTGACCGAAAGCACCGTGGGCATGGCCACCGGGATGGCTGCGATTGTCAGTACCAACGCAAACTGGAGCGTGGTGGCGAACCTGTCACCCCGGAACAGGGCCACCGCGATGATCACGATGACCAGGGCCACTGCGATCACGATCAGGTAGTCCCCGATCTTCAGCACGGCCTTTTGGAAATGGCTGATGGTATGGGCCGACTCGACCAGCTGCGCGGTCTTGCCGAAATAGGTGGCCTTCCCTGTGGCGGTGACCACCGCATCAATGTCACCTCGCTTCAGGATCGAGCCTGAATAGACGGACTCCCCAGGGCCACGGGCGACAGGAAGCGATTCTCCCGTCAATGCGGATTGGTCCACCTCGACCGGATCACCCTCCAGCAGCCTCGCGTCGGCGGGCACGATGTCCCCCAGGCGAAGCCGGATGAGATCCCCCGGCACCAGCTCACGGGAAAGGACTTCTCGCCACTGCCCATCGCGCCTGACTCGGGCCTTGAGCGCGAGATTGGCCTTGAGCGCGGCGATGGCATTCCCGGCCTGGAATTCCTCCCAGAAACCGATGACGGCGTTCGCCATGAGCAGCAGGAAGATGATCGAGAAGTCCGCCCAATGACGCAGCACTGCGGACAGGATCACCGCGGCCTCGATCATCCACGGGATGGGCCCCCAGAAATGGGAGAGGAATTCGGCCACTGGGTTGCGCGTCTTCTCGGGAAGCTCGTTGAAACCGAATTGGGCGAGCCGCTGCTTGACTTCGGCTTCACCCAGACCATCGGGTGGCGTGAGCGGGTCTGGTTCAGCCCCGGGCCCATCCGCCCTGCCGGTGCCCCCTTTTCCAGAGTCATTTCCCTTCGGTCCGACGGTGTTGGAGAAGTCACCCATCAGAATCCCCTTATGCATTCTTCAAATGATGGCCTTCGAATGTGCTATGCCAGCGCCTCACCGGACCCACCTCGGAACGCTGCCGCCGCAGGGACGCCGGATCTCGAAGCCATCACAACGGGCCCATGAGGTTGGAGTCCAAGCCACTCCCACTCTCCTCGTCCAAAGGTGGTGGAGCCAGACATGAATCAGATGCGACAACCTCGCGATAGGTTCCAGAATGCCGTGCCAGGGCCTGGGGAGAAGGGAAAAAAGGGGGAGGCGCCCCCTTTTGTCGGGGTTCCCGCCAGATTCGCGTCAACCGCGTCAACTTGGGGGGCATGACCCCTTCTGTGGGTTCAAAAAAAATCAGGTGCTTTTAGCACCTGATTGATCCGAATTGCGGGAGGGGCTTTGGACTGATGGCTCGGCTACGGAGGCCAGTGCTCTCGTCAACAGCCCTGCACCTTGAACGGGCTTTCATTCAAGCCAGGGGTCCGTGAGTGGGCCCCTGGCTTGGGGTTTCAGGGATGCTTATTTCAGCCCGCGGGCGACCTCGAGGGGCACGACGCTGGGATCGGCGCCGCGGAAGGCGCGGTACATCGTGGCCATGTCCTCGGTGCTGCCTTTGGAGAGGATCATCTTGCGGAAGCGGTCGCCATTGGCGCGGGTGAGGCCGCCATGGGTCTTGAACCAGGCGTAGGCGTCATGATCCAGCACCTCGCTCCACAGATAGGCGTAGTAGCCGGCCGAGTAGCCGTTGGACCAGATATGGGCGAAGTAGGGGGAGTGGTAGCGGGGCGGCACCTGGGGCAGGTCCACGTGGAAGTGCTTGAGGGCTTGGTCCTCGAAGGCCTGCACATCCTTGACGTGCTCGGTGGCGGGCAGGGTGTGCCAGGCCATGTCGAGCAGGCCGGAGGCCAGGTACTCGGTGAGGGCGTAGCCCTGGTTGAAGGTGCGGGCCTTGCGGAGCTTCTCCACCAGCGCCTTGGGCATGGGGGCGCCGGTCTTGTAGTTCCGGGCGTAGTGGGCGAACACCTGGGGCTGGAGGGCCCAGTTCTCATTAAACTGGGAGGGGAACTCCACGAAATCGCGGGGGACGTTCGTACCGGCGAGACGCGGGTACTCCACGTTCGAGAGCATGCCGTGCAAGGCGTGGCCGAATTCATGGAACATGGTGGTCACATCGTCGAAGCTCAGCAGCGCGGGCTGGCCCGGCGCGGGCTTGGTGAAGTTGCAGACGTTGTAGACCACGGGCTTCAGCTTCAGTAGGCCGGACTGGTCCACGAAGCTGTCCATCCAGGCGCCGCCAGCCTTGTTGTCGCGCTTGAAGTAGTCGGCGTAGAAAAGGGCCAGGGGCTTCTTGTCGGCGTCGAAGACCTCGAACACCCGCACATCGGGGTTGTAGACCGGGATGTCGTGGCGCTCCTTGAAGGTGAGGCCGTAGAGCTGGTGGGCGGCGTAGAAGACGCCATCCTGAAGCACCCGGTTCAGCTCGAAGTAGGGCTTGATCTGGGCATCGTCCAGGTTGTACTCGGCCTTGCGGACCTGCTCGGCGTAGAAGTTCCAGTCCCAGGGGGCGAGCTTGAAGCCGCCCTTCTGCTGGTCAATGAGCGCCTGGATCTTCGCGGCCTCGGCGCGGGCCTTGGCGGTGGCCGCGGGCACCAGGGAGGTCATCAGCTTCTCGGCGGCTTCGGGGGTCTTCGCCATCTGGTCGTACATGGCGTAGCCGGCGAAATTCTTGTAGCCGAAGAGGGCGGCCTTCTGGGCGCGGATCCGGGCGAGGTCGAGGATGATGGCACGGGTGTCGTCGGCGTTACCTAGGCTGCACCGGTCCACCGAGGCCTTGAACAGGCGTTCGCGGATGGCGCGGTCCGCGAGGTCGGTGAGGGCCGGCTGCTGGGTGGTGTTCTGGAGGGGCAGGACGAACTTGCCCTCCAGTCCGCGCGCCTTGGCCGCGGCGGCAGCGGCTTCGATTTCACCTGTGGACAGGCCCTTCAGATCCTCCCGGCGATCCAGCACCAGGGCGCCATCCTTGGTGCCGGCCAGAAGCCGGTTCTGGAATTCGGTGGTGAGCTTGGATTCCTCCTGGTTGAAGGCCCGAAGCTTGGTCTGATCCGCTGCGGACAGCTGGGCGCCGGCATGGACGAAATCCTGGTAGTAGCGCGCCACCAGAACCTGGCCTTCCGGTCCGAGCTTCAGGTGCGCCCGCTGGTCGTAGATGGCCTTGATGCGCTGGAAGAGCTTGGCGTTCATGGAGATCGCATCGCCGTGGGCAGCCAGCTGGGGGGCCACTTCAGCTTGGATCTTCTGGAGGTCCGGGTTGGTGTTGGCCGAGGCCAGGTGGAAGAAGACCTTCTCCACGCGGGTGAGTTCCGCGCCCGAGCGCTCCAGGGCCACGATCGTGTTCTCGAAGGTCGGCGCGGCGGGGTTGTTGGCGATGGTCTGGATCTCGGCGTCATGGGCCTTCATCCCGGCCTCGAAGGCGGGCAGGAAGTCCGCATCGTGGATCCGGTTGAACTGGGGCGCATGGAAGGGCAGGGGGCTCGGCTTCATGAACGAGGCTCCGGGCGGGGTGCCTGCAAAGGCGAAGGCGCAGGCGCAGAGCGCCCAGGCCAGGGGAATGGAACGGGGACGGATCGTAGGCATGGATGAACGCTCCTGGACCGGTGCGCGGGCGCGACCTGCGACCGCGGCGAAGCCCCCATGCTACCGCCCGGGGGAGGCCGGTCCCAGGGTCAGATGCAGGCGGCTCCGGTGACCGTGGCCCAGTCGGCGGCCTGGAAGGCGCCCGTCAGGGGGTGGAGCATGGGATGCAGCGCGTCGGCCAGCGCCGTGCCTTCGGCCCGGAGGGGGGCCGGTGCCTCGGTGGCATCCCAGAGCAGCACCCGGGGCAGGCCGCAGGCGGCGGCGGTGCGGCGCGCGGTTTCCAGCAAGGCGGAAGCTTCAGCGGCGGTGTGCGCCTGGAAGCAGAGGAAGGTCAAAGCCTGGCGGGTCGGATCCGCCACCCAGAGGGCGAGTCCCTGGCCCGCCCGGGCGCCCCGCAGGGGGGGAGGCGCCCCGCCCGTGACGCCCAGGAGGATGCATTCGCGCTCCCGGTGCCAGTCCAGCTGGGCCGGTGACGGGTGGAGGGCGAAGGGGCCCCCGGGCCAGGCCAGGGCGGCCGCGGCGCTGGGGAGTTCGGTTTCATGGATCAGGCCATCCGCGACCGACGCCGCATCGCCCGGCCGGGCGGAAAAGGCCAGGGAGCCGGTCGGGCGATCCTGGAACCCGGCCCGCCGATAGGCCGAGGCGCCGGCTTCCGCGAAAAGGAAGCAGGCCTGAGCCGTCGGATCCTCCGCCGTCAGGCGGGCAGTGAGGTGCGCCAGCAGGTGAGAGGCCAGCCCCTGGCCCCGCTGGGCGGGATCCACAAAGACGCTCCCAAGGCCATAGGCCTGGCCCGGAACGCCCCGCAGGCGGCTCGCGGTGCGGTAGGCCTGGCAGGAGGCCACGGCCACGCCCTCCGGATCCACCAGCACCCAGGTGGCCATGGCCTCCCGGGGCCAGGGATGGTTCCGGAACCGGTGGAGCCGCGCCAGGTAGTCCCCGAGGGGCAGCGCCCCGCCCCAGGCGGTCCAGGTGGCCTCATCCCGCTCGCGCTCCAGGGCCTCCGTGGCCAGAACCAGGTCCATGGTGTCTCCCCCGGCAGGGTAGCGGAAGGCCTGGCTGGATGGGGCCATCCCCCTGCTTCCACGGCAACCGGAGCTTGCGCGCTATCGTCTTGCGAGGCACAATGATCCGGAAAGTTGCATTCGAGCCTAAACTGGAGGCACCCATGGATCGTGAACTTCTGAAGGGCAGTACCCCGTTGCTCCTGCTGTCGCTGTTGTCCGAGGCCCCGATGTACGGCTACCAGATCATCGAGACGGTGCGCCAGCGAACGGGCGGGACCTATACCGTCAAGGAAGGCGCCCTGTACCCTGCACTCCACAAGCTTGAAGCGGCGGAGTTCATCACGTCCTACTGGGAGACCCAGCAGAACGGGCGAGAGCGGCGCTATTACGCCATCCAGCCCGCCGGGCAGGCCTTCCTGAAGGCCAAGAAAAAGGAGTGGAACCAGTTCGTGGACATGGTCGAGGCCTTCGTGGGGCCCAAGGCCTGACGGTGCCATGAACCGGGCCCTCACCAGCTATCTGTCCCAGGTGGAAGCCGGCCTCCGGAGTGTTTCCCGCCGGCGACGGGCCATGCTGCTGCGGGAACTGGCCTGCCACTTGATGGATGAAGCCGAGGCCCGGGGCCTGGAGGGCGAGCTCGGGATGGCCGCCCTGCTGGCGGAAAAGGAGAGGCCTGGCGCCCTGGCCCGGGATCTGGCGGCCAGCGAGGGCCAGGATGCCCGCCACCGGGGCAGTTCCGCGCTGGTCGCGGGCATGTTCCTGGGCTTGGCCACCGGGGGCCACATGCTGATCGAAGGCTGGCACTGGTTCATCTGCCTGCCCTTCGCGGCCGCCCAGGGATTGGCCGTTGGGGCAGGATTCTTCTGGGTCCGGCGCCAATGGGCCCGGCTGGGGCCGGTGGCTCGCCTGGCGGTGGCGGTCGGCATCACCACCCTGCTTTCCATTCCCCTGGGCTTCACCACCATGCATGGCTTCAAGCCCACCCGGCTGCTCTACGGGGCCTTCACGGGCTACCTGCTGGAACGCCACGCCCAGGAACGCCCTCTGTGGGAATCCATCCTGGAACCGGTACTCTTCACAGGGCTGATGTTCTTCGTCGAGGTGGGGCTGCTGGGGCGGATCCGTTTCCAGTGGTGGCAGGTGCCCTACGAGCTGAGCTTCAACTTCACTCTGCTCCTCGCTGTATTCGGCGCACTGAAGCTCAAGCGCCTGCTGGCCGAGCGGTGGGTGTTCACCCCCCAGGAACAAGGTTGATCCCCAGGTCCGCCTCATCCTTTCCCCTTGAGCCGCGGCGCTCTGGACGGTAGACTGGCTGTCTTGCGTGGACAAGCCGCGTGCGCGCGCCCGCTTCTGGGGCATGCGGTCGGTCCCAGGAGGCCAAGATGAAAGACAAGATCCATCCCGAGCTGCACGAGGTGAAGGTTCACTGCGCCTGTGGCAACGAGTTCATGACCCGCTCCACGAAGAAGGAGCTGCGGGTGGAAGTCTGTTCCGCCTGCCACCCCTACTTCACCGGCAAGCAGCGCCTGATGGACACCGAAGGCCGCGTGGAGAAGTTCAACAAGAAGTATGCGAAGAAGGAAACCCCCGCCGCTGTCGCCGTCGCCGAGACGACCGAGGCCTAGCTGATGCGTTCCAAAGGACGGGCCGAACCCTCGGCCCGTTCTTTTTGTTTGGGCGCAACCGACGGAAGGTGATCCATGCTCGACCAGCTTGAAGCCGTGGAAGCCCGTTTCCAGGAAGTGGAGGCCCAGCTCCAGGATCCGGCCATCGTGTCCGATCCGAAGCGGCTGCGGGAGCTGGCGAAGCTTCGCGCCGAGCTGGAACCCGTGGTCCTGGCCTTCCAGGGGCAGAAGACCCTGCGCAAGCAGCTGGAGGAAGCCGAGGGGATTCTGGCCGACAAGGGGCAGGATCCCGAGCTGCGGGACATGGCCCAGGACGAGATCCCAGGCCTGAAGAAGGCCCTCGCCGAGGGAGAAGAGCGGATCAAGCGCCTGCTCGTCCCCCGCGATCCCGCCGACGCCAAGAACGTGATTCTGGAAGTGCGGGCCGGCACCGGGGGCGAAGAGGCGGCCCTCTTTGCCGCGGAGCTCTTCCGCATGTACGTGCGCTTCGCCGAACGCCGGGGCTTCCGGGTTACGGTGCTTGACGAAAGCGAGGCCGAGCAGGGCGGCCTCAAGGAGGTGGTGGCGGAGATCCAGGGGGAAGGCGCCTACTCCCTCTTCCGTTTCGAATCCGGCGTCCACCGCGTCCAGCGCGTGCCCAAGACCGAGACCCAGGGCCGCATCCATACCTCCGCCGCCACCGTGGCCGTCATGCCGGAGGCCGAAGATGTGGACATCGAGATTCAGCAGAAAGATCTGCGCATTGACACCTTCTGCTCTGGCGGCAAGGGCGGGCAGAGCGTCAACACCACCTATTCGGCCGTGCGCCTGACGCATCTGCCCACCAACACCGTGGTGCAGTGCCAGGACGAGCGCAGCCAGATCAAGAACATGGCCAAGGCCATGACCGTCCTCCGCAGCCGGCTGCTCCAGAAAGCCCAGGAGGAAGCCGACGCCGCCCACGCCGCCCTGCGGAAGTCCCAGGTGGGCAGCGGCGATCGCAGCGAGAAGATCCGGACCTACAACTTCCCCCAGAGCCGCGTCACCGACCACCGCGTGAACGTCACCAGCCACCAGTTGGATGGGTTCATGCAGGGTCAGCTCGAACCCATCCTCGAACCCCTGCGGGCGGCCTTTGAGGCGGAGCGGCTGCAGGCGCTGGAGGCCTGAACCTGGCCGCTGAGCGCTCGCCGCTGCGCGGCTCGGCGCACGCGGCCCTGCTACCCCGCGAACGCACGCGCCCCCGGCGCGTGCTCCCGCTCCCGCGCGGTGCGCGGATCGCGGAGCGGGTCCCGCCATGCAGGGTCAGCTCGAACCCATCCTCGAACCCCTGCGGGCGGCCTTTGAGGCGGAGCGGCTGCAGGCGCTGGAGGCCTGAACCTGGCCGCTGAGCGTTCGCTACGCGTGGTCCGGTCTGGACCTGCGACATCGGGAGGTCAACCTCCCGATGTCGAGACCGATCGGCTGGAAGCCGAGTGGAGGAATGGCTACTTACGGATCGTCACGCGCTCCGGCGCCGTGAGACTGAAGGTGAGGGGCGGCGTGGCGGGGATCCGGATGATCGTATCCGCTGTGCCGGCGGCCAGCGCAGTGCCGGCGGCGGCTCCGATGGCTGCGCCACCCAGGGCGTGGTCGTTCTTGTTGTTCCGGTCGGACAGGATGCCGATGAGGGCGCCCAGGGCGGCGCCACCGCCGATCATCTTGGCATTCCGGGCTCCGCGGGCCTCACCCACCATGACGTGGCTGTCGGTATCGAGGCCCACGCCGCCGACTTCCGTGACCTTGATGCCCAGGGCGCCCTTGCCGCTGGCGAGACGGCCCGCCGGCACGCTCTGGGTGACCACGCCGCGCACGCGGGTACCCGCGCTCCAGACGAGCTGTCCATTCACCACCACATCGGACGCGAGGGTGCCATCCCACGCATCACCCGCCTGGTCCTTGTCGGTCGCCAGTTCGCGGGCCAGGGCCACATGAAGGGTGGTGCCGGTGGGGACATCCACCACCAGAGGCTTCGGGGCCTGCGGGGCCGCGGGAGCCGTTTCCAGCTGGGCCGCCTGTTGCTGGGCGGCCTGGGCCCGCCGCTTGGCATCGGCCACCTCGCGCTCCAGGGCCTTGACATGCCCCTTCGCGACGACCTTGGCGGTTTCGCCCTGGCTGGCGCCGGTTTTCTGCGATTGAGCCGACGCAAGCTGCTGTTCAAGCTGAGCAACCTTGGCCTGGGCATCCTTGGCGTCCTGCTCGGCCTGGAGGGCCGCCGCGCTCTTGCGATTGCAGGCGAGGGCGAAGACGAGGCCAACGGCCAGGATGAGAACCGCAGGGAGGCGGAAACGACTGAGGGACATGGGAACCTCCAGGGAGCGGGCTATAGTATGACAGCCCCATCAGGGGGGGGGCCCATGACGCACACCCGCCTCAGCGCCCGCAGCGAATCTGTCTTGAAGACCCTCATCGAGGCCTACCTCCAGGAGGGCGAGCCGGTGGGCTCCCGTCTGTTGGCCAAGCGGTATCCCGAGGCCCTCTCCAGTGCGACCATTCGCAACGTGCTTGCGGATCTGGAGGATGAGAACTGGGTGGCCCAGCCCCACACCTCCGCGGGGCGGATCCCCACGGAACGCGCCTACCGCTACTACGTGGACCGCTGGATCGCTCCCGCGGCGCCGGATCCCGTGGCCGAGGCGCGGCTGGTCGAGGCCTTGGACGGCCTGGATCTGGAGCCCGAAGCCTGGGCCCGGCATGCCAGCCGCACCCTGGCGGAGGTCATGGGCGGTGTCTGTGTGGCGTTGCCCCAGCGGCTGATCCACAGCCGCCTGGCGCGCCTGGAGTTCGTCCGGGTGGGGGGCGGACGCCTCGTGGCCATCTGGGTGGGCACGCGCGGCGAGGTGGAACACCGCTTGATGGAAAACCCCTGGAGCTACGGAGAGGCGGTGCTGACGGAGCTGGGCAATTACGCCACCGCTCAGTTCTCCGGCCTGACCTTGCCCGAGATGCGCACCCGGTTGCTGAGCACGCTCCAGGCCGCAGCCCGGGCGGGCGAGAGCCTGCAGGCCCGGCTTCAGGAACTGGCTGCCCGCTGGCCCGAGGAGGAGGCGGCGAATCCCTCCGTGGTGGTCTCCGGCTTGGGGCGCCTCGGCAGTTTCCCGGAATTCGATGATGTGGGCCGGTTCCGCAGCCTGGTGGCCGCCTTCGAGGAACACGGCCGCCTGGCGCGGCTGCTCAATGCCTTCGCGGAACGCGCGACCGGCGATATCCATCTCCTGCTCGGCTCGGAGAATCCCTACCTCGAACAGATGCCCCTGGCCACGGCGGTGCGGACCTTCCGGCTGGGATCCGCGGGTTACGTGACCTTTGCCCTGGTGGGACCACTGCGCATGGACTACAGCCGGATCCTGGGCGGCCTCCGCTGGTGGTCCGACCAGGTGCTCAGGAAGCAGGCCGGTGCCTGACCGGCGGCCTTGGCGGGTATGCCTGGGCGTACCTATACTGCTGGGATGACCACCGAGCTGCCCATGCCACCTGAACCGAAGCCGGAGGCTCCGGCGGACCCCGATGACCTGCTTGATCTGAACCTCGATGAGACCGGCGAGGCGGATCTGCAGGCCCTGGCCGATGCCGCCGCTTCTGAATACCGCACCCGCCAGTTGAGTGACGAGGATGTGCCTCCTGATGCCCTGGGCGATCCCGCTCCGGGCGGGGAGGCCTCAGGCCGGGTGGATCTGGAATCCGCCCTGCTGGAGGCCGAGGCCCAGATGGGCGAGATGCTGAAGCGCGAAGCCGAGCTCATGGATCAGCACCGGCGGCTGGCCGCCGACTTCAACAACTTCCGGAATCGCGCCCAGCGGGACATCGCCTTGGCGGTGGAGCAGGCCGAACGCCGGATCCTGCTCGAGGTGCTGCCGGTCCTGGACAACTTTGACCGGGGGCTGAGCGCCACCTATCTGGATGTGGAAGCCTTCCGCTCTGGGGTGGAGCTCATCCGGCGCCAGTTCCTGGAGGCGCTGCGTCGTATGGGGGTGGAGGCCCTTCCCCTGCAGGTCGGCGATCCCTTCGATGCGGCTCACGCCGAGGCGCTCACCACCTTCACCGATCCGGGCCTCCCGGATGGCGCCGTGGCGGCGGTCTACGAGCGCGGGTTCAAGCTCAAGGGGCAGCTTCTCCGGGCCGCGCGGGTGGTAGTGAATCGCTTGGATGACACGGGAAAATCCTAGGACATCCCAATGCCACGAGCCTTCCGGTCTGGAAGGCCTCGCGAGATGGGGGTAGCATGAATCCCACCGACCCGGAGCTTTAACCATGGCAGGCAAGCTGATTGGCATCGATCTGGGCACCACCAACAGTTGCGCGTGCGTCATGGAAGGCGGGGATCCCCGGGTGATTCCCAACCGGGAAGGCAGCCGCACTACGCCGTCGGTGGTGGCTTTCACCGACAAAGGCGATTTCCTGGTGGGCCACATCGCCAAACGCCAGGCCGTGACCAATCCCCTGCGCACCCTGTTCGCGGTCAAGCGCCTCATTGGCCAGCGTTTCAAGGCCCCCAAGGTGCAGGAGGCGGTGGCCCGCCTACCCTTCCCCGTGGTGTCTGCGCCCAATGGCGATGCCTGGCTCCGGGTGGGCGATCGCGACTACGCTCCGCCCGAGGTGGCAGCCATTGTGCTGCGGAACATCAAGGCCTCGGCCGAGGCGTTCCTGCATGAGGAAGTCACCGATGCGGTGATCACCGTGCCGGCCTACTTTGATGACGCCCAGCGGCAGGCCACGAAGGATGCCGGCAAGATCGCGGGCTTGAATGTCCAGCGGATCATCAATGAGCCCACGGCCGCGGCCCTGGCCTACGGCTTCAACAAGGGCGGCGTGAAGCAGACCCTCGCCATCTACGACTTCGGCGGGGGCACCTTCGATTTCACCCTCATGGAGATGAACGATGGGGTCTTCGAAGTGCTGGCCACCAGCGGTGACACCTTCCTGGGCGGCGAGGATCTCGACCAGACCATCCAGACCTGGCTGGTGACCCAGTTCCGGGAGAAGACGGGCATTGATCTCACCACCGACCGCATGGCGCTCCAGCGCCTCAAGGAGGCCAGCGAGAAGGCCAAGTGCGAGCTGTCCACCCTGGACCGGGTCGAGATCCGCCTGCCCTTCATTGCGCAGGGGACCAGCGGCCCCCAGCACCTGGAGGCCACCCTGTCCCGGGAGGCCCTCGAGGCCATGGTGCATGAACTGGTCGAGCAGACCCTCATGCCGATCCAGGACGCGATGGAGCAGGCGCGGAAATCCCCGAAGGATGTGGACGAGATCATCCTCGTCGGCGGCCAGACCCGGATGCCCCTGGTCCAGCGGCTGGTGCGCGATTACTTCGGGAAAGAGCCCAACCGCTCCATCAATCCGGATGAGGTGGTGGCCACGGGCGCCTCGATCCAGGGCGCCGTCCTGAAAGGCGAGATCAAGGATCTGGTCCTGCTGGATGTGACCCCGCTCAGCCTCGGCATCGAGACCCAGGGCGGGGGGTTCGTCAAGATCATCAACCGCAACGCCACCATCCCGGTCCGGGATTCACGCGTCTTCACCACGGTCACCGACAACCAGGCCCGGGTGGAGATCCACGTACTCCAGGGGGAACGCGAGCTGGCGGAACACAACAAGAGCCTGGGCCGGTTTGATCTCATCAACCTGCCTCCCCTGCCCAAGGGCGTGCCGCAGATCGAGGTGGTGTTCGACATTGATTCCAACGGCATCGTGAAGGTTGCCGCCCGGGACTTGATGACGGGACTGGAGCAGAGCATGAGCATCCGGCCCAGCTCCGGCCTGTCCGAGCTGGAGATCCAGCGCATGATCCGCGAGGCGGTGGCCAATGCCGAATCCGATGTGCAGCGCCGGGACGCCCTGAAGTACATCGCCTCGGGAGAGGGGCTGATCTTCTCCTGCGACAAGAGCTTCACGGAGTGCGGAAAATACCTCACCGAAGACCAGCAGGTCATGGTCCGGGAGGTTCTGGGCCGTGCCCGGCAGGCCGTGGCGGCCCAGGACAGTGATGCCTTGCGGGGGTGCGAATCCGACCTTCTCGAAGCCCAGCAGCTTTTGACCGACGCCGTTCTCGCGGCCAGTGAGGCGATGATGGCCTCCCTGGAGGGGGATGACGGGGACGCTGCCGGAGCCCCGAACTGAGTCCAGGAGCATCGGCTATCCTGGATCCCAGGATGGATGCATGAAGCGTGACTACTACGAGGTGCTCGGGGTGGCCCGGGACGCCGGGACCGACGAACTCAAGAAGGCCTACCGCAAGCTGGCACTGGAACTGCACCCCGACCGCAATCCGGGCAACAAGGAAGCGGAGGAGAAGTTCAAGGAAGCCGCGGAAGCCTACAGCGTGCTTTCCGACCCCGACAAGCGGAAGGTCTATGACCAGTTCGGGCACGCCGGCCTGGGCGGCGCGGGGGGGGGCGGCGGCCCGCAGTTCCAGTTCGATCCGCGCCAGTTCGCGGATTTCGAAGACATCCTCGGGAGCTTTTTCGGAGGCGGCCTGTTTGGGGATCTCTTCGGCGGCGGTCGGCGTCGTCCGGGTGGCGAAGAGCGGGGGGCCGATCTCCAGTACAACCTGCGGATCAGCTTCAAGGATGCGGTTTTCGGGCAGGATGCGATGGAGTTGGCCATTCCCCGGCTGGAAGCCTGCGAGGCCTGCCAGGGCTCCGGGTGCGAGCCAGGCACACGGCCGGAGACCTGCCCCCAGTGCCGGGGCCAGGGCCAGGTGGCCGTGCGCCAGGGCTTCTTCCAGATGCTGGCGGCCTGCCCGCGGTGCGAAGGCCGCGGCCGCATCATCCCCAAACCCTGCCGCACCTGTGGCGGCACGGGGCGGGTCGAGCGCAAAACCCGGGTCACCTTCAAGATCCCGGCCGGCGTGGACCGGGGCACCCGCCTGCGTCTCCAGGGCCAGGGTGAGGCCGGACGCTTTGGCGGACGGGCCGGCGATCTCTACATCGTCTTCGACGTGGAGCCGGATCCCAGCTACGAACGGGATGGTTCGGACCTCCACCGCCGCCTGGATGTTCCCTGGCCCCTGCTGGTGCTCGGCGGGGCGCTGGGGGTGGACACGCCCTACGGCAGGGACCAGGTGAAGCTGGCCGCAGGCACCCCCGCCGACCATGTGGTGCGGCTGGCCAACGCTGGCGTGCCCCGCCTGCAAGGTGGCGGACGCGGGGATCTGTATCTCCACCTCCGCGCGGCGGTGCCGAAGTCGCTTACGGCCGAGCAGCGCACTGCGATCGAACAGGTGCGGCAGAGCCTCGACGCCGTGGATGCCGCCGGCGAACCCGGCGAAGGGTTTCTCGCCAAGGTGTTCGGCGGCTCCGACAAGAACGGGAAGAAGAAGCGGAAGTAGGCCCCGGCGTCCTACTCCGCCACCCGGACGCGGCCTTTGCCTTCGCCCTTGGCGCGGAAGAGCGCCTGGTCCGCGCGGGCCAGCAGGCGCTCGGCGCCATCGGCGTGCTCCGGGTACGCGGCGATGCCCGCGCTCAGGGAGATGTCCACGGTGGTGCCCTCCAGGGCCAGAGGGTTCGCCCGCAGGGTCTGGAGCAGGCGGTCCCCGAGCTTGCGCGCGCCGCCGGAGGTGGTGCCCGGCATCAGGATGCAGAACTCGTCGCCGCCGTACCGGTAGAGGCGGTCATGGGCACGGCAGAGGCGCTGGGCCAGGATCGCCACGCGTTCCAGCATCCGGCTGCCGGCGGGATGGCCGTACCGGCTGTTCATGGCCTTGAGGTTGTCCACATCCAGGAAGAGCAGGGCCAGGGGCTCCTGCCGGGCGGCGGCGGTGCGGACGGCCTGGGGCAACTCTGCCTCCAGGCAACGCCGGTTCTGGGCCACGGTCAGATCATCCTTGAACGACAGGGCCAGGCTTGCTTCCAGCCGCCAGGCGTTCAGGAGGAGGGGTTCCACATCGGCCAGGCTGGCCAGCACCGCCTCCGAGGCCTTGCGGGGGTGCAGGAGCCGGAGGACGCAGAGCTGTTCGGAGGGCACCAGCAGCCAGGCTTCGCCGCGCCGGACCAGCTCGGCCGCCTCCTGGCGCGGGAGGGGCGCTTCGGCATAGGCCCCATCGCCCGTCCGCTGGTAGAAGGTGTCCCCGTCGCGCAGCCAGATGGCCCCACCCCGGGCGCCGGACAGGCGGATCGCCCGGTCCAGCACCAGGCGCAGCAGCTCGTCCAGGGTGGCGAGGTTCAGCATGCGCCGCAGCCAGCCATCCGTGCCCAGGTCGCGTTGCCGCAAGTGCTCCAAGGCCTCCCGGGCGGCCTCCGGCGGCCGGTCCTGCTGAAGCACCCAGCCCGGGCGGAGGTTCAGGACGGCGCTCACCTCTTCAGGCTCACCCCGCTCGACCCACCACAGCAACTCGGTGCCCTCGGCTGGAATGAGGCGTGGATCAGGGCGTTCGGCCACCAGGATCACCGTGCCCTGACCCGCTCCCGGCACCACGTCATAGCCCCAGCGGGTCAGGGCGTCCCGGAGGGCGGCCCCGGCGGGTGAAGGGTGGGGTTCCAGCCAGTGGACGGAGGGCATAGGTCCAGGATCGGTCTAACCGAGGGCGGCTTCCAGCCGGAGCGCCAGCTGGGCCAGATGGGAGGTGAGCTGATGCAGGGCAGGCGCTGCGTCCTTCTGGCTGCGTTCCGCCCGGACCCATCGTTGGAGCAGGGCCTGGCACTGGGGATCGCGGACACCCAGCCGCTTGGCCGTCTGGATGAGCTTGTGGGACAGCCGGGTGTGGTCAGGCCCGGCTTCCCCCCCGAGTTCGCCGGCGAGTTTCAGGGCTGCCCGCGCCACCTCGAGATCCTGGCAGATGAGGGGTACCCGGGCGTTGATCCTCAGCAGGAACAGCTCGATGAAGTGGAGCAGCTCCCCGAGCAGGTCGAGGCCTTCCTGGAGGGCCTGGGGCACATCCTCGGGCGCATCAAGCAGGCGGCCTAGGTGCTGGACGAAGCGCTCGGCCTCCTCGCGGTCCGGCCGGCGCATGAGCGGGAATTCAGGGCTGCGGCGGAAGGCCTGGATGTGCTGGAAGGCCTGGGATAGCCCAAGGGCGAGGCGCGTCCAGTCCTGCAATTCCCGGTGGAGCACCAGCTGGTCACGCAGCGGGGAGACTTGCTCCCACAGGCGCTGAAGCCGCTGGCGGAGGCGTTCGCCTTCTTCCATGGCATCAGGGGTATCGGGAAACAACCGCTTCTGCGCCTCCGGCGAGAAGATGCCCACCAGGCCTCCCATGAGCTGCTTCTGGTGATTGAGCAGGAGGCCTCGGAGGGTGTCGAGCACCTGGGCGAGCTGATCCGTGTCCTGCCCGGCGAGCGCCTGGGCCAGGAGGCTTCGCAGGGTGTTCTGGTCCTGCCGCAGGGCCAGAACGGCCTGGCGGAAGAAATTGCGGAGCCTGGGTGTCTCTTCCTGGCCAGGGGGCAGGGCCTCAGTGCCCGAGGGATGATAGGCGCGGCTGGCCAGCCGACCGAGTTCCGATTCGACCACGAGAAAGGTGGGCACGGTCGCGTAGCGATCCCGGGGGCTCGCCAGAGCCATGGATTCCATGGATTCCAGCAGGCCCATGAGGGCCACATGGCCTGCCAGGGCGCGTGCCACGGTGGCGAAGGTGGGCCGGTCTTCCCGGCGGAGTTGCTGGAGCAGGCGTCGCAGATCCACCGGCATGGCCGCCCGGAGACGATCCCCCTCCATGCGCGGCAAGGTCCAGCCGAGGTGATCCCAGAGCCAGCGCAGGCTGCCCCGCACCTGCTCCACAGCCGGCCAATGGGTACCGCGGTCCAGGGGGCGAATGAGGCTCAGGCGCAAATTGGAGACCACATGCTCCAGCAGGAGCAAAGGCGCCACGGGCGCGCGGGCATCAGGTGGGATGCAGGCCTCCAGGCATTCGGCGAAGTCCGCGAAGGCCGGCTCCAGGCGCCCATTGCCCTGGATGGCGCGGTTCAAGGCCTTCATTTGAGTGTTCAGGCGGGCGACCCGTTCCGGGCCCTGGTCCGAAGCCTGCACAGCCGCAAGGACGCGCCGGAAGGCCGCGCGGTGTTCCCCCAGGAAAGCGCCCCACAGTTGGTGGAGATGGGCTGCATCGTCGGCCGGAGCCAGGGACATGGCCCGCGCGGAGGCGAGCAGGTCCAGCAGCAGCGAAACCCATTCGGGCTGCCGGAGTTCAGCCAGCAGCTCATGGTGGGCGGCTTCGGCCATCTGCCCCAGGCGGCCGAGGCTGTGCTGGAGCACCAGCCCCATGGCTGGCCGGGCTTCACCGAGGCGCCGGGGTGGGGCCTGGTGGAGGAAGGCGAGGAAGAGGCCCAGCTGGCGGCGGAGGGCCGCCTGGGCCGGAGATTCCTCACGAACCTCTGGGCCCTCCGGTGGCGCCTCCATCAGCGGTGCGAGATCCCCCTCGCCGGCGCGGAGGATGTCCTCCAGCAAGGCCAGGTCACTCCGGGAGAGGCCCTTCTCCCGGACGAGCTGCTGGGCCAGAAGCAGGCGCTGGGGCGAGGCTGCTGGGGTGGACATGGCAAAAGCATACATGGGAAGGCCGTTGCGAGGCCCATTGGGTGCTACCATCCCCTCACCCCCAGTCCGGAGGCATCACGTGGTCAGCAAGCTCGGCGAAATGCTTGTCAAGGCTCAGCTCATCACCGAGGCCCAGCTTGACGAGGTCATCAAGACGCAGCGTCGAGAGGGCGGCAAGCTCGGCAGTATTGTGGTGCGCGCCGGCTTCTGCTCGGACCAGGACATCGTGAGCTTTCTGGGCATGCAGTACGGCGTGCCGGCCGCCGACCTGGAACAGTGGCCGCCCATTGATCCCGCCGTCATCGCCCTCATTCCCGCCGACCTGGCCCAGCGCCACAAGGTGCTGCCGCTCCAACGCACGGGGTCGGTGCTCACCCTGGCGATGTCCGATCCCACGGACATCTTCGCCATGGACGATGTCCGGTTCCACACGGGCTACAACGTGGATCCCGTCGTCTCCAGCGAGATGGGGCTGGCCCGCGCCGTGGAACGCTACTACGGCGGCTCCAGCCAGGTGGCCCTCAGGGCCGATGGCACAAGCACCCGGAGCGGTTCTGCATCCAGCGCCTCCGGGTCCTCGGGACCGAGCAGCCTGCCCATGCCCGGCTTCGAGGAGGAGGACGAGCAGTTCGATCTGAACGAGCTGGAGCAGCAGCTCGACGCGGATGCAGAGTTCGAGGCCACGGAGGATGACGACGAGGAGAGCATCAACGTCAACGCCCTCCGGCATGGCAGCGAAGACGCGCCGGTGGTCAAGCTGGTGAACATGGTCCTCATTGACGCCATCAAGAAGGGCGCCTCGGACATCCACATCGAGCCGTACGAGAAGACCTACCGCATCCGTTTCCGCATTGACGGGATCCTGCAGGAGGTCATGCGGCCGAACCTCAAGCTGAAGGATCCCCTCACCTCCCGGGTGAAGATCCTCGCCAAGCTCAACATCGCCGAGAAGCGCCTCCCCCAGGATGGCCGCATCAAGTTGCGGGTGAACATGGGCGGGCGCCAGAAGGTGATTGACTACCGTGTCAGCATCCTGCCCACCCTCTTCGGCGAGAAGATCGTGCTGCGGCTGCTGGACAGCGACAAACTGATGCTCGACCTGACCAAGCTGGGCTTCGAGCAGGAGAGCCTGGTGCGCTGGGATCGGCAGATCTCCCGTCCCTACGGCATGGTGCTGGTGACGGGCCCCACGGGATCCGGCAAGACCAACACGCTGTACTCCTCCATCGGCAAGCTGAACACCGTGGACACCAACATCCTCACAGCCGAGGATCCGGTGGAATTCAATTTCCCTGGCATCAACCAGGTCCAGATGAAGGAGCAGATCGGCCTCAATTTCGCCGCGGCGCTGCGGTCCTTCCTCCGCCAGGATCCCAACATCATTCTCGTGGGCGAGATCCGCGACTTCGAGACCGCCGAGATCGCCATCAAGGCCTCCCTCACGGGCCATCTGGTGCTGTCCACCCTGCATACCAACGACGCCCCCAGCACCATCAACCGCCTCATGAACATGGGCGTGGAGCCCTTCCTGGTGGCGACGTCGGTGAACATCATCTGCGCCCAGCGCCTGGTGCGCCGCCTCTGCCCCAACTGCAAGGCGGTGGAGACCCATGCCCAGCCCGAGGATGCCCTCCTCAAGGTGGGCTTTACGCCCGATGAGATCCAGAAAGGCATCACCTTCTACAAGCCCGTGGGCTGCGAAGCCTGCAACAAGCGCGGCTACAAAGGGCGCGTGGGCCTCTACGAGGTGTTGGAGATGTCCGAGCCCATGCGGGACATGGTCCTCACCGGCGCCTCCGCCATCGAACTGCGCGAACAGGCCATCAAGGAAGGCATGATCAGCCTCCGCCGGTCCGGCTGCCGCAAAGTGCTCGACGGCGTCACCACCATCGAGGAAATCATCCGCGAGACCGTTCTGTAAGGGAGACTCCCATGAGCGAAGCTGGTTCCAATTACGTCGTGCCCCTGCAGCAACTCCTCAAGACCATGGTGGAATATGGGGGGACGGATCTCCACATCACCACGGAATCAGCTCCCCAGGTCCGCATTGATGGGCGCATGGTGCCCCTGAAGTTGCCGCCGCTGGACGCGGCCCAGACCCGCTGGCTCTGCTACGGCGTGATGACCGACCAGCAGAAGCATCGTCTCGAAGAGGATCTGGAGGTGGATTTCTCCTTCGGCCTCCAGGGCGTGGCGCGGTTCCGCGCCAATGTCTTCAACCAGCGGGGCGCCACCGCGGGCGCCTTTCGCACCATTCCCGAGAAGATTCGCAGTTTCGGCGAACTGGGCCTGCCCCCCTCGGTCCAGGCCCTGTGCGACAAGCCCCGCGGCCTGGTGCTGGTCACGGGCGTCACGGGATCGGGCAAATCCACCACCCTGGCGGCCATGGTGGACAAGATCAACACCGAGGAGCCCCTGCATATCCTCACCATCGAGGATCCCGTGGAATATGTGCACAAGCACAAGCGGGCCCTGGTGAACCAGCGGGAGATCCACGCCGATACCCTCAGCTTCAAGAAGGCCCTCCGCTCGGCCCTCCGCCAGGATCCGGACGTGGTGCTCGTGGGCGAGATGCGGGATCTGGAAACCATCGAATCCGCCCTGACCATCGCCGAGACGGGCCACCTGACCTTCGGCACCCTGCACACCAACAGCACCGTGCAGACCATCAACCGCATCATTGACGTGTTCCCGTCCCACCAGCAGCCCCAGATCCGGGCCCAGCTCTCCCTGGTGCTGGAAGGCGTCATCTGCCAGAGCCTCATCCCCAAGGCCAGCGGCAAAGGGCGGGCCCTGGCCCTGGAGATCATGATCCCCAACTCGGCCATCCGGAACCTCATCCGCGAGGACAAAGTCCACCAGATCTACGGCGTGATGCAGGCGGGCCAGACCAAGTACGGCATGCAGACCTTCAACCAGAGTCTCTCAGAGCTGGTGCTGAAGAACGACATCAGCCAGGACCAGGCGTTCGAATATTCATCCAACGTGGATGAACTGCGGGAACTCATCAACCGCGGCGTGGGCACCTCCGCCTCGGGGGGGCGCGGAGGCCAGCCCGCTCCTGCACCCGGAAAACCTGCCGCCCCAGCGCTTGGCGGGCGGAATCCCAACATCAAGTACACCTGAATCTGGGCCGAGGCTTCACCAAACCCCCATTCCCGCCTATCCTGAATCCATCATTCCGCGCCGCATTTCGAGGTTCACATGCCCGCATACGCATGGAAAGGCAAGAACAGGATGGGGGAGATCCAGGAAGGGGTCCTGGTTTCCGAATCGCGGGATGCCGCCACCAACACCCTGAAACGCAACGGCATCGAAGTGATGAACGTCCGCGCCATGGCCGCGGAGCGCGGGAAGTCTTTCGGCCGGGTGCCTTCCAAGGATCTTGCCGTCTTCACCCGGCAGTTCAGCGTGATGATTGATGCTGGACTCCCCCTGGTGCAGTGTCTCGAGATCCTGGGCGCCCAGCAGCAGCACAAGGGCTTCCAGCGCACCATCGAATCCGTCCGGTCCGATGTGGAGAAGGGCCTCACCCTTCAGGCTGCCATGTCCAAACATCCCAAGGCCTTCAACGACCTCTACGTGAACATGGTGGGGGCGGGCGAAACAGGCGGCATCCTGGACATCATCCTCCAGCGTCTGTCGGGCTACATCGAGAAGTCCGTCAAGCTCACCGCCAAGATCAAAGGGGCGATGACCTATCCCATCGCCGTGATCAGCATCGCCATCATCGTGGTGGCCGTCATCATGTTGAAGGTCATCCCCGTCTTCTCCGCCATGTATTCGGGCCTCGGTGCCCGGTTGCCGTACCCCACCCTGGTCTGCATCTCCATCTCGAACGCCCTCATCAACTATTGGTACATCATCCTCATTGCACTGGGACTCATCACGGTAGGTCTGCGCCAGTACTACCGCACGCCCCCGGGCCGGCTCCAGATTGACGCCTTCCTGCTGAAGATCCCCATCATCGGCGAACTGCTGCGCAAAGTGGCCGTGGCGCGGTTCTGCCGCACCCTGGGCACGCTCATCAGCTCCGGTGTGCCCATCCTCGAAGGCATGGACATCACGGCCCGCACGGCGGGCAACATGGTGGTCCACAACGCCATCCTCAAGTCCAAGGATGCGGTCGAGCAGGGCCGCAACATCAGCGCCCCCTTGGCTGAAACCAAAGTCTTCCCGCCCATGGTCGTGCAGATGGTGGGTGTGGGCGAGGCCACGGGCGCCCTGGACGCCATGTTGTCCAAGGTGGCCGATTTCTACGAGGACGAGGTGGATAACGCCGTGGCCAACCTCACCTCCCTCATGGAGCCCATCATGATCGCCCTGCTGGGCGGCGTCATCGGTTTCATCGTCATCGCCATGTATCTGCCCATCTTCAACCTGGCCAACGTCTTCGGCAAGGATTGAGCCCGGCGCCCGTGCTGGAACAGGGGTGAGTGCCATGTACGACACCCAGCGGGAAGCCTGTGTGGCCGCGGCCCAGGCCGGCGGCGAGGTGCTGCTGGGCTACTTCCGCAGACTCGATCCCACCACCATTACCGAGAAATCCAAGAACGACGTGGTGAGCGAGGCGGACCGCGCCGCCGAAGCCGCCGTCCGCGCCGAGCTGGACTTCCGTTTCCCCCAGTACGGCTTCCTGGGCGAAGAAGGCGGGAGTCACGGCAGTTCAGAGATCCGCTGGATCGTGGATCCCCTGGACGGCACGCTGAATTTCGTCCAGGGCTTCCCCCACTGGTGCGTCTCCGTGGCGTTATGGGATGCGGAGGGCCCCGTGGTGGGCTGTGTCCTGGACCCGCTGCGCGGCGACAGCTTCGTGGCCGTGCGCGGCCTGGGCGCCACCTGGAACGGCCGTCCCATGCGCGTGTCGCCGCAGGCCGGCCTCGACGGGGCCTTCCTCGCCACGGGCTTCGCCTTCCAGCTGGGCGACCGCTGGCCGATGTTCAACGCCGCCCTGGGCCGCGTCTTTCCCCGCGCCAAGGGCATCCGCCGCGCCGGCAGCGCCGCCCTGGATCTGGCCCACACCGCCTGCGGCATCTTCGACGGCTACTTCGAGCTGGGCCTCAAGCCCTGGGATCACGCCGCCGGCGCCCTGCTGGTGCAGGAGGCCGGCGGCGTGATCACCGACTGGGCGGGCGGCCAGGGCTGGTTTGAGAGCGGAAACCTGGTGGTGGGGAACCCGGGGGTTCAGCGGGAGCTGCGAGCCGAACTGACCTAAGGCCTACTGCACCCGCTTGGCGCTGACCACCACGATGAGGCCGCGGTCCTTGAGCACGGTGGTGCCAACCACCGCAGTCTCGCCCTCCTTCAGGCTGAGACTGGTCGAGAAATCGGCGAGCGTCTGGGATCCCTTCGCCCCAGTCTCGGTGATCTTGATTCCAAACCCCTTGAAGTCCAACAGGGCAGGGCCTTCCTTTGGAATATGCATGCTTGGCGGGTTGGTCCACCAGAACACCCGCCATTCCGAGGCGGTCTTCCTCCCCTCCTTGTCGGTAAACCCCGGGTCCACGACACCCGTCCCGCTGACCTCGTGGTTCTGCCGTCCTTCCACCTGCGCCCGCTGCACGAAGCTGGCCACGGGTGTGAAGCCCCGGTAGGCGAGGGTGCCTTTCAGGGTGGCCAACACCTTTTGGAGGTCCGGGGGGATGTCGGTCTCTGAAACCGGCGCCTTGGAGGCGAAAAGCACCTGGATGTGCAGTTCGACATCCTGAGCCGCCTCGACTGCGGCCGGCACGTCCAGGCGCTGGATGGCGGCTCCGATGGCGGCGAGGTTCTCGGGGAAGTCGCGCACGCTGAGGGCATTGAAGCCGTGGGCGCTGGTTGAGGACATGCGTGCCCCCTTGATCCCGCTGCCCAGGGGGCGGAGGAGATCTGCGAGCTGGCCCGCGTCGCGGTGCTGGATCACGAACACCTGGCTCTTCATGGCCTTGAGGACGGCGGGATCGGGCTCGTCGCTCGCTGCGGACATCAGGGCCCGCATGGTGGCGGGATCGGTGGATTTGGCCTGCGTGGCCTGGGCCGAAACGGGGAAGGTCGCGCCCAGTAGGGCGGCGAGGGCGAGGGTGGGAACGCGGATCATGGGGCCTCCGGAAGGGGCGGGTTCGGGTCAGGGGACGGCGTGGCCTGGGCCAGCCAGATGATGCGGATGGAGGGATCGGACGTCTGGAACTCGATACGGGTGGGGCCGGGCGGCGGCTCGGCACGGGCCAGGCGGAGGGGGCGGACTCGGGCCAGGCGCGGCGGGATGGATGGATTCGGGGCTGGGCGGGAAGGGGGGGGCGGGAGCGGGTGGGCCGAGAGGGCGTTGGGTGCTGAGGCGACCTGCGGCGGGGACGCGGGCAGACGATGCCGCAGGGGGACCAGAACCGCGATCAGGAGGGCTGCGGCACCGGTGGCGAACAGGGCCGTCCGGGGCGTCAGACGGGAGATGCGTCGTGGGGAAGGTTCCGAACGCACCTGGGCCATCACCGCTTCGCGCAGGGCCGCGTGATCGGCGACATCGAAGGGCGGTGCCAGGGCCTCCCGCAGCCAGGCCTTCCGCAGCCAGGCCTGGCTGGTGCGGAGGCGCTTCGCGGCGGCCTGGCAGTCCGGGCAGTGGTCCAGGTGGTTCTGGATCGCTTCAGCTTCCCGTTCCGGCAGATCCCCCTCCACCCAGAGGGGGAGTCGGTCGAGGACATGGCGCGTGCTCATGGGCGTCCTCCCTTCTTGGGGGTCATCAGGCGGGCGCAGGCGGCCTGGAGTTTGATCCGGCCCGAGGCCGCCTGGGAGCGGATGGTCACGGGGCGCACGCCGAGAATCCGGGCCGTTTCCTCCGTGGAGAAGCCCTCCAGGTCGCGCAGGACCAGGGCGGCGCGTTCGGCCTCGGGCAGGCCGGCCAGGGCCCGCCGGACGAGGTCGCGCCGCTGGCGGAGCAGCAGGGCTTCCTCGGCTTCATGGCTGGAGGGGTCAGTGCCGAATCCTTCGAGCACCTCGGGCGGAAGGGGCAAGGGCCCGCGTTTCCGGGCCAGGTCGTAGCAGACATTCACGGTGATGCGGACCATCCAGGCCTCGAACCGCTCGCCCAGACGGTAGGCCTCCAGGGACCGGAAGATGCGGAGGTAGGTCTCCTGGGCCGCGTCCTTCGCCAGTTCCCGGTCCCCCAGGATCCGCCAGGCGAGGGTGAGGATCCGGGATTCGGTCCGCAGCATCAGGCTCTCGAAAGCCTCCATGTCGCCGGAGCGCCTCCAGCGGGTCGGCCGCAGGTGCCTCCGGAAGGGGCAGGATGCCTTCCTCCATCAGCAGCGTCTCCACCCCAACCCATACGCCACAATTCCTCCCTCACCTATCCATACCGGTGGGCCCTAGAAAGTGTTGAGGCGGAAGTGGGGAATGATCCACCACGAAAATGAGAGTGGCTATTTGGGAGTCAACCAAAACGAATGGGGGCCCCTTCAATCTGAACGAAAAGCCATCCAGGCACGTCGCGGAGCCGGGGCGTTCGACAAGGTAGGTGGATCCGGACCTCGATGAAGCGGGATTCACAAGGGCTGCCCTGCTCAAAGACCGGTCGCGGCGAGGCTGCGCCACCCCTGCAGGCATGTCACCTGGCACGCCTCCTGCCCTTTCTTGGGAGGAGAGCCCTTCCTGAGGCTCGTTGGCGCCATTTTGACCGTTAGTGGCCTGCTAGCGCCTGTCTGCGGCGATTTTCGCGACCGCTCAGTGCCGGGACATTTTTAATCCCAAAATCCTCATCCAGACGCCGTCTACGCGGGTTGGACATGTCCAAAAAGATCAATAGACCCACCCAGGCCCCCCCGGCTGCTGACACAGCAGAGGGCATCTCCGAGGACCGCCGCCAGGAGGTGCTGCTGAAAACCGGGGCCCTGCAGAGTGCGATTTTCAACAGCGCCAATTTCTCGAGCATCGCCACCGATGCGAAGGGCGTCATCCAGATCTTCAATGTCGGCGCGGAACGGATGCTGGGGTATGCCGCTGCCGACGTGATGAATCAGATCACGCCCGCCGATATTTCCGATCCTCAGGAGGTGATCGCGCGCGCCAAGGCGCTGAGCGATGAGCTTTCCACGCCAATTGCGCCGGGTTTCGAGGCTCTGGTCTTCAAGGCTTCGCGCGGCATCGAGGATATCTACGAGCTGACCTACATCCGCAAGGATGGCAGCCGCTGCCCGGCGGTCGTGTCAGTCACCGCGCTGCGCGACGATCAGGGCGCCATCATCGGCTATCTGCTGATCGGAACCGACAACAGCGCCCGCAAGCGAGCCGAGGAGGCGCTGCTGAAAGCAGGAGCCCTGCAGAGCGCGATTTTCAACAGCGCCAATTTCTCGAGCATCGCCACCGATGCAAAGGGTGTCATCCAGATCTTCAATGTCGGCGCGGAACGGATGCTGGGGTATGACGCCGCCGAGGTGATGAATCAGATCACGCCCGCCGATATTTCCGATCCTCAGGAGGTGATCGCGCGTGCCAAGGCGCTAAGCGCCGAGCTTTCCACGCCAATCGCGCCGGGCTTCGAGGCACTGGTCTTCAAGGCCTCGCGGGGTATCGAGGATATCTACGAGCTGACCTACATCCGCAAGGATGGCAGCCGCTTCCCGGCGGTCGTATCGGTCACCGCGCTGCGCGACGACCAGGGCGCGATCATCGGCTATCTGCTGATCGGAACCGACAATACCGCCCGCAAGCGGGTGGAAGCTGAACAAAAGGTGCTCGATCAGCGTCTTCGTGATCAGCAGTTCTACACGCGTTCCCTCATCGAGTCCAACATTGACGCGCTCATGACCACCGACTCCTCCGGCATCATCACGGACCTCAACAAACAAATGGAGGCGCTCACGGGTTGCACGCGCGACGAGCTGATCGGCGCGCCATTCAAGAACTTCTTCACCGATCCGGAACGGGCCGAAACGACGATCAAGCTGGTGCTCAGCGAAAAAAAGATCACGGACTACGAGCTCACCGCGCGTGCCTGGAACGGCAGGGAAACCGTGGTCTCCTTCAATGCGACCACCTTCTACGATCGCGACCGGAGGCTGCAGGGGGTGTTCGCCGCTGCCCGCGACATCACTGAACGCAAACGCCTGGACCAGGTGCTGCAGGAAAAGAACCTTGAGCTGGAGAGCGCCAAGTCCCTGGCGGAAAAGGCGAATCTCGCGAAATCAGAATTCCTTTCCAGCATGAGCCACGAGCTGCGCAGCCCGCTGAATGCCATCCTCGGCTTTGCCCAGTTGATGGAGTCCGGTTCGCCGCCGCCGACGCACAGCCAGAAGGAAAGCATTTCCCAGATTCTCCTGGCGGGATGGCATCTGCTGAAGCTGATTGACGAGATCCTGGACCTGGCGAAGGTTGAATCCGGGCAAGTGCCACTGTCGCAGGAACCAGTGTCGGTGGCGGAAGTGATGCTGGAATGCCTGGGCATGATCGAACCGCAGGCGCAGCAGCGAGGCATCAAGCTGACCTTCCCCACGCTCGACAGCTCCTTCTATGTCCATGCCGACCGGACCCGGTTGAAGCAGGTGCTTATCAACCTGCTTTCCAACGCGATCAAATACAATCAGCCGGGCGGGGCGATCGTGGTGGAATGCACCAGGAACGCGCTGGAGCGCACTCGCATCAGCGTCCGGGATACGGGCGCAGGACTGCATGCAGAACAGCTGGCGCAGCTATTCCAGGCGTTCAACCGGCTCGGGCAGGAGGGTGGTGGTGAGGAAGGCACAGGCATCGGCCTTGTGGTGGCCAAACGCCTGGTCGAACTGATGGGGGGCCTCATCGGCGCAGAAAGCACCCTCGGGGTGGGAAGTGTGTTCTGGTTTGAGCTCACCTCGATGGATGAACCCTGTCTTCCGCTTGGAAATGCCGATGCAGCGGCACTGATCAAGCCCGGCATGCCTCGCGAAGCGGGCCTGCGCACCCTGCTCTATGTCGAGGACAATCCGGCGAACCTGAGGCTGGTCGAGCAAATCATGGCGCGCCATTCCGATATCCGCCTGTTAACGGCAATGAACGGGACCAGCGGCATCGAGATTGCTCGAACGTCTCATCCGGATGTGATCCTGATGGACATCAATCTCCCGGGCATTGACGGATTCCAAACCCTGGAAACCCTGCGTGCGGACCCGGCCACGGCCCACATCACCGTCATGGCCCTGAGCGCAAACGCAATGCCAGACGACATCGAGCGGGGCCTGAAAGCAGGCTTCTTCAGCTATATCACGAAGCCCATCAAGATCGAGGTCTTCATGAAGGCGCTGGATGCGGCCATGGAATTCGCGGGACAAGGGATCAGTCCGATTTCCTGAATCAGGGTGGAGGTCATGCTCAATCCAGTAGATATTCTGAATGCCAACATTCTCATCGTTGACGATAAGGAGGCCAATGTCCGCCTGCTTGAAGGCATGCTGGCCGCCGCTGGTTATACCTCCCTCATTTCCACAACCGATCCGAGGGAGGTCTGCCGGCTTTACCGCATGGGCCGGTACGACTTGATCCTGCTCGACCTTCAGATGCCCGGCATGGATGGGTTCCAGGTGATGGAGGGGCTCAAGGAAATCGAACCGGATGGCTATCTGCCGGTGCTTGTCATCACGGCTCAACCCTCCCACAAACTGCGAGCACTCCAGGCTGGCGCAAGGGATTTCATCAGTAAACCGATCGAGCTGGCGGAGGTGCTGTTGCGCGTCCACAATATGCTCGAAGTTCGACTGCTACATAAAGAATTGCATCATTATAATAATATTTTGGAACAAAAGGTTTGCGAGAGGACCGCCGATCTTCAGGAAAACTATCAGGAAACCATTTTCACCATGATGCGCGCGGCGGAACACAAGGATGAAGACACCGGGGCCCACGTGCAACGCATCAGCTATTACTGCCGTGAACTGGCCATGAAGCTGGGAATGGATGACAATTTCATTGATGAAATCTTTTTCGCGAGCCCCATGCATGACATCGGTAAAATTGGCATACCTGACCATATTCTGCTCAAGCCAGGCGGGTTCATGCCGGATGAGTGGGAGATCATGAAGGCGCATACCTTGATGGGCGCGAAGATCCTGGGCAAAAGCAAATCACCCTATCTCAGGATGGGTGCCGTGATCGCGCTGAATCACCATGAATGCTGGGATGGCGGGGGGTATCCAAATGGGAAGCGCGGCGAGGCTATCCCGCTTCCCGCACGCATCATGAATATCTGCGACATCTATGATGCGCTCCGGAGCAAGCGGCCTTACAAGCCCGCCTTGAGCCATGCGAAGGCGGTGGACATCATGCTTCGTGGTGATGGCCGCACCCAGCCAGCCCATTTTGACCCGGCGATTGTCCAGGCGTTCGAGGCGAACCATTCATTGTTCCGGGATATCTTCGACGCGCACACAGCCTAGCCTTATAAGGCCCCAGGCCTCTTGGCGTGGGCGTGTCTCCTATGCCTCGTCCTTTCGGCCGCTGATGACGACGTAGGTGCAGAGGGCAGTCAGGGCGACGATGGCGAGCCACTCGCCCAGGGGGCCGGTGGCGGCGGCTTCGCTGAGGATGGGGAAGCCGTCGGTCCAGCGCATCTTGATGAGGGCGGCCACGACGCCCATGATCGCGCCGCCAGCCATGAGACCGCTGGCGATGAGCACGCCGCGGTTCTCGCGGGCCTTGGTGGCGGAGGGCGTATCGCCCGCCTTGGGGCGGTTCACGAGGTAGGCCAGGATGCCCCCCAGCAGCAGGGGCGTGTTCAGCTCGATGGGGAGGTACATGCCCAGCGCGAAGCCCAGGGCGGGAACATTCACCATGCGGAGCACCAGGCTCAGCAGAATGCCCAACCCGAAGAAGTACCAGCGCAGGGGCATGGCGGTGGTGCCGAAGACGCCCTCCAGGATGGCCCGCATGGCGCTGGCCTGGGGGGCGGGCACGGCCTGGGTGCCGAAGCCCTGGTGCGCCAGGATCCACATGGAGACGCCCGTGAAGATGGCGGCCACGAAGGTGCCCACGAACTTCCAGCCGATCTGGCGGGCGGGCGTGGCGCCGATCCAGTGGCCGATCTTGAGGTCCGTGGCGAAGGCGCCGCTGGCCGCAAGAGCCGTGCAGACCACGCCGCCCACCATCATGGTGACGAACATGCCAGGCCCGCCGCGGAAGCCCATGCGCAGCATCACGAGGCCGGTGATGAGGAGGGTCAGCATGGTCATGCCGGAGATGGGGTTGGTGCCGATGGTGGCGATGGCCCGGGCGGCCACGGGGGCGAAGAGGAAGGCGATGAGCATCACCATGCCGGTAGCCACCAGGGCGGGCACTAGGGCGTTCTGGATGCCGATGCCGAAGCTGAAGAAGAGCAGGGTGAGAAGGCCTGCCACTCCCAGCCCGGCGGCCACGAAGGCGCCGCTGAAGCTGCGGTCTATGCGGGGCACGGCGGTGGCCTCGCGGGTGTCCTGGTGCTTCATGCCCTTCAGGTTGCTGAAGATGGAGCGAACCATACTGGGACCAGAGGCCAGCACCCCCATGACGCCCGCTCCGGCGATGGCGCCCACGCCCACGATCTTCACGTAGCTGTTGAAGACTTCCGTCGGGCTCATGTCGGCGATGAGCTTGGTGCCGGGCGCCAGGATCAGCGGCACGTGCTCGCCGATGGCATGGATGGCGGGCACCAGCACGAACATGCTGAAGAAGCTGCCCGCGGCGATGATGGCCGCGTAGTGCAGGCCGATGATGTAGCCGATGCCCAAGGTGGCGGCGCTGTTCAGCAGGTTGAAGTGGAGGAAGTGGCGGTCCAGCACATCGCCCACGTAGGCGTATTTCAGGCGGATGTTCTCCGACATGCCCCGGAAGATGCCCACGATGCCGTCGTACACCGCGCCGATGGCGGCGGCGACGGCCAGAGTCTTGGCCTGGTTCCCGGCCTTCTCGCCCGTGATCAGGATCTCGGTGGTGGCGGTGGCTTCGGGCCAGGGGAAGATGCCGTGGTTCTCCACGTAGAAGTGGTAGCGCAGCGGTACCAGGAACAGGATGCCGAGGCTTCCGCCCAGGAAGCTCACCAGCACCACCTGCCAGAGGTGCGGCTGGGCCACGCCGCTGCCGGGGACCGCGGCCAGCATGTACAGGGCGGGAATCGTGAACACGGCGCCAGCCACCACATGGCCGCTGTTGGCGCCGATGCTCTGGATGATGACGTTCTCCAGGATCGTGTTCTTGCGCGGGAAGAAGCGGCTGAGGCCCACGGCCAGGATGGCGATGGGAATGGCCGCCTCGATGCCCTGGCCCACCTTCAACGCCAGGTAGGCCGCCGCCATGCTGAAGATGGCGCAGAAGAGCAGGCCCAGGGACACGCTGCGGACCGTCACCTCGGGCACCCCGGTTTCCGCGGTCACCAGCGGGATGTAGGACTCGCCGGGGTTCAGGGGACGGCGGGCATTTTCCGGCAGGCCATGCAGCTCGGCGGGGTCGTCGTGGGACATGGGTGCTCCTGGGGAAGCGGGAGGCGTTCAGCGGGCCGGTTGGAGGAATGCTTCAGGATAGCGGTTCTTCGACCTTCTCGCGGCAGGCATCCCAGTAGAGGCCCCAGGCCAGCAGGAGGAAGACCACCAGGCCGATCCAGTTCCCCCAGGCGCCGACGAACAGACCAAAGCCACCCCAGTGCGTGATCTCCGGGATGAGATGGACATGGGCGGAATCCTCGACGAAGCGCAGCAGCGCCGTGAGCACGCCCACCAGGGCCCCGCCCGCGATGAAGCCGGAGGCCACCAGGGTGCCCTTCTCGTGGCGCACTTTCGCCAGCTTGGGATCCGAGCTGGACCTCTGGACGAACCAGGCGACGGCCGCGCCCAGCACCAGCGGGGTGTTCAGCTCCATGGGCAGGTACATGCCCATGGCGAAGGCCAGGCCCGACACGCCGCACATTTCCACCGCGGCGGCGACGACGGCGCCCAGCGCGTACATGAACCAGGGCGCACCGGCGCCGCCGAAGACGCCCTTGAGCACGGCGGCCATGGCGTTGGGCTGGGGCGCGGGCAGGGGATTCGGATGGGCGGCGCTGGGCGCGAAGCCATAGACCTTGGCCATGAGGATGATGACGGCGGTGGTGGCCAGGGACGCGGCCACGCTGCCCACCAGGTTGCCGATCTCGATCTTGCGCGGTGTGGCGCCCAGCCAGTAGCCGATCTTGTACTGGGTCACCAGGGAGCCGGACATGGAGAGCGCCGTGCACACGACGCCGCCGACCAGCAGCACCTGCAGCATGCCGCTCTTGCCCGCGAGGCCCAGGGAGGCCAGGGCCACGGCGGTGACAATGAGGGTGGTGAGCGTCATGCCGCTGATGGGCGTGACGCTGATCATGGCCACGGCCCAGGCGCTCACAGCGGCGAAGAGGAACGTGATCACCAGGGTGAGCAGTGTGGAGACGAGGGCCAGGTAGGTGGCGCGGGGCTCGCCGGCCAGCACGGAGTAGCGGAAGTAGAGCAGGATGGCCACGGCCACGGCCGCGATGCCCAGCAGGTTCACGCTCATGGGCAGGGCCTGGTCCGTGCGGACCTCCGCCGTCTCCTTGGCGCCGCCCTGGATCAGATGCTTCACCTCGCCGAAGGCCTGTTTTGTGGCCTTTCCGATCACCGGAGACATCTTGAGGATGGAGATGATGCCGGCGGCGAAGATGCCGCCGATGCCCACGGGCCGCACATAGTTCGCGAAGATGTCGCCGGCGGACATGCCGGCCAGGGGGCCGACGCCGGCGGAGATGGGACCGGGGATGAAGGTGCCCAGGTGGGCGAAGAGGGGAACCAGCACCAGGAAACTGAGCATGCTGCCGGCCATGATGATGGCGGCGTAGCGGATGCCCATGATGTAGCCCAGGCCCAGCACGGCGGCGGCAGTGTTCATGGAGAACACGGCCTTGAATTTCTGGGTGAAGCCATTCAGGGCGCCGATGGCGGAGGTGCTGAAATTCTCGGCCCAGCCGTGCATGGCAGGACCGATGAAATCGAAGAGCGCGGCGGTGATGGCGGAATAGGTCAGCACGACGGCGCTCTGGCCGCCCCGCTTGCCTGCCATGAGGATCTCGGTGGTGGCCGTGGCCTCAGGGAAGGGCAGTTTCCCGTGGAGGTCGCGCACGAAGTAGCGGCGGAAGGGCGCCAGGAAGAACACGCCGAGGATGGCGCCCAGCAGGGGCACGAGGAAGATCTGCCAGAAGCTGGTCTTCAGGTGGAGGATGTGCACCGCGGGCATCACGAACACGCTGCCGCCGGCCACGATGCCGCTGGTGGCGCCGATGGCGAGGATGTTCACGTTCTCCAGCAGCGTGGAGGGCCGCGACTTGAAGAACTTCACGAGGGCCACGGAGGCGCCCACTGCCAGGATGGAGATGGGGATGGCGCTTTCGATGCCCTGGCCGAGCTTCAGGGCGATGTAGGTGGCCGCGGCCGAAAAGATCAGGGCCCACAGGAACCCGGACACCACGCTGCGGACTGTGACTTCCGGCGGATTCTGGGAGGCCGGCACCACCGGCTCATAGACCTCGCCTTCCCGTAATTCCCGGAAGGCATTTTCGGGCAGATGAAGATCGTCCTGGAGGGGGTCTTGGCTCATGGGATCACCGTGGGGATGGAGGGGCGGGCCGGTTCAGGCGCTCAGGTCAGGCGGGGTACTTTTCGAGGACGCTCTGGACGACACGGCGGGAGAGGCCGTGGTAGCCGGGGCTGGCGGCGGCGAAGATCTCCCGGGCCAGGGCGCGGGTGCGCGGGTGGTCGCCCAGGGCGCCGTAGAGCGGGCGGAGGTACTTCATCCGGCCCACCTTCATCAGCACCTCGCGGATGCGGGCGAAGGCCGGCTCGTAGTCGGCGGCGGCGGCCAGGGTGAGCCACTCGACGAGGATCTCGTAGTTGCCGCGGGTGGTGAGCGTGAGGTGCCCGTCCAGCCAGGCGCAGTCCTCCCGGGTGAGCTTCCGCGGAAGCTTCTGGAGGTAGACCATCAGTTCCGTGGGTTTCCATGTGGCCATCTGGGCTTCGTCCGGCCGGAGGCCTTCGATCCAGCGCTCGGCGAGGCCGGAGAGCTGGTCCAGCTGCGCACTGCGGAACGCGGGCGCGCGGGCGGGCAGGCCCGGCTGGTCCAGGTAGGCCTCGGCGCCCACGGCGGCGAGAGCGCCGGGGAGCTTGGCTTCCACGAAGGCGCACCACTGCTCGGTGGTGATGGAGGTGAAGCGGAAGGTGTCCATGTAGTCGCGGAGGAAGCGGTGGAAGCGATCTTCGCCCACCTCGCGCTCCAGCGCGGCGACCAGGCGGGCGCCCTTCTCGTAGGGGATGCTGGAGAAGGCATCATCCGGATCAATGCCCTGGAGGTGCAGGCGGAGCCGGGTGAGGTGGGGCTCATCCTTGAAGCGGTCCAGGCTCTCTTCCAGTGCGTTCTGGCCCATGGCCCAGCCCAGCGCCTCGGCATCCGGGCCGTGAAGGGTGCGCAGGATGCGGCGCTCCGCCCAGACCGTGAAACCCTCATTCAGCCAGAAGTGCTCCATGCTGGCGTTGGTGACCAGGTTTCCGGTCCAGCTGTGGGCCAGCTCGTGGGCCACCACATCCACCAGGCTGCGGTCGCCGGCCAGCAGGGTGGGCGTGAGGAAGGTCATGCGGGGATTCTCCATCCCGCCGTACGGGAAGGAGGGTGGCAGCACCAGCATGTCGTAGCGGTCCCAGGGGTAGGCGCCGAAGAGGGATTCGGCCTTGAGGATCATGTCCTCCACGCCCGCGAACTCCCAGGCGGCCGATTCGACGGTTTCCGGCTCGGCCCACACGCGGCTGCGGGGACTCAGATCCCGCGATTCCATCCGGCCCACGGCCAGGGCCAACAGGTAGCTGGGGATGGGCTGGGGCATGGCGAAGCGGAAGCAGTGCCGCCCCGGACCGGCCGGGGCATCGCCCGCGGGGCCCGCGGACATCACGGCGGTCAGGCCTTCGGGAATGGTGACTTCGGCCTGGTAGGCGATCCGGACCATGGGCGTGTCCTGGCAGGGCACCATGGTCCGGGCGTGGATCTGCTGACACTGGCTGAAGAGGAAGGGCGCCTGTTTCCCTTCGGTCTGCTCGGGTGCCAGCCACTGGAGGGCCATCGCCTCCGGAGACGTGCGGTAGCTCACCGTGACATCCCGCGTGCCAGCGGGCAGGTCCAGGTGCAGGCAGCGCCCGAGGATCGGATCCTCCTCGCCCAGGGACCAGGGGATGGGGCCCGAGCCCGGCACTTGCACCGAGAGGATGTCCAAACCCTTGGTGTCCAGGTCGAGGGAGCCCTGGGCCGGTTCGCCGAACTCGAGGGTGGCCTCGCCTTCGATCTGTTTCCGGTCGAAATCCACACCCAGTTTCAGCCGGAGGCGGCGCGTTCTCGGCTGAGAGGAATCGTAGTACGAATGGGGATCGGGGTGGAGCATGGGGACCTCGGCAGAGTGCCCCCCAGCATAGCCGTTCACCCATGCAAAAGGCCCCGGGCGGGGCCTTTTGTGATCTCGAGTCGCGGTGCCTACCAGATGGCGTTGGCGGCGGGTGCCGGTTTGCACCCAAAGGCCTGTCCGAATTCCGGAAGATCTTCTACGGGGCCGATCACCCGCCAGCGCACGGGCGAGTGGACATCGGTTTGCACCTGCAACTTCATGGCTTCGGGGCGCTGATTGGTGCGCCAGCCCTGGGCGAACGCGATGAAGAACCGCTGATCCGGCGTGAAGCCTCCGATGGACGGAAGATGCTTGCCCTTGGTGGCCAGTTTGAAGGCCTCGTAGGAAACCCTCAGCCCGCCGATATCGGCGATGTTCTCGCCCAAGGTCTGCTTGCCATTGATGTGCAAGCCCGGCAGCACCTCGAAAGCGTCGTACTGCTGGACGATGTGGTTGGCCCGGGCCTCGAAGCGCTTGGCGTCCGCGGGCGTCCACCAATCCTTCAGGTTGCCCTGCCAGTCGTACTGCCGGCCCTGGTCGTCGAAGCCGTGGGTCATCTCGTGGCCGATGGTGGAGGCCAGGGCGCCGTAGTTGGCGGCGTCATCCGCCTTCACATTGAAGAAGGGCGGCTGGAGGATGCCGGCCGGAAGGACGATCTCGTTCATGCTGGGATCGTAATAGGCGTTGTTGGTCTGGGGCGTCATGTTCCACTCGTTGCGGTCCACGGGCTTCCCGAGTTTGGCCAGCATCCGCCGGAAGGCGAAGGCGGAGGCGGCCTCCACATTCAGGATGTAGGGCTGCCGCGAGATGGCCAGGCTGCTGTAATCCCGCCACTGGTCGGGATAGCCCACCTTGGCGCGCATGGTCTCGAGTTTCTTGAGGGCCTGCTGCTTGGTGGCGGCGTCCATCCAGTCCGCGGCCAGGATGCGGGCGCGCAGCGCTTCCTTGTGGTACTTCACCATCTCGATCACCTTGGCCTTGGCCTCGGGGCTGAAGGCTGCCTTGACGTAGAGCTGGCCAAGGTCGAAGCCCAGGGCCCAGTTTTCGGCTCCGAGCACGCGCTTCCACCGGGGGCGAAGCTTGGTGGCGCCGGAAAGGGTCTTGCCGTAGAAGGCGAAGCTCTCATGCACGAAGGCCGAGCCGAGGTAGGGCGAGGCGGCATGCAGCACATGCCAGCGCAGGTAGGTGCGCCAGGTGGCCATGGGCTCGGAGGTCAGGAGGGCGCCCAAGGCTTTGTAGAACTCAGGCTGGCCGACGAGCACATGGGTTTCGGAGGCGGGCAGGCCGACGGCGGTGGTGAAGGCCTTCCAGTCGAAGCCGGGTGCCAGGGCAGACAGGTCGGTGCGGGCCACCTTGTGGTAGTTGGTCTGGGGATCCCGCAGCTCCACGATGGTGCGGGACGCTTCGGCCAGTTTGGTTTCCAGGGCCATGACGGCGGCTGCCTCGGCCTGAGCCGTGGCTGGCGCATCGCCCGCCAGTTCGAAGGTGCGTGCCACGTGGCCCACGTAGGCCGTGCGGGTGGCGTCAGCCTCCTTGCCGGGGCGCAGGTAGTAGCCGCGTTCCGGCAGGCCCAGGCCGCCCTGGTAGAAGCCGGCGATCATGGCGGAACTGTCCTTGTCATCCACCTGCACGCCGAACCTGAAGCCTGCGCCCAGCCCCATCTGATCGAGGCGGCCGATTTCAGCCACGAGTTCAGAGGGCGTCTTCACCGCGCCGATGGCCTTGAAGACGGGGGCGAGGGGCTGGAGTCCGGTCTTTGCGATGAGGGCTGTGTCCATGCCCGAGGCATAGAAATCCCCCACCCGCTGGGCGATGGTCCCCGGCGCTTCGTGCGTGGATGAAGTCGAATCGAGAATGCGCTTGAGGATGGCCTCGTTGCGGGCGTCAATCTCTTCGTTGACGCCGTAGGACGAGTACTCCCCCGGAATGGGCACCTTGTCGAAGGCGCCATCGGCGTACTCGTAGAAGTCCTTGCAGGGGGACACGGATCGGTTCATATAGGCCGGATCCACCGCGGTGATGGGCTTGCGCCCAACGGGCGTCTGGGCGGCCAGGGGCAGGGCCGCCAGGGTCAGGGCCAGGAAGGTGCGATGCAGAGGCATGGAGCGTCCTGAAAAAAGGCGCGAGCCCGGAAGCATGCTGCCGGGCTCGCGAGGGATTCGGTTCGTGTCACTTCTACCAGATGGCGGGGCGCTCGGCCTTGGGACGGCGCATGGGGCAGCCGGAGGGGCATCCCCAGGCCTTGTAGAACTCGGGCAGATCGCTCATGGGGCCGTTCACGCGGAACATGGCGGGGCTGTGGGGATCCACCTTGAGGCGCACGGAAGCGGCGGCATCGCGGATGAGGGTGCGCCAGATGGTGGCGGCGCCCAGGAAGAAGCGCTGCTCGGCGGTGAAGCCGTCAATCTTCGCGGGCTCCTTGCCGTTCAGGCTCTTCATGAAGGCGGCGTAGGCGATCTTCATGCCGCCCAGGTCGGCGATGTTTTCGCCCAGGGTGAGCCGGCCATTGACGTGCTGGCCCTTGAGGGGTTCGTAGGCGTCGAACTGCTTCACCATGAGGTCGGTGCGGGCTTGGTAGGCCTTGATGTCCGCATCCGTCCACCAGTTCTTGAGGTTGCCCTGGGCGTCGAACTGGCGGCCCTGGTCGTCGAAGCCGTGGGTCATCTCGTGGCCGATCACCCAGCCGATGGCGCCGTAGTTCACCGCGTCATCCGCCTTGGGATCGAAGAAGGGCGGCTGCAGGATACCAGCGGGGAACACGATCTCGTTCATGCTGGGGTTGTAGTAGGCGTTCACGGTGGGCGGCGTCATGCCCCACTCGGTGCGATCCACGGGCTTGCCCAGCTTGGAGAGGTTGTGGTGGACGTGGTAGATGCTGGCCCGGAGGACGTTGCCGAAATAGTCATCCCGCTTCACGTCGAAGGGATAGGTCTTCCACTTGTCCGGGTAGCCGATCTTCACCGTGAAGGCGTCCAGCTTGTGGATGGCCTGCTGCTTGGTGGCTTCGCTCATCCAGTCCAGGGCCAGGATGCGGTCATGCAGGGCGGCACGCAGGTTGGCGACGAGCTGGAGCATCCGCTGCTTGGATTCGGGCGGGAAGGCCACCTTCACATAGAGCTGGCCGAGCGCCTCGCCCAGCACGCCGTCCTCCAGGCCTTCCACCCGCTTCCAGCGGGTTTCCTGCTCGGGTGTGCCACTCAACACTTTCCCGTAGAAGGCGAAGTTCTCCGCTCCGAAGGCCTTGGGCAGGATGGAGGCTGCGTCGTGGAGGGCATGCCAGCGGAGGTACGTGCGCCACTCGATGGCGGGCGTGGTGGTGGCGAGCTTGGCGAAGGCCGTGGCGTAGGAAGGCTGGCCCACGTTCAGATCCTGGAGGTGGACGCCGCGATCCTTGAAATAAAGGGTCCAGTCGAAGCCCGGGGCTTCCTGGCCCAGCTTCGCGAGGCTCATCTTGTTGTAAGTCTTCTGGGGATCCCGCAGGGCCACGCGGGTCCAGGCGGCCTTGGCCATCTTGGTTTCCAGATCCAGGACCACCCGGGCCCGGGCCTCGGCCAACCCGGCCGGATCCCCGGCCAGCTCGAACATTTTGGCCACATGGGCCACGTACTTGGCCCGGATATTCTTCGTCCGGGCGTCGTTGTTCAGGTAGTAATCGCGGTCGGGCAGACCGAGGCCGCCCTGGTGGAAGGCGCCGAGGTTGCGCGTGCTGTCCTTGTCATCCGGGCCCACGTAGAACCCGAAGCCGCCAGGGATCCCCTCGTTGTGGAGCTTGGCGAGCACCGTCGGCAGCTCCTTGGTGTCCTTCAGGCCGTCAATGGTGGCGAAGATGGGCTTCATGGGGGACAGGCCGCGCTTCTCAATGGCCTTTTCGTCCATGCCGCTGGCGAAGAAATCCCCCACTTTCTGCTGGACGCTGCCCTTGGGCCAGGTGCGCTTGGCGCTGGTCTCGTCGAGGATTTTCTTGAGGATCTCCCGGTTCCGGTCCATCACTTCGGTGAAGGATCCGAGCATGGCCTTGTCGGGGGGCAGGGTGTGGGCCTTCAGCCAGCCGCCGTTGGCAAAATGGTAGAAGTCCTGGCAGGGCTTCACCGAGGTGTCGAGGTTGGCGGGATCAATGCCGTGGTGGGCAGGCGCCTGGGCCGCCAGGCTGAGGGCCGTGAGGCCCAACGCCAGGGGGAAGGAGAACCGGAAGGGGGATGCCATGATTAACCTCGTGAGATGAGGGTTAAAGCCTACCAGGAACGGCTGCCTGGGGGGGATCCGCAGCGGGTGCCCGCCGCGAGACATGGATGATCTTGTCCACGATGGTGTGGATGGTTCCGTTACGGTCCACCAGGTTGAGGGTGTAGGACCGGTCCACTTTCGGATGCTCCGCCAGGATCCGGCGGATTTCCTCCAGTTCCGCCTCTTCGAGGTGGAACACCGCATGGAGGGGAGTCCGTCCGGGTTTCCGGAAGCGCACGGTGGCGGCCTTGTCCCAGACCACGTAATCCGGCCCCAGGTTCTTCATCAGCATGATCATGTAGAAGGGATCCACGGCGGCGTAGAGGCTGCCGCCGAAGATCGTCCCCACATAGTTCCGGGTGCGCCAGGACAGGGGCAGGCGGATGCGGATCTCACGCCAGTCCGAGGCGATGTAAGTCACCCGCGCCCCCGTGCCGCGGTAGCAGGGCCAGAGGTTGAAGCCCCAACGGAGGACGCGGGTTCGGAGGGATTCCCGCATGGGGTGCTAGAAGCGGACCGTCACCTTCTCGCCTTCCTTCATGTGGACGGTGTCAATGAAGTGCACCTTGCGATCCCGGTAGGTGAGGACCAGGCTCTGGGTGCGGATGCCATGGCCGAAATGCCGCACGCCGTGGAGCAGGTTGCCGGAGGTGACGCCGCAGGCGGCGAACACGATCTGCTTGCCGGGGCAGAGGTCGTCGGTGAAGTAGATGCGGCCGAAATCCACCCCCATCTCCTCGGCCTTTTCGCGGCTGGCGGTATTGGTGTCCACCTTGAGCCGGCCCTGGATCTCGCCGTTCAGGCACTTCAGGGCCGCGGCGGAAAGCACGCCCTCGGGCGCCCCGCCCGTGCCCATGACGGCATGGATGCCCGTGCCGCTCACGGCGGCACTGATGGCGGCGCTGAGATCGCCATCGCCGATGAGCTGGATGCGGGCCCCGGCCTTGCGGATGTCGGCGATGAGCTGCTCATGGCGCGGGCGGTCCAGCACGGTGACCGTCACCTCGCTGACCTTGCGCTCCAGGGCCTGGGCGATGGCCTCCAGGTTTTCGTGGACCGGGGCGTCCAGGCTCACCTTGCCCTTGGCGGCCGGGCCCACGACGAGCTTCTCCATGTAGAGATCCGGCGCGTGCAGCAGGCCGCCCTTCTCCGTGGCGGCCAGCACAGCGATGGCGTTGGCAGCACCCGTGGCACAGAGGTTGGTGCCCTCCAGGGGATCCACGGCGATGTCCACGGCGGGATGGTCGCCATCCAGATCCGCGCCCATGCCCACTTTCTCGCCGATGTAGAGCATGGGGGCTTCGTCGCGCTCCCCCTCGCCGATGACGATGGTGCCATCCATGCGGACGGTTTCCATGGCGTGGCGCATGGCCTCCACGGCCAGCTTGTCGCTGTGCTTGCGCCGGCCGTGGCCGATGGACGAGGAGCAGGCGATGGCGGCCTGTTCGACCACCCGCAGAAATTCGAGGGACAGCATCTGTTCCATGGTGATGACTCCTGCTTGGGGCGGCCTTCAGGCCATGCGGTGGACGCTCTCGCGGATCCAGTCGAGGAAGGGCTCGGAGCCTTCGGCGACCGGGAACATCAGGATTTCGGGCACCTCGTAGGTGTGGAGGTCCGTGATGATCTCCGACACCTTGGGGAAGAGATCCTGCGTGGTCTTGATGACCAGCATAACCTCCTCATCCAGATGGGTCTCGCCCTTGAAGTAGTAGTAGCTCTTGATATTGGGCAGGATATTTACGCAGGCCGCGTAGGCCTGATCCACCAGGGCCGCGGCGATCGTCAGCGCTGTCTCCTCACTGCCGCAGGTGGTGAATACGGTACAGGCGTCGGTCATCGAAGGGACTCCTCGCCCGTCGGGCGGAAGGACGATTGTACCCGCGAAGGCGGGCGCGGTCTCGGTGGCTTCGCCGGAGAGGCCCGGGATGGATCGTCCGCCCTCCGAAGAAACCGACTGAATCAGTCGAGATTCAGGCGCTGCCTCCGCGATCCCACTCGGAGGTTCGCGATCCTCCGTATCTGGTCGGACCCACCAGGGCTGGATTCGAACTGCGCCTAGCTACGCCAGCCGCCGGTCTCGCTCCCGGCAGCGCCCCGCGCTGCCTCCGCGATCCCACTCGGAGGTTCGCGGCCTCCGTATCTGGTACGGACCCACCAGGGCTGGATTCGAACTGCGCCTGGCTACGCCAGCCGCCGGTCTCGCTCCCGGCAGCGCCCCGCGCTGCCTCCGCGATCCCACTCGGAGGTTCGCGGCCTCCGTATCTGGTACGGACCCACCAGGGCTGGATTCGAACTGCGCCTGGCTACGCCAGCCGCCGGTCTCGCTCCCGGCAGCGCCCCGCGCTGCCTCCGCGATCCCACTCGGAGGTTCGAATCCTCATTCGTGCAGATAGATAAAGGGGGCACCTGCGGCGCCCCCTTTATCTATCTGGTCGGGGCGAGAGGATTCGAACCTCCGACCTCTCGGTCCCGAACCGAGCGCTCTACCAGGCTGAGCCACGCCCCGACGAAGGCTCGACTGTAGCGGAACCGGGACGGATCGTCCAGGGTCTACTCGGCTTCGAGGCCCAGGCCCGCGCGTTCGCGGCGGCGGGCGTCGAGCAGGGCCAGGGCGCCGCGCAGGGGATCGGGATCACGGGGGGCGGGGGCGGGCGTTTCGGGCGGGGGATCGCAGGGGACGACCTGCAGGCCCATGAGGGTGATGCCCAGGGCGCGGCGGATGCGGGCTCGCATGTCTGGCCAGGCGGCGGTGGCGGCCTCGCGGAGGGGTGCGATGCGGCTGAGCTCCCAGCAACCGAGCACGAGGATCTCGCGTTCCACGCACAGAAGGCGGGTCAGCGGGGCCAGCGCGGGACCGACGACGAAGGGCCAGGCCTGGCGGAGGCGGACTTCCACCCGCCCGCCGGGCAGGGAGGCGCTCAGGGGCTGAAGGCGGGAGGTCGCTTTCATGGCGTCCACCGGGGGGGGGGCTGCGAGGCGCAGGCCCGCTCGCCGTTCAGGAGGATGGGGCTGGCCAGCATGGGGATCATGGTGCCCGTGGCTTCGTCGTAGAGCGGCTGCAGCAGGTTGTGCAGGTCGCCGCCTTTGCGGAAGAGCACCTCGTCCACGCTCCGCACGCGGCTGGCGGGGATGGCGTGGGCCTCGCAGAAGGCCAGGACGTCATCCACGGTGCCCGCCTGGGTGCGGGCCTCAATGAGGGCCACGACTTCTTCGCGATCCTTCACCCGGCCGCGGTTCCGCCGCCATTCAGGCCGTGCCTCGAGATCCAGGCCCAGCCAAAGGGCGAGCACCTCGAATTGGCGGTCGCTGCCCACGCCGATGGCCACCTCGCCATCGCGGCAGCGGAAGGACTGGTAGGGCACGATCTGCGGATGGGCGTTGCCGTAGCGTTTCGGCGGCTGGCCCGTCATCAGGGCGCCTGCGGCCACGTTCACCAGGCCGGCCAGGGCTGCTTCCATCAGGGGCACCTCGATGTGCCGGGCCTCGCCGGTGCGTTCCCGGTGCAACAGGGCGGCCTGGATGCCGTTGGCGCAGTACAGGCCGGCCAGCACATCCACCAGGGCCACGCCGACTTTCATGGGGCGGCCATCCGGTTCCCCTGTGATGGCCATCCAGCCGCTTTCGGCCTGGAGGATGAAATCGTAGCCCGCCCGCCGGGACGCTGTGACATCGGAGGCGAAGCCACGCACGGAGGCCAGGACCAGTTTGGGGAACTTTGCATGCAGACGCTTCCAGGTGAACCCCAGCCGGTCGGCGGAATCCTGGCGGAAGTTCTCCACCAGGACATCGGCGTCCTTCAGGAGGTCAAAGAGCCACGCCTTGCCTTCCTCGGTATGGAGGTCCACCACCTGCGACCGCTTGCCCCGGTTGGCGCAGCGGAAGTAGGCGCTTTCGCCCGCGTCACCGCGCTCGAAGGGCGGGCCCCAGCCGCGGGTGGGATCGCCGCTGGGGGGTTCGAGCTTCTGCACTTCCGCGCCGAGATCGGCCAGGAGCTGGGTGGCGAAGGGACCGGCGAGCACGCAGGAGAGGTCCACAACCTTGAAATGGGCGAGCGGCTTGGCCATGGCTCCAGGCTACCCCGAGGCCGGGCTGGACGGGCGGCCTTCACACGCCGGTCAGGGCCTCGCGATAGACGGCGGCCAAGTGGGCGGCGATCTCCTCCGGTGCGTGGCCGAGGAAATCCGCGCGCTGCATCAGGTGGACCAATTCGCCGTCCTTGAAAAGGGCAGCCTGGGGGCTGGTGGGCGGCGCGCCCTCGAAGTGCTCCCGGGCCTGGGCGGTGGCTTCCTGCTCCATGCCGGCGAAGACGGTGACGAGCTGGTCGAACCTCAGGCCATGGTCCCGGAGGGCTTGGAGGACGCCAGGCCTCGCCCCCGCCGCGGCACAGCCGCATACGCTGTTGACCAGCAGCAGGGTGGTGCCGGGTTGCCGGAGGGCCTCGTCCACCTGGCTCGGGGTCATGAGCTGGCGGAAGCCCTGCGCGACCAGTTCCTGGCGCATGGGCGCGACCATCATTTCGGGATAATTAGACACAATCTCACCTCCAACCCAAAAAAGCTTACCAATCAAGTCAAGATTTGCCCAGGGGCCGGACCCCGGCGGGGGAACCCTCCCGCTGGCGGCTGGCGGGGAGAGCAGGGATCCGCGATTCATGCCATCCTTTCAGGCAATCCATGGAGCCATTGATATGAAGGATTTTTTCAAAACCTTCTTTGCTGCTCTGCTGGCCCTGGTGGTTGCCGGCGGGGTGGCGTGTGTGCTGTTCTTCGGGATCGTGGCGGCCATCGGCGCCTCGAACAAACCCACGGTGCCCAGGCGGGCAGTGCTGGTCTTCGATCTGAATACCAGCCTCGTGGATGGGCCGCACGACCCGGATCCCAGCGAGGCCCTGAACATGGCTCTATCTGGCGGAGTCAGCCGCAGCCAGTCCCTGCCCGCCGCCATTGACGCCCTGGACCGGGCCGCCACAGACAACCGCATCGCGGGCCTGTTCCTCACGGGCAACCTCCAGTCCGCTGGGCCCGCCCAGTTGCGGGAGCTGCGCGAGGCCATCCAGCGCTTCAAGGCCAAGAAGCCTGTCATCGCCTACAACATGGGCTGGGGCAAGCGCGAGTACTACCTGGCCGCCGGGGCGAGCACGGTCTATGTGAATCCCTTCGGGAGCGTGGAGGCCAACGGCTACGCCAGCGAGCCCATGTTCTATGGGGATGCGTTCAAGAAGTACGGCATCGAGGTCCAGGTCACCCGCGTGGGCAAGTACAAGAGCGCCGTGGAACCCTACATCCTCGACAAGATGAGCGATGCCAACCGCGAGCAGGTGCAGAAGCTCCTGGACGATCTGTGGGGCGACTGGAAAGCCAGTGTCGCGAAGGACCGCCACATCACGCCCGAGGCCATCCAGGCCCTGGCGGATGACAAGGGCACCCTCGAGGCCCAGGAAGCCCTGCAAGCGGGCCTCGTGGACAAGGTCGCTCCCTACGACCAGGTGCTGGACGCGCTGAAGGCCCTGGTGGGGCGCAAGCCGACCGACCGGGATTTCCCCCAGATCGCCCTGTCCACCTACGCAGAGATCCCCTCGGCGGCCCCTGAGGGCCACAACCGCATCGCCGTGGTGGTGGCGGAGGGCGAGATCGTGGATGGCGAGGGCAATGCCAACCAGGTCGGTGGCGACAGCCTCAGCCGCGAGCTGCGCCGGTTGCGCCTGGACAACAAGGTCAAGGCCGTGGTCCTGCGCGTGAACAGCCCGGGCGGCAGCGTGACCGCCTCCGAATTGATCCAGCGCGAAGTCATCCTCACCCGCAAGGTGAAGCCGGTGGTGATCTCCATGGGCCACCTGGCGGCGTCCGGCGGCTACTGGATCAGTACCTATGGGAATCGCATCTTTGCCGAGCCGGGCACCATCACCGGCTCCATCGGTGTCTTTGGCCTACTGCCCAATGTGAAGAAGCTGGCCAATGACCATGGCATCACCTGGGACTCGGTCGAGACCGCCAAACTGGCCGATCCCATGACGCTCACCCGCCCCAAGACGGACTTCGAGCTGGCCCGCATCCAGAGCATCGTGGACCACATCTACGACCAGTTCATCACCAAGGTGGCCGATAGCCGCAAGCTGTCGAAGGAGGCCGTCCAGCAGATCGCCCAGGGCCGTGTGTGGTCAGGCCAGGAGGCCCTGAAGCTGGGTCTGGTGGACCAGATCGGCGGTCTGGATGCGGCCGAGCGCTACGCCGCGAAACTGGCCAAGGTCGGGAACGACTACTACGTGACCGGCCCCGATGTCACCCCGGATCCCTTCAAGGAGATGCTCCGCACCATCCTCCAGGGCAAACCGCGGAAACTGGCCAAGGTCGGTCCCGTGGATGTGCTGGTGGGCGATCTCAAGCGGCAGTTCGAGATGCTCTCGTCTTTGAACGATCCCCAGGGTGTCTACGCCCGGCTGCCCTACGACCTGGATCTCCACTAGGCGGTTCCGCTCACCCGCCGGCCCATGCATTCTTCTTTCGCCTCCGCTGTCATCCTGCTGGTGCTGGTGACGGATCCCCTGGGCAACATCCCCCTGTTCGTTGGGTTGCTCCGCCAAGTGGATCCTCACAGCCATGGCCGTCGAGATGCTGCTGGAGGGCATCCCTGCTCACCCTGAAGGCTGCGGGGGTCTGAGAACCCCTTCCGGAGCAGGGCGGAAAGGCGCACCCTGGGATCCATCCTGTCATCCCGAGGTTCCGCGTGTTCCATCAATTGCTGGCGGCGATCCCCCCCGAGGCCCTGAACCTCGGCCTGGTGCTCTTCCTCTCCTTCCTGATCGGGCTGGAGCGGGAGGAGTTGAAGCGGGGCGGGAAACGGGTCTTCGGCGGCGTGCGCACCTTCCCGCTGATCGGGCTGGTGGGTTATGTGGTGTCCCTCCTGTCGAACGGGAACCCTTTCGGAATGCTCCTGGGCTTCCTGGTGGTGGGCGCCTTCATGCTGGTGTCCTACTTCCACAAGCTCCAGCAGACGACGGAGGCGGGCATCACCACGGAGCTGTCGGGCCTGCTGGTGTACCTGGTGGGCGCCCTGGTCCATGCCGGCCATCTCTGGTTTGCCTGCACGCTGGTGGTGGTGAGCCTCCTGCTGCTGGAACTCAAGGAGGCACTGGAGGGGCTCACCCAGCGGATCCGGCCCGAGGAGGTCGCCGCCTTCACCAAATTCCTGCTGCTGTCCGCGGTGATCCTGCCCATGGTGCCCAACCGCGACATCGGCGTCTTCCGGATCAACCCCTTCAAGACCTGGCTGGTGGTGGTGGCCGTCAGCGGCGTGTCCTATGCGAGCTACCTGCTGCTGAAGGCCTTCAAGGACCGGGGCGGGATCTTCCTCTCGGCGGTCCTTGGCGGCTTCTACTCCAGCACGGTCATCACGGTGGTACTGGCCAAGCGGGCCGCCGGCGGCCACCGGCCCCACGAGTACACGGGGGGGATCGTGGTGGCTTCCGGAGCCATGTATCTTAAAATCCTGGCCCTGGTCTGGATCTTCAACCGGGCCCTGGCCTGGGCCCTGGCGCCCTGGTTCCTTGGGCTCACGGCTGCCTCGGTGATCGTCGGCTGGTTCATCTACCGCCGCCACGATCCCGATTCCGAGGAAGCCACGGAGTCTGCCGAGCCTCAGAACCCGCTGGAACTCCGTGCCGCCTTCTTCTTCGCGGCCGTGTTCGTCGTGATGCTGATTGTCACGCAGCTCGCGGTCACCTACCTGGGACGGGGCGGCGTGTACTCCGTGGCCACCCTCATGGGACTCACGGACGTGACGCCCTTCATCATGGGCATGACCCACTCCGCGGGCCTCAGCACGACCTTTCACCTGGCGGCGTGCAGCATCGCCGTGAGCGCCGCCAGCAACAACCTGGTGAAGGGCATCTACGCTTACGCCTTCGCCAAAGGGAAGACCGGCCTCTGGTGCCTGGGGCTGCTCGGCGGTCTGGCCCTGCTGGGCTTGCTCCCGCTCCTCTCGCTCTGATTCGTTTTGAAGAAGGGATTTGCAAGTTGACCTCGGGATTGGCTATAAAATAGGACCTAGGTGTCCTAAACATTCCCCCAGGAGGTCCATTATGCATTCCCTGTTCCGTCCTTCGTTCCTGGTCCTGGCCTTCGGGCTTTCCGGGCTGGCCGCGGGCGCTCATGCCGCGGCGAGGCCCCAATCGCAGCAGACCCAGGCCTGTCTGGCTTGTCACGGAACCATGGTGACCCAGGCCATTGCCGAACAGTGGCAGGGCAGCGCCCACGCCAAGGCCGGCGTCGGCTGCTACGAGTGCCACCAGGCGGCGAAGGATTCGCCCACGGGCTTCGATCACCATGGCTTCCACATCACGGTCCTGGTGTCCCCGAAGGATTGTGGCCGTTGCCACGCCAAGGAGACCCAGGAGTTCGAGGCCAGCCACCATGCCAAAGCCGGCGATATCCTAGGCTCCCTGGACAACGTGCTGGGTGAGGTGATCGAAGGGGTTCCCGCCGCGAACAGCGGCTGCATCCAGTGCCACGGCAGCCGCGTAAAGCCCTTGCCGGGCGGGAAGTTCGATGCGGCCACCTGGCCCAACACGGGCATCGGCCGCATCAATCCCGATGGATCGCGGGGCAGCTGCACCGCCTGCCACAGTCGCCATTCCTTCTCGGCCGCCATGGCCCGGGAACCCGAGAACTGCGGCAAGTGCCATCTCGGGCCCGATCATCCCCAGGCCGAGATCTACGCCGAGAGCAAACACGGCATCGCGTACCGCGCCAATATCGGAAAGATGAATCTTAATTCCAAACACTGGGTGCTCGGCAAGGACTACAGCGCCGCGCCCACCTGTGCCACCTGCCACATGGGGGCCACGCCGGACCTGCCTGCGACGCACGATGTGGGCGCCCGCATCAGCTGGACCTTGCGCCCGGAAGTGTCCCAGAAGCTGGACCACTGGCAGGAGAAGCGCGCCGACATGCAGAAGGTGTGCAGCGTGTGCCATGCCTCCGACTGGGTGAAGAACCAGTACACGCAGTACGACGCGGTGGTGGATCTCTACGACAACAAATTCGCTGTCCCGGCCAAGGCGATCATGGCGAAACTCTACGCGGCCAAGAAGCTCACGCCCACGCCCTTCGACGAGAAGATCGAATGGACCTACTTCGAGATGTGGCATCACCAGGGCCGCCGGGCCCGCATGGGCGCGGCCATGATGGGACCGGACTACACGCAGTGGCACGGCTTCTACGAAGTGGCCAAGACCTTCTACATGGACTTTCTGCCCGAGGCGGAGGCCCTGCTGCCTGGCGTCACCGCGGACGCCCGCAAGATGGACGACCACCAGTGGCTGAAGGGGCTCTCCAAGGAGGAGCGCGAGAAGATCAAGGCCTTCTACCAGCAGCGCTACGGGAAGCAGGGGAAGTAGAGGCCACCCGCGCCTCATGGCGAAGGGCCCATCCACCGGATGGGCCCTTTGTCATTCCGGCAGATCCACATCCAGGAGCCCGGCGGGCGGATCCAGGTCCAGGCGGCGGTGGGCCAGGTCGAGGCTCCACCAGGCCTTGATGTAGGGCACATCGCGCTGGCCCGTGCGGCCGGGGCGCAGGTCGCGCAGGATGACCATGTCGTAGCCCATGGGCGTGGGATCGAGGCGGAGCACCTCGCCCACGAGACGGCCGCCGACGTACACCTCGCATCCGATCCAGTCATGGCGGCGGCTTTCACCCGCGTCCAGCGGGGCGGCCGCAGACTCCGGCATCCACAGCGCCCACCCCTTGAAGGGCTCGGCGGCGGTGCGGTCCGGCAGGCCTTCGAAGGCCAGGCAGGGACGGTCCTGGTGCCAGCGGAACTGGCGCACAACCGCGGGGCGGGCGGGCGGTGCAGGTTCACCGTGCTCCAGGTCCATCTGGGGAGGCGCCAGCAGCAGGCCGGCCATGCCGTCCAGGCGCTCGGGCCCGTCCATGACGGCATGGAACAGAAATTCGCCCTTGAGGCCCTGGATCTTGGCGAGGTGGCCGGCGAGGAGCATCAGTCCCCCTGGGCCTCGTTCTCGTCGTCGTCCAGCTCCAGGTTCACGCTCAGGCCGGCCTTGTCCCCCGCGGTGCGGCACAGGGTGCGGAGCGCGCTGATCATGCGGCCATGCTTGCCGATGATGCGGCCGCGGTCCGAAGGGGCGGCATGGACCAGGATGTCCCGCTTCCGGCCCTCGCTGGCGATCTCGACGCGGAAGGCTTCGGGATGGTCCAGCAGGGGGGTGATGACATCGCCCAGGAAGGCTTCGAGGTCCATGGGAACTCCAGGCGGAAGAACGACAAAAGCCGGACCCGGGCCCGGCTTTCGCGAAAGGGGAAACCGGTCAGAGGATCTGGTTCTTCTTGAACAGGTCGAGGACGGTCTTGGAGGGGCGGGCGCCCTTGGCCAGCCAGCCCTTGGCCTTCTCGGCGTCAATGCGGACCGCTTCGCCGGAGGCGGCGATGGGGTTCACGAAGCCCAGCACCTCCACGGCCTGGCCGGTGGGGATGCGGTCATTCTCGGAGACGACGATGTGGTAGAAGGGGCGCTTCTTGGCACCATTGCGAGCGAGACGGATGGACAGCATGGACACTCCCTAAGCACGCCAGTGTAGCGCGGGGGCCGGGATGGCCCAAGGGAAAAACACAGACGTGGTGATCGGGCTTTGCCCGGGCACCACGTGGGGGTGCATGAGGGGGGGGCGAAGCGGCCGGGCGGTCCCCCCTCGTTCCTGTTCAGAACGGGAGCTTCCCCTTCATGGCCCCGGCCATGCGCTGCATGCGGTTCATGAACCTGGGATCGTTCATCTGGCCCATCATCTTCTTGGCCTCGACGTACTGCTTGAGGAGCTGGTTGATCTCGCTGACGGGCCGGCCGGAACCCGCGGCGATGCGGCGCTTGCGCTTGGCGTCCAACAGGTTGTGGTTGGCCCGCTCCCTCGGCGTCATGGAGTTCAGGATGGCCTCCATGTGGTTCAGGCGCTTGTCCGTGGCCACGGTGGCCAACTGTTCCTTCATCTGCCCCAGGCCCGGCAGCATGCCCAGGATCTTGTTCATGGAGCCCAGCTTCTTCACCTGCTGGAACTGCTTGCGCATGTCCTCGAGGGTGAACTGGTTCTTGGCCAAGCGCTGGGCCATGGCCTCGGCGTCCTTCTCGTCGAGCTTGTCCTTCGCCTGCTCGATGAGGGTGAGCACATCGCCCATGCCCAGGATGCGCTGGGCCATGCGGTCCGGGTGGAAGCGCTGGAAGTCTTCCAGCTTCTCGCCCTCGCCCACGAACTTGAGGGGCCGACCCGTGGCCTGCTTGATGCTGAAGGCCGCGCCGCCGCGGGTGTCGCCATCGGCCTTGGTGAGCACCACGCCGGTGATCCCCAACTTCTCGTGGAAGGCCGTGGCACTGCGCACGGCGTCCTGCCCCGTCATGGCGTCGGCCACGAAGAGGATTTCATCCGGGGCGACCGTGGCCTTGATGCGGGCGAGCTCCTCCATGAGCGTCTCGTCCAGATGCAGGCGGCCGGCGGTGTCCAGCACCACCACGTCCCAGCCCTTCACTTTGGCCTCGGCCACCGCGGCTTTGCAGATGGCGACGGGATCCGTCTCCTCCGTGTGGAACGAAGGCACGCCGGCATCCTTGGCCACCACATGGAGCTGCTCGATGGCCGCCGGGCGGTAGACATCCGCGGGCACCAGCAGGGGCGACCGCCCCAGCTTCTTGAGGAACACGGCCAGCTTGCCGCAGGTGGTGGTCTTGCCGGCCCCCTGGAGGCCCACCAGCATCACCACCGTCGGTGGCTTGGAGGCGAAGGCGAGGGGGTGCTCGGGCGCCTCGCCGCCCATGATCTCCACCAGTTCGCGGTGGACGATGTCAATGAAGGCCTGGGCGGGGTTTAGCCCCTGGAGCACCTCCTGGCCGAGGGCCTTCTCCTTCACCCGCTGGAGGAAGGTGCGGGCCACGGCCACGTGGACATCCGCTTCCAGGAGGGCCATGCGGACCTCCCGCAGGACGCCCTCCAGGTTGGCCTCCGTGAGCTTGGACTCGCCCCGCAGGGCCTTCATGGCCTGGCTGAGCTTCTGGGAAAGGCTGTCGAACATGGAACTCCCTGCTGGCGCAACCCGCCATTGTACCGCCCCATAGGGCGCTTGCCTGCGGGTGGTCATGCAAAGCCGGATACGCCGCAATCAGGCCGAGGTCCATGGCCCTGCCGCAATGGGGCCTTTGAATTCCCTATCCACTCCACCTCCAGGCCGATGAACTGCGCGGGCGTCACCAGCTATCCACGCCTTGATCGCGGCCTGAGGGTCCCCGGTGTATCGAGATGGTTCTTCGGGCCGGACCCATTCCCCTTTTTGCCTAGCCGGGATTTCCCCGGACAGTCCAGCCGGGCGGGGGTTCTGCGATGGCGTATGCTCGGCATCTTGACTGGGCTTCCACCGGCAGGCTATTCAGAATGAAGGTACTCCCTCCACTATACTCCATGGCCTCCCTACAGGAAATCCCTTGGCGATGCCTTACCCAACGCTTCCTGCTCCTCCCGTCACGCGGGACGAATGGGCCTGCCCCCATGGGTTTCGGGCCCATCCATGAGCAACCTCCAGGGACTCCTTCAGAGCATCGGGCTCGTGGACGTGGTGCAGCTGCTCCATATGAACCGGAAGACCGGGCAGCTCCGCGTCCAGAACGGCGCCTTCAGTGGCGTGCTCCATGTGAGCAATGGCGAGGTGGTGCATGCCGAGTCGGGCCTCACCATCGGGGAGGCCGCCGCCTTCGAGCTTCTGACCTGGGATCGGGGCGAGTTCGAATTCGTGGCGTGTCCCGTCAAGCCGGTGGGCAGCATCCGGCGATCGGTGCCCGACCTGCTCATGGAATCCGCGCGTACCCTGGATACCCGGCGCCGCCTGAGGGGCTACTTCCCCACCCTGGAGGCGGTGCCATGGACCTACCTGCCGGACCCCGTCCTCACGGCCGGCCTGAACCTGTCCCCCGAAGCGCGGCAGGTGATCCCCCACTTCGATGGGTACCACGATTTCCATCAGGTGATGGCGGCCACGCAGCAGAATGAGGTGGCGGTGCTGGAGGCGGCCTTCGCCCTGCTGGAAGCCGGACGCCTTCAGAGCTTCGAGCCGGCCGTGCCCTTGACGGTTGGCATCCTGAAACCACGCCTTTTCGGGAAGGCGGATCATGTGGAAGTGGGTGCCATCCATGAATCCCGGTGGCGGGGCCTCCAGCCCTACAGCCACGGGCTCATCGCCCAGGTGCGGATCCAGTGGCGCGGGGGCGTGGCCCAGGAGGCGGTTCGCTTCAATGCCGACCTGTCCGATGGCGTGATCGCCGTGCCCGAAGCCTTCCTCCAGAGCTGGGGCATCGGCCCGGCCGGCTCCGTGGTGGTGCGTCCCGCGCGTTGATCCTGTCTCCCAATCCGTCATCCTTCCCGGAGCAACCCATGGTCCACACCATTGCCGAACTGTTCTACGCCGCCTGCGCCTTCCAGTCCCCCGATGCCTTGGCCTACCGGCGGGGCAGTACCTATGTGCCCATCTCCCACCAGGAACTGCAGGCCCGCGTGGAGCGGTTGGCCCTGGCCCTGGAGGCGCGCGGCCTGAAGGTGGGGGAACCCGTGGCCCTGATCTGCGAGAACCGGCCCGAATGGGCCGTGGTGGACTACGCCTGTGCCATCTCCGGCCTGCCCACCGTTCCGGTCTATCCCACGCTGAACGCGCCCCAGACCGCCTACATCCTCCGGAACGCCGAGGCCCGCATCGTGTTCTGCTCCACGCCCGATCAGGCCCGGAAGGCCCTGTCCGCCAAGGGCCCCGCCAGCGCCCTGGCCACGGTGGTGCAGATGGACGGTATCCCCGCCGACCCGTCGGTCGTACCCTTCGCCACGCTCATGGCGGAGGGCGAAGCCCTGGAGGCGCGGCGGCCGGAGGTGCGCGCCTGGGCCCGTCAGCGGAAGCCTGAGGATCTGCTGACCCTCATCTACACCTCCGGCACCACCGGCGATCCCAAGGGCGCCATGCTGACCCACGGCAACCTGGTGTCCAACGTGGAGCGCACCCTCCAGCTGCTCCAGATCCAGCGGGGGGACCGCTGCCTGTCCTTCCTGCCGCTCTCCCACATCCTGGAGCGCATGGCCGGGCACTATTCGATGATGCGGATCGGCGCCAGCATCTACTACGCCGAGAGCATCGCCACGGTCGGGGACGACCTCCAGGCCACCAAGCCCACCCTGATCGTGAGCGTGCCCCGCATCTACGAGAAGATCTATGCCCGGGTCCGCGAAGGCGTGGCCTCCAGCAGCTTCCTCAAGCGCTTCATCTTCCACTGGGCCATGTGGGCGGGCGACATGTCGGTGCCCTACCTCTACGAGAAGCGGAACATTCCCCTCTGGATCCAGTTCCAGCTCTGGTGGAGCCGGCACCTGGTCTTCCACAAGATCCTGGCGAAGACCGGCGGGAACATCCGCTTCGCCATCAGCGGCGGCGCCCCGCTTTCGCCCAAGGTGATGGCCTTCTTCTGGGCCATCGGCCTCCCCATCAATGAAGGCTACGGCCTCACGGAGACCAGCCCGGTCCTTTCCTTCAACCGCTTCGGCGAAGTGGTCCCCGGAAAAGTGGGACGGCCCATCTATGACACCTGGGAGGGTCGGCCCTACGTGAAGATCGCGGCGGATGGGGAGATCCTCTGCCAGGGGCCGAATGTCATGAAGGGCTACTGGAAGAACCCCGAAGCCACGGCCGAGGCCTTCGACGCGGACGGCTACTTCCGCACCGGCGATATCGGTGAGTTGGATGCGCGCGGCCTGCTCAAGATCACGGACCGGAAGAAGGAGATCATCGTGACCAGCGGCGGGAAGAAAGTCGCGCCGCAGCCCATCGAGGAACTCCTCAAGACCGACAAGTTCATCACCCAGGCGGTACTGCTCGGCGACCGGCGCAACTTCATCTCGGCCTTGATCATTCCCAATTTCGACAGCCTGTACCGCTGGGCCCAGCAGCACAAGATCGGCTACAACAGCAGCCGCGATCTGGTGGCGAGGCCTGAAGTCACCCAGATGCTCATGGAGCGGGTGGAACTGGTCAACCAGCAGCTCTCCAACTTCGAGCGCGTGAAGAAGATCGCTGTGCTGGATCACGAACTGAGCCTGGAGACCGGCCAACTGACCCCCAGCCTCAAGGTGAAGCGCCGCGTGGTGAACGAGATGTACGCCACCCTCATCGAGTCGCTCTACAAGGAGGGCTGACGCCCGGGCGTTCAGCCCCTCGACGGTCCCTTCAGCTCGATGACATTGCCTTCCGGATCCTGCAGGTAGACCGAGGGCCCCGTGCCCTCCGCCCCATAGTTGTTGTGGATCTCGCTCAGCGCCACGCCGTGGGCCGCGAAGCGGGCCCGCAGGGCCGTTTCGTCGAAGGGCTCGATCCGCAGGCAGAGGTGGTCCAGGTTCCGGCCCTCGGAACCCGGAGCAGCCCCGCCGGGGGCCCCCAGGGTTCCGGAAACGGAGATGAGATCGATCATCGAGCGCCCGGCCCGCAGGTGGACTAGGCCCATCTCCGGCACATGTCGGTCCAGGTTCAGGCCCAGCACACGGATATAGAAATTGGTCATGGCCGCCAGATCGGTGGCGCGGATGACGGTGTGGTCCTGGGCGCAGCTCCTGCTCAAGGTGTTCTCGGTGGCTGTCATGTCCTATCCAAGGTGCGACAGCCGCATGCAGCGCATCGCCGTCATTCAGCAGCCCAAGGTGATCGCCGCGATCCTCGACTGTCTCAGCCAGAAGGAACAGCCGCCCTGAAGGAACCTCGATCTCCCGACATCGCGGATGATTCTGCCAGGGTCACACTTGACCCCGGCATAGCCCTGTCACATCCTGGCTGGGAACCCTCGTTGAAAACCTGGATCAAGGCCATGACGGGCCTTTGGAACCCTGTTACAACCCAATCCAGCCCCCGGCACGAATCAAATCCATCTCCGCAACTTAAAGTGCCATCCCCCACCGCGCCAAAATGGGGCCTTTGACTTCCCTATCCACAGGTCTGGTGGAATCAAAGCGGAGAAATGGACAAACCGAAATGAGAGGACTACCGTAAGGGAAATTCCCAAGGAGGTATCATGTTCCGATGTGTAGTGACTTTTTTAATTCAGTTTGCCTGCCAGGGCTTGTTTGCCCAGGCCACACCTCAACCGCAACCACTGGGCCTCTCAGCCCCCAACACGACTACCGCTACACCAGCGCCAACATTACCAGCCGCATCAACACCAGCGCCTGAATCCAGGGAATCCATCCTGGTGAAGCTTCTGACTGTTAAACACGAAACCGCTTCTGGTGTTCATGCGGCGGTGCTTTCTGACTCCCAAAAGGATCAACCCCTTGATGGATTGGTCGGCAGTTTTGGATCCACTTACGCCTTCATCACCGTTCTCTTTTATAGTGACTTCCCTGAATTGGCATCCCCAATTCGAACACCTGACCCTAGGCCACATATTTATGTTGCCTTTGATGCCAATCCACGTGGGCGTCTATTTCTCGTCAAAACCCGCGTGAATCGGAGCAAAAATACTCGTTCGGTTAAAATGGGAACCTCAGGATATGGGTCTGTTTCTTCTGTAACCTCTCCCGATCAGGATTGGGTGATTCCATCCACAGTCAAATTAATCCGCCCTGGAATTTGGGAGTTCACTCCAAACAAAGAGTTATTCCCTGGCGAGTATGGGCTATTCGCCACACTCCAGGCCGGCAACATTGGAGCTGGAGGAGGGGAGTTGTTCGACTTTGGCGTGGACCGCTGATATCCCCGGAGAAGACATGGGATTAAAATCGCTATCAGTCTCCATTATCCTCTTTATTGCAGGCACTGCACCCATACATGCCCAAGATTATGGAAACATCACACTCAAGGGGGAGCCAACACCCTTTCATCCTATTTGGGGTGCCTGGAATGGGAATAATCGTATCATTAGAATGGGCGAATTTGACATAACTTTGGAAAACGTTAGACTTAAAAAACCATTATTCAGAAGAGATTGGGAAATAACATTTGAACTAGACAACCACACTGGAAGAGATTTAGAGAATATTGAATTCTGTTTTGCATTCTTCACAAAAGACAAAATATTATTATCAAATGCATTTAATATCGGAAAATTCTCTTTTAGTAAACTCGGTAAATCGGAGGTACAAGCGCACAGGATGGTTATGGTTTCAAAAGCTGTATGGCCTGATAATCCCAATAAAGCCGCCCTCGTTGGAATCGGGCTTGTTTCCCTTGAAGCGAAAAAAACAATGTATGAGAAGATGGATGAAGAAATAGAACAAAAAAGAAAATTAGACGAAGCAAGTAGGATTGAAATGGAAGCTACTCAAGCAAGAATTCGTAAAGAGCAGGACCAGCGTGAAACGGAACAAGCAAAGATTGACAAAGAAAGGAAATTACGAGAAAAAAAGGCCAAACTAGAAGCCCATAAAAAAAGAGAAGCAGCTATATCAAAACAACCTTCAGAGATACAAGCGCTCATCCGGAAGGGCCAGTGCCGCATTGGTATGAACAAAGAGCAAGTTCTGCTTTCCTGGGGGCGCCCCGAGCATGTGAACAAAACCACCTATTCGTTTGGTGTCAATGAGCAATGGGTCTATAATTCACAAACCTACGCCTACTTCGAGAACGGGATCCTAACAGCGGTCCAGAATTGAACATTTGATGCCCTCCACCGCCGTCCACCGGGGCCTCGATCCGGTCCAGCAGGCGCTCGGCCTGGGCCACTGAATCATGGACCGCCACGAAGTCGTCCAGATCCTGGAGATCCCGTTCCGCGCCGGCGGTGAAGAAGACTTCCGCCCGCTTCACGCGGAGGCCTTCCGGGCGCGGAGGCCCTTCAGCACGGCGGAGGCGGGCCGGATGCGACCCGCTTCCACCTCCCGTTGCCCCAGGGCCAGGAGCTTGAGCAGGGCCAGCGTCTCCTGGGTTTCCTCGTACGAGGCCACACCCTGGAGCACGGCCTTTGCCTCCCCGTTCTGGGTGATCACCAGGGCTTCGCGATCCTCTCCCAGCCGCTGGAGAACCTCTGCCGCATGGGTCTTGAGGAAGCTGATGGACTTGACTTGGGCCGAGTAGCGCATGGGAGCCTTTCAAACATTGGACTGAATAGAGACCTTTATCAGTCCATACGCCAGAATCGTCACCTTCCATGGCCTGTAGCACCGCCCCTGGCCGCACAGGGGGGGGCTGCCCCTCCAGACTCCGGGCGCCGCCTTCTGGCGATCCACGGGTGGAGGTGAGCATAATCTTGACTAATGGAGTCGGAATTATGCCGAACCGCCTTGCCATCAGTTTGAGCCCCTACCTGCTTCAGCACGCCCACAACCCCGTGGACTGGTTTCCCTGGGGCGAGGAGGCCCTGGCGAAGGCGCGGGCGGAGGACAAGCCCATCTTCCTGAGCATCGGGTACAGCGCCTGCCACTGGTGCCATGTCATGGAGCGGGAGAGCTTCGAGCATCCCGAGGTGGCGGCGGTGCTGAACGCCCATTTCGTGCCCATCAAGGTGGACCGCGAGGAGCGGCCCGACCTGGACGACCTCTACATGGACGCGGTGCAGGCCCTCACGGGGTGGGGCGGCTGGCCCATGAGCGTGTGGCTCACGCCGGATCTGCGGCCCTTCTTCGGGGGCACCTACTTCCCGCGGGAAGCCCGGAACGGGATGCCCGGCTTCGTGCCCCTGTTGCGCCGCATCGCGGAGCTGTGGACGACCCAGCGGGGGGATCTGGAGACCCAAGCCCGGGGTCTGGCCGAGGAGCTCCGGCAGCAGGCGGAGGTGGCCGGTGGCGACGGCCTGCCCGCCGAGGGCGTGATCGAGGCGGCCCTGGCCCAGCTTCGCCGGGCCTTCGATCCCCGCTGGGGCGGCTTCGGCCCGGCGCCCAAGTTCCCCCAGCCGATGGCGGTGGAGCTGATCCTGGCCCGGGGGACGGCCGAGGACCGCCGGATGGCGCTGCGCACCCTCGACGCCATGGGGGAGGGTGGGATGTACGACCACCTGGGCGGGGGCTTCGCGCGCTACAGCGTGGATGATCAGTGGCTCGTGCCCCACTTCGAGAAGATGCTCTACGACAACGCCCAACTGGCCGCCTGCTATCTATCGGCGTTCCAGGCCACGGGCGAGGCGCGCTACGCGCAGGTGGCCCGGGAGACGCTGGACTACCTGCTGCGGGATCTGCGGGATCCCGACGGCGGGTTCCATTCCAGCGAGGATGCGGACAGCGAAGGTGAGGAGGGAAGGTTCTATGTCTTCACCCCGGCCGAGGTGCGGGAGGCCCTTGGAGAGGCCGACAGCGCGCGGTTCTGCGTGGCCTATGGCATCACAGAGGCGGGGAACTTCGAGCACGGCCGCAGCGTCGTGCACCGCTTCTCCTGCCCGGAGGGCGCGGCCCTGGAGCCCGGCGAAGATGCGGCCCTGCGCGGGCGCCTGCGCGCCTGGCGGGACCGGCGCGTGCGGCCCGGCAAGGATGACAAGGTGCTGGCGGCCTGGAACGGTCTGGCGCTTTCGGCCCTGGCCCGCGGCTACCAGGTGCTGGGCGACATTCGGTACCTCGATGCGGCCCAGGCCTGCGCGGCTTTCCTGCGGCGGGGACTCTGGACCGGGGACGGCCTCCTGCGCGTCGGGCGGGCCGGGAAGGCCCACACGCCGGCCTTCCTGGAGGACTACGGCGCCGTGGCGGAGGGCCTGGTGGATCTCTTCGAGGCGGACTTCAACCCCGAGTGGCTGCGTTGGGCGGAAGACCTGGCGGAGGCGATGCTGAGCCGCTTCCTGGATGCCGGAGGCGGGGGCTTCTTCAGCACCGAAGCGGGGCAGGCGGACCTTCTGTTCCGCCAGAAACCGGGTTTCGACAACGCGGTGCCCTCGGGCAACACCCTCGCCGCGCGGGCGCTGCTGCGGCTCGCGCGGCACCTGGAGCGCGCGGATTTCGAGGCGGCTGCGGAGGGCATCCTCCGCTGTTTCGGGCCCTGGATGGCGCGCGCGCCCCGGGCTTGCCTGGGTCTGCTGGGGGTTCTCGGACAGCTCGTCCAGGAGCCCCTGGCCATCGTGATCGCCGGAGATCCGGATCTGCCGGCCACGCGGGCCCTGCTGGCCGAGGTCCATCGCTGCTTCCTGCCCGGGCGGGTGGTGTCGGCGGCCGCGAATCAGGCGCTGCCGCTCCACTGCGACCGCTGGCCCCGCGAGGGGCGCCCCGTGGCGTTCGTCTGCCGGGGCCAGACCTGCGCGGCGCCGGTGACGGAGCCTGCCGCCTTGGCGAACCTGCTCGCCTGAGATGGGTCTGTGACCCAGGCCCGCTGGAAGCTGGGGCTACACTGGCGTTTTCGCGCCGCTGGTTGCGGCCCTCCCGCGCCCGCAGCGGCGCCGGGTCGCGACGGGACGCCCACGACAAGGGGCAGCCATGAAGACCTTCATCCTCAAGAAGGATCCGTTGACCGGAGAGGACTATTACGAAGTTCGTCTGCGGGGGCGCCAGCTGCTGAACGACTCCCACTTGAACAAGGGGTCGGCCTTCACGGCCGAGGAGCGGATGAGCCTGGGACTGGACGGGATGCTCCGGTCGGGCATATCCACGCTGGAATCCCAGGCGGAACGGGCCTACCAGGCCTACCAGAAAAAAACCGAAGACATGGAACGGTACATCTACCTCTCCGGATTGCAGGATCGCAGCGAGCCCCTCTTCTACCGTCTGCTCCTGAACCATCTGGAAGAGATGGTTCCCATCATCTACACGCCGACCGTGGGCCAGGCCTGCCTGCAGATGAGCCATATCCAGCGGCGCTACCGGGGCATCTACATCACGCCGGAGAACATCGCCAACATTGACCAGATTTTCCAGAGCCTCTCCCAGCCGATGGTGAACCTCATCGTGGTGACGGATGGCGAGCGCATCCTCGGGCTCGGGGATCTGGGGTCGGACGGCATGGGCATCCCAGTCGGAAAGGTCAGCCTCTACGTGGCTGCGGGGGGGGTGCATCCGGCGGTCTGTCTGCCCATCAGCCTGGATGTGGGCACGAACAACCCGCGCCTTCTGGAAGATCCGCTCTACCTGGGCTACCGGCATCCGCGCCTGCGCGGGGCGGAGTACGAGGCGATCGTAGAGAAGTTCGTCCTGGGGGTCCGCCGGAACTTCCCCGGCGCCCTGCTCCAGTGGGAGGACTTCGGGAAACAGACGGCGTTCAAGAACCTTGATCGTTACCGGGAACGCATCCTCTCCTTCAACGATGACATCCAGGGAACCGGGGCCACGGCCCTCTCGGCCCTCATGACCGCGATGCGCATCAAGAAGAGCCGTTTCCAGGATGAGCGCTTCGTGGTGGTGGGCATGGGCCAGGCCGGCACCGGCATCTGCCTGAACATCCGCGCCCTGCTGAAGGAGGAAGGGCTGGCCGAGGAGGAGATCCGCCGGCGCATCTTCGCCGTGGATATGCAGGGCCTGCTGATCGAGGACGATCCCCTGCTGGAAGAGCCGCAGAAGCCTCTGACCCAGCGCCGCGCCTGGGTGGAAGGCTGGAAACTGGACGATCCCAACCGCATCGGCCTGGCCGATGTGGTCCGCAACGCGAAGCCCACGGTGCTCATCGGCGTCACGGCCCAGTCGGGGCTCTTCAGCGACGCGATCCTGGCGGAGACGGCGCGCCACACGGAGCGTCCCATCGTGATGGCGCTCTCGAACCCCACGCACAAGTGCGAGTGCTCTCCCGAGGCCGTCTGGAAAGCCACGGATGGCAAGGGGCTCGTGGCGACGGGCAGTCCGTTCCCACCGATGGCGTGGGGCGGGCGGACGCTCCAGGCGTCGCAGTGCAACAACCTCTACATCTTCCCCGGTATCGGCCTGGGCTCCCTGGTCAGCCGGGCCACCCGGGTCACCGATGCCATGATCCTGGCCGGGAGCAAGGCCATCAGCGCCTTCGTCACGCCCGAGCAGGAAGCCCGGGGGCTCCTCCTCCCCGAAATGAAGGACATCCGCGAGGTTTCGGCGAAGGTGGCCGTCGCCGTGGGCATGGCCGCGCGCGAGGCTGGGCTGGGCCGCCTGGTGGATGACGAGACCCTGGCCCGGATTGTGCGCAAGGCCCAGTGGGAGCCCGGCTACCTCCCCTACCGTCCGGGCATGATCACCCAGCCCTGAGGAGCTGGAACGGCCGCTCTTGCACGGCCTGGAGAGCGGCCTAGCCTTGGGGCGGGAAGAGTTCCTCCTTCCTCCCGCGGGGCGACCGTTCACGCCAGCCCCTTCCAGCCTTTCGAACTCCAGGAAAGGCCGAGACACCTGGGGGCACCCAAACGGGTGCCCCTTTTCGTTGCCCAGGCTTGACAGGGGTAATGAACTACACAAGTATGTCTAGACCATCTTGTGTACGAGGCCCCATGCGCCGTCCCCTCAAACCGACCGAAGTGGAGCTGAAGTTCCTGTGCATTCTCTGGGAACTGGGCCCCTCCACCGTCAAGGAGGTCCACGCCCATCTGATTCGGAAAGAGGAGTACGCCTACACCGGCGTGCTGCGGATGCTCCAGGTCATGCTGGAAAAAGGGTTGGTGACGCGCGATGAGAGCCTGCGCAGCCATGTCTATGCGCCCGTCCACAGCCGGGCCACCATGGAGGGGGGCCTGGTGGCGGATCTGACGGAGCGGCTCTTTGGGGGTTCCGCGGCGGCTCTGGTGCTTTCCGCGCTCCATTCCGGCAAGGTCAGCCCCGAGGAGAAGGCCCGCATCCGGGAGCTGCTCGGTCCGGAGGAACGATGAACCCGGTCGTTCAGATCCTCGGCTGGGCGCTGATCCACGCGCTCTGGCAGGACAGCCTCCTCGTGCTGCTGGCGGCCCTGGGCGGCCTGTTCCTGCGGGACCACGCCCGCCACAGGGCGCATGGCCTGGCCCTGGGCCTCTGTCTGCTGGTGCCCCTTGCCACGGCTTGGCATGCCTATCACCCGGCGCCGGTCGAGTCGGGGCTCGGCCTGATGGATCTCCGTTCCCTGGAGACGGCTGCGACCGACCTCCCTCGCCTGGCCGCGGTGTCCATGCCCCTGTGGGGCCGTTGGGAAGCCTATGTGGAGCCCCGGCTGCCGATCCTGGTCCTTCTCTGGGCGGTGGGCGCGAGCCTCATGGCGCTGCGCCTGGGGGGCGGTTACGCCCTTAGCCTGCGCTGGAAGCGGCAGGGAACCCCGGCTCCCGCCGAATGGCAGCGCAGCCTGGATGCGCTTGCGCTGCGCCTGGGCCTACGACGCCCCGTCGGCCTGATGCTGACGGCGCGGGGGAGTACGCCCATGGTGATCGGCTTCTGGAAACCGATGGTGCTGTTCCCGGTGGCCGTATTCACGAACCTGCCTTCCGACTACCTGGAAGCGCTCCTGGCCCATGAGCTGGCCCATGTGCGCCGCCTCGATGTCCTCAGCAACCTTTTCCAGGGAGTTGTCGAGACCCTGCTCTTCTTCCACCCAGCCATCTGGTGGCTCTCGGCCCGGATCCGGGCCGAGCGCGAAGAACTCGCCGACCAGCTGGCGGCCAAGACCCTGGGCGAACCGCGGCGCCTGGCCCTGGCCCTCAACGCGCTGGATGATCTCCAGCCTGTGCTTCCACAGCACCCGTTCCCGGTCCTTGCGGCCCGAGGAGGACACTTGCGCACCCGCATCCAACGCCTGCTTTCACCCCGGCCTTCCGCGAGGGCCCATTGGAGCCTGCTCACCCTGCTCCTGGTGCCCTGCACCGTGCTCGCCCTGCGGGCCGCGGTTCCGGCGCCTTCTCCCATCCCTGTTCCCGCCGGGGCGGTGGCGCGTCTGGATGCCCTCGCCGCCCAGGAAGGCGTGGATCCCCAGCTGTTGCGGAGCATGGCCTGGGTGGAGAGCGGGTTCGACCCCTCGGCCACGAGTTCCACCGGCGCCCGCGGCCTCCTCCAGGTGATGCCGGAGACCGCCCGCGCCTTCGGTGCGAAGGATCTGAACGACCGGGACCAGGTCACCGCCGCGGGGGTGAAGTACCTCCGCTTCCTCCTGGACCGCTATCACGGCGATACCCAGAAGGCCGTGGCAGCCTACAACTGCGGCGAGAAGGCCCTGGACGGGGGGCACATCACCGAGGAGGCCACCCGCTACCGGGCGCTGGTCATGGATGTCCTGGCGGCCAAGGCCGTGCAGCCGGAAACCCCGCTGGCGGAAGGCGAAGTCCAGGGCGTCATCCGGCGGCTGAGCGGGGACCGGCTGAGTGTGCAATTCCGCACCAGCCAGCGCGGCAACTTGAAGGTGGACCTCCTGCCGGTGGGGGATGCCAAGCCGCTCGGGACCATGACCTTCGGGGCCAAGAATCCGGATGGAACCTATACCGTGGGGCCCTGGGCCGAGGCGCGGCCGAGGATCCTGCTGCGGGCCCCCAAACCCGGGACGACCCTGCTCATCCGCTGTGAGGAGCCTGGCCTCGGTTGGCGGGGCGAGGCGCGGGTCATGCTTGAGGGCCCCTGGAACACGTTCCGCTGCCAGATGGTGAAACCGAAGCCGTAGCGCTGGCGGGGGGACGGCGCAAACCGGGGGGGGCGAGCAGGCGGTCCCTCCTCGTTGAGGTCGGACAGGGTGTCCCGGCTCGGCCGGGGCAGCCTGTGGGGGTGCACGAGGGGGGACATCGCGAGCCGACCGCGAGCAGGCGGTCCCCCCTCGTTGAGATTATCCCCGCCGGGTGGCCAGCAGGTGCCCGATGGCCACGGCGGCGGCGTCCGCGGCATCCGCAGGGAGCGGGTCCGTGAGGTTCAGCAGGGTCATGACCATCTTCCCCACCTGGTCCTTGGCGGCCCAGCCGTAGCCGCTGACGGCCTTCTTCACCTGCATGGGGTTGTAGTCGCCCACGGGCAGGCCGTGCAGGGCCCCGGTGAGCAGGATGCCGCCGCGAATCTGGCCCAGTTTCAGGGCCGTGGCCGCGTTCTTCTCCACGAACGGGGATTCCACCGCCATGAAATCCGGCTGGTGGGCGGCGATGGCCTCGCTCAGGCGCCGGTGGATGAGCAGGCAGCGCTGGTCGAAATCCGCTCCCCGCGGATTGCGGATGACGCCGGATTCGATCAGCGCGAGCCGGGAACCAGTGCGCTCGACCACCGCCCAGCCGCAGGCCAGGGAGCCGGGATCCACGCCCAGGCAGCGGGACGGAGAAGCCGGCGGCATCATTTGGGCTTCCGCTTGGCACCGCCACGGACACTGCCTTTGGGCGGCTTGGGTCGCGCTTCCCGGACCTTCCGGGGCGGCCGTCCCTGGGGCTTTTCCGTCCGCCGGCTGCGCTCGCCTCCGGTGCGGCCCTGGGCGCGTCCCGTGCGGGGTTTCTCGAAATCGCCTTCGCCCAGCCGGGCGGGCGCCGCCAGGACCGGGGCGAAGGTGAAGGCCTTGCCATGCTCATCCTGGCCCTCGGCTTCGAGGAGCCAGGCGCTGATGCGGCGCAGATCCTCGTCCACGGCCGTGATCTCCACCACCACCGCATCGCCGAGGGTGAGCACCACGGACCCGCGCACACCCGTGGCCTTGGTGCGGTGCTCATCCACCCAGAAGTTCCCCCCCAGGGCGCCCATGGGCACGCCCACCTCCACGAAGGGGGCGTCCAGGGTGATGAAGGCCACCTTGGCGGAGAAGCCCTGGATGCGGCCCTTGAACCGTTGGCCCACCTTGTCCTTCATCAGGAGGCAGGCCTTCCACTTGTCGTTCTCCCGCTCGGCTTCGGTGGCCTTCTGCTCGGCATCGCTGGCGCCCTTGGCCAGGACGGCCAGGTGGCTGTGGAGGCCCTCCGGGAGGGGTTGGCCGCGGAGCACCTTCCGGAGCAGGCGGTGGACGATGAGATCCGGGTAGCGGCGGATGGGGCTGGTGAAGTGCAGGTAGTCCTGGAGGGCGAGGCCCGCGTGGCCGATGTTGTCGGCTGAATATTCCGCCCGCTTCAGGCTGCGCAGCAGCAGGGTGTTGATCATCGCCTCCAAGGGGCCGCCCCGCACCTTGTCCAGCATGGCGTTGAGATGGTCCGGGGTGGGCACCTCCTTGGGTTTCAGCAGGCCGAAAGTGCGCGCCACTTCCGCGAAGACCTCCAGCTTCAGGGGATCGGGCTCGTCATGGACACGGTAGAGGGTGGGGATTTTCTTCCGGGTGAAGAAGCGTGCCACGGCCTCGTTGGCGAGCAGCATGAACGCCTCGATCATCCGGTGGGCATCGTGGCGCGGGTAGCGGCGCGCGTCAGCCGGGCGGCCTTCGGCGTCGAAGATGAACTCGGCCTCCTCGGTATCCAGGTTCATGGCGCCCCGGCCCAGGCGCTTGGTGGTGAGCTGGCGGGACAGCACCAGGGACTGGTCCAGCAGGTCGCAGAGGGAGCCGCCCAGTTCGGCCCGCTTGCGGCTGGAGAGGTCAAGGCTGGCCTCCTTCACTTCGTCGTAGGTGAGGCGTTTCCCGCTGCGGATGACGCTTTCGGAAAGGCGCGATTCCACCACCTCGAGGTCGGGCGAGATCGTCATCCAGGCCGTCAGGGTGAGGCGGTCCACGCCCTCCCGGAGGCTGCACAGCTCTCCGCTGAGTCGCTCGGGCAGCATGGGGATGGCCTCATCCGGGAAGTACACTGAGGTGCCGCGCAGCCGGGCCTCCTCGTCCAGGGGCCCGCCCTCGGTCACGTAGTGGCTCACGTCGGCGATGTGGACACCCAGGATCCAGCCGCCGCCTTCGGAGGGGGGCAGCACCTCCAGGCTGATGGCGTCGTCAAAATCTTTCGCCGTGGGGGGATCCACGGTGCAGGTGAGCACCTCGCGGAGATCCTCTCTGCCTGTGATCCATTCGGCCGGGATCGTAGTGGGGAAAGGCGCCAGCTCCCTCATCACGGCATCGGGGAAGGCGGTGCGCAGGTTGAAGAGGGCGGCGGTCAGGCGGTTCTCGATGCGCAGGTCGGTCTTCTTGCCGAGGCGGGCCACCACGGTGCCGCGCAGTTGCTTGGCCTCGGGATCCGCATCCAGCCGCACGCTGACCAGCTCGCCATCTTCCGCCAGCTCCGTGGCGGGCACGGCGATCACCTGGGGCAGCCGGGGCTCCAGGGGTACCACGCGCCAGCCCCAGGGCTGTTTCTGGAGGGTGCCGGGCAGGGGGATTTCGCCCCGGCCCTTGACCTCCAGGATGCGGGCCTTGAGGCGGCCGTCCCAGCCCTCGCCGCTGATCTCGGCCACGACACGGTCGCCATGGATGGCGCCATGGGCATCCTGCCAATCCACGACCGGATCCATCCCCGGTCCCTTGGGCAGCCCGGGAACCCGCAGGAAACCGCCCGCGCCTTCCGGGTGGCCCAGGAAGGTGGCCTCGAAGGTTTCGAAAGGCCGAAGCCCCGGGCCCCGCGGGCCTGGGACGGAACTTCGGGTGTCAGTGGGCCGGGGCGGGCGGGCGGCGGGACGGGAGGGGAGACGGCGGGCCATCGGACCAGGGTACAGCCTCGAGGCCCGGGTTCTCTGTGAAGCCTACTTCTTCCTGCGGATCACCCGCCGGGGCGCAGGTTCATGGATCTTGCCCGTGAGGACGCCGATCTCATGCGCGACCTTCTTGTTGTCGGGATCCAGCACCGCCAGGCGGTTCAGCCAGCGCAGCTGGCCGGCGGTGTCGCCCTGGGCCTTCAGGTAGGCGGGATCAGACATCACGGCCGCCACCCACTTGAGCTTGTCCCCCTTGCCCGCCTTGTAGGCCTCGATCTGATCGGCTTCGCTCTTCAGTTTGCTCTGCATCACGGTGATCAGGCCGTCGTAGGCAGTGGTCTCCACCTTGGCCGCATCCAGATAGGTCTGGAAGAACTTGGCCCACTTGGTGTCGGTGGCCAAGGTCTTTTCGACGCCGAGAGCGAGGCCGAGCTCCTGCTTTTCGCCGGGATCGAGGGTCGTCTTGGCCTTCAGGGCTGCGATGTCCTTGGCGTTCTCGGTGAGCGTCTGCTGGGCCTTCACGCCATCCGCTTTGTAGTAGGCCACCATCTTGGTGAAGGGATCCTGGATGGCCGGGTAGCACGCCCCGGCGACAGCCTTGGCCTGCTGGGCGTAGGCGAGGGCCTGTTCCCACTGGCCGGCCGCATCGGCGGCCTCCACCGCCAAACGGTAGGCCTGGCCCAGATCCATGGCGCGGATGCAACTCTCCAGCATGGTCTGGTTGTTGGTCTTGTCGAAGGGCGGGGGGGTGGCAGGGAGCAGAGCCTGGGCCTTCTGGAGGGCATCCTGGAACTGATACGCGGCCATGAGCTGCTCGACGACGGGCCGGGTCGCCCGGACCTGATCCCCGAGGGACGGGGCTGGGGCCGGAGCGGCAGCCGGGGCTTGGGCCACCAGGGCCGAGGGCAGGAAGACAGCCGGGAGCAGGATGCGGGACAGATTCATGGCACGCCCAGGAAAGACCCCACCGGGGGGAAGCGGCCATTGTCTCAATGGAATTTAGTTCTGCCAAGGCCGGATTGTTCCCGACCGCAGGCGGCGTCAGCCCAGGGTCTCGGACAGGCCCCGGATCTCGGTCTTGATGCGCTCCATCTCCTCGCGCTCGATCTTGCGCGCGGGGACGCCGCCCCAGGTCTCCCCCGCCCCCACCCGGCTCCCCGGCAGCAGGACGCTGTGGGGCAGGATGGTGGCGTCATCCCCGATGATCACATCGCCCATGACGCAGCAGGCCAGGCCCAGGGTGGCGCGGTGTCCTACCTTCACCGGGGCGATGACGAGGTTTCCGCCGCCGCCGTAGTGGGCGAAGATCCGCACGCTGCCGCCCAGGGCCGCGTCGTCGCCAAGGGTGATGAGCTGGGGGTCGCTGATGTACTCGGTGTTGATGAAGGCGTGGCGGCCGATCCTCATGCCCATGGCCTTCAGGAACCACACGCCGAAGGGCGTGAGGGTCACGAAGGGCAGGAAGGTGAATCGCACCAGGTAGAACAGCCCGTTGTGCAGGAACCAGGGCAGGGCCTGCAGGGTGTAATAGCCGCCCTTGAAGGGCCTCACGCGGGTGGGCAGCACCCAGTTGTAGATCGGGATGACCACCAGCAGGCAGAGGCCGAAGATGAAGAAGCACAGGGCCAGGGAGAAGCCCTCCGCGAACCAGTGGAGCGCGCCGGGGAAGTGCCGGGAGAGGCGCACCATCTGCTCCCAGATCCACAGGGCGGGCGCCAGGGCGAATCCCAGCGCTGTGGAGGCCAGGGCATACATGAGCAGCACGGCCAAGCCGTAGGCTACCCTGGAGAAGCGCCGGAGCAGCCGGTCCAGCAGGTTCGTCGGGGGCGGGTTCTTCGACTGGTCTTTGGCGAAGGGCTTGAAAGGTCTCAGGGATTTCATGAAAGCAGCCTACCTGATTCGTGCGGAGCGCCCCGGGCGGGGAGCCGCTTCCCTCCCATCGGCGCCCGGGGTCCGGCCGTGAACCTGGCCCTGGTCCGCCTCTCAGCCCTGGGTGACATCCTGCGGGTGCTGCCGGCCTGGGCGAACCTGCACGAGGCCTTTCCGGAGGCGCGCCTGAGGGCCGTGGTGGAGGATCGCCACGCCTTCCTGCTGGAACCGCTGCCCTGGCTGGAACCGGTGATCGTGCAGCGGAAGCGGCTCTCGAATCCCCTTTCGGCGCATCGCGAGCTGCGTCGCGTCGCGGCCGAACTCCGGGACTGCGAGGCCAGCCTGGATTTCCACGGCATCCTGAAGGCGGCTCTGATCCCCCGTTTCGCGGGCATCCCCGAGCGCTGGGGCGACGGCGTCACCAAGGAATTCGCCGGCGCCCTCCAGACCCATCCGCTGCCCTTCCACCACCAGACCCGCTACGACCAGGCCCTGAGGTTGTCCGAAGCCTTCGGACGCAGCCGGGGGGTGCCGGGGCTCGGCCGCTTCCGACCCGTGCTGAAGACGGTGGCCCTGCCTGATCCGGGACCTGTGTGGACCCAGGCGGCGAAGCCGCGGGTGGTGCTGGTGCCCGGCGCCTCCCGGCGCGGCGCCATCAAGCGCTGGCCTCTGCACCATTGGATCGAGCTGGCCCGGATGCTGAAAGATCGCTGCGATCTGCGCTGGTCCCTCGGCCCCGAGGAGGAGGATCTGCGGGCCTGGCTGCCGGAGCGCACCGGCGTGCCCGCCTTTCCCCGGCTTTCGTGGTGGCAGCTCGCCGCCGCCGTGCGGCGGGCAGACCGCGTGGTGGCGCCGGACACGGGCCTGCTCCACCTCGCCGTGGTGCTCGGCGTACCCGCCCTGGGGCTCTACGGCTCCAGCGATCCCGTGGTGGCGGGGCTGCCCGAGGGCGCGGGCCGCGTCCTGCGCACCGGCATCGCCTGCGCCCCCTGCCGCGAGCGCGCCTGCCAGCGGCGGCAGTGCCTGGAGGAACTGGAACCGGAGACGGTGTTGGCGGCGCTCTGAGGGCTCAGGCCCTCCGCAGCACCAGGAGTGTCAACTCCGGCGGCACGAGGAACCGGTTGGGCGGGCCCCAGAAGCCGGTGCCGACACTGGTGTAGATCCACATCCCGCCGAACCGGTGCAGGCCGCGCGGGAAGTGGTAGAGGGAGCGCACCACCAGGCTCCAGGGGAAGTACTGGCCGGAATGGGTGTGGCCCGACAGCTGGAGGCTGACGCCGGCCTTCTCGGCGGCTTCGTACCCCGTGGGCGGGTGGAAGAGCAGCAGGATCGGGGCGCCCTCTGGTGCGCCGGCCAGGGCCATCGCGAGATCCGGTCCCCGCCCCGTGCCCCGGCGCCCACGCGCGGCGGGATCGGGCATTCCCGCCACCACCAGGGGGCTGCCACGGTGCAGCACCACCTCGTGGGCGTTGTCGAGGACGGTCCAGCCCATCCCGTGGAGCACCGGAAGCCACTTCGCGATCCCTGAGTAGTACTCGTGGTTGCCCGTGACGAAGCAGACGCCGTGGGTGCTGCGGAGGCTCGCCAGCTGCTCGACCTTGGTCCGCACGCCATCGGCCTCGCCATCCACGAGATCGCCGGTGACGGCGATGAGGTCGGGCCGCAGGCCGTTGATGCGCGCAGCGAGGCGCTCCACCTTGCGGGCCGGGACCAGGGGCCCCAGGTGGAGGTCCGACACCTGGACGATGCGGAAACCATCGAGCCCCTCGGGCAGCCCGTGGATGGGCACCTCCACCCTTTTCAGAGGCGGCTGGCGGAGGGCCGGGACGAGGCCCGCGAGGCAGGAGGCCAGGGCCGCCGCCAGCGCCAGGCCCACCGCCCAGGCGCCGGTCTGCGCGGGCGCGTGGGCGAAGCGCCGGAGCAGGAACTGGATGAAATCCGCCGCGGCGAGGTAGAGGAGGTAGGTGCTGACGAAGCCGAACAGCCCATAGCTCAGCCCGTAGAGGGCATCCAGCCGGTGGCCCGTGAGCCGGTTGACCAGCGGCACCAGGATCATCAGCGCCAGGAAGCCGGCCAGGAAGCCCCAGACGCCGCCGGGATGTCGCGCGAGGGCGGGGCAGAGGGCCATGGAGCGCCGGGCCAGGTAGGTGAAGATTCCGCCGACGAGGGTCAGCAGAAGGGCGATGCCGAAGAGGGCCCGCATCAGCCCCGCCGCCACCCCGTGGTGCCGTCCTTGCGGTCCTCCAGGACGATGCCCAGGGCCTTGAGCTGGTCGCGCAGGCGGTCCGCCTCGGCCCACTGTTTCGCGGCTTTGGCGGCGCGACGGGCCTCGATGAGGGCCTCCACCTCGGCATCGAGGCTGGCCTCCTCGTGGGGCCAGGCGGCGAAGATGGCATCGGTCTCGTCGAGGAAGGCCAGGGCCGCGTCGCGTTCCTCGCGGGTGAGGGCCACGTGGTCATCCTGGGCGTTGAGATCGCTGATGAGCGTGAACAGCGCCGCCAGGGCCTCGGGGGTGTTCAGGTCATCGGCCAGGGCCGCCCAGAAGGCCGCCCGGGCCTGCTCGACGCGGGCGATCGGCTCTACCGCTTCCTTCCAGGGGCCACCGCCGGCCTGGCCTTCACCCTCCATGCGCGTGCGGAAGGCGCGGATGCGCTTCAGCGCATTCTCCGCGGCCCGCAGGCCCTCGAAGCTGAAGTTCAACACCTTGCGGTAGTGGTTGCTCTGGATGGCGTAGCGGAAGGCGATGGGATCCACCCCCTTGGCCATGAGATCGCGCAGGCTGAAGAAGTTCCCCAGGCTCTTGGACATCTTCTGTCCTTCCACCATGAGGAACTCGCCGTGGACCCAGTGGTTGACCCACTGATGGCCCAGGCAGCCCTCGCTCTGGGCGATCTCGTTCTCGTGGTGGGGGAAGATCAGGTCCACCCCGCCGCTGTGGATGTCCACCCGCCCGCCCAGCAGTTCCATGCCCATGGCCGAGCACTCGATGTGCCAGCCGGGCCGACCGGGGCCCCACGGGCTGTCCCACCAGGGTTCGCCGGGTTTGGCAGCCTTCCACAGCACGAAGTCGGTGACGGAATCGCGCTCGTACTCGTCGGCGTCCACGCTGGCGCCGGTCTTCATGCCCTCGCGATCGAGGTGGGCCAGGCAGCCGTACTGGGGCAGGCCAGCGATGCGGTAGTAGACGCTGCCTTCGCGGACGTAGGCCAAGCCCCTGGCCTCCAGCTCCTGGATGAGGCGGATCATCTGGGGCAGGTATTCCGTGGCGCGCGGCAGGTAGGTGGCCCGCTGGATGCGCAGGGATTCCAGATCCTCCAGGAACAGCGCCGTGAACCGCTCCGTGAGGGCCTTCATGGCGGCGTGGCGGGCCTCATTGGAGGCCTCCGCAGGCAGGCCGCCCTGGGAATCGCGGATGATCTTGTCCTCCACGTCCGTGATGTTCATGCAGTGGCGCACTTCGTGGCCCGCGGCCTGGAAGGCGCGCTTGAGCAGATCCTGGAAGAGGAACGTCCGCAAGTTGCCGATGTGGGCCACGTTGTAGACGGTGGGCCCGCAGGTGTACAGGCGGATGATGCCCGGCTCCACCGGCACGACTTCATCAACTTTCCGTGTCAGGGTATTGAACAGGGAGAGCGGTCGCCTCATCTTCATGCTTCTAGGAAACCATCATTCAGGCTTCTGAATCCCTCCAAAAGGTTCCCCCATGGGGCTATTCGGCACCAAAGGCACGGACGAGGCCCTGCGCGAGCAGGCCGAACGCCTGCGCCTGGCGGAGGAGGAGGCGGCCGGACTGAAGACCCAGCTCGAGGATGCCCGGGAGCTGGCGCGCCACCTGGACGGGGAGCGCGATCTCCTGCTGGCCGCTGCCGAGCGTCTGCAGCCGGGGATGAGTCCCCTGGCCCTGGCCGAAACCCTGCTGGAACTCTGCTTCAAGCCCCTGGGGCTGGCCTGTTTTTTTCTGGCGTTGGCCGACTGGGAGGCGGACCGCCTCACCTTCGTGCTCTACCACGAAGGGGGGCGGGCCCGGGTCCATCCCTCCCGGCGCCTGTCAGAGCGCGCGGGCCTCTCTGAACGGGTGCTGGAATCCGCCCGTCCGATCTACATCCGGACCCTGGAGGAGGGGCTTGCCGCAGGGAGTCTGCTCACCGCCGCCGAGCAGGCCACGGGGCTCATTCCCCACTCCTGGTACGGCCTTCCGCTGGGCTGGGGCGAGCACCCCATGGGGCTCCTGAGCTTCCAGAGCTTCCAACGGGATGCCTTCGATGCGGACCGCCGCCGGCTCATGGATGCCCTGGGCCGGATGCTGGCCCTCTGTCTGGCTCAGTCCCGCTGAATCAGCGCCAGGAGATCCTCCGGCAGCACCCGGGCCCGGCCGTCCGAGCCGGCCACCAGATGGGTGCTTTCGCCCACGGCGAGCAGCGTCCCGTCCCGGGTGATGTCGTAGTGGAAGACGATGCGCCGCCGGCCGGCCTCCGCCAACCGGGTGCGGACCTCCACCAGTTCGTCGTAGCGGGCCGGGGCGCGGAAATGCACGCGAATCTCGTTCACCACCAGCCGGACGCCCTGGGCCTCCCATTCGGCGTAACTCTGCCCCAGCTCCCGCAGGAAATCGCTGCGGCCCAGTTCCATCCATACCGGGTAGGTCGCGTGATGGACGATGCCCATCGCATCCGTTTCGGCGTAGCGCACCCGGAGTTCGGTCTTCGATTCCATGGCCCCAGCGTACAACGATGAAGCCCCGCCGGGGCGGGGCTTGTGAGGCGCGGACGGGGCTCCCGGCTACTCGATGGTGACGCGGATGTGATCGCCCTTGTCCGTGGTGACTTCCAGCAGGAGATCGCCTGGCTTGGCATCCCGCAGGAGCTGCTGGAGCTGCTCGGGCTTCAGGCCCTTGCGGGTTTCCCCGTGGACCTTGATCTCACTGTTTCCGGCCATATCCAGGATGCTGCTGGCCAGGCTCACCGGCATGCGAATGTGGATCTCGGTGGGATCGGCGACTGTCTTGCAGCGCTGGGCATGGAACGACTTGGAGACGATGTCCACCTTGAGGAAGCGCGCCGCCTGCTGGGCGGGTAGAGGAAGGGCGAGGCCGGCCGCAAGGGCCAGCGAAAGCATGACGGCGCGCATGGCGGCCTCCGTGGTTAGGAGCTGGAACGGAATAATCGTTGCCATCGTTGACGCCCAGCCGCGATGCATCCGCAGATATCCGTTCGTCTCGCGTATCGCCGCAGGCGATACCGAGAAGGAAGGGCCCGCAGGGCCATGTGGTTCATGGTTCAAGGGCCCTGACGCCGCGGGGCGCGCGGATGGGCGTCAACCCTCCGGGCGCGGGGTGGCGGGCTGCGCGATCCCGCGTCGGCTTCGGTTCACGGAGTCCCGCTCCGCTGGAACCTCAGCCTCCTTGACTCGCTTGCCCGGCACCCCGCGCGATGGCATTGCTTATTCCGTTCCAGCTCCTTAAGGGGTGCCGGGAATCCCCCGGCTAGAATGGGATTACGGGCGCCCGGCCCGGCGGATTAGCGGAGTATTCTGGAAAGCCAGGAACGGTCCCCCCGTTCACGCCATCCAAACCTTCGGGCGCCGTCCGCCCTTCCGGAGTTCCTGCATGAAAGCCCTTGCCGCCCTTCTGCTACTCACCCTGCCCCTGGCCGCCCAGGGAGCCACGAAGTGGGAAACCAGTTACCAATCGGCCCTGAAGCGGGCCAAGGCCGAGCACAAGCTCATCCTGATGGATCTGTGGACCGAATGGTGCCCCCCCTGCCGCTACCTGGAGGAGAAGGTCTATCCCAGCCCCGAGGCCCAGGCCGCCCTGCGCCGGGTGGTGCCCTTCTCGGCCCTGGTGCAGAAGAAGGACCGCACCCCTGTGCCCGAAGGTACCCGGCTGGCCGAGCAGTTCAACCTTGAAGCCTTCCCGACCCTGGTGATTCTCGATGAGAACGGCAAGGAAGTCCGCCGCGAGGTGGGCGCCTTCCACACCGGAGCGGAATTCGCCGCCTGGCTGGCGAAGTAGCGATCGGTTTCCGGCCATCCATGAAAACGGCGGCCCCTGGGCCGCCGTTTTCATAGGGCCCGCAGAGGCAGCTACATGTCCTTCACTCCCGCCGGGGCCTTGGGGGGGGTGGGCAGTCGCTGCTTGATGCCCTCCAGCTCGTCCTGCTGGGCGCCCAGGCTGGGACGGGGCGGGGGCGGCGGGGGCGGGTTCTTCGGATCCGGCGGGGGCGGGTTCGTGTCCTGGATCAGGGTCTGGAGGTTGTGGACCGCCTCGGTCTGGCCGGGCTGCTCCAGGATGAGCCGCTCCAGCAGGGCGCGGGCCTCCTCGGGGCGCTTCAGGGCCACCAGGGCCCGCGCGGCCAGGAGCAGGGCGGGGGCCCGCCAGATCGGCGCCGGATGCAGCATGCCCTGGCCCGTGAGGGGGCCCAGGGTGCGGAGCGCCGTCTCCGGCTGCCCCGACTTCAGATCAATCTGGGCGGCCAGCAGCAGATGGGAGGGCTTCCCGTCCGAGGGGCGCCAGCGTTCGGCCGTGGGGAGGTCGCCCGATTCCAGGGCCCGCTGGGCCAGCCAGGCCTTCACGCTCGGAGGCGCCCAGGGCTGGAGGCGGTCGCCGGCCCGCAGGGAGGGGGCCGCCAGGCCCAGCAGAAGGAACAGCACAGGGCGCCACCGGGCCATGGGCCGGCCCGCGAAGGCCAGCCACAGCAGGAACCCGGCCAGGGCGATCCAGGCGCCCAGTTCGGGATGGGCCGGCTGGATGGAACGGGCCGTCGGCAGGGGCAACTTCCCGGCGGCCAGGGCTTCCAGACTGGCGGAGGCGGTGGCGGCATCGGGGAACAGGCGGCCGCCCGTGGCCTGGGCCAGCCGGGCGAGCAGCCCGGGGTGGGCGGTGCTGACCAGGGGCTCGGGTGCGGGGGTGGGCTGGGCCTGGCCGGAAGGCGCTTGGGGGGGCGCGGGTGGCGGGGGCACCGCGTGGGGCTGCCCGTCGCCGAAGGCGAGCGCGTAGAGGGGAAGGTGCGCCTTGCGGAGAGCCTCGGTGGCGCGGGCCTGGGCGGCCTGGGGCGTTTCCCAGGTTTCCTCGCCATCGCCGAGGAGCAGGATCACTTCGGGGCCCTGCCGGTCCGCCTGGGCGGCCACCTGCGCCAGCCCGCGGCCCAGGCTGGTGCCCGGGGAGCCCACGTCGCCCGGCGTCACGGCCTGGAGGCATTCCCGCAGCAGGGTGCGGTCCTCCCCCGGCGGCTCCATGGGCACATCGTCGCCCGTGAGCAGATCCAGGCTCCAGCGCAGGCCCGGCTGGGGGCGGGACCAGAGGCGGTCCAGGGCTGCCACGGCCGCATCCCAGCGGCTGCGCCCGCCCGCATCGGGCACCGTCATGGAGCGGCTGGCGTCCAGCACCACATGGACCGTCAGCCGCGGGAACTCCGGCAGGCCCCAGCGCGGTTCCGCCAGACCCAGCCCCAGGCCCGCCAGCATCAGCGCCATACCCAGCCCCTGCCAGCCCGGCCGCTGCCCCACCACCTGCACCCCGAGCCCCGGCCGGAGCTGAGCCCGCAGGCCCAGCCCCAGCGCCGCCAGCGCCAGCAGGCCCGCAGGCGCGAGGATCCAGGGGTGGGTGAAGGGAAGATGCATGGGTCAGCGTTTCTTGATGCGGCCGAAGCGGACCATGGCTTTCTTGGCCGCCGGAAGGAGGGATTCCGGCGGCTTGGGCACAAAGCGCAGGAAGGCCCGGTCCACCTTGGCGATTTCGTTCCGGAACGCCTGGTACACCGCGCCCAGGGCCAGCAGGAGCGCCGTGGCCAGCAATTCGCGCTGCTCCAAGGCGGAGGTGGGCCAGTGGAACGTGGCACCCCAGATCAGGGATTGGACCTCCGACCAGTCGTCCCGCAGGCGGCGGGCCCGCTTCAGGGCGCGGTCATCCCCGGGTTCCGGCAGGAGGCCCAGTCCCACCCCGAGCACGGAACCGGCCAGGAAGAGCACATCCTGGTGCTGCCAGAGCGCGGTTCCATCGGCATCGGCCGGATCCAGCGTAACGTCCGGCAGCGGCGGCAGGGGCTGGTCCTTGAACCAGGCGTAGGCGGCCGAGCAGAGGCGCGACAACTCCCGGGCCTGGGTCGGCGTCCAGGGGGAAAGCTCCGCCAGGCCCGACTCGAACACGATGAAGGCGCATTCCCGGCCGTCCCGGGCGGGAGACCAGGTCCAGCCCGGCTCCAGGGCCTCCTTCAGGGCGCCGTACCACCCGAGCAGCGGGCCCAGGGAGGCCAGAGGGCGCGAACACGCGCGGGATTCCAGGGCCTTCCTGAAATCCGTGGCCAGGGCCTCCGGCAACACCGGGCCCCTGGGGCCCGGCGGCAGGGGCACAGGCGTTCCCGCGAAGCGGCGGTAGTCGGGAACGGCCCAGCCCAGGGGATCGCGGCCCGCCTTCTGCGCCGCAGCGTCCAGGACCTGGTGCAGCCGCAGGAGGTGCTGGGCCAGCTCCTCGGTGTAGTCCTGGGCCGAAGCGCCCTGGTCCGTATAGGCCTTTTCCCTCATCAGCCCGAACTGCTCAAGCAGATCAACCCCCTCCCAGAGGGGGGCCAGCACTGCCTCCTCGGCATCTACGAGCGGCTCCAGGTCCGGATCCTCCAAAAAGCGCATCAGGCGCCAGCCTGCGAAATCCAGGTGGGCCCACAGCTTGTCGAGCACGGCGTCCGTGAGGAGGGGGCGGGCGGGGAAGGCCGGGAGCCGCGGCAGGATGGCCCGCGAATGGTTGACCATCAGCTGGATCAGGGAAAGGGCCGCCTCTCGCTCCCGCTTGTCCCAGGCGCCCATGCGCCAGTCGCTGAAGAGGGCGTCGAGCCACTGATCCTGGTTCATGCTCAGCATCCGGGTACCCGACTGATCGGGGGCATCGGCGGACAGGGAGGAAAGCCCAGCCGCCACGGTCCAGGCCAGGCTGCTCGCGGGGCGGGCGGCGCCCCGGTGGCCGAGGAATCCGGCGGCCAGCTCCAGGGCCTGGGCCGGCAGGGGGGGCGCGGCGTTCTGGGATGGTTTTGAGACCAGGGGTTGGGCCATCACGCCTCCCAAGCCGCGTCCAGCACGGCGTTCAGATCCGTTTCGAAGGTCGCCATCGGGTCACCCAGAGGCCGGATCAAGCCGCGGGATGGGTGGTACCTGTTGATAAGAGGGCGCATGGTCAGCCAGATCAATCGGGTAAATGGGCTTCCACAGTCCGAAGCAGGAAGCCGACCTCTTCGATCACCTTGAGGCGATCCAGGATCTCCTCGGAGTCATCTTCGAAGGCTTCGTACCGGAACTGCACGCCAAAGGCGCTGTAAGCCGCCAGGCTGCGGAACGCGATGACTTCGGCCCCCCCATCCTCCAGCGCCAACAGCAGCCGACCGAGATCATGGGTGTGGGGAGGTTCGAATCCAAGGGCCGAGAGCCAAGCCTTCAGCGCTTTTTCGATGGCTTGCTGGGCGTGAAAGCCGACGATTTCATCCGCGAACAGGGGCGACTCCAGCATGCCCTGAAGGGCCTGCCAGTCCTTCATGGCCATGGCGAAGATCCGCCGTGCTTCAGGAGGCGCGTTCATAGAGGATCCTTCCTTCCTGGAGCGCCCGGGCAATGATGTGGTTCTTCGAGTCGCGCCAAGTCTCGATTTCCTCCGGTGTGTAGAGCAGAAGATCCTTGGAAACGGCCACATGGCCAAGGGCGCAGTAGAGGCGGCCCAGGCGAGCCCGGCGGCCTTCCTGGGGATTCGCCTCGTCCACGATGAGCAGATCCAGATCGGAGTCAGCGCGCGCATCGCCCCGGGCCTGGGATCCAAACAGGATGATCATCCGCGGATGCACTTCCCGGATGATGGTGTCGCGAATCTCCGCAAGCTGGGCTTCCTGGATCGGGTTCATGGGGCGGTTTCCGGGTTCATCATAGCGGTGCGTGGTGGTCTGTGGCGTGGCGGACTCAGGCCATCAGGCCTCCCAGGCCGCGTCCACGGCGGCCTCCAATTCTGTTTCCAGCTTCGCGATCGTCGCGCGCAGCTCGAGGATCGGTTCCCGGGCCTCGCGCCAGGCGCGCGTGAAGAAGTCGCGGTCGCCCAGGGTGGGCTCCTTGAGCTTTCGGTTCCGGCGCTTCAGGGCCTCCGCCAGCGCCGTAGCCTCCTCCAGTTCCCAGAAGGCGCCCAGCTTCTCACCCACGGTCCCGAGCTGCCAAGGCGCGTCCTGGCGTAGGAAGCGGAGGAAGGCGTGACGGTGCTGTTCGAGGGTGGTGGCGTGGGCCAGCAGGCGCTCGGTGAGCTGCGCAACCTTCTGCGAAGGTTGCGGTATGAAGAGCTTTTCGATGGTGTGCTCACGCAATTCGAGGCGCCCGCCGTCAGTGGGGGAGCCCAGCGATGATGCGATTTCGCGGAGGTGGCGCCAGGTGGAGGTGGCGTTCAGTGTGCCGAGTAGATGGAGGTCCTTGGATGGGATGAAAAAGCACTTGTTGTTTGGATGGGCCGATTGTCCCAGCGCCTCCAGCATCCATCGAGGTTCCAATCCAATTTCCGGCCACAGGATCTTCTCGCTTGCGAAAAAGTGCTCGTACGCCTCCTGCGCCTGCTGCAACTCGAACCAGGCCTGCCGGGTGGCGCGGTGGTCCAGGCCCAAGGCCTTGCCGTTCCGGGTGAGGCTGCGGAAGGGGTCCAGGTGCCGGGCCACGGCGGGGAAGCGGTCCCGGAACTCGGCTTCGGTGTAGCGATTCCTTGGCGTGTAGATGAGGAAGCGGGGCTCGTCCTGGCGCAGGGCCCAGCGGCGCACTTCGTCGCCGATGACCAGGGGCTTGAGGATGGCTTTGGCCTCGGGGTTGGCCGCCACGAGCGCATCCCGCTGGGTCTGGCTGAGCCAGAAGGCCTCGTTGAAGCCGGTCACGATGCCTCGGCAGATGGGGGTGTCGCCCAGGTACTCCCGCAGGGGGAGGCCCTTCCGCTTCCGTTCGGCGAAGGCGGCGCCCCGGGCCGCATCCACCAGCAGCCAGGCGTCGTCGCCGAGCTGGGCGGGGGGGACAGCGTGGCCGTGCTCGGCATCCAGGGCGTCCAGCTCGGCATCGGTGTGCGGCAGGCGGGGGATCTGGGCGAAGCGCAGGGCCGCCGTGGTGCCGGCTTCCCGCCGGGTGGCGAGGAGGATCACGGGCATGACGGCGGCATCCTCGAACACCGGCAGCTCGCCGAAATCCTGGAGGGCGTCGAGCTGGAAGCGGGCTTTGAGGAAGGCGCGGGAGGGCTGGCCGTACTGGGCCTTCAGCCACTTGTTGCTGACGATGATGCCGTAGCGCCCGCCCTCCTTGAGCAGCCGCTCGCTCTGCTGGAAGAAGTAGCAGTAGAGATCGGCCCGTTCCTGGTGGACTTCGGGGAAGGCTTCCCGCAGGTGGGGCTTCTGATCCTTGAACAGCTCCATGCGCACATAGGGCGGGTTGCCGATCACGGCATCGAAGCCATCCACCCCGGGGAAGAGCGCCTTCCAGTCGGCGGTGAGGCTGTTGGCCACGCGGATGCGGTCGTTCAAGTCGGAGAGCTTGCGGCCCGGGGTGGCGCTTTCCAGCCACAGGGAGAGCTGGGCCAGCAGGGCCGCTTCGGGGTGCAGGTCCACGCCGTAGAAACAGCGCTCCAGGGGGGGCAGGGCCTTCAGGGCCACCAGGGCGCGGCTGCGCGGGGTCTCCTGGGCGATCTGGAAGCCGGGGAGGTCGTCGTGGACGGTGTCCTCGGGCACGTCGCGCAGGGTGGCCGCCGTGGCCAGGGCCTGCCGGGTGGCGGGTTCCAGCAGTTCGCGCAGCACCCGCAGGCCCATGGCGAGGAAGGCGCCGCTGCCGCAGGCCGGATCCACGATGCGCAGGTCGGCCACGGCGTTCCAGGCGGCGTGGAAGGCGCGGAGGATCCAGGCGGGCTCCCCAGGGCAGGGCCCCAGGGCCAGCGTGGCGGCTTCGCGGCCGCGCTGGAGGCAGGCTTCCACCAGAGGCGCCAGGACGCGGCGGCAGATGGAGCGGATCACCCAGTCGGGGGTGTAGTAGATGCCCTCGCTGTGGCGGGTTTCCTCGCGCTCGCCGCGGGCTGCGTCCAGATCGCCGAGGCTGGATTCGAAGCAGTGGCCCAGCACGCTGACGGGCAGTTCGGTGACGAAATCCCGGTCGGCCAGGTGCAGCAGCTGCTTGGCCAGATCCTCCGTGAGGGCGAAACCGAGGCCATCCACCACGTCGTCTTTGCGGAACAGGCCGCCATTGAAGGCCGGGATCTCCAGCACCGCCTGGCTGCCCCGGAACTCGCGCCGGAAGCCCTGGTCCAGGTGCTTGAAGAGCAGCTGGAGGTTCCGGTAGAGCGGCTTCTCCTCCAGATGCCCCGTGTGCGCGCTCAGATCCGCCAGCAGCCCGTCCGGGAGCAGGTGCCGGCTCTGGGCGAAGCCGGCGAACAGGGTGCGGTTCAGCAGCTTCTGGGCGGCGAGAAGGGCCCTGGGCATCGCCTGCGGATCGTTCTGGTCCCCCAGCAGCCTCCGGTAGTGGGCGAAGGCGGCATCGCGCAGGGCGCGGAACTCCTGGTAGAAGGCGCGGGTGATGCGTTCCTGCTCAAGCGGCGCCGCCTGGATGTGCTCCAGCAGCCGGGGCCTCTGGCCGGGCCGGGCTGGAACCAGGTTTCCGGGTTCCAGGAAGAAAGCCAGCTCCTTGAGGAGGCGCTCACGGTCCTCGTGGTGGAGGCGGTGGAACTGGAACACCCAGGCTTTGAGCTGCCGGGCCTCCCGGGCGTAGAGGCGGATTTCGCGAAAGTTCGACACGAGGATGAATTCGGCGTGCGCGTGCTTGTCGGCATAGGCGAAGCCCTGTTCCACCGGGCTCTTGGTGTAGGGGCCCTTGGGCGCCTTGTCCAGATCGGTGCCGCCATCCTTGAGTTCGAGCACGGCGTAGGTGGCGTCTTCCTGGTCCGCCCCGCCGAACCGCCCGAAGGAGGCATCGGGCCGTTCCGCATCGGCCTCCGTCGCGTGCTCCTCCCGCATGGTGAAGGGCTGGTCGGCTGGAACCGATCCGTTGGGCTGGTAGCCGAGCCCCTGGTGGAACAGCAGGCCCAGGAATTGGCTGCGATTGGCCTGTTCCTGCACCACCCCGCCCTGGTACTGAGCCAGGCGGTCGGCCCACGCGATCGCAGCGGTGCGGAGACGTTCGGAAACCTCGACCTGGGCCAGCAGCTGGTCGAGGCGGGAAGGGGCGATGAGCGGATTCAGGGGCATGGGTGATTCCTATTTCAGCCAGGTGGGTCGTGGCTTTCCGCGCTTGAAGGCGAGGTCGGCGGCGAGGGGCAGGGCGAAGGCGGCGGCGGCCAGCAGGCACCAGGCGGCCAGGGGCTGGCCTTCCGTGGGCGGATCCACGGGCAGGACCGTCTTTTCCAGCTGATCCACGGCGGCGAGGCTGCGGGCCAGACCGCCCGGGTCCTCGGCGCTGAAGGCCTCGCCGCCGGTGGTCTGGGCCACCTGCTGGAGCGTGGCGTGATCCACCTCCACATGCAGGCGCGCATAGCCACCGCCCTCGATGGGCACGAGGCTCTCTCCGCTCTGGCCGAGGGCGACGGTGTGGATGCGGATGCCGTTGCGTCGGGCCTCCTCCGCCGCCTCCTGGGGCGTGACCCGGCCCCGGTTCTGGGCGCCGTCCGTGATCAGGAGGATGACGCGGGAGCGGGCCGGACTGCCCTCCAGGCGCCGCACGGCGGTCATGAGGGCCGAGCCGATGGCGGTGCCGTCATCCCGGCTTTCGAGGTCGAGCCGGGCGAGCATGTGGAGCAGGCGCAGATGGTCCGAGGTGAGGGGGCTGAGCGTCACCGGGTGGGCGCTGAAGAGGATCAGAGCGAAGCGGTCGTCGGGGCGCTTCAGGATGAACTGGGCGAGGAGCCGCCGGGCCGCATGCCAGCGGTCCTCATCGCCCTGGTCCATGATCCGCATGCTGCTGCTGCCATCAAGCACCACGGCGAAATCCACCACGGGCGCCAGGCCCGGCACAGTCGCGCGCCATTCGGGACCGGCGGCGGCCAGGCCCAGGCTGAGCGCCAGCAGCACCGGCAGCCAGTGGGAGGTGATCCGGGCCAGGCGGCCCGAGGGCTTCGTGTGCGGGATGCCCCAGCGGTAGACCGCCCGCCAGCTCCCGTAGCCAAGGGGCGGCAGGGCCAGCAGGAGGAGGGGCTCGCGGAAGGCGATCATCGTTCGCCCTCCGGCGGGCCATTTCGGGCCTCCAGGGCCGCCAGGAGGGTTTCTGCGGGTGGGAAGGGTGGCTCCGTGCGGCCGAAGCGGGCGGCATCGAGGCTCTGGGTCCACTGTTCCCAGGGCCCGAGGCGGCGGGCGCGGAAGTCCGCCGGCCCCCAGGCCCGGGCCGCCTCCCCGAAGCGCGCGGCCAGCAGGTTCCGCCCCAGGCCGTGGGCCGCATCCAGGGCGGCGCGGTCGCGGGTCGGGGGGGGCCAGTGGCGCCTGAACGTGTGGGCTGCCTGGTGGAGCTGGCGGCTCCCGCGGCCCTGGCGCCATCGCAGCGCCAGCCAGGCCCCCAGGGCCAGGGGTGGCAGCAGCAGCAGGCTGGCCCAGGCCCAGGGGAAGGGGATGGCCGGGAGGAGATCGTCCCGGCCCCCGCCGTAGCCCATCCACGGCCCGCCGAAGGGCACCGTGCGGGGCACGGGCAGGCGCAGTTCCGGGCTCTGGATCCCCTGGCCCAGGTCGAGGGGCGGCACCACGGCGGTGCCCGGCGTCAGCGCCTGTACCTGGAAGCGCCAGCCCCGGCCATCCGCCAGGGGCTCCAGGGCCCGGAGCCGCAGGGGCCCCAGACGGTCATCCAGCGCCGGGCGGGCCGGGGCGGGCGCAGCGGGATCCGTCTCCCGCAGCACCAGGGTCTGCAGTTCGCCGAGCTTCAGCTGTGGCGGAGCCTGCCACACCGGCACCGCCAGGGCCGGTGCCGCCAGCGCGCAGGCCGCCCCCAGCCGCCAGAGGGCCCTCATGCGCCCCCCGCGCGGAGCCAGGCGCTCAGCTTCTGGATGGGATCCTCGGCCAGAGCCCAGGCTTGGCGCTCGACGGTGGGGGCGAAGCCCGGATCGGGCCAGTCCGCCGAACCCCGGCCGGGGGGCTCCAGCGGCTGGAACCAGACCACGCGATGGCGGGCGGCCAGGGGCTTCAGCAGTGGCGCGAGACCGCCCAGGCCAGCGCCGTTGCTGAACAGCCAGAGGCGATGGCCCTTCCCGTGTTCGCCCCAGTGGCCCAGCGCCTCGCGCCAGGCCGCTTCCGTGGGGATCGCGGGGCCGCGATCGGCCAGCGTCTCCAGCAGCCGGAGGCCGTGGACGCGCCCGCGTTTCGGCGCCAGGCGCAGGGCGGGCAGGCGCCCGTCACCCGGCACGATGAGCCCCAGGCGATCCCCGGTGGCCTGGAGGGTGGCGAAGGCGGCGCCGCAGAGTTCCAACGCCCAGCGCAGGGGGGAGACGGGATCGCCCAGGAACATGGAGGGCGAGGGATCCACCACCAGCCACAGCACCAGATCGCGGCTGGCTTCGAAGCGCTTCATGATCGGTTCGCCCGTGCGGGCGGTGAGCGGCCAGTTGATGAAGCGGGGATCATCCCCCGGCACATAGGGACGGTTCTCCACGAACGTCAGTCCGGCGCCCTTGAAGGTAGAAGGGTGCTGGCCTTCGGTGCCTCCACCCAGGCGCCGGCGGAGCCGCAGCGGCAGGCGGCGCAGGCGGGCCAGGAAGCGGGTGGGCAGGGGCATCTCAGCAGCCAGTATGGACCCGCCCGGGCCCGGTCAGGGGGCCCGGTCCAGGGTGACCCGGCCTTCGCCTTCGGCCTCCGGGAGGTTCTGGACGAGGCGGCTGAAGGCGTTGGGGGAGGCCAGCGCCTCGGGCGGGGCCGCCGCCACCCCCACCCAGCGGTCCCGCCCCTCGGCCTTGGCCCGGTACAGGGCGGCGTCGGCCAGGGCCAGGGCCTGCTCCCAGGTGGGCTGGCGGGACGGGCCCGGCACCAGGGGCAGCGCGCAGAAACCCACCGACACGGTCTTGCGCAGGAGGGTTCCATCCGGAAGCAGGAACTCGGCCTGCGCGATGGCCCGGCGCAGCTTCTCCGCCACCACGCGCACATGTTCGCGCTGTTTGACCCAGGCCACCGCCACGAACTCCTCGCCGCCCCAGCGCACCAGGTTGTCCGAGTGGCGCAGGGCGGCGGTCAGGGTCTGGGCGGTCTGCTTCAGCACCGCGTCTCCGGCGGCATGGCCGTGGGTGTCGTTCACCTGCTTGAAGAAGTCCAGGTCCAGCATGTACACGCCGAGGGCCAGATGCCGGGTGTCCCGGGCCAGGCGCACGGTCTCGAGGGGCATGAACTCCTGGAGGAAGCGCCGGTTGTGCAGGTGTGTCAGCGTGTCCCGCATCACCAGGTCTGCGAGGGTGAGGCTCAGGGCGATGGCTTCGCGGCGCGTGCGCCGCTGGTCCAGGCTTGTGACGAGCACCGCCACCGCATAGATGGCGAGGGCCGTCGCCAGGACATTCGCGCCCCAGGGCGGCCGCGAATCCGTGACCGCCCGGACGAACATGGCCCCCACGGGGGGCAGCATGTAGACCATGTAGACGAAAGGGCTGAAGCCGAGGCTCATGATGGCGCCGGAAACCAGGCCCGAGGTGATGACGACGAGGATGGCGATGCGGGCCGCCTCCACCTGGGGCCAGGCCAGGTACATCATGGCTCCCAGGGTGCTGGAGGTCAGGGCCACCCCCACGGCGAAGGCCGCGTACTGGGCGCGGGTACTGGCCAGTGCGTTCCGGCGCCGGTGAGGAATGAACATGAACGCCAGGCGGACGAAGTTCACGGCGATCAGGATCGGGAACAGGGCCCGCAGCCGACCATCTATCCGGTAGGCCGGTTCCACCGCCCACCGGATGACGCCGAGCAGGACCAGCAGGACGAGGATGGCCAAGCGGCCCCGCTCGAAGAGATCGTGGACCAGCTGGGCCTGGATCTCCGCTTCACGGTCCGGACCTCCGGCCTCCGGAGAAGGCCCGGGGTCCGGGCTGGCGCTGAGGCGGGGCGGCATGGCCATCAGTGTGCCAGGGGCCGGTCCCAGGGGCTGCTACCACTTCACCCGCACCCGGTAGGTCAACGTGGCGCTGCCGCCTGCGGGAACCGGCACGCGGAAGGTGGCCGTGTGGGCATCGGTCTTCGTGAACGGAAGGCTGTTCTGGAGGATCTCCCAGTCGCCGGGCATGGGTTCCCGCACAAGCACGATCACAGGCTCCTTCTTGGCGTTCTTCAGCACCACCTGGTAGGCGCTCTCGGAGACGTTGGTGTACTTGCCCTTGCGTCCGAGGTTCTGGTAGTCCGTCTGCTTCCGGTGGGCCGTGAGATCGAAGGCATCGCCCAGCTTCAGGCGCACCTGCTCGTGGACCGGCGTGTGATCAATCTGGTCCTCCCCCACGAACTGGATGCGGCCCTCCGTATCGCGCTTGTAGACGCGGAAGATCCCCTTGGGCAGCGGCATCCCCAGGTGCTGGGCCGCTTCGTTCTGGAAGCTCAGGAACACGCCCACTTTCTGGGCAGCGCCCAGATCGCCGTAGCTCCCGGTGTAGTAGTAGCCCTGGCCCTGGAGCACGTATTCCTTCGTCACCGGCACGGCACTGGCGCTGAGCAGGGCCACCTGCTTGGTCTGGTTCACGGCCAGGGTGGTGGGGTGGTCCAGGGTGTAGAGGTGGTATTCGAAGAGGCTCTCCTCCTGCATCCGGGGGGGCGGCGGGGCGGCCATGCGCGCCATGCTCAGCTCCACGTTCCTATGGGCCTGGACCTGATGCACGTCCCCGGCCACCAGTTGCAGCGTGGCGTGGGGGTAGGCGGCGCCGCTCTGGTTCGTGAGGGTCACCCAGCCGCTGAGGTCCAGCGTCTTTTCATCCGGCGCGAGGTTGGCCACGTAGTCGGCGCGCCAGGAGAGGCCGCCCGTGAGGTAGCTGAGTTCCAGCCGCTGGGGTGCGGCTTCGGAGCTGTGCAGGCTGATGACGAGGGTGGGACGGGAGCGGAGGTTCGCGGGTACGCCGGGATAGACGATGCGGCCGGGGATGCTGGTCTCGATGCGATCGGGGAACTGCAGCACCACACCGCCGTTGGTGGCCAGCACGGTGGCGGTTTCCCGCACCTCCTTCGCGCCCGCGCCGTCGGGGTTGGGCACGCTGCGCACCACCGTCACCTGCTTCCCCACGTACTTGTCCAGCAGCTTCTGGGGCGTCAACAGATCGAAGTCGAAATTCTGCTCGCTCACCCAGAAGCCCTTCGGAGCGGTGAGGTTCCGCAGCAGTGCCGTCTCGGGCCGGATCTGGGCCGACACCTCCTCGAAGGCCAGCCGGGCCTCGCCTTTGGGCAGCCGCACCTCCCGCGTGTCCTTCACCAGGGCCAGGTTGTCGTTGTAGATGGTGACCGCCAGGGCCTTCTGATCTTTCAGTGTGGTGGGCGTTTCCTGGGCGGCCAGGAGCGCGGGGAGAGCGGCGAGCAGCAGGGCGGTACGCATGGAACCTCCGTGTGGGTGGGCGGGCCAGGGGTCCGATACTAGGTCATGCCAGGATGGGGTGAATCCTTTCATTGGGAATTGAAAACAGATCACCACCAAGACACGAAGACACCAAGAAAAGAATCAAGCGGTTTTCGTGGTGTCGTGGTGCCTTGGTGACAGGTCCTGTCGGGCGCCGTTCAGCCCAGCTTGCCTTCGCCCGCCAACGCCTGGATCCGCGCCAGGGCGGTGTCGAGCTGGCCCTGGAGCAGCTTCTCGGCGCCCATCATCTTCATCATCGTGGGGATGTCGGCCTCGTCCACGATCCGCAGGGTGCTGCCGCTCCCGCTGGCGGCGATTTCGAAGCGCAGCTCGTGGTCGAACATCTTCTTGCCGCCGGGCACGAGGCTCACCCGCTGGCCGGGGATGCGCTCCTTGGCCACCAGCTCCTGGGGCATCTTCATGCCCATGACTTCGACGAGGTAGCTGTGCCGGTCGGCATCGCCCTGGAAGTTCAGGGCCCCGGGCTCGAGGAACGCGCGGTGCTTTGAGAGGTCGGAGAGGAAGGCATACAGCGCGTCCGCGGAGACGGGCAGCGTGGCCGTGGCGGTCTGGAGGGTGGTCATGGCGGCTCCATGGGGAAACCGCCATCGAACCATGAAGCGGAGGGAACCGCGAGGCCCTACCGGGGGGAAGGCGCTGATGTCAGACGCGGAGTCCCGGCTTGGCCGGGACTCCGCGTGGGGGTGCGCGAGGGGGGATATCGCGACCCGAAGGGGCGCAGGCGGTCCTCCCTCGATGATGTCAATACACCCGCCCGCCGAAGAAGGCGGTGCCGATGCGGATCTGGTCGGAGCCGGCGGCGATGGCAGCCTCCAGATCCCCGCTCATGCCCATGCTGAGGCGGAGGGGTTGGCTGAGCTCCTGCTGCAGGCGCTGGCGCAGGGTGGCCACGGTGGCGAAGGCCGAGGCATCTCCGGGCGGCGGGATCGCCATCAGGCCTTGCAGCGGCAGGCGCGGGTCGCCGCCAAGGGCGTCCAGGAGGGCGGGCAGAGCCGCTTCGGCACAGCCGCCCAGCTTGGTGGCCTCCCCCCAGAGATCCACCTGGATCCACACGGGACGGATCACGTCCAGTTCGCCTGCCAGGTGCCGCAGTCGCTCCGCCAGCTCGGGACGGTCGAGGGTGAGGATCTCGCGGAAGGCCTGGAGGGCCGCCTTGGCTTTGTTGCGCTGGAGCGGGCCGAGGAGCAGGAAGTCCAGGTCCGGCGCGGCTTCGGCCTTGGCGGCGCCCTCCTGGACATAGTTTTCGCCGAAACGGCGGAAGCCCAGGGCCGCGGCTTCCCGGATCAACGCCAGGGGCTGTTTCTTCGAGACAGGCAGCAGGTCCACCGTGGCTGGATCACATCCGGCCCGGTCACAGGCGCAGGCGATGCGGCCCCGCAGGGCCTCGATGCGCTCGGCCAGGCTCACGGCAGGAAGAGGATCCGCTGGCAGGATTCGCAGGGCACGGGTTCCTTGGCTTCGCGCAGGCTGGCCAGGAACGGGCCCCGGAGCTTCACCCGGCAGCCGGTGCAGGCGCCGTTCTCCACGGCTGCGATGGCCCGCCCCTGCCGCGCGGTCAGCAGGCGGTGGAAGCGGACTTTCTCCGCTGTGGGCAGCTTGGCTTCCAACTGGGCCTGCTTGGTCTGGAGCTGGGTACGGGCAGCGACCTGGTTGGCGTGCTCTTCGAGGAAGACCGCATGCAGCTCGTCGAACTGGGCCTGGAGGGTGGCCTGCTCCTCCGCCCGCGAGGCGAGCATGGCCTCCAGCGCCTGGACCTCCGCATCGAGGGCCTTCAAGGGCTTCGTGATCTGGGCCTTCTGGCGTTCCTTCTCGTCCAGTTCGCGGATGGCGGCAGTGTACTGCACCTTCTGATGGGTGGCCTTGAGGGCCGTGCGGGCCAGGTCCTCCTCCTTCTGGGCGGTGACCAGGGCGTGGGACTTGGTCTGAATCTGGGCCCGGGCCGTGTCCAGGGCCTTGGCCTTCGCGGCCACTTCCCGGTCGAGCGCCTTCAGGCGCGCATCCAGGGCTGCCAGATCCGGAGGAAAGGCTGCCAGATCCCTTTCGATGGTTCGGAGGTTGTCCAGCGTGAACTGGAGATTGCGCAGAAGGGCAAGCAGGTCCATGACCTTCAGCGTACACCCCCCCTGGCCTTCGGCGAGGGGGACAAACATTTTTATTCGTGCGAAGAAAATCTTCAAATTTTTTTTTAGATTTATAAAAATCCTGTCCGAAGCGGCTTGACAAGGGGCCCCCGCGGGCTTCAAGATTTAGCACTCGCTGTGGTCGAGTGCTAACAGCGCCCTTTTCCCGTTCTTTCTCTCTCATCCAAGGAGGTCCCATGGCCATCAAGCCCCTGTCCGACCGCGTTCTGCTGAAGCGCGTGGACGCCGCCGAAACCGTGAAGGGCGGCATCATCATCCCCGACACCGCCAAGGAGAAGCCCATGGAGGCTGAAGTGGTGGCCGTCGGTGAGGGCAAGATCAACGAAAACGGCACCCGCAACCCCATGTCCGTGAAGGCCGGCCACAAGGTGCTGATCGGCAAGTACAGCGGCACGGAAGTGAAGATCGAGGGCGTGGATCACGTCATCGTGCGCGAGGACGAGATCCTGGCGATCGTGGGCTAAAGAAACTCACCACGAAGACGGGAAGACCACGAAGAAAAACCTCGTGCTCTTTTCGTGGTCTTCGTGGTCTTCGTGGTTAATCCCTTTCTGAATCCAGGAGACACACACATGGCCAAGTCCATCATCTATGCCGAAGATGCCCGCCAGGCGATCCTGCGCGGCGTGAACAAGCTTGCCGACGCGGTGCAGGTCACCCTCGGGCCCAAGGGCCGGAACGTCCTCATCGAGAAGAAGTTCGGCGCCCCGCTCATGACCAAGGACGGCGTCACCGTCGCCAAGGAAGTGGAGCTGAAGGACAAGCACGAGAACATGGGCGCCCAGCTGGTGCGCGAGGTCGCCTCCAAGACCTCCGACATCGCCGGTGACGGCACCACCACCGCCACCGTCCTGGCCCGCGCCATCTACCGCGAAGGCATCAAGGCCGTCGTGAGCGGCGCCAACACCATGGAAATCAAGAAGGGCATTGACCTGGCGGTGGATACCGTCGTGAAGGCCATTGACGAGATCAAGAAGCCCGTCGAGGGCCACGCCATCGCGCAGGTCGGCACCATCTCCGCCAACGGCGACGAGGAGATCGGCAAGATCATCGCCGAGGCCATGGGCAAGGTCGGCAAGGACGGCGTCATCACGGTGGAAGAGGCCAAGGGCCGCGACACCGAGCTGACCGTGGTCGAGGGCATGCAGTTCGACCGTGGCTACCTCAGCCCCTACTTCGTGACCAACGCCGACCAGATGAAGGTCGAGCTCGAGAATCCCTACATCCTGGCCTACGAGAAGAAGATCTCGAACATGCGCGACCTCCTGCCCCTGCTGGAGCAGGTCGTCAACAGCCGCCGCCCCCTGCTGATCATCGCGGAGGATGTGGACGGCGAAGCGCTGGCCACCCTGGTGGTGAACAAGATTCGCGGCACCCTGAACGTGGCCGCCGTGAAGGCCCCCGGCTTCGGCGACCGCCGCAAGGCCATGCTCGAGGACATCGCCATCCTGACCGGCGGCAAGGCCATCAGCGAGGATCTCGGCATCAAGCTCGAGAACCTCACCCTGGCGGATCTCGGCACCGCCAAGAAGGTCGTGATTGACAAGGAGAACACCACCCTCGTCGAGGGCGCCGGCACCACCGAAGCCATCCAGGGCCGGGTGAAGCAGATCCGCGCCCAGGTCGAGATCTCCACCAGCGACTACGACAAGGAGAAGCTGCAGGAGCGCCTTGCCAAGCTCGTGGGTGGCGTCGCCGTCATCAAGGTGGGTGCGGCTTCCGAGACCGAGATGAAGGAGAAGAAGGCCCGCGTCGAAGACGCCATGCATGCCACCAAGGCTGCCGTCGAAGATGGCATCGTGGCGGGCGGCGGCGTCGCGCTGCTCCGCAGCCTGCCCAGGCTGGCTGAACTGAAGGCCACCGGCGACCAGGCCACGGGCATCGCGATCGTCCGCAAGTCCCTGGAGGAGCCCCTCCGGCAGATCGCCAACAACGCCGGCGTGGAAGGTTCCGTCGTCGTCAACGCGGTCCGCGAGGGCAAGGGCAACTACGGCTACAACGCGGCCACCAACGAGTACGGCGACATGGTGTCCTTCGGTGTGGTGGATCCCGCCAAGGTGACCAAGTCCGCCCTGCGGAACGCCGCCTCCGTGGCTGCCATGATGCTCACCACTGAGGCGATCATCACCGAACTGCCCGAGCCCAAGTCCGCCGCTCCCGCGGGTCCTGGCATGGGCGGCATGGAAGACATGTATTGATCTGAGGGATCAGCCATTCAAAAAGAAGCGCCCCGCCTCGCGGGGCGCTTCTTTTTGGGGCTGCTCCTGGGTGCGGTAGACTGGCGGTTCCTTATTCCGGAGTCCCCCATGAAGAAGCTGTTCGCCTCCCTTGCCTTGGCCGCCATCGCCTCCGTGGCATTCGCCCAGAATGCGCCGAAGCCCTGCCCGAAGAAGGCCGATTGCCCGAAGGCTTGCAAGGCCTGCTCCAAGGCCGGCAAGGCGGGTTGCGCCTGTGGCAAGACCTGCCCGAAGAAGGCGGATTGCCCCATGGCCAAGAAGGGCTGAATCCGGTTTCCGGAGGACGTCAACGCCTCGCAGGATGCCGTCCTGCGGGGCGTTAGAGTGTACCTCGGCCGGCCGAATCGAATTCGCCAGTGTGGGTCGTTTTTTAACTAAAACAGGAGTGCGTCTCAGACGCACAAAAATGCGTGTAAAACCCACCAATAGGTGGGTTATTTTTTTGAATACCAATGGGTTGACTATGCAAGTTGCGGGGTGGATGCTTCTTGCGGATGGTCCCTGAAAGCCCTCGGGATCCTTTGATGAGAATGGGAGAACCCATGGTTGTGGGCCTTCTCTTTGACACCACGCGCTGCATCGGTTGCGGCGCCTGCGCCTCGGCCTGCAAGGAGCAGAACAAGCTCCCGGGGCCGGTGGAGGATCACCTCACGGCCTACACCTGGACCACGGTGCAGCCCCGGGCGGGCGTCAGTGTCCGCCAGCTCTGCATGCATTGCGAAGTGCCCACCTGCGCGTCGGTCTGCCCGGTGGGGGCGCTGCACAAGACGCCCGAGGGGCCGGTGGTGTACGACGCGGACAAGTGCATTGGCTGCCGCTACTGCATCCAGGCCTGCCCGTTCGACGTTCCGAAATACCAGTGGGACCGCCCCGTGCCCGTGGTGGGCAAATGCATTCTCTGCGCGGACCGGGTGAAGGAGGGGCGGCCGACCGCCTGCGCCGAAGCCTGTCCCGTGGAGGCCACTGTCTTCGGCAAGCGGGAGGATCTGGTCTGGGACGCCCGCAATCGCATCCGGAAGGAACCGGGCAAGTATGTGAACCACATCTACGGGCTGCAGGAGACCGGCGGAACCTCGGTGCTGATGGTGTCCGGCGTGCCCTTCAAAGAGCTCGGCCTCAAGACCTCGCTGCCCAATGAGCCGCCGGCCATGCAGACCTGGCAGGTGCTCTCGAAGATCCCCGATTTCGTGGGGGTCTGGGCGGTGTTCCTCTACGGCGTGCACTGGATCACGGCCCGCCGGGAGACTGTCGCCCGCGTCGAGCAGGCCGGCAAGGGCCCCAAGCATCCGGGAGACCGCGCATGAACACTTCATCCCTCATCCTCCAGGCGCGGCGGTTCCGCCCCGGTTTCTGGACCGCTGTGTTCGCCGTGCTGATGGTTCCATTCCTGGTGGTGACTGTGCTGCGCTTCACGCGGGGCCTGGGTGCCGTGACCCACCTGAGCGACACCTTCCCCTGGGGCCTGTGGATCGGCTTCGACCTCCTGTGCGGCGTGGGCCTCGCGGCCGGGGCGTTCACCCTCACGGCCATCGTCCACCTGTTCAACATCAAGCGGTTCGAGCCGATCCTGCGCCCGACGGTTCTGACGGGCTTCCTGGGCTACGCCTTCGTGATCCTCGCCCTCATGTACGACCTGGGCCAGCCCTGGCGCATCTGGCACGCCATCATCTACTGGAATCCCCATTCCGTGATGTTCGAAGTGGCCTGGTGCGTGATGCTCTACACCACCGTGCTGGCGCTGGAGTTCTCACCCGTGGTGTTCGAGTGGCTGGGCTGGCATACGCCGGTCCGCATCATCCACGGCCTCTACACGCCCCTGGTGATCCTCGGCGTGGTGCTCTCGACCCTGCACCAATCCTCCCTCGGCACGCTCTACCTCATCGTGCCGAGCAAGCTGCATCCCCTCTGGTACTCGCCGCTCCTTCCGCTCCATTTCTTCACGTCCGCCATCGGCGCGGGCATCGGCATGGTGATCCTGGAGTCCTACCTCAGCGGCAGGGCCTTCCACCGCCACCTGGAGATGGATCTGCTGGAGCCCCTGGCGCGGGGCATGGTGGTGGCCCTCGGCATCTATGGGCTGATGCGTCTGGAGGCCATCCACCGGAACGGGGCCTTCTCGTCCATTTTCGCCTTCGGCTATGAGGGCCGCATGTTCCTCGTGGAGTTTGTGCTGGGGGTCATCCTCCCGGTGGTGCTCATGGCCATCCCCCGGCTGCGCCAGAGCAAGGACTGGCTGGTGTTCAGCGCCTTCCTGGCGGTGCTCGGATTCGTGGTGAACCGCCTGAACGTGAGCATCACGGGACTGGAGCGGGCCGCCGGCGCGCACTACATCCCCTCCGTGGGCGAAGTCATCATCTCCCTTGGCCTGGTGGCCATCGGCATGGCCGTTTTCGCCCTGTGTGTGCGCTTCTTCAGCATTTTCCCCGAGGAGGCGCGGGCCCCCGGATCCGGCCGATAGGAGCACCGCATGCGAACCCGTATCGGCACACGTCTGATCCTGGGAGCCGGCCTCTCGGCGGCCGCCGTCATCGGGATCATGGCCGTGGTGACCGTGCGGGAACAGGCCCGCCAGCTGCTCCTGGAGCGCACCCGCACCGCCAATCAACTCAGCGGAACCATCCAGCGCAGCACCCATTTCGACATGCTGGAGAACCGCCGGGACGATCTCCATCGCCAGATCCGTGACATCGGCACCCTGAGGCAGGAGGGCATCCGCAAGGTGCGGATCTTCAACAAGGAGGGGCGCATCATGTACTCCTCGGAACCTGAGGAGATCGGCACCTCCGTCAACCTCAAGGCGGAAGCCTGCTATGCCTGCCATGCGGAAGGGCGCCCCCTGGAGCGCCTCGACATCCAGCAGCGGGCGCGGATCTTCCGCGGGCCGGACGGCAGCCGGCTGCTGGGCATCATCAATCCCATTCCCAACGAACCCTCCTGTTCCACCGCGGCCTGCCACGCCCACAACCCCTCCCAGCGCTTCCTGGGGGTGCTGGATGTGAATGTCTCACTCGACGAAGTGGACCACGCCATCGCCCAGAACCGCTCGCTGATGATGATGTCGGCGGTGGCGGCGGTCCTCGCGGTGAGCCTCATCCTCTGGTGGCTCAACCGGCGGCTGGTGGTGCGGCCCGTGGCCGCCCTCGTGGCGGGCACGCAGCGGGTGGGCGAGGGCGACCTCTCGACGCCGATCCCCTTTCTGGGCCGTCATGAGCTGGGCACGTTGGCCAAGGCGTTCAACGACATGGTGGCGCGGCTGGCGGATACCCAGCGGCAGCTCGCCCAGGCGGACAAGCTGGCCAGCGTGGGCCGCCTGGCGGCAGGCATCGCCCACGAGATCAACAATCCCCTCACGGGCGTCCTGAGCTACGCCTCCCTGCTGCGCAAGCGTCTCGAGGCCGATGCCGCCACCCGGGAGGATCTGGATGTCATCGTCCGGGAGACGGTGCGCTGCCGGGGCATCATCCGCGAGCTGCTGGATTTCGCCCGGCCGGCGCCGCCCTCCCGCAAGCCCGTGGACCTCAACGAAGTCGCCCGTCGCGCCGTAGCCGTGGTCATGGCCCAGCTGCACCTCCGCCAGGTGAGCCTGGTCCTGGATCTCGCGGACACCCTGCCCCAGGCCCAGGCGGATCCCAACCAGCTCCAGCAGGTGGTGGTGAACCTCCTCCTGAATGCCGCGGATGCCATCGGCGATGAAGGCGGCACCATCACCCTCCGCACCGCCCTCTGCGCCTTCCCGCCCGCTGAAGGCATGGACGAGGCCGCTGCGCCGCGGGCGGGCCTGAGCCTGAGCGTGGAGGACACGGGGTGCGGCATCGCCCCGGAGGATCTGCCACGCCTGTTCGAACCGTTCTTCTCCACCAAGGGCAACCGGGGCACCGGCCTGGGTCTGGCGGTGACCTGGGGGCTCGTGGAGGGGCATGGCGGAACCATTGATGTGCAGAGCGAACCGGGCGCGGGAAGCCGGTTCACGGTGCGCATCCCCTTGGCCCAGGATCCTTCCGCCACCCGCATTCCCGATCACCCTTCCAACCCGGAGGTCCTATGACCGCCCTACTGATCCTCTTCATGTTCCTGGCCTTCGCCGGCATTGATCTGCTGGTGCGGGCCAGCCTGAAACGCCGGCGCGAGCGCCTCGCCCGCCAGGCTCGCGAGGAGGTGCTGAAGACCTCCATCCGCCTGGACTTCACCCACGAGGCCAAGAGCCTCAAACGGGTGGAAGTGCCCGATCCCAAGGCCCGCATCCTGGCCGTGGACGACGAAGCCGTGGTGCTCGACTCCTTCCGGCGCATCCTCGTGCTGGAGGGCTACAACGTGGACACCGTGGAGACGGGGCCCGAGGCCCTGGGCCTCGTCCAGCGCCGGGACTACGATTTCGTCTTCACCGACCTGAAGATGCCGGACATGGATGGCGTCGAAGTCGTGAAGGCGGTGAAGCACCTGCGGCCCGATGTGGATGTGGTGGTGATCACCGGCTACGGCAGCATCGAGACGGCCGTGCAGACCCTCCAGCACGGCGCCTGCGAGTACGTGCAGAAGCCCTTCACCGCCGATGAACTCTCTGAATTCGCCCGGAAGCTGCTCATCAAGCGCGAAGCTCGGCTCGAGGCCCAGCGCCAGCCCACCGTGCGCGTGGTGGCGCCGGAGATGGCCGAGGTCATGCCAGCCTCTGAGTACTGTCTGCCGGGCGGGGCGTTCCTCTCCTCCGGCCATGCCTGGGCGCGCATCGAGCCCGAGGGCCAGGTCCGGGTGGGGCTGGATGATTTCGCCCGCAAGGCCCTGGGCCAGGTGACGGCGGTCGAACTGCCCGCCCGCGGGACCACCGTGCGCGCCAGCGAAACCTTGGTCACCCTGCGGGGCACCGCAGGCACGGTGCACCTCGCCGCGCCCCTCAGCGGCCGGGTGGCCCATGACAACGGGGCCCTGCGCCAGACCCCTGAACTGCTCGTGGAAAGCCCCTATGATCGCGGCTGGCTCTGCCTGATCGAGCCCAGCGACCTCGCAGGTGACCTGGCTGCCCTTCGCATCGGGGAGCCCGCGGTGGCCTGGTACCAGGAGGAGATCGCGCGGTTGCGGAAGGCCCAGGCTTCCACGCCGGAGGCCATGGACTGGGCCGCCTTCGAGCGGGCCTTCCTGGCGAAAGGCGAGCCGGTCCACGCCTGAGGTCCACCTGGGCTATGGGGGTGTTCGCATCAGCCCCCGTAGCTCTCCTTGGCGTGGTAGCTGGAGCGCACCAGGGGCGCGGCTTCCACCTTCCGGAAGCCCATTTCCAGGCCCTTCTCCCGGTACAGGTCAAACTCGGCAGGATCCACATAGCGGTGGAGCGGCAGGTGCAGCGGCGAAGGCGGAAGGTAATGGCCGATGGTGGCGATGTCCACCCCGGCCTCCCGCCAGTCGGCCATCAGGGTGAGCACCTGCTCCGGCGTTTCGCCCAGGCCCACCATGATGCCGCTCTTCACGCGCAGGGCCGGGGACTGGCGATCGCGCCAGTCGGCGGCGCGGCGCAGCACCTGGAGGCTCTGCCGGTAGTCGGCGTCCGGGCGCACCCGCTTGTAGAGGTGGGGCACGGTCTCCACATTGTGGTTCAGCACCTCGGGTTGGGCATCCAGCACGGTGCGGAGGGCTTCCTCATCGCCCCGGAAGTCGGGGATGAGCACTTCCACGCCGCAGTCCGGGGACAGGGTGCGGATCCACCGGATGGTGGCCGCGAAATGCGCTGCGCCGCCATCGGGCAGGTCATCGCGGTTCACGGAGGTGACCACCGCGAAGCGCAGGCCCAGACGCGCCACGGCCTCGGCCACGCGCTGGGGCTCGCCGGGATCCAGCGCGCCGGGCCGGCCCTTGCCCACGTTGCAGAACCCGCAGTGCCGGGTGCAGACCTCACCCAGGAGCATGAAGGTGGCCGTGCGGTGGACGCCCCAGCACTCATGCAGGTTCGGACAGCGGGCCTCCTCGCAGACCGTCACGAGCCGCTGTTCACGGATCAGCGATTCCACTTCGGCCATCACCTCCGGCGCCGGGATGCGAATCTTCAGCCAGTCGGGACGGGGGCCGGGGAGGACGGGAGGACGGGCCATAGGCCTCCATTGTGGCGGAAACGGCACCTTAGGCGCTGGGACGGCTAGAATGAAGCCATGAACGACACCCCGCAGGACGTGCGCGATTCCGTGGCCGAGGCTTCTTCGGGGCCAGAGGCCTCGCGTATCTTTGATGCGCCCAAGGGCTTCGAAACCAAGTTCAAGGATCTGCCCCTGCATCTGGCGGCCTTCGAGGGGCCCCTGGATCTGCTGCTGCACCTCATCCGCGAGCAGAAGCTGGACATCCTCAACCTGCCCATGGCCGATGTCACCCGGCAGTACATGGACTATCTGGGGCTGATGGAAGAACTCAACCTGGAGATCGCGGCGGAGTTCGTGGGCATGGCGGCCCAGCTGCTCCAGATCAAGTCGCGCCTCATGCTGCCGCGCCCCCCGGAGGCCTGCGGCGAGGAGGATCCCCGGGAGGAACTGGTCCAGCGCCTGCTGGACTACCAGCACGTGAAGGCCGCGGCCCAGGTGCTCTCCGAGCGGGAGGCGGACTGGCAGCAGGTGGCCTACGCGCCTGGGCTGGATCTGGAAGACCATCGCCGCGTGGAGGAGGAACCCATCCGCGCCACGCTCTTCGATCTGCTGGGTGCCTACCGCGAGGCCCTGAAGCGCCTGATGCCGCCGCCCCCGGTGGAGGTGCGCAGGCAGCCCAAGAGCCTGGAACAGCGGGTCATGGAGGTTCTGGCGGAGCTTGGGGATGGCCTCTGGAAACCCTTTGCGGGCCTCCTGGGGCAGGTCCGCTCCCGGGATGAACTGGTGCTCACCTTCCTGGCCCTGCTGGAGCTGGTGCGCACCGGCCGCATCGCCCTGGTGCAGGGCGAGGTGTTCGGTGAGATCCGTGTGAAAGCGGCCGAGGCGGCCTGATGGCGCCGGAAGCGCTCCTGCGGGCCCGGCGCAAAGCCTGGGGAACCGGGTTGGGGGTGTGCCTGGCGGTGCCCCTGGCTGCGGGGGCACTGGCGCTCACGGGACGCCTTCCGCCGGGCCAGTCGCCCGTGGAAGGCACCGTCCAGCAACTCGGCTACAGCTTCACGGGCCTGACCTTCCTGGCCGGAGCCATCATGGCCTGGCGGCGGGTACATTTCCTCCACGCCTTCGATTCCCTGGGGGAGGCAGCCCGCGTGGCGGCTCTCCACCGGGAGACCCGCATCCTGGCGTTGCTGTCGCTCAGCACCACACTATGGGGCGTCCTCTACTGGGCCATGGTGGGCTTGCATGCCGTGCGCCATGTGCTGACCTTTCTGGTGCTCACCCCGGTGATGTTCCTCTGCTTCATGCCCCGCCCGCCCGCCTCGAACCCTTCTCCGAAGGAGACCCCATGAGCACCCCACACCTCGCGCCGGAACTCGTCCGCCTGCTGGTGGCCCAGGCCCGCGAGCGCCGCCGTCCGCTCACGGCCACGGAGCTGGGGCAGGCCGTGGGACATCCGCCCCATGCCCTGGGGGAAAGCCTCCAGGTCATCAGCCGCCACTGCGAACAGTTGAAACTGCCGGATCTGGCCAGCCTCGTGTGCCATGAAGAGAGTGGTGCGCCTGAATCCGCCTGGCGGCCCGAGCTTCCCCCGGCGGAGCGGCTGGTGAACGCCTGGGAGGAACAGGCCAAGCTCTGGGCCTTCGAGGAGTGGCTGAAATACGAGGAGGTCATCCTGCGCCTCCAGCGCCTGGGGTGACCCGAGGCCGTTCCGATTCCATCAGGAGGGATCCCATGACTGAGCCCCTGCAGCCTCCGCAACCCGAGGGCGAAGCTCCGTTGCCGGTGGCTTCCGATGCCACCATGCAATTGCCGGTGGGCGGCCCCGCAGATGCGGAGGCCACCACCCGGCTGGCGGTGCCGCCCGTGGTGGTTCCCCCCAGCCTGCCCGTGGCGCCGCCCCTTTCGCTTGATGAACCGCCACGGCCCCGGTTCCGGATGGGCTGGGCGCTGGCTGCGGCCGTGGTGCTGCTGGGCGCCGTCGCGACGATCTTCTATCTGCGGGCGCAGCCAACTCCCGCCGCCTCCACACCCGCCGCAGTCCAGGAGCCGGTGCCGCCCGGCGTCCAGGTCTATGTGGACCGGGCCAACGCGGGCGATCCCAGCGCCATGCGGATGCTTGGCGTGATGTACTACTACGGCTTGAACGTCCGCCAGGACCGCGCCAAGGGCCTTGCCTGGTACCGGCGCGCCGCCGCGCAGGGGGATCCCGCCGCCCGCGACGATTTGGCCAAGCTGCAGCCCGCCGGGGACGCGCGTTGATATCAGAACGTTACGACCACCTGGAGACTGCCGCCCCAGAAGTGGTAGGTGGATACCTGCTCGCCCCAGGTCGCTTCCGCTTTCAGGGCCAGGGCATCAGTCAGGGGCCAGTGCCCGGACAGGCTGGCCAGCCGTTCCTGGGGGGCTGATCCCGTCAGAAGGACCAGCGGACTCGAGGGCGACGTTCCCGTACCCCCCGTGCCCATGCCGCCCATGCCGCCCATGCTCCCATTGCCACTGCCGTAGCCGTTGCCCCCCATGCTCGAGCCTGTGCTGGTGCCCATTGCCGTGAGCCCTCCGCCCGAGGCGGTGCTCTCGATGATGCCCCGGCCCCAGGCGAGGCGGAGGTTGTGCCACATGGCGAAGTCATTGGCACCCAGGCGGAGGTTCACGATGCAGCCCGTGTCCGAATCCCCGGTGGGTTCGTACTGCAGCCGCTGCAGCCAGACGGAGGCGCTCCAGGTCGAGCCCTGGTAGGCGGGGCCGGCCTGGAGCATGCGGATTTCATCGCTGCCCGCGAACCGGCTCACGGCTCCGGCCAGATCGGCCTTCCAGCCCGACGCGATGTCCAGATGGAAGTCCACATCCACGCGGCCCCGGGGCAGAATGTCGGTGTTGTTGCCTCCGCTGAGCCCCAGGTAGACCGAAGATGCTTTGCCGATCAGCAGGTACTTGCCCGCGGAGAACAGCGTGCCCTTGCCCTCGGGCCGGTCGAAGCCCACGGCGGCGAACAGCCAAGGGCCGCCCTGGACGGGATAGACGGTGCCTTCCAGGGTCCAGCCCTTCCAGCGGCCGTAGCCATTCGAGAAGGACTGGTCGTAGCCTCCGATGGCCAGGCGGGTGGTGGTGGTGAGCTTCGGCGGCCCGAAGTCGAAGGGATCCTCCTGGGCGGAGAGGCTGAAGGGGATCAGGACAAGGAGGGCGAGTCGCTTCAGCATGAAATCTCCAGGTCGGCGTCGGGTCAGCTCACAAGGTCAGGCCGGAAGGCCGGAGATGCAAATCATAATGGGGTGCCCGGACGGGATCTGAGCACCCCATGCATGCGTTGGAGACGCTGCTGGCGCGAGGCGGCCACGCATCTCTCCGTGTCGTGTCAGCGGCCCTTGCCCCCGCGCGTCCGGGTGGCACTCGGCCCGCGGCTGGTCCCAGCCGCCTGGCCAGGGGTTCCATCGCGCTTGCGCAGCTGATCCTGGGCGCGGGTGCGGGTCCGAGTCCTGTCCTGGGTCTGGGCCTGGTCACGGGTCTGAGTGCGCGCTTGGCTCCGGGTCTGCTTCTGGGTGCGCGCCTGGTCCTGGGTCTTCGCCTGGGCACGCGCCTGGTCCTGGGCCTTGGTCTGGGCGCGGGTCTGATCCTGGGCCTTGACTTGATCCCGTGTGCGGTCTTGGGCCTTGGTCTGATCGCGGGTCTGATCCTTGGTCTGATCCTTGGTCTGATCGCGGGTCTGATCCTTGGTTTGATCCTTGACCTGATCCTTGACCTGGTCTTTGGTCTGATCCTTGGTCTGATCTTTGAGCCGGTCCTGATCCGGGGTCCTGGTCTGATCCTTGGTCCGGTCCTGATCCTGGGTCTGGTCCTGGGCGCGGATCTGATCCTTCTGGGCTGTCTGGGCCGCAAGGGCCAACGACGTGCCGAGGATGAGAGCCAACCCAATCGAGGTCTTCATGGGTGCCTCCTGGCTGGGGTGCGGAACCATCCGCACACCTCCTCTGAGGCGATCCCGGAGGTACCGGTTGAGGGGATTCCATGAGACATCAAGGTCTTTCAATTCAGGGTGTTGCAAGCGACTGAGACTGCTTCCACGAGGCGATGCGGCCCGCAGCCGCGCGGCCGGTCACCCGCAGGATCTCGGCCTCATCGGCTTCCCGGATACGCGCCACACTGCCGAAAGCCTGCAACAGCTTCTTCGCGGTGGCGGGGCCGATGCCGGGGATCTGGGTGAGTTCTGTCTGGAGGGTGCGCTTGGCCCGCAGCGCCCGGTGGTAGGTGATGGCGAAGCGGTGGGCTTCGTCGCGGAGGCGCTGGAGGAGCTGGAGCACGGGCGAGGATTTGGGAATGCGCAGCGGTTCGCTGGAAGCGGGACGGAAGACCAGCTCCTCCTTCTTGGCCAGGGAGCCGAGTTCCAGTTGTTCCAGGCCGAGGGTTTTCAGCGCGGCCTCCGCAGCGTGCAACTGGCCCAGGCCGCCGTCAATGAGCACCAGGTCGGGGAAGTCCTGGCCTTCGTCCTTCATCCTCCGGTAGCGCCGGGTGACGGCCTCGAACATGTTGGCGAAATCGTCGTTCTGCTCGTTGGTCATCTTGAAGCGGCGGTAGCGGGCCTTGTCGGGCGCGCCTTCGCTGAACACCACGCAGCTGGCCACCACCTCCCGGCCCTGGCCGTGGCTGATGTCGAAGCACTCGATGCGGCGAGGCAGGTGGCTGAGGCCCAGGAAGGCCTGCAGACCCTCCAGCACGGCCTCGTTGAGCCGCGCCGGCTCGAACTTCCGCTCCAGGGCCAGTCGCGCATTCTCCTGGGCCATGGCCAGCAGGTCCACCTTCTCGCCCTTCTTCGGGACGTGGATCTGGGGCCGGGATCCGCGCATGCCGCCCAGCCAGTCACGGAGCAGTTCGGCATCGTCGGGTTCCACCTCCACGACGATGTGGCCAGGTACGGCATCGGCGCTGTATACCCGCTGGAGCACTTCGGCCAGCACGGCGCCGTCGAAGGTCTCCACGTCCTCCAGCACGTGCTCCTGGCGGCCCATCATCCGGCCATCGCGCAGCATCAACCTGTGGACACAGGCCCGGCCGTCCAGCACCGCGCTGCCGTACACGTCGAGGTCCTCCAGGTTGGGGCTGGCGGCCTTCTGGCGCGTGAACCAGGCGTCCACCTGCTGGAGGGCGTCCCGGTGCTGGGCGGCCCGCTCGAAGGCCTCGGCCTCGGCGGCCTTCCACATGGCGGCCTCCAGCCGCGCCTTCAGCTCATCGCGCTTGCCTTCGAGGAAGAGCCGCGCCTCCTTCGCCTGCTCACGGTACGCGGCGGAGTCCACGGCGGCGATGCAGGGGGCGGTGCAGCGGTGGAGCTGGTATTTCAGGCAGGCCCGGCCGCGCTTGCCGTCAATCTCGATGTCGCAGTCGCGGATCTGGAAGAAGCGGTACACCAGTTCCGCCGTGCGGTAGGCGGTGCTGGCGGGGAAGAAGGGGCCGTAGTAGAGGCCGCCGTCCTTCCGCACCTTGCGCGTGACGAACACCTTGGGGAAGGCCTCTTTCCAGGTGAGCTTCACGTAGGGGTAGCTCTTGTCGTCGCGGAGCAGGATGTTGAAGGGCGGCAGGTGCTCGTTGATGAGGTTGTTCTCCAGCACCAGGGCCTCGAGCTCCGTCTCGCAGACGATGAACTCCAGATCCCAGATGCGGGCCACGAGCCGGCGCGTCTTGGCGTCCTGATGCTTGTTCTGGAAGTAGGACTTCACGCGATTCCGCAGGATCTTGGCCTTGCCGATGTAAAGCAGGTTCCCCTTCTGGTCGCGGTAGAGGTAGCAGCCCGGGCGCGTGGGGAGATCGGCCAGCTTGCGCCGCAGGAGGTCGGATCGGTCGAGGTTGGTGCGGATCGGCATGGATCTACCGGCAAAAAATGACCTTCAGGTTTTCCACTCTAGCGGGATCATGGATTGTAGAATTGATTCTTCGTCGCGGGATTTGCATGCCTCAGTTCATCGCCCATTCGCCTTTGGTGGAGATCTGGGGCGGAAGTCTGCTCGGCATAGTGGAAGGGCTTGTGCAGGCCGGGGCACCGCAGGACCACATCCTGGCACTCCTGGCCAAGGGCGGCATCCTGGATCCGGATCGGGAGGGCTGGTACCCCCAGCAGGGGCTGCTGGACACGCTCCGGACCGCGGGCGAGCAGTTCGGGGAAGGGGCCCTGCGCTCGGCAGGGCGGGCCATCCCCCGCCATTCGCGGTTCCCGCCGGAAGTGGACACCCTCGACCGGGCGCTGACCACCTTGGATCTGGCCTACCAGGTGAACCACCGGGGCGGACGCATCGGCCATTACGCCTGCAAGCGCCTCGGGCCCCGGAAGGTGGAGATCTACTGCGACAACCCCTACGGCTGCGAGCTGGATCTGGGCATCCTCGAGACCCTGCTGGAACACCACGGTGCCGTTGGCAAGGAGGTCCGTGTGGCCCACGCACCCGGGACTTCCTGCCGCAAGAAAGGCCACCGGGCCTGCGTCTACCATGTAAGGTGGTAGGCCGTACACTCAGTCCATGCTGAAGCTCGAATCCTTTCCCGTGGGCCCCCTGGGCTGCAACTGCTCGCTGCTCTGGAATCCCGAGACGGGCCTGGGCATTGTGGTGGATCCCGGCGGGGAGGGCGGGAAGATCCGCCGCCGCGTGGAGGCCCTGGGCTTCAAGGTCACGGCCCTGCTGCACACCCATGCCCACTTCGACCACGTGGGCGCCACGAAGGAACTCCAGGATCTCTGGCAGTGTTCCGCCCTCCTGCATGGGGATGACACCTTCCTCATCGAGGCACTGCCCCAGCAGACCGGGATGTTCGGCATGCCCGCCATCCCGCAGCCGGAGATGGCCGCGCTGAACGCCGGGGACCGCCATCTGGACCTGGCCACGCTCCACACGCCGGGCCACACGCCGGGTTCCTGCTGCTTCCACGGCGCCTTCGAGAAGGGCCAGGTGGTGCTGGCGGGTGACACCCTGTTCCGGGGCGGGGTGGGCCGCACGGACCTCTGGGGTGGCAGCTGGGAGCTGCTGGAGCAGAGCATCCGGCGGGAACTCTACGTGCTGGAGGGCGCGACCCTGGTGATCCCCGGCCACGGCCCCGCCACGACCATCGGCCAGGAAGCCGCGGGGAATCCCTTCGTCCGGGCGTAGACTGCAACCAACCCGTCCCGGAGGACGCCCATGAATGAAGTCATGAATACCCTCGGCTGTTTCGGCCCCATCGCGTTCATCGTGATCATCTGGGCCCTGAGCTGCATCAAGGTCATCAACGAGTACGAGCGGGCGGTGGTGTTCACCCTCGGCAAGGTGGACAGCAACAAGCCCAAGGGGCCTGGCTTGGTCATCATCTGGCGCCCCTTCCAGCGCGCCGTCATCGTCTCGCTGCGGACCGTCGTGCTGGACGTGCCCAGCCAGGACATCATCACCCGCGACAACGTGAGCCTGAAGGTGAGCGCCGTCGTCTACTTCAAGGTGATAGATCCCATGCAGGCCATCGTGGGCGTGGAGAACTACTTCTACGCCACCAGCCAGATCGCCCAGACCACCCTGCGCAGTGTCCTCGGCGAGGTGACGCTGGACGAACTGCTGGCGGACCGCGAGAAGCTCAGCCAGCGCCTCCAGGAGATCATTGACAAGTCCACCGAGCCCTGGGGCATCCAGGTGTCCGCCGTGGAGCTGAAGAGTGTGGATCTGCCCGAGCAGATCCAGCGCGCCATGGGCAAGCAGGCCGAGGCCGAGCGCGAGAAGCGGGCCAAGATCATCGCCGCCGAGGGCGAACTGCTGGCCAGCCAGCAGCTGCTGGAAGCCGCCAACAAGATCAGCGAGAACCCCACGGCCATCCAGATGCGCTACCTGCAGACCCTCGCCGAGATCGCCACGGAGAAGAACAGCACCATCATCTTCCCGCTCCCCATGGAACTGATGAAGGCCTTCGAGAAGTTCACGAAGTAGGCTTCCAGCCCCGCCATGCCGCGGCCTCCGCCTTTGCCAGGGTGGAGGCCGCGCCGCTGGCGGCCTTTCCGTAGGCAGCCGCATCCACCGCGTCCGCCAGGCGGAGCAGCGGCTCGCGGCGCTCTGGCCGCTGGGCCGCAAGGCGCAGGAGCCAGGCCCGGGCGGTCTCGCCGGTCTGCGGCGGCAGGCGGCGCCGGAGCCGCGCCAGCAGGGGCCGAAGGGCCTTCACCCGATCCGGCGAGGCGGGCGCGGTGCGCCACCGCCGCCGGGTTCGCCAGGCGGCGGCCAGCAGCCCCAGGACGGCAAGGCTCACGAGACCTGCGCGGCCCGGACCCCGCCCGTGCCAGGCCAGGGCCCGCCGCTGGAACCAGTCCAGCCCCGCCACCTGATCCTGGCTGGAAAAGCGCACCACGTAGCGGTCCCAGCGGAACGTGAGGGCGTCCAGCCAACGGGCGGTCAGCCCGGGTAGCGCGCCGCCCTCCGCGGAAGTCGGCGGGGCGGCGGGCGTGGGATCCGCCACCTGCCAGACGCCCTGGTCCCAGTACTCCACCCAGCTGTGGGCCTGGTCCTGGCTCACGCGGAAGTAGCCGCCCTCCGCGATCCAGGGCCCCAGCCGGTAGCCGTTCACCACCCGGGCCGGTACGCCCCGGGCCCGCAGCATCAGGGCCATGGCCGAGGCGAAGTACTCGCAGTGCCCGGCCTGGGTGCGATCCAGGAAATCCTCCAGCGGATTGGCAGCCCGCCCACTCGGATTGTCCAGGGTGTAGTGCCAGGTGCGGAGGGCCGCTTCCAGCGTGCGGGCCAGTTCGGAGGCCGGAAGGATCCCGGGGGCGAGGCGCAGGCTCCAGCGCCGGGCGGCCTCGTCCTCCGGGGGCAGGGCCGTGAGTTCGGCCCAGCGGCGGGGCGTGAGGCGGCGCTCGATCAGTGACGGCGCAAAACCCTTCAGCCAGACCACCTGGAGGGGCAGGCTGCGGGCCACGGGGAAACGCCAGCGGAGGCTGGCCCCCCAGCCGCTCCGGATGGGCACGGGCGGATTCGGGATGGCGTCCAGGCTGTAGGGCAGGGGCAGGATGCCGCGGGGCGTGGGTGACAGGAAGAACTCCGCCTGCCAGGTGTCCGGGCCACCGGAGGCATCCTCCGGCGATGGGATTCGCGGGGTATCGGACGCCATCTCCCAGCGTGAGCCCCGGGCCGTTTCCAGCACCACGCCCCGCAGCAGGCCCAGGCCGCGGGTCCAGGCCGGATCGGTCGCGAACGCCGCGGAAGGCGGTACGATGCGCAGCACCACGGTGGGGTTCGGCTCCACCGGCCCGGCGCCGGCCAGATCCAGCCGATCGCTGAGGCCCGCCTGGCTCCCGCGGGCGCCCAGGCCGAAGAAGGCCGCCGACCGCAGGCCGAGGCTGGCCCTGGGCAGTACCACGAAGATGGCCGCGCCGAAGACCGCCGCGCCCAGGGCCCAGAGGGGTGCCCGCCCCAGGGGAGGCTTCGGGTGGCTGCCCCGGCGGAGGGCTGCGGAATCCTCCCAGCTCTGCTGAAGGAGTACCGCCGCGGCCGCCGTGAGCCAAGCCAGGGCCCAGACGAGAAACTCCGGATCAGATGGCCCCAGGGCCGACGTGAGGAAGAGCAGGAAACCCATGAGCAGGAGCTGGCGCTGCTGGGGCCGTTCCCGGGGCAGGGCGAGGCGCAGGCCCGCCAGGAGGAACAGGGTGTGGACCGCCGTGGTGAACACGCCGGCGCCGCGGGACAGATCCCAGAGGAAAAAGAGCAGGGCGCCGGCCTCCAGCCACCGACGGTAGCGGACCAGATCCCACCGCCGGGCTTCGGCGATCCCCGCTGCCGCCAGGGGGGCCGCCATGAGCGCCGCCTCCATGGGTTCGTAGAGGCCGGTGGACACCACCGCGCCCCAGGCCAGCCAAGGCGGCAGGTGGTCCAGCCAGCGGTCCAGTCTCACGGCCACACCCAACTGCCCAGCACGGCGGGGCGCTGGGCGCCCGTGACCTCCGGCAGGTTCCCAGGCAGACCCAGGGCGCTGGCGGCGCCCAGCAGGGCCCAGCTCACCGCCTCCCGGGCGCCGGGCGGGAAGCGGTCATCCTCGGCCAGCGCCAGGGGCAGCCGCCGCGCCAGTTCCGTGCGCACCCGCTGGTGCCGGGCCCCGCCGCCGCTGACCAGGCCCCGGGTGCCGGGCGGCAGGGCGCCGAGGCGGGACGCTTCCTGCGCCACAGCTTCCGCCGTGAAGGCTGCGAGGGTGGCCAGGCGATCCGGCACTGGCAGCCGTTCGAGCTCCGTCGCCTCCGTCTCCAGCCAGACCTCGCCGAAGGTCTCGCGTCCCGTGGATTTCGGCGGAGCCTGGTGGAAATAGGGATGGTCCAGCCAGCGACCCAACCGGGCCTCGTCCACGCGTCCGGTGGCCGTCGCGCCCCCGGGATCGAAGGGCCTCCCCAGCCACCGCCCGGCAGCCAGATCCAGCAGGGACATGGCCGGACCGGTATCCCAGGCCCGCAGGCGCCGGCCATCCCAGGCGCAGAGGTTGGCGATGCCGCCCAGGTTGAGGGCCAGCCAGGGCTCGCTGCCGTGCAGCCACCGTTCCGTCAGCGGCACCAGGGGTGCCCCCTGGCCACCCAGGGCCAGGTCCCGGCGGCGCAGATCCCAGATCACCGGGCAGCCGACGGCTTCCGCCAGAACATAGGGATCCGCCAGTTGCAGCGTGGCCCCCTCCGCGGGGTGATGCTGGACGGTCTGGCCATGCAGGGCCGCGAGATCTGGCGTCAGCCCCAGCCCTGCGCACAGCGCCCGGGCCGCGGCGGCGTGGTGGTTCCCCAATTGGCGCTGGAGGATGCAGAGCCCGGCAGGATCCAGGCGCCCCCCGGCCGCGGCCAGCACCACCTCCCGCAGGGTGGCCGGGTAGGGTGAAGCTGCGTGGCCCAGAAGGCCGAGGAAGGGGCGGCCCGTCGTGAAGGCCCCGGGATCCACTTCCGCCAGGGCGGCGTCCACCCCATCGGCGCTGGTGCCGGACATGAGCCCCAGCACCCGCCAGGGACGATCCTCGGGAAGCGGAACACGGGCGTGCATGGGGTGATGATGGCAGCCTCTGCGGTCCCGGAAAGCGGCTACCCTTGGACCCCGAGGAGCCGCCCATGTTCTGGATCATCATCATCGCCGGGGTTGTGCTCTATTTCGTGCTGCGGGGGAAGGGCGACCGGCCCGAGCAGCTCGGGGCGGCCCATCGGCCCCTGCCCATGGGCCCCCTGGAAGCGCACACCTTTCCGTGCCCGTATCCGAAGTGCCCCGCCTGTGGCGGTTCCGGGGACGGCATGAAGCAGCAGTGGGATGGCCTGCGCTCGGTGAAGTGGACCTGCGGCTACTGCGGCGCCCAGGCGGGTGCGCAGGAGTTGACGGATGCGGAGCTGCCGCCATCCGCGCGGCAGCGGCTGGGCCTGGATGCGCCCCCGGCGATGCAGGGGGGCCTGCCCATGCAGGGCGGCTTCGGCCAGGGCGGCGGCGTGGGCGGCCTGCTCACGGGCATGATGATCGGCAGCATGATGGGCGGTAGCCACAGCTCCGATTCCAGCTCGGGTGGCGGCTGGGGCGACGGCAACTCCGGTGGCGATGCGGGTGGCGGCTCCAGCGACTGGGGTGACTCGGGCGGCGGAGACTCCGGTGGAGGCGACTCGGGTGGCGGCGACTCCGGCGGGGACTGGTAGCCGCCTACAGCCCCTTCGGTGCCACGAAATGCCCCTGGGCCTGCACCGGGGCATTGGCCAGCGCCTCCGCCTGCGTGAGTCCCTCGCGGGGCGTGTCCTCCCGGCGGGGCAGGGGCGTTCCCAGTCCCGGCAGCATGGGCGCGACCTCCGCCAGGTCCAGTTCATCCAGACTCGCCGCGTGGGTGAGCATCTGCGCCATGGCTTGCCGCAAGGGCTCGATCTCCGCCTCCGCCAGATTCAGGTGCGCCAGCCCAGCGCAACGCAGCACATCCTCACGGGTGACATCCATGACCAGCTTCCCAAAGAAGACAGAGAGAAACGATGGAACCAAGACCACACGAAATGCAGCCAACAGCTTCGTGACTTTTGCATCCTTGGTGCTTCATTGCCAGCCCAGATGAACCCGTGGATGTGGCCGCAGGAGGGCCTTGGTGTGATCCATTGATTCTGCCCGGAATGGCCTCATGAAAAACAAAATAGCCACAAAGGACACAAAGAGCACAAATAAGAAATGATCAGTTATTTTGTGTTCTTTGTGTTCTTTGTGTTCTTTGTGTTTTTTGTGTTCTTTGTGTTCTTTGTGGCTAATTATCATTCCAAATAAACTTGCGGATCTCGAATTTTGAAGCTCCGAAGTTGATCAGGAGCCCATGTTCGATCCTCGATGCTTTGAGGTAGCCCAATATCTGCGCTTGATGCTCTTGGGCCAAGCTGCTTGCGGCCTTTAATTCAATGAGCAGAGTATCTTCGACGAACAGATCGGCGATGTAGTCTCCGATGAGGGTGCCATCTTCATCAAAGACCTTGATGGGGTGCTGCTGTCCAACCCTCAAGCCAGCTTTGCGCAGGCGATGGGCCAGTGCATTCTCGTACACCTTTTCGAGGTGGCCGTATCCCAAGTACTGATGGATCTCGAAGGCGATCTGGCGAATCTGGTCGCAGAGAACTTTGATATCGTTCATGGTCATTCCAAGAGGGCCCTCATTGGAGATTTTGAAAATAGCCACAAAGGACACAAAGGACACAAAAAAATATTTTAATTATTTAATTTGTGAACTTTGTGTTCTTTGTGGCTAATTTTATTTGCAACCGATACATGCAGATCAATAGGCAGCGGACCACGGAGGATGGGCTGGTTCAGGCCAGCTTGAGGTCCGCGTCGGCGTTCTGCGGCCAGGGATTGGCCTCTAAGGGCAGCAGGGCCCCCGCGGCGGCGATCATGGCGCCATTGTCCGTGCAGAGCCGGGGTTCGGGGATGGCCAAGGCCAGGCCCTCCCGGGTGGCCAGGGCCGCGGCGTCCGCCCGCAGGCGGGAATTGCAGGCCACGCCGCCGCTGATGAGCAGGCTCCGGGCGCCGTGGGCCCGCGCCATCTCCGGCACGGGCTTCAGCAGCCAGCCGGAGATGGCCTCCTGGAGGCTCCGGCAGAGGCCTTGGACCTGCGGATCCTCCGCGCCGGCCTCCGCCAGCCTGGGATCGCGCTCCACCCGCAGCTTCACGGCCGTCTTGAGGCCCGAGAAGCTCCAGGAGGCCTTGCCATCCCGGAACTTCGGCGGGGTGAAGGGTTCGGCCGCCTTCGGCGCCCGGCTGGCGCAGGTGTCCACCACGGGGCCGCCGGGATAGCCCAGGTTCAGCATCCGCGCTGTCTTGTCGAAGGCTTCGCCCGCGGCGTCATCCCGGGTCTTCTGCAGCAGTTCGAGCGAGGTCCAGTCCCGGGCCAGGTAGAGGTGGGTGTGGCCCCCGGAGACCAGCAGGGCCAGGGCGGGGAAGGGCAGGTCCGGCGCGGCGAAGCGGGCGGCGTTGAGGTGGCCCAGCAAGTGGTGGACGCCCACCCAGGGGATGCCCTCGCGCCAGGCGATGGCCTTGCTGGCGCTGAAAGTCGCCAGCAGGCTGCCCACGAGGCCGGGGCCGCGGGTCACCGCGATCCGATCGAGATCCTGGAGCCCGATCCCTGCCTTGGCCAGGGCCTCGGCCATCACCGAGCGCACCTGCAGCAGGTGCTCCCGGGCCGCCAGCTCGGGCACCACGCCGCCGAAGGGGCCGTGGATCCCGTCCTGGCTCTTGCGCACCAGGGCTTTCAACATTGGGCCGGAGGAGGTTTCCTCTACCACCGCAGCGGAGCAGTCATCGCAGGAAGATTCGAGGCCCAGAATCAGCATTCGGGAAGTGTACCCTGGGGCCGATGACCCTGGTCCCCACGCTCGTCCAACTCAACCGCCCCCTGCCGCCGCTCACCTACCTCGCGCCGGAGGGGCTACCGGCCTGGGTGCGCGTGCGGGTGAAGGTGCGGAACAGCGCTGCGGTGGGCCTGGCCCTGGGGGAGGATCCGAGGGCGCCCACGGTGAAACTCCGTCCCATCGAGGCGGTGCTGGATCCCTTCCCCCTTCTGCCGCCGCCCCTGCGGGAGCTGCTGGCCTTCGCGGCCCGCTACTACGGCTGCCTGGAGGCCCACCTGCTCCCCCTGGCCCTGCCCCAGGCGCTGCTGCCGCGCTGGGAGGCGGAGGAGGATGGACAGCGGCTGTCCTTTTTAAGGGAGAGCGGCCGCTGGGCCTCGCTGACCGAACTGGGCGAGGCCTGGCACCGCGAGCCCGCGATCCTGCCTACGCTGCTGCATCGCCAGGATCTCCGCGGTGCGGGCTTCACGGAGGTGCGTCTGACGGGCCGGCCCCATCCACCGCGGGTCACGCCCGCCCAGGCGAAGGTGCTGCTGGCCCTGGAGGATTCCGGTGGAGCCCTGATGGAAGCCGAGCTGCTGGCATCGGCCGGGGTGGGAACCTCCGTGCTGGCCACCCTGGAGAAGCGCGGCCTCGTCGAGCGCATGAAGCGGATGGACCTGCTGGGCCAGCGGCGCGAGGCGGGGGTGGATCGCACCGTGGTCCTGAGCGGAGAACAGCGGGCGGCCCTGGACGGCGTGGGCCTCGGCACCTTCGGCGTCCACCTCCTGCAGGGCGTTACGGGCTCCGGCAAGACGGAGGTGTACCTGGCCCTGGCGGAGCGGGTGCTGGCGATGGGCCAACGGGTGCTGTGGCTGGTGCCGGAGATCGGGTTGACGCCCCGCCTGCTGGATCGCCTGGAGGCCCGTTTTCCGGGCCGGGTGGCCGTGGGGCATGCGGGCCTCAATGCCGGCGAGAAGCATGGCGACGTGGTGCGGCTGCTGGGCAATGACGCGGATCTTTTCGTGGGCGTGCGAAACGCCGTGCTGGCCCCGCTGCGCGACGTGGGCCTGGTGGTGGTGGACGAGGAACACGAGGGCTCCTATAAGTCCGAGGAACACCCTCGGATCCACGCCCGGGATCTGGCTGTGAAGCGGGCCCAGATCGAGGACTGTCCCGTGGTGCTGGGCAGCGCCACACCCAGCCTGGAGAGCTGGCATGCGGCCCAGTCCGGGCGGTACACGCTGCTGCAGCTCCGGGAGCGCCCCGTGGGCGTGACGCTGCCCAGGGTGGAGATCGTGGACCTGCGCGACGCCTTCCGCGCGGCCCGCCGCAAGGTGATGCTCGCGCCGACGCTGATGCAGGCCCTCACGGAGAACCTGGCGCGGGGCGAGCAGTCGCTCCTGCTGTTGAACCGGCGCGGCTACGAGAACTTCTGGATGTGCCGGGCCTGCGGCAAGGCCCTGGGCTGCCCGCATTGCGCCATCTCGCTCACCTACCACCGGGGCGATTTCCGCCTGCGCTGCCACCTCTGCGGCTTCGAGACGGTGCCGCCCGAGGCGTGCCCTGACTGCGGCGCCGAGCACCTGCGGGGCGTGGGCGAAGGCACGGAGCAGGTGGAGGAATACCTGGCGGGGCTCTTCCCCGCCGCACGGATCCTGCGCCTGGACCGCGACACCACCCGGCGCCGGGGTTCCCTGGAGGCCGGTCTCCTGGCGGCGGAACAGGGCCACGTGGACATCCTGGTGGGCACCCAGATGCTGGCCAAGGGGCACACCTTTCCGCGCCTGACGCTGGTGGGTGTCATCAACGCGGATCAGGGCCTCAAGGTGGCCGACTTCCGGGCCGCAGAGCGCACCTTCCAGTTGCTCACCCAGGTGGCGGGCCGGGCGGGGCGGGCGGATCTGCCCGGTCGCGTGATCCTCCAGACCTACTCGCCGGATCATCCGGCCATCACCTTCGCCCTGGCCCAGGATTTCGAGGGCTTCGCCGCCGCCGAACTGCCTTTCCGCGAAGGCCTGGGCTACCCCCCCTTCACAGCCCTCAGCCTCTACCGCGCCGAGGCGGAAACCTCCCAGGAAGCCCGCGAGGCCCTGGAACAATTCCGACAGCGATTGTCCATTCCGGGCCTGCGGGTGCTCGGGCCCCTGGAGGCGCCCGTGCCCCGGGTGCGCGACCGCTGGCGCCTGCACCTGCTGCTCAAGGGCGGCCGCGGGGCCCTGGGCGAGGTGCTGCGTCGCCACCCCCTGCCGCCCGCGGGCCCCGTCAGTCTGGATCGCGATCCGGTGCAGTTCGGGTGATCGCGGATCACCCCCGTCGGCGCCCCAGAGGGGTGTAAAAAAATATTACTTTTCAGTCATGGTTTTCCGCACCTTGGCGTGACAGGGCTATCATCTGATGCATTCATTCACGATAAAAAGCGCTCTTCCCCGTCTCCCTCCACCCGATCCTTTTCCTGCACCCGAGGCCAGCATGTCCCACCCCCATCGCGATACGGGCTACACCCTCATCGAACTCCTGGTGGTGCTGGCCATCATGGGAATTCTGGCCATCGCAGGCGCGGCTTGGACCATGAACCGCCCCACCACTGCCGTTCGTGGCGTGACAAATGATGTGTATGGCCTCCTGCGTGCGGCTCAGACCCTGGCCCACAATTCTGGCCGTAATGTCGCGTTGCAGACTGTGGGTACTGAACCAGGTAAGACCTTGAGTTTGGCCTATGGGTTCTTTGCCCAGAAATCAGACGGGACGGATGACTTCAGCAAGGGACCCGGATCCACGAGCGCCAATCCGGTCATGGGCGCCATGGGCATAGATCCCACCCTGAGTCGGTACGCCCAGGTGGGAGACGCTACAACCGGTCAGTTCGGAAGCATCCTCCCGAACCCTTCACCTGGGAGTGACACGATTCTGAAAACGCTGGAAACCTCTTCGTTTTGGGGTGATTCGGCCAACAACCTGTTCCAAGGGGGCGGCACACCAAGCAACGTTTTCTACTTTCAGCCCGATGGCACCCCAAACGCCGATTTCTACGTCCCCATCGTCGGTGTCCGTAGCGGGGTAGTCAGCAGCGATCTCCCTGTCGGTCTGATCCTCGCCTCCCGAAATAATGGCCTGCTGGTTTTCCTCAAGTCCAAGAGCAACGATTCGACTGCACCCTGGAGCCGTCTATGAGGGGCCGCACCTGCATTCGCCGTCAAGCCGGCTTTTCACTCGTTGAGTTTCTGATGGTGGCCATCATCCTAGGCATAGGCCTGCTGGGGCTGGCCGCCCTCACGACGACAGCGTTGCGGAGCTACGGAGGTAGCCGTACTCGGGATGGGGCGATGGCGCTCTCCAGCAGCGTAATGGACCAGTTAGCCGTGGACGGTCGGATCAGCGCCCAACTTCGTGCTGTTGGTTCCACCATTCCCACCTCGGCCTTGGTGGCCAACGCCACCGACGGTGCGGCGAATAGCTATAAAGATCCTGCAACTGGCCTCACCACCTTTGATCTTCAGGGGCAGCCAAACGCGACCACCCCTGTATTCACGGTCACCTGGGTCCGGCGGGCACCCAAGGGAATTGCTCCGGCAACTGCCGGCCAGGCCGAAGCTGCGGAAGTGGTGGCGAATGTCCAATGGAACGAGACCATCAAGAATGCTGGTGCCACCACGGTTCAGCCTCACTACATCAGCGCCAGTCGCTTTATCCGCTACTGAGGCCCTCATGCGCCTACACCCCTTTTTTCGTTCCCGGCGTTCACGCGGATTCTCCATGGTGGAGATGCTGGTTGCCCTGGTCTTCATTTCATTCTTGATGGCGGGCATGCTCCGCATTTACGGGAGCGCCATCCAGGGGTTCGCCTCCGCCAACCAAACCATCAAGGCCCAGCGGGACAACCGGTGGGCTTTGGATGCGGTGCAAGACGACCTCCAATCGGCGGGTTATTTCTACCCCGTGCGCCCGGTTATTTCCACGATTGATAATGTGAATTCCTCTGACCAGAACCCGGTGATGATCCTGCCCGGGCAGACAATCACCAATAAATACATCGCCGATCCAAACAATCCATCGGCCACGCCCACCAACGAAACAATCACCTTCGATGAACTCCAGTTCATGACGGACCAGGTGCTTCCGATCACGGCGACACTGTCATCTGCCCCCCCAGATGCCACCCACATCGCCGTCACCACCACCCTTGGCGATCTGTCGCTGCTTCAGGCTGGCGACTTCGCCATGATCCTCGATGCCCCCTATCCGGCGAATGTCATGGATATCGTCGTGATCGGTGGAGGGCCGTACAGCGGAACATCGGGAACTTTGTCACTCAGCGTCGCGCAGCAGCAGGATCCCAATACGGGTGCTTTTCTCGGTGGCTACGGTTCACTCCAGTCCACCTACCATCAGGCAGGCACCACGGTTGTCTTCATCCGTCCCTACCAGGTGATTCGCTACTCCCTGCTACCGATGGCCCTGGACCCCAGTAATCCCCAGGCCACGGTGCCCTGCCTGGTGCGGGATCAAGCCGGCTATCCCAGTTCCGGTACACGAATCGCTTGGCCTGCGGCTACAGCGAACGCGGCGACTCTGGCTGCGGCGGGCGTGACCCGATCGGTGGTGGCGGAGAACGTTACTGGCCTGCGATTCGATATGAGCGCCAATCAGGGGCAAACGTGGACCCGCGCCGGTGACTGGCCGGCCACCCAGACCAACCTCAATGACCAGCTTGCCGCCCTTGCTGCTGCCAATCCCGGAATCGGCTACGTAAGCTCGACGCAAGATCCTACCAAACGCCTATGGTACCGTTATGCCCCCATCCTGTTCCGGGTGGATCTGACGACCCGTACTGTCATGCGGCGGGACGATTTCAACACCACCAGCACGACGCCATCCCTGGTCTATCGGACTCGCACACAAACCCTATTTGTCCAGCCCCGCAATTTCGGGTTTGGATTGTGAGGCTCCCATGATCCGGTCCACGCGCCGCACCGTCTCTGTGCAATCCATCCGCCACCAGCGGGGCGGTATGACCATCGTGATGGCCCTGGTCCTACTGGTTGTCATGAGCCTCGCGGCCTTCAGCCTCAGTCGAAATGCCATCCGAGAGCTGACGACTTCTGGGCACATCATTCAGGGCGATAAAGCCGCTGAGGCCGCCGATGCCGGTCTTGATTGGTACCTGGTGTGGTCACTACCTGCCAATACCACTCTGGCCTATGCCACGACGGCCTCCATCGGCAACAACGCCTTGGCGAAGGCCCTGACGGATCTGACTGCGCTGGATTGGCATACGCAGCTTGCCAATGATGGGCTGTTGCTCAGCACTTCTTCTTCGCGAAGTTGGGATCGGGCTGCCCTGGTGACCAGCCAGGAGGGCCAGACCGCCGACAATCAGATGGTGTTCGACAACACAGCCACCTCCGCGGTCTACCAGGCCAAGAACAGCGGTGGCAGCCCGGTGGTGCAGCGCTTTGACCTCCAGATCCGGTGGCTCGGCAAGGATGACCTTGCCCTTACCGGCACCGCCAATTCCACCAACGGCAGCGGCAACAACTACCTCTGGCAGGTCATCAGTACGGGCTATGCTGCCGTGCCCCTTGGCGGCAGCAACTACCTCCGGTACCAGCAGCGCCGGGAACTCTTCCTGACGGCTCCGCCATCCCAGAGCGCCCAGGCCGGCCACTAGCTTCGCAGTTTTGTTTTGCGCCCCAGCCCTTCCCGGGAGTTTCCCATGTCCTTCGCTGCTCGATTCCGTCCGTTTGCAGTGGTGCTTGCTGTGTGCGCCTTTCTGCTGCCCCTCAAGGCCCAGGGGGATCCGCGCCTCCAGTCCGTGAACACCGATCTGCTGGACCTCTACAAAGTCACCGCAGCCAAGCCCGAGTTGCTTACCATCTTTGACTTCTCGGGATCCATGCATGCCATTTATTGGCAGCGGCAGTACTACACCGACGCCAATCAGGATTCCCACAATCCCCAGTGGAACAATATGTACTACGGGGCCACCGGGGACTTCCCGGGGATTGCGCCGATCATTGATTCCCACGGCTACATCCGCATGGTGGAAGCCACCGGCTACTACCAGGACATCTATACTGGAAGCCAATCCTCCCAGTTTGCTAAGCCTGGGTCCACCCATGAGGCCGTGTTGGTGGCGCCGGACGGGACACTCCTCACCTTCGACCACGACCAGACCTACACCCGTGCCCAGCTGACCGCCGTGGTGAAGCAGGCCAGCCATATCCGGGTGACGGCCACGGCGGACGTGGTCCTCGACGGGGAGAGCCAGAGCGTGACCCGGACGATTGACCTGCCCATCCCCTGGGCGATCATGGATCCCACCGCCACGGGCAACAACAACGCCTACAACACCATTTCCTACGTGGCGGACCCCGCCGGGGGGCCCTCGGTGACTCCTGACACCCTCTACCAGTCCACGAACAAGTACAACATCCTGAACGCCTCCTACTACGGCTACTACAAGATCGGGCGGTTCCACTACACCAAGGACTACCTCTGGTGGGTCTTCTTCGGCACGGATGTCCGCAACAGCACCAACAACGGCTCCACGGACACCGGCAGATTCGTGGTCCCAGCGCAGGAGGACTCACTGGGCTCCAGCGTGGAACCCGCGACGGCGCCCCTGGCCGCCTGGCCCACCACCACCTACCCGGCCACCACCTGGAACAACGGATTGGTTGGCTTCACCCGCTTCCAGGCTCTGAAGAACGCCGTGGTCCGAGCCTGGTTCGCCAACCAGACCAAGGTGTGGTGGGGGTACCGCTACATTGACGACAGTGAGGACGGCCGCACCGAAGTGAGCGCCGACAATGGGAACGCCTCTTCCACCAGCATCACCCGGGACATCCGATTGTTCCGCACCGCCACCAGCACCAGCACCCCCGACCAGCAGCTCAGTAAGTTCCTAGCAGCAGAACCGCAAACCAGCACCCCCCTGGCCCACGCCCTGGCCAACGCCTATGCCCAGCTGGCCCAGACCCAGGATTCTAATAGCTCATTCGGGACGGGCAGTTCCGGCAGTGGGCAGGACGGGACGGAGAAACCCATTCCGCCCTGCCGCCCGTCCTTCGTGGTGGTTTTCACCGATGGCATCGCCAATGACGCGGGCCTGGGCACGGGGGATCCCTATGCAGCCGGAACCGCCGCCACGGGCAACAGCGCCCTGGGTGGCCTGTCCAACCTGATGCCCGGGCAGGAGGATTTCAATATTTGGACCCTGGCGGGGGTGGCAGCCCACTACCAGGCCAACTCCTACACTGGTCCCTCCGGCTCGACCTGGGAAGACCTGGACGCCTCCGACCAGGCGCCCTGGCTCATCACCGCCCGCGGCGCCACCTCCAGCAGTCCCCGCCGGGCCCGGACCATGACGGTGGCCATGAGTGTGGCCGGCTCTTTGGCAGATACCGCCAGTGGCAAGGCGGACCTCTTCCGGGCGGCGCTTTACGGCAATCCCAAGCAGGACAGTTGGAACCTGAACACGCCGCCCTTTGATCCGACGAATCCCAGCAGTGATTCCAGCGTGAATCCCTTTTTTTTCGACGCCACGGATGTCACCAAATTGAGTGATGCGGTGACAACCATTCTGGCGGAGGTGACCAAGGCCTCTGCTTCCGTGGCCGCGCCCAGCAGCCCCCTGGTAGGCCTCTCCCTTGGCAACCAGGTGTACCTCGGGCTGTTCGAAACTGCGGATGGTCCCAGGTGGCGGGGCGACCTGCTCATGGCGGGCTTGCAGGTGACCACTGGGACCACTGGATCGAGCGTGACCTTCCTGGATAAGGATGGCAACACAGTCCAGAATATCAATGCGGGTAATGCGGTCTGGTCTGCCAACTACAATGTCTTCAATAACAAGTCCCGCACCTGGAAGACGCGCAACATCTACACGAATTTGCCCGGCACCACCACGGTCGTGCCCTTCGATGAATCTGACGCCCAGATCACCCAGGCCATGGTGGGGGCCACCAATGCCACGGACCGTACGGCATTCATCCGCTTCATGCGCGGCGCCGAGGCGGCCGGAGAAACCGACGCCTCGGACACCACGCCCCGATGGGACATCATGGGCGATATCGTCAGCAGTTCTCCCGCAGTGCTGGAGTATCCCTACGATCCAACGCTGCTTGCAGCGGTGAGCCCAAAGCTTGCGGGGTTGGCCGTGCCTTCGGGAGTCACCCCTCACTTCCGCGTCATCTTCGTCGGCGATAATCAGGGTATCTTTCACGCCTTCGGGGAAGTGAGCTGGACGATCAGCAAGTCCATCACCACCACCGATGCCAGTGGGAAGACCACCACCGTCAACGTCACCGTCCCGCAGGGGGACGTGGACGAGCTGTGGGCCTTCATTCCCGGCGAGTTCCTCCAATACATTCCTCAACTTCGCGTGAGCAGCAATCCGCACCGCTACCGCATGGACGGGTCTCCGTACATCTATTTCGATGATGTTCCAGCCACCGGTCAAAACAGCGGCGATGGCGTCGTGGATGGTTCCGATGTGGTGCGGGTTGTGGTCGGCGAGCGCAAGGGCGGGCGCTCCTATTACGCCTTCGATTTCTCCAATTTGGCGAACATCGTGGCCAACACTGGTACACCGCTGGCTTGGAAGCTGGTGCCGGATGACGTCCCGGCGGGGACCACGGATGCCCAACAGAAGGTTTTGGCGCGTATGGGATTCTCCACGTGTACTCCGGCGGTAGCGCCGGTGGATACCTCCGCGGGTGTCAAGAATCTCATCTTCCTTGGCGGAGGGATGAGCACCCAATCCGTGGATACCGCATTTGCAGCCACCTATGGCAGTGGCACCAAACTTGGACGTTCCCTGACTGCGTTCGATGTGGTGACTGGACCCGGCTCGAATCTCTATACCTGGGACTTCACCCCCAGCGCCTTCACCACCACCTTCGGGAGCATGGGTTGCGTGGCGGCCGGGGTGGTGCCCTTCCAGCTCTTCCCTCGCAGCCTGACCATTCAGCGGGTCTATTTCACGGATACGCCCACAGACCCGAATGCCACAGCTACGCGGGGTGGGGCCGTCTGGGCCCTGGGCGACAATCAACTCGCCTCCAACAATGTCATCCGTTTGGACAGCAGCAGCATTGACGATTGGGTGGCTTCTACCAACGCGGGCATCCGCAAAGTGATTCAGGCGCCGCTGGGCTGGAGCATGTCCACCTCCCCCATCCCCTTCCGCCTTGGTGGTGATGGGCTCTATCCCGTGCTCCGAACCAGCACTCCAATGACAAGTCCCCTAGCGGTGGGCGTCATTGTCGGCACTGGAGACCGCAACGATCCCATGGACAACGACACCATCAACCCGGCCGTGGTGAGCTCCGCCGGTAAGACCACCACTGCCTACAATAATTGGCTGGCGGTTGCTTTTGATCGTCAGGACAGCGGTTCGCTGTCCGGCGTCAGCGGTGTCTCTGCCACCAATCTGGATGCGGCCGGAATCCAACTCGGCAAGGTCAGCACCGACGGCGATCTGGCGGATCTCACCACCCTCAGTAGTTTCACAGGTACTGTTTCAGCAGGTGGCAGCACCTATTCCGTGGACCCTTCGAGCACCTCCTTCTACCTCGATCAGAAGCTGGGCTACAAGCTGAATGTGGGCGCCGCTGTCACCAAGGATTCCAGCAACTACTATTATCCCAAGGTGATCACTGAGCCTTTGGTCTTGACGGGCGTCATGTTCTTCAGCGGATTTACTCCGCAAACGGGTGGGACGGATTCCTGTACCGGTGCTGGATTCACCAATACCTACCGCATCTGCAATGTGATGGAGCCCACCTTCAATAGTGGCAACACCTTGGCTTCTTCCACGTCGTTCAATGGCGGGGATCCCACCTGTTCTGGGAAAATCCTGACCTTCCCCAATCTTCCCGGTGCTCTCACCGCTCTGGGTACGTCCTATATCATCCAGAGTGGACAGGGCGTGACCACGGATGGGACGGCCGGCACCATTGACAACGCAGGCTCTCATCTCGGCAGCGGAAGCGGGCTACCCTCTTCACTTGCCAATAAGCCCCGAACTTGGCGCATCGTCCGCTGATTCGCGCTCGCCGTGTTCTTCCCGGGGGCTCCGCAAGGGCCCCCGGTTCGTGTGCTAGGCTGGGCCTGTGTCCGATGCTCTCCGTTTGCGCGCCAAGAAGGCCTTCGGCCAGAACTTCCTGGTGAACGAGGGGGCCATTGGGACCATCGTGGATGCGGCCCTGGCTGCGCCGGCGGGGCGGCTGCTGGAGATTGGTCCCGGGCCGGGGGTGCTGACGGCGCGGCTGCTGGTGGATGGACGTCCGCTCTGGGCGGTGGAACTGGATCCTGAAGCCTGCGATCTGCTTCGGCAGCGGTTCGCCCCCCACACCCATTTCCAGCTGCTCCAGGGCGATGCGGTGGGGGTTCCGCTGCCCGCGGGGGAGCCCTGGTCCGTGGTGGGCAACCTGCCCTACAACGCTGCCACGCCCATCCTGACGCGCCTGCTGGTCGAGGACATCCCCTGGGAGCGGCTGGTGCTGATGTTCCAGCTGGAGGTGGCCCAGAAGCTCATGGGCGAGTCCGGCACCAAGGCCTACGGCCCCCTGTCCGTGCTGGCCCAGCTCTGCGCCCGGCTGACGCGGCTGGCCAAACTGGGCCCCGGATCCTTCCGCCCCGCGCCGAAGGTGGAGTCCGCCGTGCTCCAGTTCGATCCGCGTCCGGACGCCCCCAGCCTGGCGGAGCGCCGGGCGCTCCTGGCCGTGCTGCACCGCGCCTTCGCCCACCGTCGCAAGACCCTGGCCAACAACTGGCAGGGGCTGCTTTCGGCGGAGGCGCTATCCGAAGCGGGTCTGGCCCCGGCGCTGCGCGCCGACGTGATCCCGCCTTCAGCCTGGTTGTCCGCCACGCGCGCCCTGTTGAGGCATCATCCGGAGGTATTCCCATCGTGATCACGACCGTGCCCGCCTTCACCGAGTGGAACCGCCCCCCGGAGGACGGCGAGCTGCGGCTGGTCCCCATCGGCGGCCTGGGCGAGTTCGGCATGAATGCGCTGGTGGTCCACAGCGCGCGCAGCCTGTTCCTCGTGGACTGCGGCCAGCTCTTCCCCTCCGACGACCAGCCGGGCATTGATTCCATCGTGCCGGACTTCGCCTACCTGGAGCCTTTCGCGGATCGTCTCCAGGCGGTGCTGCTCACCCACGGCCACGAGGATCACATCGGCGCGCTGCCCTATTTTCTGCGGCGCTGGCCGGTGCCCGTGTACGGCACGGCCTTCACGCTGGGGCTGGTGGCCGGGAAGCTGCGGGAGCATGGGCTGGATCTGGACCTTCTGCATCCGGTGCCCGACTACGGACGCGTCTCCGTGGGCGAAGGCGAAGTGGCCGCGGAGTGGATCCCCGTCACCCACAGCATCCCCGACGCCTGTGCGCTGGCGCTCCACACGCCCCAGGGCGTGATCGTCCACTCGGGGGATTTCAAGCTGGATCCCGAACCGTTGGATGGCCGCACCACGGGCATGGAGCGGTTGCGCGCCTTGGGGGATGCGGGTGTGCGCCTGCTCCTGGCCGATTCGACCAATGTGCAGCGGGCCGGCCGGTCCCCCTCCGAAGCGGCCTGCCGGGAAGGCCTGGATGCGGCCTTCCTGGCCACCCAGGGCCGCCTCGTGGTGGCGACGTTCAGCTCGCACATCCATCGCCTCCAGACGCTCCTGGACTTGGCCTATGAACATGGCCGGGAGGTGCTGCTCCTCGGGCGGAGCCTGGACCGCAGCGTGGCCCTGGCCCGCTCCCTGAAGCGCCTGGCCCTGCCCGACGATATCCTGGTGGACAGCAAGGATGCGGCGAAGGTCGCGCCCGCTGACCTGCTCGTGCTGTGCACCGGCAGCCAGGGCGAACCCCTGAGCGGCCTGGCGCGCCTGCTGCGCCGGGAGGTGAAGGGCCTCGCCCTGGCCCCCGGCGATCGGCTGCTGCTCAGCGCCCGGGCCATCCCGGGCAACGAGGTGGCCATTTCCCGCATGCTGGACGAGGCGGAGCGCCAGGGCGCGGACACCTCCACCGAGGGCCTCGGGACCGTGCATGTCTCCGGCCACGGCCAGCGGGAGGAACTGGCCGATCTGATCCGCGCCGTCCGGCCCCGGCAGATGGTTCCGGTCCACGGCACCTACCGCAACCTGCGCGCCCACGGCGCCCTGGCCGAATCGCTGGGCTGGCCGCGGGAACGCATCTCGCTGCTGGATGGCGGTCAGTGTCTGCGCCTGTTCGCGGATGACCGCGTGGACCTGCCCGGCGCCGTGCCCGTGGGCAAGTGCTTCGTGCATGAGGGCGTGGATCACATGGTGGATGCCCGCGTGGTGCAGGATCGCCTCATCCTCCAGGAGGACGGTGTGGTGTTTGCCACGCTGCTGGTGGATTCGGCCACGGGCGACCTCGCCGCCGAACCCACCATCCTGAGCCGTGGCTTCGTCATGCTGTCCGATGACGAGACCTACGGCGAACTCCTGCGCGGCGTGGCCCGCCAGGCCTTCGAGGCCGCCCCGCCCGACGTGCGGAAGGATCCCGAAGCCCTGCGCGAAGCCATCCGCCAGGCCCTGCGCCGCATCATCCGCAAGACCACCCAGACCCGCCCCCTCGTCGTCCCCGTCCTCCTAGACGCGCCGCAGTAAAAACCAGCTGGACACGGAAGGCACGGAAAAAAGCAGGAAGGCGCGGAATCCAATTTCCGTGTCCTCCGGTTCCTTTCCGTGTCCTCCGTGACCAGGCTTTTCGGGGGCTTCACCGCCCGCCGCGGCGCGGGCCACCGGGGCCGAGGCCCTGGCGGCCCCCGGGGCCCAGGCGGTTGCCGAAGCCTCCCCGGCGCAGGGCGTCGAGCATGCGGCGCTGCATGTCTTCGACCTGGATGATGAGGCGCACCTGTTCGGCGGGGGTGAGTCGAGCGCGGATGTCATCCTCGAACTGGAGCTTCAGGTTCACCTGCTGGCGGCGGAGGGCGACGAACTGGTCCAGCAGGGGCCGGATGCGGGTGTTCTTCTCGTCTTCGGTGCCAGGCCCCAGCAGGATGTCGTTGAAGCGGCCACGGAGTTCCCGGATCTGGCGCGTGGTGTCGAAGATCTCCCGGTCGTAGCGCGCCCAGCGGTCGGCGACGGCCCGGGCCTGCTCCTCGGTCAGGCCGACGTTCTGTTCGAGGTGGTTCATCCGGAACCGGAAGAGCAGGCGGCTCTCGCCTTCGGGTTGGGCGTGCAGGCAGGGCACGACCGTGAGCGCGAGGGCGGGCAGGAGCAGCGAAGAACGGCGGGGCATGGTCACCTCTGGGCGGGCGCGGGGGCGTCCATCTGTTGCAGCAGCGCCTTCATGTCGGAAGGGCTGAGGGTCTGAAGCTGGGCGGCCTCCTCGTCCCGGTCGTGGAAGGGCTCATCGGGCACGGTGATCTCCACCGTATCCACGGGCTTCGGGAGGTTGGCTTCCACCAGGGGCGTGCGGTTGGCCCGCCCCGCCCAGAACGCGCCGGCGCTGGCGGCCATGAGCAGCACCGCGGCAGCGGCCCAGCCCAGGCCATGCAGGCGGCGGGAGAGGCCCTGGCGGACCGGCAGCTTGCCCAGGATGCGGCCCGGAAGACGGTCGAAATAGCCTGCGGGTGCGAGCGGATCCGGCGCCTCCTCCTGGGCCAGGAAGAGCACCCGGGCTTCCGCGCAGGCCGGGCAGCCTCGGAGATGCGCCTGTGCGTCGCGGCCCGGCTCGAGCGGATCCGCTTCCAGGGCGGCAAGGGTGCGCTGGCAGGGTTCGGGAAGGGGGAGGGTCTCGCGGGTCATGGGCGGCCTCCATGAATGTGCCGGGTCAGGTTCTGGATGGCGTGGAAGATGTGGGCTTTCACGCTGCCGACGGAAGTGCCCATTTCCTCGGCGATGCGCTCGTACTTCCAGTCGTGCTGAAGTTTCAGGGTCAAGGCTTCCTTCTGGCGGCGGGGCAGCTTGGGCAGGGCTTCGCGGAGCAGGCGGCGCGCTTCCTCGTCGAGCAGGGCCAGGGCCTGGGTTTCCTCCACGCGCAGGGCGGGATGCTCCAGGCCCTCCTCGGGCAGATCCAGGCTTTCGGGGTCGCGGGCCATGCGCTCGCGGTAGTTGAGAGCCTGCCGGGTGGCGATGGTGATGAGCCAGGTCCGGAAGGAGGACTCGAACCGGAAGCCGGGCAGGGCCCGGTACACCCGGATGAAGGTCTCCTGCACCACGTCGTCGGCATCCTGGTGGTTCTTCAGGATGGAGAAGGCCTTGCCGTAGACATCCCGCGAAAAGAGGCGGACCAGCGAGGCGAAGGCGGCTTGGTCGCCAGCCTGGGCGGCCTCGACCCAGGCGAGCACCTCCGGCGTGTGGTACGGCGACGCCGGATCGGGGATCCGCGCCGCGGTCTGGGGGGCCGTCTGGGGCATCAGGGGCTCGTTCAAGGCAACTGCCAGCATCATCTTAGGCTCCGGCAGAAAAGGCCAGGACAGATCCCACCGTCCTCCGATGGACCCAGGAAGGGGCCCTTGGGTTGAATGGAATCGGGTTAACGTAAGGGCTTGCCCTGTTTTCCCGATCCTCCGGAGACCCCATGCGTGACCGCACCACCCCTTTGCTGACCGAGGCGCAGATCCAGACCCGGGTTCGGGAACTGGGCGCTCAGCTGGCCGCCGACTACGCGGGCAAGGATCTGGTGATGGTGGGGCTGCTCAACGGCGTGTACCCCTTCTTCGCGGACCTCACCCGGGCCACGGCCCTGGAGTTCGAGGTGAGCTTCATGCAGGTGTCCAGCTACGGCGGCGGTACGGAGAGCACGGGCGAGGTCCACATTCTCAAGGATCTCGACGCCTCCATCCAGGGCCGCCATGCGCTGGTGGTGGAAGACATCGTGGACACCGGCCTCACGCTCTTCAAGGTGCGCAACCTGCTGCTCGACCGTGAACCCGCCAGCCTGAAGATCTGCACCCTGCTCGACAAGCCCAGCCGCCGCCGCGTGGAGGTTCCCGTGGACTACATCGGCTTCACCATCGAAGATCACTTCGTCGTCGGCTACGGCCTCGACTACAACGGCAAACTCCGCAACCTCCCCTACGTCGGCGTGTACCACCCATGAACGAGCAGGCTGGACACGGAAGGCACGGAAAAGGGCCGGAAGACACGGAAGAAGACCTTCCCGGCGCCCTGCGGACCGGTGGGCCCCATGCGGACCTTACGGAGGCTGTGATCGGGGCCGCCATCCGCGTTCAGCGAGCGCTGGGGCCGGGTCTGCTGGAATCCGCCTACGAAGCATGTCTTGCTCATGAGTTGAGGCTTGAGGGGCATCGGGTCGAGCGCCAAGTAGAGTTGGGCCTGGCCTACCGGGGCCTTGAGATTCCCCAGGCCTTCCGGATGGATCTGCTGGTGGATGATCTCGTGGTCGTAGAATTGAAGGTGGTCCAGGCCTTCACGGATGCCCACAAGGCCCAGATCCTCAGTTACCTCCGGTTTTCTGACAAACCCATCGGCCTTCTGCTCAACTTTGGAGCCTATCCTATGGCCCGGCACGGCATCCGCCGCTTCGTCCTTTGATGGCAAATCCCCTCCGTGTCCTCCGGCCTTTTTCCGTGTCTTCCGTGACCCGGATGGTTGCTTTGTCCCTGCTGGGAATGCTGGCCACGGGCTGCGGGTACCGCCGGCTGGACCGGGAGCCGCACCGGGCGGCGTGGGCGCACCAGGGGGATACGATCCGCTTGGCGCGGTTCCGGAACCTCACGCCCAAGCTGGGCCTGGAGGACCGCTTCACGAAAGCGCTGGAGAGCCGCATCGTGGCGGCCAGCCCGTGGAAGCTGGTGGGCCCGGGCGAGCCCTCGCGCTGGGTGCTCCAGGGCACCCTGGAGAAGTACGAGATCGTGCCCCTGGGCCTCAGCCTCGGCAACGGCAGCGCGAAGGCCAGCGCCGGCACCGCCAGCCGCGTGGAGGTGAAAGTGGTCGCCAGTGTGGATCTGCTGGATGGCCAGACGGGGGCCGTGGTGCTGTCCCGGCGCGGGCTGACCTTTTCGAACCAGTACCGGGTGGACCAGAATTTCGCGAGCTTCGATAATCGGGAAGTCCAGGTTATAGATAGCCTTGCGGATGATTTCGCCGAGAGCTTCCTGACCCAGCTGCTGGAAGGCACCGACTGATGGCTGCCGCGGCCGCCTGGCAGGACCACGCCTTCGCCCTGGTGCATGGCGAGGATGGCGATGGCCGCCGTGAGGCCGTGGCAGCCTGGAAGGCCCGCCATGTGGACCCCGAATGGGCCGACTTCTCGCTGACGGTCTGCACGGAAGGCTGTCCCTGGCCGGAAGTGCTGGCGGCCATCCAGGAGGCCGCGCCCCTCGGCGCCGAGGCCCGCTGCGTCATCGTTCCCGCCGCCGACAACCTGTTCGCCCGGGCCAAGGAGCTGCCGGGCGCCATCAAGGCCATGCTGGACAAGCCGCCCCAGGGCGTGAAACTCCTGCTGGTGGCCTGGGGCACCCTGTCTGCGGCTCCCGGCAAGGCCCTGGGCGCCAAGCCCTGGACTGACTGGGCCAAGGCGGGCCGCATCCTCAAGGTGGGCCAGATTGACCACAGGGAGGTGCCAGCCTTCATCGAGGCCAAGGCCCGGGAGCTGGGCCTTCGCCTGGGCCCCGGCGGCGCCCGCCTGCTTCAGGAGCGCCTCTCCAACGAGCGGGTGATGGGCGGCCGCAAGAAGGCCGAGGGCGCCCATCCCGGCATCCTCACCCGGGCCCTGGAAGTGCTCCAGCTCATGGCGGACGGGGCGCCCATCACCGAGGCCATGATTGACCAGGCCACCTTCCGCATGGCCGGGGAACGGGCCTTCGCCTGGAAGAACGCCTGGACCCGCGGCGATGCGGGCGGGGCTCTCCGCGCCCTCCGGGAGGTCCTGGAGGACGATCCCAGCGGCGCGCCGCTCCAGCTGCTCGGCCAGGCCCGGGGCGAGTTGACCCGGGTGCTCGACTACCTCGACGCCACCGCCAGCGGCCTCCAGGGCCCCGAACTTCTGGATGCCATCGGCTTCAGCCCCAAACAGGCCTTCCTCCTGAGGGATCTGGAGACCGCCGCCCGCCGCCTGAAGGGGCCGGGCATCCAGCGGGCCGTGCGGCGCGTGAACCAGGCCGAACGCGACCTGAAAGGGCTGGCCCTGGGCAAGAGCCAGGCCGCCCTCCTGGATCTCACCCTCTTCCTCAGCCGCACCTGGGGCGGCTGAACCCGGACGGGAGAGACTGGCGGGAGATCCGCCGGGCATGCATGCTAGGCGTGTGAAGCAGACTGCGTCTGGTGCTCCCGCCCGGATTCGAACCGGGACGCCCTTGCGGGCAGCGGATTTTAAGTCCGCGGCGTCTGCCATTCCGCCACGGGAGCTTGGCTCCAGACTAGCGGGACCGGGGCCTTCCAGAACAGGCCGGCTCCGGGCTGCGCTCCTGCTTCTGGGACTGGCGACCCTGCCCCTGCGAGCGGACAGCGGGCGCGATCTGAAGGCCTTCTACGAAGCCCGCTGCGCGGTCTGCCACGGGGCCGAGGGCACGGGCCGGGGGGCGGATGGGGTCCGTCTGGGCCCGCAGAGCTTCCAGGATCCACGCACCTTCGGCAAGGCCACCGATGAGGATCTGGCGAAGGCCATCCGGGCCGGTCAGGGCGCCATGCCCGCCTTCAGCTTCCTCCTGACCCAGGCGGAGGCCCGGAGCCTGGTGAAGGACGTGCTCCGCCCCTTGGCCGGGCGGAAGCGGCGCTGACTGGAACGAGGGGGGACCAAGTCGGGCCGGCGGCCCCTTGCGTGCCCCTTCCAGGCGCACATGCTGGAACCTGTTCCCTTCCCGCGAGGTGTCCGTGCGCAGTCCGCTCCTCCCCTTCATTGCCCTCGCCACCCTGGGCCTGGCGAGTTGTGTCCAGAAATTTCTGTAAGTTCGTCTCGGTAGGTGGTTGATGACGATCTATCAGGGTAGTGGCGGAGGGAGGGCGGAGCCCGACCGCAGCCGCTACCCTGCGGCGCTTTGGGCGTCTGGG
>JAJYRN010000022.1 GCA_021794095.1 Acidobacteriota bacterium | reverse complement strand
CGGCCCGTGGCCCGCCCAAATTGGCGCTCAGCCTGCTCATATCGGACTTACACACGGCATACTGGGTCCTAGACGAACATCAGTTCTGGGGAGTTGGGGCTCGGGACGATGCAAGGAATAGGTCGGGCTGATGTCTGTCCCAGTCCTTTTTCGCGTCCATTCGCGTCATTCGCGGTTCCGACTTTCGCGGTTCCCCGGCCTCAGCACCGCGCGCAGAAATGGGGCGGGGCGGGCAGGCGGGCCAGGGCCGCCAGGGCCAGCTCCCAGGCCTTCGCCGGGCCGCGGAAGGCGGCGGCGTCGCGGGTGAGGCGGCGCAGGGCGTGCAGGGGCGCGGGATCCGCGGGCAGGGGCAGGCGCGGGATGGGCTGGCCGAGGGCCGTGCGCAGCGCGGCCCGGAGCGCATCGGCCAGGGGCGTGCCCACGGGCAGTTCGAGGGGCGGCACCCGCACCTCGGCGCCCTCGGGCAGGGGCACACCGGGCCAGAGATCGGCCTCGAAGCCGCCGTGCAGTTCGTGATCCGGGGCCTCCCGCCACTCGGGACGGCGGAAGGTCATCTTGCGGCGGGCCTTGTCCCAGTCGGCGAGGAACAGCTTCAATTCCGCCTTCTCCAGCGGCCCCAGGGGCGCCTTCTCCAGGGCCACGGGCACCGTGCGATAGATCCGGCCCGGCAGGCGGCGGGGCAGCATGGGCTTCCCGTCCAGCCAGGGCAGGCCCGCATCCAGCGCGGCCACCAGGGCCCCGATGCGGCGGCGGTGGAGGTCGAGGGCGGCGGGCAGGTCGCAGCCCAGGGGCAGCAGGCCCACCAGGTTCAGGGCCAGGCCCTGGGATTGGAGCCGGGCAATGGCTTCCAGGGCCGGATCCAGGTCTTCCGCCGTCCGGCCCAGCACCGCCACCCGGGGCGCCGTGTGCGGGCCGAGGCGCTCCACCAGCAGGAGGTGGCCGCCGGGGGCCGACAGGAGCGTGCCGCCCAGCTCCGCGGCCAGTTGCAGGGCCCCGGGGTTCATCCGAGGGCCTCCACCAGCTTCTCGCGCCGGGCGTGGAGGAAGGCGGAAGACGCGGGCAGGAGCGCCTGGTGGGCCAGGAGCAGGAGCCCAAAGAGCAGGGCCATGCCGGGCACCAGGGCGGCGGGGGCCAGCCAGGCCAGCAACGCGAAGGCGCCGCCGAAGAGGAGGGTCCACACCGCCGACACGGCCAAACTAAGCATGCCGAGCGCGAAAGGCATGTTGTTGTTCTTGAGGCTGTCCATGGCCATGGGCCGGGGCATCCACGCGGAGGTCCACTGCCCCAGGGCCGTCTGGGCCAGGAAGAAGCAGCCCATGAGGAAGAGGCCCGCCACGAGGTGGGCCACGGGCGGATGGTTGAACAGGACCAGCAGCCCCACCATCAGGAGGGCCTGGAGGCCCTGGTGGGCGGCCATGCCCAGCAGCTTGCCCACCAGCAGATCCCGGGGGGGCACCGGCAGCAGCAGCAGAATCTTGATCCCGTGGCGGTCGAGGCCGAACTGGTTCAGCACAAAGTTGTTGGCCACCAGGGACAGGTAGGCGAAGGCCGCGGGCACGGTCCACAGGGACTGGCCCTGGAATCGGGCGAAGGGGCCCTTGAGCAGCACCAGGGTCATCAATGGCATTACGAAGGCGAACTTCCCCAGGTGGCTTCCCATGAGGGTCTGGAAGTGGAGCCGGGCGACGCCCAGGGCGGGGGTGCGGAAACTCCAGAGGCGCTCGGCGCTGCGGGGCGGGGCGGGGCGCGCCGCGCCGGAGGCTTCCCGGGCCAGAAGCCGGGCGCCGGCCACCAGGAGCAGCAGCAGGAGGGCCAGGGGGTAGCCGTGCAGGGCCAGGGCCGCGCCCCATCGGTGCTCCCGGGCGCGGACGACGCTCAGGGCCTGGGCGTGGCTGGGAAGCACCGCCGCCACCCGCGCGAGCTTCCGGCCCAGGGTCTGGAGGCGGTCCGCCTGGACCTGCGACAGGGGCCGTGCCGACCCGCCCCGGCCCGGGTGGGGCAGGCGGCCGGTGAACAGGACGGAGAGCCCCCAGGCCAGGACGCCGACCAGGATCAGGGCCACGCGCAGGCGCTTCACCAGGGCCGAGGCGAGGCCGCCCACCAGGAGCTGGACGGAGAGGAGCAGGAACACCCCTTCGAGCCACAGCAGGGGCACCAGAGGCAGGACAGCCGGAACCGCCAGGGCCAGGCCCGCCAGGAAGGCGCCCGCCGCCAGGGCGAAGGTCAGCGGCCAGAGATCCCCCAGGCCCGCCACCAGTTCGGCCAGGAAGAGGGCCGGCAGCCGGAGGGGAAAGCCCCGGGTCGTTTCCCAGGACAGCTGCCGCGCACTGCCCAGGATGCCGCCCAGCAGGCCGCCGCCGAGGGAGACCACGGCCAGGAAGCCACCGAGGACGGCGATCATCACGGGCCGCTCCAGGTGGTGGCCCAGCACCCAGCCCAGGCTGCCCAGGCCGACAATCAGCGGGCCCGCGGCGAAGCATCCGAGGATCCCCACCAGCAGGACCAGCACCCAGAGGCCCTGGCGCCCCAACTCCCGGGCGGACTGGTTCCAGGTGGCCTGGAGGTGGGCGATCAGCAGCGCCCGGGTGGGACCTACACCCATGAAAGCGCCCCCTTCTTCGCGCCGCCCACGAGGTCCACGAAGAGCTGCTCGAGGCTCTCGCCGCCCTGTTTCAGGTCGTCCAGGGGGCCGAACCCCTTGAGCCGCCCCTCGTCAAGGATGGCGATGAGGGGGCAGAGCTTCTCCACCACCTCCAGGATGTGGCTCGTGAGCACCAGCGTGACCCCTCGCTGCTGGAGGGTGAGCAGGATGTCCTTGATGGTGCGGCTGGTGACAGGATCAATGCCTTCGAAGGGTTCATCCAGAAAGACCATGCGGGGGCCATGGATCAGCGCCGCGCAGAGGGCGACCTTCTTCTTCATGCCGAAGCTGTAGTCGGCGATGAGGGTGCGGGGACCGGGCTTGAGTTCCAGCGTGTCGAAGAGTTCCAGGCGGCGGGCGTCAATGGCGGCATCCTCCAGGCCGTACATGCGCCCCACGAAGCGGAGGTACTGGGGGCCCGTCAGCATGTCGAGCAGGGCCATGTCCTCGGGCATGGCGCCGATCTGGCGCTTCACGGCCAGGGGCTCGGCTTCGAGATCCAGCCCCAGCACGCGGATGCTTCCCGACGTGGGCTTCAGCAGCCCGGTGACCATCTTCAGCGTGGTGGATTTCCCGGCGCCGTTGCGGCCCAGGAGGCCCAGGAAGGCGCCGGGCTCCAGGGCCAGGTCGAGACCATCCACGGCCAGGGTGTCCCCGAAGCGCTTGGTGAGGTCCACGAGTTCGAGGGCTGGGCTCATTCGGGCTTCTTCCTCAGAGGCTTGGGCACGTTCATCCGCCCCTCGCGCTGGAGGGACTGGCGCAGAAGATACTCGATCTGGCCGTTGAGGCTGCGCAGTTCCTCATCGGCCCAGCGCTGCAGAGCATCCAGCAGCGCCGGGTCGGTGCGGAGGAGGAAGGGCTTGCGCTCGGCCATGGGGTCCTCCTGAGGTATCAAAGTGATATCACATTGATACCCTGTCAACCCCACCCCGGGCCCTCGGCCTTCAGGCGCCTTCGAGTCGGGATGGCAGCGTGATCCAGAAGGTGGTTCCCTTCCCCGGGGCGCTGTTGAAGCCCACCGCGCCGCGCAGCAGGTTCTCCCCGAAGAGCTTCATGGCGTAGGTGCCGAGCCCCCGGCCCGAGGCGGCCTTGGTGCTGAAGGACCGCTGGAAGATCTGGCGCTGGATGTCTTCCGGGATGGCACCCGGGTTGTGCACGGCGAAGTGGGGGCGGCTGCCGTGCCAGCCGAAGGAGAGGCGGATGGCCTGGTCCGGAGACGTGGCCTCCAGGGCGTTCAGGGCCATGTTGTAGAGCACCCGCAGCAGCAGGTCGGGATCGCTGGTGAAACTGGCGGGGCCCGGAACGGGCAGGGTTTCGATCCGGCGGCCGCAGGAGGCGGGATGCCGGGCGAGCAGCGCCACCATCTCCTGGAGGAGGGCGCCGGCCTCGACCAGCGCCGGGGCCGCATGCAGGGTGCCCCGCTCGGCCTGGAGGAGCCGTCGGTGGGCGTGGACCTCCTGCCCCAGACGCTCCGAGATGGCGAGGATGCGTTCAGCCGCGTCCTCCGGCCGCACGGTGCCTTCGGACAGGCTTTCCGACCAGCCGTGGAGACCCTGGAGGATATTGGCCATGTCGTGGAAGAACAGGCGCTCCAGCACCTCGCGGCGCTTCTCCCCGCTGATGTCCCGGAAGGCCACGGCCTTGAAGCGGTGCCCGCCCACGGGGAGGAAGGTGGCCCGGACCTGGAAATCCCGGGCCTCCCAGCGCCCATTCCGGCGCAGGGCCAGCCGGCATTCCCCCTCGGCCTGGGGGTGGGTCTCGTCCACCGCCAGGAGGGTGAGCAGGTAGCCGCACTGGGCACAGGCCCGGGAGGTTCCGCAGCCGTCCGGCCCCTCCTCGACATGCACGCAGTGGAAGGCCTCGCCGGGGCGATCCCCGCCGCCCGCGCCAGTCCAGTCGGGCCCCAGGGCCTCCTGCAGGGCCGGGTTCGCGGCCAGGATCTGGCGCTGTTCGTTCAGGATGGCCACATGGCCCTGGAGGCTGTCCAGCAGGAAGGCGGTGAGGGGATCGTTCACGCACGCCGCAACGCCGGCCTTCAGGGAGACCTCGTCCGCCCGGCCCGCCGGGGCGGCGAAGGTGGTGGGCGCGTCGGAGGGCAGCGGGGGCGAAGGCATGGACATGGCTTCAGGAGAAGACGGCGCTGAATAGCATGCCCAGCTTGGGAGCGGGTGGTGAATAGGTGATCCTTGCCGTGCGCATGAACGCCGATAGCCAGGCGCAGGGGTTGGCATGCGGAGGCTTCTGGGAGAAGGATGAAGGATCGAAGGAGGACGTCATGGACCTGGGCATGCGTGGCAAAGTGGCCATGGTGGCGGCAGGCAGCAAAGGCTTGGGGCGCGCCGCAGCCCTGGCCCTGGCTGCCGAAGGGTGCGCCGTGTCCGTCTGCGGGCGGAGCGCGGGATCCCTGGCGGCCGTGCAGGCGGAGCTGGAGGCCCTGGGCGGGCCCGTCCTGGCCGTGACGGCGGATGTGGCCTCGCCGGCCGAACTGGCGGATTGGCACCGGGCCACGGAGGCTGCCCTGGGGCCGGTGGAGATTCTCGTCACCAACACCGGGGGGCCGAAGGCCGCGGGGTTCGATGGGCTCACCGACCAGGACTGGTCAGCGGGTGTCGAATCCACCCTCATGAACGTGGTGCGGATGTCGCGGCTCGTCCTGCCCGGCATGCGCGAGCGGGGCTGGGGCCGCCTCGTCCACATCACGAGCCTGGTGGCCAAGCAGCCCCTGCCCCTGCTCACCATCAGCTCCACCCTGCGGGCGGGGCTCTCCGGTCTGACGCGCACCCTGGCGGTGGAGACGGCGAAGGCGGGCATCACCGTGAATGCCGTCCTCCCGGGCCATGTGCTCACCGACCGCCAGCGCCACCTGGCCGAGGTGAAATCGGCCGCGGAGGGGATCTCCATGGAAGAGTACTTCGCCCGCACCGCCTCCGCCATTCCCGCCGGGCGCATCGGCCGCCCCGACGAGATCGGCGCCGTCATCGCCTTCCTCTGCAGCGCCCAGGCCAGCTACGTCACCGGCCAAAGCCTGCTCGTGGATGGCGGGCTGGTGCAGGGGACGTTCTAACGGAGAACGCCGGCCAGCGGCCGGCGTTCTCCGCAGGGCAGGGCCCTCAGGCCTTGAGCGCGCTCACGGTCTGGAAATAGCGGGCAAAGGCGGCCATGCCGCCGGAGGCCTGTTCCCAGTCGTAGTTCTCGTTGGGGGCGTGGTAGCCGTGGCTGGGCAGGCTCAGGCCCAGGAAGAAGACCTGGCAGCCGAGGATATCCTCCATCGTCTTCACGGCGCCGATGCTGCCGCCCTCGCGGGTGAAGCAGCAGGGGGCGTTGAAGGCGAACTGGTAGGCCTCCTTGATGGCCTCGGCGTAGGGTCCGGTGACGTGGCCCTTGAAGGGCGCCAGGCCGTGCTCCTCGTGGAACTGCACATCAGGGAACCGCGCGTTCACGAAGGCGCGGATGCGGCCGATGGTCGTGTGCTCGTCCATGTCCGGCACCAGGCGGCAGCTCATCTTGACCTCGGCCCGGGGCGGCACGGCGCTCTTGATGCCGGGGCCCGTGTAGCCGCCCACGACGCCGTGGACCTCCATGGTGGGCCGGGCCCACACGCGCTTCATGACCTTGAGGGGCTCCTCCGTGCGCATGCCGGTGATCATGTGGTCCTTCTTGAAGGTCTCCACGCTGAAGCCGGAGCGTTCCCACTCGGCCAGCTCCTGCTTGGAGGGCTTCTTTACCTCGTCGTAGAAACCGGGGATCTTCACCTTGCCCGTCTCGCCGTCCATCATCTCGGAGACGACCTTGATGAGTTCGGCCAGGGGATTGCGCGCCGCGCCGCCCACCACGCCGCTGTGCAGGTCGTGGTCCGCGGTCTCCAGGGTGAGGCGGAAGCCCTTGAGGCCGCGGAGGCCCGCCGGGGTGCTGGGCTTGCCGCGGGTGATCCAGACCGTGTCGCTCACCACGATGGCATCGGTCTTGAGGCGGTCCCGGTGGTGGTTCAGGCCCCCCTCGAAGCTGGGCGAGCCGATCTCCTCCTCCAGCTCCCAGAGGAAGTGGAGGTTCAGGGGCACGCCCGCCCGGCGGGCGGCCAGGGCGCCGAAGAGGGCGGTCACGGCGGGGCCTTTGTCATCCGTGCTGCCCCGGCCCTTGTAGGTGTCGCCGTCCACCACGAAGGTGAAGGGATCCGCCAGCCACTCCGGTTCGTTGGCGGGCTGCACATCCATGTGGTTGTACACGGTGAGGGTGCGGAGGCTGGGATCCTCGCCGAACCACCCGTGGATGAAGGGATTGCCGCTGGTTTCCAGGATCTCGGCCTTGCCACCGTGGCGCTCGAAAAGCGCGCGCGCCGCGTCGGCGCAGCGCCGGATGTCGCCCTGCCGGTCCGGATCCGCGCTGATGGAGGGAATCTCCACCAGGGTCTTCAGCTCAGCCTCGAAGGCCGCGCGATTCTCCGCTGCGAACTGCGCCAGGGCCTCACGGGTGAGAAGGGAGGGATTCATAGTCGCTCCTGGATGGGGCCATCATCATCCTCCACAAGCTTCTGGAATGTCTATAAATGGATGCCAAGGTCGCCCATGCACCTGTCAGACAGGCCAGCCGCCCGCAACCTTCAGCCCCGTGTGCTCCGGAAGGCCCAGGGCCAGGTTCAGGTTCTGCACCGCCTGGGCCGCCATGCCCTTGCCGAGGTTGTCAAGGGCCACCATCACCGCGCCGTGGCCGTTCCGGGCGGCGACGCCGATCTCCGCGAAGGCGCTGCCCGAGGTGGCGGCCACCCGGGGCGAGCCCTCCACCAGGCGAATAAAGAATCGATCCCGATAGAAGGCTTCAAACCGGGCCCGGAGGGCCCCTACCTCAATTCCCGCAGGAAGCGGGAATTGAGCCACAGCGAAGATCCCCCGCACCATCGGCGCGCTCTGGGGCACGAAGCTCAGGGGCGCGGCCCAGCCCGCGGCGGCCAGGGTGCGCAGCACTTCCGCTTCGTGCGGGTGCTGGAGCACCTTGTAGGCGCGGAAATCGTCTGCACGGGTGGGATGGTGGGTGGTGTCCGAGGGCGACGCGCCGGAGCCCGAGGAACCCGTGGCGGCCGTGACGGCCACGAAGGCGGGCTTCCAGTCGGCCAGGGGCAGGAGGGCCAGTTGCAGGGCCGTGGCGAAGCAGCCGGGATTGGCAATGCGCCGGGCCCCTCGCATCCGCTCCGGCTGCCAGTCCACCAGGCCGTAGATCCAGCCGGGATCCAGCCGGAAATCCGCGGAGAGATCAATGACCGTGAGGCGTTCCGCCAGATCCAGTTGGGCCCACGCGGCCTGGAACGCCGGCCACTGCTTGGCCAGCTCGCCGTGGGGCAGGGCGGAGAACAGCACGGGATGGGCGCTCTGCGCCAGGGCCGCCCAGTCCGGTTCCGCCTCGAAGGTGCCCTCCACGAGGCCGCGCAGGTTCGGGTGCTGAGCGTGGAAGGGCCGACCCGCATGGCTCCGGGCCGTGCCGCGCAGCGAGGCCACCGCCGGGTGCATGGAGAGCCAGCGCAGCAGCTCCCCCCCGCCGTAGCCCGACGCGCCGAGGATGAGGACATCCACCGGTGTCATACCTTGGCCGCCATCTTGGGTTCGACGAGGCCGAGGACGTACTTCCCAAGGGCCTCGGCGTCGGCGCGGGCGTTGCGGGCAGGAAGGCCGAGGGTGGCCACGAAACGTTCGCCCACGCGGTTGTCCGTGGCGGGGCCGGCCACGAGGTCGGTTTGGATTCCGTAGGTCTGCTTGAGGTCAGCTACCGCCCCCGCCGCGCCCACGGGATCGTTGGCGCAGAGGAGGAAGGCGCCGCCCAGGGCCTTCAGCTCGGGATCGGAGAGGATGGCCTGGACCCCGTACTCGCCCATGATGCCGTCGCCCGTCTCCGCCACGATGACGTCCACGCCGTGGGCCGCCAGCTCCGAGAAGATCACCCGGGACACGCCCGCCGCGCTGCCGGCGTCCGTGCAGACGATGCCCGCATCGGTGAAGTCCAGGGCCACCTCGGCGCCGTAGTCCCGCATGGCCAGGGCGTCGCGCATGAGCGACACGCCCGTGAGCTTGCAGGCGCCCACGCGGTAGCCCGCGCGGCTGAGCACCCGGATGCTGGCGCAGGCGGCGGCGGTCTTGCCCGCATTCATGCAGGTGCCCGCCACGTAGACCACGGGGCAGTGAGGCGAAAGGTGGGTGCCCTGGAGGGCGCCCATGCGGATGTGGGCGGGCTGGCCGGAGCGGGACTGGAACTCGGGGAAGACCAGCACCTGGCCCAGGACTTCGAGATCGAAGGGCTTGCCCACGTCCGGGTTGTGGGAGAGGCAGGTGCCGATCACGCCGCCCATGTTCAGCAGGTTCACCGTGTCCCCGGCCTTCAGGGACGCGGGCAGGACGCCCTCGTAGCCCTGGAGCGCGTTCCGGTGGCCCAGGGCCCCCACGAGGATGTCCCCGTCGTGCAACGTACTCATGCGCCCGTGGGGGTCCTCCAGCTGGTTGTACGTGGTCTTCTCGCCCCGCACCCGGCAGGCGAGGACCGAGCCCTCCTCCAGGAGGATCTCCGGCGAGAGCGTGAGCGTGCGGCCCAGGCGGAGGTTCCGGGTGACCGAAGCGATCTTGTCCACGTGAATGCGCATCATGGGAACCTCAAAAAATAGTCACCGCCAAGGCGCCAAGGACGCCAAGAAAGAACAAGAAACGCTTTTGCAGTTCTTGGCGTCTTGGCGGTAATCAGGTGTTTTTCGCTTGGAGTGTCAAGGTCTGCTGGACGCCGAAGATCTTCGCGTAGCCGGCGGCTTCGGCGCCGGTCCAGAGGCGGTTGGCTTCGCCGTAGGTGGCGATGCGGGGATCCATCAGGGAGTAGGGCGACTGCACGCCCTCCACCACGAAGGCGCGGGGATGCAGCGTGAGGCGCACCTCGCCGCTGACGCGATCCTGACTGGATTCCAGGAAGGCTTCGAGATCCCGGGCCAGGGGATCGAAGAAGTGGCCCTCGTGCAGCAGGCTGCCGTAGAGGTTGCCCAAGGATTCCTTCCAGAAAAGCTGCTTGCCGCTGAGCACCAGCTTCTCCAGCTCCCGGTGGGCGCCGATGAGCAAGTGCGCCGCTGGAGCCTCGTAGCCGACCCGGCCCTTGATGCCGAGGATGGTGTCGCCCAGGTGCACGCCGCGGCCGATGCCGTAGGGCCGGCCGAGGTCGTTGAGCCGGGCCACGAGGGTGACGGGATCCAGGGCCTCACCGTCCAGTGACACCGGCACGCCCTGCTCGAAGCCGAGCACCAGCGTGGTTGGGGACAGGCTGCCGATGACCCCGCCCGGAAAGGCGGCCTCGGGCAGGGTGGTCCAGGGATCCAGCGTCTCCCGGCCGCCCACGCTGGTGCCCCACATGCCCTCGTTGATGGAGTAGTCCCTCGTCTTCTCGGGGAACACCACGCCCCGCTCGGCGCAGTAGGCCATCTCCTCGGCCCGGGAGAGGCCCAGGTCGCGGATGGGGGTGAGGAGTTCCAGCTCCGGCGCCAGGGCCCGGAAGGCCACGTCGAAGCGCACCTGGTCGTTGCCGGCGCCGGTGGAGCCGTGGGCGAGGGCGGCGGCGCCCAGCTCCTTCGCCAGTTCCGCCACGGCCCGGGCCTGGCAGACCCGCTCCGCCGACACGGACAGGGGGTACATCTGCCCCCGCAGCACGTTGCCGAAGACGAGGTAGCGCAGGTAGCCGTCGAAGAGCCCGGCGCGGGCGTCTACGGTGATGTGCTTCAGGGCGCCCAGCCGCGGCGACTGGGCCTCGATGCGGGCCAGCTCCGCCGGCGCGAAGCCGCCCGTGTTCACCGTGACCGTGGCCACGTCGTAGCCCTGCTCCTTGAGGTAGAGCACGCAGAAGGAGGTGTCGAGACCGCCCGAGAAGGCGAGGACCGCGAGCTTGTTCATGGCAGGCCTTTCGAAAGGAAGCGGGGGTTCAGTTCGCCCACAGGGCCTCCTCGGCCTCGGCCTGGGCCCTGCGGGTGGTTTCGATCCAGGTCCGGGCGGCGGCGAGGTTGGCGGCGAGGTCTTCGAGGGCGAGGTTCCCGGCGCCGCCGAGGTGGGTGGCGGTGAGGGCCTCCCGGTCGGGGGCGAAGGTGCCGTCCTGGAGCTGCTTGGCCACCTGCCGGTAGGCCTCGCGGAAGGGCAGGCCCTGGCCCACGAGGACGTAGGCCTGGTGGGCGGCGTAGAGGTCGTCCGAGCAGGCCGACGCGGCGGCTTCGGCCTTCACCTGGAGGGCCGGCACCAGGCGGGCGAGGACCGCGAAGAGGTCGTCCGCGTTCCGCAGGGCCGTGACCAGGGGCCGCTTCAGAAGCTGGAGGTCCCGGTGGTAGCTGGAGGGCAGCCCGGCGGCCACCTGCTCCACCAGTCCGGCCCAGCCCCGCAGCTCCCGGCAGCGGCCCCGGGCCAGCTCCACCACGTCGGGGTTCTTTTTCTGGGGCATGATGCTCGAGCCCGTGGTGAAGGCGTCGGGCAGGCCCAGGAAGCCGAACTCCTCGGTACTGTAGAGGGAGACGTCCCACAGAAACTTCTCCAGCACGCCGCTCGCGGAGGCGGCCCACTGGAGCACGGCGCCCTCGTGGCGGCCCCGGCTGTTCTGCACGTCGCTGGGGCTGCGCTGCACCTTCGAGAAGCCCAGCAGCCGCGCCGTGAGTTCGCGATCAATGGGCAGGGGCACGCCGAAGCCCGCGGCGGAGCCCAGGGGGCAGCGATCCAGGCGACCGTGGACGCCCGGCAGGGCCTCCAGTTCTTCCAGCAGGCCCTCGGCGAAGGCCGCGGCCCAGAGGCCGAAAGTGCTGGGCATGGCCCGCCGCAGGTGGGTGTAGCCAGGCAGTGGCGTCGCCTGGTGCGCCCGGGCGAAGGCCAGGAAGGCCTCGGCCAGGTCCGCCACCCGCAGGCCCAGCCGCAGGAGGGCGTCCCGCAGGTAGAGCCGCAGGGCCAGGATCACCTGGTCGTTCCGCGAGCGCCCCAGGTGGATCCGCTGGCCCGCCGGACCCAGCCAGCGGGTGAGGTCCGCCTCGATGGCGGTGTGGCCGTCCTCCTGCTCGGGGGTGATGGGGAAGGCGCCCTCCTCCGCCAGATGCGCGATGCGCCGCAGGGCCCGCACCAGGGCGGTGGCGTCCGCCTCGGGGATGAGGCCCGTGGCCCCCAGCATCCGCGCATGGGCCGCACTGCCCTTGGCGTCCCAGACCAGCAGCGCCAGGTCCGTGTCCGGATCCTCCCCCACCGTGAAGCGGTGCACCACCGCATCCAACGGCAGATCCTTCGCCCAGAGCTGCGCGTTCACCGTGGGTGTCATCGGAAGCTCCGGGTATCGGAAGGAAGGCTGGTCACGGAGGACACGGAAGTCCATGGAAGACACGGAAGCAAAGAGGAGATCCAGGTGCTGCTGCGTAGGCTTTTTTCCGTGCCTTCCGGCCTCTTTCCGTGTCCTCCGTGGCCCGGCCTTTTCCCGGCCCAGTGGACGTACCCTTCAGCCTTCATGGAGCACCTGCAGCTTGAAGAAGGCGGGGACGAGTTTGGCGTAGAAGGCGGCGCCGGCCTCCAGCTCGGGCAGGGTGAGGTACTCGTCGGGCCGGTGGCTGCGGAAGGTGTCCCCGGGGCCGGCTTTCACGGCGGGGATGTCGCCCAGGAAGGCCCAATCGGAGGTGGTGGCCGAGCCGACGGGCCCGGCTTTGCCTGCGGCGGCGAGGGCCGCCCGCACGATGGGGTGGGCGGGATCCGTGCCCTTGGGCAGGTGGCGCTTGGAGTGGATGGCCACCTCGCTCTCCAGGAGGCCCTGGAACTGGGCGGCGAGGGTGTCGTGGTCCTGGTCGGGGCCCGTGCGGAGGTCCACGAAGAACTCGCAGGCATCGGGCACCTGGTTCCGCCGCAGTCCGCCTTGGATCTGAGTGACCTGGGCCTTCTGGGAGCCGAGCAGTGGATGGGTGGGGAACGCCATGTGGGCGATGCGGGTGATGTCGCGCGCCGCCTTGTGGATGGCGTTCTCGGCGCCGAGCATCTGGGCATGGGCCACATGGCCGCTCTGCCCCCGGGCCGTGCACTTCAGCACCAGGAGGCCCCGCTGGGCGGCGCAGATGCGCAGGCCCGTGGGCTCGCCCACCACGGCGCCGTCCAGGGGGCCGAGCTGGTCGAGGATGGTGGCGAGGCCCGCGCCGCCCGTCTCCTCCTCCGCCGTGAGGGCCACCACCACTTCGCCCGGAAGGGGCTGGGCGACCAGCTCGAAGGCCGCGAGGAGGATGGCCGCCACGCTGCCCTTGGCGTCGTTGGCGCCGAGGCCCTGGAGCCGCGGGCCATGCCAGGCGGGCGTGAAGGGATCCCCGGACCAGCCCGCGCAGGGCGGCACGGTGTCGAGGTGGGAGTTCAGCAGCAGCCGCGGGCCGCCAGCCTTTCCGAGGGTGAACCAGAGGTTGGCGCCGGAGCGGTGCACCTCGAAACCCTTCGAAGCGGCCAGGTCCTGCACCCGGTCGGCCAGGGGGCCCTCCTCGCCGGAGACGCTGGGTGTGCCGACGAGCAGCGTGAGCAGTTCCGCGGGATTCATGCCTGCACCCCGGCTGCTTCCGGTAGGCCGTTCACAAGCATGGTGCCGCTGCCCTCGTTGGTGAACACCTCCGCCAGCAGGGCATCGGCGGCCACGCCGCTCACCAGGTGGGCGCTGGATACGCCGCCCGCCAGCGCGAACCGCACCGCCGTCACCTTGGGTCGCATGCCGCCGCTCACCACGCCCTTGGCCTCGTAGCCGGCCAGCTCCGCCAGCGTGGCGTGGGGGATGAGCGAAGAGGGCTTCGCCACGTCCTTCAGGAGGCCCGGCACGGAGAGCAGGAAGAAGAGCTTCTCTGCCTTGAGGGCCACGGCCAGGCTGGCGGCGATGGTATCGGCGTTGGTGTTGTAGATGGCGCCGTCCTCGCCGCCCGAAAGGGGCGCCACCACGGGCAGGAAGCCGCCCTCCAGCAGGTGGCTGAGGATGCTCGGATCCACCGCCTCGACGTCGCCCACCAGCCCGTAGTCCACCAGTTGGGCCTCCATGGCGCCGTCCGGCACGACGGAGACGGGGGGCCGCCTAGTGGCTTTCACCAGCCCCGCGTCCAGGCCCGTGAGGCCCACGGCGGGCACGCCAGCCGCCTGCAATTCCGCCAGGAGGTCCATGTGTACCTGGCCCGCGAAGACCATCTTGGCGGCGTCCAGCACCTCGGGGCTCGTCACCCGCCGGCCCGCCACCTTCTGCACGGGGATGTGCATGGCCTCGCAGACCGCGTCCAGCTCGGCGCCGCCGCCATGGACCACCACCACCCGGATGGAGAAGGACCAAAGCAGGGCCAGCTGCTCGCAGAGCGCCTTCCGGAGCTTGGGCTCCGCCAGCACCTCACCCCCCACCTTCACCACGAAGGTTTTGCCACGGAACAGGCGGACGTACCGGGCGGCTGACCTGAGGGCGGCGTACGGATTGGGCGAGAGCGGCATCGGGGACTCCGGGCTCGGATCAGGCGTTCAGCAGGCTGTGGATCGTGGCGCGCTGGACGTGGAAGCGGTTCTCGGCCTCGTCCACGACGCGGCTCCAGGGGCCGTCCAGGACGCTGTCGTGGACCTCCAGGTTCCGGCGCACGGGCAGGCAGTGGAGGAAGATCGCCTCCTTCGCGGCCTTCTGAAGGTGCGCGGCGGTGGGCATCCAGGCGGCCAGTTCCTGCATGGGTGCGGCGGGCAGGCCCGAGGTCGTGGAAGGGCCCCAGGCCTTGGCGTAGACGGCGGCACTGCCCTCGAGGGCGGCGGCTTGGTCGTCCGTGTAGAGGATCTTCCCGCCGGTGGCGGCGGCATACTGCTCCGCTTCGGCCCGCACCTCGGCGGACAGCTCGTAGCCCTTCGGCGCGGCCACCCGGATCTCAGCGCCGCAGGCGGCGGCGGTGAGCAGGAAGGAGTTGGGCACGGCCTTGGGTAGGGGCTTCATGTGCGGTGCCCAGGTCAGGGTCACGGGCACCTTCGTCGTGCCGTGGGTTTCCTGGATCGTCAGGAGGTCGGCGAGGCCCTGGTGGGGGTGCTCCCGGGCGCTCTCCATGCTGAGTACCGGCACAGTGCTGAAGCGCCGGAAGGCGTTGATGACGGGATCCAGCTCGTCCGCGTCGTCCCCGTCGCCGTGGGAGAAGGTCCGCACGGCCAGGGCATCCGCGTAGCGGCCCAGCACGGGCACACCCTCGCGGACATGCTCGGCCCGGTCGCCGTCCATCACGGCCCCGTCCCGGTCCTCCAGCTTCCAGGTGCCCGCGCCCACCTCCAGCACAATGGCGTAGCCGCCGTGCCGCAGCATGGCCGCCTCGAAGCTGGCCCGCGTCCGCAGGCTGGGGTTGAAGAAGACCATGCCCAGGATGCGGTTCGCGAAGAGGGCGCCCGGCGGGTTCTGTTTCCAGGCCGCCGCGGTGGCCAGGATGCGCTGGACCCCCTCGGGCCCCAGGTCGGCGATGCGGGTGACGTGCTTCATGGAAACCTCAGGAGGGGGAACCGCGAAAGGCGCGAAAGCCCTTCGGGCGCGCGAAAAGGAGGAAGGAAGGCCATTCAAATCCTGAAAAATCTATAGTTTTTCGCGTTCATTCGCGTTTTTAGCGGTTTCAAGGGTTGAAGGCCTGGATGGCGGCGATGAGGGCGTCGAGGGCTTCGGCGCTGACGTTCAGGGGGGGCATGAGGCGCAGGACCGTGGGATCGCCGGAACCGCCCACGAGGATCTTCGAGGCCAGCAGGTGCTTCTTCAGCTCCGCGGCCCGGGCACAGCGCAGGCCCAGCAGCAGGCCCTCGCCGAGCACCTCCGTCACGGCGGTGCCCGCCAGTTCCTCCCGCAGCCGCGCAGCGGCTGCGCTGGCGCAGCCCATCAGTCCTTCCGATTCGATCACCTCGACGGTGGCCAGCAGGGCCGCGCAGGCCAGGGGGCCGCCGCCGAAGGTGCTGCCCAGGTCGCCGGGCTTCAGCCGGGATGCGACAGCGGATGTCATGAGCACGGCGCCCATGGGCACGCCCGAGGCGAGCCCCTTGGCGGAGGTCAGCAGATCAGGCCGAATGCCGTAGAACTGGGCGGCGAAGGGGGTACCCATCCGGCCCATGCCCGTCTGGATCTCATCGAAGATGAGCAGCGTGCCGGCGGCATCGCACTTCGCCCGTAGGGCCTGGAACCAGGCCTTGGGCGCGGTCTTGATGCCGGCCATGCTCTGGATGGGCTCGAGGATGACGGCGGCCACATCGGAGAAGTCCGCGGCCTCCAGCGCGGCCAGGTCGCCGAAGGGCAGCCGCAGGCAGGGCGTCAGATGGGCGGCGAAGGGCTCGGTGATCTTCGGGTCGTCGGTGACGGAGAGGGCGAGCATCGTCCGGCCGTGCCAGCCCCCTTCAAAGGCCGCCAGCTTCGCCCGGCCCGTAAGCAGCAGCGCCACCTTCAGGGCGTTCTCGTTGGCCTCGGCGCCGCTGTTGCAGAAGAAGACCGAATCCATGCCCGCGAAGGCCGTGATGGCCGCGGCGGCGGCGTCCCGCACGGGCAGGGACGCGGCGGCGGAGTAGAAGAGCAGCGTCGCCGCCTGGTCCGCCACGGCCTTCACCACGGCGGGGTGGCCGTGGCCCGTGGCGCACACGCAGTGGCCGCCGTAGAAGTCCCAGTAGGCCTGGCCCGCGTCGTCGAAGATGCGGTCGCCCGCCCCCCGCACCACCGGAAACGGGTAGGGCGCGTAGGTCGGCAGCAGCGCGGGGAGCGTCGGGGCGGTGGGCATGCGGGATCCTCTGCATCGGCGTGCAAGGATATGCATAATCCAGCACGAATTTGCATAATATGCACTTCTACCCGACCCAATGCAAGCGGAAAATCGCGACCTCGAAACAAAAAAGCTGGAACACGGAGGACACAGAAAAAAGATTTAAATAATTCATATTTTTCTTTTTCTCCGTGTCTTCTGTGATTTTCTGTGTCCTCTGTGTTCTGATTTTTCACTTTTTTGTCTTGTCTAAATATGCGATTTCATGCACCGTGGGGGTATGCATGTGGACGAGCTCATCCTCCGGCTGCTGGAGGCCCACGCCATCACGGACCAGACGGATCTGCTGGCCCGGTTGTCGGCCGAAGGCCATGCCTTCACCCAGTCCACCCTGTCGCGCCGCCTGAAGCGCCTGGGCGTGCAGAAGGTCCAGGGGCGCTACCGCCGCGTGGAGCCCGGGGCGGCAGCCATGCCGGACGTGTCCCTCGCGGAGGCGCCGCCGAACCTGCTGGTGCTCCGCACCGCGCCGGGCTTCGCCCAGGCCCTCGGCTTAGCCCTGGACCGCGATCCGGCGCCCGGACAGGTGGGCACCCTGGCGGGCGACGATACGGTGTTCGTGGCCGTGCTGCCCGAGCGGCTGGCGGCGGTAAAGGCCCATCTGACCCGGGTGCTGGGCGCCCGATAGGTCGTGCGACAGGAAACGTGATCTCGGTCCGTTCGTCTCCGACGAAAATCGGAGGCTCATGTCCTCACCTCCTGAACCGGAACGCGCGTCGGATCCTCCTGATTGGACCCGGGATCCCTTCTGCCCGCGGGTGGGGCGATTCCTGGTGGGGCCCGAATTGGGGCGAGGCGGCATGGGACGGGTCCACGAGGCCTGGGATCCGCTCATCCAGCGCCGCGTGGTGCTCAAGCGACTGGGCGGCGGCACGATGGACGAGGTGCTCCGGTTCAGCCGTGAGGCGAAACACCAGGCCCTCGTCACCCATCCGCACATCTGCCCCATCTACGAGGTGGGGATGGATCCGCAGGCGCCCTACATCGTCATGTACCGGGTGGAGGGCGTCCCCCTTTCAGAGCTGCACCCGGATCCCGACCCGGCCACGGCGGCGCGCCTCATCGCGGATGTGGCGGGGGCCATCCATGCGGCCCACCGCGCCCAGCTCGTCCACCGCGACCTCAAGCCCCAGAACATCCTGGTGGAACGCCGCGAGGACGGCAGCCTCAAGCCCTGGGTGGTGGATTTCGGCCTGGCGCGGGATCTTGCCCGGGCGGACCTGACCCTCACCTGGGCCTTCTCGGGGACGCCGGCGTTCATGAGTCCGGCCCAGGCCCGGGGCGAGGCGCCGTCGGCGGCGGACGACATCTTCAGCCTTGGCGCCACCCTCTACGCCCTGCTGTCCGGGGTTCCGCCCTTCGAGGCCACCACCCTTGTGGGCCTCCTGGACCGCCAGACCCGGGGCGAAACCCCCGCCCTGCGCCGACGGTGTCCGGGGTTGCCCCGGGATTTGGACACCCTCGTGGCGACCTGCCTGGATCCGGACCCATCCCGCCGCTACGCCACGGCCTTCGACCTCGAATCGGATCTCCGCCGCTTCCTGGCGGGCGAGCCCATCCTGGCCCGCCCGAGACCCTGGCATGCCCGGGCCTGGCGGCGGATCCGGCGCCACCGGGTCCTGGCGGCCACCGTGGCCGTATCAGTGCTCCTGCTGGCGGCCCTATCGGGCTGGAACGTGTACCTGCGCGTCGCGGCGGCCCGACAGGCCGAATTGGCCACTCGCTTCGGCTTCGAGGTGAAGGACCTCGAGGATTTCATGCGCCTGGAGCAATTGATGCCGGTCCATGACCTCCGCCCGGCCGAGGCCCGCCTGCGCCAGGGCGGGGGCCGCATCCGCGCGGAGATGGCCCAACTCGGACCCGCCGCCGATGGTCCCGGCCACTACGCCCTGGGCCGGCTGGATCTGGCCCTGCGGGAGGACGAGGCCGCGCTCGCGGAGCTGGATCGGGCCTGGGCGGCGGGCTTCCGTTCCCCCGAATGCGCCTATGCCCGGGGCACGGCGCTGGCGCGGCTGTTCGCCCGCGACCTCCGGCGCGAGATCCCGGGCGGGGCGTCCCAACAGGAAAGGGCCGCCGTGCGGCAGCGCCTCATGGCGCGGTGGGGGAACCAGGCCCTGGCCTGCTTCGCCCTCAGCCACGGCCAGAGCCTGGACAACCCGGCCTTCGGCGAGGCCCAGATCGCCTGGCTCCAGGGAGATGCGGCCACCTGCATCCAGAAGTGCCGGGAGGCCTATGCCGCCACCCCCTGGCTGGTGGAGGCCAAGGAGCTTGAGTGGGAGGCCCTGATGCGCGAAACCTACAGCCACCAGGACGTGGGGGACCTGGCGGGCCGCAATGCGCTCTTCTCCCAGGCGCAGCGGACCCTGGCGGAGGGGATGACGCGGGCGCCCAGCGATGCGGCCCTCCTTGGACGGGCGCTCGAGGAGCTGGGGCAGGAGGCGACGCGGGAGAGCAGCGAAGGCCACGTCACCCCGGCGGTGTTCCACCGGGGCGATGCGCTGTTCGCACGGGCCATGCAGATCCAGCCCGGCGATCCCAAGCTGGCGGACCAGCTGGCCGGTCTCCGGCTGCGGGAAGCCATCTACGACGCCGCCCACGGGAAGGATGGGCGGCCCCTCCTGGAGGGCGCCCTGCGGCTGGTGGAATCTACCACCCCCCGGAACCAATGGAAGGACACCGGCCTCGCCAATGTGGCCTGGACCCTGGGTTCGGTCCAGCGCCTGTGGGGCGAGGATCCACGGCCGGCCCTGAACCTGGCCCGGAGCCTCTACCGGCCGGGGGTCCCCGAACAGGCGGAACTGGATCTGATCGAAGCCCGCTACTGGCTGGCCCGGGGGCGGGATCCGGACGCGCCCCTCCGGGCGGCCCGGCAGCTCTGCCAGGCTCGGGTGCAGCGGAACGGTCCGGACTTCTACACCCTGCAGATCCTGGGGGAGGCCTGCTGCCTCCAGGCGCGCTGGGCCAGCGCCCAGGGACTCGATCCCACCGAGCCCATCCAGGCGGGGCTGAAGGCCCTGGACGGCAGCCAGGCCCGCTACGAGGCCAACGCCTACGGCTGGTGGGACCGGGCGCTGATGGAGGCCCTCGGGGCGGAATGGACCGCGGCGAAGGGTGGGGATCCGGCGCCCGGCCTGGCGCGCGCCCGCCGGGCCGCGGCCCGTGGCATGGCGCTGCGCCCGGACCACTACCGGAGCCTCTGGACTCAGGCCGAGGTCTTCCTGATCGAGGCGCGGGTGCGCCGGGACCGGGGCCTGGATTCTGCCCCCGCGCTGGAGGCGGCCCGGAAGGTCGTGACCCGGGGCCTGGCCGCCAACCAGACCAGCTTCCAGCTGTGGCAAGTCCTCGCCCAGGTCGAAGCCCTGGCCGGGCACTGGCAGGCGTCCGCGGACGCCGCGCGCCGGGGCCTCGCCCCCAAGCCCGATGCCATCGTCCTCTGGGTTGAATTGGTGCGGGCCGAGCGGAGGCAGGGAGAGGGCGGGAAGGCCCGGCGGGATCTTCAGAAGGCCTTGGCCCTGGGGCCCCACTGGCGGCCCGCCCAGGCCGAGGCCCACGCCTGCGCCACCCCAGCCTGAGGGCGAGCCGGTCCAGGTATCATCGAACATCCCCGGGAGTCCTCATGGATCGGTTCGGAAGCTCGAAGTTGCGCATCGGCTGGGTGCTGGTGTGCCTCTTCTTCACGGGGCTGGTGGTGATGGGGATCCAGGGCCAGCAGGGGCCGGATGGCTCACAGATCGTGGCCTTCGGCACGGCGGTGCCGCTGGGGGCGGATACGCTCCGCAGCTACGTTGTGGGCAACCTGCAGGGGCTGATGTACTGGATCGTCTCCCTGGTGGTGCTGCTGGGCGCCTTCGTTCCGGTGACTCAGTGGACCGCGGCGGCGGCGCGGGGCGAGCGGCTGAAGGGCTTCTTCGCGGGCACGGGCCTGGGCTTCGTCCATGGCCTGTTCCTGTCCCAGGTGGCGCTCTTTCCGGTGTGGGCCCTGTGCTGGCGGCTGGTGGGCCAAGTCTGGCCGCCGGAACTGCTGCGGGCGGACCTCCACGGCCTGCTGCTGGGGCTCCAGATGCTGCTCTGGGCCGTGCTGCTTTCGCGGCTGCTCAAGTCCAGCGCAGGCCTGGCCCTGCTGCTCACGCTGGTGCTCCGGGAACTCGGGCCGCGCCTCAGCTTCTTCCTGGATTTCGGGCAGGATCTGGGCTGGAGCGCCGCCCAGGTGAAGGGTCTGGGCCTCCTCGTGGCATTGCTTCCCATGGCCCAGCTGCCGTCGGATCCCTTCTCGCTGTTGGCCCTGCCGCTCTCCATCGGCGGGCCGCTGGTGCTGGGCGCGCTGGCCATGCTGCTGCCGGCCGGGGGCGCCAAGGGGAGCGCGAAGCGCGGAAAGTAGGCCCCCGGTGCGGCGCCTCTTTGCCTTTCTGCTGGCGGGGCTCCTCGGGGCCCAGCCCGCGCAGGATCCGGTCCAGATTCGACAGAAACTGGCGGTTCTCAAGGGCCGCATGGTCCAGGTGGATCAGCAGCTCGAAGCCCTGACGAAGCGCCGGAAGGGCGTGCTGGTGGATCTCCAGGGCATCGCCCTCCAGCGCGACCGGGTGCAGGCTCAGCTGGACAGCGCCCAGTTGCGCCAGGAACAAACGCAGGCCCAGGCGGCGAGCCTGACCCAGGAGCAGACGCGCATCCAGGGCCAGGTCCAGCAGCTGCGGGCCAGCCTGCGTCGGCAGGTCCGCTGGATGCAGGCCCTGGGGCCCTTGGGCGAGCTGGGGCTCTACACCTCGTTCCGGGATCCCCACACCTGGCTGGCGAAAGGGCGGATCCTGGCCTGGGCTCGCCTGCAGGTGCGCAAGAAACTGGCGGAGATCCAGCGCCTGGAACGCGATCTGGCCGCGAAGGGGCAGGCCCTCCAAGTGGTGCTGGCCCGGCAGGCCGCCGAGGCCCGGGAAGCGCTGGCCCTGCAGGCCTCCCTGCGGCTTCAGGAGGACCGCCTGAACACCTTCCTGGATGGCCTCCAGCGGGACGAGGCCGCCCAGAAGCAGGTGCAGGGCGAATTGGCGGAGGAGGCCCTCCAGCTCGAACGGCTGCTCGCCAACCTCACGAACCGCCCGAAAAGTGAGTCCTTCGAGCCCGCCAAGCCCTTCGTCTCCCTGCGCGGCGACCTGCCCCAGCCCGTGTCCGGCACCCTCGCCCAGGGCTTCGGCGAACACCTCCACCCCAAGTTCCACACGAAGACCCTGCAAAGCGGTGTGCTCGTGGAGGCGCCCCTGGGCGCGACCGTGCAGGCCGTGGCCGATGGCCGCGTGGTCTTCGCCGACTTCTACCAGAGCTACGGCCCCATGGTGATCCTCGATCACGGTGGCGGCTGGTTCACCCTCTACACCCATCTCCAGGGCCTGATCGTGGCCAAGGGCCAGGTGCTCAAGCAGGGCGAGGCCGTCGGCGCCGTGGGCGACACCGTGGATGGCCCGCGCCTCGGTTTCGAAATCCGCCACCAGGCCAAGGCCGAGGATCCCCAGCGGTGGCTGAAGCCGAGGTACCGGTAAGGCGGGGCCCTCTCCTCAGCCGATCGGAGCGTTGGGGTGGGGACGCTCCAGGGCTCCGGGCAGGTCGCGCCAGGGGATGATGGCGGTGGTTCCCCGGTGGAGGGCGTGTTCCCCACCATAGACCAGCCAGGATTCAGCCTCCGGACGTTCCGCCAGGGCGCTCCAGCGGCGCAGGCCGTCGAAAAAATCGGAGGCCAGGGTCTGGCCCGACTTGATCTCGATGGGGTGCAGGGTGCCTCCCTGTTCGCGCAGCAGGTCCACCTCCAGACCCGCGCTGTCGCGCCAGAAGTAGAGATCCGGCGGAAGGCCAGCATGCAGGCGGGCTTTCAGGCATTCCAGATACACCAGGTTCTCGAAAAGAGCGCCTCGGGAAGCATGGAAGCCCATCTGTCGGGCATCGCGAATGCCCAGCAGCCAGGCGGCGAGACCTGGGTCATTGAAGTACAGCTTGGGGGTCTTGACGAGGCGCTTGTTGAAATTCCGGTGATGGGGGCGCAGCAGGAACAGCATGTGGCTGGCCTCCAGAACGGAAAGCCAGGCGCCCGCGGTGGGGTGGGTGATGCCGCAATCCGTGGCCAGGGAGGAAAGGTTGAGCAGTTGGCCGACGCGGGCGGCGCACAGGCGCACGAACCGTTGGAAGGCCGACAGATCGCGGACGGCGAGGAGTTGGCGAAGATCCCGCTCCACAAAGGTGCTGACATACGCTGAGTACCAGTCGCCGGGCGCCAGGTCACGGTCGTAGAGAGGAGGATAGAGGCCCCGCCAGAGCAGATCGTCCAGGTCTTCCGGAAGGCGGCCCGCGCCCTGGAGTTCACCCATGGAGAACGGCAGGAGATTCACGAGGCCCACGCGGCCCGCGAGGGACTGGGTCAGGGCCGAGGAGAACTCCAACTGCTGGGATCCCGTGAGCACGAACGCCCCGGGCTGAGGGGCGGCATCCACCTGCGTTTGCAGGTAGGAGAGGAGGCGAGGAACACGCTGGACTTCGTCAAGGATGGCTCCCGTGGGATAGCGGGCCAGAAGCCCGCGGGGATCCGCCTCGGCGAGATCGCGGAGATCGGGATCCTCCAGGCTGAGGTAGGGCTTTCCCGGGAAGGTGGCACGCGCCAGCGTGGTCTTCCCCGTCTGGCGGGGGCCGGTGATGGCCAGGATGGGAAAGCCCCGGGCCAAGCGCAGCAGCGTGTCCGTTGCAGTGCGATGGATCATGCCTGCACTGTGGCAGGGTTTTGAAAATTGTAAATTCAATTTTCAATTTTATAAACAGTTGAAACAAAAACGCTTTTACGGGTTCATCTCGTAGGCGCCCTTGAGGCCCATGACCTCGTCGAGCATGCGCGCGAACCGGGCTTCATCGTGGGCGGGCTTGCGGAGCAGGCCGAGGCAGAGGGCCTGCTGCGCCTCGGTGCTGGAGGGCTTGGCGTGGAGCTGGAGGGCGAAGGCGGACAGGTCGCGCACCATGCCCTCGAAGATCTGGTCCACCAGATCCTCCGACATGCCCAGCAGCTTCGCGTTTTCCAGGATGAGCTGCCCGTACACCACCAGGGTGAAGATCTCGCCCACGGTGAGCAGGAAATCAATGTCCTTCTGCTGGGTCGCGTCCGGCGTGGCCTTGTAGAGGAAAGCGCGGAAACCCTCGATCTGTTCGCGGAAGAGCCGCACGTTGGGCAGGTCGAAGGCGGCGTAGGCAGGGTGGTAGTCGTGGAAGCGGATCTTGCCCAGGCCCCGTGTGGGCCCCTGGTCGAAGATGAAGGCGTCATCCACCGCGTCCAGGCGCCGGGGCATGTCGGGGTACTCGGCGGGGTTGAAGAAGTAGTTCTGCATGAACTTCACGATGAGGGCGATGTTGACGTGGACCGTGCCCTCCAGCTTCGGCAGGGCGCGAATGTCCCGGGTGGCCGTCTCGAAGTACATGTCCTTCTCGAAGCCCTTGGCGGCGATGACATCCCACAGCAGGTCAATCACCTTCTCGCCCTGGGTCGTCACCTTCATCTTCACCACGGGGTTGTAGAGCAGGTAGCGGCGGTCCTCGGCCGAAGCCGAGCGCATGTAGTCCGCGGCCCGCAGCGCGAAGAGCCGCATGGCCGCCAGCCGCGCGTAGGCTTCCACGAACATCTGCTTCACATGGGGGAAGGCGGTGACCGGGTTGCCGTAGAGGATGCGCGAGGAGGCGTGGTTCAGCGCCTCGTAGAAGGCGTGGGTGCAGATGCCGATGGTGGCCCAGCCCAGGTTGTACTTGCCGATGTTGACGGTGTTGAGGGAAGCGTCCCAGGCCGCATCGCCCCGGGAGAGGAGGTCCGCCTCCTGCACGGGGTAGTCGTTCAGGTTGAATTCGGCCACGTAGGACTGGGTGGCGGTGATGTTCTTCACCAGTTCGAAGCGGGGCTGCTGGCTGTCCACAGCGAAGAACACGTACTCGCCGGATTCGGGCAGGCGACCGAAGGTGGAGACCATCGCCGCCTCGTTGCCGTTGCCGATGTAGTACTTGTCGCCCCGGGCCACATAGGTGCCATCGGGCTGCGGCACCAGCAGCATGTCCGTGCTGTAGATGTCGGCGCCGTGTTCCTTCTCGGAGAGGCCGAAGGCGAAGATGGCGCCTTCATCGAGGAGCTTCGCCGCCTTGCGCTTCAGGGGCTCGTTGCGGCTCATCCACACGGGGCCGAGGCCGAGGATGCTCACCTGCCACGTGTACCAGTAGCAGAGGCCGTAGAAGCCCAGCACCTCGTTGAAGGCCACGAGCCGGGAGGTGTCCCAGCGGCAGCCGGGACCGCCGTACTGGGAGGGCGTGAGCAGTGTCGCGAAGACCTTCTCCTGCTTCACGAACGCGAGGAAATCCGCGTACCAGGTGCGGTTGAAGTCATCCTCCTTGAGGCGCGCCTTCCCCTTCGCCTCGAAGAAGGCCACGGTCTTGCGCAACAGCTCGTTGAGCTTCGGATCGGGATGGGCCTCGCCCAGCTTCCGGGGATTGAAGAGGATCATGGCGGCTCCTGGGAGAACTGCCGCCAGCATCCCACAGCCCGGACCCGGGCGCATCTTGGCCTGGGGTAGGCGGTTTGGGCACCTGTCCCTTGCGCGTGGTGACGCGAGTACCCACAATGGGCCAGGAGCATCACCATGCCGACAGCCCATCATCCCGCTCCGCCCTTGATTCGCGCCAAGGTGGTCAAGGATGGGAACTCGCTCGCCGTGCGTCTGCCCGCGTCCCTGGGCTTCCAGCCCGGCGAGGAAGTGGCCCTCCAGATCCGTCGTGTGGCGGCGTGGCCCTCTGGATACTTCGAGGTGGAACCGAGCCCTGACTTTCCGATGCCCGACCGGAAGCGCCCCGAGGTCCGTGAGGCCCGAAAGAAACGCCTCTTTGGCCCTGCGGGCGGGTTCTGATGACGCGCTACCTCCTGGACACCAGCTTCTGCGTCCATTTCATCCGGGGCCGCGCCTGGGCGCGAAGCGCTCTGGGCAGGCTTCAGGTGACGGATGCGGCTGTTTCGGCGGTGACCGTAGGGGAACTCTACGAAGGCGCCTTCCATGCAGGTTCCCCCTCCAAGGAACTGAGCAAGGTCGAGGCCTTCCTCGACCCGCTTGAGATCGTGCCTTTTGGATATGAGGAGGCCATCCAGTGGGGCCGGCTCGAGGCTCAACTCCGCAAGCAAGGGAATCCCATCGAGGCCGAGGACGGAATGATCGCCGCCACGGCCCTGGCCCGGGCGTTCAGGTTGGTGTCCAGCAACCTCCGGCACTTCGAACGGGTGAAGGGGCTGGACCTCGTGGATTGGGAAACCCATCCGCCCAAGGCCCACCGGGGCTGAGCGATCCACGTAAGTTTTGGGGCGATTCCTGATACCTTGGGCAACCAAAACAAAAGATTCACCACGAAGACAGGAAGACCACGAATCCAGAGATAGATAAAGAAGGCATGGCTTTGCTTCTTGGTCTTTTCATCTTCGTGGTCCAGAGGCTTTGCCTATTCATTGAAGGCAACTCGGTGTCAGGCGAGTCCCAGCTTCCGGAAGGTCCGGAGCTTGCCGTCCTCCACGGCGGGCTGGTCGAAGGGGTCCACCTCCAGGGCGAAGCCCAGGAGGCCCACCACGAACTGCCAGGCCATCATCAGCTCGCCGAGCGACCGTTCGTCCAGGCTGGACAATCGCTGTCGAATCACCGGCACACCCGCGCCTTCGAGGGCCTCGGCCGTGCCCTCCGCCTGGGCTGCCAGAATAGCCGTGCCCTGGAGGCCCGCCAGGCCCGGGTAGGGGCACGCATCGGGAATGGCCAGCCGCTCGGGCGCGGCGGGTTCCTCCACGGTGAGCAGGATCACGCCCAGGTTCCGGGGGCCGGCCATCCAGCGCTGGAGCTGGCTGTGCTGGTCCACGGGGCCCACGGCGCGCAAGGGGGTGAAGCCGCGCCGGGTGCCGTCGGCCGCCTGCTTGCCCAGGCTTTCGGCGACCAGTTGCGTCCACCAGGCTGAGAGGTTCTCCAGGCGCCGGTCGTAGGGCATGAACACCCATTCCGTGATGCCGCGCAGGTAGCCCTCCCGCAGGGCGTCCACCAGTCCGGCGATGCGCCCGCCCCAGGGGCTCTGCGGATCCTGGGCCGATGCCGCGACCGCCCGGCCGGCCGCCAGGAAGGTCTCGGGATCGCGGCCCATCCAGGCCAGCGGCAGGGTACCCACGGGCGTGAAGGCCGAGAAACGGCCGCCCACATCCACGGGGATGGGCAGGAGGGGATAGCCCTCGGCCCGGCCCCAGCGGGCCAGCGGGTTCGCATCGTCCTGGGTGATCAGAAGCGGCGGCCGTTCCAGGCGGCCCCAGCCGGGCAGGGTCCGCAACCGGCCGATCCAGGTCCACAGTTCCAGGGTCTTCCCGCTCTTGGAGGCGAACACCAGCTGATCGTCCGGGCGCAGCTCGACCACTAGGGGCTGGGGCGACGCCAGGGGCAGCCAACGGGACTGGATGGCCTCATCCCCGAGGGCCCGCACCAGCGTCTCCGAAGGCAGCAGGGATCCGCCGATGCCGCACCAGAGTAGGCGGGAGGCCTGCGGCACCGCCGGCAACGGCAGGGATACCGGCCGTCGCCAGCCCGTCATGGGATGGGCCTCCAGGGCGGACCAGCGGGCGGCGGGAGTCATGGGAGGCCTCAGAGTTTAAGTACGTTCAGCATGATGGCAATGGGCGTCAGGGCCTGGAGGTTCTCCTGCCAGCTGGTGTCGCGGCGGAAGCGCTGGGGCACCAGTACCGTGTCGCCGGGGCCCACGGGCTTGCCCATCACCCAGCTGTCCTCGATGCGGCCATCGGCCTTGAGCAGGCGGATGTTCCAGCGGTCGGCGTTGCGGGTGAGGCCCCCTGCCAGCTTCAGCAGGTCGCGCACCTTCATGCCGGAAGCCACCTTGTAGTTAGCGAAGGGGCTGGCTGTTTCGCCCACCACGTAGGCCGAATCCATCTGGCGCGGAATGATGATCTGGTCCCCATCCCGCAGCTCCACATCCGCCTGGGCATCCCCCTTCAGCGCGGCAGGGAAATCCACCACCATGCGGTTGAGGCTGCCGGAAAGGAGGCCGTGGAGGATCGGGTTCTTCAGGAGTTGGCCTGTGCGCGGATCCCGCTTGGTCTCATTGAGGCGGGAGAGGATCTCATTGATGCCATTGGCGGTGGGATCGTGGGCGGAAAGCCCCGATTCCTTGCTGGCCTGCTGCAGGGTGGCATTGGCTTCGCCCATCATTCGGAGGAAGACAGCCGCTTCGGGCATGGCCCCGGGCAACAGGCCGCCGGCGCGGGCGATGAGCTGGCTGAGGGTGGGCTTTTCATCGGTGAAGACGTAGGTGCCGGGGTGCTGCACCATTCCCTCAATGCGCGCGGACCGGTGGATCTTGAAATCCGGTTTCTCGTAGAGGGTGAGCGTGTCGTAGGGTTGCACCCGGGGATTCAGCACGGGATCCTTCAGGTCCACGGGACTGGAGGTCTCGGTGGTGATCAGCTTGGCCAATTCCAGAGGTACCACCTGGCTCACCTTGCCGTCTTTCATGTGAGCCAGTTCGGCGCGGTAGCGGTCCGCATCCAGCCGGGGCACACCCGCTCGGAACACCAGGTCCGAGGCCCGCATGCCCTCGTACCAGGGATAGGTTCCGGGGGTCGTGAAGGGACCGGTCACCGTCACGGTCTGGGGCAGGCGCAGATTCTCCACCTTGTAGAGGGTGATCACATCGCGGGGGGCCAGGGCCAGGTTCTGGCTGGGATCGCCCTGGAGCGCCTTCGTCACGTCGAAGACGCGCAATTGCCTGGTTTCATCCGGCAGGGTGCGCACGATCTCGCCCCGCCCCAAGTACGTGTCAGGCAGCAATTGATTCGTGAGGGTGAGGAGATCCTTCACCCGCATGCCCGCCCGGAATGCATACTCGCCTGGTACGCGAGCATGCCCCTTGACTTCCACGATGTTCTCCGTGCGGGTGGCCTGGGTCAGGGCTGTCAGGACATCCTCGGGGTAGAGCTTGACCTTGCCCAGCGCCTCCGGCGCGGTGGACAGGTTCTGGATATCCACGACGCCGCTGCTGCCCTTGCGCTGGAGGGTGAGCAGGGTCGGGAAGGCGGAGGGTGTGAGCCCGCCGATGAACGTGACTGCATCCAGGGCCGTCTCCTGGGGTTTCAGCTCCACCAGCACACCCGGGAAGTTCTTGGTCTGGGGCGAGGTCGCCACGCGGACAAAGGCGCCCTGCATGAGCACCTTCACTCCGGCTATGGGCACGAACAGGGTGTCGCCATCCTTCAGCAGCACATTCTCGATGCCCTTGCCGTTCAGGCGCAGATCGTACAGATCCAGGGTGTGGATCACCTGGTTATCGCGGATGACCTCCACGTTGCGGTACGTGCCCACGGGCGACGGGCCCCCGGCCATCATCAGCAGATTCACCAGGGAGCTCATGCTGGGCACGAGGTACGAACCCGGGCGGTACACCTCGCCCAGAATGAAAATCCGCACATCGCGGATGGCGGCCACCTGGAGATCAATCGTCACATTGGAGAAATCCTTGGACAGCAGCCGGTGCACGGTCAGCCGCGCGGCGCCCAAGGTCTGTCCCGCCAGATGCACCGCGCCCACCTTGGGAACCACCACATCCCCGCGGCGGTCCACGGCCAGGGGCAGCTCGAAGGTCGCGCTGCCAAAGACCGACAGCATCAGCTGGTCGCCCACCCCCAGCACGTAGTCCTCCCCCATCGCCGCCGACCGGCTGGCCGAGGCATAGGGCATCTGGTCGAACAGATCCGAGGCCAGGATGTAGGGTCCTTTGTAGGCGGCGCGCAGCTTGCTGATTTCCTTCGCGGCTTCTTCGTGCTGGGCGAGCGTGTCCGAAGGGTTCTGCCCCGCCTGGTTCCGAGCGGCAGGGAGGGCGCCCTGCGTGGCATGGGGCGTGGCGTTCGGCTGGGGTACGGCTGGCAGGGCATGGCCCGGCGCGGCCTCCAGCGCCTGGGCCATGCTCGCGGGAGCCACCTGGGAGGCCCCCGCTCCAGCTGGAGCCTGTGGCGCCGGTGCCGCCATCCCCTGGCCCCAGACCAGCCCGGTCGCTACCCCCATGGAAAGGCAAACAAATAACCGCTGAAGTTTGCGATGCATGGACGTCTCAATATTAAACCCGACCTATTCCTTGCATCGTCCCGAGCCCCAACTCCCCAGAACTGATGTTCGTCTAGGACCCAGTATGCCGTGTGTAAGTCCGATATGAGCAGGCTGAGCGCCAATTTGGGCGGGCCA
>JAJYRN010000011.1 GCA_021794095.1 Acidobacteriota bacterium | reverse complement strand
CAGGAAGACCGATCCCCTGCTCCATGCTTCCACCTCACCCAATGGGTGCTGTGAATATGTATGTAGGTTCCCTGAATACCGCGATTACATTAATTTTTCGTCTCGACCGAATAGGGCAGGTTAAATGGTTCTTGAAGGCAGATGCGTTAGGAGGCAGAGAAGCTGCTGGTTGGATCTCATTTATCTACGGCAGCGAGGGCTTTGGGATCAAACAGGATCTGCCCCTTGCTGCCCAGTGGCTTTTGAAGGGGGCCACCCATGGCGATGTGGAATCCATGTGTGATCTGGCTAAAGCCTATATCAATGGGCGTGGCATTGAAAAAAACAACCTAGAGGCTTTCAAATGGTTGGCGGTGGTCACAGCCAAAGAGAACAACCCTGAGGCGGAAGAGCTTCTCAGGCAAACCGCGAAAACAATGAGTCGCAGCGAACTGGCCAACGCCAGGAAACAGGCTGCGGAACTGGTGAAGAAATACGTCACCGCCCACGACCGCGAAGACAAAGAATTTGAACGTTCTGAGTAGAAGTAAGCGCTCCTCTGGCTACACACCAAACTCTTTGGCCGTCGAGCTGCAGTGAGCCTACACTCACATCACGATTCAACAGTTGCGAGGTGGGCCTATGGGGTGGCTGTCTGCTTGTTCAATCCAAAAAATGAGGCTCAAGGGACACCGCAGAGCAGTGTTTGTCTTCGGATGTCTTTTGGCAGCGTGCCTGGCCTGGCCTTGCAGCGCTGTTGTGCAGGGAACACCGACACGGGCCGGAGCCACCTACCGCGATCACATCGCAATCTATGAGAAAACGGGTAACTCCAGTGATGCCTACTCGGTGGGGATAGATTTTTTAAACGGTATTTGCGAAGCCCCTCAAAGCCACCAGCTGGCCATGAAATGGTTCAAAAAATCCGCTGACAAAGGCAATACCTATGCGGCTGTGCAACTGGGCGAAATGTATTTGCTTGGACAAGGAACCACCGCCAATGAGCAGGAAGCCAAAAAGTGGTTCAGCTTCGCCGCCCACAAGGGCAATGCCAAAGGCCAGGAGAAGCTCGGGGATATGTATTTTTACGGTGAGGCCGGGCCACATAATTATGGCGAGGCGAGAAAGTGGTACCTCCTTGCAGCCGAACAAGGCCTGACCTTCGAGCCTTCTCATAAGATTGGAGACATGTTCTTAATAGGAGAGGGAGGAGATGTCAATTATCCAGAAGCTCTTAAATGGTATTTGAAGGCAGATGAGTTGGGGGATAGAGACGCTGCTGTTTTTATTGCGACCATATATAGGCAAAGTAACAAATCCCTGGCTGCTCGGTGGCTGTTGAAAGGGGCCACTCAGGGCAATACGATCGCAATGTGTGACTTGGCTAAAGCCTATATCAATGGGCGTGGCATTGAAAGAAACAACCTGGAGGCATTCAAATGGTTGGCGGTGGTCACAGCCAAAGAGAACAACCCTGAGGCGGAAGAGCTTTTCAGGCAAACCGCGAAAACGATGAGCCACAGCGAACTTGCCAACGCCAGGAAACAGGCTGCGGAACTGGTGAAGAAATACGTCACCGCCCAAGACCGCGAAGACAAAGATTTTGAAAAGGGCCTCAAGGGGAATTAGGAACCGCCACCACCCGGAACCCCAGGAAGGAACTATGCGTATCTGGAGAATCGCCGTCGCGAGAGGCGGACCGAATGCGGGTGGACGCATCGACCCAGGCACCCCCGCGGCGCACTCGGTAAAGGCCATCCGGGGGGCCTACGGGATCCGTCACCGGTTGCGAAGAATAATCCCCTAGCCAATCCTGGCACCATTGCCAGACATTGCCGTTCATGTCGTACAAATCGAAATCGTTAGGCCGTTTCTGGCCCACGGCATGTGTCTGATACTGGCTGTTCCCGTCATACCACGCGATGTCACCCACCGGCCCATAGGTCTCTCCCTTCGTTCCTGCGCGGCAAGCGTATTCCCACTCCGCTTCCGTTGGCAGACGAAAGACCCACTCCGATTGTTTCAGGTTCAGTTCGGCGATGAACTGCTGGGCATCCTCCCAACTCACCATCTCCACCGGCGCCTGTAGCCCAGCTTCTGTAAATTGGGATGGGTTATTCCCCATGACCGCCAGCCATTGCTCCTGGGTGACGGGGAACTTCCCGAACCAAATATCCTGACTGATCGTCACCGGGTGTGCGGGACGGGCATTCTTCATGACATCGGGACCAACAGACCTCGTGCCCATCGTGAAACTGCCCTTGGGCACCTGCACCAGTTGCAGGGCGACCGTGTCCACTTGGACCGTCGTCTCCCAGGTGCCGAAGGCACTATAGATCGCTCCAACTACCGGCGGTGGCCCTGGGTCAGGCCGGAAATTGCCGATGGCCGTGCTGATCGTCAGCTGACTGGCCTTGAGGTGACCTTCCCTGACGTTGAAGTGCGCGGCCACGTTGGCGTGTCCACCCGCTCCCAGGAGTTGGCGCATCTGCGTGCGATCCAGTTTCAGTACCACCGGGTCAACCTGCACATACGGTTTCGCCCAGACATCGGGTTGGAGGGGCACAACCAACTGTTGCTTGTCCACATCGTAGTTGGCCAGGCTGATGATCGCGGTGCCGACCTTCAGCGCCCCCAGCCCCGCAACCCGGACTCCGTACTCGCCCTTCGTTTCCAGCTTGCTCCGCCGCAGCGCCTTCCAGGGCTCCGCGAGGTTGCTCACGACGATGTTCGCAGCGGCCCGCTGCAGGTTCGCAAGCTTGACCTTGGCCAGCTCGGCGAAATTCCCATGCGGAAACCGCGTGAGAAAGGATTCAAAATCATGCATGGTCCGGCTGTCCTGGATTCCCTGCCAATAGGTCGCTTCGAGTTGTGCCTCTGTCGGCCCTATTGGGTTCACCACCAGCGGGCGGAAGTAGAAATCCCCCACGGTGCTGTTGCTCTCCCAAGGCACTTGGGCACCCTCACTCCCCACCTTCACCTTCTGCCGAACCCTCTGGAACAGCTCTAGCAGGGAAAGGCCCGGCTCCTTCATCTCCTGCAGCAGTGCTCCCGTGTACAAGCCATTCCCGCCGTTCCCATCCGCAGCTTCCTGGCCTGGGGCAGTGGCATAGGCAATCAGGGTTCCCGTCGGTGCATTCACGCTGGCCAGGCCCCTATCCCCCATACCCCGGTGCCAGCTTCGGGCAAAGGGGTTGTTGCGGCAGGCATCCAGAATGACGATGTTCAACGCGTTTTTTGCGGCGTCCATGCGGTCCAGAACCTCACCCACATTCACGCCCTGGTAGGTCAGATCCACCTCCTGGTCCAGCTTGGCTCCGATGGGGATCAGATAGTTCTCCCCCTTCATCTGCACACCATGCCCTGCGTAGTAGAACAATCCGACTGCCCCACCTCGGAGGCGATCTCCGAAGGCTCGGATCGCCTCCTCCATCTGCCGCTTGGTGGCGTCCGTGAGCAAGGTCACTTCAAACTTGCAGCTCTCCAGGGCCGCCTGCATACCTCGGGCATCGTTCACAGGATTCTTCAGGAACGCCCCGGTGTAGTTGGAATTCCCGATGACCAGGGCCACCCGGGATTCTTGTCGGGCAGGCTGCACCGATTCTTGCTGGGGGCGAAGGGTACGGGTGTCCGGCGGAGTCTGGGCGCAAAGGCACAGGGTGCAGAGGCAGATCAGAATTCGCGGCATGATCCGGTTCATGAGGTAATAAACCTTGGATTCGAAGGCACATTATTGAAAGAGCTGCCTGGTTCTGGGACTGGGGTCAGGTGATGAGGTTTACGTTGCTCCGAGCCATCGCCTGAGTCAAGACGACCTGGCGGCCCCGAGGTGTAACCATCGGTCTCCAGGCCCCAATGGACCCACTCACGCCACGGAGCTACCGGACGCGCAAGGTTATATGACCCCTGGTCGTTCCCTGGATCTCTTCCTCGTAGACGGTGTATTTGCCTATCACGGCCTCCTGGCCGGGGTGGAGATGGACGTCCTTCTCCACCGGAGGGTTCCCGTCGAGAAGCAGCGTCAGCACGGCCATCAGGCCCTTCTTCTTGACGCCCGCGGCGTCGGTATACTCGCTTTCAACCAGGTTGGTGACGCCGATCTTAAGTCCCTCGTAAACGCCGACCGTGCCTTGTTCTATCTGTATAACGGTACCTCCAGACCCCGGCAGTTTCTCGGTCGGTACGCAGCCGCCCAGAGATGCCAGGAGCACAGCTGACAGTAGGATTTCTTTCATGAAGACAGTCTCTCCCTAGTGGATAGGATTAATGGAAACTGAGTCGTAGCTATCATGGAACTTCTGTTCGGCGAGGGTGACGTTCGGCGTCTTTTGTGGCCTGGAACCTGGTTGCCAAAGAGTTTGGCCTACGATGCGCCAAGGCTTTGCCTGGGTCAACAACTACCCTTGGGCGAAGTGGGGTCTTGTCGGAGAGGATCAGCCCTCAGGGCGACTGCTCTTCCCGGTTGAGGCGGTCGAGGATGAGCCCCGCGCCCTGGCGGCAAGAACCCGAACCCGCTCCCGGAATTTGAAAGTGGGTTCTCGCCCTGTGGTCCCTGCGTCATTCGAACGCCCGATCCCTGCGTTATCGTGGAGCAGTCCCTCGTGCTGCGCACCCTGCCATGAGCCATCTCCCCAAGACCCTTCCTGCCTGGCCCTTTCCCATCGGGGTGGTGCTCCTGCTGGCCGCCTTCCTGCCCCTGGCACCCGGCCTGGACCGGGGGGCCTTCGATGTTCTGAGCCGCCACCTGCGGACCTGGGGGGATCCCCATCCCATCGTGCTCGTCGGCATTGACGAAGCCACCGAGCGGGCCTATCCGGAACCTCATGCGCTGTGGCACCGGCACCTGGGGGCCGTCTGCGAAGCCCTGGCCCTCGCCGGGCCCCGGGCCGTGGGCGTGGATGTGACCCTGCCGGACCGGAGCTTCGATGCGGTGCTTCCGGGAGGGGATGCGGCGCTCCTCAAGGGACTCATCCTGCTCCGCCGCAGGTGTCCCCTGGTGCTTGGGGCCACGGTGGAGGGCAACGGGACACCCCGTCCCATCTATGCCCCCTTCCGTAGCGCGGTGGGGGAAGGCGGGCTGGGTCTGGTGGAATGGCCCGTGGATCCCGATGGCGTGGTACGCCGGTTCACGGAGCGTTTCCCGGGCCAGACCACCGCCCTTCCGACCCTGCCCGGCCAGATGGCCAGGGCCCTGGGCCGCCCCGTGGGTTCCGGCTGGCTGGACTACCGCCAGGCGGCGCCCGTGCCCTATGTTCCGTTCCACGAGGTCGAGGCTGCCTACCGCGCAGGGCGGCTGGACACGCTTCGGCAGTGGTTTTCCGGGAAGGTCGTGCTCATCGGCAGCGTCCTGCCTTTCGTGGATCGGCACTTCCAGGTGGTGGATCTCAATGGGTGGGGTGAGGACAACCGCGGCTTCGCGCCCGGCGTGCTGCTGCATGTCCAGGCCATTCGGAACCTGCTGGGATCGGGCTTCATCCACCCCGTTTCCCTTCCGCTGATCCTGCTGCTTGGGTTCGCGCTGGCGCTCCTCGGCGCCTGGGCCGGAGGCCGGGGGCCAAGGGGAGCGCTCATCGTGGCGGGGGTGGCGCTCCTCGGCGGAGCTGGGGCTGTCCTGGCCTTCCTGCATCACGCCTTTCTAGCTCCAGCTTTCCCCCTGGCTGGGCTGGCCCTCGGCTATGCCGCTCGCGTGCTCCGCGACACCCTGGCCCGCCAGCACGAGAGTGCTCGGTTGAAGCGGGTCTTCGGGGGCTACGTCAGCCCGTCCGTGCTCGCGGAGATCCTGGCCGGGCGGATTGATCCGAACCTTGCAGGCGAGCGGGCCTTCCTCTGCGTGCTGTTCAGCGATGTGCGCGGCTACACCACCCTGTCGGAGGGCCGGGAACCCGAGGCCGTCATCCACGTCCTGAACCGCTATTTCGACCGCATGGCACCCCGGATCCACGCCTACGGCGGGGCGGTGGACGCCTACATGGGCGACGGCATCATGGCCCATTTCGGCCATCCGGCAGGACTCGAGAATCCCTGCCAGGCCGCCTTCGACGCCTCCCGAGCCATGCTGCGGGAACTCGAAGGCCTCAATGCGGAGCTGAAGGCCGAAGGGCTCCCGGAATTGCGCATCGGCATCGGCCTCCATGCAGGCGAGGCCGTGGTGGGACACATCGGCTCGAAGGAGCGGCACGAGTACACCGCCATCGGCGACACCGTGAATGTGGCGAGCCGCATTGAAGGCCTTACCAAGGAGGCCGGCTATCCCCTGCTGGTGACGGAGCCGGTGGCCCGGCGCCTCGCAGAGCCCCTGGTGAGCCTGGGACCCAAACCCATCAAAGGGCATTCCCCGCTGCCCGTGTTCGGCTGGTCCCCCCCGGAGGTCCCATGAGAACCCTGATCCTCGGCCTGGCTTTGGTCGTTCCAGCCCTGGCGGGCGCACGCCCCGTCAGCCCGGCGGTGGGCATGGTGACGGATGTGCAAGGACGGGTGCGTATGGACGCCGGGGAACCCCTCGGGATCACCACGGAGATCCGCGCCGGGGTTCCGCTGGTTCTGGAGAAGGGGAACCGGGTCTCCCTCCTGCTGTACGGGGACGGAGCCCAGGTCCGCCTCATCGGCCCTGGCCGCTTCACCTTCGACGGCAAGGGGGTGCCCCATGGCCCCGCCCGGGGCATCCAGCGCCTCCAGGGGCCGGACCTGGTGCTCCACGAAGCCCTCAAGCCCGGCGGATTGGCCCAGGCGAGCCTGGTGATGCGGGAGCCCTCCGATGTGATCCTGGTGCATCCCGCCCAGCCCGCGGTGCGCGAGGCCCGCCCCGCCTTCCAGTGGGAGCCCACCCAGGGCGCTGGCTCCTACACATTCACCCTCCGGGGACCAAATGGCCGGATCCGGTTCACCACCCGGGTCACCAACACCACCCTGGAACTCCCCGCATCCGTCCGCCTCGAATCGGGGAAGACCTACCGATGGGCACTCACGACCACCCTCCCCGGGGTCCGGCCCCTTGCCGCCTCTGGCGAGCTGACCCGCCTCCGTCGCGATCAGATCCGCGCCCTGAAGCGTCTGCAGCGCGACGCGGCGAGGGGATTCCGCGAGCGGTTCCTCTACGCCGCCACCCTCCAGGCCTGGGGGCTCACCGCCGAGGCCAAGGTCCAGTGGCGAGAGCTGGCCGCACAGCATCCCGAGGACCCCGTCCTGGGAGGGCTTGCCCGCTGAGGCCAAGCCCTATTCCATCGCCACCGGGAACCCGCGGGTGGCGGTGGACTGGGCGGCCACCGGCGTCTGCTTGCCCTGGGTGAGGTTGCTCACCCGCTGGCGGACGTAGGTTTCCAGGAGGCCCGTGGTGATCCGCCCCGTGTGCTGGGGATCGGCGGCGCCCCGGAGTCCCTCCACCAGCGCCTTGGTGAAGGCCCCGTTGCCCCAGAGGGGGCTTTCGAGGCTGGTCTGGTAGCCGGCGCTGGAGCTGAGGACCACCATGCCGGGACTGGACTGGAGCAGCTCATTGATGAACTGAGTGCGCTTGTCCCCGTCCAGGCTGCGCATCATGCCGGCCCCCAGCACGTTCCCGCTGTGGCAGGTGTCCAGCAGCATGAGCGTCCGTCCCTGTGTGGCATCCATCCGCTGGCGGATGGCCCGACCGTCCACGCCCCAACTCCCAGCGCCGAAATCGTAGGGGACGAGGAAATAGCCCGTGCGGTCGAGTTTGGTGCCGCCGTGGGACGAGAAGAAGTACACCGTGCAACTGTCCGGCGTCGAGGAGGCGGCCAAGTCATCCATCGCCTTCAAGATGCGCTGCTCGGTAGCCTCCCCGTTGGTGAGCAGCTTGACATCCACCTTGCGGAAGAGCTTGCCCGCCTGCCTCCGGAAGAAGGCACCGACGTCCGAGGCGTCCTTCGCGGGAAACTGGAGGTCGTATTTGGGATTGGCGAACCGGGTCACGCCGACGGCCAGGACACGCAGGACCGGGGCTGCGGCAAGCGGAGCCGGGACCAGCGCCGGACCGGCAGCGGCGGAGACCCGCACCCGGCGGTTCACCGGGCGGGACAGCCGGCCATCCGCGAGCTCAGCCTGGATCGTGACGGTCACGGGCCTGGGCGGGAGCTGGACTTCCACCGGGAACTCCCGGGTGACCCCGTCCAGCGCCTTGCCCGTCTGCTGCGGACGCAGGCCCCGGCTGGGCGGCATCCGCGCGCCATCGAGGAAGATCTGGAAGCCCTTGAGGGCCGGGGCGCCGCCATAGGTCCGGAGCAGCACATGGAACACGGTGGAGCCGGGTTCCAGGGTGGCGCCTTCCGAGGGGTCCAGCACCTCGAGCACCGGAGGCAGGTCCTGCACATCGGGCGCAGCGACCACCGGGGCTTCCCCGCCCCCCTGAAGGCGCCGGAGGGCCACGGTTTCATCGAGGGTGTCCAGCAGCGCGGGCATCAGTTCCGGCTTGTAGAAGCGATTCCTGAAATGGGACACAGGGAAGAAGTCCGCGGCCTGGTTGACACGGTTCACCTGCCACCCCACCAGGGATTCCCCGCCCGGACTCGCCGCGAAGAACCCCGTCGGCGTCCAGAGCACCCACCGCTGGTCCGCCGCGACGTAGAGGCTCATGAGCAGCCGGCCATCGTCCGTGCGGTACCAGCGGAAGGTCCCATCCGCGAGCATGGCCACCGCCACGCGGCCATCCTGGCGGAGCCCCAGCCCCCAGACCGCCGCCGGCGTGTGCACCTTCCAGCGTTCCATCCCCTGCCGGCCGTAGGCACGGAGGTACCAGTCCGTGCCCAGGAGGAAGCTCTCGGCATCGGGGGCCACCGCGAGGCTCCGGGACCATTCGAAAGGCTCCAGCGCCAGCGAGGTTCCATTCAAGATGGGATGATCGCTGTCCCGCCACCCCTCGATCCGCAGGCCGGGAGCCTCCGTCCGCGCCCGGGGCAGGCCGTGGGTCGGCACCAGGGCCTGTTCCGCCAGGGAGAAAGCCAGGGGCTGGGTGCCCAGCATCCGGCCGGGGAGGCCCACCGTCCGGGCCCCGGTATCAACCGCGAAGGCCTCCCGGGCCTTCCGGAAGTCCGCCTGGGGCTCCCCGACCCGCACCAGGGGGCGACCCGCAGCATCCACCACACCCCAGACCGGGTCCTGCGCGGCGAAGGCCAGCGCGCCGGAGGGCAGCGGGCAGAGGGACGACACGGTGGCGCGGGAGAGGGGCGCTTCTGTGGCTGGGCCCTGGCCGCCCTGGCTCCAGGCCCGCAGCACGTTCCGGGTTGGGCCGAAATCCTCGCCTCCGGCACCGTAGAGCGTCCGGCCGTCCGGACTCCAGGCCACCAGTCCGAGACACTGGGTGCCTGGGGTGGGCGTGAAGGCCGGGCTCAGATCGTCCGCGTTGAGCACCTCCACCCGGGGGCTGTCGGCGAACCCCACTGCCAGGAGGGATCCGTCCGGGCTGAAGGCCAGACCGAAGGCGCCCGCGGCGGGGGCCTGCACCTTGCGGATGCGGTGGAACGATGGGTCATAGAGGCGGATGAATCCATCGTCCGAGGTGGTGGCGTATCGCCCCTGGGCATCGAAGGTGCCGCGGTAGCTGGGCTGGGCGTAGTCCGCATCAGCCGCGATCTGGGCGCCATCCGAGGCCCGGAACACCCGCAGGCCGAAGTTCCCGCCCAGGTGGGCCACCAGCCGTTGCCCGTCCGGACTGAAAGCCAGGAAGTTCACCACCTGGGGCCCGACCTCGATGATGCGCTGGTACGCTCCGGTTCGCAGGTCCAGCAGGAAGATTTGCTGCCTGCCGCCTTCGGGCTGGGTCCACCCGCCCAGAGCCGCCGTGTGGCCATCGGGCGAGATCGCCGCCGCATAGAGCATGCCCACCTTGCCCGCCGCCACCGTGGGTCGGATCGTCCGCAGCAGGCGCCCCGTGGCCACCTCCCACAGCCGGGCGGTCTTGTCCTCCGATGCAGTGAGCGCCAGGGAACCATCGGGACTCACAGCCAGGGCCCGGATCGCGGCGGTGGGTTGGCCGGTGTCCAGGCGGAGAATCGGCGTCGTGGCGAGTGCTGAGAAGGGCGGCGCCGGGCGGGACGCCTGACTGCCCGTCGCCACGGGCGCCGGCACGGGAGCATGAACCGCTGGCGGCGCCACGCCCTCAATCACATCGGTGAAGGTTCTCCACCGCATCGCCCGCAACTGGATGACCAGGGCCTCCCGGCGGCGCTTGGCCTCCTCCCGGTGCTGCTTGACGAGATGGCCGAGCCACCCGATGAACGAAGGCAGGTACTCCAGGGCTGCAGCCACCAGGGGCACGACCTTCGCCCGTCCCTGGCCTTGGCAGTCGGCCCCGTCCAGGTAGGCCTGGAGGCCATCCACGCGCTTCTGGGCCGCTTCGAGCTGAGCGCGGTATGTCTTCTCCCGCTGGAGGTCGTCCTGCTCCAGATCCAGGGCCAGGCGGTCCAGGAACTCATTGCTGGCCTCACGGGCGGCGCGGTACTGGCGCCGGGCCTCGCGGAGCTTGGGACAGCCATAGGGGCAGGTCTGGACCGCCTGCCGGAGGGATTCCTCTACCGTCGTGCGCCGGTTCGAGAGCGTCACCAGCAGTTCGTTCATCGTGGGTTCCGACGCAGCCAGGGGAAGGGCGGCGGCGAAGATCAGGCACAGGAAGCGACGGGGCATGGACACCTCTAAGCAGGAGGGCACCCGAAGGGTGAGACGTGCGAATCCGGGAGATGCTTCTTCATTGTGCGCGCTGTTCCGCGAGAGGTCATGGAAACCACAGGTTCCTCCCTCCTCTATCGCCGGTCGAACAGCGCTGGCCGGAAGGAGGTTTTGTGTTCGGCATTTCCAGTCCATGCAGACCAAGCAGGATCAATCGTAAGCAAGGCCACCGAGCTATCCAACTTGCGCCTGCCCAAGAATCAAGATTGAATCACCTGGAGAACTTGGCATTCTCCACGAGGAACTAAACTCTGCTCTGTCACAAAGGGTGAGATGAGACGCTTGTTGATGGTTCTGGCCGGGGTGTTGTGCGCGGTGGCTTTGTCAGCGCAGGCACGTCGTCTGCGCCCGGAACAGGTCACGGTGCCGCCGGCGGGCCAGCGGGCGCGGGTGGCGCTGGTGATCGGGAACGGGGCGTACCAGGCGGCCCCGCTGAAGAACCCGGTGAACGACGCGCGAGCGATGGCCGAGGCCCTGCGGGCCTGCGGGTTCCAGGTCACCGAACTGGAGAATGCGGATCGGGAGCAGATGGCGCAGGCGCTCCGAACCTTCGGGGGGCGGATCCTCGGCGGCGGCGTGGGGCTGTTCTACTTCGCGGGACACGGGGTGCAGGTGAAAGGGCGGAACTACCTGGTGCCGGTGCATACAGACATTGCCACGGAGGACGAGGTGGCGTTCAACAGCCTGGACGTGGGTGCGGTGCTGGCGAAGATGGAGACGGCGCACAACCGGCTGAACATCGTGATCCTCGACGCATGCCGGGACAATCCCTTCGGGCGGGGTGCCCGGGGGCTGCAGCAGGGCCTGGCGCAAATGGACGCACCGGCGGGGACCTACATCGCCTTCGCCACCTCACCGGGGCACACGGCCGCGGACGGGAGCGGAGACCACGGGCTCTACACGCAGCAGTTGCTGGCCAACATCCGGACACCGGGGCTGGTACTGGAGGATCTGTTCAAGCGGGTCCGGGCGGGAGTGATGCAGGCGACCGGGGGCGAGCAGGTGCCCTGGGAAAACAGCTCCATCCTGGGGGACTTCTATTTCGTGCCGGGGACCGGAGGGGCCATGCCGGCGCCTCCCGCCCCTCAGCCAGCACCCCATCCCGTCATAGGGGCCTCCTGGCGGACCGAATTGGGAGGCCTGCAGATGGCCATGCTCGGGCTGCTGAATCCGGAAACCGCCAAATCGATTCCAGAGGCTACACGCCCGAAGGTCTGGGTCGGGATTAGAAACGAGTTGGCCAAGGCCAGGGCGCAGTCCTCGGATGCGGACCTGGCCTTTCTCTACCAGTATGTGGAGACCCGGCTCCCGATCCTGTCGGGGGCTGAACCGCCAAAGCCTGCCGAGAAGCGCACATGGAAGGATGATTTCGAGGATGTGAAAGCCCTCGCCTTGCTCGAGAGCAATATCGAACTGGACCAGGACACGATCCGGACCATGGACTCCCAGCATGCTGCGGAGTTCTGGTCCGGCCTCAGCAAGCGCCTCACCACGGTTCCGGTGGACGCTCAGGGGCGGGAATACGCCCAACTCCAGCATCAGATTCTTGATAAGGAGAACTTCTGGGTGAGCCGGTTGGCTGCGGCCCAGTGAGGCCGGGCGGAGGTTCTGGCTCACTCCGGTATGCTTGCACCTACCTAGTGCACCCGAGAACGCAGGCAGAGCGGGAGCATCCCGCGTGGGCTGTAGCCGTGGCTACCAGACGCTCAACCAGGTGGACCGGGATCAGGCGTATCGGGAATTACGCGAGTTGGTGGTCGGCTACCTGGAGGGCCCCGACCATCCGGGTGCGGGGGCGATCTACCGGGTGCGCCTCGCCCTGCCTGAGGCCGAGGGCCCGCCGCCGCCCTCCGGGAGCGCATGGACACCAAGGGGTTCATCAAGAATCTGGACTACCAGGCGGTCTTCGAGGTCTCGCGTCAATACGCCACCCGCGCGCTGGCCCAGCTGCTCCAGGACGGCGTGCTCCGGCGGGACGAAGGCGGCAAGCGCTACTTCCCGGGCCCCCGATGGGGTGAGTTCGGCCTTCCTGCGCAATAGGCGTCATTCGGAGGCCCCCTTTTGACCACTTTTGACCTGATCGCCATTTCTACTATCGTATGTCGCTGATTCTGCAATACCTCTTCATTGCGCAATCATCCGGCCTGTTTGACACCTGAGCGCCATTCATTGCCCGGGGGAAAAGAAAACAAACTCACCCAACCTGGCAACATCCTCAAACGCAGCAAATACGACTCGCCGTCATTTCCTGCCTTGTGAAAGCCCCCATGAACGCCCAAACCCTCGTGCAGAAAGTCTGGAACTTCGCCACGGTCCTCCGGGACGACGGGGTGAGCTACGGCGACTACGTGGAGCAGCTGACCTACCTGCTGTTCCTCAAGATGGCCTAGGAACGGGAGGATCTGGACGCGGCCCTGGGTCGGAAGGGTACGGAGCGCATCCCGAAGGCCCGGGCCTGGCCCAGCCTCCTCCGGCTGGATGGCGACGACCTGGAGAACCACTACCGGAAGGTGCTGCTAGAGCTGGCCTCGCCCCCATCCGAGCTGGTGGACATGGTGCTCACCAACCCGCCTTTCGGAAAGAAGAGCAGCATCACGGTGATCGGCGAGGACGGCAAGGGGACGCGAGGGAACCCCTCGCGAGCGAGTCGGGTGCATCTTTGGCAGGTACGCGAAAAGCCCCGGAACCGTTAAGTTCCAGGGCTTTCGTTCTGGCTCCGGAGGAGGGATTTGAACCCCCGACCTAGTGATTAACAGTCACCCGCTCTGACCCCTGAGCTACTCCGGAAAGGGGAAGGTTCATTCTACCGGAGGCGGTCGCGAATTCAAGCGGGGGCGAACGGTCTAGGTCCGCTGGAGTTCCATGAGGATCTGGCGGGCGGCAGCTTTGAGGGTCTCGATGACGCCGGTGCCCTGGTTGGCGACGGCCTCGATCATGGGCTCGCTCCGGAAGCGGAGCAGCCGTTCCATCTCGGTCACGGGGGCAGCGGAGGGCATGTCGCGCTTGTTCAGCTGGAGCACGTACGGGATCGAGCGGATGTCGAATCCGTTCTCCTTGAGGTTGGTGGCCAGGTTGGCGATGGACTCGATGTTGGCTTCCATGCGCGCCCGCTGGCTATCGGCCACAAAGATGATGCCGTCGCAGCCGCGCAGGATGAGCTTGCGACTGGCGTCGTAGAAGACCTGGCCGGGCACGGTGTAGAGGTGGAACCGGACCTTGAAGCCCTTCACCGTGCCCATGTCCAAGGGCAGGAAGTCGAAGAAGAGGGTGCGATCGGTTTCAGTGGCCAGGCTGACCAGCTTGCCCTTTTTCTCGGGATTGGCCTGCTCGTAGATCCACTGGATGTTCGTGGTTTTCCCGCAGAGGCCGGGACCGTAGTACACGATCTTGCAGTTGATCTCGCGGGACGCGTAGTTGATGAAGGTCATGGACGGCCCCGACTAGTCGCCGAAGAGCCGGTCAATGTCTTCGTCGGTGATCTCGGAGAAGGGGCTTTCGAAGCGGCCGCCCGTGTCCGATTCCTTCTGGGCCCGCTGCTCCACCTGGTCGAAGATCTCCTGGAGTTCCTTGCTCGCCTTTTTCACCCGCAGCCGTACGAGAGCAAGACTGGAGTTCTGGTCGAAGATGACCACCAGGATGCCGCGCTTGCCCACGATGGAAATGTGGAGGTTGTCCTTCTCGCCCTCGTGGAAGAGCAGGCTGAATTCCTTTTCCCCGATGAGTTTGGCCAACCCATCCGTGGCCGCCACATTCCCGGCGGTGAGGGAGGCCAGGCTGGTGGCGTCAATGCTCTTCACATCGCCGGCGGCGGCGATCTGCTGGCCGTTCTTATCCACCAGGAACACCACCTTGGCGGAGGCATCCTTCGAGAGTCGGCCGATGATCTCCTGGAGGAGCTTGTATTCCTCCTCAAACATGATGAGATCCAGCTTGGCCACAACGACCTCCAGGGGACAACTTTCTGGAGGATACCGCAGTTGAGGACTCAGTAGGCGCCAGAGCCGGCTGCGCCTTCAGCCACGGCCACCGAGGCGGAGAGGCCCAATCGCGTGGCACCCGCGAACACCATGGCGAGGGCGGTCTCGTAGGTGCGGATGCCGCCTGAAGCCTTGACGCCCAGCCCGGTGCCAACGGTCTGGCGCATCAAGGCCACGTCCGCTTCCGTGGCGCCACCCGTGGAGAATCCTGTGGAGGTCTTCACAAAATCCAGCCCGGCCTCCCGAGCCAAAACGCAGGCGCGGACCTTCTCGCTGTCCGTGAGCAGGCAGGTTTCCAGGATGACCTTGAGGACAGCTGGCGCGGGAACCGCTGCCCGAAGGCTCTTGAGATCTTCGGCCACCTTCTGCCAGTCGCCAGACTTGGCGGGGCCAATGGCCAGGACCATATCCACCTCCTGAGCCCCCTCTCGCAGAGCGGTCTCGGCTTCGCAGGCCTTGGCCACGGTGGAGGTCGCCCCCAGCGGGAACCCCACCACCGTGCAGGTCCGCACTGGACTCCCCGCGAGGAGGCGTGCGGCCAGGGGAACCCAGACCGGATTCACACACACGGAGGCGAACCCGTAATGCTTGGCTTCGCCGCAGAGGGTTTCGATCTGCGCGGCGGTGGCATCGGCCTTCAGCAGCGTGTGGTCAATGAGGGGCGCCAGGGCCCAGGGCCCCGCCGGGGGGCGGCATTCACCCAGGGGGAAGGCGTGGAGCCCCCCGGCATCCCGCAGCAGGCAGGTGGTGTGGAGACACCCCAGGAGCTGCGCCGGTCCAGAGGGCACCTGGGCGGATAAGCGGGTGCGGATTTCGGCGGTCAGGTCGAGCAGATCATTCGTCATGGAGCCCATCATCACCTCTGGAGCCGCCAGGACAAAGCCGGAACAAGAAAAAGCGGGCCCGAAGCCCGCTTTTCCGCAATCCATGAGGGTCGAAAGATTACTTCTTCTCGGCCTTCTTGACTTCCTTCTTGGCCACCTTCTTGCCGGCCTTCTTGACTTCCTTCTTCGCGGCCTTCTTCTCGGTCGCGTTCATGGCCTTCTTCTCGGCCTTCTTGACTTCCTTCTTGACCACCTTCTTGGTGGCCTTCTTGGTGGCCTTCTTCTCGGCGTTCATGGCCTTCTTCTCGGCAGGAGCAGCCTCGGCCTTCTTCGCAGCCTTCTTGGCGACGTGCTTCTTGGCGACGTGCTTCTTGGCCACATGCTTCTTAGCCACATGCTTCTTCTCGGCCTTCTTCTCGGTCGCGTTCATGGCCTTCTTCTCAGCCTTCTTCTCGGCCTTCTTCTCGGCCTTCTTGACGGCATGCTTCTTGGCCACGTGCTTCTTCTCGGCCTTCTTCTCGGTCGCGTTCATGGCCTTCTTCTCAGCCTTCTTCTCGGCCTTCTTGGCGACATGCTTCTTGGCCACGTGCTTCTTCTCGGCCTTCTTCTCGGTCGCGTTCATGGCCTTCTTCTCAGCCTTCTTCTCGGCCTTCTTGGCGACATGCTTCTTGGCCATGTGCTTCTTGACCATGTGCTTCTTGGCTTCCTTCTTCTCGGCCTTCTTCTCTTCGGCCTTCACGGCCTTTTTGACGACGGCCTTCTTGACTTCCTTCTTCTCGACCTTCTGCACCTTTTCAGCCTTCTTGGGCTCAGGCTTCTTGGCCTCACCAGCAAAAACGGGGCTGATGAGCGCAGCGGCGAAGAGCAGCGCGACAAGCTTCTTCATGGGGGGTTCTCCATAGGGTTATCCGGCACGGCCGGATTCGGGTCGGTACTAAGCAGGATGTAGGCCAAAATTTAAAATGTTTATTTTTAAATATTTAAATAAAAAAAAGAAGGCACCCGGCGTCGCATACTGCAACGTGTCGCAGCCTGCGACGGAGTCCATCAGGCGGGGAAAGCCTATTCGCCGCCTTCGTGCAGACCGTAGCGCTTGAGCTTGCGGTACAGGGTGGTCCGATCCACGCCCAGAATGTCCGCAATGCGCTGTTTTTCCTTGTGCTTGCTTACCAGAAGATGGATATATCGCTGTTCCAGCTCATCCAGCGTCGGCCAATCCTCGGTGAGCCCGGAAACATCTTCCCCGCCTTCCGGTTGGCGGAGGGCCCGCTTCAATACATCCGCCTGGATCTTGCGGGGAAGGTCATCCACGGTAATTTCCCGACCGCGGCTCAACTGGGTCAAGTTTTCCACGGCGTTCATCAGCTCGCGCACATTACCCGGCCAGGAATAGCGCTCCAGGACGTGGCGGGCCTCGGGGTGGATCACATAGACGCGATGATCCTTCCGGCTGCTCTCGTCCAGGAAATGGTCCAGCAGGAGGGGGACGTCCTCCCCCCGATCCCGGAGGGGCGGCACTTCAAGCTCCACGACACTCAGCCGGTAGTAGAGATCCTCCCGGAAGGTGCCGGCCTTGACCATCTGCTGGAGATCCCGATTGGTCGCGGCGATGATCCGGGTATCCACCTTGATGGTGCGGGTTCCCCCCACACGCCGGATCTCCTGCTCCTGGAGCACGCGGAGGAGTCGAACCTGGAAGCTGAGGCTGGTTTCTCCGATCTCGTCCAGGAAGATGGTGCCTCCGGAGGCTTCCTCGAACAGGCCGGGCTTCTCGCTCACCGCCCCGGTGAAGGAACCCTTCACATGGCCGAACAGTTCAGATTCGAGGAGGCTCTCCGTCAGGGCGCCGCAGTTCACCGCCACGAAGGGGCGATCCTTGCGGTCACTGGAAAGATGGATGCTCCGGGCCACCAGTTCTTTGCCCGTGCCGCTCTCCCCAGTGATCAGCACCGTGGACCGGCTGTTCTGGAGGCTGGCGATGGTCTTGTAGACCGTCATCATCCGGGGGCTGGAGCCGATCATCAGGCTACGCTTCGCCTTCGGCGAGGTGGCCTCCTCCGCATCCTGTCCGCCGGATTGCCGGCGGGCGAGGGCCCGGGCTACCAGAGCCTTCAGTTCCTCGTTGTTCCAGGGCTTGCTGAGGAAGTCGAAGGCGCCTTCCTTTACCGCCTCAAGCGCGGTCTCGAGGGTTCCGAAGCCTGAAAGCAGGATGGTGTCCACCCCCAGGGGTTTGGCCTCCCGCAGCAGGTCCAGCCCATCTTTCCGGGATTCCAGGTTGATATCGGAGAGGAGGAGGTCGAAGGACTCCTGGTGCAGCAGTTGGATCGCTTTGTCCGGATGTACGGCCTTGGTGACATCCAGGCCCATGTTCTCCAGGAGCTCCTCAAGGAGATCGCAGGTTTCCTGACTGTCATCCACCACCAGCACGCGGGCCATGGGTCCCCCCGGGATGACGTTACCCCAAACAGCCCTTTCGGCCGAAGGGAGGTGGACGTATGCTTCCCGACACCTATCCCGGAGCCCCCCATGCGCAAGCCTCTGCTCGTCCTGGCTTCACTGGCCCTGTCCGCCCTCAGCCTTCTGGCCGGGGATCTCACCATCACTTCCCGGGTGACCGGCAAGGGCCCCGGGGCCAAGAATGGAACCCAGGTGCAGTACATCAGCCCCACCCGGATGCGCGTCAACCATGAGGGCACCCATACCGACACGATGATTGATTACGGCAATGGCGTGATGTACGTCATTGATCACAGCAAGAAGCGCATCACCCGCATGACTTTCCAGGAGTTGCAGGCCTCCATGGAGGCCATGAACGAACGGATGGGGGCCATGGCCGGCCTGATGAGCAAGATGATGTTCGGCGACGCCTCCAAGGTGAGCGTTCAGAAGGAAGGCACGGATACGGTACTCGGCCGCCCCTGCCAGAAGGTTCGCATCAGCGTCGGGAAGATGGTGGAGGATCTGAGCCTCGACCCGACCCTGCAATTTCCCATCCGGGACTACGCCAAGGCCATGTCCATGATGAGCCAGGCCCCGGGCGCCATGGGAGCCTTCTTCAAGCGCCTCTATGAAGAGGTCAGCAAGCTCCATGGCGTCGCCCTCCGTACCCATGTCAAGGGCATCATGGGCCTGGATGTCACCACAGAGGCCACGGCCGTCTCGACGGCGGCCATCCCCGCCAGCGCCTGGGCGCTTCCCAACGACTACCAGGTGGTGGAGGGCGGGCGTGAGTTGTCCAAAAGCATGCATCCGCGCCACTAGCCGGTAGACTGGAGGAGGCCCGCGCGGGGCCCTGTCGCCGGATGCCCATGAGTTCCCAGCCCCCCCAGCCTTCGTTCGATGATGGCCTCGACCGCCTGGAGGCCCTGGTCCAGCAGCTGGAATCTGGCGGCCTGAGCCTGGAGGAGGCCCTGGCCCGCTTCGAAGAAGGGGTCCAGTTGAGCCAATCCCTCCAGCAGCAGTTGGCCGAAGCCCAACGCAAGGTCGAGGTTCTCAAGGCGGGCCTGGGCGGGGAGTACCGGGCCGAGCCGCTCGATCCCGGCAAGGGAGCCCCGTGAGCCAGGCCGCCGCTTCCCGGGTCCAGGCGGATCTGGAACGGCTGCTTCCCCTGCTGGATGCCCGCCTCACGGTGGCCTTCCAGCAGGGTGAGGCGGAGCGCCTGGGCGAGGCCATGCGCTACAGCCTGGAGGCCGGCGGCAAGCGCGTCCGGCCCGTGCTCTGCCTGCTGGCCGCCGAGGCCGTGGGCGGGCAGATCGAATCCGCCCTGCCCGGGGCCCTGGCCCTGGAGTACATCCACACGTATTCCCTGATCCACGACGACCTGCCGGCCATGGACGACGATGACCTGCGCCGGGGACGGCCTACCAACCACAAGGTATTCGGAGAAGGCCACGCCATCCTGGCCGGGGACGGCCTGCTCACGGAGGCTTTCCGGGTGCTGGCCGATGGCCCCGGCGAGCCCGCCCGGCGGCTGGAAGCCCTATCCCTCCTGGCCGAGGCGGCCGGCTGGCGCGGCATGGTGGGTGGACAGGCCCTCGACCTGGAGGGCGAAGCACGAGCGAAGACCCACCGGCTCACGAAGCGAGACGGCCCGAAGGGCGAGGCCCAGGAAGGGCCGAGTGAGGGCGAGACGCTCGCCCACTACGATTTCGACCACCTGCAGCTCATCCACCGCCTCAAGACCGGCGCCCTGCTACGGGCCTCCCTGGAGATCGGCGCAGTGCTGGGCGGGGCCACCCCCGCAGACCGCCAGGCCCTCCGGGCCACCGGCGAAGCGCTCGGGCTGGCCTTCCAGATCCAGGATGACATCCTGGACGCCACGGCCACCGACGCCGACCTGGGCAAGCGCGCCGGGAAGGATGCGGGGAGGGGTAAGATCACCTACCCATCCCTCCTGGGCCTGGATGGTGCCCGCAAGGCCCTGGAGGAGGCGACCGAGACTGCCCTATGTCAACTAGCATCCCTTCCCAACCGGACCTCCTTGGAAGCCTGGGCCCGGTACTTGGCCCAGCGCGCGAACTAGGCCCCGCCATGACCGACGCTCCGGGCCCCTACCCGCTGCTGGACTCCCTGGCGGCCCCCCAGCAGATCCGCCATTTCACGCCCACCCAGCTGGAGCAGTTGGCCGCCGAGGTGCGGGCCTTCCTCATCGCCTCTGTCTCCGAGACGGGCGGTCACTTCAGTTCCAACCTCGGCACCGTGGAACTGACGGTGGCCCTGTTCCACCACTTTGATTTCCTGCAGGACCGCATCGTCTGGGACGTGGGACACCAGGCCTACCCCCACAAGATCCTGACGGGGCGGAAGGACCGCTTCCCCACCCTGCGCCAGCATCATGGCCTGTCCGGCTTCCTGAAGCGGGACGAGAGCCCCTACGACCACTTCGGCGCCGGGCACGCCAGCACCAGCATTTCCGCCGCGCTGGGCATGGCCAAGGCCCGGGATCTCCAGAAGCAGGACCACACCTGCATCGCCGTCATCGGGGATGGCTCCATGACGGCCGGGATGGCCTTCGAGGCCCTGAACCAGGCCGGTTACCTGGCCACGAAGAACTTCCTGGTGATCCTCAACGACAACGACATGAGCATCAACCCCAACGTGGGCTCGCTCCAGGGCTACCTGAACCAGATCATGTCGGGCCAGTACTACCACCGGTGGCGGGACCGCATCGAACACGCCATCAAGGCCATCCCCCTGGAGGGCCTCAGCAAGGGCGTGGCCAAGGCCGCCAAATGGAGCGAGGAGAGCTTCAAGCGGCTCATGGTGCCGGGCCTCCTGTTCGAGGATCTGGGGTTCCGCTACATGGGCCCCATCAAGGGGCACGATGTGCATGCCGTCTCCAAGGCCCTGGTCGAGGCCAAGGAGAAGATGAAGGACGGGCCGGTGATCCTCCACGTCCAGACCCAGAAGGGCTACGGCTACGAACCCGCCGCTCAGGATCCCCAGAAGTGGCACGGTGTGACGGCCTTCGACGCCGAGGCCGGCGAGATCATCAAGGTGACCGCCGATCCCGCAAAGCCGGCACCGCCCAGCTACACCTCGGTGTTCGGGAAGACGCTGGTGGAGCTGGGGAAGCACGACGGCAAGATCGTCGGCATCACCGCCGCCATGCTGGATGGCACAGGCATGAACTTCTTCCAGAAGGCCTTCCCCGACCGCACCTTCGATGTGGGCATCGCCGAGCAGCACGCCGTCACCTTCGCCGCAGGCCTGGCGACCCAGGGCATGCGCCCAGTCTGCGCCATCTATTCCACCTTCCTGCAGCGCGGCTTCGACCAGGTGGCCCACGATGTCTGCCTCCAGGATCTGCCCGTCACCTTCGCCCTGGACCGCGGCGGCATCGTGGGCGCCGACGGGCCGACACACCACGGCCTCTACGACATGGCCTACCTGCGCTGCCTGCCCAACATCATCCTCATGGCCCCCAAGGACGAGAACGAGCTGCGCCGGATGCTCATGACCGCCCTCTACTGCGGCCATCCCGCGGCCCTGCGCTATCCCCGCGGCAACGGGCTGGGCGTACCCCTGGAGGATCCCATCACCGCGCTCCCCATCGGCAAAGGTGAACTGCTGCGCGAAGGAACGGAGCTGCTGCTCTGCGCCATCGGCTCCATGGTGGACCCCGCGGTGCGCACGGCGGAAACCCTGGCGGCGGAAGGGATCTCCTGCGCCGTGCTCAATGCCCGCTTCATCAAGCCCCTGGACGCCGACCTCATCCATGGCTGGGCCCGGCGTTGCCGGGCGGTGGTGACCCTCGAGGAAGGCTGCGCCCCGGGCGGTTTCGGCGCCGCCGTGGCGGAGAGCCTGGCGGATGCCCAGCTGACCCAGCCGCTCCTCCGCTGCGCGGTGCCCGACCATCTCGTGCACCACGGGGATCCCAAGCGGCTGCTCGATGAGGAAGGACTGAGCCTCGGGGCACTCCTGCCCCGGCTCCGGGAATTCCATCGGACACTCAAGTAAAACCTTGCGCGCTGGGCGGGAAATTCCTAAGGTTTTGACATACCCTTTGATCCCTTCCCAACCCCGAGGCGTTCCGTGAGGTTTTCTCCAGCCTGTCTCCTCCTGCCGTGCGTCCTGGCGACCTGCGCCCTCGGCCTGCGGGCCCAGGACTGGGATGCGGCCACCCAGGCCCAGGGCTGGTCGCGCCAGGACAAGGACGACTCGTTCACGTTCTACGATCCCGCCACCAAGGTGCTTCACACCTGGATGCAGGATGGCGGAGATCTGCGGGACATCCCGCTCGGGCGCCTCAAGACGCCTCCCGCGAAATGGATCATAGATCCCCGCGGCAGCGCCTGGATTCTCTCCGGCACCTCGCTCATCCAGGTGCAGACGGATGGCAGCCTCGGGCGGACCCTCAAGCTGCCGGCCGAGGTGGCGAGTGTCTGCTGGGACACCAAGGGATTCGTCCTTTCCTACCAGACCCGGGATCCCTATCTGGAGAAGCGGCGCTACCAGGATGGCGATGTGGTCTGGACCGCGGGCACCAAACCCGGCAAGAAGGATCCCGTCACCGACCTCGCCCTGCATCCCCTGCTGATGGATGACCTCGACCACATCCTGCTCGGGAACGAACGGGATCTGAACCTCGTCCTGATCGGCGGCGACACCGGCAAGCAGGAGGGCGTGCGCACCTTCACGTTCAATGGCGGTCCCGTCCCCCAGTTCCTCCAGACCAACATCAGCCGCGGCCCCATGTGCCTCTGGAGCGGCAAGAACATCGCGTTCGCCTCGCTCCAGGCCACGAATCTCCCCGAGGCGGTCCGGGGCACCTTCCAGGGCCAGGTACTCGCCCGCCTCGACCTGAACCATTCAACCCTCAGCTTCCTGCCCACGGGCCTGTCGGACGCCTTCCTGCTGGTGGGCGTGCTGAATGGGCAGGCCGTGTTCGTGAATCCCAAGGGCGGCCTGATGCAGGTGCCCGTCAAGTAGACCGGGCTACTTCGCTGGCGGCAGCAGCCGTTCCCGATCCAGATAGGGGATGGTCCGCCAGTTATTCACGACCGCCACAGACAGGCTGGGGCGGGAGAGAACGTACTCCAGGAGCAGGTTCCGCTGGAGGTCATCCGTCACCAGCTCAGGCTTCCCCTTGAAGCCGATGGCTTCCATGTAGCCGCCCCCCCCCCGGAGCCGGTAGGTGCTCAGGGCCAGGGTGAAGGAGTCCTCGGGCCGCACGGGCTTGCCCTGGTAGGTCAGCCCCACCACGCGATGCCCCACGGGCTTGCCGAGGTCCAGCGCATAGTCCACGCCCGCCACGGTATCAATATCGAAAAAGGGCACCTTCGGATTGAAGAGATCCGGCTGCCAACTGTAGTGGTAGCCTCGGGCCGCGTGCTCCAGATAGAGCTTGAGCTGGGCGCCGGTGATGCGGATGCGGGCCAGGCGGTTGTCGTAGGGGGCCAGGGCGTAGAACTGGCGTACGCTGGTGGAGCCCTTGGGGATGAAGATGCGGGGATCCGCACAGGCCACGGCGGAGAGCTGCGCGCCCGTGGCCTTCAACTGGACCGTGTGCAGAAGCTCGGCCAGGGGTGTGTCCTCCATGCGCCCCCAGCGGCCATCCAGATCCGTGAGCAATTCCGTGGCTGGGGTATCCAGGTAGCGGGTCGTGGCGGCGCGCAGGTCCGCGGTGAGCGTCAGCACCTCGGGGTCCACGGCGGTGCCGTCATCGGGCCGGACCAGCCGCCCCTCCGCGCTGGCCACCTGCCAGCGCCCGGCCACCCTCGCCACGTCCAGGTCCACCACCGCCAGGGCGCGGCCAAAACAGGACGCCTGGAGGATGGGGATCCCTTTGTAGGTGGTTTCGATGGCCTCGTGGGTATGGCCGGTGAAAATGGCATCCAATCCAGGCACTTGGTCGGCCAAGCGGAGGGCCTCGTTCTCGTCCCCTGGACGGCCGTCCACCTTGCCCAGGCCGGAGTGGACCAGGGCGATCACCACATCCGCATGGGTCTCGGCCTTCAGGCGCGGCACGAGGGTTCTGGCCGTGTCCACGATGTCCAGGAAGCGCAGCCCGCGGTAGTTCTCCGGCTCCTCCCAACGGGGGATCCGCGGCGTCGTGAAGCCCACCAGCAGGATGCGGACGCCCGCCAACGTGACCACGGTGGAGGTGGGGAAGGCGGGTTTCCCGGAGGCAGCTTCCACCGTATTGGCGGACAGGAACGGGAAGGTGGCCTCCTTCTGGGCGGAGCGGAGTACTCCCAGCCCGAAGTTGTACTCGTGGTTGCCCACGGCCATGGCCGCGTAGCCCAGGGCATTCATGATGGCAATGCTCGGCTCCGGGAGGTCGGGCCGGAGGACATTGTGGATGTAGTTGATGGGCTCGCCCTCGATGGTGTCGCCACAGTCCACCAGCACGGTGTTGGGGTTCGCGGCCTTGAGCTGCCGAATGAGCGTGGCGACCTTGGCCCAGCCCTGGTTGGCCGGCTGGAGGCTGAAGGTATCCTCCGCCATCACGTGCCCGTGCATATCCGTGGTTCCAAGAACCTGAATGTGGACGTCTTGCGCCTGGAGCCCCAGGGCGATCATCAGGATCCCGAACCACTTCAGCATGCCACCTCCGTGATCCCGGGTACGCGAGGGTTGGACCGGGATCCCTTCAAGGGTAAACTGGCCCTTCAACCCTGAATGCCCCTCTTCTGGAGCCCCCATGCAAGAAGTTCAGATCAAGGCCCCCAAGCACGAGTTCACGCTGCTTTGCGACGACATCCGCCAGGAGATGGGCGGCAAGACCTCGCTCATGGGCCTGTATGACCACCACATCGTGGTGCCGCAGGTGCCCTTCACCCTGCCCAAGGTGTGCTTCTACACCCGCTTTTCCCGCATGGACGGCCAGTTCAAGTTCGGCTTCTCCATCATCAGCCCCAACGGCGACCGCAAGGATGTGATCCGCGACAGCGATGTGCAGATTCCCGACGGCGCCAAGGAAGGCACCTTCAACGTCATCGCCAGCCCCTTCGAGGTGGCCGGGGAAGGCCTCTACGAGGTGGTCATCTCCCTGACCAAGGGCGCTGACCGCTTCGAGTACGTCTACAAGTTCGCCATCTCCGACGCCAGCCGTCTCCAGGCCGAGTACGAGAAGGCCATGGCCACCCAGGGCCAGGCTGGCAACTAGCCGCCACCTTCACAGATGATCCGCAACGGCGCCCCAGCGGGGCGCCGTTGCTTTTAGACTGGGATCCCATGAACGACCGCTACGCCAAGCAGCGCATCTTTCTCGGTGCCGAGGCCGATGCGTCGTTGCGCTCCAAGCGCGTGGCGGTGCTCGGTCTGGGCGCCCTGGGTTCGGTCATCGCGCCCTGGCTGGCCCGGGCGGGCGTGGGGCACCTGACGCTCCTGGATCGCGATCTGGTGGAGGCCAGCAACCTCCAGCGGCAGCTCCTTTATGGCGAATCGGATCTGGGCCGACCCAAGGCCGAGGTGGCCGCCCAGCGGCTGGCGGAGGCCAATTCCACCGTCGAGCTGCACCCCGTGGTCGCCGATCTCACCAGCGGTAACGCGAGGGAGTTGCTGTCCGGCTTCGACCTCCTCTGCGATGGCACGGACAACTTCGAGGCCCGCTTCCTCCTCAACGACATGGCCATCCTCACGGGGACGCCCTGGATCTATGCCGGCGCCATCGGCGGCGAGGGCGTGGTGTGGCCCCTCCACCCACCCCACACGCCCTGCCTGCGCTGCCTGATCGAGGAGCCGCCCGCGGGCGGGGATGTGGATACCTGCGACAGCGCGGGGGTGCTGGGCCCCGCCGTGGGGGTCATCGGCAGCTGGGCCGCCCTGGAGGCCCTGAAGGTGCTCACGGGCAAGGCCCCCCACGCCGGTCTGGCCCGCTTCGACTTCTGGCAGGACGAGCGCCAGTTCCTGAAGCCCCCGAAGACCCGCTGCCGCTTCTGCACGGAGCGCATCACCGAGTTCCTGGAGGCCCGCTGGACCCTCAAGGCCAGTCCCCTCTGCGGACTGGAGGGCGTGCAGATCCGGGTGAACCCGCCCGGGAGGCTCGACCTCGGCGCCTTGAAAAGCCGGCTCGAAGCCCGCACCCGCAGCCCCTGGAGGCAGGCGGGCCTGATGCTGAAGGGACAGGAGGGCCCTGATGAGATCACCCTCTTTGCCGATGGCCGCGCCCTGGTCCATGGCCCCATGACCCCGGAACGGGCCCGGAGCTGGTACGCCGAGGTGATCGGAGCCTGACCGCCCGCCCGGTCTCTGCTACGCTGCGGGCCAGATGGCCGAACCCAACCCCTACGACACCGGCTCCTTCCCGATGGAGGAGATTCTTGCCCGCCTGGAGGCGGGCTGGCTGACGGTGACGCGCACCCAGGAGGGCTCCCGCCTGGAACTGCATCACGCCGCGACGCCGGAGGAGGATCGGCGGCAACGGGAGGATGTCCCCCCCCTGGGCCTCGAGCGGCGCCGCTTCGCCCCCCTGCCCCTGCCCACGCTCTTCCCCGAGAAGGGTCCGATCCTGCTGTTGCTGGTGGGCGGGTTCGCCACCGAACGCGACCTGAAGGAGACCACCCCCTTCTGGAAGGATGACCGCCGCGGCGGCTCCCTGCTCTGGCAGGCTCTCGACCGTTCGGGCCTCGTCGTCCGCCCCGAGCAGCGGAGGGCTCTGGGCCAGGGCGGCTTCTGGGAGGCGGCGCCTCCCCGCACCCAGGGCCTCGCCATGACCTACGCCGGGTTCCAGCCCGAGGGACAGGCCGTGCCTTTCCATCATGTCGCCCACCGGTGGAACCAGCACCGGTTGCAGACCCTGGTGGAAGGCTGCTGGGAACGGTCCATGGACCGCCTGAAGGTGCTCGCCCTGGGCGAAAGCGCCCGCTTCGTCATGGGTGCCGTCCTCCACGACCTGCCCAGCGTCCCGCTGCTCGGCCTTTCCTCACCCGACCGCGAGACGCTGGAGGCCCTGCGCCTCGGCCACCCCGAGGCCGCCGAATTCTGGATCGAGTGGGCCGCGGACCTGCTGGCCATCGGGCGGAGTTGACGGTTTGATGAAGCTCCTCCTCGCCTCCCGCAACGCCGGCAAGCTTCGCGAATTCGCGGAGCTGCTGCCGGGCCTCACACTGGTGCCCTGGCCCGCGGACGCGCCGGAGCTGCCCGAGACCGGCGCCTTTTTCCAGGACAACGCCCTGCAGAAGGCAGAGGGAGCCCAGACCTGGTGGCAGGAGCATGGGACCGAACCCGTGGATGCGGTGCTGGCGGACGATTCGGGCCTCTGCGTGGACGCCCTCTGGGGCGGCCCCGGCGTGCTCAGCGCCCGCTTCGCGCCGGACCTGGCCACCTATGCGGAGAAGAACCGCCGGCTCCTCTCCATGCTGCCGGAGGACGCCCCCCGCACCGCCCGGTTCGTGTGCGTGCTCGCCTGCGCGCCACTGAATGGGCTGGCCTTCACCGTGGGCGCCGCCGTGGAAGGCACCCTGGCCCCCGAACCGCGCGGTGACAGCGGCTTCGGCTACGATCCCATCTTCATTCCCGCAGGCTTCGACCGCACCTTCGGCGAACTGCCCTCCGACGTGAAGCACACCCTCAGCCACCGCGCGCGGGCCTGCGCCCTGCTACGGAGCCGCCTGCAAGGATGAACCCGCCTGCATCCCCTCCTCCCGCAGCTTCAGGGCGTCCTGGTAGGCGGCGAGGACGGCGGTGCGGACGCGGAGGTAGGAGCTGTCGGTGACTTTGGTATTGAAGGTGAGGGTGGTCACCACATAGTCGCGGCCATCGGGCAGGGCCCGGGGTGTGCTGATCTGCACCTGGGGCGGCATGATGGCCGAGGAACTGCCCTCGCGCAGCCGCACCGACAGCGCCTCGCCCCAGGCCTGGAGGCGCGGGGTGAGGGCCAGGGCCTCGGCGGGGGATGCCACCATGATCCGGGCATACAGGGTGAAAAACAGGCGCAACTGGGGTGGGTCGAAGGAGTGGTTCAGGTAGCCAGACATGCTGGCGATCTGCTGGAAATCCTTTAGCAGGGCCTGGAGCTTGGGGCTCGCCTGGGCCTGGATCATCCACGCACTCCGTAGCCGTACTTCGAGATGAGGAGATCGAGGCGCCAGCGTGCCTCATCGGGCACGCGCTCGGGCGCCGTGAAGAGGGCGGCCTTGAGCGATTCGCCGCAGGCACAGGTCCGCGGGGCGCCCGCGAGGGCGGGCAGGGCGGCGCGAAGCAGGGTCTGGGCCTTGTCCACGTTGGCGTGCATAACCTCCAGCACCGAGGCGGCGTCCACGCCCGCTTCGTCCTCGCGCCAGGCGTCGTAGTCCGTGACCAGGGCGAGGCAGGCGTAGCAAAGTTCAGCCTCCCGGGCCAATTTGGCTTCCGTCGCCTGGGTCATGCCGATGAGATCGGCCCCCCAGCCCTGGTGCAGGCGGCTCTCGGCGCGGGTGGAGAAGGCGGGGCCCTCCATGCAGACGTAGGTGGCGCCGTCCTCCAGGGGCAGGCCCAGGCGGCGGCCTGCGGCCATCAGGGCCTCGGAGAGGTGGGCGCAGGTGGGTTCGGCGAACCCCACGTGGGCCACGAGCCCCTCCCCGAAGAAGGTGTCCATCCGGTGTTTCGTCTTGTCCACGAATTGCCGGGCCAGACGCAGGTCGCCGGGCCGGTGCCGGGCCTGGAGGCTGCCCACGGCAGAAACGGAAATGAGCCGCTCGACGCCGAGGTATTTGAGGGCCCAGAGGTTGGCCCGATAGGGCACCTCGGTGGGCGTGAAGCGGTGGCCCTCGCCGTGGCGGGCCAGGAACGCCACGGGCGTACCCTCCAGGGTGCCCAGGTGGACGGGCCCCGAGGGCTCACCGAAGGGCGTCTGCACCACTTCCGTCCGTTCCAGGGTCAGGCCCGCCATCCGGTAGAGCCCGCTGCCGCCGATGATGCCGATGGGTGTGTGCATGGGTTCATTGTATCTGCTTGCCTGGAAGCGCCCGGCCGTGGTTCTCTGGGGATCCTGACATCGTGTGCTGGATGTTCGGGAAGCAGGTGCGAAGCCTGCGCTGCCCCGCAACGGTATGTACCGCGCCTCCCAAGGCGCGAGACCTCAAGCCCGAGCCACTGGGAATCGTCCCGGGAAGGCGAGGGGGGCGCCGAAAGGCCCCGGTCGCGTGCGAGCCCGGAGACCGGTCCAACACCTCAACCCCCTGTCGCGGGCACAGGGCGGGCTTCGGTTCCCCGGGAACCGGCTCCCCTCCGCGACTTCATGCGTGGAGGCATGAATGGGTTTCCCGAGGTTCACCTTCCTTCTGGCGGCGACGTCCGCCTTCGCCTGGGCCGGCGCTCCGGCTCCCCAGACCCCGCCGGGGGCCACCGTCACCGTGAGTGCCGAGGCCCAGCCCGTGGCCATCGCCCGCACGCCCGCCCCGGTTCTCGTGGTGGAGGCCGCCGAGATCCAGCGCCTGGGGGTCCGCACCCTGGGCGACCTCATCGCGGCCATCGAGCCTGGCGCGGTGATGCCCACCGGCGCCACCGGTGCCCAGACCTCAGCCTTCCTCAATGGCACCCTCAGCCGCAATGTGGTGGTGCTGCTGGACGGGATGCGGCTGAACGATCCCACGGCCATCAGCCCCGATCTGGGCACCCTCAGCCTGGCGGGGATCGAGCGGGTGGAGCTGGTGCTGGGCCCCGCCTCCGTTCTCTACGGCAGCGATGCCATCGGCGGCGTCATCGCCCTCACCAGCTATGGTCGCGGCGCTGAGGGCGCCCACGGCGAGGTGGGCCTGAAGGCGGGCACCGATGTGCTGCGCGGCGGCTCGGCCCGGCTCCAGTTGGCCGGACACCCCGGCTGGATCAGCGCCGGAGCCGAGGCTCTCCGCCAGGACAACGGCCTGCCGGATGACCTCTTCCACCAGGCCGAGGGGTTCCTGCGGATGGGCACCCAGCTGGGCGGGGCGGACCTCACGGCCTTCTACCGCAACGCCGGCCAGACCGCCTCCCTGCCCTTCAACACTGCCGGCTGGCCCGCCGTGCGGACCTACGATCCCACCCGCGAGACCCATGCCCGCCAGGAGACCTGGGGGGCCAGCCTTCGCTGGCCACTGGCGCCCTCCCTGCTGCTGGAGGACACCCTCCAGACCGAATCCGGCAGTACCGGGGATCCGGTGGACCTGGCCCCGCGCCAGCAGGTGCTCCGCACCTTCCGCCGGGTGGAGGAGCAGCTCACGCTGACCTGGACGCCCGTGCCGGTCTTCCGCCTCTCGGGCCGCGCCGAAGGCCGGGTGGACACGGCCCACGCGACGAACTACTACGATCCGAACACCTACGCCGCGACCCCGTATCGCGGCGAAGGCCACGACCTGGCCGCGGCGCTGGAGGCGCGCTGGACCCTGGCGGAGGGCCTGGACTGGGTGGCGGGCCTGCGGCGCGATGGTGCCCACCGGGATCTCACGCGCCTGGACACCGGGGTGCGCAGCCGCGCCGGGAGCGCCGAGGCGGGCACCTGGCGCACAGGCTTGAACTGGCGACTGGCTCCGGCCCTGAGGCTCTACGCCAGTGTCGGCCAGGGCTTCCGCATGCCCAACACCGTGGAATTCGCCTTGAACGCCCAGGCCGAGGCCCAGGATGGCGCAGCCTATCCGATCCTGCCCGAGCGGAGCCGCACGATCCAGGCGGGGGCCACGGGCCGGTTCGCCGGGCACTGGGAATACCGCCTGGAGGCCCAGCGCACCCGCATCGAGAGCCTGCTGGCCTACGTCTACGACACCAGCTTCGCCTTTCCGCCGCTGTTCACCTCCCACTACGCCAACCAAGGCGCCATCCGCGCCCAGGGGATCGAAGGCGCCCTGGGCTGGCGGGGCGGAGGCGAAGTGGCCTATGGCTGGGATCTGACCCTGCGTAGCCAGGAAACCCGCGATCTCGATACGCCTCAGGCCCCCTTCGGCAGCAGCGCCGACACCGCCATCCTCCGCCATCCCTTCTTCACCGGAGCCTTCAGCGCCTTCCTCCAGTCCGAGGGCTGGCGGGCTGACCTCCGCTTCGCCCACGTGGGGCCGCGCTACGACCTGAATGACACCACCTACGCCGTGATCGCGCCCCGGAAGCCCTACCGTGATCTCGCCGTGGGCCTCTCCCGGGCCCTGGGAAAGAACGTCACCGTGGCCCTGCGCGGTGAGCATCTGCTCCAGCCGCGGCAGAGCGTGCCGGACTGGCTGACGGGCCGCTACGATGGCAACGGCGACGCGGCGCTGGTCTACGGGTTCCCGGCGCCCTTCCCCCGCTGGACCCTGTCCGCCACCTGGACCTTCTGATGCGCCCCCTCCGCTTCCTGCTGCTGTTCCTGGCGCTCCTCCCCCTCGCCGCGGCCCCGCCGCGGCGGGTGGTGAGCCAGGCAGTGGGCACCGATGAGCTGCTGATGGCTCTGGCGGCGCCGGGCCAGATCGCGGCCCTCAGCAACCTGGGCCGCGATGCCCGCTACAGCCCCGTGGCCAGCCAGGCCCAGTCCTACCCGACCCTGAAGGACAGCGATGCGGAAAGCGTCCTGGTGTTCCATCCGGACCTGGTGCTGGCCGCCAGCTACACGCGCCCCGAAACCCTCGCCCTGCTGCGGCGGGCGGGGGTCCGGCTTCTGGTGCTGGACCATTTCGATTCCCTGGAGGATGTGTACACGGACCTGCGCCTCCTGGGCCACGCGCTGGGACGGGACGCGCAGGCCGAGGCCCTCATCGCCCAGAGCCGGGCCCGCGTCGCGGCCCTGGCGAAGCGCCTCCAGGGCGTGCGTCCGGTGCGGGTTCTGGCCGCCAGCATCTACCCCTTCACCGCCGGCTCCGGCACCACCTTCCAGGATCTCTGCGATCACGCCGGGGCCATCAACGTGGCCGCCGTGGCGGGCCTGAAAGGCCATCAGCCCACGCCTTCGGAGCTCTTGCTGGCCTGGAATCCCGAGGTGCTGGTGGCGGATGATGAACCCAACATCCTCGCCCGCCTGGCCCAGATTCCGGCCTACCGCCTGCTGCCCGCCTTCCAGGCCGGGCATGTCGTGCGCCTGCCGGAAGCGCTGCTATCCAGTGTGTCCCAGCATCGCATTGACGCCTACGAAGCCCTGGCCCGCGCCCTGCATCCGGAGCGTTTCAAGTGAAGACCCGGGCCGCCCTGCCCCTGCTGGGTCTGCTCCTGGCCGTCGCGTTCCTGGCTTCCCTGGCCTTCGGAGAGTTGCGGCTCGGGCCCATGCAGGTGCTGGACGCGCTGGTGGGCCGGGGCGACAGCCTCTCCCGCACCGTGGTGTGGGATTTCCGCCTGCCCCGCACCCTGGTGGGCCTGGCCGCGGGCGCGGCGCTGGCCGCCAGCGGCGTGGTGATGCAGGCGTTCTTCCGCAATCCCCTGGCCGATCCTGGCCTGCTGGGCGTGAGCAGCGGCGGGGCCCTGGGCGCCGTGGCCGTGCTGGCCCTCGGCCCCTCCCTGGGCGTGGCGGCGGCCTCCATCTGGACCCTCCCGGTCGCCTCCATCCTGGGGGCCTTCGTCGCCACCGGCGCCGTCATCCTCCTGGCGGAGCGGGGCGCGGGGACCGAGCGGCTGCTGCTCTCCGGCGTGGCCCTCAACGCCCTCCTGGGCGCGGGCACCAGCTTCCTCCTCACGATCAGCGCCGGGCACTTCGAGGTGAACGCCCAGATCCTCTTCTGGCTCATGGGAGGACTGGAGAACCGCAGCTGGGAGCATGTCTGGATGGGCGTCCCCGCCATCCTGCTGGGCTGCCTCCTGCTGCTGCCCATGGGCCGGGCCCTCAACCTGCTGAGCCTGGGCGAGCAGAGCGCCCAGAGCCTCGGCGTGGACGTGCGGCGGCTCCGGCGGAAGCTGATCATCCTGGCCACCGTCCTCACGGCCCTGGCCACGGCCATCGGCGGCATCATCGCCTTCGTGGGGCTGGTGGTGCCCCACGCGCTGCGCCTGGTTTTCGGCCCGGATCACCGGCGCCTCCTGCCCTATTCCATGCTCGGCGGCGCCGCCTTCCTGCTGGCTTGCGACCTGGCGACCCGCCTCTTCCCCATCGGCCTGCGCCTGGGCGTGGTCACCGCGGTGGTGGGCGGTCCTTTCTTCCTCTGGCTGCTGCGGAGGGCCCGATGACGCCCGCCCTCCAGGCCTCTGCCCTGACGGTGCCTGGGCGGCTGACCGGGGTGTCCTTGACCCTGGGCCCCGCCGAGCTGGTGGCAGTGGTGGGGCCCAACGGCGCGGGCAAATCCACGCTGATGCAGGCCTTGGCCGGCCTCCTGCCCGCCAGCGGCGACATCCTCTGGAATGGACAGTCCTTGGCGAGAATTCCCGCGCAGGAACGGGGCCGCCGCCTGGCCTGGATGGGACAGGAAGCCCTCTTCGAGTTCGGCTTTCCGGTCCGGGAGGTGGTGGCCCAGGGCCGTTATGCCTGGGGCGACGATCCCGCGGGCGTGGCCGAGGCCCTGGCCGCCATGGACCTGGTGGACCTGGGCGACCGGCCCGTCACCCGGCTCTCCGGCGGCGAGCGGCACCGGGTGATCCTGGCACGGGCCTTGGCTACCCAGGCGCCGATCCAGCTCTGGGACGAGCCGGTGGCCCAGCTCGATGTGCGCCACGCCCTGGAGGTGTACCGCCTAGCCCGGCAACTGGCAGAGCGCGGGAACACGGTCCTGGTCAGCCTCCACGACATCCGCGCCGCCTACCGCTTCGACCGCGTCCTGGTGCTGGACCGGGGCCGCCTCGTGGGCGATGGCCAACCCCATGCGGTGCTCACCGCCGACCTCATCCGCACCGTGTTCCGCGTGGAGGCCACCTTCACCACCTCGCTGGTGCCCGAACTGCCCGCCCGCGAGGATTGAGCCCGGGCGCGCGATTCACCTGGGCATATCGCTGCTTCCGTGTTCTGCTGGAGAACTGCCCGGCGTTTGAAGGACGCGGGGCCAAGGAGAGTCCATGGCACGCATCGAACGGGAATGGCAGGCGGAGCAGGAGGGCGCGGCGCTGGCCACGGAAGTGCACCGGGTACTGGTGGTGAGCCACCGGCAGGCCAAGGGCTTCATTGATGGCCGCTGCGTCACCGTCAACGGGGCCACCGCCGAAACCTACGGCCTCCGCCTCAAGCCCGGGGACCGGGTGAAGGTGAGCTTCGATCCCGAACGCACCTACGAGGTGCTGCCCGCGCCGCGGAAGCTGCAGTCCGGCCCCTTCGAGACCCTGTGGGAGGATGCGCACCTGCTCTTCGTGCACAAGCCCGCGGGGCTCCTCACGGTGCCCGCCGAACAGGGCGGCGAACCCAGCCTGGCCGAGGCCATCACCGAATCCTATCGGCGCCGCGGCTTCAAGCGCTTCCAGCTCTACATCGTGCACCGCCTCGACCGCTTCACCTCGGGTGTGCTGGTCTTCGCCAAGACCCCTGAGGCCCTGCATGGCCTGAAAAAGATGTTCGAGCTGCACAAGCTGCAGCGGGTCTACCGTGCCGTGCTGGTGGGCGAGCTGCCGGAGAACAGCGGCACCCTGGCGGGCCACCTCATTGAGCACGCCAAGTCCCTGAAGATGTCCGTGGCCAAGGAACGCAAGGGGCACGGCGGCAAGCGCATGCCTCCCGGCGCGAAGGAAGCCGTCACCCACTACCGCGTCGTGGAGCGCCTGCCGGGCCACACCGTCGTGGAGGTGCGCCTGGAAACCGGCCGCCGCAACCAGATCCGCGTGCAGTTCGCCGACAAGGGGTACCCTCTGCTGGGCGATCAAGTCTATGGCACCGAAAGCCCGCTGCTGGATCGCCAGGCCCTTCACGCCGAGCTGCTGGGCTTCCGCCACCCCGTCACCGACGAGCAGGTCACTGTGACCGCCCCCCTGCCCGCCGACATGGATGCCGTTCTGAAGGCCCTGCGCACCCAGGCCCGGCTGCATCGCGCCACCGAAGGCGTGAAGGGCGATGAAGGCATCTTCAAGCCCCGGATCACCCGGGAGCGCAAGCTGGATCGCTCCGCCCGGGCCCGCCGCTTCGACCACCCGGATGCCCCCGCGGACCGTCCCGCCCGCCCCCGCCCGGAAGGCACCGCTGACCGGCCCTCCCGCGAGGGATCTGAGGATCGTCCCCGCCGCACCTTCGATCATGCCGACCGTCCTGCACGGCCCCGCCGCGAAGGGCCCAGCGATCGCCCGGCCCGCGAAGGGTCCGAGACCCGTCCCCGTCGCACCTTCGACCCAAACGACCGCCCTGCACGGCCCCGCCGGGAAGGCCCCAGCGATCGCCCGGCCCGCGAGGGGTCCGAGACCCGCCCCCGTCGCACCTTCGATCACGCCGACCGTCCTGCCCGGCCCCGCCGTGAAGGCCCCAGCGATCGCCCGGCCCGCGAGGGGTCCGAGACCCGTCCCCGTCGCACCTTCGACCACACCGACCGTCCTGCCCGGCCCCGCCGGGAAGGCCCCAGCGATCGCCCGGCCCGCGAGGGGTCCGAGGCGCGTCCCCGCCGCACCTTCGACCACACCGACCGTCCCGCCCGGCCCCGCCGGGAAGGCCCCAGCGATCGGCCCTCCCGCGAAGGCTCCGAGGCGCGTCCCCGCCGCACCTTCGATCACGCCGACCGTCCCGCCCGCCCCCGCCGGGTAGGCCCCGCTGACCGGCCCTCCCGCGAGGGCTCCGAGGCGCGTCCCCGCCGCCCCACGGGCGCCACCGACCGGCCGGCTCCCCCCCGCCGGGAAGGCCCCGCCAAGCGGGCCGCCGGCCGCCCCGGCAAACCCAAACCGCGGAGATCCTGAGGAATCCCAGGCTTCCAGGCCTCATCCATGGTGTTCGATGCGCCCCCTCGTGCTGTTCCCGTTCCTGGCCGCCCTCACCCTGGGCGCGGCGGAACCGGATCTGCAGCTGGACCTTCAAACCGCCCTGGGCAAGGATCCCGCCACCCGGATCGTTCTGGTTCCGGCAGGCGCCTGGTACGGCCTGCTTCGGACCTCGCCACGCCCCAGTCCCCCGCACGCGCACCGTCATGCCCATCCGGGCGCCACGGTGGAGGTCCTGGACTTCCTGCCTCCAGGAGATCCCCGCTCGGAGGCCCTGGCCGGCTTCGTCCTTGATTTGCGCCAGCGCCTGGTCGAAGCCTTCAAGAGCCCGCCTCCGGACAACGCCTCGGTGGATCTGGGCATCTTCATGGCCACGGATCCTTCCCACCCGGAGACCCTCGGACCAGCCATGGCCCGCTCCCTCCAGGATCGTTTCAACCGGCCGCCACCCGGGGTGGTGGCGGGGCGGTAGCCTCCGGCTACAGATGCTCCTGGTACAGGCGGTCGAGGGCTTCGGCCAGATCGAGATCCCGCTGGGTGACGCCCTTGCTGACATGGGTGGTGAGCACCGCCACGACCCAGCGGTAGCCGAGGGTCAGGTCCGGGTGGTGGTTCACGCGCTCGGCGTGTTCCGCCGCGGCCACCACGAAGCCCAGCCCGCGGGCATAGGCCGAAAAGACATAGCGCCGGCGCAGGGTCAGCCCGTGGGCCTCGCCCTGGGCCACCCAATCGGGATGCACCTTCAGAAAAGCCTCCAGGGCGTCATGGTGAACCAGATCCTTGGACATGCGCCCTCCCCCGGTGCATCCTAACTGGTTTGACATGAACGAGTCCCCCCATGCCCTTCAACCACCCCCCCCTGCTGGGTCGCACGGCCTTCGTCACCGGATCGTCCCGGGGCATCGGCCGGGCCATCGCCGTGGAATTGGCCCGCTGGGGCGCCGATGTGGCGGTGCATGCCCGCACGAACCTGGACCTGGCGGAAGCCGTGGCCGCCGAGATCCGCGCCATGGGCCGGAAGTCGCTGGTCGTGCTGGCGGATGTGCGGGTGAAGGCCGAACTGGAGGCCTGCGCGGACCGAGTGAAGGCGGAACTGGGCCCGGTGGACATCCTCGTAAACAACGCCGGCACGCGGAAAGACGGGCCGTTCATCCTCATGGGCGACGAGAAGTGGGAGGAGGTGATGGACGTGAACCTGCGGGGCACGGTCTATGCCACCAAGGCCTTCGTGCGCGGCATGATGGCCCGCAAGTGGGGCCGCATCGTCAACATCGTGAGCCCCACAGGCATCATCGGGAAGGCCGGCCAGACCAACTACGGCGCCAGCAAGGGCGCCATCATGGCCCTCACCAAGAGCCTGGCCCGGGAGATGGCCCCCTTCGGTGTGCTGGTGAACGCGGTGAATCCCGGCCTCATCCACACGGAGCTCACCGCCGACGTGCCCGAGGAGGTCCGCCGCGAGATGCTGGCCCCCACCATCCTCAAGCGCGAGGGTGAACCCGAGGAGGTGGCCGGCGTCGTGGCCTTCCTCTGCTCCGACTGGGCCAGCTACATGAGCGGCCAGATCATCAACGTGGACGGCGGGTTGTGTCCGTAAGGCAGGCGTTCAGTCCCCGGCCGCGGCCAGGGTGTTGGTCAACAGCCCGGCGATGGTGAGGGGGCCCACGCCGCCCGGCACGGGCGTCACGGCGGAAGCCACCTGCATGGCCTCCCCGAAGCGCACATCCCCGCACAGGACAGATCCCTTGGCCCGCAGGTTCTCCAGCTTTTTCGGCTCGGCGGCGAAAATCCGCTCGCCCAGGGCCAGGTCGTCCACCCGGTTGATGCCCACGTCCACCACGACGGCGCCGGGCTTGATCCAGGAACCCTCCACCAGACCCGGCTTCCCCGCGGCAGCCACCAGCAGGTCCGCCTCGCGGCAGACGGCGGGCAGATCCCGGGTGCGGCTGTGGGCGATGGTGACGGTAGCGTGCTGCTCCAGGAGCATGAGCGCCATGGGCTTGCCCACGATCTCGCTGCGGCCCAGCACCACCGCCCGCAGGCCCTTCAGCGCCAGTCCGTGGTGGGCCAGCAGCGACATGCAGGCGGTGGGGGTGCAGGGCCGCAGGCCCGGCAGGCCCTCCAGCAGCAGGCCCTGGTTCACGGGGTGGAAGCCATCCACATCCTTGGCCGGGCTGATTCGATGCAGGGCGCGCTTGGAATCCAGCCCCTTGGGCAGGGGCAGCTGCACCAGGATGCCGTCCACTTCCGCATCGGCGTTCAGCCGGTCAATGAGGGCATCCAGCTCCGCCTGGGGGGTCTCCGCGGGCAGGCGGAACTCGAGAGAGCGGATGCCCACCCGGGCGCAGGCGGCGGACTTGTTCCGCACATAGACATGGCTGGCCGGGTCGTCCCCCACCAGCACCACCGCCAGGGCGGGGGCGCGCAACCCCTTCACGGCGCGGGCCTCGACCCCGAGCCGGACCTGTTCCAGCATCCAGTCCGCGTGCGCCTTGCCATCCAGGATGCTCGCCATGTTGGCCTCCCCTTCCATTGGACACCAGGATGGCCTCCATTCCCTCGCCTTGAGTTCCCGCCCTAGAAGCGCTAGACTTCTCTTTCAATTCGGCCATGGCATCCGCTGGGTGCCAAGACTGGGTGGGTTCGGCCCACCTTTTTTGTTGTTACCTGGAGTCCCGTTGGACCTGAAGAAACTCCAAGCCCCCCTCGAGCGCCAGCTGGCCCTGCTGGGCTTCGAGTTGCTGCTGCTTGAGGTGGCCCGGGAAGGCCGCGAGGAGATCCTGCGGATGTACCTGGATCACCTGGATGCGGAGACCAGCGGGCGCAAGGTCACCCTGGACGACTGCGTCACCGCCCACGAGGGCCTGCTGGCCTGGATGGATGTGGCGTTCCCCGACCTGCGGGAGCACCTGGGCATCGAGGTCAGCAGTCCGGGCATGGAACGCCCCCTGGTGAAGGCGGACCACTTCCGCCGCTTCGCAGGGCGCCTCTGCCGGCTCCAGACCCTCCGCCCCCTCAACGGGCAGAAGCGCTTCAAGGGCTGGATCGGCCCCGTGACTGACACCACCCTGACCCTCGAAGAGGACGGTGTCCTGAAGGAGGTGCCCCTTGAGGCCCTCCAGAAGGCCCGCCTGGCCCCGTTCGACGAGAGCAAGACCCCCAAGCCCAAGCACCTGCAAGGGCAATTGACCGAACTACCCGATACCGACGGCGTAGAGACAAGCGCCGTCGAGGATGAGGAGGCCTGACATGACTGGCGTTGCCACCAGTTTCTTCGATAGCGTCAAGATGATCGCCGCCGAGAAGGGGATCCCGGAGGAGGATGTCTTCCTCGCCGTGGAGGAAGCCCTCGCCAAGGCCGCCGACAAGTACTTCAATTCCCAGGATTTCTACGGCAACTTCCAGGCCCAGATGGACCGGGAGACGGGCGAATTCCACGTCTATGCCCTGAAGCAGGTGGTGGCCGAGGTGGAGGAGGAAGACCTGGAGATCAGCCTCAAGGAGGCCCAGGCGCTGAATCCCGATGCCGCCGAGGGCGACACCCTCTGGCTGCCCCAGGACACCAGCCAGCTGGGCCGCATCGCCGCCCAGGCCGCCAAGCAGGTGCTGGTCCAGAAGGTGCGCGAAGCCGAGCGCGACCGCATCTTCACCGAATTCGCCGGCCGCATCGGCGAAGTGGTGGTCGCGGAAGTGAAGCGCTTCGAGAAGAGCGCCATCATCCTCGAGATTGACCGGGTGGAAGCCATGCTGCGCCGCAACGAGGCGCTGCGCGGCGACCGCTTCGACAAGGGCCAGCGCATCAAGGTGGTCATCCTCGCCGTGGACCGCAGCGCCAAGGATCCCCAGGTGCAGGTGAGCCGCACGGATCCGCGGCTGCTCATCAAGCTCTTCGAGAACGAGGTGCCCGAGATCCACGACGGCACCGTGGTCATCCGCAACTGCGTGCGCGAAGCCGGCGACCGGGCCAAGGTGGCCGTCCACAGCCTCGATCCCGATGTGGATCCAGTGGGCGCCTGCGTGGGCCTCAAGGGCAGCCGCGTCCAGGCCATCATCCGCGAGCTGAAGAACGAGAAGATTGACATCGTCCGCTATGACGACGATCCGGCCCGCTTCATCGCCAACGCCCTGAACCCCGCCAAGGCGCTCCGCGTCACCATCTCCGCCCAGGAGGATCGCCGCGTCGAAGTCGTGGTGGACGATGAGCAGCTCAGCGTCGCCATCGGCAAGCGGGGCCAGAATGTGCGTCTGGCCGCCAAGCTCACGGGCTGGAACATTGATGTCCGCAGCGAAGCCGACAAGCGCCGCGAGGCCGAGGCTGCCATGGGATTTGCCCTGCCGGCCGCCGAAGCCAGCGAGGAAGCCGCCGCCCCCATCGCACCCGTGTCCAACCTCCTGGCCGAGCTCGGCCCCGTGGAGGGCGTGGATGCCGCGCTGGCGGACCGCATCGCCGCCGCCGGCTACCCCGATGCCAAATCCCTCTACACTGTCACGGTCGAGCAGCTCATGCGGGTGGAAGGCATGGACCAGGATCTGGCCTTCCGTCTCATTGACGCGGTGCAGGCGCACTTCGGGGAGTAGGCTGGAGTCCTGCAGCCGCCTTCCCGTTCCCCCCAATCCCAGGCCGAGGTAAGCCCCTTACATGCTTCGCATCAACCAACTCGCCAAAGAGCTCGGAATCCCGAACCAGGAGGTCCTCGAGGCCTGCGAGAAGCGTTTGGGCCTCCAGGGCAAGAGCCACAGCTCGAACCTCACGGATGACCAGGCCGACGCGCTCCGCCGCTCCTTCCAGGGGAAGCACAAGGGGCCCGACGAACCCACGCCCCTTGCCCTGCACAAGCCATCCGCCGGAGTGAAGATCGTCAAGACCTCCCGGGAAAGCCGGCCGGTCGAGTCCGAACCGGCCCCCACGCCGGAGCCGGAAGCGCCGAAACCGCCGCCGGCAGTGCTCCTGAGAAAGCCTGAACCTGTGCCGGTGAGCGAGCCTCAGCCGGCGCCGGCCGCGGCCCCGGAATCCGCCCGGCCCGAGACATCCGAGCCAGCTCAAGCCTCCTCCGCGCTGGCGCCTTCCGCGCCCGCCCAGCCTGTACCGCCCTCGTTCTCGCGTCTGAAGGTCTCGGCGGAACCCGCCCCCGCCCCCCGCGAGGAGAAGCCCGCCCGCTACATCCAGCTGCCGCCGCCCCGCCCCGCGAGCACGCCGGCCGCACGGCCTTCCGCGCCCCCGTCCGGTGGAGGTCCGCGCCCGGAGGCCGGAGCACGACCCATCGTGCAGCGTCCGGGGCAGGTCTCAGCCTCCGGCCAGGTGCAGCGCTCCGGCATGCCGCAGAAGGAAAAGGCCGTCCTGCCCATGGCCACCAACACGGGCCGCGGCGAGGTCCGCCACGAGGCCCCCGCGCCCCAGCCCTCCCGCCGGCCCTACATTCCGCCGGCCATCACCGAGCTGCGGCCCGATCAGGGTTTTTCCCGCATCAAGACCTCCGATACGCCGCCACCGGCGCCTCGGAACCAGGAGCCGGCCCGCTACATCCAGCTGCCCCAGCCCCGCCCCCAGGGCGGCGCCCGGCCCTCTGGCCCGGGTGGACGGCCCGGCGCCCCGGGCAGCCGCCCCAGCGGTCCCAGCCGCCCCGGCGGCCCCAGTCGCCCCGGCGGCCCTGGGCGGCCCGGCATGGGCCCCCGGCCCGGCGGCCCCGGCCGCGGACCCTCGATCCCCGCCTCCGGCCCCATTGATCCCAACAGCCAGAAGGGTCCCGGCCGCGGCGTCCAGCACGGCAAGAAGAAGACGAAGGAGCAGATCCGCGAAGAGCAGGAGATGGATCTCAAGCTCCGCCAGCCCCGTTCCCGGGCCCAGCAGGTGGCCACGGAGTACATCCAGGACGAGATCGGCATCGTCATGCTGTCCGAAGGCGTGACCGTGAAGGAACTGGCCGAGAAGTGCAACCGTCCGGCCAAGGACGTGGTGGCCAAGCTGCTCCACCGCGGCATCTTCGCCACCATCAACCAGCCCCTCGACACGGAGATGGCCAAGGAGATCGCCCGCGAATTCGGGTTCCTGGCCGACATCGTCTCCTTCGAGGAGGATGTGCAGATGATCGCGGAGGAATCCGCGGAGGTGCAGGGCGAGCAGAAACCCCGGCCCCCGGTGGTCACCATCATGGGCCACGTGGACCACGGTAAGACCTCGCTGCTGGACGCCATCCGCAAGACCAAGGTGGCGGCCGGCGAAGCGGGCGGCATCACCCAGCATGTAGGCGCCTACCACGTGGATGTGAAGGATCCGAACACCGGTCTCATGCGCCAAGTCGTCTTCCTCGATACGCCGGGCCACGAAGCCTTCACCAAGATGCGGGCCCGCGGCGCCAAGGTCACGGACATCGCCGTCCTGGTGGTGGCTGCCGACGATGGCGTCATGCCCCAGACCGTGGAATCCATCAACCACGCCAAGGCCGCCGAGGTGCCGATCGTCGTGGCCGTCAACAAGATTGACAAGCCCGGCGCCAATCCGGACAAGGTCCAGCAGGGCCTGCTTCAGCACAGCGTCCAGACCGAGGCCTACGGCGGCGATGTCCCCGCGGTCCTCGTCAGCGCGAAGACCCATCAGGGCCTCGACGAGCTGCTGGAGACCCTGTTGCTGGTGGCCGACCTGAAGGAGCTGAAGGCTGTTTACGATTGCCCTGCGGCCGGTTCCATCGTCGAGGCCCGCCTCGACCGGGGCCGCGGCGCCGTGGCCACCGTGCTGGTCCAGCGCGGCACCCTGAAGGCCGGCGACATCTTTGTGGCCGGCGCCACCATGGGCCGCGTCCGCGCCATGTTCAGCGACCGGGGCCAGCGCGTCACCGAAGTCGGTCCCTCCAGCGCTGTGCAGATCCTCGGCTTCGAGGAAGTGCCCAGCAGCGGCGACAACTTCCAGGTGGTGGAGGATGAGGGCAAGGCCCGCACCATCGTCACCTTCCGCCAGGAGAAGGCCCGCCAGTCTGCCCAGCTGCGCCAGCGCGTCACCCTGGAGAACCTGTTCACCACCCTCAAGGATGGCCAGGTCAAGGAACTGCCCCTCATCATCAAGGCGGATACCCAGGGCTCCGTCGAATCCCTGGTGGGCCAGCTGGACAAGCTCAGCACCGACAAGGTGCGGGTGCGGATCATCCACAGCGCCGCCGGCACCGTCACCGAGAACGATGTGCTGCTGGCCGCGGCCTCCAAGGCCTCCATCATCGGCTTCCACTCCAAGGCCGAGAAGAAGGCTGAGGAACTCGCCCATGAAGAGGGCGTGGACCTGCGCTTCCACGAGATCATCTACAAGGTGACCGAGGAGATCGAGCAGGCCATGGTCGGCCTTCTGGACGCCACGGACAAGGAGACCCTCCAGGGCGAGGCCGAGGTGCGCCAGCTCTTCAAGATCAACAAGGCCGTCATCGCCGGCTGCTTCGTCACCGAAGGCAAGGTCCAGAAGGCCTACAAGGTCCGCGTGAAACGGGGTGGTGAGAACATCTTCGAAGGCGGTCTGAAGAGCCTCAAGCGCTTCAAGGACGACGTGGCTGAAGTGAAGAACGGCCTCGACTGCGGCATCGCCATCGAGGGCTTCGACGCCCTGCGGGAAGGCGATCTGCTCGAGTTCTTCACCAAGGAGAAGGTGATCGCCACCTCCCTCAACTGACCGATCCGCGCTTGGCGCGGAGCACGAAATGGGCCCGCATGGCGGGCCCGTTTTCATTGTGCACTGATAATTGACTCAATAGTATTCAAGTTATTGAATACACTAGAGTAATCATATATCGTGTGACGCCCGTCACTCGAAAGTGGCACCAGACTGGGACGTCTTCGACGAGGTTCCCATGACCACGCCCAGTTTCGCGCTCACCACCCCATCGAACGGCCCATCCGCCAGCAATCCCCTGGGCCTCCGCCGCCTGGACCACCTCCAGCTGACCGGCTCCATCGCGCGCCTGGAAGGCCTCTACCGCCGCCTGGGCTTCGTCCGGGTGGCCTCGGGCGAGGCAGCCTGGGGCCGCATGATCCACCTCCGGCAGCAGCACATGGATGTCCTCATCTTCGAAGCGGACACCTCCCACCCCGCAGGCCGCTACTTCCAGGCCCACGGCGAAGGCGCCTGCGCCCTCGCCTTCGAGGTGGAGGATCTGGATGCCGCCCTGGCGGAGGCGCGCCGGCGTGGCGCCACCGTGCGTCAGGAGGCCCAGTCCTATGATCTGGGCGGAGGTTCCCTCCGCCTCGCGGCGATCCAGGGCGTGGGCGAGGTATGGAACGTCCTCCTGGAGCGGAAGGGCCAACCGGCGGCCTTCTGGCCAGAACTCGTTCCCGATCCCGCACCCGCCCTCTGCGACCCGGGCCTGGTGCGGGTGGACCACCTCACCAACAATGTGGGCCCGGGCGAGATGGATGCCCTGGTGGCCTTCTACGAGGGCGTCTACGGCTTCGGCGTCACTCGGGAGTTCCACATCCGGGGCGCCCTGGGCACCGGCCTGGATTCCAAGGTGGTGCAGAGCCCCAACAACCGCGTGATCATCCCCATCAATCAGCCCACGGACGAGAAGAGCCAGGTCCAGGAGTACGTGAACCGGCACAAGGGCCAAGGCGTCCAGCACATCGCCATGTCCACCAACGACATCGCCCACGCCCTGCGCACCCTCAAGGCCCAGGGCTTCCGATTCCTGGAGATCCCGGATGCCTACTACGATCTGCTGCCCGGCCGCATCGCCCAGGGTGGCTACGCCGTGCGCGAGGATCTGGCGCTCATGAAGGAGCTGCGCATTCAGATTGACGGTGACGCCAGCGGCTACCTTCTTCAGATCTTCACCGAGGACCAGATCGGCCCGCTGTTCTTCGAGATCATCCAGCGGCGGGGGAATATGGGCTTCGGCGAGGGCAATTTCCAGGCCCTGTACGACTCCATCGAGCTGGATCAGAAGAAGCGCGGCGTGCTCTGATCCGCGTCAAAAAGCTTTTTCTGGCAACCGGCGGGATCCGGCCCCAGGTTGATCCCGGGAGTGCACCATGGCCACCGGCAAAGCCACCAAGGGCGTGATCGGCATCCTCACGGGAGGCGGCGATGTGCCGGGCCTCAACCCGGCCATCCGGGCGGTGACCATCCGGGCCCTGGGGGAGGGCTACCAGGTGCTGGGTATCCGCCGCGGGTGGGCGGGCCTGGTGAACCTCATCCGGGATCCCCAGGCGGACAACAGCGAGTGTGTACAGGCCCTCACGGAGGAAGTGGTCAACCGGGCGGGACGGACGGGGGGGACGTTCCTCCACAGCTCCCGCACCAACCCCATGTCCGTGAAGCGGGAGGATGTGCCCGGTCATCTGAAGGAGGCCTACGCTGCGGACGTGAACGACCTCGTCCCGGAGGTACTCAAGAACCTCGATTTCCTGGGCATCAGCCACCTGATCCCCATCGGCGGTGACGACACCCTCAGCGTGGCGGTGCGCCTCTACCGGGAAGGCGTGCGCGTGGTCGCCATCCCCAAGACCATGGACAACGATGTGCCGGGCACCGACTACTGCATCGGCTTCAGCACCTGCGTCACCCGCACCATCGAGATGATCAACCGGCTGCGCACCAGCGCGGGCTCCCACGAGCGCTTCCTGGTGGTGGAGGTGTTCGGCCGCTACGCGGGCTTCACGGCCATGCTCCCCACCATGGCCGGGGCTGCCAACCGCTGCGTGATCCCCGAATCGCCCTTCGACATCGAGCGGCTCACGGAACTGCTGTCGCGGGACCGCCATCGCAATTCCAGCAAGTACGCCATCGTCCTGGTGTCCGAGGGGGCCCGGTTCGGGGGCAACATGGTGTTCGCCGACCTGTCCCGGGATGCCTTCGGCCACGCCAAACTGGGGGGCATCGGAGACCTGGTGTCCGCCGAGTTGCAGGCCCGCAGCCCCACCTACAACCAGGGCCGCACCGTGAACGTCATCAACCAGAAGCTGGGGTACCTGGTGCGCGGCGGGGATCCGGACGCCCTTGATTCCATCGTGCCCATGGCCTACGGCAACCTGGCCCTGGACCTCCTCCTGAAGGGCGTGCATGGCCGCCTGGTGGTGCTCCGCAACGGCCGCTATGACAACGTCCCGGTGGATGTGGTGACCAGCAGCAAGAAACAGGTGAATGTCGAGAAGTACTACAGCCCCGAGCGCCTGCGGCCCCACTACCACAACATCTTCGAGATGGGCCCTCTGTTCATCATGACCAGCGACTAGCGGACCGCCTCTGGCGCGCCCTTCACCTTCTGGAGAAGCGCCTCGGCGATGGCCTCGAGGGAGGCCGCGCGCACGGCGGCCTCCGTGCGCGCGCCGGGAGGCAGCGGGTGCAGGAAGGGTTCCGGATCCAGGTCCACCGGCCGGGTCTGCGCCACCACATCCTCCCCCCGGCCCGGCCCCCGATCTACCACTTCCCATTCTGCGAGGATCTTCCAGGGCAGGTAGCCGTACCGCTGCATCCGGGTCTGGTTCTCCCGGTACCGGATCGGGCCGTAGGCCGTCCCGAGGATGACCCCGACCCCACCCCCGATGGCCGTCGTTTCCCAGGAGGTGAAGGTGTAGCCGGGCGCCCCGCTGGCGAGGAAGGCACCCAGGACGAAGCCCTCTCCCACCGACACGATCCAGGTCCGTCCGAGGCCCCGCGTGGCATCGGGGTCCGGCCCCCCCGTGAGCCTCAGGCGCAGCACCCGGGTGGAGCCACCTGCGGGAACCTCGGCTGAGGGGGGCAGGCCCAGCCCCTCTGAGATCCGGGCCACCAGGGCGCGTTCCTCTTCTGGCGTCATGCCCTTCACCTTCTGGACCAGTTCGACCCGCTGGGCGGGGCGCTCGCGCAGGGCGGTCTCCGGCCGTTTGCAGGCCATCCCGGCCAGCAGCAGCACCGGGATGAGCCCGGCACGAAGGATTCGGCTCAGAGGAACCGCCACGGGAAACCTCATGGGAGAGCGGGATGGAGGAGAAATCACCCCCCAGTCTAGCTGCGATCTGGAACCGGCATCCCGCCCGTCGCATCCGTTACGGTAAGGTGGTTCCATGCGTCTCGCCCCGTCCCGACAGCACGGGTTCACTCTGCTGGAACTGCTCACGGTCATGACCATCCTGGCCATCCTGGCCACGGTGGGGCTGGCGGGCTACCGCCACAAGACCCAGGTCGCCCGGGAGGCCGTCCTCAAGGAGAACCTCTTCCAGATCAACAACGCCCTGGAGCAGTACCGCGCCGACCGCGGCAAGTACCCCTCCAGCCTGTCGGCCCTGCGGGAATACGGCTACCTCCGGGACATCCCCTGGGATCCCATGACCCAGTCCCGGGACACCTGGCAGATTCAGTACGAAGAACCGGATCCCAGCAATCCCGATGCGGAACTGGGCATCTTCCGGGTCCGCAGCGGCTCCACGGAAAAGGGCTCGAACGGCATTCCCTACAATGAGTGGTGAAGCCGGTTCTCAGCCTTCGTCCCCCAGGGGAGAACACATGAACGAGCGCAGCTTCCGCCGCCTGGACCGGGCTTCCGCAGCCCTGCTGGTGCTCTGGGCCGGCGCGGCGCTGGGTTTCGGCCTGCTGGCCCCCCTGCTGTTCCGGGAGCTGCCCAGCCGGGATGTGGCGGGCCGGATCGCGGGGCTGATGGTGGCGCGCCTGGACTGGGCCGCCTGGGGCGCCTTCGGCCTGGCCGGCCTGCTGAGCTGGGGGGCGCGCTGGCTGGCGGAAATGAAGGAGGACGTCATCGGCCCCCTGCGCCTCTGGAGCGCGGCCTGGCTCGTGGCCCTCGTGATGTGCCTGGCCAGCAGCGCCGTGGTCACGCCCAAGATCCAGGACATCCGGGCCCGCATCGGCGCGCCCATCGAATCCCTGGCCCCCGGCCAGCCGGACCGCGTGGCCTACGACAAGGCCCACGGCCTCAGCCGCCAGATCTTCTTCCTGCGGATCCTGCTGGCCCTGGGGCTGGCGGGCACCGTGGGCCTGCTGCCCGTCCCTCAGGAGGGCGAACCCGCCGCCTGAACCCGGTCGCCGTCCTTCAGGTCCGCGGGTGCATTCAGCACCACCACCTCGCCATCCCTGAGGCCCTGCAACACCCGGACCTTCTGGCCGGCATCCTCCCCGAGCTGGAGGGGCTGGAAGCGCACGCGCCCATCGGGCTGGAGCACCGCGGCGAAGGGGCGGCCCTGGCGCAGGATCACGCCCGTATCGGGCAGGGCCAGGCGCTCCGGAACCGCCACCTTGAGGGCCACCTCCACGAAGCCGCCGGGCAGGAAGGCGTGGTCCCGGTTGTCCAGATCCCCTTCGGCCAGCAGGGTGCGGGTTTTTGGGTCCAGGGCCCCGGCCAGGCGGCTCACGCGGAGGCTCCGCACCACCTCGGGATGGTCCACGGGGCGCACCTCCATGGGCGTTCCCACCTTCACCGCGCCCGCCACGGAGGCATCCAGGTAGAAGCTCACCCGCAGGCGGTCCACCTGGTCGAGGGTGACCAGGGGCTGGGCACTGGCGGTGGAGCCGCCGTTCTGGATGAGCGCGCCGGGGTCCACGAACCGCTGGGTCACCACGCCGCTGAAGGGCGCCCGGACGATCTCGTAGCCCTTGAGGGCCGCCTGCGAGGCCAGGGTGGCCTCGGCCACCTGGGCGGCCGTGACCGCCTGTTCCACATCCTGGGGGCTCAGCAGCCCGTCGCGGCCCAGGGCCTCGGCCCGCTGGGCGTTCCGTCGCTTGTTCGCCGCATCGGCCTGGAGGGCCTGGGTCTGGCGGTCGGTTTCGGGGGATTCCACCACGGCCACTGTCTGCCCCTGCCTCACCTGGGTGCCCTTGTCCACGGGGATGGCTTTCAGGAAGCCACTGACCTTGGCGTAGAGGGTGGTGGTGGCGTAGGGCAGGGCCTCGCCCTGGATCGTCAGGCCCCGGTCCCCGCCTTCGAGCGTGATCCGGGCGGTGCGGACATGGGGGCCCGCCTCCAGCACGGCATGGAGGCGCCGGGCCTCCCGCCGGGTGGCAGTCTGCCGGGCCAGCAGGAGGCTTCCAACGCCCCCGGCTGCCAGCACCAGCGCGATGATTCCGCCCCGCTTGAAGGCGGGGGATTCCGGCCGCTCGCTCATGCTTCACTCCCTTGCTGTTCGTCCTGGAACCGGCTTTCCAGCAGGTGGGCCGTGGGCGGCTTCCGCCGCAGGAGGCTGTAGAACACCGGCACGATGAAGAGGGTCACGAAGGTGGCTGCCAGCAGGCCCCCGATCACCGCCCGCCCCAGCGGCGCGTTCTGGCTGCCCGCCTCGCCCAGGGCCAGGGCCATGGGCAGCATGCCGATGATCATGGCCAGGGCCGTCATCAGCACCGGCCGCAGGCGCACCTTGCCGGCCTCGAGGACCGCTTCGAGCGCGCTCAGCTCCGGCCGGGCCACGCGGACCTCATTGGCGAAGCTCACGATGAGGATGGCGTTCGAGGTGGCGATGCCCACCGCCATGATGGAGCCCATCAGCGATTCCACGTTGAACGTGGTGCCCGTGAGGGCCAGCATCCACAGGATGCCCGCCAGGGCGCCCGGCACGGCGGTGATGATGATGAAGGGATCCAGCCAGCTCTGGAACAGCACCACCATGAGCAGGTAGACCAGCGCGATGGCGATGACCAGGCCGCCGCCGAGGCTGCGGAAGGATTCCGTCATCACCTCGTTCTGGCCCCGGATGCGGATGGCGGTGCCCGGCGGCAGCTTGCCCAGGGCGCGGATGCGGGACTGGATGTCGCCCACCACGCCGCCCAGATCCCGCCCTTCCACATTGGCCATCACATCCACCACGCGCATCACGGTGTAGTGGCTGATCTCCGTCGGCGTGGTCACCCGCTGGAGGGTGGCGAAGTTGTCCAGCGCCTCGAAGGCGGGCTGCCCCACCGTGCCCGCCGGGTGATCCACCCCCGACTGGAGGAGGCTGGCCGCGCCGGGGAAGCCGAAGGGCGTGGCCATGAGCTGGCCGGGGGAGCTGAGCTCAGCCAGGGGCGCCTTGACCACCACCGTGTAGTTCACGCCATTCGCGGGGTTCAGGAAGTACGAAGGCGCCAGCTGGCCGTTGCCGGACAGGGACACCAGCATGCCGTTGGCGATATCCCGCTGGGAGAGCCCCGCCCGGGCCGCCCGCAGGCGGTCCACATCCAGGCGGTAGGCCGGCGCGGCGGACGCCTGCTTGATGCGCACATCCACCGCGCCCGGAATGCCCCGGATGCCCTGCTCCAGCCGCTGGGCCAGGGCGCTGCTCTCCGCCAGGTTCCGGCCCTCCACTTGCACATCCACGGGCGCGGCCACGCCGAAGTTCAGCACCTGGCTCACGATGTCGGCGGGCTGGAAGTAGAACTCCACACCGGGGAAGGCCTTCGGCAGCGACGCCCGCAGGCGGTCCATGTAGCCCTGGGTGGGCGCGTGGTCCCGTTTCAGGGAGATGAACAGGTCCGCATCCTGGCTGCTGACGTTGTCGCTGGGCGTGAAGGCCATGTTCACCGGGGTGAGCAGCCCGATGTTGCTGTTGATGGACCCGAGATCCTTCGGCGGGATGGTCGCCCGCACCTGGTCCTCCACCCGCGCCACCACCCGCTCGGTCTCCTCCAGCCGCATGCCCGCCGGGGTCCGCACGTGCAGCTTCATCAGCCCCACATCCACCGAGGGGAAGAAGTCCCGGCCGATGACCAGCAGCAGGCCGGAGCTGATGGCCAGGAAGGCGATCGCCACCGCCAGCACGAAGACGCGATGGTGCAGCACCTGGTCCAGGGCCCGGCCGTAGGCGGCCTGGAAGCGGCCCAGCCAGCGCTCCCGCCAGGCGTTGAAACGGCCCCGGAGGCTCGTCGGTGTGGCATGGTCGTGTTCCATGAGCATGCGGGCCATGGTGGGCACCAGGGTCCGGGACAGCAGGTACGAGGCCAGCATGGAGAACACCACCGCCATGGCCAGCGGCGTGAAGAGGTACTTGGCGGGCCCGACCAGCAGCACCACCGGGAAGAACACGATGCAGATGGCCAGGGTGGCCACGATGGCGGGCACCGCGATCTGCCTAGCGCCATCGAGAATCGCCACCGTCAGTGGCTTGCCCATGGCCTGGTTGCGGTGGATGTTCTCCACCTCCACCGTGGCGTCATCCACCAACATGCCGATGGCGAGGCTGAGGCCGCCCAGGGTCATGATGTTGAGCGTCTGCCCCGTCAGTTTGAGGCCAATGAGGCCCACCAGAATGGCCAGGGGGATGCTCGTGCAGACGATGAGCATGCTGCGCCAGGAACCGAGGAACAGCAGGATCATCAGCGACACCAGGAGGGACGAGGCCAGGGCCTCCTTCACCACGTCCAGGATCGCGCCCCGCACGAAGCTGCTCTGGTCGAAGTCGAACTTCAGGACCAGCCCCTTGGGCGCGGCGGCCTGGATGCTCGGCAGCACGGCCTTGGCCGCATCCACCACGGCCAGGGTGGAGGCGTCCGCCTTCTTCAGGATGGCCAGGTAGGTGGCCCGCTTCCCGTTCACCCGGACGATGTTCGTCTGGTCCGCGAAGCCGTCGTACACGCGGGCCACATCGCCCAGCAGCACGGGCCGCCCATTCACCACCTTGAGGGGGATCTGCTCGAAGGCCGCGATGGTGGAGGGGCTCGAATTGGTGAGGATGGGCAGCTCGCGCGCGCCCATGCGCGCCACGCCCGCCGGCGTGATGACATTCTCGGCGGACAGGGCGTTGACCACATCCGCGGGGCTCAGACCCCGAGCCGCCAGCTTGGCCAGATCGAGATCCACGGAGACCTGCCGGCTCTTGCCCCCGTAGGGCAGCGGCGTGGAGAGGCCGGGGATGGTGAACAGGCGCAGCCGCACGAAGTTCGTGGTGTAGTCCACGACGTTCTGCTCCGGCATGGTGTCGCTCCGCGCCGTGAGCTGCATCACCGGCACATTCCCGGCACTGTACTGGATGACCAGCGGCGGCGTGATGCCCGGCGGCAGGATGCGGAGGACTGCGCTGCTCACGGCGTTGATCTGCGCGATGGCCGAGCCGATGTCCGTGCCGGGTTGGAAGTAGACCCGCAGGAGGCCCATGCCTGCGATGCTCTGGGACTCGATGCGCTGGATACCGTTCACCGTGGTGGACATGGAGCGCTCGCTGATGGTGACCACCCGCTGTTCCATCTCCTGCGGGCTGAGGCCGCCGTAGGTCCACACCACCGCCACCACGGGGATATCAATGGTGGGGAAGATGTCCACCAGCATGCGCTGGACGGAGAGCAGCCCCATCAGCAGCACCAGCAGGCACATCACCGCCGTGGTGTAGGGCCTCCGCAGGGCCAGCCGGACGATCCACATGGCGCTCTACTCCTCGTTCCCCGGCGCAGCTTCGCGAAGCTCCGCTTCCATCCGGTCCAGGTTGGCCATCACCACGGCGACGATCTCGCGGAACTGTGCCTTCTGCTCCGGTCCCAGCCCCCGCTCCATCCCCTCCCGCATGGTGCGGCGGTAGTCCTGGAGTTTATCCACCAGGGGCAGGGCCGCGGGCTGCAGGTGGTACAGGATCCGGCGGCCGTGGTCGGGGTCAGGCTCGGTGCCCACCAGGCCGCGGTCCTGGAGGGTGCGGAGGATGCGGGTGGCGGTCGGCTTGTCCATCCAGGTGCAGCGCGCCAGATCGCCGTGGCAGCGGCCATCCTGCTCCGCCACAGCCATCAGCAGCTGGAACTGCTGCGGGGAGATGCCGAAGGGGGCCAAGCGGCGCCAGGCCACCTGCCGCATGCGGCTCTTCATGGCGGTTATGATGTGGGGGAGGCTGGCGGCTTTCCAGAAAGAAAGTTGCATAAGCAACAAATTACACATCACCCCTTGTCCTGTCCAGGGCCGTAAACGTCAGGGAACCAGCTTGGGTTCCGGCAGTTCCCAGGGCTCCAGCTCCCGGGGCCGGGGCGGACCGGGGATCAGCTCCTTCAGCCAGCCCCGAATCTCGTCGAGTCCCTGCCCGGCCAGGGCGCAGGTCTGCACGGCGGCGGGATGCTTCTTCTTCAGGTCCAGCTTCTGCGGCCGGTGGAGGCGGTCCACCTGGTTGAGCACCAGGAGCCGGGGCTGGGCATCGTCCCCCTCCGGGGCGCAGCCGATCTCCCGCAGGGTGGTGCCCACCACCTTCAGATGTTCTTCCAGGTCGGGATGGGCGGCGTCCGCCACGATCACCAGCGCATCGGCGGTGCGGACTTCCCCCAGGGTGCTGCGAAAGGCGGCCACCAGCTGGTGGGGCAGCTTGCGGATGAAGCCCACAGTGTCGGCCACCAGGCACTGCCGGGGCTCGCCGCTGCCCTCGCCGGTTTCTGGATCCACATCCTGGCCCAGCCAGGCCTTGCGGGTGGTGGTGTCCAGGGTGGCGAAGAGGAGGTCGCGCGGCTCGCCCTCGCCCGTGAGGGCCTTCAGCAGGGAGGTCTTGCCGGCATTGGTGTAGCCCACCAGGACCACCCGTGGCAGGCCGTGGGGCCGGCCCTGGCGCTGGGTCTCCCGCACCTGTTCCAGGTGGGCCAGCTCCCGCTTGAGCTGGGAGATGCGGGTCCGGAGCATGCGGCGATCCACCTCGATCTGGGTCTCGCCCGGTCCCCCCCGCAGACCCACGCCGCCGCCCTGGCGCTCCAGGTGGGTCCAGGCCCCCTTCATGCGGGGCAACTCGTACTCGCAGCGGGCCAGTTCCACCTGGGCCCGGGCCTCCCGGGTCTGGGCCCGCTGTTCGAAAATGCCCAGGATGAGGCCCGTGCGATCCAGGCAGCGCAGGCCCGTCAGCTTCTCGATGGCGTTCACCTGGCTGCCGCTCAACTCGTCATCGCAGACCAGGAGCCGGACCTCCTGCCGGGCCGCCTCCTCCGCCACCGCCGCCAGCTGGCCCGAGCCGTAGAAGGTGCGGGAAACCACCGCATGCCGCTTGAGGCGCCGGCGTCCCCTCACCTCGAACCCCGAGCTGCGCGCCAGCTCGCCCAGTTCCAGAAGATGGTCCTCGATGCGGTCCTCCCGGTCGTCGGGCCCTTGGCGGGCGATGAGGAGACAGCGGAGCGGAACATCGGTCATGCCGTCAAGCTGACTGCTGGGGCGGCAGGAATCAAGCCTTCCCCACCCTGGGACGATGGGAAAGCAGGAGTCCAGGACAGATGGCCATCTTTGGGCAGAAAAAATCGAGACCAGGGGAGGGCGTTGAACTCGCCCTGGCGTATCTCGAGGAGGCCCAGCGCCTCCGGTTGGCCCTCACGGTGCTGGCCCCGAAGGGGCGGGAGGCCCCAGCCCTCCTGAGCGCCATCACGGATGAACGGGTGACACTGGCCCTCCAGGGCCCGCTTGTGGCGGAACGGGGCGACACCCTGGGTCTGCTGCTCCACATGGATGGCCTGCGCCTGAAGGTCTCCACCACCCTGGTGGAGCTGAAGGCCGGCACCGCGGTACTCGAAGCGCCCGCGGGCATCGCCCTGGCCGAGCGCCGGAAAAAGCCCCGGGCCCGCCTGAACGCCCGGGAAGGCGCCACCGTCACGGCCCTGACCGGGCTTTTCGATGGCATCGGTGTCTCCGGCCCCCTTGAGAACATTTCCGAAGGCGGCCTGCGGATGCGGGTCGAGCGGGCCATGGATGTGAAGACCCAGCGGCGCATGCCCCTGGGATCGAGCCTTCTGCCGGTGGGCCAGTCCCTCATGCTGGTGAAACTCGCCAAGCTCCCCAAGTGCCCCATCCTTGAACTGACCGGTGCGGTGGCGTACCTCGAGGCGGATCGCTATGGCCTTTGCATCGGCATCACCTTCGAGCCCGGGAAGGAATCCCTGCTGAGTCCGGTGCGCCAGCTGGTCGCCTCCCGGGCCAGCAGCATCCCATCCACGGTGCCGCCGAAGACCCGACGCAGCATTGAGGAGCCCTCCCCCGCCGAGCACGAGTCGCCCCGGGGCATCGAGCTGGCCACGCCGAGACCGGAACCCCAGCCCGCTCCGGAGCCTCGGCCCACCCCCACTCCAGCCGCCCTGCCTCCGCCTGAGCCCGCCGCACCCGAGCCGCCCGCGCCTGCTCCCGCCGCCGAAGGATCCGACCGCAGCCACGCCCTGCTCCGCGTGAAGAAGCGATCCCGCGCCCTGGTCCTGGCCATGCACCCCGGCCCTGGCCAGGACCAGCTGGCCACCTTCCTCGCCGAGGAAGGCTACGGACGCATCCTGGCCGTTTCCACGCTCTCGGACCTGCTCGAGGCCCTGGACGAGGCCGGTGGCGTGCATCTGGTGTTCATTGATGGCGGCGTGGCCGAGCTGGAAGGGCTGGAACTGGCCTCCCTCATCCACCATCGCTACGAGGGCGCCCCGCCCCCGATCGTGCTGGCAGAGGACCATGTGGACACCGACCTGGTGCTGGAATCCCGCGAGGCCGGCGTCTCCCACATTCTGGTGAAACCCTACGAACCGGATGCGGACCTGGCGCATCTCTTCGAAGCCCAGCTCGGCCTGGCATAGGCGGCGACGCCCGGCGGCGGCTACCCTGGTGCCATGGCCCTGTTTGAACGCACCGTCGCCGAGCGCTACCTGAAGACCCACCGGAAGGGCGCCTTCGTCCACATCATGGTGCGCTTCGCCCGGGGCGGCACGGCCCTCGGCGTCTTCGCCATGGTGGTGACCCTGGCGGTCATGACCGGCTTCCGAGAAGAGATCGAAGCCACGCTGTTCAGCGCCACGGCCCATTTCACGGTGTTCCACATCACGGGCGACATCCCGGACACCGCCGGCACCCTCAAGACCATCCGCGCCGTGCCCGGCGTGAAGGCCGCCTCCCCCATCCGCCTGGAGAAGGGGCTGCTGCGGGTGCCGGACACCAGCGCGCCACCGGAACCCGTGGTGGTGAAGGCTGTGGATCCTGCGAGCGCCCACAGCACGTCCAGCATCTTCGACTCCGTGAAGCCCGGCCGGGTGGAGGATCTGAAGGACGGCGAGATCCTCCTGGGCAAGGAACTGGCCCAGAAGCTGGGCGTCCGTGTGGGCGATACCGTGGCCGTGGCCTTCTTCCGCCTGGAACTGGGGCTGGGCGGCCAGCAGCCCAAGCTCGCGGCCTTCCGCATGGCCGGCACCTTCGAAAGCCATTCCTCCGAGTACGACAAGAGCTGGGCCATCATCACCCTGGCCGATGGCGCCCGCATCGCCCATGCTGACGGGCACGCCGAGATGATCGAGGTGCGCGCCAGCAGCATTGACGCCATCAGCAGGGTGAAGGCCCGCGTCCTGAAGACCCTGGGCCCCGACTTCCTGGCCACGGACCTGCGGGAGACCAACAAGCCCCTCTTCGCCGCCCTCACCGTGGAGAAGTGGGCCTTCGCCGCGATCTTCGGCCTCATCGTGCTGGTGGCGGCCTTCAACGTGGTGGCCTCCCTCGTGCTGCTCGTCACCGAGAAGCGCCGGGATCTGGGCGTGCTGCTGGCCCTGGGCGCCACGCCGAAGCAGATCCAGCGGCTCTTCGAGCTGCAGGGCCTGCGCATCGGCGCCGTGGGCACCCTCTGGGGCCTGAGCACCAGCGTGCCCCTCTGCTGGGCGGCGGACCACTGGAAGCTCATCAAACTGCCTCCGGCCGTGTACGACTTCATCACCTACATGCCCTTCCGCATGAAGGTTCCCGATGTGCTCCTGGTGGCCGTGTTCCCCCTGCTCGTGTCCTGGCTGGCGGCCCGCTACCCGGCGAAGAAGGCCGCTGCCCTGGACCCCGTGGACGCGCTGAGGTCGGAATGAACGGATCGCCCCTCTCCATCACCGGCCTCCACAAGACCTACCCCGGCAACGCGCATCCCGTGTTCGACGGCTTCGACCTGGAGGTGGCGGCGGGCAGCCTCTGCGCCATCGTCGGCGTATCCGGCGTGGGCAAGACCACGCTCCTGAACTGCATCGCAGGCCTGGACCACTGGGAAGCCGGCGCGATCCACGTGGAGGGGGCGCCGGTCCCGGAGGGCGCCGAGGCCCGGGCCCTCTACCGCCGTCGCAGCGTGGGCCTGGCCTTCCAGCAGCCCCATCTGCTGCCCGAGTTCACGGTGCGGGAAAACCTCCGGATGCCGCTGATCATCTCCGGCACCCCCAATGCCGACGACGAGGCCTGGATTGGACAGTTGCTGTCCACCGTTGGCCTCGGAGAGCTGGGCGACCGCCTGCCCGCCCAGCTCTCCGGCGGCGAGGCAGCCCGGGCTGGCCTCGCCCGTGCCCTGGTGCGCAAGCCCGCGTTGTGGCTGCTGGACGAGCCCACCGGCAACCTGGATCCCGCCACCGCCGAGGAAGTGTTCGATTTCCTCCTGCGCCTCCACACCGAACTCCGCCCCACCACCCTGCTCGTCACCCACAACCCCGACCTCGCCGCCCGCTGCGAACGGATCGTGCGCCTGGGGTGAGGCGCGACCACCGGCCGCCTCCTGGCTATCGTTCGCCGGTTCGCCCCACGCCCGCTATTGAGCGAGGCTAACCTGGGCCCAGGGAGGACCGCCCATGCACGACATTCTGTTCAGCCCTTACATCGTCCCCGTCGCCGGCATCGCGTTGGCCGGAGTGGCCATCGGGTTCAATACCTGGCGCAAGGTTCGCGAAAAGGAACTGGCCCACCAACTCCGGATGAAGGAACTGGAGATCGAGGCGCTCCGGCTCAAGGGATCCAAGGAACCCTGAGACCGCCGGGGCGTCCCAGGGCAGCATCTCTTCCCATTAGAGAAAGAGTCGCGTTTACTTTTGTTTGAACCGCGGCGCATGATGGGGGCATGTTCGTCGCCATCGCACGCATTCCCGACGATCCGGCCAGTCTTCCGCAGGCGGCGGCGATTGCGGGGCTTGCCCACGTGGACACCGCGCGGCTGCTGACGGGCACGCTTCCGCGGGTGCTGGTCCGGGGCACGAAGGAGGGGCCCCGCCTGGTGGCGGCTCTCGAAGCCGCGGGCTTCATCGCCTTCGCGGCGGAGCCCTCGGCCGTTCCGACCGACCGGCACCGTGTCGTGGTCCGGAACCTGACCTTCACGCCCGAAGGCTTCATCGCGGTGGATACGCGTGGGCAGGAACAGGTCTGTCCCGCGGCGGCCCTGGCGGCCTTCCTCCGGGGCATTCGGCACCTCGAATCCTCGGAAACCGTCAAGCACACCGAACACAAGCTGGACATCGGGAAGGCCATCCTCACCAGCGGTCTGGCGATCACCAAGAAGGTGGAGGTCACCTCGGAGCGGCGCACCTCCTCCCGGGAGCCCTTCCTGCTCGTCCAGCGCAACGACGGGCAACCGGCCCTCATGCTCTACGAACAGCGGCTCAACTACCAGGGCCTGGGCGCCGGTCTGCAGCCCTCCCGGGCCGCGAACTTCCTGGCCCTGCTCGAGCGGCTGCGGACCCTCGCGCCCACCGCGCCCCTGGATGACCGGATCCTGCGCCCCGGCTTCCTCACCGGCCTCCCGCCCCTGGCGGCCGATCCCGCGGACCTGGCGCTGTTCCTGGTCTCCGAAGCCATGGCCCGGGGCTGCTAGGCCAGCCCCGCATCCTCCCGGCTGAGCCGCGACAGGGCGGACAGGTCCAGATCGCCGTAGCCCTTGGCGGTGGCGGTGAGCAGGCGATCCCGCAGGACGCTGGCGAGGGGCATGGGCGCCTGGTAGGCCTCGGCGGCGCGCAGGGCCAGGCTCACGTCCTTGAGGCCCAAGCGGAGGGCGAAGCCCGCGGGATCGAAGAGTTCCTTCACCACGGCGGCACCGTAGGCCTCCGCCAGGGGCGACTTGAGCAGGGCGGTGTTCAGCACCTTCAGGGTCGTTTCCGGGGGGATGCCGGCCTTCTCGCCATAGGCGAACACCTCGCCGAGCGCTTCCACCACCGTCACCAGCAGCATGTTGCCCGCCAGCTTCAGGGCGTGGGCCGTGGCGGGGCGTTCGCCCAGGGGGAACACGCCCTGGCCCAGGGCCTCGAACACCGGCTGGCAGCGGGCGAGATCCGCCTCGGAGCCCGCAGCCAGGATCCACAGCTGGCCCGCGGCCGCCGCCGGGGGGCGGCCGAAGACCGGCGCGGCCACGTAGCCCTGGCCCGCCTCGGCGTGCGCCTCCGCCAGCCGCCCGGAGGTGGCGATGCCGAGGGTGCTCATGGACACATGGACCGCGCCCGGGGGCATCACCTCCAGCAGGCCACCGGGACCGAAGGCCAGGGCTTCCTCGGCGCCGTCATCCGCGAGCATGGTGATGGCGAGGTCCGCATCTTCCGCCGCTTCCCGGACCGTCGTGGCCACCCGCGCACCAAGGGCCGCGAAGGGTTGGGCCTTGCCGAGATCCCGGTTGAACACAGACAGCTCGAAGGCGCCGGCCAGCCGCCGCGCCATTGCATCCCCCATCCGCCCCAACCCCAGGAACGCCACGCGCATGGTCCCCTCCCGTGTTCAGTCCAGGCGGCCGGGCGGAATGCCCCTGGCCCGCCGGTCCTCCAGCATCTCACCCAGGATGACGGCGGCGGCCGCCGCATCCAGCAGAAGCTTCCGCTTGTCGGCCTTCACGCCCCGTTCGCGCAGCAGACGCTCGGCTTCGGCGCTGCTCAAGTGTTCGTTCACCAGGCGCAGGGGCAGGCCCGTCCGGGTCGCCAGTGCCTCGCCAAAGGCCCGGGCCGCCGGGGCCGTGGCGCTCTCGGCGCCATCCTTGTGCCGGGGAAGCCCCACGCACAGGGCCTGAACGCCTTCCTCGGCGCAGAGCCGCACCAGGCGGTCCAGCGTGCGCGCCTCCTCCATGGGCCACACCTCGAAGGGCGACGCGAGGATCTCCAGCTCGTCCGAAAAGGCGAGCCCGAGCTTCTTCGTGCCGTGGTCAATGGCGAGCCAGCGCATGGTGCCATGCTACCGGCTGGAGCGGCCTCATACTGGACCGGATGACGCGCCCCCTGCCCGATGAGCTGCTGAAGATCCCCCACCGCCGGGACGTGCCCTTCGCCCGGCTGACGACCCTGGGCGTAGGTGGCCTCTGCCGCTGGCTCTTCGAGCCCACCACCGAGGCCGAGGCCCAGACCTTCGTCCGCGCCTGCGCCCGGGAGGGGCTGCCCTACCGGGTGCTGGGGGGCGGCTCCAACCTCGTGGTGCTAGGCGACATCGAGGTGCCCGTGCTGCGGCTGGCCCTGCCGAAGGAGCCCCGCCGCGAGGGCCACACCCTGACGGCTCCCGCCAGCCACGGCCACATCGCCCTGGCGGAGGCGGCGGCCCGGGCGGGCCTGTCCGGCCTGGAGTTCGCCAGCGGCATTCCCGGCAGCCTGGGGGGCGCCCTCCGCATGAACGCCGGGGCCCATGGCCGGGAGTGGGTGGATGTGCTGGACCGCTACCGCTTCCTCACCCCCGAGGGCGAGCTGGTGGAGAAGGCGCCGGAACCCGGGGAATTCCGCTACCGCTGGAGCTTCCTGACGGACGGACGGATCGTGCTGTCCGCCACGGCCCGGCTGGTCGAGGGCGATCCGGCCGCCATCCAGGCCCGGGTGGCCGAGTACCGGCAGAAGCGCGGCACCAGCCAGCCGCTCTCCCGGCGCAACGCGGGCTGCATCTTCAAGAACCCGCCGGGCCAGAGCGCCGGACGCCTCATCGAGCAGGCGGGGCTCAAGGGCCTCCGCCTCGGCGATGCCGAAGTCAGCCCCGAACACGCCAACTTCCTCATCAACCACGGCCACGCCACCGCCGCCGCGTTCGCCGAACTGATGGCCGCCGTCCGGGCCAAGGTCAGGGAGGTCCATGGCGTGGACCTGGAGCCGGAAGTGGAGATCTGGAGTCCTTAGCGCCGCGTCTCCTGCGGCTGGAAGATGTCGGTGATGAGGGTATCGCCGGAGAGGCCCCAGGCCGCGGCGTTGGGCTGCTGGGCGCCCGCCGCGGGGAGGCCGTACATGGCTTCGAGGGTCCGCAGGAGGTTGACGTGGGTGATGCCCCGCCCTTCCGGGTACTGCCCCGGCCGGATGTGGGCGCCCGCGGCGATGGTCACGATGCGGTTCTGGAGGTCCTGGAGGAGCTGGAGGCTGTCCGCGCTGCGGCAGGGTTTCAGGACCCCGGGCGCCATGGCGGGATTGGTGAGGCCCGCGTAGCCGGTCCGGTCGTCGCTCTCGTCGAAGGTGAGGATGAGCAGGCTGTTGTGGGTGCGCGCCCACCGGAGGTAGGCGTCGAGGTGGGTCCGCAGCCAGGCGTCGCCCTTGGCGATGCAGCAGCCCAGGTCCGGCGCGGCGCAGTTGGGCGGGGCGCAGTTGTGCATGTCATCGTCCAGGTCCGGCAGCACGAAGGCGACGGTGGGCAACTGGTCGAAATGCCCTTCGGCGGGGAAGGCCGTGAAGGGCTGGTTGCAGGCCGCCGGCACGTTCCCGAAGCTGATGTAGGGGACGTGCTTCCGCGCGTAGTTTCCGGCCAGCACCGCCGTGGAGCCCGGCGCGGGCAGGCCTTCCGCATAGCCCGTGAAGCTGCGGCCCGCGGCGAGCAGTTCCGAAGCCAGGTTGGGGGCCGTCAGGGGATAGTCGGCGCGGGTGAGGGCCGAGGGCACCCGGTCCTCGAAGCCCACCCCCTGGTTGCTCCCGGAGAAGAGCCAGAAGTAGTTGCCCTCGCTGTTGTGCTCCTCGGCGTACATCCGCGTGAAGCTGGCCCCCTCGCGCAGCAGGACATCGTTGAGGTAGGGCGCCCTGGGATTCCCGACAATCTCCCGGTAGTCCTTGTTCTCCTCGATGACGATGACGACGTGGTCGTAGACGGGCAGGCCGGCGGGCCAGGAGGGGGCAGATCGGGCCTGGGCGGCCGCACCTCCCAGGGCCAGAACGGTCAGCAGCAGAACGGCGGGGAGCCGCATGGTCACCTCCAGGGATCAGACGGGGTGTCCCGGCTTGGCCGGGACACCCCGTGCATGTCAATGGGCAGAGAAGGGCTTGGGGCGCCGGTTGCCCCCCTGCCGAGCCAGCATCCAGCCCGGGTACTCCGGGGGCAGCGCGCTCACGGCGTCGAGCTGCTCCATCTCCCCGGGGGACAGTTCGAGGTCCGCCGCGGCGAGGTTGTCCTCGAGCTGGGCCAGGGTCTTGGCGCCGATGATGAGGCTCATGACGTGCGGCTTGGCCAGCAGCCAGGCCAGGGCGACCCGGGCCACGGACACGCCATGGGCGCTGGCGATCCCGCGCATGGCATCCACACAGGCCCAGCCGCGCTCTGCGTCCACCGGCGGGAAGTCGAAGGCGGCCCGGCGGGCCCCCTCGGGCCCCTGGCCCTCCGGCGCGAACTTCCCCGAGAGCAGGCCACCCGCCAGGGGCGACCAGACCATCAGGCCCAGGCCCTCCTCCATGAGCATCGGGGCGAGCTCCCGCTCGAGGTCCCGCCCGGCGATGGAGTAGTAGGCCTGGAGCGTCGCGAAGCGGGAATAGCCCTTCGCCTCGCAGATCCCCAGGGCCTTGGAGATCCGCCAGGCCGCCCAGTTGGACACGCCCACGTAGCGGACCAGCCCCTGGCTGACCAGGTCGTCCAGGGCCCGCAGGCTCTCGTCCAGCGGCGTGACGGCATCGTTCCCGTGGATCTGGTAGAGGTCAAGGTGGTCGGTCTGGAGGCGCTCGAGGCTGGCCCGCACGGAATCCATGAGGTGCCCCCGCGAGGCGCCACGGTCGTTGGGTCCGGGGCCCATCTCCCCGAAGACCTTGGTGGCGATCACCACATCCTTCCGGGCGACGCCCAGGTTCCGGAAGGCCTGCCCCAGCAGGCGCTCGGACTGGCCGTAGGAATACACATTGGCGGTGTCGAAGAAATTCACGCCGGCCTCGAGGGCCCTCCCCACGAGGGCATCCACCTCGGCCTGCCCCAGCTGGCCGATGGCCTTCCAGAACCCCGCATCGGGGTTGCCTCCGAAGGTCATGGCCCCGAGGCAGATCTCGGAGACGAACAGGCCCGTCGAACCCATCTGGCGGTATTTCATGGCCACCTCCCGCGCCCCCAGGGGGCGCTGCCGAATTCTCGCATGGGGGCCCGGTCCCCCCCCCCCCCCACGACCCGCCCAGCCCGTCTATTGATCCCGCAGGCCAGGGCCACCACACTAGACTGGTGGGCCGAAGATGGCTGGCTGAAGACCCCCCATGTCCCTGCTCCCCCGCACCCGACCGCGACGGCCCTGGCTTCCCTGGGCCCGGGCGGGCATCGTGCTGGTGCTGCTGGGCGGCGCGGGCTGGGGCCTGCTGGAATTCGGGACACGCTACCTCGGGTTGCAGAAGCTCATCATCGAGCAGGTGACGGTGACCGGCTGCCGGGGGCAGCGCCAGGCCGACGTCCAGCGGCTGGCGGAGAAGCTGGTGCTCCACAAGCCGCTCTTCTGGTTTGACGCGGACACGCTGCGGAAGCGGGTGGAGGCCCTGCGCTGGGTCCGCGCCCTCCAGATCCGCAAGGATCCCCCGGACCGCCTCAGCCTGGTGGTGGAGGAACGCCAGCCGGTGTTCTGGCTGGTGCGCCCCGAAGGCGTCTTCCTGGTGTCCGATGATGGCTGGATTCTGGACCGGGTGAATCCCTCCAATCTAAATCCCATTCCCGTGGTGGTGGATCCCGCGAGTCAGACAGACGCGAATCTGATCCGCCTGATCAACGCTGCGCGCAGGCTCCGGGATGAACAGCCCGGTTTTTACGGACGCCTCAACGAGCTGCGCTGGAGCGCCAAGGGCCCCGTGGCCTTCATGGAGGGACTTCCCGCGCCCATCTACCTCTCGCGGGAGGATGTCACGAAAAATGTGCCCAATTTCCAGGGACTCTTCGTGGACCGCCTCGCCCAGCGTCCGGATCTGGACCAGCTTCGCTACATTGACCTCCGCTGGGACGACGAGGTGGCCGTGGGGGAGCCGGAGGACGCCCAGCCGCCCATCCAGACCTCGGATTCTAAATAAGGCCTCGGCGGCCCGCGGAAAATCGCTCCTGGGATGCATGCAAGGCTCGAACCCAAACGGGAAGTGGTGTAAACCTAGGTCCAAGGAAAAGGATCTTCATGCCTCAGCGTGCCGTTCTTCTCGGGCTCGACCTCGGTGCAAGCAAAGTGGTGGCGGTGGTGGCCGTCCAGGAGGAAGACGGCAGCCTGAATGTCACCGGCACGGGCCAGGCCTTCCCCCAGGGCGGCATCACCCAGGGCCAGATCACGGACATGGAACTCGCCACCCGGGCCATCACCCGGGCCGTGGAAGAGGCCATGAATACGGCGGGCCAGACCAAGGTGGATGGCATCCGCGTGGCTGTGGACGGGGTGCAGTTCAAGGGTGAGAACCTCCGCGATTCCATCACCATCTCCTCGGGCGACAAGATCATCACCGCCGCGGACCGCGACCGGGTGCTGGAGCAGGCCACCAACGGCTGCAAGCTGGCCAAGGAGGAGCTGGTCCTCCACCGCATCCCGCAGATGTTCCACATCAAGGGCCAGCGCGACATCCGCAACCCCGTGGCCATGTTCGGCGAGACGCTGGAAGCGGAGGTCCGCCTCATCGTGGCGCCGAGCCCGGTGATCATGAACATCAATCTGGCCCTGAAGAACGCCGGGCTCCACGGCGCGGAACTGATGTACGCGCCCCTGGCCAGCGCCGAGGCCGTGCTCACCCGCGAGGATCGGGAGAACGGCGCCGTGGTGGTGGACATCGGCGAACACCTCACCCACCTGGGCGTCTTCCTGCACGGCACCCTCTTCCACTCGGCCGTGATTCCCATCGGGGGCATGCACTTCACCCGCGACCTGGAGATCACCAAGCACCTGGGCGGCATCACCGCCTCGGAACGCATCAAAATCCGCTACGGCACCGTGCTGCCCGCCCATGTTCCCGCCGAGGAATCCGTGGAGCTCGAAGAGGAGGGCCGCCTCGTCTCCCGCCGCGAGATCGCGGAGGTGCTGCAGGCCAGGGCCTCGGAGCTGCTGAACCTGGTGCTGGCCGAGATGGGCCGCACGGGACTCGTCCACGAGATCCACGGCGGCGTGCACCTGGTGGGCGGCGGCGCCTTGCTCACCCACCTGCCCATCCTCGCCCAGACCCTCCTGGGCCGGCCGCGCGTGGTGCTGGGCCGCATCCAGGGCGTCAAGGGCCTGCCTCAGGCCACGGGTAATCCCTACTTTGTGAATGCCCTCGGTGCCGCGAAGGCCCTGGCCCGGGAGCAGGCGGAAACCCTCGGCAAGCCTGAACGCCGCAAGGGACTGATGGATTTCTTCAGGAAACTGAGCTGAGCATGACGACCGGAGCCTCCATGCACGAGACCCCCTTCCTCCCCTGCCCCCACAGCCTGCCCGGCGCCAACATCAAGGTCGTAGGCGTGGGTGGGGCCGGCTGCAACGCGGTGAACCGCATGATTGACAGCGGCGTCACCGGCGTCCAGTTCATCGCCATGAACACGGACCAGCAGAGCCTGTCCCACAGCAAGGCCCACCTGAAGATTCCCCTGGGCCCCCAGAGCAGCAAGGGCCTCGGGGCCGGCGGCAGTGCCGAGCGGGGCGCCGTGGCGGCGGAGGAGAGCCGCGAGGAGATCCTGTCCTCCCTCACCGGGGCCGACATGGTGTTCATCACCGGCGGCATGGGCGGCGGCACGGGCACCGGCGCTGCTCCGGTGCTGGCGAGCTACGCCCGGGAGCTGGGCGCCCTCACCGTGGCCGTGGTGCTGACCCCCTTCGCCTACGAGGGCCGCCGCAAGGGCGACCTGGCGCTGTCCGGCCTTTCCAACCTGCGGGGCACCGCCGACACCGTCATCGTCGTGAGCAACGAGCGCCTCAAGGCCGTGTGCGACGCCAAGGTCACCATGAAGGAAGCCTTCCGCGTGGCGGATGGCGTGCTGATCCAGGGCGTGCGCGGCATCGCCGACCTGATCCTCAAGCCCGGCATCATCAACGGCGATTTCGCCGATGTGGAAGCCGTCCTGCGCGATGGCGGCGAGGCCCTCATCGGCACCGGCCACGGCCGCGGGGAGGATGCGGTCATGGACGCCGTGCGGCGCGCCCTGGCCTGCCCCCTGCTCGAACGCGCCCAGAGCGGCGCCGCGGCCAACGTCATGGTCTCCATCACCGCCGACTGGGAACTGCTGAGCGCCGCCGAGGTCGAGACGGCCATGAACTACCTCCAGGAGCACTACGCCGACCGGCCCAACATCAAGATGTGCATGGTCGAGGGCGAAGGCATGGAGGATCGCGTGCTGGTCACGATCCTGGCCAGCGGCTTCGACCAGGAAGAGCAGCTCCTGGAGGGCCGGCGCAGCAGCCTCCATCTGGGCCCCGAAACGGATGCCGAGCCGGTCGCCGCCGGGAACGTGGCCCTGCCGGTGCAGGTGCCGAGCGGACGCATCTACGGCGAGGTGCCCGCCAACGACCAGGGCCCCACGCCCACCCGCCTCCTGCCCCAGGCGCCCACCCCCAGCGGCGAAGTGGCCGGCTTCCAGGACGACCTCCACATCCCCGCCATCATGCGGCTCGGCAACGGCAAGCTGCCGATCGAGTAGGTCCTCAGCTCTGCACCCAGTTCCCCACCCGGCCTTCGAGGCGCAGGGCCACAGTCAGTTCCGCCCGAAACACCTGCCTCGGCATCGCCTGGAAGCCGTACCCCGTCAGCCCCTCGTGGGGCAACTGGCCATCCAGGAGGGTGAAGCCCCAGGCGGCCAAGCGGGCATCCAAGGCCTGGAGGGCGGCGCGGCTGGCCTCGGGCGCAAGGCTGAACATGCTCTCGCCGAAAAACGCCCCGCCCAGGGCGACGCCGTAGAGGCCGCCCCGCAGCTCACCCTCCCGCCAGGCCTCCACGCTGTGGGCGTGGCCCGCGCGGTGGAGGGCGACATAGGCCGCGCGCATCTCCGCCGTGATCCAGGTGCCGTCCTGGCCCGGCCGGGACACCGACGCGCAGGCGGCGATGACGGCCTCGAAGGCCGTATCCATGCGGATCTCGAAGGGGCGCTGGCGCAAGCTCCGGCGGGTGCGGGCGGAGAGGTGCAGGTGGCCGGGGCGCAGCACGGCGCGCGTCTCCGGCGACCACCAGAGGATGGGATCCTCCGCCCCGTACCAGGGGAAGATGCCGCTGCGGTAGGCCAGGAGCAGGCGCGGCACGCTGAGGTCGCCACCGATGGCGAGAAGCCCCTCCTCCGCCTGCTCGGGATCGGGAAAGACGAGTTCCCGCCTCAGGCGAACGACAGGCACAGGGCGCCGTCCTTGACGTCCACGGTCGCGGAACCACCCTGCGCCAGGGGCCCGAAGAGAATGGCCTCCGCCAGGGGACGGCGCAGTTCCCGTTCGATGAGCCGGGCCATGGGCCGGGCGCCGAAGGCCGGATCGTAGCCCTTCTCCGCCAGCCAGGCGCGGGCAGCGGGCGTGCAGGCGAGGGTGACGGCCTTTTCGGCCAGCTGGGTCTCCAGTTCGTGCAGGTGCTTGTCCGCCACCCGTTCCATCTCGGCTCGGCCCAGGGGGGCGAACTGGAGGATGGCGTCGAGCCGGTTGCGGAACTCGGGACTGAAGGCCTTTTCGAGGGTGCCGGTGGCCGAGCGACGGCCGCCGGCCTCGGCGAAGCCCACCTGCCGGGCCGACAGCTCGCGCGCCCCCACGTTGGTGGTCATCACGAGCACCGTGTGCCGGAAGTCGGCGCTGCGGCCGTGGCTGTCCGTGAGCGACGCGTGGTCCATCACCTGGAGCAGCACGCCAAAGAGATCCGGATGCGCCTTCTCCACCTCGTCCAGCAGGACGACGGCATGCGGCTGCTTGCGCACGGCATCCGTGAGCAGGCCGCCCTCCTCGTAGCCCACGTAGCCCGGCGGCGCGCCGATGAGCCGGGCCACCGCGTGCTTCTCCTGGTACTCGCTCATGTCGAAGCGCAGGAAGGCGATGCCCAGGGCCTTGGCGAGCTGCTTCGAGAGTTCCGTCTTGCCCACGCCCGTGGGCCCCGCGAAGAGGAAGCTGCCCATGGGCTTCAGGGGATCCCGCAGGCCGGAGCGGGCCAGCTTGATGGCGCTGGCAACGGTTTCACAGGCAGAGTCTTGGCCAAAGATCTGCGCTCGAAGCTTCGCTTCGAGCGAGGAAAGGGCTTCCCGGTCGTCAGCGGTGACCGAAGCGACGGGCACTCGCGCCATGCGCGCTACCACGGCCTCGATTTCAGCGGGGCCGATGCGTTTCGCCCGGACCTTCTTCGGCAGCAACTTCTGGGCGGCCCCGGCCTCGTCCAGCACATCCAGCGCGCTATCCGGCAGGCGGCGCTCGGGCAGGTGCTTGGCGGCCAGGCGCACCGCCGCGTCCAGGGCTTCATCGGTGTAGGTCACGCCATGGTGGCGCTCGTACTCGACCCTGAGTCCCTGAAGGACGGCCACGGCTTCCTCCTGGGTGGGCTCGGACACCTCCACCACCTGGAACCGGCGGGCCAGGGCCCGGTCCCGGTCCAGCGAACCCTTGAGATCCTGGAAGGTGGTGGCCCCGATGCAGCGCAATTCGCCCGAAGCCAGGGCGGGCTTCAGGAGGTTCGCCGCGTCCAGGGCTCCGCCCGTGGTGGCGCCAGCGCCCACGATCGTGTGCAGCTCATCCACGAAGAGGATGGCTCCGGGAACCTCGGCCAGGGCCTTGAGGACCGCCTTGAGGCGCTCCTCGAAATCCCCCCGGTAGCGGCTGCCCGCCAGCAGGGCGCCCAGGTCCAGGGCGAAGATGCGAGTGTCCTTCAGGGGCTCCGGCACCTTCCGTTCATGGATGCGCCGGGCCAGGCCTTCCACGAGGGCGGTCTTGCCCACGCCGGAGTCGCCCACCAGGAGCGGATTGTTCTTCCGGCGCCGGCACAGCACCTGGGCCATGCGGGCGATCTCCGCCTCGCGGCCCACCAGGGGATCCAGCCGGCCCGCCGCCGCCCGGGCCACCAGGTCCGTGGCGTAGGCCACCAGGGGATCCACGGATTCGGGGGCCTCGTCGGCCTCGGCCTCCTCCGGTTCCGGCTGAGCCGGCGCGGCTTTGCGGGCGGCGGCCTTCCGGCCTGCGGCGGGGCCATGGCTGAGCACCTTCAGCAGGGCCAGGCGCTTCAGGCCGTGCTTCTCCAGCAGGTGGCGGGCGGGGCTATCCACCTCCTCGAGCAGGGCGGGCAGCAACTCCCCGCCGCGGATGGAGGCCTGCCCGGCGCTGAGGGCGTGCATGAGGGCCCGCTCCACCACGCGCACGAAGCCAAGGGTGCTGTGGGGCTGGAACGCCTCCCCTTCGGGGACGGGTTCGAAGGACCGTTCCAGGATGGCCTCCAGATCCATCCGCAGGGCCGCCCGTTTCACCCCGCAGGCCTGGAGGGTGGCGGCGGCATGGCTGTCCTCCAGGAGGGCGAGCAGCAGGTGCTCCAGGGCCACATCCTCATGGCGGCGGGCCCGGGCCAGCTCGAAAGCCCGCTGGAACCCCCGGTTCAACTCAGGATCAAGCCCCGGGCTCAGGCTGGGCAGCTCAGGCATGGACCTCCTCCACCGTGCAGAGCAGCGGGAACCCTTCCCGCTCGGCAAGGCGCCGGGCCTTCTCCGCCCGGGTCTCGGCCACATCCCGGGTATAGACGCCCGCCACGCCGAGGCCCGAGGTGTGGACCGCCAGCATGATGGCCACCGCTTCGGATTCCGGCTTGCGGAAAACCGTCTTCAGCAGCCAGACCACGAAGGCCTGGGTGGTGTAGTCGTCGTTGTGGAGCAGAACCTTCCACATCCCTGGTGTCTGCAGCTTTTTCCGCGTCCGGGTGAGGATCTGGCCCCCCTCCTTCACCTGCCTGGCCATGGATGGCGCCTCCAGAGCCCAGAATACGGTTTTTCGCAGGGATGCCGATGGGTTAGCTCGAACCCCCTTCGGGATCCGAAGCCCTGTCCATGCCCTCGACCCTGCCCCGAGCCCTCCTCCCTGGCCTGCCCCTCATCGGTCTGATGGCGCTCTGGGCCCTGGGCTTCGCGCTGGCCAGGCGGAGGCGCCGCTGGGCCCTGCTGGCCACGGGCCTGGCCGGGATCGGCACCCTGGCCGCCCTGAGGTGGCCCTCCCTGCGTCTCGCCCACCTGGCGCTGCTGGCCGGTCTCGCGGGGTTCCTGCTCCGCTGGGGCCCCGCTGGCGGGCATCCGAAGCGCTGGGTGCGCCAGAGCTCGGCCCTCCTGGCCCTGGGGCCCCTCCTGCTGGCCGCCCTGGCCCTGGGAGACGCCGCCGGAGACCTGCCGCTGCTCTACGGAGGACAGGCCCCCCTGCTGCCGCCCCTGGGAGCGGCGGGGTTGGGCCTGCTGGCCGCGGGCCAGTTGTTCCAGGCGGGCTGGGATACCTGGCCCCTGGCCCTGTTCCGCGGCGCGACGTCCCGGCCCGATGATCCGGCGCCCGGGCCCGGCTCCCGCCGCACCCTGGCCCTTTTCCTGGCCCTGGCCGCGCTCCTGCTGGGGGGCGGCACCTTCTTCCTCCGGGGCATGATCCAGAGCACCCACCAGCGCACCCTGGAGGAGTTGGATGCCGTCGCCCGCCTGAAGCTCCAGCTCCTCGACCGCTGGCAGGAGGAACGCCTGCGGGAAGCCGAGCGCCTGGGGCGCAGCCCCTTGGTGCAGGATCTCCTGGAGGGCTACCTGGCCGGGGGCCCCCAGGCGCCTCCCCAGACCCGGGTAGAAGCCTGGATGCGGGCCCCCCTGAACCAGGAGACGCGCGCCATCGGACTCTACGACACTGCGGGCCATCTGCGGCTCCTGGTCCAGGCGCCGGGGACCAGGCCCTTCAACCCCGGTCCCGAGGCCGATGCCCGGCCCTGGATCCAGTCCGTGGTGGCTTCGAAACGCACCCTGCTGGAGCCCCTCCATCAGCATCGCCCCTCGGGTGTCCTGCATGTCGGCCTCTGGGTGCCCATCGGCCATCCAGTCCGCGGCGTCCTGCTTCTTCTCACGGACCCATGGCCCTTCCTCGATCCGCTGCTGCATACCCGGATCGGCTTGCATCCCGACGTGCGGACCATCCTGATTTCTGCGGACCAGCCGTCCGGTCCAACCGGTTCCCACGATGCCCTGGGGGCTCAGGGCCGCCCCATCGTGGAGGCCTCCTACCGCGTCACCGGCTCCCCCTGGACCCTGGAAGTGGTGGGCCAGCAGGATGATTTGTACGGCAGCGCCCGGCTCCGGGCCCGCCTCTTCGAACTGGCGCTGGTGGGACTCTGCGGTCTGCTGGCCCTTGTCCTCGGTTTGGCCCTCCGGCAGCGGAACCTGGTCCAGGCCCAGGCGCACCTTCGCCTGGAACGGGAGCGGCGCAGCCTGGCGGACCGCTACCGCAGCCTCATGGAACAGGCGGGGGACATCATCCTGTTGATGGATGAGGAAGGCCGCATCCAGGACGCCAATACTCAGGCAGTCGCGTTCCTGGGCCATCCCCTGGAGGCCCTGCGGGGTCGTCCCGTGTGGGAGCTGCGCCCTCCAGAGGACGAGGGCACCTCGCGCCAGTGGCTCCAGCAGCTCCGGGAAGGCAAGCCCGCGCGCTTTGAGGCCACCTTCCTGCGGGCCGATGGCACCGTGTTCCCGGTGGAAGTGGATGCCCGGCGGGTGGAATTGGGCGGCGAGACCATGCTGCTCGGTTTCAGCCGCGACATCACCGCACGGAAGACCCAGGAAGCGGCCCTGCTCCGCCTGAACCGGCTCTATGCCGCGCTCAGCCAGATCGGCCAGACCATCGGGCGGGCCCGGAGCCGCCAGGTGCTCTTCGACCGGGTCTGCCAGGCGCTGATCGAGGCGGGCGGGTTCAGCCTGGCCTGGATCGCGTGGGAGGATCCCGAGTCCCGCCAGGCGCAGGTGGCGGCCCGCTGGGGGGACGTCAAGAACATGCTCGGCCGGGTCTCCGTGCGCACCGATGACTCACCGGAAGGCCGGGGGGCGGTGGGCACGGCCATCCGCGAGGGGCGTCCCTGCATCATCAATGACTACCTGAACGATCCAACCTCCCTGCCCTGGCGCGACGCCCTGCGGGATTCGGCCGTGGCCGCGATCGCCGCCTTCCCCATCCGGGAAGCGGGCGCCGCCAAGGGCGCCCTGGTGGTCTATGCCCAGGAGACGGGCTATTTCGGTCCCGGCGAGACCCAGCTCATGGAAGGCGCCGCCACGGACCTCGCCTTCGCCCTGGAGCGGATGGCCAGCCAGGTGGCCCTGGTGGAAAGCGAGGCCCGCTTCCGCACCCTGTCGGAGACCATGGCCGCCGCCGTGTTCATCTACCAGGGCGACCGGTTCGTCTTCTCCAACGCAGCCTTCGAGCGCCTCTCGGGCTACGGCCCCGACGATTTGGCCGGAGGGCTCCTCATCCAGGATCTCGTGCAGCCCGAGGACTGGCCCCTGGTGCTGGAACGGGCCCGGGCCCGCCTGGCCGGTGAGGAGGTGACCTCGCGCTACGACTTCCGCATCCGCACCAAGGACGGCCAAGTCCGGTGGGTGGATTTCACCGCGGGCCGCATTCTCTGGGAGGGACGGCCCGCCGGGGTGGGCACGGCCACGGACATTACAGCCCGCCGGGAGGCCGAGGAGGCCCGCCGGATCCTGGAAGAGCAGCTCCAGCAGTCCCAGAAACTGGAGGCCCTGGGCAGCCTGGCGGGGGGCGTGGCCCACGACATGAACAACGTCCTCGGCGCCATCCTGAGCCTGGCCTCGACCCTGCAGGTCCAGGCCGGCGTGGACGACGGCATGGCCCGGTCCCTGGAAACCATCGTCCAGGCCTGCACCCGGGGCCGGGGCGTGGTGAAGAGCCTGCTCTACTTCGCCCGGAGGGACTTGGCCGAAGAAGGCCCGGTGGATCTCAACGCCCTGGCCCGGGAAATGGGCCAGCTGCTGAGCTACACCACCCTCAAGCGGGTGCACCTGGAGGTGGATCTGGCCCGGAATCTGCCGCGGATCCGGGGCGATGCCGGCGCCCTGAGCCACACCCTGCTCAACCTGTGCGTCAACGCCTGTGATGCCATGCCCCAAGGAGGCACGCTCCGCCTGCGGACAGAGCCGACCCCTGGAGGCGGGGTGCGGGTGTGTGTGCAGGACACCGGCGAGGGCATGAGCCCCGAGGTGCTGGCCCGCTGCCAGGAGCCCTACTTCACCACCAAGCCCAAGGGCCAGGGCACTGGCCTGGGTCTGTCCATGGCCCACAGCACCCTGCGCGCCCACGGGGGAACCCTCGCCATGGAAAGCACACTGGGACAGGGCACGGAAGCCATCCTGGAGTTCCCGGCGGAGCGGGTGGTGGCGGCTGATTCTCCGGAGGCGCCCGCGCCCGATGCGCCGCCAGCCCAGGCATCCCTGCGGATCCTGGTCGTGGACGATGACAACCTCATCCGGGAGTCCCTGCTCTCCGTTCTGGATCTGCTCGGCCACCAGGCCACGGAAGCCGAGGGCGGATCGGAGGCCCTTCGGCGCCTGGAGGAAGGCCTGACCGTGGACCTGGTGATCCTGGACATGAACATGCCCGGCATGACCGGCGCCCAGGTCCTTCCCCGGCTTCTGGACCTGCGGCCGGAGGCCACCGTGCTGCTGGCCTCCGGCTACAGCGACGAGGACATCGCGCACCTGGTGGCCCAGCACCCGCAGGTCCACAGCATCCAGAAGCCCTTCTCCATGAAGGAGCTGGACCGTAAGATCCGCGAACTGCCTATCATCCGTGCAGGCGGATGAACCCCCCCAGCGCCAGCTCGCGGAGGAAGAGGGCCGTGCGCACCACATCGGCCTCTCCGGGAAACGCCGCCGCCACGGCTTCGATGACCTGGGCCACCGTGGCGGTGCCGTCGCAGGCCCGCCAGGCGGCCGCGCCGCGGGGGTCCAGCTTGACGCGGTAGACCGGCTTCGCCATGAGGCGCACCAGCCACCCCCAGCGTGGCGAGAGGATCTTGGGCCGGACCAGCACCACGGTATCGCCCTCGCCGGGCTCCGCAGGCAGCACCTGGACCGGCACCAGGGCGAGGAAGGATTCATCGGGAAAGCTGGTCATCTGGGTCCGCCCATGGCCAAGGGTGAAAGCCAAGGCCCGGCTTGGCCGGGCCTTGGCGCGGGGATCCGGGGGTGTGCGCGCAGCGCGGAACCCCCGGAGGATTTCAGAAATTCGCGCTGGGCGGCGCGGGCTCGTCGGCGGCGCCGGCATTGGCCAAGGGCACCTTGACGAGGTAGATGGCGATGCCGAGCAGGATCAGGAGGCTGATCCCGAAGGCGCCGGGGGCGTTGTTGGGGCCCCAGATGAAGCGGGTGAGCTGGAAGTTCACGTTGAAAAAGGCCAGCGACGCGAAGAGCAGGCCCACCAGGGCCTCGCCGGCGATGAGGCCCGCCGCCAGCAGCACGCCGTTGTTCTCCACGCGCACCTTCTGGGCCTCGTTGAGTCCCCGGCGCTCCGCGATCATCGTCACCACGCCCTTCACCACGCCGCCCAGGAAGATGGCGAAGGTGGTCTCCAGGGGCAGATACATGCCCACGGACACAAGCATCGGACTCTTGACCTGCATCAGGATGAAGCCGAAGCCCAGCATCATGCCCACGATGATGAGTGGCCAGGCCATCTTGCCTTCCACGATGCCCTTGCTGAGGAGGGCCATGAGCCCCGCCTGGGGCGCCGCCAGCTGCTTCGAACCGAAGCCGGCATCGAGGTTGAGGACGGCCTTCTCCTGATCCGCCGGCAGGGCCTTGATCTGGTCCAGGGTATAAGCCTTGCCGTCGGCGGCCGTCACCGTCTGCACCTGCTGGGACTGGAGCTGGGCCAGGCGTTCGAGACCGCGGGCCTTGATATCGCCTTCGTGCAGCACCATGAGCGGGATGAAGAGGGCGAAGGAGACGAGGGCCACGCCGATGATGTCGCCGATCTCCATGCGCCAGGGGGTGCCGCCCAGAATGTGGCCGGCCTTGAGGTCCTGCAGCATCTCGCCGGCGACGGCGGCGCTCACGCACACGATGGCCGCCACGCCGAGGACCGCGGCCACGCCCTCCTTGCCCTTCACGCCCAGGGCCACCATCACCAGGGCGGTGATGACCAGGGCGGTGAGCGTGAGGCCGGAAATGGGGTTGTTGCTCGAGCCCATGATGCCGACCAGGTAGCCGCTGATGGCGGCGAAGAAGAAGCCGAGAATGACCATCACCAGAGCCGCCACTATGGACACCAGGGGCTTCACGTCGAAGATCCGCCAGGTCACGAGGAAGGTCACCACCGCCGCGAAGGCGATGCCTGTCAGCACCCAGGTGAAGGGGATGTCCTTGTCCACCCGCTGCACCGTATGCTCGCCAGCGGCCGCCTTCTTCACATCAGACACGGAACGGGTGAGGCCCGTCGCCAGGCTCTTGCGCATCTTGAACAGGGTGTAGCCGGCGCCCACCAGCATGCCGCCGATGGCGATGGGCCGGACGATGTTCATCCAGACGGCGTAGGAGAGGCTGATCCAGTCGGCGCTGGAGGCCCCATTGGGATAGACGCCGGGGGCCAGGAAGTAGGTGATCATGGGCACCAGCAGACCCCAGGCGAGAACGCCGCCGGAGAAGTTCAGGGCGCCGAGCTTGGGCCCGATGATGTAGCCCACACCCATGTAGGCCGGGCTGATGCCGGGGGAGCTGAGCAGCAGGCCGCCGGCCACCTTGGCCTTGAGGCCATGCACCAGGCCGATGGTGGCGTCCTTGAACTGGACGAACTTCTCCCAAGTCGTCGCGAAGAGCTGCACCTGCACCAGGGCCTGGATCGCAGCCGCGATGCCCATGGCGCCGAAAAGGAATTTGGTGCCGCTGCCACCCCGGGCGCCGGCCTTGTGGATCTCGGCCGCCGCCAGGCTCTCGGGGTAGGGCAGTTCGGCATCCTCCACCATCACGCGGCGGAGCAGGGCCACGAACATGATGCCCAGCACGCCGCCCGCGAACATGATCAGGGAGCTGGTGAAGTAGTGGCCCCGGGTGAAGAACGTGGGCCAGATGCCGCTGATGACGAAGGCCGGCAGGGTGAAGATGGCACCCGCGGCAATGGACTCGCCGATGCTGCCCACGGTCCGGGCGATGTTCTCTTCGAGGATGGTGCCCTTCATCAGCTTGATGAGGGCCATGCCGATCACCGCCGCCGGGTAGGTGGCCGCGATGGTCATGCCGGCCTTCAGGCCGAGGTAGGCGTTGGCCGCGCCGAGGACCACGGCCATGACCAGGCCGATGAGCACCGCCCGGAGGGAGAACTCCCTGAGGTTCTGGTCAGAGGGGACAAACGGTTGCATGGAGGCTCCAAGGAAGGCGCGTAGGGAATGGCAAGCAACGTCGGGAGAAGCCGACAGTTTAAACCGGAATCCAGGACGGAAGGGGCAGCCGACAGGACCAGCGTCACAACCCGGATGGGGTATGCTCCCGCTCACGGATATCCCCAAGGACTCCCATGCGCCTGCTGACCTCTCTCGCCCTGACGGGGCTGGCCCTGCTGACCGCCTGCCAGGCCCCGCCTCCCGTCACGGTTCCTCCGCCGCCCCCCATCCAGGTGCCCCAGGGACCGCCGCCCACCCCGAAAATCGCCCTCGTCCTGGGTGGCGGTGCCGCGCGCGGGTTCGCCCACGTAGGCGTCATCCGCACCCTGGAGCAGGAGAAGATCCCCATCAACATGATCGTGGGCACCAGCGTCGGCAGCCTCATCGGCGCCATCTATGCCTCCGATCCCAGCAGCTTCGACCTGGAATGGACGGCCTTCCAGCTCCAGAAGGATGATCTCTTCGATTTCGGCGTGTTCAACGCCCTCACGGGCATGGGCTTCGCCAAGGGCGACAAGCTCGAGGCCTGGGTCAAGGGCCACGTGAAGACGGCCAACATCGAGAACCTGAAGATCCCCTTCGCCGCCGTGGCCACCGATCTCAACTGGGGCGATGAGGTGGTGCTCGACCACGGCTCGGTGGCCCGCGCCATCCATGCCAGTGCCGCCATTCCGGGCGTGTTTCAGCCGGTCCATTACATGGGCAAGATCCTGGTGGACGGGGGCGTGGTGGACAACATCCCCATCTCGGTGGCCAAGGCCCGGGGCGCCGACCTGGTCATCGCCGTGGACATCAGCGCCAACCTGGGGAACACGGATATCCACAACCTGGTGGATGTCATCCTCCAGGCCTCGAACATCATGTTCGCCCGCAACGTTGAGCACTCCAAGAAGGAGGCCGACGTGCTCATCACCCCCGCGGGCATCGGGGACGTGGGCATGCTCGATTTCACCCAGAAGAAGCGGTGCATGCAGGCGGGCATCGTGGCCACGGAGCAGGCCATGCCCGCCATCCGCGCGGCCATCGCCGCCTGGCAGAAGGCCCACACACCGCAGGTCCCGGCTGCCCGCTGACCCGCGGAGGCCTGCCTTCGCATACCCTGGTGCCATGGCCCTTCTCGCCAGCAAGGCCAATCCGCGCTTCAAGGCCCTCCTGGCCCGCCTCCGGCCCAGCGGGACACGTCGTACGGACACGCTGCTGCTGGGCGGGAAGCTCATCGAAGCCTGGGCCGAGGTGCGCGGCACCCCCGCTGGACGCCGGTTGCGCCCCGCTCTCTGGCTGCGCCTGGACCAGGCCGCGCCCCACTCGCTGGAGGCGGAGCTGGGCCTGGACACGCTCGTGCTGGGCGAGGCGCTCATGCGCGATCTGGCCGAGGCGGGCAGCTCGCCGGAACACGCCCTCCTGGCGGAGGTCGGCCCCGATCCCGCCGGTCCCCTGCCAAAGCGCGTCATTGGCGCCTGGGGCATCCAGGATCCCGGCAACCTGGGCGCCATCCTCCGCAGCGCCGCCGCCTTCGGCTTCCAGGAGGCGCTCCTGGGGCCCGGTTGCGCCGATCCTTTCAGCCCCAGGGCCCTGCGGGGCAGCATGGGCGCCGCCTTCCTGATGCCCCTGCGGCGGGTGGCCCGGCTGGAGCTCGATGCCGGCCGCTGGTTTGCCCTGGATGGCGGGCCCGGCGCGGTGCCCCTGGCCGAGGCGGACCTGGCCGAGCCCCTGCGCCTGTGGGTGGGCAACGAGGGCCACGGCTGGGCGAACGTGGAGCTGCCCCCCGCCCTGCGCCGCCTCGCCATCCCCATCCAGGGCGTCGAAAGCCTCAATGCCGCCGTGGCCGCCGGGATCGCCTGCTATGAAGTGGATCGGAGGCTCCAAGCGTGAAACCCGTCATCCTCCGCCCCTTCGAGGCCTTGGTTCTCGGTCTGGTATTCGTCCTGGCCTTCCGGTTCCCCGGCGCCCTGGGCGGATGGCTGGAGCCCACGGCAGCCCTGCTGTTCCCCCTGCTGCTCATGGAAACAGCATTCCGGGGACGCCACGCCTTCTGGCTCGCCGCCGCCCTGTTCGCCGGCTTCGCCCTCCTCTTCGCCTGGGTGCCGGCCACCCTCCACAGCAAAGGCCCGCTGCCCTGGGCCCTGGCCCTGTTCTGCGCCGGGCTGCTCTGGGCCTGGGAAGTCCTGGGCCTCCTGGCGGCGGTGCTTGTGGCCCGGTGGCTGTTCCGGCGCTCCGGCGCCCCGGCGGCGGCCTTCGGCGCGGCCCTGGTCATCCTCCTCTGGGAGTCCTGGGGCTTCCATGTCTATCCCTGGAGCTGGGGCGCGGCCTTCGGCTCCCTGCCCTGGATGGCCCGCAGCGCGGCCTTCCTCGGCACCCGGGGGCTGGCCGCCCTGGCCTGGGGCGCCGGCACCTGGGCCGCGGCCCTGCGGGTCCAGGGCGCGCCGGCCCGGCGGGTGCTGGCCCCCCTGGCCGGTGCGGTGGCGCTCCTGGGCGGGCTCGGCCTGGCCTGGTACGCGCTGCCCCGGGGGCCCGAACGGCAGCTGGATGTGGCCATCGTGCAGCCCAACTTCCCCGCCGGGGTGCGCTGGCCGGGCATGGAGGCGGAGATGTGGCGGCGCAGCGATGCCCTCCTGGCTGCGGCCCACCTGCCACGGCCCGGCCGGGCCACCCTGCTGCTCTGGGCCGAAAGCTCGGTGCTGGGCCGCGATGACCGGCTGCCCCAGCCCCAGCTCCAGGCCGAAGCCGCGCGCCGGGGCGTGGCTTGGCTCTACGGCACCGAAGGCGGCCGCTACAACCTGGTGCGCGGGGAAGCCGCGGGCCAGCCTCCCTTCATCTTCGCCAAGGTGGAGCCCATGCCCTTCGGCGAGCGCATGCCGGGGCCGCCCTGGCTCCGGCATTGGCTGGACGGACAGATGGGCTTCCTCTCACAGGAACCCGGGCATCTGACCCCGGGCTGCGCCTTCGCGGTACCCCACTCCGGCGGGGTGCGGGTGGCGCCCCTCATCTGCAGCGAGGCCCTGGATCCCGAACGGGCCCGGCGGGGTCTGGATCTGGGCCACGCGAACCTGCTCACCAACCACACCAACGATGGCTGGTTCGACCGCAGCATCGCCACGGACCTCCACGCGGCCCAGATCCGCCTGCGTCCCGTGGAGCTGGGGGTGCCCCTGGTCCGGGCCACCCTCACCGGCAAGTCGGGGCTGTTCCGGGAGGACGGCCACTTCCAGCTCTGGGGCCGTCCCCTGAGCGAGGGCGCCTACGCCTTCCCCCTGGCCTGGCGAACCATCCACACCCCGGCCCGCTCTCCCTGGCTGCAACGGCTGCTGGTCGCGGGACTCGCCCTGGGAACCCTCCTGCTAGGATGGAGCCCTTTCTCCCGGAAGGTCCGATGACCCGCGATTTCCTGGTACCGGAGCCGCTCCCGACCCCCCAGGGTCTGGTGGCGTTCGCCGACGAGACCTGGAGCATAGACCCCCGGGAACTCCAGATCTTCTTCCAGGCGGAGGAGGTCTATTGGACGGCGGAGCGCACCATCGCCCAGTGGCGACGCCTGCTGGCCGGCTCCCGGATGCTCACCGCCCGCCTGGTGCCCGAAGGGACCATGGGCGGCCGCCTGGTGGGCGCCACCCGCCTCTGGTCCGACCATGCCTACGAAGCCAAGCTCTACGATGTCGTCACCGCCCGGGACATGATGGGCCTGGGCATCGCCTCCGCCCTGGTGCAGTGGGCCCTTCGGCATCCCTGGGTCGGAGAGGTCCAGCACTTCGTTCTGGATACCCGCGACGCCGCGCCCTTCTACCCGCGCTTCGGCTTCCAGCCCGCCGCCGATCCCGAGGCCATCCACATGCGGGTGGAGGTGGGCGAACTCCAACGCAGGGGGCTGCGGTGACCGATACCTTCCCCGGCCTGCCGGGCGCGTCCCTCCTTCCGCTGATCCTCGCCAGCGTCAGTCCCCGGCGGCGGCACTGGATGGAAGCGCTCCGTATCCCCTTCGAGCTCCAGGCGCCCCAGGTGGACGAGACCCCGCTCCTGGACGAGGAACCCCGCGATCTGGTGCTGCGCCTGGCGGAGCTCAAGGCCGAGGTCGTCGCCCGCCGCAATCCCAGCCGATGGATCCTGGCCGCCGATACGACCGTGGCGGTGGACCACCACACTCTGAACAAGCCCGTGGATGCCGAGGACGCGGTACGGATGCTCGGGCTGATCCAGGGGCGGAAGCACCAGGTCCACACCGGGTTCTGCCTCCAGAAGAACGACGAGATCCACAGTTTCGTGGATACCGCCGAGGTGCTGTTCCGTCCCATGACCGAGGCCCAGATCCGCTGGTACGTGGGCACCCGCGAACCCATGGACAAGGCCGGGGCCTATGCCATCCAGGGCATCGGGGCGCTGTTCATCGAGCAGGTGGAGGGCAGCTTCTCCACGGTGATGGGGCTTCCGGTGGAGCGCATGGGCGCCCTGTTCCTGTCTCTGGGTGTGTTGAAACCCTGGGTGGGCTTTCCGGGTTGAGCTGATCGGGTCTGCTCTGAACGAAGGGGACCGCCTGCGCCCTCTGGGCGCTCTGCGTCCCCCTCGGGCTCCCCACGTGATATCCCGGCCAAGCCGGAACATCACGTCTGCTCTGAACGAAGGGGACCGCCCATACCCTCCGGGCGCTCTGCGTCCCCCTCGGGCTCCCCACGTGATGCGGACCATCCTGCGTCGTGGGGTCTTCCGGGGCGGAGCTGCGGGCCCACAGCCTGTGTGATGTGCGTCACACATGGATGAAACCGATCCCATTGGTTGGCCTTCATAAATCACCTTAAAATCACTTAAAAAATAAATCAGCTCTTCTGAAAAAAGAGCTTAACAGTCGCTTCTCGGTGATCTATCCTCGGGATGCGATTCCAAGGTTGTGATCCCACGGGCGGCTTGTTTCTGCCCTGGCATGGCCCTGGAATGGTGCAGCCCCTCCATTCCCTTCTCCCCAGTCGCCCGGCACGCCGCCCACGCGAGGTCGTGATGCATCCATTCGATCGAGCCACCCGCTTCGTGCTCCCCGTGGGGGCCCTGGCCGTGCTCCTCACCGTGCTGACGGTGGGCTGGTTCGTGCAGCCCGATCGCTTCGCCAAGGGCTACGCCCCCCAGCAGCCCATCCCCTTCTCGCACCAGCTGCATGCCGGCGTGATGAAGATGCAGTGCCTCTACTGCCACTCGGGCGCGACCCGCTCCCGCTCGGCCGGCGTGCCCAGCGCCGAAGTCTGCATGGGCTGCCACCGGGTGACCCGCACGGACAGCCCCGCCATCCAGAAGCTCACCCGGCTCTACAACGCGGGCCAGCCGATCCTCTGGAAGCGGGTCCACACCCTGCCGGACCACGTCTATTTCGACCACCGTCCCCATGTGAATGCCGGCATCGCCTGCCAGACCTGCCACGGTCAGGTCCAGGACATGCCGGTGCTCACCCGGGTAATGGGCATGCGCATGGGGAACTGCCTGGGCTGCCATCGGGATCCGCATGCGGCCCTGCCCAAGAACAGCCCGATCACCCGGGGCCCGGAGTACTGCTCCGCGTGCCACCGGTAGGCCCTCACCACGATCTCCGGAGACGACCATGGGCACCCTGAACCGACGCGAGATCCTGGGCCGCTTGACCGCCCTCGTGGCGGGCCCCCTCCTGCTGAGCCGGAAAGCCCTGGACTTGGCGGTCCGGGCTGGAAGGAACGCGCCCCCGGAAACACCACCCGGGGTCCACCCCCCGCGCCGTCCCACCCTCGCCCCGCCTTCCCATTCCGTCCCGCGCCGTGGATGAGCCGATGAAGACCCGGATCCCCGACACCCCCGAACCGCCCGTCGTGCCGCCCCAGCATTGGCGCACCCTGGACGAGCGCGTGGAGACACCGGCAGCCCGCCGGGCGGCTCAGGACGAGTTCCTGCCGGGCGCCGTGGACATCAGCGACCTGCCGGCGCCCTCCGAGCTGTCCCGCCGCGGTTTCCTGGGCATCCTGGGCGGCGCCGCGGCCCTGGCCGCCACGGTGGCCTGCGACCGGAAGGCCCAGGGCACCATCGTCCCCTATACCCGGCGCCCGCTGGAGGTCATCCCCGGCGTGGCCAACTACTACGCCAGCGCCACCCAGGAGGGCCGGCGGGTCTACTCCCTGCTCGTGAAGACCCGCGAAGGCCGCCCCATCCACATCACGGGCAACGACGAGCACCCGGGGTTCAAGGGCAAGACCGGCCTCCGCGTGGTGGCCGACATCCTGCGCCTCTACGATCCCGAACGGCTGCGGGGGCCGAAGGCCGACGGCCGGTCCATCGCCTGGCCGGAGGCCGACCGCCGCCTGGTCGCCGCCCTGGCCGACGCCAAGGCCGCCGGAAAACCCGTGCTCCTCCTGACTGGCGCCGTGGCCTCCCCCAGCCGCCGAGCCCTGCTCGCGGACCTCAAGGCGGCGCTCCCCACGCTGGAACACCTGGCCTGGGAGCCCGCCATCGGCGATGGCGCCCTCGATGGCACCCGTGCCGTGTTCGGCACCGATGTGATGGCCGTGCCGCGCCTGGAGCAGGCCAAGGTGATCCTGGCCCTCGCTTCCGATTTCCTCAGCGGCGAAGATCCAGAAGCCATGGCCGCCTTCGCGGCCCAGCGGCGCCTCAGCCAGCCCGGCCAACCCATGAACCGCCTGTGGGTGCTGGAGGGCGCCCTGAGCCTCACGGGCTCCAATGCCGACGAACGCATTCCTCTGCGCCCCACCCAGCTCGCCGCCGTGGCCTTCGCCCTCGCGAAGGATCTGCATACCCGCCACGGACTGGCCCTGCCTGCGGGCGTGGATCTTTCCGCCGTCCCGGGCGGCGTGCCTCCGGGCGTGGACTTGCCCACGGAGACCTGGAACCGCCTGCTGGCGGATCTGGCCTCCGCTGGACAGGGGGCCGTGGTCCTCTGCGGCTCCAGTCTGTCCGCCGAAGCCCACCAGGGCACCCACCTGCTGAACGCCATGCTGGGCTCCCGGGGCCAGGAACTGCGGTCGGCCGATCCCCTGGCCACCCTGACGGAGCTCACCACCGCCATCCAGGGCATGGCCGCGGGCCGCTATGCCGCGGCGATCCTCTGGGAGGTGAATCCCGCCTACGCCTTCCCCGCCGCCCAGGCCTGGCAGGAGGCTCTGGCCAAGGTGCCCTGCCGCGCCTGGATCGGCCTGGCGGAGGACGAGACCGCCGCCCAGTGTTCGTTCCTGCTGCCCGAGCACCACTGGCTGGAAGCCTGGAACGACTACGAGGATGGCGCCCTGGCCGTGCTTCAGCAGCCCACCATCGGCGCCCTCTACGACACCCGCCAGGGCGAAGACACCCTCCTGGCCCTACTCCGCGGCCTGGGCGCCACCGTACCCGGCGACTACCACACCTACCTGAAGGCGCGGTGGCAGCGGACCGTGTACCCGAGCGGCAGCCTGGTGCCCTTCGAACGCTACTTCGAGGTGGCCCTCCATGATGGCCTCGTCAAGGACGGGCAGGCCCCGGCCGCGCCCGCCTTCAAGGGGACCGGGATCGCCGACGCGGCTCGGCAGGCTTTCGCTGCGCAGGCCGATGGGATGGAACTCTTCCTCCATCCGGGCTTCGCCACCCTCGATGGCCGCCACGCCGGCAACGGGTGGCTGCAGGAGACCCCGGATCCCGTCACCAAGATGACCTGGGACAACCCGCTCCTGCTTTCCGTGGCGGACGCCCAGCGTCTGCATCTCCACGATGGCGACGAGGTGGAACTTGCGCTGGCTGGCACGACCCTGCGCCTGCCCGTGGTCCTCCAGCCGGGCCAGGCCGCCGGTGTGGTGTCGCTGGCCCTGGGCTACGGGCGCACCACAGGCGAGGTGGCCACGGGCAAGGGCGTGAATGCCTTCCCCCTGGTGGCGGCCGGCAGCCCGGCGCCCTTCCTGCGCACGGGTCTTCAACTCCGCGCCACTGGCAACACCAGGACCCTCTCCCGCACCCAGGCCCACCACCGCCTGGATGGTCAGGATATCGTGCGCACCTTCTCCCTGGCCGAGTACGCCCAGGAGGCCACGGCACAGGAGAAGGCCGCCGAACCAACCTCGCTCTACCCGGACCAGCGGTTCCCCAATCACAAGTGGGGCATGGTCATTGATCTCTCCGCCTGCGTGGGATGCGCCGGTTGTTCCGTATCCTGCCAGTCCGAGAACAACATCGCCGTGGTGGGGCCCGAGCAGGTGGCCAAGGGCCGCGAGATGCACTGGATCCGCCTCGACACCTACTACGAAGGCCCGGTGGACAATCCCACGGTGGTCCACCAGCCCATGCTCTGCCAGCAGTGCGACGACGCCCCTTGCGAGAATGTCTGCCCGGTGAATGCCACCAACCACAGTCCCGAGGGACTGAACCAGATGGTCTACAACCGCTGCGTGGGCACCCGCTACTGCGCCAACAACTGCCCCTACAAAGTCCGCCGGTTCAATTTCCTGGAGTACACCGCGGACAAGACCGAGCCCGAGAGCCTGGTCTATAACCCCGAAGTCACGGTGCGCCCCCGCGGCGTCATGGAGAAATGCACCTTCTGCGTCCAACGCATCGAGGACGGGAAGATCCGCGCCATGGGCGAAGGACGCCCCCTGCGCGACGGCGAGATCACCCCGGCCTGCGTGGCCGCCTGCCCCGCAGAGGCCATCGTCTTCGGCGACCTCAAAGATCCGGACAGCCGGGTCTCCCAGCTGGTGAAGTCGAACCGGGGCTACAAGGTGCTCGAAGAGCTCGGCACGAGACCCGCCATTACCTACCTGGCGGATCTGAAGAACCCTGCCCTTGAGGGAGGCCGCCATGCGAAGTGACGCTGCCAGCATCCCCAGCACCCTTCCTGAACGCCTGGTGGAGCCCCCCCTCACCGAGGGCACCGTCACCCCCGGCAGCCTGGACGATCAGGTCCTGGCCTTCCCGGACCGCCGCCCGCCCCTGAAGTGGTACCTCGCCCTCGCCGTCACGCTGACCTGCCTGGCCATCGGCCTCGTCTTCATGGGCATCACGGTCTACGACGGCATCGGCACCTGGGGCAACAACAGCCCCGTCTTCTGGGGCTTCGGCATCATCAACTTCGTGTTCTGGGTGGGCATCGGCCACGCCGGCACACTGATCTCAGCCATTCTCTTCCTCTTCCGCAAACGCTGGCGCAACGCCATCGCCCGCTTCGCCGAGGCCATGACCATCTTCGCCGTCATGTGCGCGGGCCTCTTCCCGCTGCTGCACGTGGGCCGCCCCTGGCTGGCCTTCTGGCTGTTCCCCTACCCGAACCAGCGGGCGCTCTGGGTGAATTTCCGCTCGCCCCTGATCTGGGATGTCTTCGCCGTCAGCACCTACTTCTCCGTGTCGCTCATGTTCTGGTACCTGGGCCTGGTGCCCGACCTCGCCTCCATGCGGGACCGGACCACCAGCAAGCTGCGGAAGACCATCTACACCGTGCTGAGCCTGGGTTGGCGCGGCGCCGCTTCCCACTGGCAGCACTACGAGAAGGCCTACCTCCTGCTCGCCGGGCTGGCCACGGGTCTGGTGCTCTCCGTGCACTCGGTGGTGTCCTTCGACTTCGCCACCTCCGTGGTGCCGGCCTGGCACATGACCATCTTCCCGCCCTACTTCGTGGCGGGCGCCATCTTCGCCGGCTTCGCCATGGTGGTCATGGTACTCGTGGTCGTGCGGGAAACCATGGACCTGAAGAACCTCATCACCCTGCGGCATCTGGAAGTGATGAACAAGGTGATTCTCGGCATGTCCTGTCTCATGGGGTACGCCTACTTCATGGAGGGCTTTACCGCCTGGTATTCCCAGAACACCTACCTCGAGCACAACTTCATCAACTTCATCTCTGGAACCTACGGCTGGGCGGGGTGGCTGACCATCTGCTGCAACATCTTCGTCCCGCAGCTGCTCTGGTTCCGGAAGTGCCGCACCAGCTACTTCTGGATGATCCTCGTGTCCATCGGGGTCACCATCGGCATGTGGTTCGAGCGGTTCAGCATCATCGTGATTTCGCTGCACCAGGACTACATGCCCTCCGCCTGGCGGGTGTACAAGCCCACCATCGTGGATCTCGGAATCCTGCTGGGTTCCTTCGGCCTCTTCTTCACCTTGGTCCTGATTTTCGCGCGGGTGCTCCCGGTGATCGCCACCACGGAAGTGAAGGGGATCCTGCCGGACGCCCAGCCCTCCCACCACGGAGACGGCCATGAGTAGCGGCAACGCCTCCTCCGTCCTCGGACTGTTCGACACGGCCGACGCCCTGATGGAGGCCATCCCCCAGGTGAAGGCCAAGAACCTCGGCCGCCTGGAAGCCTACACGCCCTATCCCATCCACGGGATAGATGACGCCCTGGGCCTTCGACGGTCCCCCCTGGGCGGCATGGTGCTGGTCATGGGCATCCTGGGTGCCATCACGGCCTTCGTGTTCCAATTCTGGGTCAGTGCGGTGGATTACCCCATCATCACTGGCGGCAAGGCGCCCTGGTCCTGGGAAGCCTTCATCCCCATCATCTTCGAAGTGACGGTGCTCTTCGCCACCTTCACCGCCGGCCTGGGGATGCTGCTCCTGCTCAACCGGCTGCCTTTGTTTGGCCATCCCGTGCTGGCCTCGGATGCCATCAAGGCCATCACCCGTGATCGCTTCGCGCTGTCCATCGAGGCCGAAGGCGAAGGCTTCGATGCCGCCGCGGCCCAGGCCGCCCTGGCCGCCGCCGGCGCCACGGGGATTGAGGTATTGATCGAGCCGGACCGGGATCCCTTCCTCACCAGCGACTACATCCTGCGCGCGGCGGGGGGCATCTTCGTCTCCTGCGTGGTGGCCGGACTGATCATGTATGGCGCGGTCAAGCTCTTCCCCGTGCTGCCGCCCATGTCGCACATGGAGGACCAGCCCAAGCTCGCCGCCCAGAAGGCAGACCCCTTCTTCAAGGACGGCTTCGGCATGCAGGAGCCGGTTCCCGGCACCGTCGCCCGGGGCTACCTGCCCCTCGGCGTGTCCTCCCAGGAGGAGGCCGCCGCCCTGGTGAACCCGCTGCCCACCACACCGGCGGTGCTGGCCGAAGGCAAGCGCCTCTTCCACATCCGCTGTGAGCTGTGCCACGGCCCCCTCGCCAACGGCACACCGACCCTCACCGCCGCCTACGGGGCCAAGCCCGCGAACCTCCAGTCGGAGCAGATCCGAAACTACCCTGACGGCAAGATCTTCTGGGTCATCACCATGGGCAAGAACGCGATGCCTTCCCACGCAGCGGATCTGACGGTGGACCAGCGCTGGGCCATCGTCCACTACGTGCGCGCCCTCCAGCGCGCCCAGAACGCCACGGATGCGGACGTGAAGGCGGCGGAGGCGCGATGAGCCAGTCGAGCGGAACCACCACCTTCCTGCGGGGCACGCTGCTCCTGGGCGCCATCGGCGTCGGCGCCGCCTACCTCAAAGCCAGCCCCGAGCGCTTCTGGGCCAACTGGCTCCTCTGGTTCGTCCTCCTCTTCACCGTCGCCCTGGGCGCCCTCTTCATCGTGGCCCTGGAACACCTGGTGAACGCCAAGTGGAGCGTGCCCATCCGCCGCATCCCCGAGCGGATCGCCACGCTGCTGATCCCCGCCTGCCTCACCGGCCTGCTGGCCATCGGCGCGCTGCCGGTACTGTTCCCGGGCACCCGCCCCGAGGCGCTGCACGACAAGCTCCTGGCCGGCAAGGCCTTCTGGCTGAGCCTGCCCTTTGTCTCCCTGCGCGCCGTGATCGCCTTCGCCCTGGTGCTGATGGGCCTGGCCGTGCTGGTGGGTGGATCCCTGAAGCAGGACCGGACCAAGGATCCGGCCTTCACCATCCGCGCCCGGAAATTTGCACCGGCCTTCATGGCCATCTTCGCCTTCGTGATCACCCTGGTGGCCTTCGACTGGATCTCCGGCCTGACGCCGGCGTGGTACAGCGACATCTTCGGTGTCTACCTCTTCGCCGGCGCCTTCCTGGGCGGCTTGGCGGCGACCGCCCTCGCGGTCCTCCACCTCAAGGACGAGCACCGGCTCGAAGGCGTCCGCCGCGATCACCTCTACAACCTGGGCGGATTCCTTTTCGCCTTCACCGTGTTCTGGTCCTACATCGCCTTCGCCCAGTACCTGCTGATGTGGTACGCCAACCTGCCCGATGAGGTCATCTACTTCAAAACGCGCCTGACGGGGGGGTGGTTCGCCCTGACGATCCTGCTCGCGGTCCTCCACTTCGTGATGCCCTTCTTCGCCCTGGTCACCCGGGATGCCAAGGGCGATGGCGCCCGCCTTCGCAAGGTGGCCGTTCTCATGCTCGCCGCCCACATGCTGGACATCTACTGGCTGATCTTCCCGATCCTTCCGGGCGGCCCGCACGTCTCCTGGCCTGAACTGGGCTTCGCCCTGTTCTTCCTGAGCTTCAGCCTGCTGTGGGTACGGGGCGCGCTGGAGAAGGGTGAGGACATGCCCGTAGGCGATCCCTTCCTCCAGGAAGGGCTGGAGTTCCGTCTATGATCGAGCAGTATCTCTCCCCCTCCGAACTCAAGCGCCTGCTGTCGGCGCTGCTGGTGGTGGCACTGTTCATCGCCATCATGGCCCTCTTCGGCTTCCTCGTGGTGCCCGGCACCCGGAATGTCAACCAGCCCCAGACCGCCACCGCGGTGGAGTCGCCGCAGGGCGACACGGGCTGGCTGGACCCCACGGATTACCCGGCCGCCGCCCGCCAGGTGCTTCCGCCCCTTGACCCGCGTACCGTGATGACGCCCAACCCGGGGCTGATGGCCCGGGGCAAGGTGCTCTTCGCGGAGAATTGCGCCACCTGCCACGGCCCCGAGGGCAGGGGAAATGGTCCCGCGGGTGTGGGCCTCAATCCCCAGCCCCGCAACTTCACGCAGCCTACGGGCTGGGTCAACGGCTACCGCATCGAGGACATCTACAAGACGCTCCGGGAAGGCGTGAAGGGCTCCGGCATGGTGTCCTTCAACTACCTGAGCCGGAAGGACCGCATGGCGCTCGTGCATGTGGTCCAGTCCTTCGGCGCCTTCAACCACGGCCCGGAGGACCCCAAGGCCCTCGACGCCCTGGCGAAGCTCTTCGCCAGTTCCGGCGAGGTAATCCCCGACAAGATCCCCGTGGCCTTCGCGGAACAGCAGCTCGAATCGGAATTCACACCCGCCCCGCCCATTCCTGGCACCCGCACGAACCCGCTTCTGAAGGAGGCGGTGACAGATCCCGCCCGCGCCGCGCAGACCCTGGCGGGCATCCCCCGCTGGCGGGAGGACGACAAGGCGCTCGCCACCGCCGTATCCATCGGCCTGCCCGGCAACGGGTTCTCCCCCGCCGTGGCCACCTATGCGCCGGATCAGTGGAAGGCGCTTCAATCCGCCCTGGCCGGGCACTGAGGAGGCAGCATGCGAACGCGAAGGCATCCCCGCATCACGACCGGAATCCTGGCGGCGCTGCTGCTCCTGGCCACCCCGAGGGCCTGGGCCCAGGCGGCCGCCTCCACCAGCTCGGCCCCCACCTTCACCAACCAGGAAGTGGGTGTGGACGAAAAGCTGGGACAGAACGTGCCCCTCGACCTGGTGCTGAAGGGCGAGGATGGCCAGCCCGTGACCCTTCGCAGCCTCATCAACAAGCCCACCATCCTCACTCTGAACTACTTCCGGTGCGCGGGGATCTGCACGCCCCAGTTGAATGGCCTTGCGGAAGCCCTGAACAAGGTCGAGGCTGTCCCCGGCAAGGACTTCCAGGTCATCACCGTGAGCTTCGATGACCGGGACACGCCGGAGATGGCCGCCCAGAAACGCACCAATTACCTGGCCGAGATGACCCGCCCCTTCCCGCCTTCCGCCTGGCGGTTCCTGACCGGCGATGCGGCCACCACCCGGGCCCTGGCCGATTCGGTGGGGTTCAAGTACAAGCGCGTGGGCGATGGGTTCATCCACGCCGCCGCCGCCATGGTCCTCAGCCCCACCGGCAAGGTGACCCGCTACATGTACGGCATCACCTACCTGCCGGCTGATGTGGACATGGCCTTGCAGGAGGCGGCACGCAACGAGGCTCACCCCTCCATCAACAAACTGCTGAGCTTCTGCTTCAGCTACGATCCCCAGGGCCGGAAATACGTCGTGAATTTCACCCGGTTGTCCATGGCCCTCACCCTGCTTGCGGCCATCATCTTCGCGATCGTCCTGTTCTCGAAGGGCCGCGGTAAGAACACCTCGGGGGACGGCCAATGAGCACCCAGAACACCACCCTTCCGCCCAGCTACCTCGTGGATACGGGCAGCCGCAAAGGCCTCCTGGCCTGGCTGACCTCCACCGACCACAAGCGCATCGGCCTGCTCTACCTGGGCTCCATGCTGACCTTCTTCTTCGTGGCGGTCGGCCTTGGACTCGTGATGCGCCTGGTCCAGATCTCACCCTTCGAACATTTGATCACCGCCGAGACCTACAACGCCCTGTTCACGGTCCATGGCGTGATCATGGTCTTCCTGTTCGTGGTGCCAGGACTGCCGGCGGTCTTCGGGAATTTCTTCCTGCCCATCCTCATCGGCGCGAAGGATGTGGCCTTCCCGCGACTGAACCTGGCCTCCTGGTACTTCTACATGGCTGGCGCCACCGTGGTCATCATCGCCCTCTTCACCGGGCATGGCGCCCCCGACACGGGCTGGACCTTCTACGTGCCCTTCAGCCTGCACACCGGCACCAACGTGTCGCTGGCCGTCTTCGGCGCCTTCCTGCTGGGCTTCTCCTCGATGCTCACGGGCATCAACTTCATCACCACCATCCACCGCCTCCGCGCTCCCGGCATGCGCTGGTTCCGGATGCCCCTTTTCTGCTGGGCCCTCTATTCCACAGCCTGGGTTCAGATCCTGGCCACGCCCATCCTCGCCATCACCCTTGTCCTCGTGATCCTCGAACGGGTGTTCGGCATCGGGATCTTCGATCCCACCAAGGGCGGCGATCCGCTCCTTTACGAGCACCTGTTCTGGATCTATTCCCACCCGGCCGTCTACATCATGATCCTGCCGGCCATGGGCGCGATCACCGAGATCCTGCCCACCTTCGCACGGCGCCCCGTGTTCGGCTACAAGGCCATTGCCTATTCCAGCATGGCCATCGCCGGCGTGGGCAGCCTCGTCTGGGCCCACCACATGTTCACCAGCGGCCTCAGCCAGGTCGCCGTGATGATTTTCTCGCTGCTCACGATGATCGTGGCCGTCCCCAGCGCCATCAAGGTGTTCAACTGGGTGAGCACCCTCTACAAGGGCTCCATTGATTTCCAGCCACCACTCCTCTTCGCGCTGACGTTCATCTTTCTCTTCTGCATCGGCGGCCTCACGGGCGTCATGCTGGGGGCCCTGGCGGTCAACGTGCATGTCCATGACACCTACTTCGTCGTGGGCCACTTCCACTACGTGATGTTCGGTGGCACGGGCATGGCCTTCTTCGCGGCCCTGCTCTACTGGTTCCCCAAGATGTTCGGGAAGATGTACTCCAAGAAGGCCATCTACGCCTCCTGGTTCCCGATCTTCATCGGGTTCAACATGCTCTACTTCACCATGCTGGTGCTGGGCGTCATGGGCATGCCCCGCCGCTACTTCCACCACCTCCCCCGCTTCGACACCGGCCACGACATCGCCACCGTGGGGAGCTGGATCCTCGTACTGGGCCTGCTGATGTTCTTCGGCACCCTGGTCCACGCCCTCTTCAAGGGGGAGAAGGCCGAGGACAACCCCTGGGGCGGCGTGACCCTGGAGTGGACCATCCCGAGCCCACCCCCCCAGGAGAACTTCGAGGAGATCCCCACGATCACCACCGAGGCCTATCACTTCCCCCAGGAGGAGATTGGATGAGCGAGCTGGTCCAGGCCCACGCGGTCCATCGGGATGACTTCGGCGCCCGGCTGGGCATGTGGCTCTTCCTGGTGACTGAGATGGTCCTCTTCGGAGGCCTCTTCATCGCCTACTCCTACATGCGGTCCACGTACCCGGCCGACTTTCACCACGCCGGGGCCGAATTGAACGCCACCCTCGGCGTGACCAATACCCTCGTGCTGCTCACCAGCAGCCTCACGGTGGCCCTCAGCATCGTCGCCATCCAGCGTGGGGACCGCCTCAAGTCCATGGCCTTCCTGTCGGCCTCCCTGCTGCTGGGCCTCACCTTCCTGGCCATCAAGGCCACCGAGTGGGCGGCGAAATTCCACCACGGCCTCTACCCGAACGCACCGCACCTGGCCACGCTGCCCCACGGCGAGCAGGTGTTCTTCGGCCTCTACTTCACCATGACGGGCCTCCACGGCCTGCACGTCATCATCGGCCTCGGCGTCCTGACCTACATGCTGATCCAGGTCGCCCGGGGGCGGATCTGCCAGGACCGCTACGTGCAGCTGGAGAACGCCGGCCTCTACTGGCACCTGGTGGATGTGATCTGGATCTTCCTCCTCCCGCTGTTCTACCTGGCGGCGTAAGGACCAGCCATGAGCGAATCCGCCCTCACCTCCTCCGCCCACGACGACGGTTCCGTCGCCCACCCGGGCTACGGGACGTTCGTGAAAGTCTGGCTGGCCCTGGTGATCCTCACGGGTCTCCTGGTGCTCATGAGCCACTTCGGCCAGGGTTCCGCCGTTTGGGGCCTCCTGCTCATCACCCCTGTCAAAGCGTGGCTGGTCTTCTACTTCTTCATGCACCTGAAGTACGAAGGGCCCCTGCTGAAGGTGGTGGTGCTGGTCACCCTGGGGACGATGCTGATCTTCTTCGCCCTGCTGTTCTCCGACGTCGCCTTCCGCTGAGGTTCCACCATGGATTGGATCAAAGAAGCCTCCACCTCGGCCCAGAAGTCGGATGCGGTCTTCTTCTACGTGTTCGCGCTGTCCGTGGTGTTCCTGGTCTTCATCACGGCGCTGATGATCTATTTCGTCATCCGCTACAGCCGCAAGCGCCACCCGATCGCCGCGCAGATTGAAGGCCACACGGGCCTGGAGATCCTCTGGACCGTCGTTCCACTGGTGCTGTTCCTTACGATCTTCTACTACGGCTGGACCAACTACGAATACATGCGCAACGCCCCGGCGGATGCCATGGAGGTGAACGTCAACGCCCGCCAGTGGGCCTGGTCGTTTCAGTACCCGAACGGCAAGCAGACCAAGGTGCTCTTCGCTCCCGTGAATCGCCCCATGAAGCTGGAGGTGCGCAGCCTGGATGTGATCCACGGCTTCTTCATCCCCGCGTTCCGCATCAAGGCGGACGCGGTGCCCAGCCACACCAACACCACTTGGTTCAAGGCCACGCGGCTGGGTTCCTATGACATCGAATGCACCGTGATCTGCGGCGTGGATCACAGCCTCATGCTCAGCAAGGTGGTGATCGTCCCCGAGGACGCCTTCAAGGCCTGGTACTTCGGCGGCCCCGACGCCCCGGAACCCAAACCGGTGCCCGACGCGCCCAGGCCGGTCGCCCAGGCCCTCCCGCCCGCCGTGGCCCTGATGGACGCCAAGGGCTGCCTGGCCTGCCATTCCGTGGACGGGAAACCCATGGTGGGCCCCACTTTCAAGGGCCTGTTCGGCCGCCAAGAGGACGTGGTCGAGGCGGGCCAGCGCCGCACCATCACCGTGGACGAACCGCGCCTGCGGGAGGCCATCCGGACGCCTATGAAGTCCGTGGTGCGGGGCTATCCCCCGACCATGCCGGCCGTGGCCCTCGCGCCGGCGGAGCTGGATGAGATCGTCGCCTACCTCAAGACCCTGCACGCCCCTGCCCCGGAGCATCCGTGAGCGCCACGGCCCTTCCCGCCCACCGCCCGAGTTTTCCCGCCACCCTGGTCGAACTGACGAAGCTGCGCATTTCCGGCGCCTCCACCTTCACGGCCGCGGCGGGCTACATCGCCTGCCGCCGGGGCGTGGACCTGGGCCTGCTCCCCACCCTGGCCGGCATCCTCCTCCTGGCCATGGGATCGAGCGCCCTGAACGAAGTGCAGGAACGCCACCTCGACGCCCGGATGCCCCGCACCTGGCATCGCCCCCTGCCCCGGGGCGATGTGTCCCCCGCCGTGGCGGGGATCCTGGCCGGGACGCTGGCGCTGACGGGCTTCCTGCTGCTCGATTTCTTCTTGAACCCGGCCGCCGCCTGGCTCGGGGCCCTGGCCCTCGCCTGGTACAACGGCTTCTACACCCCCCTGAAGCGGGTCAGCGCCTTCGCGGTGGTGCCCGGATCGCTCATCGGCGCGCTGCCGCCCGCCATCGGCTGGGCCGCCGCCGGCGGCTCCCTCCGGGATCCCGCCATCCTCGCCCTGGCCTTCGTGTTCTTCATCTGGCAGGTGCCCCATTTCTGGTTGCTGGTGGCCCTCCACGCCGAAGGCTATGAACAGGCGGGCTTCCCCACCCTGGTGAAGGTCTTCGGCCGGACCCGCCTGGCGCGGCTCACGTTCACCTGGATCTGCGGCACCGCCGCCGCCTGCAGCCTGCTGCCCGTGTTCCGCCTCCTGGGCACCCTGCCCACGCTCCTGCTGCTGGCGGGCGGCGCCCTCTGGCTCGTCCTGGGCGCGCTGCCGCTCCTGCGAGAAGACCTCCGCCCCGCCGTCTTCCGCCGGGTGTTCATGAACATCAACCTCTTCGCGCTGATCCTGACGGCAGCGGTGATCCTCGATCCCTTCCTGAAGTGAACGAGGGGGGACCGCCTGCTCGCCTCGTGCACCCCACGGGGTCCCCCGGCCAAGCCGGGATACCCCGTCTGATGCGGTAGCTGCGGGACGGCAGCCGGCCTGGGCTCTCTGGTAGACTCCCGCCATGTTCCCCAGGATGTGCGCCCACCCCGCCGGATTCCGCCCATGGACCTGACCCGCTTCCTGGGCGCGCACCGCTTCACCACCCTGGGCGACCTGGGCCAGGATGGGCCCTGCACCTGGCAGCTGGTGCGGCGGGAGGGCGATGGCGCCCGCTTCCTCCTCCAGCTCTGGCAGCCCCGGCCCTCCGACCGCGATCTGGACCACCTCCGGGAAGCTTTCCTGAGCCGCTTCCTGGATGCCACGCCCCTCGATCCCATCCACTGCCATTTCGGCTTCGACGATGGCCAGGCCTGGTTCCTCCAGGTACTCCAGGGCACGCCGCTGTCGCGCCTCTGGCCCGAGTGGGGCGCGGCCTCCCGGGAGGCGGCCACGCACCACCTGGCCACGGTCCTGGCCGCCACGCCCCATCCCCGGTTCCTGCATCCAGAGGCGCTGACCTTCCGGCCGGGCCACCTGCTCTGTCCGCGGGTGCTCGGTCACGCCCCCTGGGGCCTCGACCACCTCAGCGCGTTCCTGCCGGAGACGGCGCCGGAGCCCTCCGGGTCCGAGGAGCGGCCCTGGGCCCTGCCGCCGGACCTTTCGGAGCCGCTGTCCCGCCCGATCCGGGGGCGGAGCCAGGAGCTCACCTACCTCAAGTCCCTGGTCCTCGGACTTGGCGCGCCGATCTCCATGGAGCGGATCGTCCTGCTCCAGGGGGAGGAGGGTGTCGGCAAGGCCCACCTGGCCGCCTGGGCCTGCGCCGTGGCCGAAAGCGAAGGCATCTGGGTGCACCGCCTGGCGCCGGCCCCGGAGGAATCCGCCGGGCGCTTCCTGGGCCGCCTCCTGGAGAGCCTGCTCCAGGGCAGCGAGGCGGACTTCTACGCCCAGAATCCCGGCGCTGCGAAGATCCTGGCCCTGCGGATCCAGGCCTTCGCCTTTTTGACCGGGGGACGGGCCTTCAACCACCAGGAGGCCGCGCCGGATGCGGAGGAGGTGCGGGCGGTGCTGGAGGCCCTGGCCTTCGCCGCCGACCTCCACGGCCGCTTCCTCCACCTGTCCGATCTGGACCGAGGCACTCCCGAGGTGCTCGCCCTGGTGCGGGAACTGGTGCATGCCTCCCGGATCCCCTGGCTGCTTTCCCTGTCCACGGGCGCCCACGGGGCCGGCCTCAAACCCCTGATCGCCCAGCTCCGTGCCGAGCCCACCGCCGCCCTGGTGGGGCTGAACCGCCTGGAGGATGAGGATCTGCGGATGGTGCTGGAGGATCTCCTTGGCCGCCACGCACTGCCGGCGGCCTACCTCGCCGACCTCCTGGAACAGAGCCTCGGGAATCCCGGCCTGCTCCGCAACCTGCTCGAACTGGCACAGCAGGATGGCTCCCTGCTCTGGGAACCAGGCGGCTGGGCCCTCGCGGCCCACCACCCGGCCGTGCCCCGGGCAGAGGAAGACCTGATGCGGCAGATCTTCCTGGGCCGCCTCCAGCGGCTGCAGCCCGCCTCGGCCACCCTCGTCCGCCTGCTGGCCCTGGCGGACCGCCCCCTGCCGACCGGCGCCCTGGGCCGCCTGCTCGGCCTGGCGGGCGATTCTCTGGACGATGCCCTGCAGGGCGCCGTGGGCTCCCGCCTGGTGCAGCTGCGCCGGAACGATGCCGCCATCCCGGATCCCCGCTGGCGCCAGCTCGTGCTGGCCCACACCCCCCAGCCCGAACTGAAGCGCCTGGCCCGCGCCCTCCTGGCACACGTCCAGGAACAGGGCGGCGATCTGGCCTTCTCGGTCACCCTCCAGGCCCTGGCCTCCGATCAGACCACCGCCCTGAACGTCGTGCTGTCGGCCATCCACCGTCAGCCCCCCGCCGCGCCCCAGGAGGCCCAGCGCGTGGTCGAGCAGGCCCTCGCCCTCCGGCCGGGCCCCGCCCAGGAAGCCCAGCTTCATGAGTACCTGGCGGATGCCTGGGCCACCGGCTCCCAGGGTGCTCTGCCGCCCCAGAGTGGACAGGCCCCCTGGCCCGCCGCGACCCTCGCCCTGGCCGCCCTGCGCAAGGCCCAGGAGGCCATGGCCCGGATTCCGCCCGCCGAACAGCGGGATCTGGAGCTGACGGAAGCCCGTCTGCTCCGCAAATGGGCGCACCTGGAGCTGCTGCTCCGGCATCCCGCCGAGGCCCAGGAGGCCATCCACGGTGCTGCCGAGCGCCTGAGCGACCACCCCCTTCATCCCGAACAGCCCCGCCTGCGCCTGGTCCTCGGGGAATGGCACCTGCTCCAGGGCTTCATGACCAAGGGCATCCGGGCCCTGGAGGAGGGCCTCCAGCTCCTGAACGGCAGCGGCGGCAAGCCGCGGCCGCAGGATCAGGCCGCGCTGCTGCTGGCCCTGGGCCGGGCGCTGACCGGCCAGGCCCAGTTCCACCGGGCGGCCACCCTGCTCCAATCCAGCTTGCGCCTCCTGGAGCCCCTTCAGGATTTCCGGGGCCTCGTGCCCGTCCAGATCGCCCTGGGCCGGGTGCGGCTGGCCCAGGGGCAGACCGAGGGCGGCCTCAACCTGCTCCAGGCGGCCCTCCAGACCGCCCGTTTGCAGTCCGATGCGGCGCTCCAGCTCCAGGCCCACCTGGCCCTGGGCTCCGCCCGGAGCCTCCAGCAGAGCCTGGGGGCGGCGCTGTCCCACCTGGAGCGCGCCCTCCAGCATGCGGAGGGCCTGGGCGATGCGGCGGCGGTCTCCATGGCCCACGCCTGGAAGGCCCGGACCCTGGCGGCCCTGGGCGACCTGGTGGCCGCTGACCACGCCCAGCTCGCCGCCCTGGCCACCCGGCCCGCCGTGCTCGCCCCGGAGGAACTGGGCGACCAGATGCTCCTCCAGGCCGAGGTGGCCCACTTCCGCAGCGCCTGGCGCGATGCCGCCCGCCTCTACCAGGCCGCCGCCACCCAGTACGAGACCACCGGCTTCCTCTGGCGTCAGCGCCTGGCCCTGCTCCGGTTCGCCCAGGCCGAGGCCCGCGAGGCCCAGCGCCGCCACCAGGAGGCCCCGGAACAGGGCTGGACCATCCTGGAGAACCTGAAGGGGCCCGTGGAGGGCAGCGATTCCCGCCTGCTGGAACAGGAGTGGCACCGGGCCCACGCCCTGCTGCTCTCCACGGTGCCGCCCTCGGAAACCGTGGCCCAGGAAACCCTCCAGGCCTGGAGCGAGGTGCTGGCCGCCGCCCGGAGCCTTCAGCACCCGGCGGAGGTCCTGGAGGCCAGCGCCGAAGGGGCCGCCCTTCTGCTGCATCGGGGGGAGAAGCTGGGCGCCCGCGCCCGCATGCAGGAAGCCTTCCCCAGCTTCCAGCAGCTCTGGGCCCGGCTGCCCGAGGGCCAGGAAATCGCCTTCCTCGGCCGGGAGGACCTCCACCGGTTCAAGGAAACCGTGGAGGCGGTGGGCCTGCGTTTCGTGCTGCCCGACCGCACCGATTCCCTGGAGGACTGGACCCCCACCCAGATGAACCTGCCCGCGCTGCCGGAGGTTTGATGCCTCTTGGCAATCCAAGCAAAAGATTCACCACAAAGACAGGAAGACCACGAATCCAGACATAGAAACAGAAGGCATGGATTTACTTCGTGGTCTTTTCGTCTTCGTGGTTCAAAGGCATTGCTCATTCATTGATGGCAACTCGGTCTGATGCCCGACGAGGGGGACCGCCCGCCCGCTTCGCGGCCTCTGCGTCGGTCTCGAATCCTCTGTCCCAGGGCTGGCTGCTTCGTGTACTCATGGAGGGCCACGGCTTCGACCTTCCAGCGGAGACCCCATGAGCCACCAGGCCCCTGAATCCCACGCCCGCGTCACCCTGCCCCAGATCCACACCTGGGCCCGCGAAGGACGGCGGCTGGTGATGACCACCGCCTACGATGCCCCCACCGCCCGCATCGCCGATGCCGCCGGGGTGGACATGATCCTGGTGGGGGACAGCGTGGGGAATGTCTGCCTGGGCTTCGAGAACACGCTGCCGGTCAGCATGGCCATGATGAACCACCACCTGGAGGCGGTGGCCCGCACCCACCCCCGGGCCCTGCTCCTGGCCGATATGCCCTACCTGAGCTTCCACCTGAGCGTGGAGGACACCCTGCGGAACGCCGGGGGCTTCCTCCAGCGAGGCGCGGCCGGCGTCAAGCTGGAAGGCGGCGCCAAGCGGCTGCCCATGATCCACGCCCTCCTGGATGCCGAGATTCCGGTCATGGGGCACCTGGGCCTCACGCCCCAGAGCCTCAACCCCATGGGGGGCTACAAGGTGCAGGGCCGGGGCAAGGGCGACGCCATCGCCCTCCTGGAGGATGCCCATCGCCTGCAGGAGGCGGGCTGCTTCGCCCTGGTGCTGGAGGGCATCCCCGCGGATCTCGCCGCCCGGGTGACGGAGACCCTGTCCATCCCCACCATCGGCATCGGGGCCGGTCCCGCCTGCTCCGGCCAGGTGCTGGTGTTCCACGATGTCCTGGGCCTGATCCCCGAACCCGGCCCGAAATTCGTGCGGCGCTATGCCCAGGGATTCCAGGATCTGCGGGCCGCCCTGGCCGCCTGGGCCGAGGATGTGCGGAGCGGAGGCTTCCCGGATGCCCGGGAATCCTATACCCTTCCAGAAGCCGTCCGTCCGGCCGTGGTCCAGTGGAAACCCTGACCCGAAGCCGGGTATTCTGAGCGGCACTACCGAAAGGGAGTCGTTTTTGGCCATGCGTGTTGTGCGTACCATTGCAGATTTGAGGGCTCTCCTGCGGACCCACCGCGAGCAGGGTCAGCGGATCGGCTTCGTGCCCACCATGGGGTTCCTGCACGAGGGCCATGGGGCCCTGATCCGCCAGAGCGCCGCCCGCTGCGACGCCACCGTCGTGTCCATCTTTGTGAATCCGGCCCAGTTCGGACCGGGCGAGGATCTCGCGAACTATCCCCGGGATCTGGAACGGGACCAGGGCCTCTGCCTCGAAACCGGCGCCAACGTGCTGTTCATCCCCGAGGTGTCGGAGATCTATCCCACGGGGTTCCAGACCCATGTGGAGCCCGGCCGCCTGGCCGAGCCCCTCTGCGGGCGCTTCCGTCCCGGCCACTTCCGGGGCGTGGCCACGGTGGTCGCCAAGCTCTTCCACATCGTCCAGCCTGACCTGGCATTCTTCGGCCAGAAGGACTACCAGCAGGCCGTGGTCATCCGCCGCATGGTGCGGGATCTCAACATGCCCGTGGATGTGGTGGTGGTACCCACCATCCGGGAAGCCGACGGCCTGGCCCTGAGCAGCCGGAACGCCTATCTCAAGCCCGAGGACCGCACCCGCGCCCTGGCCCTCAGCCGGGGTCTGCTGGCCGCCAAGGCCGCCTTCGATGCCGGGGAGCGCAGCACCGCCCGCCTGCTGGAACTGGCCCAGGCGCCCCTGCCGGAGGTGGATGACGTCCAGTACGTCGAACTGGTGGATGCCCAGACCCTTGAATCCCACGATGGCACCGTGGACCGCACCGTGGCCCTCTGTGTGGCCGCCCATGTCGGCTCCACCCGCCTCATTGACAATGTGGTGCTGTCCCCCTCGCCCGAAGGCGCTGGCCTGAACGTGAGCCTGAGCCCGCAGGCGAGCTAGAGATCTGCCCACCTCCCTGGAACGCCCCGCACGCGAAAACGTGCATGGGCTCCTAGTCCTTTCGATGCATGGCGGGGGGCGGAAAAGCGCCTAGTCTGGAAACAACGGACACCTCCGGAGGTTCCATGTTCAGACCCATGCTCGCTCCCGCCCTTCTGCTCGCCCTGGCCTTCCAGGGCGCCCCTGCCCAGGCCCAGCCGGATCATGACCGTGGCCGCCACGGGGATCAGGAGGACCGCCGGGACCGGGACGAACATCGCGGGCGGGGCCGCGGGGAAGAACGCCGGGATGACCGCGAGCGGCCCGGTCGGGGCCGGGGCCGCGACGACCGGGGCGCCTGGCGTGGCCGGCCCTACCGCTACGAGGACCGGCAGCATCCCGGGCGCTACCTGGCGCCCCCCTGGATGGCCGGCTACTGGCGCCCCCGCGAACGGCACTACGTAGCCCTGATCCCCGGCGATCCTTCCCGCTGCTATGTCTTCATGGATGGCCGCTGGCTGCTGCGGCGGATCACGGATCCCTCGGCCCGGCTGGACATCGAAGGCGCCTTCAGCCTGCCCATGGCGCCCCCGCCCGTGCCCCCGCCCCATGTGGGACTGGGCATCAACCTCCACGTGGTGCTGTTCAATTAGCACAAAATCGAGGCTGGACCCAGGGTTCACCTGGCGCCATGCTTGTCCGTTGGCCGGGACTCTGTCGAGAGCCTGGACCGGAGGGAGCATGCTGCGCCACTTCCTGCTCGGAAAGATCCATCGCGCCACGGTCACCCGGGCCGATGTGGATTATGTCGGCTCCATCACGCTGGATCCGCTGCTGATCGAAGCCGCTGGGTTCCTGGAGAACGAGAAGGTGGACATCTACGATGTCACCAATGGCTCGCGCCTCTCGACCTACGTCATCCCGGGAACGCCGGGTTCCGGCGAAGTCGGCATCAATGGCGCCGCCGCCCATCTGGTCCAGAAGGGGGATCTGGTCATCATCGCCGCCTACGGCTGGATGTCCCCCGAGGAGCAGGAGGTTCACGCACCCCGGGTGGTCTTCGTGGACGGGCGCAACCGCATCACCGAAGCCCGGACCCAGGAGCGGACCCCGCTCTGCGCCCAAGCCTTTTCCGAGTAGGAAGCCCGGCCCAAATAAATGCCGGAAGCGGAACCTTTTCACCAGGCACCGGCATCCAAAGCTCATGGTAGAAAAGAGTTGTCCTTCGGCCTGGCATGGCCCTGGGATCCGCGGCAGGGCATGGCGCCCCTCCCGCACGGTTCTGAAAGGTTGGTTCCATGGAAGTCCGGAAGTCCCTGGTGGTCAATGCGACCCCCCTGGAGACGCGCATCGCCCTGCTTGAGAACGGCCAGCTCTGCGAGCTGTTCATCGAGCGCACGATGACCCGCAGCCAGGTGGGGGATGTCTACAAGGGCCGGGTGGCCAAATTGCTCCCCGGCATGCAGAGCGCCTTCGTCAACATCGGCGGGGCAAAGGACGGTTTCCTCTACCTCGACGATCCGGTCGCCCACCGCCTGGCGGGGGATCTGGGCCCCGAGGAGGAGGGCGAAGGCGCCGAGGAAGCCGCCGTGGAGGATCTTCCGCCCGCACCGCCCCCGCTGCCGCCCCTCAAAGAAGGCGAGGAGACCCTGGTCCAGGTGGTGAAGGATCCCATCGGTTCCAAGGGTCCGCGCCTCTCCCGCCACCTCAGCTTCCCGGGGCGGTTCCTGGTGCTCATGCCCGGCATCGAGCACATCGGCATCTCCCGGAAGATCACCGATCCCGAGGAACGTGAGCGCCTTCGGGAACTCATCCGCAGCCATGCCCAGCCGGGCGAGGGCTTCATCGTCCGCACGGCGGCCATCGGCGAGAAGGACGAAGATCTGGTGGGCGATGTGGCCTTCCTGCGCCAGATGTGGGAGGAGATCCAGACCCAGGCCGCCCGGGTTCCGCCCTCGCGGCTGGTGTGGCAGGATCTCCGGCTGCTCCAGAAGGTGCTGCGGGACATCTTCCGCGAGGAAGTGGCCAGTTTCTGGGTGGATGACGCCGCCATTCATGCGGAGGTGGTGGCCTTCGTCGAGAAGCTGCACCCCGAGTGGGTCAACCGGGTCAAGCGCTTCACCTCGGATCTGCCCATCTTCGACGCCTTCGGCATCGAGCAGGAGATCGAGGCGGCGCGCCAGCCCAAGGTCTTCCTCAAGCATGGCGGCTCCATCGTCCTCAACCAGACCGAAGCCCTGGTCAGCGTGGATGTGAACACTGGCAAGTTCGTGGGGAAGAAGGATCTGGAGGAGACGGTCTTCCTCACCAACCTCGAGGCCATCCCCGAGGCCGTGCGGCAGCTGCGGCTGCGCAACCTGGGCGGCATCGTGGTCATTGACTTCATTGACATGGTGGACCCGGCCCATCGGGAAGCCGTGCTCACCCGGCTCCAGGAGGAACTGAAGCGCGACCGCAACCATGCCCGCGCCGGCGCCATTTCCGAGTTCGGCCTGGTGGAGCTGACCCGGAAGCGCACCGGGCCCTCCCTGGAGCGCCTGCTCACCCAGCCCTGCCCGGCCTGTGCCGGCACGGGCCGCTTGGCCAGCCCCGAGACCGCCCTCCTGAAGGCCTACCGGGAGCTGGTGCGCCTGGGCGAACGCCTGCGGGGCGCCCAGGTGCGCCTGACACTCCACCCGGATCTGGCCGCGGGCCTCCACACCGAGGCCCGGGAAGGCCTGACGCAACTCGCCCAGCTCCTGGGCGCCCGGGTCGAATGGATCGAGCGGCCCGACGCCCCCCGCCAGGCCGTGGGCCTGGAGCTGGATGTGCTGGACCAGGACGGCGCGTCGGCCTGAGTGGAGCCTGACCCGGCTTGTGGTAGCCTTGGAGCTTCGAGGAGCGTTGCGAGGCGGTTCTTCCGCCCCAGGCTCGAACCCGGCTGGAGCCGGAGGCAACAACGGCGCTCACCCTGCAAATCAGACGGATTTGAAGGGTGAGAGGAGAAGCCGTGGTATCCCGCCCATTCCATCCCGGTCCCCAGCCCTGGGAGCGCCCATGAGCCTGCTGGTCATTGGCAGCGTCGCCTTCGATGACCTGGCCACACCCTCGGGCACCCGGAGCAACATCCTGGGGGGATCCGCCAGCTATTTCTCCCTGAGCGCCAGCCATTTCAAGCCCGTCGAAGTGGTCGCCGTGGTCGGCCAGGATTTTGGCCCCGAGCACTTCAAGGTGTTCCAGGACCGGCCCATCGGCCTGGAAGGCCTCGTGCAAGTGCCTGGGCAATCCTTCCGCTGGAAGGGCCGCTACGACCAGGACCTGAACGAAGCCCAGACCCTGGACACGCAGCTGAACGTCTTCGCCACGTTCCGCCCCGTCCTCCCCGAAAAGAGCCGCACGGCGCCCTTTCTGTTCCTGGGCAACATTGATCCCGTCCTCCAGCTGAACGTGGTGAACCAGATGGCCCGGCGGCCCCGCTGGGTCGCCCTGGACACCATGAATTTCTGGATCGAGGGCGCCCGGGAGGCCCTGCTGGCCGTCCTGAAGACCACCGACATCCTGCTCGTCAACGAAACAGAAGCCCGCAGCCTCAGCGGAGAGCACAACCTGGTGCAGGCCTACCGGAAGATCTGCGATCTGGGCCCGCGCATCCTGGTGGTGAAGCGGGGCGAGCATGGGGTGTCCCTGTTCACACCGGACGGCTACTTCATGGCTCCGGCTTTTCCCCTGGAGCACGTTCAGGATCCCACGGGAGCGGGCGATACCTTTGCGGGCGGGTTCCTGGGCTACCTGGCTTCGACCGATGCCCTGGATCTCCAGACCCTGAAACGGGCCACCCTCGCCGGCACCGTCATGGCCAGTTTCACCGTGGAGGCCTTCGGGACCGCGCGTCTTGAAACGGTCACCCCCGCCTGCATCCAGGAACGCATGCGCCTGTTCTCCGACATGATCCACGTCGCCCACCCCTAACCCAACCACCCTCCTTGGAGCTTCTTGCATGAACATGGACAAGCGCCTCTTCACCTCTGAAAGCGTCACGGAAGGCCATCCGGACAAGATGGCCGATCAGATTTCCGATGCGGTTCTGGATGCGGCCCTGAAGGATGACGCCCGCAGCCGCGTGGCCTGCGAGACCCTGCTGACCACGGGGCTGGTGCTGGTGGCGGGCGAGATCACGACGGACACCTACATCC
>JAJYRN010000010.1 GCA_021794095.1 Acidobacteriota bacterium | reverse complement strand
CGTGGCCCGCCCAAATTGGCGCTCAGCCTGCTCATATCGGACTTACACACGGCATACTGGGTCCTAGACGAACATCAGTTCTGGGGAGTTGGGGCTCGGGACGATGCAAGGAATAGGTCGGGTTTAAGAGCGTCTGGATAATTCTCACCTACTCCCTCTCCTGACATAAACATTTCCCCAACCTTCTCAGAAGCCTCGGGGGTGCAGCTATGTTCGGCTGCAAGCAGATACCACTTTATCGCCTCGGCATAATTACGTGGCCCGGCCTCGCCGTTATAATACATATCCCCGAGCTTCTCCTGGCCTTCGGCACTGCCTTTGTTGGCGGCGAAGGCGTACCACTTCTTGGCTTCCTGAATGTTGGCAGTGACGCCTCGACCGAGTTTATACATTTCGCCCAGGAAAAGGCCTGCCTGGGCATCACCTTTATCAGCACCTATTTCGAACCACTTCAGGGCCTCCTGGTCGCTCTGCGGGGCATCTGAGAAAAAACCGAAATAAAAGGATATTCCCAGGTGTGTGGCATCGTAAGGGTGTCCCGTTGCCTCGTACTTTGCAATGCAGTCGCGGTAGGTATCTCCGGCCCTTTTCGGTGTTCCCTGCACAACAGCGCTGCAAGGCCAGGCCAGGCACGCCGCCAAAAGACATCCGAAGACAAACACTGCCCTGCGGTGTCCCTTGAGCCTCATTTTTTGGATTGAACAAGCAGACAGCCACCCCATAGGCCCACCTCGCAACTGTTGAATCGTGATGTGAGTGTAGGCTCACGGCAGCTCGACGGCCAAAGAGTTTGGTGTGTAGCCCTTCTGACGCACGAATGCATGGTGGATACCCATAGTTGCGATCCGAGAATAAATGCAAGGTTTCAACCGGCGATGAGGAGGACTTGAGGCATGAAGACATGGCGGGATCGAGGCGTGATGGCAGCGATGGGCGCGGCCCTATTGTTTGGAGCCAGCACCCTGGCGGCCAAACTGCTGCTCAACGCAGAGGGTGTACTGACAACCCTTCTCGCCTGGTTCGTGTTCCGGGAGTACGTTTGATCGCCGCATCGCTCTCGGGATGCTTCTGATCACTGCGGGTACGGTCGTTCTCTCCGGATCGAAGCAGGCACATTTCGGTTCGTTCCTCCCCATGCTTGCCATCCTGGGGGCCTGTCTTGCGTGGGCCATTGACAACGACTTGACCCGAAAGGTGTCCCTCTCCAAAGAAATTCCCGGCCCCCATCGCGGCCTTGCCGTCCCCAACCTCGCCGAAGTGAACTTCCGGGTTGCAGGCCCGGGTGCTCTTGCGCTACCTTCATCCACCGGCCCTGAGGGGCCGTTCTTACACGAGATCCTTGCCAGTTCCATAGCGAGTTATCCAGAAAGGTGGAGGGACGGGCCCTGTGAAACCTTGGCAACCTGCGAACGCAAGGTGCCAATTCCTGCCGTGAGCAATCATGGAGAGATGTCGAGCTGTGTCGAACTGACAACATGCCGAAGGGGCCCGAGCGATCGGGCCCCTTCGGCGTTTGCGACTTCTGGACTTGCTTGGACGGACAGGGCCTCGGCCTTCTCAACCTTCCTCTTCAGGAGACGCCATGGGCGCCACCGCCACCCAGACTCCCCGCTTCGAAACCCTCGCCCTGCACGGGGGCCACACGCCCGACCGGGATACCCGCAGCCGCGCGGTGCCCATCTACCAGACCACCAGCTACGTGTTCGATTCCACCGAACACGGCGCGGCCCTCTTCAACCTCGAGGTGCCGGGGAACATCTACACCCGGTTGATGAATCCCACCACCGCCGTGCTGGAGCAGCGCGTGGCGGAGCTGGAGGGCGGGATCGGCGCGCTGGCCGTGGCTTCGGGCCAGGCGGCCATCACCCTCGCGCTCACGACGCTCCTGCGGAAGGGCGATCATGTGGTGGCGGGGAACAACCTCTACGGCGGCACCTACAACCTGCTGCACCACACGCTCCCGCGCCTGGGCATCACGGCCACGTTTGTGGATAGCACGGACCCGTCGGCCTTCCGCGAGGCCCTTACGCCCGCCACCCGCGCCGTCTACGTCGAGGCGCTCGGCAATCCCAAGCTCGACGTGCCGGAGTTCGACGTGATCGCAGCGATCGCGCATGAAGCCGGTGTGCCGCTGATCGTGGACAACACCCTGGCCAGCCCCTACCTGCTCAACCCGCTGCGGTTCGGCGCGGATCTCGTCGTTCACAGCGCCACGAAGTATCTGGGCGGTCACGGCACCAGCCTCGCGGGCGTCATCGTGGACGGCGGCACCTTCGACTGGCGCAACGGGATGTTTCCCGAGTTCACGGAGCCCTGCGACGCCTACCACGGCGCCGTCCTCTCCGACCTCGCGGGCCCCGCGGCCTTCATCACCAAGGCCCGCCTCGAGGGCCTCCGCGACACCGGCGCGGCGCTGAGCCCCTTCAACGCCTTCCTCATCCTCCAGGGCATCGAGACCCTGCCCCTGCGCCTCGAGCGCCACGGGCAGAACGCCCTGGCCCTGGCCCAATGGCTCGAAGCGCGGCCGGAGGTGGCCTGGGTGAACTACCCCGGCCTTCCCGACGCGCCGGGCCATGCGCATGCAAGCCGCTTCTTCCGGCCTGGCGCCGGTTTCGGCGGCATCCTCACCTTCGGCGTGCGGGGCGGGCTGGAGGCCGGCAAGGCCGTCATTGACCGGGTGAAGCTCTTCTCGCGCCTCGCCAATGTGGGCGATGCCAAGAGCCTCATCATCCACCCCGCCACCACCACCCACCAGCAGCTGAGCCCCGAAGCGCGGCTGGCCACGGGTGTGGGTGACGATCTCATCCGGCTCTCGGTGGGACTGGAGCATCTGGACGATCTCGTCGAAGATCTGGAGCAGGCCCTCGGAGCGATCCACGCCTGAATTGACCTGCCCCAAACAGGATCCGGCCACAAAGGACACCAAGTCGCGAATTCCTCTTTTGTGTCCTTTGTGGGTTTTGTGGCCAGGGTTCTTTTCGGTGGCATTGCCCCTGCCTGGAGCGTTGATGACTTGCACGACCTGCTTTCCCCTTCCGCTCGAATGCGGCCAGACGCTGGAGGCCAGCCTCGCCTGGCGTCGCATCGGCAGCGGCCCCGCGAAGGTGCTGCTCATCCATGCCCTCACGGGGGGCGTGTTCCCCGATGGCCCGAAGGGCTGGTGGGGGCCGCTCTTCGCCGGGGACGCGCCCCTGGCCGAGGACCGCGCGACGGTGTGGGCCCCCAACCTGCCGGGCTCCTGCTACGGCTCCACGGGACCGCGGAAGGGCGAGCCCTTTCCCGACCTCACGCCGCGCGACATGGCCGAAGCCCTGGCCGTCTGGATCGAGGCGGAGGACCTGCGTTTCGACGCCGCCGTCGGCGGGAGCCTGGGCGGCATGGTGGCCTTGGAACTGGCCCTGCGGCTGCCGGACCGGATCGGCGCCCTCGGCGTCATCGGCACCGGGGGGCGCAGCGACGCCTGGATCCTCGGCCAGAACCACGTCCAGCGCCGCATCCTCGAGGATGCCTCGATCCCCGACGAGGCCGCCATCGCCCTGGCGCGCCATGCGGCCATGCTCACCTTCCGCACGTCGGAGAGCCTCAACGGCCGGTTCGCGGAAGGCGGCATCCAGGGCTGGCTGGATCACCACGGCCGCGCCTTGGCTGAACGCTTCACCCGGGAGAGCTACCTGGCCCTCCTGAAGGCCTGGGACGCCCACGACCTGGGCCGGGGACGCGGTGGATTGACCAAGGCCCTCGGCGGCCTGAAGGCGCCCCTGCACCTCCTGGGCATGGATTCGGACCAGCTCTTCGTTCCCGCGCTCATCCGGGAACTGGCCGAGGCCGCCCGAGCCGCCGGCGCCCCCGTCCGCCTCGACTGGCTGCACACGCCGCACGGCCACGACGCCTTTCTCATGGAGTGGGGCCAGGTGGCTGCATGGCTGGACCGGCTGTTGGCGGAGGTGGCGCCATGAGTCTCCGCGTCCTGAAATTCGGCGGCAGCTCCGTGGGCGGCGCTGCGGCGCTGCGGCGGGCGGCAGCCATCGTGCGCGAGGAATTGCCTGCCGGGGGATTGGTGGTGGTGTCGGCCCTCAAGGGCACCACGGATCGCATCCTGGAGGCCGTGGCATCGGCGGGGCGGGGCGATCTGCCCGCCGCCCAGGTCCTGCTCGCGGCCCTGCGGGATCACCACGCCGCCGTGGCCATGGAACTCGGACTGGCGGAGGCCGTGCGCCCGGTCTGGGGGCCGATCCTGGCCCGGCTGGATCAGCTGGTCACGGGCATGGCACTCCTCGGTGAGGCCACGGCCCGGGGCCGGGATGCGGCGCTGGCGGCGGGCGAGACCCTCTCCGCCCACCTCGCCGCGGCCTGCTTCGGTGCCGCCTTCCGCGATGTGCGGGAGGTGATGCGCACCGACGCCCGCTTCGGCAAGGCCCGGGTGAACCTGCCCGCCCTGCGCGCCGCGACGGAGCCCTGGCGCGAGGCCCTGGCCGACGGCGCCCTCTGGGTGACCCAGGGCTTCCTGGGCGCCGCACCCGATGGCGCCACCACCACCCTCGGCCGGGGCGGGTCGGATACCAGCGCCACCCTGCTGGGCGAGGCCCTGGGCGCTGTGGAGGTGCAGATCTGGACCGACGTGGATGGCGTCCTCACCGCCGATCCCAGCCTCGTGCCCGAGGCCCGGCCCATCCCCCGCATGAGCCTGGGCGAGGCCGAGGCCCTCAGCGCCTTCGGCGCCAAGGTGCTCCACGCCGATTCCCTGGCCCCCGGCGGCCGGGCGGGGTTCCGCCTGGTGGTGGCCAACACGCTGCGCCCCGGCGCCTCCCGCACGGAGATCCTGCCGGTGCCGCCCCCGCGCACGCCCGGCGAAGTCACCTCCGTGGCCTACAAGGAGGGGCTCAGCCTCCTCCGCTTTCCCCCGGCGGCGGGCCTGGAACCGCCGCTCGACGCTGCCCGGCGTCTGGAGGAGGCCGGGGCCCTGCGCTTCGGCCTCGTCTCCAGCCCCGCGGGCACCCTGCTGGCCGTGCGGCCCGACACGCCGGCCGCCGTCGAGCTGCTGGCCGACCTCGAGGCCGGGGGCGCGGAGCTGGCCTGCGGCTGGGCCGTGGTGGCCCTGGTGGGCGAGGGCCTGCGCGCCGACCCCATGGCGGCCCTGCGCCACCTGGCCGCCCTGGGCCACGAATCCGTGGGGGGCCTCCTCACGGGCAGCAGCACGGTATCTGTCGCCTTCCTTGTTCCCGAATCCCGGCTGGGGGATCTCATCCCCCGCCTCCACGACCGCTGCGTCCTTCGCAGCCAGGAGCCTTCGCCATGCCGCTGAACCTCGCTTCCCAACGCATCCTCGTCACCGGTGGCAGCCGGGGCATCGGCGCCGCCACCGTGCGGCTGCTGGCCGGCCTCGGCGCGCGGGTGGCTTTCACTTACCTCAGCCAGGAGCAGGCAGCTCTGGATCTCCAGGGCGAGCTGCGGGCCCAAGGGCGCGATGTCCTGGCCATCCGGGCGGACCAGCGCCGCCGGGAGGACGCCCAGGTGGCCGTGGCTGCGGTGGAAGCGACCTGGGGCGGGCTCGACGCCTTCGTGGGCAACGCCGGCATCTGGGCCGCCACGCCCGCCGAACTGGAAGACGAGTCCGTGCTCCAGGACATTCTGGAAACCAATGTCACCGGCCTCTTCCGCTGGAACGCCGAGATCATCCCCGCCCTGCGGCGCAGTGGCGGTGGCGCCATCGTGCTCCTGAGCAGTACCGCCGGCCAGCGCGGCGAAGCGCGGCATGGCGCCTACGCGGCCAGCAAGGGCGCCGTCATCTCGCTGGTGAAGTCCCTGGCGCCGGAACTGGGCCCCGATGGCATCCGCGTGAACGCCGTGGCGCCGGGCTGGGTGGACACGGACATGAGCGCCAGCGCCCTGCGGGCCGATGCCGACCAGCGGAAGCGCATCGCGGCGGCGTTTCCCCTGGGGCACATCCCCGAAGCCGAGGACTTGGCCGGCCCCGTGGCCTTCCTGCTGAGCCCCTGGGCCGCTGCCATCACCGGCGAGGTGCTCAACGTCAACGGCGGCACGGTGCTGTGCGGATGAGGCGAGTCAGCGCTGCTTCAGCAGCCAGGCGTTCAGGCGGGTGCGGAACCCCTCGGGATCCTCCAGATCCGCCGGGCGCAGGCGGGCGGGATGCCCTGGATCACCCATTTCGAGGGGCAGGGCATCCAGGGTATTGGGCAGTCGCTGTCCATCGCCCAGGGACCAGAGTCCCCCCCGGCATTCCGGATTCGCGGACATGGAAGACCCCCGCCGTACATTCCGACCATCCCAGGTCATGACTTCTCCAGCAGAATTTAAAAGATAGGCATCCAGGCATGGGGTGCCAGAGTCTCGTTCCTAACCAGGAGGTTCCATGACCCGCACCATCCTCATCACCGGCGCCTCGCGCGGCCTCGGCCGGGCCTGTGCCCTGCATCTGGCTGCTTCCGAGGGCGCGCGCCTGCTGCTGCTGGGGCGGGATAAACCGGCTTTGGAGGTTACGGCCGAATCTGTCCGGCAGACCGGAGGGACGGCGGAGACCTTCGAGGCGGATGTGACCGACCGCACCCGGCTGGCGGCGATCGCCGGGGGCCTGGCTTCCCTCGACGGTCTGGTGGCCGCTGCGGGCATCTCCGGCATGACGCCCGTGGACCAGGATGCGAACAGCGAGGGGCAGCCCACGGACGCCTTCTTCGACGAGATCGTCGCCGCCGATCTCACCGGCCCGTGGAACACGGTGCGGGCTTTCCTGCCCCGGATGGGCTCCGGTGGGCGCATCGTCCTCGTCTCGAGTGTGCTCGGGCGTTTCGGCGTGCCCGGCTACGGGGCCTACTGTGCCGCGAAGCACGGCCTCCACGGCCTGGCCAAGGCCCTGGCGCTGGAACTCATCGGGAAGGGCATCGTGGTGAACGCCGTGGCGCCGGGCTGGATTGACACCGACATGGCCCAGACCGGCATCCGGCAGATCGCCGCCGTCACCGGCCAGAGCGAGGCCGAGTTCCGCGCCCAGGCCGAGAATGCGGTCCCGGTGAAGCGCTTCTTCCAGGCCGAAGAGATCGCCCACGGCATCGCCTGGCTGCTGAATCCCGCCAATACCATGCAGGTGGGGCAGTGCCTCAACCTGGACGGGGGCGTGGTGCAGGTGTAGCCCCCCGCCTGGAGAGCCAGTCATGCCCCGCATCCTCGGCCAACCCGTCCCCGCCCTCTTCCCGCTCTCCGGGCCCGTTCGCGTCATGCTCTTCGGCGAGGCCCCCGGCCCGCGCGGGGCCGACCAGTCCGGCATTCCCTTCTGGGGGGATGGCGCGGGTATCGCCGTGTACCGGGCCCTGGCGGCGGCGGGCCTGGCGGAGGTGCCCGACGCGGCGTGGGAGGACTGGGACGGCGCTCGGCTGAAGGCGCGGGGACTGCGCCCGGTGCTGCGGGGCGTGGCGCTCAGCAATGCCTGGCCCGCCTGTCCGACGAACGATGGGGAGCATTTCCGCGCGCCCACGGACCGCGAACTCCGCAGTCCAGCCAACCTGGCGCGGCTGGCCGGGGACCTGACCCGGGCCGCCGCCGGGAGGGGTGATCCGCTGCGCGTCCTCGCCTTCGGCACCCGGCCCCGCTGGGTGCTGGAACGCCTGCCCGCCCTTGCGAAAGAGGTGCCTCCCTTCGACCTGCATCCGCTGCCCCATCCCAGCGCCCAGGGCCTGCTCCAGGCCGCGCCGAACAAGGGCAAAGGCTTGCGGCTGGAAGATCTCCGAATGGCATGGGAACGTGACCTCGGGCGATGGCTGGCCGATTCTTAACAATTCTTAACATCAAGGGTGATTAACATCCGGGCGGTTCTTCCCTACCCTGGGACTTTCCCACACAGGGATCTTTCGCATCCGGAGGCCACATGCCCTTCCACCGTCGTTTTGTCTGGCCGCTGGGCGGCCTGTTGGCCATGGCGCTCGTGGCCGGGGAGGCGCCCGCGCTCCGGACCGCCCCGGCTGCCAAACCCCTGCCCGCCCCGGTGAAGGTGGCGTCGGTGGAGGGCATCACGGAATACGACCTGGCCAACGGCCTGAAGGTGCTGCTGTTTCCCGATGCCAGCAAGCCCACCACGACGGTGAATGTCACCTACCTCGTGGGCTCCCGGAACGAGAGCTACGGCGAGACGGGCATGGCCCACCTGCTGGAGCACCTGATGTTCAAGCCCTCCCGGACATTCAGCGGGAAGGACGGGCATCCGAATCCCGTGGCAGTGCTCAACAGCGTCGGCGCGCGCTTCAACGGCTCCACGTCCTACGACCGCACCAACTACTTCGTGACCTTTCCGGCCGGCGACGCCAACCTCGACAAAATCCTGGATCTGGAATCGGACCGCATGGTCCACGCGAACATTGATGGGAACGACCTCTGGAACCCCAAGACCCAGACGGGCGAGATGACGGTGGTGCGCAACGAGTTCGAGATGGGCGAGAACAGCCCCATCCGCGTCACCCTCGATCGCACCCTCTCGAAGGCCTTCGACTGGCAGGCCTACGGCAAGTCCACCATTGGCGCCCGCTCGGACATCGAGCATGTGAACATCGCGCACCTGCAGGCCTTCTACCACACCTACTACCAGCCGGATAACGCCGTGCTGCTGGTTTCCGGGAAGTTCGACCCGGCGAAGACCCTGGCGAAGATCCAGGCGCGTTTCGGCGCCATCCCCCGGCCCACCCGGACCCTCCAGACGACCTACACCCTCGATCCCGTGCAGGATGGCGAGCGCAGCGTCACCGTCCGCCGCGTGGGCGACATCCAGGCGGTGATGGCAGCCTACAAGACCTGCGCGGGTTCCGATCCTGACAGCGCGGCCCTGCAGGTGCTGGCGAGCCTCATGACCGAGGCGCCCTCAGGACGGCTCTACAAGGCCCTGGTGGAAGCCAAGCAGGCGGCCCAGGTGTTTCCCTACTACGGCGAAACCCGGGAGCCGGGCTTCATCCTGTTCGGCGCGACCGTGCCCAAGGATGTGAATCTGGCCGAGGCGAAGGCGACGCTGCTGAAGGTGCTGGAGGACACGAAGGCCCAGCCCTTCACCCAGGCGGAGGTGGACCGCGCCAAGGCCAGCCTGCTGAAGCAGGTGGACCTGGCCCTGAACCAGAGCGACCGCCTCGGCATCGCCCTCAGCGAATCCATCGCCCAGGGCGACTGGCGCCTCTTCTTCCTGGACCGCGACCGCATCCAGGCGGTCACGCCGGCCATGGTGGACCAGGTGGCGGCCAACTACTTCAAGGCGAGCAACCGCACCGTGGGCGAGTTCATCCCCACGGCCCATCCCGATCGCACGGTCATCCCGCCGGTCAAGGATGTGGAGGCCATGCTCAAGGGCTACCAGGGCAAGGCGGCGGTGGCCCAGGGCGAGGCCTTCGACGCCAGCCCGGCGAACATTGACGCCCGCACGCGGACCTTCACCACCGCTGCGGGGCTGAAGGTGGCCCTCCTGGCCAAGAAGACCCGCGGCGAGATGGTCACCGCCACGCTGGTGCTGGATCTCGGCAGCGCCCAGAGTCTGATGGACAAGGGTGCCGCCCCGGAACTCGCCGCCGCCATGCTCCTGCGCGGCACCACGCTGCACTCCCGCCAGGAACTGAAGGATGCCTTCGACCAGTTGAAAGCCCAGGTCTTCGTCATGGGCGGCGCTGAAAGCGTGCGGGTGATGATCACGGCGGAACGGACGTCCTTTCCCGATGTCATGAAGCTCGTCGCCGAGGTGCTCCAGCATCCGGCCTTCCCGGCCTCTGAGCTCGATCCCCTGGTGAAGGAGCGGGTGGCGGGCCTGGAAGCCCAGAAGGCCGAGCCTCAGTTCCAGGCCGTCTTGGCCCTCCGGCAGCACTTCAATGCCCAGTACCCCAAGGGCCATCCGCGGCATGTGGATTCCGTGGACGAGTCCCTGGCGGAGCTGAAGGCGGTCAAGGCGGAGGATCTGAAGCGCTTCCATGATGCCTTCTACGGCGCGGGCGCCGGCGAGATGGCCATCGTGGGGGATGTGGACCCCACCGCCACCCAGTCCCTGGTCGAGCACCTGTTCGGCACCTGGAAGGCCCCGGAGGCCTACGCCCGCATTCCCCATGCCTACGTGCCGGTGAAGCCCGTCGAGGAGAAACTGGAGACCCCGGACAAGGCCAATGCCGTCTACATGTCGGGCCTGGTCCTGCCCCTGAAGGACACGGATCCGGACTACCCCGCCCTGCTGCTCGGCAACTACATGCTGGGCGGAGGCTCGCTGCACAGCCGCCTGGCGAACCGCATCCGCCAGAAGGAGGGCCTCTCCTACGGCGTGGGCTCCCAGTTCACGGCCAACCCCGAGGATGCCTATGCCGTCTGGAACGGCTTCGCCATCTACAACCCCGCCAATCTGGCCAAGCTGGAAACCGCCTTCAAGGAGGAGATCGCCCAGGTGCTGGACAAGGGGTTCCTGAGTCAGGAGATCCAGGGCGCCAAGACCGCGTGGCTTCAGGCCCAGGCCTCCAGCCGCGCCCAGGACCGGGAATTGGCCGGGCGCCTGGCCAACAACCTCTACCTGGGCCGCACCATGGCTTGGCAGGCGGATCTGGAACGCAAGGTCCAGGCCCTCACCAGCGACCAGATCCTGGCGGCCCTCCGCACGCACGTCGATCCCGCGCAGATTTCGGTCTTCGTGGCGGGTGATTTCGCCAAGGCCGGTCAGAAGTAGGTCTGATCCCACCGGCCTTCCAACGGGAGCGGCTCCGGCCGCTCCCGTGTGGTACCGATGCGGATCAGACGTGGTATCCCGGCTTGGCCGGGACACCACGTGGGGGTGCACGAGGGGGGACATCGCGAGCCGAAGGCGAGCAGGCGGTCCCCCCTCGTTGATGTCAGGCCCAGGCGGCGGGGATGCGGACCTCGCCCTGGGGGACGCGGGCCCAGCCAAAGGCGGGGATCAAGTCCCGGGCGGCGCAGGGCTCCGGGCGATCGAGGCAGCCCAGGCTCCAGCCCAGCCAGCCGAGGAGTTCGGGGGTGGTGACGCCCTGTGCCGCCAGGGCCGCGAGCCCCAGGGCTCCGTCCCGCTTGCCCAGGCGGCTGCCGTCCAGGGCGGCCACGAGGCCCAGGTGGGCGTAGGCCGGTCGCGGCAAGCCCAGGGCCTCCTGCAGTCGGATCTGGGTGGCGGTGACAGCCCGAAGATCGGCGCCCCGCACCACCTCGGTGACGCCCTGGGCGCCATCGTCCACCCCCACGGCCAGGTGGTAGGCGAAGCAGCCATCGCGGCGGAAGAGGAGCGGATCCCCCGTGAGACGGGCCGGATCATCCGTCTGGGGCCCCAGGAGGCAGTCGCTCCAGGCCACCTCGCCCTCCGGCAGGCGGAACCGCAGCGCCCGGTCGAAACCCTCCCAGACCCGCTCCCGGCAGCGGCCCGGGTAGGGGCGCAGGCCATCCTCCGCGTGCGGGGCGCTGGCGAGCTTCTGGAGATCCTTGCGGCTGCAGGCGCAGGGGTAGAGCCGTCCAGCCGTGTGGAGCGCGTCCAGGGCCGCGCGATAGGCCGCCGCGCGCTCCGACTGCCAGAGCACGGGCACATCGCTTTCAAGCCCCAGGGCCGCGAGGTCGCGGAGCTGGGCCTCGCCCAGGTCGCGGTGGCAGCGGGGGCCGTCCACATCCTCCATCCGCACGATCCAGCGCCCGCCCGCGGCCCGGGCCGACAGCCAGGAAGCCAGCGCGGTGCGCAGGTTGCCCAGGTGCAGGACACCCGTGGGCGAGGGGGCGAAGCGGCCGATGGTGGTCACCGGTCTAGGATAGGGGCATGCCGTTCCGCCGCCTGCCTCCGGTCCTCCGCGCCCTGCTGGCGCAGGGCCTGGGCTTCCTTGCCATCCTCGTCCTGGCCCGTCTGGGCCTGAGATTCCCGCCCCTCGTCTGGGTGCTGCTGCAGGCCACGCTGGCCGTGTGGCTTTCCCGGGGTCTCCATCTGGAACCCCGCTGGCTGCTCCTCCAGGCCGTCCTGCCCTTCCTGGGCTGGCTGCTCTGGGGCGCGGCGGTGCCCGCCTGGCTCTACCTGAGCGGCTTCCTGGCCCTGGCGCTCGTGTTCGGCGGGGGACTGGTTACCCGGGTGCCCCTCTACCTGGCCAGCCGGGATGCCTGCGACCAGCTGGGCGCGCTGCTGCCCGAAGGCCCCCTGCGGTTCGTGGACCTGGGCTGCGGCCTCGGCGGGCCCGTGGCCCATCTCGCCCGGACGCGTCCCGACGGGCAGTTCCTCGGCGTGGAGGCCTCGCTCGTGTCCTGGCTGGTGGCCTGGCTGCGCTGCCTGCCCCTGCCCAACGCCCACATCCACCTGGGCAGCCTGTGGCGCGTGGATCTGGCGGACATGGATGTGGCCTATGCCTTCCTGTCGCCCGTGCCCATGCCGGCGCTCTGGGCCAAGGCGCTGCGCGAGATGAAACCCGGCAGCCAGCTCATCAGCCACAGTTTCGAGATCCCCGGACAGGCACCGGACCGGGTCGTCCCCGTGAGAGGCCGTCCCGGCGCCCGACTGCTGGTCTGGAACCTGCGCTAACCGTCGGCCCGCCTACCAGCCCAGCAGGTAAGCGAAGATCAGCGGGGCCACGATGGTGGCGTCGCTCTCCACGATGAACTTCGGGGTGTTTGCGCCCAGCTTGCCCCAGGTGATTTTCTCGTTGGGCACGGCGCCGGAGTAGGAGCCGTAGCTGGTGGTGCTGTCGCTGATCTGGCAGAAATAGCCCCAGAGGGGCACGCCCGTGCGCTCCAGATCCTGGTGCAGCATGGGCACCACACAGATGGGGAAGTCGCCGGCGATGCCGCCGCCGATCTGGAACATGCCCAGGGGCGCGTCCTGCGTCGCCTTCGTGTAGTGCTCGGCCAGCCAGGTCATGTACTCGATGCCGGTGCGCACGGTGTGGACGTTCTTGATGTCCCCGCGGATCACGGCGGCGGCGTACATGTTGCCCAGGGTGCTGTCCTCCCAGCCGGGCACGACGATGGGCACGTTCTTCTCAAGGGCCGCCAGCATCCAGGAATGCTTCGGATCAATCTGGTAGTACGGCTCGTACTTGCCGCTCTTCAGCACCTGCTGGAAGAACTCGTGGGGGAAGTAGCGCTCGCCCTTGGCGTCCGCCGCCATCCACACCTCCAGCATGGCCTTCTCCATGCGGCGCATGGCCTCCATTTCGGGGATGCAGGTGTCGGTCACCCGGTTCATGTGGCGATCGAGCAAGGCCTTCTCGTCCGTGGGGGTCAGGTCCCGGTACTGGGGCACCCGCTCGTAGAAATCGTGGGCCACCAAGTTGAAGATGTCCTCCTCCAGGTTGGCGCCGGTGCAGGTGATGAGGTGGATCTTGTCCTGCCGGATCATCTCCGCCAGGGAGAGCCCCAGCTCCGCCGTGCTCATGGCGCCCGCCATGGAGAGCATCATCTGGCCCCCGCCGTCCAGGAAGGTCCGGTAGCCTTCCGCCGCATCCACCAGGGCGGCGGCGTTGAAATGGCGGAAATGGTGCTTCACGAAGCTGCCGATGGGGCCGAGGGACGGGGTGGACGGGCTCATGGTGCCTCCAGCCCTCCATTCTGCCAGGGCGTCGGGGGGCCTCCGAGCCCAGAATTCACTTCCGGGCCTCCTCCGCCGATGAGCAGACCAGGAGTGGGCGCATGTTTTTTATCATCGGCCTGGTGATGGTGTTCGGTGCGGTGGTCACCGGCTACCTCATTGAAGGCGGCAAGATCCCCATCCTGCTTCACCCGCTGCCGGCCGAAGGCATCATCATCCTGGGCGCGGCGGTCGGCTCCTTCCTGGCCGCGAACCCCATGGGGCTCATCAAGCGGGTGATGGGGGACATCACCAAGCCCTTGAAGGGCAGTCCCTACACGAAGCCCGTGTTCATGGAAATGCTGATGATGCAGTACGAGGTCTTCGTGAACATCAAGAAGGGCGGCCTGCTCGCCCTGGAACAGGATGTGAACGACCCGCACAATTCGGCAATCTTCAAGAAATACCCCACGTTCCTGGAGAACCACCACGCCCTGGATTTCTTCTGCGACTCCATGAAGCTGCTCATCAACGGCAGCGCGAAGATGGACGAGATTGACCTGGTGATGGATACGGATCTGGATGTCCACCACGCGGAGAACGCTGCTCCCGGCGCCTCGTTGAGTGTGATGGCCGATGCCTTCCCGGCCTTCGGTATCGTGGCGGCCGTGATGGGCGTGGTGATCACCATGGGCTTCCTGGACCAGCCCCCCAACGTCATCGGCGAACACGTGGGCTCGGCCCTGGTGGGCACCTTCCTGGGCATCCTGCTTTCCTACGGGGTGTTCTCGCCCCTGGCCAAGCACATTGACGCCGTGAACGGTGCCGAAGCCTTCTATTTCAACTGCCTGCGCTCGGGCCTCACCAGCTTCGGCAATGGCGCCGCCCCTGTGACCGCCGTGGAATTCGCCCGCCGGAACATCCCCTCCACCGAACGCCCGGGCTCGGGCGAATTGGAGGAAGTGGTGCGGCAGATCAAGCCGAGGTAGCGCGCATTGGCCGACCAGCAGGCGGACGTCAAGATCCGCATCGTGAAGAAGAAGGGCAGCCACGGCGGCGCCCACGGCGGGGCCTGGAAGGTGGCCTACGCCGATTTCGTGACCGCGATGATGGCCTTCTTCCTGCTGATGTGGCTGCTCAACAGCGCCGACAAGAACACCAAGGCCGGCATCGCGGGCATGTTCCAGGATCCCAACTTCTTCAACACCCAGCGCGGGAAGGAGATTCTCGCCAACTACGGCAAGGGCATTCTGCCCGGTGGGCGTGGCATGGCGCCGGGGCCCGATGGCAGCCGGGACACCACCCCGGCGGCGGAGCGGGAGCGCCAGGCCCTCCAGTCCACCGCGAACGCCATCCAGGGCGCGTTCAACAACGACGAACTGCTGAAGGTCTTCAAGGACCAGATCCACCTGGATTTCACAGATGAGGGCCTCCGCATCCAGATCCAGGACAAGGCGAACCAGGCCCTGTTTGATTCGGGCAGTGCCAAGCTGAAGCCCTACACCCTGTCCATCCTCCAGGAGATTGCCCGGGAGCTGGGCAAGCTGCCGAACCATGTGGTTATCGGCGGACACACGGACAGCCAGCAGTACCCCAACAATGCCTACACCAACTGGGAGCTCAGCAGCGACCGCGCCAACGCTGCCCGCCGCGTGATGGTGAGCGCGCCCCACGGCCTGCGGCCAGATCAGGTCCGGCGCGTCACCGGCTACGCCGACACCATGCCCGTAGAGGGGCTGGATCCCAAGGATGCTCGAAACCGCCGCATCTCCATTGTGGTGCTCTCCTCCGCCGGAGAGGCCGCCGAGACCCAGCGCCAGAAGGCCCAGCCCTCTGTGCCAGTGGGCCAAATCCCCAAGGGCGCGCCCAGGCCCTAGCTAGGCCACGGACTCCGGGGCGGGGATCGGCGCGCAGGGGTGGGCCAGTTCTTCGAGGCAGCGGTCTTTCTCGGCCCACAGCGCCTGGACCCAGGCCTGGACGCGGGCGCGGAACGCGGGATCACCCTCGTAGTCGCCGCCCAGGAGATCCTTCGGGATTTCCAGTTCGCGCACCCGCACGACCACCTCGCGCACCTTGCCGGACAGCAGATCCCAGAAGGTGGGCACGCCCTGAGGGTAGTGGATGGTGACATCGAGCATGGCGTCGAAACGCTCGCCCATGGCCCCCAGGGCCGTGGCGAGGCCGCCGATCCGGGGTTTCAGGAGGTGGCGGTAGGGCGAGCCCTGGGCCGCATGCTTGGCCCGGCTGAAACGGGTGCCTTCGAGGAAATTGATGACCGAGGTGGGAATCTGCTTGAAGCGATCGCAGGCCTTGCGGGTGGTGGCGAGATCCAGGCCCCGGCCCTTCTTCCCGCCCTTCCGGCGCACGAAGGGAAAATCCAGGGCCCACCAGGCCAGGCCTATGATGGGCACGTAGAACAGCTCCCGCTTGAGGAAGAACTTCAGGAAGGGCACGCGCCGGTTGAAGACCTTCTGGAGCACCAGGATGTCCACCCAGCTCTGGTGGTTGGCGTTCACCAGGTACCAGCCGCGGCGCTGCAGGCCCTCCACGCCGCGCACATCCCAGCGGGTACGCTGTACCAGGGCCATCCACCAGCCGTTGATGGCGATCCAGGCCTCCGCCATGGCGTTGAGGGCCCGGTCCGTCGCACGGCGCACGGCGCCCCGGGGGACGGTGAGCTTGAGGAGGACGAAGGGGACCATGCCCGAGCAGATGGCGAGCACATTGGCCACTAGGAGGGAGCTGGCAAGGGTGGCCTTCAGGGTGGAGCGGATGGAGGTGAACACGGGCCCCTCGCGACTGACTCAGGGTAGCTGAACCGGAGCGGTCAGGTCAGCATCAAGGTTCCGAAGGGCAAGCCCAGAAGGGGGGCGCTGGCATGATCCGGGGGCTCATAGACGCCGGCGAGGCTGACATCGGGCCGGCTCGGCGCGGTCGCGCCGCGGGCCGGATCTAATCGCCGTGTCAGATAAGCCTGGGCCGTCAGATTCGCGGCCAGGAAGGGCTCGTCGTCCACCACGGCCCGTTCGGTGGCGAAGGCCCGGGCCAGGTCCTTGTTCTGCTGGAGCCGCCGCCGGATGCGGAAGAAGGTTCCGGCGTACTCCTCCGGGGTCAGCGAAAGACCCGCCCGGAGCGCGCGGTCCTGCGTCACCAGGGCGTGGAGCACCACCTGGATGGAGGCCAGGCGTTCCTGCTGGGGCCCGCGGAAGGGCGCTTCGACCCGGAGGTAGGCCTCGGCGCTGGCATCCAGGTCGGTCGGGGCGAACTGGGCGTGGTGGGCCAGGTGGAACCCGAAGAGCAGGCGCGCCCCGGAGCCGCCCAGGTCCGCTGGCGCATGCTGCATGGCCTCGATGGCGGCCTCGGCGATCCGCCCCACCATGCGGTCCAGGATCATGGGGTTGGCGATGTTCCGCGGCAGCACCCCATGCAGAATGGCCAGGGCCAGCCGCAGGAACTGGCCGTCGCTGACATCCACCCCCTGGCATTGGCGGGTGAGCCGCTGCTGGACGGCCCCGTAGAGCATCAGGCGCCGCTCGGGCTCCCCGACGGAGAGGACGTCCCCAGGGCCGGCGATGAGCAGGTCCGTGGCGTACAGGATGAGCCAGGGACTGGCCGCCATCGAGGCCGGAGCCAGCTCCTGCATGCGGCCGATCAATGCCTGGAGGCGCTCCCGGTTGCACCACAGGAAGGGGGCCTGGGGCTGGCCGGGATGGGCGCGGATCAGGCGCATCAGGAAGGCGTTCCGCACGCGGGTGGCGCCGATGTCGTTGTAGATCGCCAGGCGTTCGAAGGCATCGGCCAGCACCTCGTAGCCGGCCACCACACGGGATGGGAGTTCTCCCAGGGCCTGGGCTTCCAGCAGCAGGCCGAGGAGGCTGGCGGGGTCATCCCGGAACAGGGAGTAGTCGTCAATCCGGTGGCGCTTGGATCCTGCCACCGCGTGCAGCGCGGCTTCGAGGGCCTCCAGGGCCCGGGCCTCGGGCAGGGTGCGTTCGCCGGCGGGCGTGAGGGCGTAGCGGCCTTCCTCTTCCACGTCGGCGCCCGGAGGCGTGTGCTTCTGGGACACGCCCATTTCGCGGTCGAGCAGCGCCATGCGGTCCAGGCAGGCCCGGTTGTCCACGAAGATGCGGTCCTGGATGCGTCCGAGATTGCCCAGAAGGTCCGTCGTGGCGGGCATTCCTGGCAGGCGGACATCCAGTTCCTGCATCAGCACCGAGAGGCGCAGCAGGTCGGGATCATCGGGCCTCAGGGGCGTGGGCCGGCTGGCGGAACGCAGCCCGCCCAGGAGGGAGCGGGGGGCCATCCGGACTTCCAGGTGCCGCAGGCAGGCCTTGGCCTCCTGGAAACGCCGATGCCTCTCCTGGAGGGCTTCATAGCGGGCTTCCTGATCCTGCTGGCGGGTGGTGTCCACCCTGTGGGCCAGGCCCGCCTCGACCAGGGCTTGCAGCGCGGATCGACCCTCCTCGCGCAGGCTGCATCGGCCACCTGCGGCGAGCTGGAGGAGCAGGGCGCGTTGGGTTGGGTGCATGGATGGGAGGCGTCCCCTCAGGTGAAACCAGTCACGACAGGGGCTCATCGGCCAGAAGCATCCTGGACCCAAGAATGGTGAAGGGTGCCAGACGGGAGGGCCGAGGGGGGACGTCGCGAACCAAAGGCGAGCAGGCGGTCCCCCCTCGTGCCTGTCAGCCGTTTTTCTGGACGAACGATTCCATGAAGGCCACCAGGGTCTCCACATCCTGCACGCTCACGGCGTTGTAGGTGGAGACGCGGATGCCGCCGATGTCCCGGTAGCCCTTCAGGCCCACCATGCCGGCGGCCTTGGCCTCCTTCACGAAGCGGTCGTCCAACTCGGGGCTGGGCAGGAAGAAGTCCACGTTCATGAGGCTGCGGTCGGCCTTCTCGGTGACGAAGCCCTTGTAGAAGCCGGCGTGCTTGTCAATGCAGCCGTAGAGCAGCTCGCCCTTCTTGCGGTTGTTGGCCTCAATGGCCTTCAGACCGCCGATGCTCTTGTTGTAGGCCAGCACGTTTCGCAGGATGTAGATGCCAAACGTAGGGGGTGTGTTGTAGAGCGAGTTCTTCTCGGCGTGGATCTTGAAACGCAGGTAGCTGGGCAGGTCCTGGGCCTCGCACATCTCGAGGAAGTCCTCGCGGATGATGGTGAGCGTGACGCCCGAGGGGCCGAGGTTCTTCTGGGCGCCGGCGTAGATGAGGCCGAAGGGGGAGACGTCGAAGGGGCGCCACATGATGTCGGACGACATGTCGCAGACGTAGGGCTTGTCCGTCTTCGGGAAGTCCTGCCACTGGGTGCCTTCCACCGTGTTATTGGAGGTGAAGTGGACGAAGGCACTGTCCTCGCCGATCTTCAGCTCGGAGGCCTTGGGCAGCCGGGCGAACTTCTCGTCCTTGGTGGAGGCGGCCACGCGGACGTTGTCGCCGGCCACGAGCTTGGCCTCCTTGGTGGCCTTCTCGGCCCAGTTGCCCGTGACGATGTAGTCGGCCTTCCGGCCGCCCCGCAGCAGATTCATGGGGATCATGCCGAAGCTGAGGTGGGCGCCGCCCTGGAGCAGCAGCACCTTGTAGTTGGCCGGAAGGCCCAGCAGTTCCTTCGTGAGGGCGATGGCCTCCTCGTGCACCGCGTCGTACTCCTTCGAGCGGTGGCTGACCTCCATGACGGACATGCCGGTGTCGGCGAAGTCCAGCAGCTCCGCCTGGGCGCGCTCGAGGGCGGGCAGGGGCAGCCCCGCGGGGCCGGCGTAGAAGTTGATCACGCGATAGGTCATGGGAACCTCCTGGAATGAATGGAACCGCGAAAGCCGCTAAAGAACGCGAAAAGGAAGGTGTCTATTTTGGCGCCATTTCGTGGCTTTCGCGGTTTCAGCCTTTGAAATCCGACAGGATGGCCACCACTTCGTCGCCGATGCGCCCGAGATTCTCCTTGGAGCTGCCGCCGATGTGGGGGGACATGAAGACGTTGGGCGCGGAGAGCAGGGGGCTGTCGGGCGCCGGGGGATCGCTGTGCCAGACATCGGTGCCGAAGGCGCGGACCTTGCCGCTCTGCAGGGCGGCTGCGAGATCGGCCTCGTTCACGCACTTGCCCCGGCCGGTGTTGATGAGGATCACGCCATCCTTCATCTTGGCGAGGTAGGCGGCGTTGATCATGCCCCGGGTCTCGTCCGTCAGCGGGGTGTGCAGGCTGATGACGTCGGACTTGGCGGCCAGCTCGTCGAGGCTGACCAGCTTCGCGATGGGATGCGCCTTCAGGAAGGGATCGAAGGCGACCACCTCCATGCCGAAGGCCTGGGCCCGCTTGGCGACCTCCGTGGCGATGGCGCCCGCGCCGATGAGGCCGAGGGTCTTCTTGAAGAGCTCCGTGCGCTTCAGCTCGCTCTTGAGGAACTTGCCCTCCTTCATGGACATGTGGGCCTCGATGAGGCGGGCGGGGATGGCGAGCATGAAGGCCAGGGTCATCTCCGCCACGGCCACGCTGCTGGCCCGGGGCGTGTTGAGGGCCTGGATGCCCTTCTCGGCGCACAGCTTCTTGTCCACGTTATCCATGCCCACACCGCCCCGGATGACGAGCTTGAGGTTCGGGGCCTTGGCCACCAGATCAGCGTTCACCTGGGTCTTGGAGCGGACAAGGAGGACCTGGGCCTGGTCGAGGGTGGCCAGGTCCGAACTGACGGTGCCGAAGGCCGACAGGCGCTCGGGCAGCTTGGCGTCGAAGGCATCAGCGATGAGGATGTGCATGGGGACTCCGATTTATCCAAAGTGAACAGAAAATGAATCACCGCCAAGACGCCAAGAACGCCAAGGAATCCACAAGAAGAAGCTCTTTTCTTGGCGCCCTTGGCGTCTTGGCGGTGGATCTTCTTATCCTTCGTACATGCGCACCAGCAGCCCGGAGCGCAGTTTGGGCTCGAACCAGGTGGATTTGGGGGGCATGACTTCGCCGGCATCGGCCACGTTCATGAGCTGGGTGAGGGAGGTCGGGAAGAGCGAGAAGGCCACGGCGTAGCCCGCGTTCACACGGCGCTCCAGCTCGTCCATGCCGCGGATGCCACCCACGAAATCAATCCGCGTGTCGGTGCGGGGATCCTGGATGCCCAGGACCGGCGCCAGGAGGTTCTCCTGGAGGATGCTCACATCGAGGCCGCGGACGGGATCAGTGGCGGGATAGGTGCCGGGCTTGGCCTTCAGCTCGTACCAGGAACCGCCCAGGTACATCCCGAAGGTGGCGGGTGCCTTGGGGTTGCGGTCATCGGTGAGGGCCACGTCAAAGCGCGCCTTCACCTGGCCCATGAAGGCATCCGGAGTGAGGCCGTTGAGATCCTTCACCACGCGGTTGTAGTCCATGATCTTGAGCTGGTCGTGGGGGAAGAGCACCGCCATGAAGCTCTCCCAGGGCTCCTCGCCATCCAGTTCGAGGCCCTTGGCCTCGGCGCGGCGGGCCTGGCCGTAGCGGATGGCGGCGGCGGTGCGGTGGTGGCCATCGGCGATGTAGAGGGCCTCCACCCCGTTGAAGAGGTGCACCAGCTCATAGATCACCGTCTCGCCGGAAACCACCCACACCGTGTGGCCGATGCCATCCGGCGTGACGATGTCGTAGGCCGGCGGCAGCTTCCGGATGTCATTCACGATGTGGTCAATGTAGGGGACGGCGCGATAGGCCAGGAACACCGGCTCGGCGTTGGCCGCCTGCTCGGTGACATGGCGGGTGCGATCATCCTCCTTGTCCTTGCGGGTGAACTCGTGGCGCTTGATGCGGCCATCCTCGTACTCCGCCACGGAGCAGAGGCCGACGAGGCCGGCCTGGACGTGATCGCCCATACGCTGCTGGTAGACGTAGAAGCAGGCGGCCTCGTCCTGGAAGAGGACGCCGCTGTCAATCATCTTCCGGAGGTTCTCCACGCCCTTGGCATAGACGGCGTCGGCGTGGATATCCACGTTGCCGGGCAGGTCAATCTCAGGGCGCCCCACATGCAGGAAGGAGTGGGGATTGCCCTTCGCCAGCGCCCGGGCCTCCTCGGTGTTGACGACATCGTAGGGAACGGCGGCAACCTGTCCTGCGAGGTCGGGCCGGGGCCGGTGGGCGCGGAAGGGCTTCAGCATGGACATGGATACCTGCCTATGGGAATGGGGGCCCGGAGGGGGACTCAGGCGTCATTATTCCAAACCCTTCTCGCTTTGGCCCGGTCCGGTCTGTGATTTTGACGAAAGTCCCAGGGGAGAGGCCTGACGAACTGTCAAGCCCCTCCGGCATCCATGGGGCGGTGGTCCACGATCATGGCCGCGTTCAGGAGCAGTTCGGTGAGGGGCAGATCCATGCTGGGCTCCACCCGGCAGGTGTCCACGAACTCGATGTCGGGGCGATCCCAGGTGAGGATTTCGTAGGCTGCCGGCAGCCCCTCCAGATCCCGATAGGCGGCGTGGACCAGCTCGCCGGCCTTGAGGTAGAGCAGCCCCATGCCCGCCTCGGACTTCACGGTGAGGGTGCAGGATTTGGTTTCCCAGTTGAGCAGCTGGAGCAGGCTGTTCAGGCCAATGCCCCGGACCAGGCCGGAGGGCTCGAAGAGGGCCGCGGCCCGGATCTCGTCCATCAGGAGCGACAGGCGGGGCGGCTTGGAGAGGATGCGCACGGCCCCGAGCTGGAGCGGGGTGTTCTGGTGCTGGCTTTCCCCGAGACCGGTCATGACGATGATGGGCACCTGGGGGTAGAGGCGGCTGGTCTGGGCGATGAGGTGGAAGCCATCCATGACCGGCATGTTGAGGTCCGTCACCAGGACATTCACCGGCTCGGTGCGGAGGATCTCCAGGGCCTGGACGCCGTCGGCCGCCAGGAGGACGCGGAAGCCCTGGAGCCCCTTCAGTCCCTGCCGGTAGAGGCTCTGGGTGGCACGATCGTCCTCCACCACCAGAAGGGTTTTGGTGGGGGTGTCGGTGTGGGCGAGGGGGCGGGGGCGGGGAGGCAGGGGCATGGCAGTACCCCGTGAGGATAGCCGGTCAGCCCTCGGAGCCCTTGGGAATCTTGTGAGCGGGGACCGGTTCCTTGGCCAGGATGGCCTGGGCCTCGGCGGCATCGGCCGGGTGGGCGGCCTCCCACGCCACCACCCAGGGCGGCAGGACGGCATCCTCGTAGTCCCGCACCTTTCGGTGGGCGGCGGCCAGGGACTGGATCATGGCCTCGTGGATATCCCCCGGCTTCGGGGGGATGCGGCCCTCCCAGATGGGCTCGCGGAAGTAGGCTTCCAGGGTGGCCTGGGCCGGCTTGCCCCACACCGCGTACGTGCGGTCTTGTGGGCCGCCGATGGGCCCGTGGCCGAGGTTCTCGCCGTAGAGGTAGTAGAAGACGGCCGCGCCATCACTCCAGTTCCGCAGCACACCGAAGGTGCCGCGCAGCAGCTCATTCTGCAATTCCAGGTCCACCGGGTTGTCCGAGCGGAAGTCCCAGGGGCCAGTGTTGGCATGGCGCACGGAGGGATAGCCCACTTCCGTGATCATGACCGGCCGGTCGAAGCGGGCCATGAGGGTGCGGGCCTTGTAGACGATCCACCACCAGGCATCGCGGATCTGGGCGGGGGTGGGATGGTCCTCGTGCTTGGCGATGGGATCGTAGGTGTTCATGCCGATGACATCGAGGCAGCGCCCGAAGGTGAAGCTGTCGTGGCTGTCGAAGTTCACGCTGTAGACCAGCTTGCCCTTGAAGACCTTGCGCACGGCCGCGGCCAGGGCGCACCAGCGGTCGGGGAACCGGTGGGTGGAAGCCATCTCCGTGCCGAGGGAATACCACTCCACGCCGCCCCGCTGGGCCAGGGAGGCCAGGTGGACATTGAAGGCGGTGTAGTTCTTCCACCAGAGATCCCAGTCGCGAGGCTCGATGTTGCCGCGCCACCAGGTATCGTTCTCTGCCTCGTTCCGCAGGTTGATGGTGGGGAAGAACATCATGCGGAGGCCCCGGACCTTCGCCTCGCGGAAGGTCCGCAGCAGGGCGGCATCGGTGGGACTGGAGGTGGGATGCCGCCGGATGTCGTTGCTGTGGTAGGTGTCCATGCGGTAGATGGCCTGCAGGCTCACGCAGGTGGCGCCCGAGGCGGCGATCTGGTCCAGCTCCGCGCGGTAGTCGTACTCAGGATCCCCCGCGTAGAGCCCCAGCACCATGCCCCGGGGCTGGGGCACCAGCATGCGCTGATGCATGCGATGGACGAGCCAGAGCGCGAAGGGTAGGCCGAGGAGGGCGAGAAGGGCGATGAGGCGGCGGATCATGCAACGGGCTCCAGGCTTCAGCCTAGCGGCTGGATCCTGGAGATAGAAAAGCCTTTCCTACCTCGTGGGCCGCAGGCCCGCGAGCCCGCCGAGCCCTCACTGGGGTCCGCCCCGCTCCACCCTCACGAGGCTGATGCGGGTTCCTTCCATGCGCAGCACGGTCAGCCGGGCGCCTTCGACGGCGACGGATTCCTGGGGTCTCGGCACCCGGCCCAGGCGGGCCATCACCAGGCCGGCCAGGGTGTCGAAGCCATCCCGCTCCCAGGCGAGGTCGAGGCGCTGGGCCACATCCTCCACATGGGCCTGGCCCGAGACGAGGAAGACGCCCGGCGCCTGTTCCACCACTTCCGCCGCGGCCTCGTGCTCATCCCGGATCTCGCCGAAGACCTCCTCGAGCAGATCCTCCACGGTGGCGAGCCCGGAGACGCCGCCGAACTCGTCCACGACGATGGCGAGCTGGGTGCGGGTGCGCTGCATTTCGCGCAACAGGTCGGGGACGGGCTTGCTCTCCGGCACGAAGAGGGGCGGCTTCAGCAGCCCCGCCAGGGGAGCCTGGGCCTGGTCGGGGAGCTGCATGAGATCCTTCAGCAGCAGGACGCCGCGGATGTGGTCAATGCCGCCCTCGTACACGGGCAGACGCGAATGGCGGGTCTCCGTGAAGGCCCGCCAGGCCTCCGGAAGGGAGGCTTCCAGGGGCAGGGCGGCGATGCGGGTGCGGGGCGTCATCACCTCGCGCACCACGGTGTCGCCGAAGGTGACGACGTTGCGGATCAGTTCGCGATCTTCGGCTTCCAGGATGCCTTCCGCCTCGCCCTCCTCCAGCAGCGCGGTGACGGCCTCCTCGGTGGAATCCTCCTCCGTGCCCTCGCGCTCCTCGGCCTGCCGCCGTTCGATGATCCGGGCCAGGGGGGCGACCAGGGGCTCCACGAGTGGCTGGAGGGGCGCGTAGGCGGGGAAGAGGCGGGTCAGCCAGAACGATGGATCGCCGGAGGTGAGGTGGGCCGGTGCCGCGAGATCCAGGGCCCAGAGGCCCAGGACCACCAGCGGGCCCAGCACCCATCCGCCGCCCGGGATGGCCCCGTGGAAAGGCCAGAGCAGGGCCAAAAACACCAGTAGCAGGAGCTGGACGATGAACTCGAGCCCCATGCCGAGGCTGCGGGGGCGCTCGAGGAGGGCCGCCAGCCGGGCATTCCGGACCGCGCCCTCCTCCAGCATCCGCCGCCGCTGGAGGGAGGGCAGGGCGTGGAAGGCGGCCAGCAGCGCCACCAGCGTCAGGCGGTAAGCCAGGATGCAGGCGGCCGCTGCGAGCAGCCAGGGGGTCGGGGCGCTACTGCTGGGGTCGGCCATGGGCGAACCCCCATCCTACCTCGTTTCGCGCCGGGCGAGGATCTGGGCCGTGACCGCAGCCCGCATCTCTGGGGACAGGCGGATGCCCCGGCGGGCCGCCTCGCGGAAGTACTCCTGTGGATCCCGGCAGAGGCCATCCGGCGTGGGGGCCAAGCCCTTCCGCTCGCGGGCGGCATTGAGGAAAGCGTAGGGCTCCCGAGCCAACTCGGGACTCCGCAGGAAGTAGCGGAGGGTCCACCAGCTCCCCACCAGGAACCAGAGGGCCAGCAGCGCCACCGCCTTGCGCTGGAGGTTCCGCATGCGCTCGGGTGTGGTGCGGACCTTCTGCCACCAGACCCCCACGGCGAGGTTGCAGGCGATGAGGCCGGCGGCGACGGAGAGCGTTCCGGTCCAGCCGAGGCTGTGCCAGTCCCAGCCCGTGAGGGCCACCACCGGCGGCGTGAGCATCAGGCCGAAAATCAGGTTCAGGTGCAGCATGTAGAGCAGCAGGGATTCGCGGCTGGCGGCTTCCACGGGGTTCGGGCCCTTCCAGCGGGGGCGCAGCAGTTCCAGGCTGCCCATGGCCGCGCCCCCCAGCATGATCCAGCCCAGGCGGGCCACCACGCTGGGCAGAGTGGTGTTGGAGATGGCCAGCAGCTCATTCCAGGTCCAGCTGCCATGACGGCCGTGGAGCAGCCAGACATTCCCGTGCTGGACCCAGGTGCCCTGCCAGAGCCAGGCCTGCTGAGTCATCCGGCCCCAGACGAGGCACACCACTCCGAGGAGCGCGAGGAGTCCAAGGTACCGGCCCTCGGACAACCGGGCCTTTCCCTCCGACGCCTCCACCCGCAGCCAGCGGTAGATGCCGCCGAGAAAGGCACCGAAGGCGGGGAAGGCCAGCCAGGGGAAGAGCGGGAACAGGGCCTGGACGCCGCGGTCCGGGTTGCCATTGAAGAAGCCCCGGATGGGCAGCCAAAGGCCATCGGCCACGCCGGTGGCCCAGAGGTAAGGCGAGATCAGCGGGATCAGGATCGCCAGGGTCAGGGCCAGGAACGTGAATACCCGCGGGTTCCGCACGAGCCGGGCCAGGGTGTGCAGGATCAGCAGGGAGTAGACGATGCACTGGAGGACATCCATCTTGAACAGTTCCCGCAGCTTCTGGGTGGTGCTGAGGACCGTCCAGTCCGCCAGGGTGAAGCCGGGGGCATGCAGGGCATAGGCGCAGAGCAGGATGAAGCCCAGGCGCCGGGCCGTGTCGGGCCAGAAGCGGCGCAGGGTGCCATCGGTCCGGTAGGTGGAGAGCACTAGGCTGAAGCCCGCGGCCAGGGTGAAGCTGGGCGCCACCAGGCCGTTCAGGTAGTTCAGCCAGTCCGGCCGCAGGCCGTCCCGCAGCCAGGTGTTCACCACATGGACCTCGATCATCACGATCACGGCCCAGCCGCGGAGCTGGTCAATCCAGTCACAGCGTCGAGAAGGGGTGCGGTCGTCCCAGGTGGCGGCGGTCATGAGATCCCCGATTGGATTCCCCTAGCCTGCCTGAATGATTGGAATTTCTCCACATCCTGTCGAACGGCCAAGGCCTGCTATGGTGGTCCCGTCGTCCCTCGTATCTTGATTCCCGCGTTTGGAGGTTTTCCCCATGGGTGGATTGTTCGTCAAGAAGGACCTGGCCCGGCTCATCGCCGATGCCAATGATCCCACCGCGGGCGAAGGCGGTCACGGCGGCGGCCAGCTCAAGCGCACCCTCGGGGCCTTCAACCTCACCACCCTGGGCATCGGCGCCATCATCGGCGCCGGCATCTTCAGCCTCACCGGTCTGGCGGCGGCCTTCTACGCCGGCCCGGGCATCATCTTCAGCTTCATGATCGGCGGCGTGCTCTGCGCCCTCGCGGGCCTCTGCTACGCGGAGATGGCGGCCATGGTCCCCGTGGCCGGCAGCGCCTATGCCTACTCCTACGCCACCATGGGTGAGTTCATCGCCTGGATCATCGGCTGGGACTTGATCCTGGAATACGCCTTCGGGGCCGTGACCGTGTCTGTGTCCTGGTCCGGCTACTTCGTCTCGCTGATCGAGAAGACCCTCCACATCCACCTCTCGGACACCCTGTTGCGCTTCACCCAGGGCCCCTGGGGCGGCCTGGTCACCCTGTCAAACGGGAGCCAGGTCCACGGCGTGTGGAACCTCCCGGCGACCCTGGTGGCGCTGCTGGTGTCCGCCATCCTCTACCGCGGCATGCGGGAATCGGCCTTCGTGAACAACCTCATCGTCGTGGTGAAGGTGATCATCGTGCTGGCCTTCATCGCCCTGGGCTGGTCGGTGGCGAGCCACGCGAACTGGATCGCCAATCCAGCCGCCCACGGGATCGCCCGCATGGTGCCTCCCGTCGGCCTGAGCGTCAAGGGCGGGGGCTTCATCAGCTACGGGTGGCCTGGCGTGCTCACCGGGGCGGGCGTCGTGTTCTTCGCCTACATCGGTTTCGACGCGGTCTCGACCACCGCCCAGGAGTGCAAGAACCCGGGCCGAGACCTGCCCATCGGCATCCTGACCTCCCTGGTGATCTGCACGATCCTCTACATCCTCATGTCCCTGGTGCTCACGGGCGTGGTGCCCTACCGGCTGCTCGGTGTGTCTGATCCCGTGGCGGTGGGTGTGGACCGCATCGTGGCCCTTCGGCACTGGTCCCCCATGGCCCAGGAATCCCTGTCCTTCATGGTGAAGCTGGGCGCCCTGGCGGGCCTGACCTCCGTGATCCTCGTGATGATCATGGGCCAGACGCGCATCTTCTACGCCATGTCCAAGGATGGCCTCCTGCCCTGGTTCGGGCGCACCCACCGCACCCACGGCACGCCCCACATCGCCACCGTGGTGACGGGCATCTTCGTGGCCATCTGCGGTGGCCTCATCCCCCTCAGCGTGGTCGGCGAGTTGGTGTCCATCGGGACGCTGCTGGCCTTCGTCCTGGTGTGCCTGGGGGTGCCCATCCTCCGCTTCACCAACGCGGACACGCACCGCCCCTTCCGGGTGCCCGGGGGCCTGCCCGGCGCCCTGATCGTGGGCGGCCTGGGCGCGTTGGCCTGCCTCTGGGTGATGTCCGGCCTCCCTAAGGACACCTGGCTCCGGCTGATCATCTGGCTGGAGGTGGGACTGATGATCTACAGCGGGTACGGCTGGCGGAAGAGCCGGCTGGCGGGTGAGGGCACCACGGGGGGCCGTCTGGGGCCGCACATGATCCTGCTCGCCACCAGCATCATCGCCTTCATCCCGACGATGGTGTTCGCCGTCAAAGTCTTCGGGCGCAGTTGATCCCATGGCCTTGTGGCAGGAGCGCTCCCGCCTCGCCGCCGGGGCGTTCCTGCTCTGCCGCGGCTGCCTCGGGCCTCTGGATGGCGCGGCGGTGGCGGGGCTCTGCGGGCGCTGCTGGTCGGGGCTGGTGCCCCTGGTGGAGGAGCGCTGCTCCCGCTGCGCCCTGGTTCATGGGGACGGGGAGTGCCCTGAACCCACGGCCTGGAGCCATGGCGATGCCCTCTGGGACTACCACGGGGGGCGCCCCCCCCTGGGCGCCCTGCTGCTGCCCGCCATCAAGGCCGGCGAGGCCGGCTGGCGGAAGGCCCTGCTCGGCCAGGTGGCCGATGCGACGTTGCCCCCGTGGGCTGCGGAGGTGGACCGGGTGACGGCCGCACCCACGGCGCTGCACCGGAGACTGCTGCGGGGTTTTGATCTGGCGGAGGAGGTGGCCCGTCTCCTGGCCCGGCGCCTGGAGCGCCCTTTTCAGCCCCTGCTCACCAAGGCCTGGCGGGCCGGCCGCCAGGCTGCTCGCACCGAGAGCCAGCGGCGGCGGCTGCCGAAAGCGGCGATCACCCTGCGCGGGCCGCGGCTTTCCGGCGGCGCCGTGCTGCTGGTGGATGATGTCTGGACCACCGGCACCACCCTCCTTCGCTGCGCCCAGGCCCTGCAGGCCGGCGGCGCCGACGACGTACGCGTCCTGACCCTGTTCCGGGCGCTATGAACGCCGGCCAAATCGAGCAAAACGAGCTGGACACGGAAGACACGGAAGTTCACGGAGGACGCGGGAAGAAGAAATTCGATCTTGCTTGGTTTCCGTGTCTTCCTGCCCTTTTCCGTGCCTTCCGTGACCAGCTCGTTCCCTTGGTGCTACCGCATGGCTACGGGGCTACGGGCGGCGCGGGCGTAGGAGGCGGGCCAGGGGATCTCGGTGTGGAGGGCCTGGGCGGCGGCGAGGGGCCAGCGGGGATTCCGCAGCAGTTCGCGGCCCAGCAGCACGAGGTCACTGGAACCCTGCGCGAGGATGTCCTCGGCCTGCTGAGGATCGGTGATGAGGCCCACGGCGCCCGTGGGAAGGCCGGCTTCGGCGCGGATCCGCGCCGCAAAAGGCACCTGGTAGCCCGGTCCCAGCGGAATCTCCGCCCGGGGGACCAGGCCTCCCGAGGAACAGTCCACCAGGTCCACGCCGAGGTCGCTCAGCGCCTTCGCCAACTCCACCGACTGTTCCAGATCCCAGCCGCCCTCCACCCAGTCCGTGGCGGAGAGGCGCACGAAGAGGGGCAGGCGCTCGGGCCACCCGTCGCGGACCGCCGCCACCACCTCACGGAGCAGGCGGGTGCGGTTCTCAAAGGGTCCGCCGTAGGCATCCTCGCGGTGGTTGGTGAGGGGCGAGAGGAACTGGTGCAGCAGGTAGCCGTGGGCCGCGTGGATCTCGGCCACCTGGAAACCCGCGGCCAGGGCGCGCCGGGCCGCGTCCACGAAGGCCTGGACCACGCCTGCGAGGCCTGCGGCATCGAGCGCCGTGGGCACGGTCCAGCCCGCGTCAAAGGGCAGGGCGCTCGGCGCCACGGGCACCCAGCCTCCCGCTGCTGGACTGAGGCTGCCGCTGCCCTTCCAGGGCGCGGGGTTGGAAGCCTTGCGCCCTGCGTGGGCCAGCTGCACACCGGGTACCGCGCCCTGGGAGGTGATGAAACGGACCACATGGCCCAGGGCCTCCGCCTGAGCGTCGTTCCAGAGGCCCAGATCGTCGGGGCTGATCCGGCCCTCGGGCACCACCGCGGTGGCTTCGGTGAGCACCAGCCCTGCGCCCCCCTGGGCTAGGCCGCCCAGGTGCACGAGGTGCCAATCCTGGGCGAGGCCGTCCACGGCCTGGTACTGGCACATGGGCGAAGCGGCGATGCGGTTGGGCAGGGTGAGGCCGCGCAGGGTAAGGGGCTGGAAGAGGCGGTTCATGGGCGGGCTCCGGGGGCTCTGAATGGGGCCTCTGCCCCATTCAGAGATAGGGTAGGGCGTCTGGCGGGTCGGCTCGTCACGAATTCTCAACGAGGGGGTCGCATGGGCCGTGGTTCGGACGTAGAGCCGATCCGGATCTGGGTGGATGACCGGGAGGCGCGGAGTTCAGGGATGATGGCCAGATTCGCTGCGGCGCCGGGTGTGGCCGCGGGGGTAAAGCGGCTCCGGACAGGGGATTATCTGGTCGAAGGGAAGGCGGTCATCGAGCGGAAGCGGGTTCCGGACTTTCTCGAAAGCCTCCGGGCTGGGCGCTTGTTCGAACAGGCCTCCCGCCTGGCGGCCCTATCTGTCCGATCCTTCGTGCTTCTGGAAGGGCGGCCTGGGGAATGGCATGGAGCTGGCGTGACCCGGGAAGGGATCCAGGGGGCTCTGGTGGCGCTGGCCGTGGGATTCGGGATTCCGGTGTTGAGGTCCGCAGATGAAGCCGAGTCGGCCAATCTGATTCTGTACACGGCACGCCAGCTGCAAGCCCCTGCGAGGGCCACGATCCGGCGAACCGGAAGGCGGACCCGTGGCAAGCGGGCCTTGCAGGTGTTTTTGCTGACGGGATTGCCCGGTGTCGGAGCCGCCCGGGCGAAGGGGCTCCTGGATCGGTTCGGTTCCGTGGAGGCGGTCGTGTGCGCCAGCGAGCAGTCCCTCACCGAAGTCGAAGGCATCGGAAAACGGACGGCCCAGCGCATTCACTGGGCCGTCCCCGAATCCACCACGCCCTATCTTTCCTAACTCGAGGCGCGCAGCGCCCCGAGCCGGCCCGGCTACAGCCCCAACGTCTTGCGCACCTCCGCCTCCAGCTGCCCCTCGCGAATTTCGGCCAGGTCGTAGCGGACGCGGGTCATGGGCTTGGTGACCTTGAGGATGCGGGTGAGGTCAATGGGGGTGGCGCTGAGCACCACATCGCAGGGGGTGGCCTCGATGGTGGCTTCGAGATCCTTCACCTGGGCTTCGCCGTAGCCCATGGCGGGGAGGATGCCCTGGGCATTGGGGTACTTCCGGTAGGTAGCGGCGATGGAGGCCACGGCGTAGGGCGTGGGGTCCACGATCACCCGGGCGCCCATGGCCTTGGCGGCCACCACGCCCGCGCCGTAGCTCATGGAACCGTGGGTGAGGGTGGGGCCATCCTCGATGACCAGGGCGCGCTTGCCCTTGACCATCTCGGGATGGGCGCAGCTCACGGGGCTGGTGGCGCGGATGACGCGGGCGCCAGGGTTCACCTTCGCGGCATTGGCCTCGATGGACGCGATGTCGGCTTCCTGGGCACTGTCGCACTTGTTGATGAGGATGATGTCCGCCATGCGGAAGTTGGCCTCGCCGGGGTGGTAGCCCAGCTCGTGGCCGGGGCGCAGGGGATCCGCGATGCAGATGTGGAGGTCGCTCTTGTAGAAGGGCAGGTCGTTGTTGCCGCCGTCCCAGAGGATGACGTCGGCTTCCTTCTCCGCGCTGCGGATGATCTGCTCGTAGTCCACACCCGCGTACACCACGAAACCGTTGTCAATGTGCGGCTCGTACTCCTCGCGTTCCTCGATGGTGCACAGGTGCTTGTCCAGGTCGCCGTAGTCCGCGAACCGCTGGCAGGCCTGCTTGGCGAGGTCACCATAGGGCATGGGATGGCGGATGGCCACCACCTTCTTGCCCAGCTTCTTGAGGATGTTGCTGAGGTAGCGGGTGGTCTGGCTCTTGCCCGCGCCGGTGCGCACCGCCGTGATGGCGATGACCGGTTTCGAGGACTTGATCATGGTCTTGTCCGCCCCCAGCAGCTCGAAGTCGCAGCCCTGGGCGATGCAGAGGCTGGCCAGGTGCATCACGGTGGCGTGGGGCACATCCGAGTAGGAGAAGACGGCGGCATCGGGCTTCTCGCGCTGGAGGAGGGCCACCAGATCGCTCTCATCCACGATGGGGATGCCCTGGGGATAGAGCTTGCCGGCGAGCGCCGCGGGGTAGCGCCGGCCCGCGATGTCGGGGATCTGGGTGGCGGTGAAGGCCACCACCTGGACCTCGGGGTTATCCCGGTACACGGTGTTGAAGTTGTGGAAGTCGCGGCCAGCGGCCCCCAGGATGACGACGCGGCGAACAGACATGACTCGTGCCTTTCGGTCCAGCGAAGCGCCGACACGCTCGGATGGGTGGCAGTCCTGGCGGCCCCGCGACGAGGGGAGCATAGTCCCCTTCCATTCCCATGCCAGGAGGGTTTGTGGCTTGAATCACAGATGGAAGAAGGGTCTATGCTTTTGCCATGTCCATCCAAGCCCCTCTCCAGGCTTTCTTTCGGCGGTGGCGCCGCCTGGTCCTGGCGCTGGTGGGCCTCTACATCCTGTGGATCCTGGCGGGGTTCCTGCTGGTCCCGCGCCTGGTACGGCCCAGGATTGCGCGTGCGGTCGCGGAAGCGACCCACCGGAAGGCGACCCTGGCGCGGGTCCGCTTCAACCCTTTCAACCTCGCCCTGACCTGCGAGGGCCTGCGGGTGCCCAACCGCGATGGCAGCGACTGGATCACCCTCCGGCGGCTCTACGTGAATGCCCGCTTCTGGCCGCTGCTGGCGCGCACTGCCGGCTTCTCCACAGTGGAGGTGGATGGCCTTTCCGTGCGGACGGTGCTGGATACCAAGGGCCACCTGAATTTCCAGGATCTGCTGAAGGAATCCGGCGGAAAGCCTGCGGCCGAGTCCTCCGCCTGGACGGTGGCCATCGGCACCTTCCTGCTCCGGGATGCCCGGCTGGCCTTCGAGGATCTCAGCACCGCCACGCCCTTCCGCACGGCGCTCGGCCCCGTGGATCTGCGGGTGGCCGGCATCCGCACCCAGGTGGGGCATCAGAGCGGCTACGCCCTGGATGCCTGGACCGAGGCGAAGGAGCACCTGCTCTGGCGGGGTGACATCGGCTTCGATCCGCTTATCTCGACGGGACACCTGGCGATGGAGAACGTCCAGCTTCCCAAGTACCGCCCCTACGAACAGGAGCAGGTCGCCACGGAGATCCGGCGCGGCACCGCCACGCTGCACGCCGAGTACCGGTTCGAATGGACACCCGGGCGCCACCGGTTCGACCTCTCGAATCTGAACCTCGCCCTCCGGAATCTGGCGGTGGCGGAGCCCGGCGCCGCCACCGCCGCCGTGGAACTTCCGTCCCTGGATCTGAAAGATGGCCAGGCGGATCTCCTGGCGCCCTCGGTGCAGATCGGCTCCATCGCGGCCCAGGGCGGAACCCTCCGCGTCCAGCGCGGCAAGGACGGCGTCCTCAACCTGGTGCGCATGTTCACGCCGAAGCCGAAGCCGAAGACGCCGGAGGAATCCCCGTTGCGCCTGAACATCCGCCATTTGGACCTGACCGGGTTCACGGTGGACTGGGACGACCAGGCTCTGCTCCGGCCCGTGCAGGCCGAGGCGGAGGGGGTGGCCTGCCACCTGGCGAACCTGAGCCTGGATCCTGCGGTTCCGGCGGACCTCGCCCTTTCCCTGCGCCTGGGGTCTGGAAGCCTGACGGCCGATGGCAAGATCTTCCCCCTGAAACCGGCCGGGGATCTGGCTGTGAAGGCGCAAGCCCTCGCCCTCCCCCCCTGGGATCCCTACCTGGATGGGACGCTGGATGCGCGCTTGGACCGTGGCACCGCGGGATTCGATGGACGCGTGGTCTTCAGCTTCGCCGGCACGAAACAGGATGGGGCCACGGTGCGCGGCGATGGGACCGTGCGCGACTTCCAGATGCACGACACAGCCTTCAACGAGCCCTTCATCCGCTGGACCCGCCTCCAGGTATCGGGCCTGGATCTGAAGACGCAACCTCTCGCCTGCTCGATCCGGCAGGTGGCCTGGACCGATCCTGAAGGCCGGCTGGTGGTGGGCCCCGATGGCACGACCAATGTGGCCCACGCGTTCCGCCAGGGGACGCCGGCCCAGCCCGAGGGCGTGCTGGCCTCCGCGGTGCCCCCCACCCCGACCGCGGCGCCGGATATCGCCATCACGACGCTGGCCATCACGGGCGGGCGTCTCAGCTTTGTGGATCGCTCCGTGCAGCCCAATGCGGCCCTGCTGCTCAGCGACCTGAACGGCAGCTACCTGGGCCTGTCCAGCCGGCCCGAGGCCACCTCCAAGGTGGATTTCACCGGACGCGCCGGAGGGCTGGCGCCGGTCACCATCCAGGGCCACGCCATGCCCCTGCGCCACGACCTGGACACGGACGTGACCCTGAAAATCCAGGGCGCCGACCTCACGGATTTCTCGCCCTACACGGGCAAGTATCTGGGCTACACCGTGCAGAAGGGCAAGCTGGATGTGGACGCCCGCCTGCGCATCCAGCAGCGGAAACTGGATGCCGAGAACGCCGTGACGCTCGACCAGTTCTACCTGGGCGACAAGGTGGCGAGCCCCGAGGCCACGCACCTACCGGTGAAGCTGGGACTCGCGCTGCTGCGCGACCGCCACGGTGTCATCGCCATTGATTTGCCCATCCAGGGCAGCCTGGACGATCCCGATATCAAGTACGGGAAGCTGGTGTGGCATGCCATCTTCAACGTGCTGGGGAAGGTGGCTACCTCGCCCTTCACGCTCATCGGGAAGCTCTTCGGGAGCGATGCGGGCGACCTCAGCCAGGTGGCCTTCGCGCCGGGCTCAGACGCGCTGGATGCCGCCGCCACAGCCAAGCTCCAGGCCCTGGCAAAGGCCCTGGTGGAGCGGCCCGCCTTGAGCCTGGAGGCCGTTGGCGTGGCCGACCCCGCCGCCGATGGCGCCGCCCTGCGGAAGGCCGGATTGGAGGCCCTGTTGCGCCGCACGCGGGCCGCGGCGCTCAAGCTGCCGGACGAGGGCGCTCCGGTGCCCGCTGCCGAGCGGGACCGCTGGATCAAGGCCGCCTTCGAGGCCGCGTTTCCGGCTCCGAAGCCGGCGAAGGGCGCCCCCGCGGCGCCGCCTCCGCCTACCGCGGAGATGGCAAGCCGGCTGCTGGACACCATCCACGTGGCTCCCGCGACCCTGGAGGCCCTGGCCGACGCCCGCGCCAAGCAAGTGATCCGCTGGCTTCTGGACACCGGGAAGGCGGATCCCGCGCGGGTCTTCCAGGTGCGGAACCAGGGCCAGGCTCCGGCCGCAGCCGTGGTGTTCACCCTGAAGTAGGCGTCAAGCGCCCCCCGGCCGCTCGCGGAGGCCGTGCACCTCGCCGTACAGGGCCTGGATGCTCGGCAGATCCCGCTCCAGGTCCCCGGTGGGCGTGAAGACCGGCATCAGCTGGACCGCATGCGTCCGGTAATCGAAGCCCACGGGCAGGATGGGCACGCCCGCCTCCACCGCGATCCGGTAGAAGCCGGTCTTCCACTGGCTGACGCCCTTCCGGGTGCCTTCCGGCGCCACGGCCAGCATGAGGGCCGGATGCTCTTCGAAGGCGCGGACGCAGGCGCCGACCACCCCGTGGCTGGCGCTCCGGTTCACGGGGATGCCACCCAGCCACCGGAAGAATCCAGTGAAAGGAGGTTTGAAGAGTGTGTGCTTCCCAAGCCAGGACACGCGCAGCCCCAAGGCGAAGACCACGGCGACGCCCAGGCTGAAATCCCAGTTCGAGGTGTGGGGCGCGACGATCACGATGAAGCGGGGATCAGTGGGGAAGGCACCCTCGATCCGCCATCCTCCCAGCCGCAGATAGGCTTGGCCCAGCATCCGCCACAGCCAGCCTCGGGTGCGGATGAGTGCAGGGTGGAGGGCTTGAACCGCGTCGGAGTTCGGCAAAGGCGGCCTCGCAGGGGTGAGGTGTTCGGGGATCGGCGGAATCCTCCAGTGTGCCCTCCCTGCCGTCTCTGTGGGTACATCAGGCTGCCACCCGCGGCCGGTTGGCCGTACCTGCTGCGGGCGCCGTCCGGCGCCCGCAGCAGAGTGGGTTCCGACCTACTTGGCGGAGGCGTAGGCCTTCAGGCCCGCGAAGGTGGGCTGCATGGCCTTCTCACCCTTGTGCCAGTTGGCGGGGCAGACCTGGCCGTGCTCCTCGGTGAAGTCAATGGCATCCAGGAGGCGCAGCACCTCCTCCACATTGCGGCCCAAATCGTTGTGGTTCACGGTGATGTGCTTGAGTTCGCCCTTGGTGTTGAGGATGAAGAGGCCGCGCAGGGCGATGCCGCTGGGCAGGAGCACGCCGTAGTCCTGGGCGATGGTCTTGTTCAGGTCCGACACCAGGGGGAAGCTCACGCCCTGGATGCCGCCCTCCGCGCGGGGGGTGTTGGACCAGGCCCAGTGGCTGAACTTGGAATCCACGCTCACGCCGATGACCTGGGTGTTGCGGGCCTCGAAGGCCTTGAGGGCGTCGGAGAAGGCCAGGATCTCGGTGGGGCAGACGAAGGTGAAATCCAGGGGGTAGAAGAAGAGGACCACCTTCTTGCCCTTGTAGTCGTCGAGGGAGATCTGCTTGAACTCCCCGTTGACCAGGGCGTCGGCCTTGAAATCGGGAGCGGGCTGGGTGACGAATGCGGCCATGAATCTGCCTCCGTGCGGGGGACGTCCCCGGGACATGGGTTTGGAATAAAAAGGCTACGGCGTACCCATGGCGTCCGCAATAAAAATATCCGACTAAAATAGTAAAGAATATGCCACCGAGGGGTCGCTTGCGCAAGCGGAGCGAGGCCAGGCTTGCGTTGCGTGCTAGCTTGGAGGGTTCCGTGCCATCGGAGTCCTCCCATGCAATCCATTCAATTATCGGTTTTTTCTGAAATCGCCCGTCTCAAGCAGGTGGTGGTCCACGATCCCGGTCCGGAAGTGGATCTCATGGTCCCGGGCATGATGGAGAAGCTGCTCTTCGACGACATCCTGTTCGGCGACCAGGCCCGCCAGGAGCACGCCCTGTTCCGTCAAGTGCTGGCCCGGGTGGCGGACGAGGTGCTGGATGTGCAGGATCTCTTCGTGGAGGCCCTGCAGGACGAAGGGGTGAAGCTGGCTTTCATCGAGGATCTGCGCCGCCTGGCGGGGCTGCCGGACGAGACCTGCAACCTGCTGCGGGACATGTCCTCGGCCGAGGCCGCCCGCAGTGTCATTTCGGGCGTGCCCTGGGACGACATGCCGGGCCACACGCCCTGGGAACAGGAGTTCGACTACCGGCTGCGGCCCATCCCGAATCTGCTGTTCATGCGCGATCCGGCCTCGGTCATCGGCGACGGCTACAGTGTGAACGCCATGGCCACCTGGGCTCGGGAGCGGGAGCCGCTGATCCTCAGCACCATCTTCCGGCACCATCCGCGTCTGCGGCACCTCACGGACCAGGACAAGTGGTTCGATCAGGTGAGCCCCCTGATCCGCGGCGAGATCAAGGCCCCCGTGAGCCTGGAGGGCGGCGACATCCTGGTACTCTCGGACAAGGTGCTGGTGGTGGGCTGCTCGGAGCGCAGCACCACGGACGCCATCACCTGCCTGGCCGAGAGCCTGCGGGCCGATCACGTGGCCGGCCAGGGCCGCTTCGAGCGCCTGGTCATGGTGCTCATGCCCAAGACGCGGGCGGCCATGCACCTGGACACCATCTTCACCCGCATCAGTGAGGATGAGTGCCTGGTCTATCCTCCCTACTTCACGGAGGGCAGCCGCGAACTGCTGAATGTGGTGGTGATGGATCTCCGCCATCCGGAACTGCGCTTCACCACCCAGCCCAACCTGCTCGCGGCCCTGCGCGGCCTCGGCATTGACTTGGCCCCGATCGCCTGCGGCGGCCGGGACTACATCAAGCAGCAGCGGGAGCAGTGGACGGACGGGGCCAACGCCTTCGCCCTGGCTCCTGGCGTCATCACCAGCTACAGCCGGAACGTCGCCACCGCCGAGGAACTTTCGAAGGCCGGGTACCGGGTGCTCACCGAACATGAACTGCTGGCCGATCCAACCCTGAATCTGCTGGACGGCGGCAAGTACCTCGTCCAGATCCGGAGCAGTGAGCTGAGCCGGGCCCGGGGGGGCCCCCGCTGCATGACCATGCCCTTGTCCCGGGAGGGGCGTTGATTTTGTAATTGTTGCAGTAAAAAGATTTAATAACCTGTATCCCTTTGCTGCTAGACTTCTTGTTCGCGCCTCGATTCTTCGAGGCGCCCCTTTTTTCTGGACCCACCCCGGCCATGCCCACCGCTGCTCCCGCCTCCGCGCCCACCCTCCGGCACCGCCTGGAGTACGGTGCGTTCCGCCTGCTCGATGGCGTGCTGGGGCGCCTCCCCTGGGCCACGGTCCTGGCCCTGGGTGAGGCGGCAGGCATGGCATTCTACCTGGCGGATCCCCGGCACCGGCGGATCGTGCGGGAGAACCTGCGTTTTGCCGACCTCGGCCTCGATGAGGCCGGGACTCGGGCCCTCTCGAAAGCCTGCTTCCGGCATTTCGGTGCCCTGTTCGTGGGCCTGCTGCGCCTGCGGCGCGCCACGCCGGAGGAACTGGATCGCTGGATTAAAGTCGAGGGCCTGGAGCATTTCGATGCCGCGAAGGCCCAGGGCAGGGGCTTCATCCAGCTCACGGGCCACTACGGGAACTGGGAGATGGTGGCCCTGGCCCAGAGCCGGCTGGGCCGCCCCCTGGCGGTGATCGGCCGGGAACTCGACAATCCCCTGCTGGAGCCCATTTCGCTGGCCTTCCGCACCCGCTTCGGGAACCGCGTGATCCTCAAGGATGGCGCCATGCGGGAGACGCTCAAGGCCCTCAAGACCGGGGATGGCGTGGGCTTCCTGCTGGACCAGGATGCCCTCACCACCGGCGTCTGGGTGAAGTTCCTGGGCCAGTGGGCCTCCACCTTCAGCACCGCCGGCAGCCTCGCCGCCCGCTACCGCCTGCCGGTGCTGCCGGTCTTCAGTTGGCCCAATGGCGATGGCACCTTCACGGTCCGCTTCGAGCCGCCTTTCGAGGTGCCCCAGACAGGGGATGCCGCCCGGGATGCCTGGGTCGCCACCCAACTCATGACCGCCCAGATCGAAGCCCAGATCCGGAAGGATCCCCGCTGGTGGTTCTGGATGCACCGGCGTTTCAAGACCCGGCCGGGCGAAGGGCATCCCCTGCCCGCTCCGCTTCCGCCTGGAGAGTGGCTAGAATCGTGTCCTTCCCCCACCTTGTAACCGGTCCGCCGGAGTTTCACCGGCGCCGCTCTTTTTTGGAACACCCACCATGCCCAAGCACGTCCTCGCCAAACTCGAACAGGAACTGAAGGTCATCAAACAGGCGCTTCTGGTGGACATCCCCCAGGAGATCGCCCGGGCCGCCAGCCAGGGTGACCTGTCGGAGAATGCGGAATACGAACAGGCCCTCGCCAAGCGCGACATGTTCCAGAACAAGATGGTGATCCTGGAAAAGCGCATCGCCGAGGTGGCCAGCCTGGACATCAGCCGCCTGCCCAAGACCCGGGCCGCCTACGGCTCGGAAGTCACGATCCTCGACCTGGATTCCGAAGAGGAGTTCACCTACAAGCTGGTGCTTCCGGAGGAGCTCGACGGGCACCCCCACCACCTCAGCATCAGCTCCCCCATCGGCACCGCCCTGGTGGGCCAGGAGGAGGGCAGCGAGGTGCGCGTCCAGATTCCCGCGGGAATCCGTCGCTTCGAGATCCTGGAACTGAAGACCATCCACGATGTAGCCTAGCCAGGCTCCGGGGAGGCATTGTGAATAACCGGTACAAGCGCGACCAGAAATGCTCCTTCTGCGGCAAGGAGCCCCACGAGGTGGAGCAGCTCCTGGCCGGGCCGGATGCCTTCATCTGCAACGAATGCCTGGAGGCGGGCCAGCTCCAGCTGCGCATGAGCCGCCAGGGCAAGCCCCTGGGCAAGCACGAGGCGAGGCTCAGTCGCCCCAAGGAGATCAAGGCCTTCCTGGACGACTACGTCATCGGCCAGGAGTCGGCGAAGAAGCGCCTCTCCGTGGCCGTCTACAACCACTACAAGCGCATCCTCGCCCCTCGGAAGGCCCTGGGCTCAAACGAGGTGGAGTTGTCCAAGAGCAACATCCTGCTGCTGGGCCCCACGGGCACGGGCAAGACCCTCCTGGCGCAGACGCTGGCGCGCTTCCTGGATGTGCCCCTGGCCATGGCGGATGCCACCACGCTGACCGAGGCGGGCTACGTGGGCGAGGACGTGGAGAACATCCTCACCAAGCTGCTGCAGGCCGCCAACTACGATGTGGAACGGGCCCAGCGCGGCATCGTCTTCATTGATGAGATTGACAAGATCGGCCGCAAGAGCGAGAACCCCAGCATCACCCGCGACGTGAGCGGCGAGGGCGTGCAGCAGGCCCTGCTGAAGCTGGTGGAGGGCACCGTGGCCAACGTGCCGCCCCAGGGCGGCCGGAAGCACCCGCACCAGGAATTCATCCAGCTGGACACGAGCAACATCCTGTTCATCTGCGGCGGCGCCTTCGTGGGCATTGACGACATCATCAAGCAGCGGATCCGCGCCAAGGCCGTGGGTTTCGGCGCCAAGCCCTCCTCCAAAGGCGACAAGGAGAACCTGCTGGGCCTCGTGGAGCCCGAGGACATCATCAAGTTCGGCCTCATCCCCGAACTGGTGGGCCGCCTGCCCGTGGTGGCGGGCCTCACGCCCCTGGATCGGGAGGCCCTGGTGGCCATCCTCAGCCAGCCCAAGAATGCCGTCACCAAGCAGTTCGTGAAGCTGTTTGACATGGACGACGTGGACCTGAGCTTCGAGGACGGCGCCCTGGAGGCCATCGCCGACCAGGCCCTCACGCGCAAGCTGGGCGCCCGCGGCCTCCGCAGCCTGGTGGAGCAGATCCTCCTGGAGCCCATGTACGAGCTGCCCTCGGACAAGCGGACCACCCGCGAGACCCTGCGCATCACCCGCCAGAAAGTGGAAGAGACCCTGGGCCTGCCCAGCCGGCCCATCTCCGCCGCGGGCTGAGGCCTTCTCCGAAACCCCTCCTGCTGCCCGGACATGGGTGCGCCTCCCGAGGCGGCGTACAATGCGCCTGGGCCCATCCGGCACCGGGAGTCCTCCTTGTCTAGACCTGCCAAGACCATCACCCTGCCCGCGCTTCCCATCCGGGACATGGTCCTGTTCCCCGGGGGCCGGGTGCCCTTCGTGGTGGGGCGCCAGGCGTCCGTGAAGACGCTGGAACTGGCCATCAAGGCCGGCGATCACCTGCTGATGCTCACCCAGCGGGCACCCAAGGTGGAGCGACCCGGCCAGGAGGATCTCTACCCCACGGGCACCCTGGCGCTGGTGGAATCGGTCATCGCCCTGCCCAAGGACTACTACAAGGTTGGCGTGAAGGGCATCGCCCGGGTGGGTCTGCGCCGGTACGACGACAGTGGCGAGGTGATCCAGGCCGAGGCCCAGTTGCTGACCGAGCCCGCCCATCCGGTCTCCCTGCCCCTGCAGCCCTTCCACACGGCCGTGGAGGCCTTCCTGGGGCGCAACTCGGATGCCTCCCGGCTGCTGAGCATGGACCAGATCCGGGAATTGCCCCTGGGCAAGGCCATTGACACGGTGGCAGGCCTGGTTCCGGCGGAGGTGCGCCAGAAGCAACAGGTGCTCGAGTTGTTGGAGATCGCGCCCCGGCTGGAGGCGATCCTGCAGCTCCTGGAGCTTGATGCCGCCCGTTCCGAGGTGGACCGCACGGTGGACGAGAAGACCCGCGCCCGCCTCGACCAGGACCACAAGCAGTACGTGCTGAACGAGAAGATGCGCGTCATCCAGCAGGAGCTGGGGAAGAAGGAAGAGAAGGACGAATCCACCCGCATGCGCGACCAGATCGAAGCCGCGGGGATGAGCGTGGAAGCCAAGGCCAAGGCCCTGGAGGAACTGGACCGCCTGGAGGCGATGCCGCCCCAGAGTGCCGAGGCCACCGTCAGCCGCACGTATCTGGATTGGCTGTTGGCGCTGCCCTGGCAGGCCATGGCCGACGAACGCCTGGATCTGGCCGAGGCCGAGCGGGTGCTGGACGAGGATCACGCTGGCCTGGAGAAGGTGAAGGCCCGCATTCTCGAACACCTGGCCGTCATGGCGCGGCTGCGCCAGCATCCGGCCCAGGCGGGGGAGGACGTGAACCGCACCCCCCTGCGCGGCCCCATCCTCTGCCTGGTGGGCCCCCCGGGCGTGGGCAAGACCTCCCTGGCCCGCAGCATCGCCCGGGCCCTGAACCGGCCCTTCGTGCGGCTCTCCCTGGGCGGCGTGCGCGACGAGGCCGAGATCCGCGGCCACCGCCGCACCTACATCGGCTCCATGCCCGGCCGCATCATCGCCCTCATGAAGAAGGCCAAGGTGCGCAATCCGCTCCTGCTGCTGGACGAGATTGACAAGATGGCCTCGGACTTCCGCGGTGATCCGAGCAGCGCCCTGCTGGAGGTGCTGGATCCCGAGCAGAACGCCGCCTTCCAGGACCACTACCTGGACGTGGGCTTCGACCTCAGCCAGGTGCTCTTCCTGGCCACCGCCAACGTGCGCCACCAGATCCCCGAGCCCCTGGAGGACCGCCTGGAGATCCTCGAGCTGAGCGGCTACACGCTGAAGGAGAAACTGGCCATCGCCGAGAAGCACCTCCTGCCCCGGGCCCTGGAAGGCCACGGCATGAAGGGGCTGGCGGTGCACTTCGAGCCCGCTGCCCTGGAGAAGCTGGTGCAGGCCTACACCCGCGAGGCCGGTGTGCGCCAGCTGGAGCGGGAGATCGCCAACATCCTCCGCAAGCTGGCGCGGCACACGCTCCAGCCCCACCTGTCGGACGCTGCGGGGGAAGCCTTCGATCCCCTCATCACCGCCGACCGCGTGCCGAAGCTGCTGGGGCCCGAGAAGATCCTGGAGACGCGCGCCGAGGACACGGCCCCGCCCGGGCTGGTGAACGGCCTGGCCTGGACGCCCACCGGGGGCGACCTGCTCACCATCGAGGCGGCGGTGCTGCCGGGCAAGGGCGTCCTGAAGCTGACCGGCAAGCTGGGCGAAGTCATGCAGGAGAGCGCCAACCTGGCCCTCAGCTACGTCCGCGCCCGGGCCGAACGGCTGGGCCTGAAGCGCGACTTCCTCGACACGGTGGATCTGCACGTCCATGTGCCGGAGGGGGCCATCCCCAAGGATGGTCCCAGCGCCGGCATCACCCTGGCCACGGCCCTCATCTCCGTCCTGACGGGCATTCCCGCCCGGGCGGATCTGGCCATGACGGGTGAACTCACGCTCCGTGGCCGGGTGCTGCCCATCGGCGGCCTCAAGGAGAAGCTCCTCGCCGCCCACCGCCAGGGCCGCAAGGCCGTGCTCATCCCCGCCGAGAACGCCCGGCACCTGGAGGACATTCCTGCGGAAGTCCGTGAGCAGCTCAGCATCCACCTTGTCAGCCACATGGACGAGGTGATCCAGCTGGCCCTCACCCGCATGCCCGAGCCCCTGCACGCTGAAGGCGCCGCCCCGCTCCCCCCCAGCCGGGAGAACGAGGCCACGGCCCAATAGCGCCCGCGGGTTCTACTTCAGGTACTTCTCCATCCACGCCACCCAGCGGCCAAAGACATCCGTGGTGTGGACGATGTCGCCGGGGAAGTGGGTGTCGGCGGGGTAGACGTAGAACGCCACGGGCACGCCATGGTCCTTGAGGGCGTGGTACATCTCGTAGCTGTTCACGATCGGGACATTGGGATCGCCCGCGTCGCCCATGATCAGCGTCGGAGTGGTCACCTTCCCGGCCAGGGCGATGGGGGACTGTTCCCGCCATAGTTTGGCCGTGGCCTCGTCCTTGCCGTAGGGGGAACCGCCGAAGAAGTAGAGATCGCCCTCCTGGTAGTAGGCGATGGTGTAGTCCAGCAGCCAGTCGTTGAGGGCGGCGCCGGAGACGGCCGCCCGCCAGCCGGGATAGCGGCCGTTGAGCCAGGAGGTCATGTAGCCGCCGTAGGACCAGCCCGAGATGCCGATGCGCGTCGCGTCCACCCCGCCGAGCTGCTTGACGGCGGCGATTCCGGCCATCACATCCCGGCCCGGGCCCTCGCCGGTGTCGCGGTAGATGGCGTGCTGGTAGGCGTCTCCGAGGTTCGTGCTGCCCCGGTAGTTGGGTTCGAACACCAGGAAGCCCTTCGCGGCCAACAGCTGGGCCAGGGGATTGAAGCTCAGGATGGATTCGCCTTCCGGTCCCCCGTGGATGAGCAGCACCATCGGGTAGGTCCGGCCCGCCACCTCGTCCACGGGATGGGTGAGGATGCCGTCCTCCAGGAAGCCATCGTTCTTCCAGGTCACTTCCGCGCTCCGTCCCAGGCGCAGATCATCCACGAACGCGTTCAGATGCGTCAGCTGCCGCGGGCGGCCGTTCAGCGCGTCCAGCACGTAGAGTTCCCCGGGGTGGCGGGCCGTGCTACCCACGAAGGCCACCGCGCCGGTGCGGGCCACGGAGAAGCCGCCGAGGCTGACCCCGCCCAGGTCCACCTTGGTGGCCTGCCCCCGGAGGGGCTGCCGCCACAGGCAGGACTGCGCGCGCTCTGCGCCGTTCAGCAGCAGGCCGGAACCGTCCGGCAGCCACGCGTAGCGATTAATGTTGCGGGCCAGGTCCCGGGTCGCGTCCACGGTCCCCTGGGGTGTCTGGACGTACACGGCGTTGCCATTGTTCTGGTCGCCGTTCCGCGGGCGCAGGTACGCGAGGACGGCCCCGTCCGGGGAGAACTGCGGTGTGGTCGCGCCGTGAACGTCCGTCAGGGGGCGCAGGTTCTTGCCATCCGTGCCGACCGCTTCCAGGACTGAACGGAAGGCGCTGCCGGTGTAGGGGCCCGGGAACTTCGAGAAGGCGATGCGCTGGCCATCGCGGCTCCAGGCGAGGGGGAAGGCGGGGTCCTGGTCGGTCTTCAGGCTCCAGGCGCCCTGGGTGAGCCGCGCTGCCTTGCCTCCGGCGGCGGGTACCACCCATAGGTGCGAGGAGGGCACGGCGGCACGGGTCATGTAGTTGTTGTCCGTCACCCGGAGCGCATCCCGGTGCTCCTTGATGGCCTTCTCATCCACATCATCCTGCCGGTAGAAGGCGATGCGCTGGCCATCGGGGCTCCAGGCGAACGAAGCGACCCCCTGCTTTCCATCCGTCAGGCGTTGCGGATCGCCCCCATCCATGGGCATGACGAAGAGCTGCGCCTGTTTCGTTTCGGGATCCTGGGCCAGGAAGGCCAGCCGCTTTCCTCCGGGCGACCAGCGGGGCGAACCCAGGCCCGTCCGCTTGAAGGTGAGCGGGCGGAGCGCGCCGCTCCGGGCGTCCACCAGGTCGAGTTCCTGGTCGTTCTTGTCGGTCTTCCAGTTGGGCCGGCTGACGATCACGGCGATACGGGCGCCATCCGGGGAGATCTGGGGATCCGATAGGCGCACGATGCGCCGCAGATCCTCCAGCTTGAAGGGCTGATCCGGCGTGCCAGAAGCCAGGAGGGACAGGCACAGCGCGCCGGCGAAGGGGATGAAGCGTCGGGCGTTCATGGGGGCTCCCGTGGGCGGCCGGAGAACCCTGAGGGGATCCAGGCCTGCAAGCCTTACAGGGTAGAGCCTCGGCACGGACCAGGCGAGACCTGAAACCCATTGGCCACCCAAACAGACGATTCACCACGAAGACACGCAGAGCGAGCGAAGGGAGCGGGCGGTCCCCTTCGCCTGGCATCAGACAGGCAGGACGGGCTAGGCCCGGCCAGCCTGTGGGGAGCGCGAGGGGGACGCAGAGCGACCGGAGGGAGCGGGCGGTCCCCTTCGCCTGGCATCAGACAGGCAGGACGGGCTAGGCCCGGCCAGCCTGTGGGGAGCGCGAGGGGGACGCAGAGCGACCGGAGGGAGCGGGCGGTCCCCTTCGCCTAATATCAGGTCCGGAACCGCCCCACCATCTCGTTCAGGCCCTGGGCGGTGCTGGACAGGCCATCGGCGGTCTGCGTGGCCTGCTCGACCGTGGCGCTGAGCTGGGTGCTGGCGCTGGCGTTCTCGCTGGCCTTCTGGGCGCCCAGGTCCACCTGCTCGGCCACCTCGGCGCTGGCGGTGGCCTGCTCCCGGCTGGCGGCGGCGATCTCCAGGGACATGTGGGTGACTTCGGCGATGTGATCCCGGATCAGATCCAGGCTGGTGACCGCATCCTGGACCGTGCGGTGGCCCTCGGACACAGCGGTGTTGCTTTCTTCGATGAGCTGGGCGATTTCCTTGGCGGCCTGGCCACTGCGCTCGGCCAGTTTCCGCACTTCATCCGCCACCACGGCGAACCCCTTGCCCATGGACCCGGCCTTGGCGGCCTCGATGGCGGCATTCAGGCTCAGCAGGTTCGTCTGCCGGGCAATCTCCTGGATGACGTGGACAGCCTGGACCACCTTGGTGGTGCTGGCGGTGACCTGATCCATCGCGCCCATGGCGGCGTGGCCGGCCTCTCCACCCGCCTGGGTGGCCTTGACCGCTTCCTGGGCCCGCTGTTCCGTCACATGCACGTTGTCAGCCACCTGCTGGATGGAGGCGCTCAACTCGGTGATGGCGCTGGCCATGCGGTCCACACTCTCCCGCTGGTCCTCGGCGATCCGGGCCAGCTCATGGGCGGTGCTGGAGATCTCGTGGTTGGCGGAGGCGAAGGACTGGGCGCCATCCTGCACCCGCATGGCATCGAAGCGGACGCGGTTCACCATGCCTTTCAGGTGGCTCTGCATCCCCTGAAGATGGGCCAGCAGGCTGTCCTGGTCGCCATGGGTCAGGGTGGATTCCGCCCGCATATCGCCATCGGCGATGCGCCGGACCAGTTGGATGGCTTGGCCAGGATCCCCTCCCAACTCCAGGCGGAGTCCCCGCTGGAATGACCAGGCGCCCAGCAGCAGCAGCAGGAAGGGGATGCCCGCGGCCGGCACCAGGATGTGCGCCGAGCCGGGCAGCAGCCAGAGGCTGAGGCCCGCGCCCACGGCAATGATGACCAGCGGCAGGATTACGGCCACCCGCAGGCGGGCGGCCAGAGAGAAACGGGCCAGGGGAATCCAGGGCTTTCGGGTCATCGCCTCCAGGGGACGTCCCGCGTTCAGGCCCTGGTAGAGGTGCTCCGCCGCACGGATCTGGCCCCGGCTGGGCTTGGAGCGGATTGAAACGTAGCCAGTGAGCTGCCCCCGCTCGTACATGGGGGTCACGTTGGCATCCACCCAGTAGAAGGAGCCATCCTTGCAGCGGTTCTTGACGATGCCGTACCAAGACTTGCCGCCCTGGACCGTGTCCCAGAGATCCTTGAAGGCACCAGGGGGCATGTCCGGATGCCGGACGATATTGTGGGGTTGGCCGACCAGTTCGCCCTGGCTGTAGCCCGACAACCGGACGAATTCGTCATTGGCGTAGGTGATGACGCCTCGCGGATCCGTCATGGACACCAGGAAGGCGCCCTCCTGGACCTGGCGCTCGGTGTTGGTGATGGGGAGGTTGCGGCGCATGGGGGCCTTCCGTATGGCCGGTTCATCGGCAGGGGCGTCCGACTCTTGAAAAACCTGCGGTTCTTGGGTTCTTCCAAGGAACCGGCGGCAGGGGGCGGTCGAGAGCTGATAGCCTTATCCCATGCGTGTTCTCGCCAGCCATGTCATCCACTTCTTCGTGATGGGCCTGGGCATCTCCCTGGTGCTGGGGCTGCTGCATGCCACCACGCGGCCGGAGCGCACGCGGGCTTCCATCCTGAAGCACGTGGCCGGGCTCATCGGCATCGGTCTGGCCCTGGCCTGGCTGATGTATTTCTTCCCCAGGCATCCCGTGAGGTTCTAAGGCGCATGGTCGAGCGGATGCTGGGCCTCTGGGCGCGCGTGAGAACCCGCTTGGAGGCGGCGTGGGCGGCGCTGGCGCAGGCGGTGCCCCCCCTGGGCCGCGCCGGGGCTTTCACCGCTGAAGTGCTGGGGAAGTACAAGAAGGATGACTGCTTCAGCTATGCCGCCGGCCTCAGCTTCTGGCTGATCGTGAGCCTGGTTCCGCTCTCCACCCTGCTCTTCAAGCTGCTGGGCACCGTGCTGGGCAGCAAGGCCTACGGACCGGGAACCCTGCGGACCCTGCATGACATCGTGCCCTACCTGCCCCAGGCCTTCGTGGCGGATGCCGTGGCCAACAGCCTGCGCATCGGCAGCATGGGTTTTTCCTGGATCGTCCTGCTGTTCGGCAGCTACTGGGGGATCAGCCAGCTGGATACCAGCCTGGCCCACGTCTTCGGCCTGCGGATCAAGAAACACCGCCAGACCCGCAAGAATCATCTGCTGCGCCAGGTGGCCGTCCTCGTCGGTGGCGTGCTGTCCATGGTTCTTTTCCTGGCCCTGCTGGTGGGCGGCGCCGTGCGGAAGCACCTGCCCCTGCCCCGAACCGACCTGCTGCCCTACCTCACACCGCTGCTGGTGCTCGCCGTGTCCACCATCGTCCTCCAGCACCTGCCGCGCCTTCATGTCAAGTTCCGCCACGCCTTCCTCGGGGCGGGCCTCTCCACAACGCTCTGGTGGCTGGCCAAGTGGGTTTTCGGTATCTACCTGAAGCACACGCTGACGTGGGGCATCATGTACGGCTCTCTCATCAGCATCGTTGCCGGGCTGATCTTCCTCTACTACAGCTGCGCCATCTTCCTGCTGGGCGCCGAGATCACCGCCGCCTTCTACCGCCATGAGACCAGTATCATCACCATCCCGCCCTGGCTGCGGGTGAAGGCCGGGGAACCGGTGAAGCGCTGACCCCGCGCCAAGGCGGAGGGATCAGTCTTCGTCCCGCCCGCGCTGGCTGGTAGGAATCTCGAAGCCATCAGCGCGGTATTCGTTGATCTTGTTGCGAACCGTGCGCAGGGCGATGTCGAGCTGATCCGCCGCATGGGTGCGGTTGCCCTTGAGGGCGGCGAGGGTGCTGAGCAGCCAGAAGCGTTCCAGGTTGGGCAGGCTGAGGCCCAGGGGCAGCACCACGGGGGTGCCGAGGGGTACGCCGACCAGGGGCTGGTCGGGATCCGCGACCACGGCTCCGGCCGGTGCCGCGGCGGGTTCCGCCAGGGCGGCCGGTCGCGGAGGATCCCACGCCGGCGCGGGAATGCGCTCGGGTGGATCTTCCGGCAGGCCTTCCAGGCTCTCGGAGGGCAGGAGCCAGTGCAGGTCGGATGCGCGCAGGCGCTGCCCCTGGCTGAGGACCACGCACCGCTGCATGACGTTCTCGAGTTCCCGGATGTTGCCAGGCCAGCCATGGCGGGCCAGGGCAGCGAAGAAGCTGGGGGTGAGCCCTGGAACGGGCCGCTCGTTCTCCCGGGCGTAGCGTTCGGCGAAGTGTGACGCCAGCAACTCGAGGTCGCCCGGGCGGTTCCGCAGGGGTGGCAGGTCCAGGGGGATGACGTTCAGACGGTAGTAGAGGTCCTCGCGGAAGCGGCCGGCCTTCACTTCCGCCTGGAGATCGCGGTTGGTGAGGGCGATGAGGCGCACATCTACGGCGATGGGCCGCGTGCCGCCGAGGCGGTCCACCACGCGTTCCTGAAGGGCCCGCAGGAGCTTGCCCTGGAGCCCCAGGGGCAGTTCGCCCACCTCGTCGAGCACCAGGGTGCCGCCATCGGCCTGCTCGAAGCGCCCGGCCTTGGTGCCCGTGGCCCCCGTGAAGGCGCCCTTCTCGTAGCCGAACAACTCGGATTCCAGCAGGTTCTCGGGGATCGCCGCGCAGTTGATGGCCACGAAGGGGCCGTTCCGGCGGGGGCTGGAGCCGTGAATGAGCTTGGCCAGCAGCTCCTTGCCCGTGCCGCTCTCGGCCTGGATGAGGATGGTGGCCCGGCTGTCCGCGGCGCGCCGCGCCAGAGCCAGGGTTTCGCCCAGGACCGGATCCTGGGTGAGGATCACCGGCGCTTCGCCGGGTTCCTCGGCCTTCAGGCGCCCTTCGGCTTTCAGGGCCTTGTTCACGGCGGAGGTCAGCTCGTCGGGGCTGAAGGGCTTGGCGAGGAAGTCGAAGGCGCCGAGGCGCATGGCCTCCCGGGCGGCGTCGAGGCTGCCGAAGGCGGTGATGAGCAGGACGGGCAGCGCGGGATCCACGGCCTTGAGGCGGGCCGTGAGCTGGAGGCCGTCCATGCCGGGCATGCGGAGGTCCGTCACCACCGCATCGTAGGCGCCGGGGCGCACCATGCGCAGGGCCTCGTCGCCGCCGCGGGCCTGTTCCGTGAAGAACCCGGCCCGCTTCAGGCTCAGGGCCATGCCATCCCGCATCCCGGGATCGTCATCCACCACCAGCACCCGAAGGGGAGTCGCCATACCGAACCAGCCCATGCACGGCCGGAGTGGCCGCTGGAGACGTTATCGGGCCTGGGGCGGAGGACTGGAGTTTTGGCAACGTTTTGGCCGGATCAGGAGCGCGCCGGGGGCTTCCGTTTCAGGCGGGCGGGAACCTCGCCCGTGGCGGCCTCGCCCCGCACGGGATCACCGTGGCGGCGGATGAGGGCGTAGAGCTGGGGGCGGCTCACGCCCAGGCGCGTCGCGGCCTCGGTGCGGTTGCCGTAGGCACGGCGCAGGGCGCGATGCAGGAGGAACCGCTCCAGCTCGTGCAGGTTGGTGGCGAGATCCTCGGATTCGAAGTGGGGAGGCCCGCTGCTTTCCGGTTCGGGGAGCTGGCCGAGCAGTTTCCAGCGCACCAGCCGGTTGCGGAGCTCGCGCAGGTTGCCGGGGCAGGGCAGGCGGCCCAGGGCGGGCGGAAGGGGGCCGGCCACGCCCTCTTCCGCGGCCATGGCTTCCAGCAGCCGGGGGAGGGCGGAGGGCTCCTCGTCCAGGCCGGGCAGGCGCAGCGCCAGGCAGGGCGCGGATCCCGGCGGCGCGTTCGGGGCTGCCACCACGCCCCGGGGATACGCGGCGAGCCATCGCAGGGCTTCCGAATCCTCGTGCGCGTCCAGCCAGGGCACGCCGCGCCGAGCCGCCAGTTCAGCGGCCAGGACGGACACGCCAGAACCCGAGGGGCCGTGGATCCACAGCCCCTCCGGCCGCGCCAGCCACGCATCCAAGTGCGCGCCCCAGTGGGCGAAGCCTGGAAGGAGCGGAAGGGGGATCACGGCCTTGGGGTCATCCGGGGATGACGTGGAAGAGCACCGCGAACACATGGCAGGCGCTGCCGGCCACGACGAAGAGGTGCCAGAGGGCGTGGTGGTAGGGCATCCGCTTGAGGCTGTAGACGAGGGCGCCGAGGGTGTAGAAGGCCCCGCCGCCGAAGAGCCAGTACAGGCCGTGCAGATCCAGGGCATGGCCCAGGGGCTGCGCGGCGACGACGATGATCCAGCCCATGAGGAGGTAGATGCCCGTGGAGATCCAGCCCATGCGCTTCACAAAGGCGGGATCCACGGGTTTGACCGGCGGGGTGTGCAGGTGATCCACCGGGGGCGGGGCCAGGATGGCCTTGGCGATGCGGCCGTAATAGACGCTCTTGAAGGTGATGCCCAGGGCCGCCAGGCCCCACACCAGGCCGAAGATGGTCCAGCCCCAGCCCGGGTGCTTCCTCCCCAGGGCCGAAAGGCAGAAGGGCGTGTAGGTGCCGGCGATGAGCAGGAAGATGGCCGAGTGATCGAACACCTTGAAGACCAGCTTCACCCGGGGGCCGCGGAAGGCGTGGTACAGCGTGGACATGAGGTAGAGCAGGATCAGCGTGGCGCCGAAGACAGCCGTGCCGACCACATCCCGGGCGGTGCCGTGCAGGGCGGCTTGGGTCACCATCACCACCAGGGCCGCCACGGCCAGCGCCGCGCCCAAGCCATGGGTCAGGCTGTTGGCCAGTTCCTCCCCGCGGGTCTGGGAGGGCGATCCGGGAAGGGCGGAGGCTGCAGTCCGGGACATGGCTATGAGGATGCCAGAGGCCGGACGGGATGACCCTCGGGATTTGAGCTAGACTCCGGGAGCCTCCCGCCACCCATCCGATGGGTTTGTCCCCATCCTCACCGCTCAGGGGTTTCTCCATGCGACGCATCTCCGCCACGCTCGCCACCGCGGCCTTCCTCTGCAGCCTCCCCGCCCTTGCCCGCCAGGGCGGGCATCCGGGCCACAAACCCCAGGCCAACCAGGAGAAGATGGAAGGGCAGGACGCTGCCTTGTTCCAGCCCCAGTCCTCAGTCAGCGAGGGCACGGTCACGGTCGAGGGCCAGCGGGTGGACTACCAGGCGGTGGCGGGAACCCTGGTGCTCCATGGCACCGGCGACCACGAGGCTGATCCGACCGTGAGCCTGTTCTACGTCGCCTATACCAAAAAAGGCGCGGATCCCGAGAAGCGTCCCATCACCTTCCTCTACAACGGGGGGCCGGGCTCCGCGACCGTGTGGCTGCACATGGGCGCCTTTGGCCCCCGGCGCGTGATCACGGGCGACGGCCGCGACACGCCGGCCGCGCCCTATGCCGTCGTCAACAACGACGACAGCCTGCTGGACGTGTCCGACCTGGTGTTCATTGATGCGCCCGGCGCAGGATTCAGCCGCCTGCTGGCGGCGGGCGGAGACAAGGCCAAACAGGCTGCGGAGATGAAGGCGCGGCGGAAGGCCGTCTACGGCGTGGATGGTGATGCCCAGGCCTTTGCCCAGTTCATCACCCAGTACCTCTCCAAGTATGGACGCTGGAATTCGCCCAAATACCTGTTCGGGGAAAGCTACGGCACCACCCGTTCCGCGGTCCTGGCGAACATCCTCGAGAACCAGGATTCCGTGGACCTCAACGGCGTGATCCTGCTGTCCCAGATCCTCAATTTCGACCTGAGCGTGGATGGGGCCCAGCGCAATCCTGGCGTGGACCTGCCCTATGTCCTGGCCCTCCCCACCTTCGCGGCGACGGCCTTCTATCACCACAAATTGCCCCAGCCCCCCGCGGCCCTGGCGCCCTTCCTGCGCGAAGTGGAGCAGTACGCCCAGGGCGAGTACGCCGAGGCGCTGCTCGCCGGAGCCGCCCTCGATCCGGCCCGCCGGCAGGCCGTGGCCGAGAAGCTCCACCAGTACACGGGCCTGCCGGTGGACTACCTGCTCAAGGCCGATCTCCGGATCACCGGCCGCATGTTCGAGCATGAGCTGCTGGGCGCGGATGATCTCACCACGGGACGCCTGGATACCCGCTTTGCCGGCCCTTCGCTGGATCCCATGGGCAAGGATGCGCAGTACGATCCGCAGTCCGCCGCCATCAGTTCCGCCTACATTGCTGCCTTCAACGACTACGTGCGCAAGCAGCTGAAGTTCGGCGAGGGGCGGACCTACCGCACCTTCGCGAATATCGGCCAGTGGAATTTCGCGCGCCGGGGGGCAAGGGGCCGATCCCAGCAGATGACCCTCAACGTGATGCCGGATCTTGCCACGGCCATGAAGACCCACCCGGGCCTCAAGGTGATGCTGAACGGCGGCTACTACGATCTGGCCACCCCCTACTTCGCCGCCATCTACGAGATGCGCCACCTGCCCATCCCGGCCGATCTCCAGAAGAACATCAGCTACGCATGGTATCCCTCCGGCCACATGGTGTACGTCCACCCGGAGGCCCTGAAGCAGCTCCACGACAACGTGGCCCGATTCATCCAGGGGACCCGCGGCGGGAAGTAGCTCCGGGCGAGCTCACTCCACCCGGAACCGCGCGTGGCTGCCGCCGGGGCCCGGCGTGACCTCGAGCCGCGCCGGGATGCGCGTCTTGATCTCCTCCAGGTGGCTGATGAGGCCCACGAGGCGTCCGCCTTGGCGGAGCTCCTCCAGGGTGCGCAGGGCCAGATCCAGGGCTTCGGGATCGAGGCTGCCGAAGCCCTCGTCAATGAAGACCGTATCCAGCCGGATGCCGCCCGCGTGGCGCTGCACCACATCCGAGAGGCCCAGCGCCAGGGCCAAGCTGGCCTGGAAGCCCTCGCCTCCGGAAAGGGTGCTCACGGGCCGGGCGCGGCCGGTGTGGGTATCCGTGATCTCCAGATCGAGCCCGCCCGCCTTGCGGAGATCCCCATTGCCCGCCGCCCGGCGCAGGGCGTAGCGCAGCTTGCTCATGCGGCGGAGGCGCACGGAGGCGGAAGCCAGTACCTCGTCGAGAAGGGCGCCCTGGACATAGCGCTCGAAGGAAATGCGGTCGCCCTCCTCGCCCCGGGCCACCCGCGCCAGGCCGCCCACCAGACGGTAGCGGCGGTCCTGGGCGTTCTGGATCTCCGCCAGCCGCGTGAGCTCCGCCGCCAGCCGCGCGAGAGAAGCCTGATCGGCGTGGGCCTGGCCCAGGGCCTCGCCCGCCTCGGCGTAGCGTTTGCGCGTCACTTCGTACGCCGCCTCCAGGGCCGTCAGGCGCGGAGATTCCAGGCCCTCGGCCTGGGCCTCGGCACGGGCCGCCCGGTCCAGGGCCACCGCCAGGGCGCGGTCATGGGCCTCCAGAGCGGCCGTCAGGAGCTCGATCTCCTCCGGATTCCGCCGCGCCCGTTCAAAGTCCTGACGGTCGTGGAAGCCCGTGTGGGCCAGGGCCGCGTCGAAGACCCCCTCGGCGGCTTCCGCCGCGGTCCGGCTTTCGGCGACCCGCGCCTGATGGGCCTGAAGCCTGGTCCGCGCCTCGCCGGAAGCGGCCGCGGCCCGGTCGCGGGTCTCCCGCGCTTCGACCAGGGCTGCTTCGGAGTCCATCAATTCCCGCTCAGCCTGCTCCAGCCGAGTGGACAGGGCCCCCGGAATGCGGAGCTCCGCCAGCAGTCCCTCTTCGAGCACCTGGAGACGGGTCTTGGTGGCAGCTTCCCGGAGCTGGGCCTCGCCAAGGGCCGTCTGGGCTTCGTCCATCCGCTGGGTGGCCTGGGCCTGGGCGGCTTCCAGGTGGGCCTGGCGGGCCTCCAGATCGGGCAACTGGGACAAGGCGGAGCGGCTGCGGTCCAGATCGCGGCGCTGCCGGTCCTCCAGCGCGGCCAGATCCTCGAGGGAGGTGTGGGCCTGGTCGCCCAGGGTCTCCCGCAGGGCCTCGCGCCGGGCCCGGGCGGCCTCCAGAATGCCCAGCCGCGCCTGCAGGGCTTCCTGGGCCCGCGCCAGGGCGGTGGCATCGGCTTCTTCCAGGGCCTGGGCCGAGCGCAGATCCGTGTCATCCAGCAGGGCGGAGCCGGAACGGGCAGGACGGGGATGGTCGAGGCTGCCGCAGACGGGGCAGGGCAGGCCATCCACGAGGGTGGCGGCGAGGCGGGCTGCGTGGCTCTCCAGGCGCCGGTCAATCAGCGCCCGGAGCCTTTCCCGCGACAGGAAGGCCGCCTCCTGGGCCGCGTCCCGGGCCGCCAGGGCGGTGGCATGCGCGGCCTCGGCCCGATCGGCCTCGTCGCTGTGGCGACCGAGTTCCTGCCGCTGGCCCCTCACCTTCTTGGCCTGGTAGAGCAGGCTTTCCCGGCTCATGGACTGGGCGGCCTCGGCGCGGTGTTCCTGCAGGTGCGCCTGCTGCCCGGCCAGATCGCGCAGAGCCCGGTCCAATCCGCGCTTGCGCTCGCCCAGCAGATCCTCCAGGTTCCCACGGGCCAGGGCCGCGGCCTTGGCCTCGGCGCGGGCGGCCTCCAGGGCCTCCAGACGGGGCTGGAGATCCTTCAGGCGTGTGATGGCGCTGCGCAACTCATCGCGCCGGACCTCGTGGCCTTCCGCCTTCGCCAGGGCCTGTTCCGCCAGGGCCAGGGCCACCTCCTGGGCCTTGTCGGAGCGGACGAGCCCCGCTTCCGCCTCCACCAGGGCTTCCACCTGCCGCAGGGCTTCGGTGAGGCGTTCCGCCTCCAGCGCCAGGGCGGCGGCGCGGCGGGCCCGCTCCAGTTCGGTGCGCTTGACAGCCATGGGGCGGGCGACGGCCTGGAGGGCGGACAACTCTGCCTGGGCGCGATCGCGCTCTGCGAGCCGTTCGGCAGCCTGCCGGCCCGCCTGGAGGGCGGCCTCGTCGCGCCGGAGGGCGTCCAGGGCAGCCCGTTGATCGGCTTGGAGGGCTTCCACCCTCTGGGCGGCGACCTGGAGCATCGCTGGCAGCCCCTCGATGGAGTCCGCGTGGGCCTGGGCCAGGAGTTGCCGGGTTTCGGCCAGGGTGGCGCGGCTGGCCTCCCGGAGGGCTTTCTCTTCTTCGACCAGGGCTTCGGTGATGCGGGCGTAGCGCACTGTCTGGAAGAGGGTCTGGAGGATGGCCTGGCGTTCGCTGGAGCCGGCGAGCATGAACTCCTGGAAGCGACCCTGGGGCAGCAACACCACCTGGCGGAACTGGGAGGCTTCGAAGCCCATGAGCTGGACCACCTTCGCATCCACGGCGGAGGGTTTGGCCGTGGCGAGGGGGATCTCGTCGCCCCCACGCATCTCCCAGAGGTGGGCGAGGTGAGCCTGGCGCCGGAATTCCGGCTCGGCCGCCACCTCCTTCCTCCGGCTCCGCGGGGCCTTCGGCACCGATTGCTCCGGGGAGCGCTCCACCCGATAGATCCGGTCGCCCAGGGCGAAATCGAAGACCACGCGGGTCTGCAGGTCGGGGGGCGCGAAGTGGCTGCGGAGATCCCGGGCCTCGCGCAGGCCGCCGCTGGTGACGCCGTAGAGGGCGTAGCAGATGCCATCCAGGAGGCTGGTCTTGCCGGCGCCAGTGGGGCCGTGGATGAGGAAGAAATCCCGGCCTCCCAGGTCGGCGAAGTCCAGTTCCTGGCGGCCGGCGTAGGGGCCGAAGGCCTCGAGGACCAGGCGCAGCGGCTTCATGCCGTAGCCTCCTCGTTGGCGCGGGCGGCGGCCTCGCGGAAGAGGGTCTGCTCCTCCTCAGCCAGAGCCCGGCCGGTGCTCTGGTGGAAGAAAGCCTCGAAAAGCCGCTCGGGATCCAGATCCCGGGGATCGGGCCCCACCCGCTCCACGGCCTCGCCCGCCTCCGCGCCCAGGGGGGCCGCGGGCTGGAGGCCCAGGAGGTTGGGATAGACCTGGCGCAGACGGGCCATGGCGTCGAGGACGGGGCCGTCCTCCAGCAGTTCCAGGAACAGGTAGTCCTCGCGGTTCCCGGGCACGCCGGCCAGCAGATCCGCGAAGGCGCCCCGCAGGCGGCGAAGATCCCGGCGGGGCGTGAAGGGGAGGGGTTCGGTGCGGACCGGGCCCTGCTCCGGGAGTTCCACCAGCGTGGCTGCTTTCACGTGGGAGGCCTCGGAAGCGCTGTATTTCAGGAGGCTGCCCGCGTAGCGCACCGCCGGACCGCCGGCGTCCTGGGGCCGGTGCAGGTGTCCCAGGGCCACGTAATCGCAGCCGGCGAAGAGGCCTGGATCCACCTGGCCCGCACCGCCGACGCCGAGGCCGAGTTCCGATTCGGACACCAGCCCTCCCATCACGAAGGCATGGGCCACGGCCACGAAGCGGCAGCCGCGGGGATGGTGCGCCCGGGCCCGGGCCAACTGGACGGCGAGCAGATCCTGGTGGCTGTGGATGGAGGGCTCGGCCAGGGCTTGGCGGCCCACGGCGGGATCCGCGTAGGGCAGGAGGTGGAAGGCGGTGCCGCCGAGGACCACCGGTTCCGGTTCGGGGGTCAGCGGGCCGGCCACGTGCAGGTGGTGGGAGGTGAGGAATCGGGAGGCGAACCCCAGCCGCTCCGGGCTGTCGTGGTTGCCGGCGATCATCAGCACGGGTACGCGGAGGTCCATCGCCAGGCGGTGGAGAAACTGGTCCAGCAGGGCCACGGCCTCCCGGGGGGGGACAGCCCGGTCGTACACATCCCCGGCGACCACCAGGGCCTCGGCGCGGGTGTCTTGCAGCATGGCGGCCAACTGCTCCAGGGCATGGGCCTGGTCATCCAGGAGGTCGGCGTGGCAGAGGGTCTTGCCCAGATGCCAGTCGGAAGTGTGCAGGAATCGCATGGGCGTGGCAGGTCCAGAGTGGAATCGGCGGTGATTCGAGTATTGCACCGGCTCAAGACTTTCCTGTCGCCGGACCGATAAGATCCTGTCGAGGGCAGCCGCGGGATCTACGTAGGGCCTCGACCTTCAGCCCCTGGAGTCCCATGTTTTTCAACCAGAGCCAGACCCAGGCAAACGCCCGCGCACGCGGATTCCAGGAGATCCACACGGTGCTGGGGGAAGGGACCCGCTGGCAGGGGGACCTGCACGTGGGCAAGGAGGGCCTCCGGATCGAGGGCACCGTGGAGGGCACCCTCTTCAGCGAGGGGGATGTGCTGGTGGCCCCCGGCGGTTTTCTGAAAGGCACCATTGAGGTGCGGAACCTGACGGTGGGCGGGCGCGTGGAGGGGGTGGTCCGGGTGACGGGCTGCCTGGCGATCCAGCGCACCGGATGGCTGGAAGGCGAGGTGGAAATGGGCTCCCTGGTGGTGGATGAAGGCGGGATGCTCCAGGGCACCTGCATGCCCCGATCCGCGGTTCCCGAACCACGGGAACCGGAGCCGCTGCACCCTCGCCGGGACGAACGGTTCCCGGAGCGGTCCTCCACGGGACTTCCCCCCCAGCCTGAAGTCCTCCTGCCGGCGAAAATGCCGGACAAACCCCGGTTCTGAAACCGGGGACAGCGGGGACCAGGCGGTCCTCCTCGGTTCGATCAGCGCTTGGCGTTCTGGAGGCTGGCGTTGTCGAGGTGGGTTCCCGTGAGGTCGGCCTCGCGCAGGTCCGCACCGCCCAGGTTGGCACCACTGAGCTTCGCATGACTGAGGTTGGCGCCACTGAGGTTGGCGCCGCTCAGGTTCGTCCACACCAGGTTCGCGCTCACCAGGTTGGCGCCGCTCAGGTCGGCGCCGTCCAGGCTGGCGTCAATGAGGTTGGTGTGGCGCAGATCCGCGCCGGCGAGCTTGACGCCGGAGAGGTTGGCGCCGGAGAGGTTGGCGGCATCCAGGAAGGCGTCCTCGAGCAGGGTCTCGCGGAGATCGGCGCCACAAAGGTTGGCGCCATCCAGGTTGGCCTGTCGCAGATCCGTGTCCTTGAAGATCGTCTGGCGGAGATCCACGCCGCGCAGATCGGCCCACACGAGGCTGGCGCTGGTGAGATCGGCGTTCACCAACTGGGCTTCGTTCAGGTTGGCCTGGTAGAGGCTGGCGCCGCCGAGGTTGGCGCGGGTGAGGTTGGCGCCGGTCAGGTTGGTGCGGTACTCGCCACGGGATTCGGTCGGCAGGGAGGCCAGATTGGCCTCGCGCAGATCCGCGCCTTCCAGGTTGCAACCGCCGAAATTCGCGCCGCTGAAATCGGAGGCCCGCAGGTCGGCGCGCACCATGTCGCAGCCACTGCAGTCGGCGCCCAGGCCCCGGGCGGACCGCAGGATGGCGCCCCGCAGCACGCTGCCTGCGAGGTTGGCGCCGTCGAGCACGGCATGGTTCAAGTCCATGCCTTCGAGGATGAAGCCGCGCAGGTCCACATCCGAAAGGTTGGCCGCGGTGAAGACGGCCCGGTCCAGGGTGGCGCCCTGAAGGGTCGCCGCGCAGAGGTTCGCACCGTGGAAATTCGCGCTGAGGATGCTGTCTTTCAGATCGGCCCCGGCCAGGTCGGCGCTGCTGAGGTCCGCGCCGCAGATGTTGGCGGTCCGCAGATCGCTGCCGCTCAGCATAGCTCCCCGCAGGTTGGCGCCGCCGAGATGGGTCTCGGTCAGGCGCGCGCCGCTGAAAATGGCACCGGCCAGGTTCGCGCCATCCAGGTTGGTCTGGGTGAGATCCGCCTTGGAGAGGTTGGCTCCCTTGAGGTTCTTGCGGGAAAGATCCACGCTGCTGAGGTTGGCGCCCACCAGCAGCGTGCCGGCCAGAACCGCGTCCGCCAACTCGGCGCCCGTGAGGGTGGCGCCGCTGAGGTTCGCGTCGCTGAGGTTCGCGCCGCTGAGGTTGATCTCCCGGAGGTCCGCGCCGGTGAGATCGGCGCCGCGCAGGTCCGTGTGGCCCAGCAGCGCCCCGCCCAGGCGGGCGGCGCCCAGGTTCGCGCCGGCGAGCACAGAGCCGCTGAGGCTGCACTCCCGGAGATCCGCGCCCTTCAGGTTGGCCTCCCGGAGATCCGCACTTTCCAGGTTGGCCTGGTGGAGCACCGCATCCTGGAGATCCGCGCGGCTCAGGTTGGTGTGGCCGAGGTCAATGCCCCGGAGCTTGGTGCCGGCGAGGTTGGCTCCAGAGAGGTTGGCGCCCTTGAGCTTCGGCACGTCGTTGCGGTCGTACTGCAGGATGTCCAGGTGGCGAAGGTCGGCGCCCGTCAGATTGGCGCCGGACAGGTTTGTGCCTTTGAGGTTGCTCTGGCTGAGGTTCGCGCCCTGGAGATCGGCCTCGGTCAGGCTGGCCCAGTGCAGATCGGCGCCCGAAAAATCGGCGCCGGCGAGGTTGGCCAGATTCAGGTTTGCGCCGCCCAGGGTGCTGCCGTGGAGCCGGGCGCCCGAGAGGTTGGCCTTGGCGAGGTTGGCGCCCACCAGGTTGGCGCCGCTCAGGTTGGCGCCTTCCAGATTGGCGCCCTCGAGCACGGTTTGCCGGAGGTCCGCGTCGCTGAGATCCGCCCCGCGGAGATCCTTGCCACTCAGGTCCACGCCGGTGAGGGTGACGCCTGCCAGGTTGGCGCCAGCCAGGGTGGTGCCGACGAAATGAGGGATGGTCGCGGGTTCGTACTGCTGGATGTCGAAGAATGTGAGATCGGCCCGGGTGAGATTCGCACCCGAGAGATCAGCTCCTGCCAGCCGGGCGCGGGAGAGGTTGGCGCCCTCCAGGTCGGCCTCGTTGAGGTTGGCCAGACGCAGATCGGCGCCCGTCAGGATCGCTCCGCGCAGGGTGGTCTGATCGAGGATGGCGCCCGCGAGATTCGCTTCGGCAAGGTTGGCGCCGGAAAAATCGAAGCCCCGCAGGTCAAGCCCGCTCAGGTCGTGGCGCTGGAAGTTCTTCCCCGACCTGAGAATGAAGACCACTTCCTTCCGGGTCAGTTCGCTCATGGAGCTTCCTTTGTGGTGATGGCTTGGGGGTACGGGAAAAGCAAAGCTGAAGCGATGCGCCCTTCATTACTTCCGAGAACCGGTCCAGGTATGGACAGGCGGAAACCGGGTGCAGATCGCAGACCTGGCGTTCATGCTTTGGCCTGCGGGTGGTTGCGTCAGAGTTTATCCAACGCCGCGGGGGACGGCCAACAAGGATTGTCCCCTGCGTGAACCAGGGTATCCCGCCTCGGGGTTCATGTCCCCGGGCTTCCTGGCGCCTGCCGCGCCCGACGCTCATAGAGTAGGCATAACTCGTTTATTCACACGGGAGAGAGTGGCCCTCCCTGCGGGAGGCCTGGAACCGGGCTATCCTGGCCCGATCGAGGACTATGGGGCGAAAAAGGAGCGGGGATGACGGAACCGGCGGCGGAACAGCGGCAGACGGCTCTGACCCGGATTCCGGGCCTGGCCCTGGAGGTGGGGCTGCAGACAGTCGGGGGGCGGGAGGAAAGCCTCTTCCGGCTGGTGCGCCGGTACGAGGAACTCCACGCCGAGGATGGCCAGACGCTCAAGAACGCCGTCTCCGGGGGGCGGCCCGGGGATGCCTTGAGCCTGGCGCATTCCGTGAAGGGCGCCGCCGGGTTCCTGGGGCTGGTCCAGATCCAGGCGGTGGCCGCTGAATTGGAAGCGGCCCTGCGCGAAGGGGCCATCGGGGCTCCCCTGGAGGCCATCCTGGCGCGGTTCGACCAGGAAAACAGCCTTGCCTGCGGCGCCATCCGAGCCCACCTGGGCTGAGGCCGACGGGTACCGCTCAGATGCGGATGGCCGCCAGCACCTCGTGGCCGTCCCCGGGGTAGTCCAGGTGATCAAACCATAGCTGCCGGGACATGGCGATGCCGCGACCATGCAGGTGGAAGGCGCGGTTGGGGCTGAGTTCCAGGTAGCGCTGCCACTCGAAGCCGGGGCCCTGGTCCTGGATGCGGAACTGGATTTCCCGGTCCTGCCGCTCGAAGCCCACCCAGGCCTGCTTGCCGGCATGCTCGGGCAGCGCGAGCCGGCGGGCGATCTCCTCCCGCCAGGAACCCGTCTCCAGCAGCCGGGATTTCTCGTCGTACCCGATCCCGAGGTTGCCGTGCTCGATGGCGTTGAGCATCAGCTCCGCCAGGCCCCCCGCCGCGCGTTCGGGATGGGGCGTGGTCTTGGCCAAGAGCGCCGCCAGATCCCAGGCCTGCTCGGGGGTCTGGAAGGCGAACTGGCCGGTGACGAGGCAGCAGAGGCCACGGTTGGCCTGCTGAGTCTCCCGCTGGAGCTCGCGGTAGCCCCGGCGGTCCCGGGCGGCGGCGCCCACGATGGCAAGCAGGGCCTGCGACGTGAAGGGCTTGGTCAGGTAGTAGTAGGCCCCGGCCTTCAGGCCTTCCACGATGTCCACATCGCTGGCAAGGGCAGTCTGCATGATGACCGAGGCCCGGATCGGCACCGGCTGGCCCTTGAGGCGGCGGAGGATCTCGATGCCATCCATGTCCGGCATCATGCGGTCGAGCAGGATCACATCGTAGGCATCTGGATCCTTCGCCAGGAGGTTCCAGGCCTCCGAACCGGTGGCCACGCCCATCGTTTCGTAGCCCTCGAAGGTGAGGTTCTCGACGAGCAGGTCCAGGCTCAGGGGCTCATCTTCGACAACCAATACGCGGGTGTTTTCCATGGCAGAATCCTGGCGGCTGAAAGGACACAGACCGGGGCTGAAGGGAATCCTTCCCCGCAGCATGTATCGGAGCGCCAGGATCAGGGATGAGAATCGGGTGGGACGGAGGCCCGAATCACCGCGTCTGGTATACCTCCGCGCCCTTTTTTACAAAGGTCTCCGCCATCTCCGCCAGGCCCTTCTCGACCGCCTCCTTCTCGTCGTAGCCGTGGCTCTCGGCGTACTGCCGGACGTCTTCCGAGATCTTCATGGAACAGAAGTGCGGGCCGCACATGGAGCAGAAGTGGGCGACCTTGGCGCCCTCGGCGGGCAGGGTCTCGTCGTGGAACTCCCGGGCCGTATCGGGATCCAGGGCCAGGTTGAACTGGTCCTCCCAGCGGAATTCGAAGCGGGCCTTGCTCATGGCGTCATCCCAGATCCGCGCCCCGGGATGCCCTTTGGCGAGATCCGCGGCGTGCGCGGCGATCTTGTAGGCGATGACGCCGTCCTTCACATCCTTCTTGTTGGGCAGCCCCAGGTGCTCCTTGGGGGTCACGTAGCAGAGCATGGCGCAGCCGAACCAGCCGATCATGGCGGCGCCGATGGCCGAGGTGATGTGGTCGTAGCCGGGCGCGATGTCCGTGGTGAGGGGGCCCAGCGTGTAGAAGGGCGCCTCATCGCAGACCTGAAGCTGCTTGGTCATGTTCTCCTGGATGAGGTGCATGGGCACGTGGCCGGGGCCCTCGATCATCACCTGCACATCGTGCTTCCAGGCGATCTTGGTCAGCTCGCCGAGGGTCTCCAGTTCGCCGAACTGGGCCTCGTCGTTGGCGTCGGCGGTGCTTCCGGGACGCAGGCCGTCGCCCAAGGAGAAGGCCACGTCATAGGCCTTCATGATCTCGCAGATGTCCTCGAAGTGCGTGTAGAGGAAGTTCTCTTTGTGATGGGCGAGGCACCACTTGGCCATGATGCTGCCGCCGCGGGAGACGATGCCCGTGACGCGCTTGGCGGTGAGCGGCACGTAGCGCAGCAGCACGCCGGCGTGGATGGTGAAGTAGTCCACGCCCTGCTCGGCCTGCTCGATGAGGGTGTCGCGGAAGATCTCCCAGGTGAGATCCTCGGCCTTGCCGTCCACCTTCTCCAGAGCCTGGTAGATGGGCACGGTGCCAATGGGCACGGGGCTGTTGCGCAGGATCCACTCGCGGGTCTCGTGGATGTTCTTGCCGGTGCTGAGGTCCATCACCGTGTCGGCGCCCCAGCGGATGGACCAGGCCATCTTTTCGACTTCCTCCTCGATGCTGGAGGCCACGGCGGAGTTGCCGATGTTGGCGTTGATCTTCACCAGGAAGTTCCGGCCGATGATCATCGGCTCGGTCTCCGGGTGGTTGATGTTGGCGGGGATGATGGCGCGGCCCCGGGCGACTTCATCCCGGACAAACTCGGGCGTGATGCGGCTCTGGAGGCCGGCGGCCTCGCGGCCCAGGTTCTCGCGAATGGCGATGAACTCCATCTCGGGGGTGACGATGCCCTGCTTCGCGTAGTGCATCTGGCTGACGTTGCGGCCGGCCTTGGCCCGCATGGGCTTGCGTTCGGCGTGGAAGCGGATCGCGTCCAGTTCCTTGTCCCGCTCGCGGAGCTTGCGGTAGAGGCTGGTGGCGCCGGGCAGCGCCTCGACATCGCCCCGGCTCAGGATCCAGTCCTGCCGGAGGGCGGGAAGGCCCTTGGCGACATCAATGTGCGCGGCCGGATCCGTGTAGGGGCCGGAGGTGTCGTAGAGCACCACGGGCTCGTTGGCCACCCGTTGGCCGTCGAAATCCCGGGTGGGCTGGAGCTGGATGCGCCGGAAGGGCACCCGGACACCCGCCTGGGTGCCCGCCACGAAGATCTTGTCGCTGGCTGGGAAGGGCTTGAGGCAGGCCTCCAGGGCCGTCCCTCCCATGGGCGCGGGGGTGGAGCTGGTCTGCATGTTCATGAAAACTCCGGACTTCGGTGCACTTGGCTGACGCTGGGCGCGCCCGAATGGGACAGTCTATCGTGCGGCGGTAATGTCACGGATTCAAAGTTTCCCGAGGCACAGCCGATAAACCGGATACGGAGCCGCCCATGCCGGATAAGCCCCAGGAAAACCAGGCCATTCCTGACCAGCTCATGCAGATCGCACGGGAGCAGGAGGGCGGGGCCGAGCGTGTGCTTGACCAGATCGAGGTGGTCCAGCACAGCTTCGAAGAGATCCAGAGCCTGGCCCGGGAATGCCAGGACATCCTGCGGAACCTGGTCCCTCCCTCTCCCGACCTGGATAAGCTCACGGACCGTCTGGAGCAGATCGGTTTCCATGCGGACAACGGCGCCTACAACATCCAGGGCGCCTTCGATCTCTACCAGTACCAGGATGTGGTCCGCCAGAAGCTGGAACGGGTCGGCCGCAGCCTGATCGAAGTGGCCCAGTACGTGCTTGGACGGCTCCAGCCTGCGGAGGACCATCTGCCCAAGATGGCCCCCTCGGGCCGGGACATCCTGCAGCGCGAGCCCCAGATAGCCGATGTCACCAAGGAAGATGCGGATCGCATCGTCGCGGAGTTCATGGCCAAGGCGCTGAAGGATCGTTCGCCCAAACCGGGGGATGCGGGATAATCGCCTCGGGAGGGGACCATGCCGCGCCGAGCCATTGTTGTCAGCGCCCTTGCCCTCGGACTGGTGGGCACCGTCCGTGGCCGAGAGGATCCGGTCATGAAGGCGCGGGCCCAACGGGCCGCAGCCCTGGGCGTGCCGGATGGGGATCTGCCTCCGCTACCCAAGGGCATCACGGAGCCGCCGCCGCTCCCGCCCCCCGAGACCCACGTGAAGGATACCCCCGCGGGGCGCCGGCGTTATCGCCGCTCCCGCGTCCGGAAGAAGCGGCATCCCGTGCACAAAGTGCGGAAGCGGATCACGCGAAAGATCCCGCGCGGCAAGGCCAGACGATGAAACTGGGCGTTCTGACGTCGGGTGGGGATGCGCCGGGGATGAATGCCGCCATCCGCGCCGTGGTACGCCAAGCGGATGCCCTCGGGCACGAGGTGTACGGCATCTACCGGGGCTACCAGGGGCTTCTGGACGGGGACATGGCGCCCCTCGCCACCCGCTCCTGTGCCAACATCCTTCAGCGAGGCGGCACCATCCTCCGCACGGCGCGGTGTCCGGAATTCCATCAACCCGAGCGCCGGGCCGATGCCGCCGGACGGTTGAAGGCGGTGGGCATCGAGGCCCTGGTCATCATCGGCGGCGATGGCAGTTTCCGGGCGGCCGAGGCCCTCTCCCGCGAGCATGGCATTGCCTGCGCGGGCATCCCCGGCACCATTGACAACGATCTGCCAGGGACGGACCGGACCCTGGGGTTCGATACGGCGCTGAACACCGCTGTGGAAGCCATTGACCGCATCCGCGACACGGCCTCCAGCCACGGGCGCCTGTTCCTGGTGGAAGTCATGGGCCGCAGTTCGGGCATCCTGGCGGTCCATACCGCCATCGCCTGTGGGGCTGAGGCGGTGCTCTATCCCGAATCGCCCGATGATACCTACGAGGCCCTGGTCTCCCAGCTCCACGCCAACTGGATCCGCGGCAAGCGCAGCTCCATCGTCGTCGTGGCGGAAGGCGATGGCGTCGGCAACGCCATGGCCGTGGGCGCGCGCCTGGAAGGGGACTACGGACTGGATTTGCGGGTGGTGGTGCTGGGCCACATCCAGCGCGGCGGCAGCCCCTCGGCCCTGGATCGGATCTGGGGCAGCCGCTGGGGTTCCGAGGCCGTGCTGCGTCTGGCCCGAGGCGAGCGGGACTTCTACCTCGGGGAGGTCGCCGGTGCCATGGCGGCCCAGCCGATCTCCCGCGTCCTGGACCCCCATCCCGTGCCAGCCAAGGATCTGGGCGCCCTCGTGTCGGTGCTGGCCCGCTGAGATCCGGGACAGGCGCCGTCCCAAGGCGGTAGGCTGGAAGGCGCCCGCAGCGCGGGCATCTTCCTGGAGACCGTGATGCCCGCAGGCGCGCAGCAATCCGTGGTCGCGGTCGTGATGGCCGGCGGGCGGGGCACCCGATTCTGGCCTCGCAGCCGGAACGCCCGCCCCAAGCAGTTCCTGGCCATCGTGGGCACCGAGACCCTGCTCCACCAGACGGTTCAACGGCTGGAGGGCCATGTCGCCCCGGAGCGGACCTTCATCGTCACCACGGAGGATCTGGCCGAGGAGACCCGCCGGATGCTTCCGCAGCTGCCGCCGGAAAACGTGCTCGTGGAGCCCGAGGGCCGCAACACCGCGCCCTGCCTTGCTCTGGCCCTGGTCCAGATCGAGCGCCGGTTCCCGGAGGGCGTGATGGCCGTGCTGTCCGCGGACCACTGGATCGGGGACCGGGAGCTGTTTCTGGAGGATCTCGACACCGCCGTGGCCCACGCCACCCGCGCCCGGGAGCTGGTCACCTTCGGCATCCGGCCCGCCTACCCCGAAACCGGCTATGGCTACATCGAATCTCAGGGCGAGGGACCGGTGCTCCGGGTGCGCGCCTTCCGCGAGAAACCGCCGGTGGAGGTGGCGGTCCAGTACCTCGAATCGGGCCGCCACTACTGGAACGCGGGCATGTTCGTATGGACGCTGGCGGATCTCCGCGCGGGTCTGCTGCGGCATGCCCCCGAGGTGCTTGCGCCCCTGGATGTCTGGGCGGCGGCGGGCGCCGACCCGGAGCGCCTGGCCGCGGCCTATGGCCAGCTGCCCCAGGTGGCCATAGACGTGGCGCTCATGGAGAAGGCCGAGCGGGTGGCCGTGGTGCCCGCCCGCTTCCGCTGGTCCGATGTGGGTTCCTGGCCCGCCGCCATCGCCTTCCAGGAGCCCGATGCCGAAGGCAATGTCTGCCAGGCCGAGACAATCCTGCTCAATACCCGCAACAGCGCGTTCTTCGGCGGCCGCCGCCTCATCGCCGCGAGCGGCGTGGAGGATCTCATCGTCGTGGACGAGCCCGATGCCCTCCTCCTCTGCCACCGTGACCGCGCCCAGTCCGTCAAACAGATCGTCGAGCGCCTCAAGGCCGAAGGCCGCGAGGATCTGCTGTAGGGATCAGGCTGGGGATCCGCTTTCTGGAAGGCCCTGCGGACCGCGCCAATGATTGACTTTACTGGCGGGTGCAAATTCATTCACGACCTGGCGCCGCCAGATCGCGGAACGGGCTGTCCGGGACCCCCCGCGCGAGCCCGAATGACTGGGCCTGATCCAGGCCAAGAATCGAGAGTCCCATGGATGTCCTGCTCATCTCCCAGGAAGGTCAAGCCGAATCCCAGACCGCCGGGATCATCGCCCAGGCGCTGCGCGCCAAGCCTGACCTGGTGCTAGGCCTCGCCACTGGCCGCACGATGAAGCGGGTTTATGCCGAGCTGGCGCGTCTCCACTGGGAGGGTGGGCTCGATTTCTCCCGCTGCCGGACCTTCAACCTGGATGAATACCTCGGCCTTCCGGCCGAGCATCCCGCCTCCTACCACCGCTATATGGAGGAGCACCTGTTCCGGCAGATCAACATCCAGCCGGAACACACCCATGTGCCCGACGGGATGACCGCGGACGTGATGGGGGAATGCCAGCGCTACGAGGCCATGATCCAGGCAGCTGGCGGCATTGATCTCCAGTTACTGGGCTTGGGCCTGACCGGACATATCGGGTTCAACGAGCCCGGCTCGCCGCTCGACTCACGCACCCGCGAGACTCGCCTCACGGAGCTCACCCGCCAGCAGAATGCGGGGCCATTCGGGGGACTGGCTTCAGCGGTTCCGGCCAGGGCCATCACGATGGGCCTCGGAACCATCCTGGAGGCCAAGCGCTGCCTGCTGCTTGTCACGGGCAGTGCCAAGGCCACCATTCTCGCGCGCGTCGTGGAAGGCCCGGTCACGCCCCTGATCCCCGGATCCCTCCTTCAACGGCATCCCGATTGCAAAGTGGTGGTGGACGCAGGTGCCGCCCGGGATCTGGGCATGGGCTCAGGGGATCCTGCGGCGGACCTCTGACCCTTCCAGGGTCATGCACGCCGATGTCCGGAGTGGATTCCCTCCGAAATCCTGGGGGATCTGGTTGGCCGCAAAGCCGCTTTCATGGCCCTGGCTACGGATTCCACCGCCCACAAGCCATCGGATTACACTGAGGCCATGGATAAACCGACGACCCTCCACGTAGACAAGCCCTGGGGCTCCTTCGACCAGTTCGTGCTGAACACGCCCTGCACGGTGAAGCTCCTCACCTGCAACCCGGGCCAGCAGCTCAGCCTCCAGCGGCACAGCCACCGCGGGGAACTCTGGGTGGTCTTGGATCCTGGCGTGGTGGTGGACCGTGAGGGCGAGGTGCTGCGCCCCGCCGTGGGCGAACAGGTGTGGCTGCCCCTGGGCAGCACGCACCGCCTTCGCTGCGACGCGGGCACACCCCATCCCGTGCGGGTGCTGGAGGTGAGCCTCGGCACCTTCGACGAGGCGGACATCGAGCGGCTCCAGGACGACTACGGCCGCCGCTGATGCGCGCGCCCTTCCTGCTTGCGCTCGCCCTGCCCCTGGTGGCCCAGGCGCCTGTTCCGCCCCAGGCGGAGGCCATCCTGGCCCGGGTGGATCGGCTCCGCCATCCCTGGCCGGCCTTCACGGTGGACCTGACGATGACTTCGGGCCGGTCCAGCCAGCGCTGGCGGGTGATGGTGCGGGAGAACGGCGATGTTCGCCTGGATGGCCTTTCGGAGGCGGAGAAGGGCCGCGCCGTCGTGCAGAAGGGCGATGATCTGTGGCTGCTCCTGCCGGGCACGAAGCATCCCATCCGCGTGACGCCCCAGCAGCGGCTCCTGGGCCCGGCCGCGGCGGGGGATGTGGCCCGCACCCGCTTCCGGGAGGACTATCGGGTCACCGCGCTGGCGGAAGCGCCCTTCGAAGGCCATCCCTGCTGGCGCCTGGAGCTCACGGCCAGGCGGCCTGTCCTGAGCGCCCGCACCGTGCGGTTGTGGGTGGACCGGGCGACGGGCGCGCCCCTGCAGGCCGAGTTCCATCTGGCGTCGGGCAAGTTGGCCCGGACGGCGCGGTTCGCACCCCCCGTCGAGGCCGACGGCCGGGCGGTGCTCAGCCGGATGGACCTGGTGGAAGCGGATGGCGCCACGGCGACGCTCCGCTTCACCCACTGGCATCCCGGCGGCGTGGATCCGGGAAAGTTCTTGCTGCCGGGCTCCTGAAGGGCGGTATCCTCGCCTCGAGGTGCCCGCAAGGGCTTCCCGCCACCAACAGTCCCACCACTTGCAACCGGCCTCCTCTGGGGGCTCCCGCTTCTACCTTCCCGCCACACGCAACCCCACCTACCTACCCTCACGAAGCGCCCGTACCTCCGGGCGCTTCCTTGTTTCAGGGCGGGTGGGGAGCTATCCTGCCTCCACCTTCCATGAGGCCCGATATGAAGTTCGCCGCGCTGTGCGCCCTTGTCTGGCTGGCCGTTCCGCTGGCCGCCCAGACAACCCACATGGACCGGAGACACCCGCTTCTGCTGCCGGCGGCGGGGGTGCTCACCGGCCGCATCGCGGAAGATGACCAGGGCGAAGCCTATTACGCCTTCACGGCGGGCCCGGGACCCCTGGTGATCACCGTGGACATCACCCCGGACAACGCCAACATCAACGTGGACCTGGGTGTGTTCGATCCGGCCGGCCATGCCAAGCTGGCGATGAATCCGCGGGCCTACAACGACAAGAGCGTCATGGAGACGAAGCGGATGGTGCTTCCGAAGGGCGAGTGATCCCCCTCACGCTTGTAAGCCATGTCCTACTTTCTGGCTTCGTGGTCTTCCTGTCTTCATGGTGAACCTTTTATTTTGAGTGCCGAGGGGGCTCAAGGCCTCAGAGGTCAGGCCGAGAAGTACCGCGCCTGGGGATGCCAGGCCACGAGGGCGCTGGTGGTGTATTCGGGATCCATCTGGGCGGTCTCGGTGAGGGTGACGCCGATGGCCTCGCCCTTCAGCAGATCGAGGATCGCGCCGTTGCCGTGGAGGTCGGGGCAGGCGGGGTAGCCAAAGGAATAGCGGGAACCCTGATAGCCCTGGGCGAAGAGGGCCCGGCCGGGCAGATCCTTGCCGTGGATGCCCAGCTCGCGGCGGATGCGGGCATGGAGCCGTTCCGCGTAGGCCTCCGTCAGCTCGGTGGCGAGGCCGTGGAACGCGAAGTAGTCGGCATAGGCGTGGGCCTCGTAGAGGCGCTTCGCGTGGTCCGCCGCGGGCTGACCCAGGGTGACGAGCTGCAACGCCAGCACGTCCGTCCGGTCGGCGCGGAAGAAATCCGTGAGGCAGAGGCGGCGGCCCGCGGCCTGGCGGGGGAAGGCGAGGGTGGCGAGGGGCCGATCGGGCTCGGCAGGGTCGAAGATGCGCAGCGCGTCCCCGGCGGCCCGGGCGGGGAAGTAGCCGTAGCGGGCCTTCGGCGCCAGCAGGGGCTCGGCGGCGAGCCGCGCCTTCCAGGCCGCCAGCTGGGGCTCGGCCTTCTCCCGCAGCACGGCCGCGAAGGCCGCGTCGTCCAGGCGGCCCTGGCTGTAGCCCCAGCGGGTGCGGATCAGGGCGAATTCATCCAGATGCGCGAAGAGATCCACCGGTGCATCCGCCAGCTCCCGCACGCCCCAGAAGGGCGGTTCGGGGGGCGGATCTTCGTGCCGCACCCAGCTGCTCTGGCCCGCCTCCGTCAGGGGAATTGAGGCCCCTCCTCTCCTCAGAATCTTGATACCTCCAGCCGCATCCGCGGCTGGAGCCGGGGCCGCGACGAGCGGTTCTCCCGACACGATCTGCTGCATCTGCCGCAGCCCCTCGAAGGCATCCTCGGCGTAGAACACGGGGCCGGGATAGGCCCGGCGGCAGTCGCCCTCCACGTAGTCGCGGGTGAGGGCCGCGCCGCCCAGGATGACGGGGATCCGGTGGCCCTGTTCCTCCATGAAGTGCAGGTTCTCCTTCATCACCACCGTGGACTTCACCAGCAGCCCCGAGAGGCCGATGGCGTCCGCGGGCCAGTCGGCGAGGGCCTTGAGGATGGCCTCGATGGGCTGCTTGATGCCCAGGTTGCGCACCTCGAAGCCGTTGTTGCTGAGGATGATGTCCACCAGGTTCTTGCCGATGTCGTGGACATCGCCCTTCACGGTGGCGAGCAGGATGCGGCCCTTCTGGTAGTCGGCCTCCTTCGGCAGGTGGGGCTCGATGCGCCGGATGGCGGCCTTCATGGCCTCGGCGCTCTCCAGCACGAAAGGCAGCTGCATCTCGCCCGATCCGAAGCGCTCGCCCACCACTTTCATCGCGCCCAGCAGCACCTCGTTGATGAGCTTCAGCGGATCGTGGTCCCGCAGGGCCGCGTCCACGTCCGCGAGGATGGCCTGCTTGTCGCCATCGAGGATGTCGCGGTGGAGGCGCTCCAGCACGGGCAGGTCGGCCCGGCGATCCTCGGCCGCCGCGGCCTTGCGGTCGCTGAAGCGGGCCAGGATGGCCTTGAGGGGATCGTAGCCCTCGCGGCGCCGGTCGAAGAGCAGATCCTCCACGATCCGCCGGTCCTCGGGATCAATCTTCGCCACGGGGATGACCTTGGACGAATTGAAGATGGCCAGGTCCAGGCCGTGCTGCACCGCGTGGTAGAGCATGAGGGCGTTCAGCACGTGGCGGGCGGCGGGGTTCAGGCCGAAGCTCACGTTGCTCACGCCCAGGAGGGTGCGCACGCCCGGCAGCTCTGCCTTGATGAGGCGCAGGGCCTCCAGGGTCTCCACGGCCGATCCCCGGAAAGCCTCGTCGCCACTGCCCAGGGTGAAGGTGAGGGGATCGAGGATCAGATCACCGGGATCAAACCCGTACTCGCCCACGGCCAGGGCGTGCAGGCGGCGGGCCACGGCCAGCTTCTCGTCCCGCGTCTTGGCCATGCCGCGCTCGTCAATGGTGAGGGCCACGACGGCGGCGCCGTAGGTGCGGCAGAGCTCGAGGATGCGGCGGGCCTTGCCCTCGCCGTCCTCGAGGTTGATGGAGTTCACCACGCACTTGCCGGGGGCGAGCTGGAGGGCCCGCTCGAGCACCGGCACCTCGGTGCTGTCAATCATGAGGGGCAGGGTGACCTGGGTGACGAGGCGGCTGAGGAGCGCGTCCATGTCCCGCACCTCGTCGCGGCCCACGTAGGCCACGCAGAGGTCCAGCAGGTGGGCGCCCTCCCGCTGCTGCTCCCGGGCGATGCCCACGAGGCCGTCCCAGTCCTCGGCCGCCAGCAGGTCGCGGAATTTCTTGGAGCCGTTCGCGTTGGTGCGCTCGCCCACGATGAGGGGCGCGGGCTCCTGGCGCAGGGTCACGGCCTGGTAGAGGCTGGCGGCGCTGCGCTCCAACTTGGGGGCGCGCTTCGGCGGCGATAGGCGCTCCACCCCCGGGGCCAGGGCGCGGATGTGCTCCGGCGTGGTGCCGCAGCAGCCGCCCACGATGGCCAGACCGAACTCCGAGGCGGCATGCAGCACCTTCCCCGCGAAGGCCTCCGGCCCCAGGGGGTAGGCCACCTGGCCGTCCACGTTCAGGGGAAGGCCCGCGTTGGGCAGACAGGAGAGCGCGAAGGGGCTGGTCTCCGCCAGGGTCTGGAGGTGGGCGTGCATCTCGTCGGGGCCCGTGGCGCAGTTGAGGCCCAGCACGTCGAGGCCCAGGGGCTCCACGCTGGCCAGCACTGCGCCGATCTCCGAGCCCACCAGCAGGGTGCCCGTGGTCTCCACCGTGGCCTGCACCCACAGGGGCACCCGGCGCTTCGCGGCGGCCATGGCCTCCTTGGCGGCCCGCACGGCCACCTTGATCTGGCCCAGATCCTGGCAGGTCTCGATGAGGATGGCGTCCACGCCACCTTCCAGCAGGCCGTCCATCTGGACGCGGTACGAGGCCAGCAGGGTGGCGTAGGTCACGTGGCCCAGGGTGATGAGCTTGGTGCCGGGGCCCACGGAACCGAGGACGAAGCGGGGCCGGTCGAAGCTGCGGGCCACTTCCTTGGCGAGCGACGCCGCCTGGACGTTCAGGGCGCGGGCCTTGTCCGCCAGGCCGAACTCGCCGAGCACCAGGGGGTTTGCGCCGAAGGTGTTGGTCTCCACCGCGTCGGCCCCGGCGCGGAAGTAGCCCTCGTGGATGTCGCGAATCCACTGGGGACGGCGTTCCGTGAGCAGGTCCACGCAGCCCTCCAGGGCCGCGCCGCCGTAGTCCTCCACCGTCGGCTTCCGCGCGAAAATCTGCGTACCCATGCCGCCGTCCAGCAGCAGCACCTTGTCGCGGAGAAGGGTGGCGAGGGTGGTCATCTCACAGCCCCAGGTACTCGATGGCCACATCGCCCTGCACAACCACCTGGCAGGCCAGGCGTTGGTCCGGCGGGGCGTCGAGGCCCGCCAGGAAGTCCCGCTCCTCGGGACTGGCCTCGCTGCAATGGTCCAGGCCCTCGGCGATACGCACCCGACAGGTGCCGCAGCTGCAGGTTCGGCAGCCGAAGGTGATGTCGGCTCCCGCCCCCACCGCGATGACCAGCAGAGGTGTGCCCACCGGCGCCTCCACCAGCAGATCCTCCAGGAGGAAGTGTACCTTTACGCCCACAGGCACCTCAGGAGTGGCTCCGGTTCATGGGAAAGGAGTTGGACACGGAAGGCGCGGAAACGGGCCGGAGGACACGGAAGAAGCATCGGGCCTTCCTTCCGGAGGAACCGGGTTCGTTCCGCGACTTCCGTGGTCTTCCGTGTCTTCCGTGACCAGTCCTTCCTTTCCGGCGCCCCTCTAGGTCCACGCATTACGCCTCCCGTTTCGGCAGCAGGGGGGCCACGAGTTCGACCTGGCCGAAGGGAGCGGAGAGCTGGAGGCCCTGGATGCGGGGGCGGATGGCCTCGATGATCTCCTGGGCGATGTCGAGGCCCTCCTTCAGCTGGTCCTCCGCGGTCGCCCGTTTCGCCATGCGGGCAAGAAGGGCCTTGGGCAGCACGACGCCGGGCACCTCGTTGGCCATGAACTCGGCGTTGCGCAGGCTCTTGAGGGGCCAGATGCCGGCGATGATCGGAATGCGGGGCTCCAGGGACTGGGTGAAATCCAGGAAGCGGGACAGGCCGTCCGCGTCGAACACCGGCTGGGTGATGGCCCACTGGGCCCCGGCCTCCACCTTGAGGCGGAAGCGGTGCCGCTCGCGTTCCAGATCCGGGGCGACGGGGTTGGCGCCCACGCCGATGCTGAAGCGGGTGGGCGCGCCGATGCCGGTCCCGCCCAGATCCAGGCCCGTGTTGAGGCGCTTGAGCATGTTCACGAGGCCGATGGCATCCACATCGAAGACGGCGGTGGCCTGCGGGTACGGGCCCAGCTTCGGCGGATCGCCGGTCACGGCCAGGACGTTGCGCAGGCCCAGGCCCGCGGCGCCCAGGAGATCGCTCTGCATGCCGAGCAGGTTCCGGTCCCGGCAGGCGACATGGAGGATGGTCTCCACGCCCACCTGCTGCTCGATGAGGAGGGCCGTGGCCAGGGCCGACATCCGGGCCATGGCGCGCGGGCCGTCCGGCACGTTGATGGCATCCACGCCCAGGGTCCGGCATTGGCGCGTCTTGGCCAGCAGCTTGTCGTACTCCATGCCCTTGGGCGGCACCAGCTCCACCGTGTGGGTGAACTCCCCCTGGGCGAGCTTCATGCTGAAGCGGCTGCGGAAGGGGAAGGGCACTTCGGGCTGGGGTTCGGCCTGCACGATGGGCGTGGGGGCGGGGGTGACCTGCACGAAGGCCCGGGCCTGGCGGAAGGCGCCCCGCATGGCACGGATGTGGGCCGGTGTGGTGCCGCTGCACCCGCCGACGGCGCGGGCCCCGGCGGCCAGGGCCTTGCGGGCGAATTCACCCAGGTACTCGGGGCTGGCCATGTAGAACAGGCGGCCGTCCACCATCCGCGGCAGGCCCGGGTTGGGCTGGAGGACGATGGGCTTGGCGGTGGCGGTGCGGAAGCGCTCCAGGAGGCGCAGCAGGGGCGCAGGGCCGTTGCCCCCGTTGGTGCCGACCAGATCGGCCCCCCACTCATCCAGCTTGCGGATGAACCATTCGGGCTCGGTGCCGTAGAGGGCGCGGCCCTCCTCATCCGTGCTCATCATGGCCACGATGGGCAGGCCGGTGGCCTTGGCGGCGAGCATGGCCTGGTGGATCTCGTTGAGATCCTCGAAGGATTCCAGCACCAGCAGGTCCGCACCCGCGCCGGCGAGGAGATCGGCCTGTTCCTGGAAGAAGCCCCGGGCTTCCTCGAAGGAGGTGGGCCCCCAGGGCTCGATGCGCACGCCGAGGGGGCCGAGGCAGCCCGCCACCCAGGCTTCCGCACCCTGCTGGTCCACCGCGGCGCGGGCCAGCGCGACGCCTGTGCGGTTGATGGCTTCCAGTTTCCCCTCCAGGCCGTAGGCCGCCAGCTTCAGGCGGTTGGCGCCCCAGGTGTTGGTGGTGAGCACCTGGGCGCCCGCCGCAAGGAACTCGGCGTGGATGCCCCGCACCAGGTCCGGCGTCTGGAGGTTGGCCTCGTCGAAGCTGCGGTTGATGAACACGCCGCGGTCGTAGAGGGCCGAGGGCGTGCTGCCGTCGAAGAGGAGGCAGGATCCGGCCGCAAGGGCCTGCTGGAAGGTGGATTCGGACATGGGCTCGCCGGGAACGGCAATCCTCGAATCGGCATCCAGTGGGTCTCGGTCAGTCCGACAAAGTCCGGTATCTTCCCCCCGGGCGATGCCGGGGGCAGGAATGGGCACCTTGCTTTCGCAGGTTGCCAAGGTTTCACAGGGCCTTTCCCTCCACCTTTCTGGATAGCGTTCTTGGACTGCCAAAGATCGAGCTTTCAGGATGGGGGCAGGCCGGGCAGGGGTCAAGGTGCGGGATCGGACTTTGGGACATGGGCCACCAGCGCCACAATGCGCCCCTGCTCATCGAAGTCCACCTCGAGGGTCTTCCCTGCCTGGGCCCGCCGGACATCCGCCTCCTCCAGCCGGAAGGCCCGGGCCAGATCGCCCGGCGTGGCCTGGGCGGGGCTGCCCCGCCGGTCCCGGTGGCGGAACCTCAGCCAGTTGTAGAGCGACCACAGGATGAAGGTGGCGCCGCTGGCCGCCACGATCAGGGCGTAGATCAAGAGGGTGTGGAAGGTCCGACCCACATCCGACAACACGAACAGCTTGAACTGGCGGATGCCCAAGATCCACGCCAGGAGGGCCAGCAGGGGCAGCATGAGGTGGAACCAGATGGCCCATCCCAGGCTCCCCAGGAAGACCATCAGCCCCTTTCGGCCCGGAGGCACCCGTTCGGGGTGGAGGATGACTTCGGGGATCCTGGGCCGCGGGGCCGGATGGCTCATTCCGGCTCTCCTTCGATGGCCCGGATGCCGCGGTCGGGACTGACCCACCGGGCGCGGCGGGGCGTCCCGGAAAGGAGGGTCTTGGGTACGGCCGCCAGGACCGTGAGGAAGGACACCAGCCAGAACGCCAGGGGATACCAGATGATCCAGAAGTAGTTGCGGAGGAAACGCCGCCTGGGTTCGTAGCGGTGGTCAATGAAGAGGCTCACGGCGAACTGGACCAGGGCCGTGAGTCCCAGCACGATGCCGTTCCACTGGGGCAGGAGGCTGGCGATCCGCCATGCGGGGGGAAGGGGCACCAGGAGGCCTGCGAAGTAGATGAGGATCAGGGCCAGCATGGAGAAGGCCCACAGCACCGAGGCGAGGTACTCGAGGGCCACGCCCCAGAAGCGCCGCTGGCGCCACTTCAGGAGGTGGCTCCCGTGCCTCCGGAGCACCTCCACTCCGCCCTGGGCCCACCGGAGACGCTGCTTCCACAGTCCCCCGAAGGTCTCGGGCATGTAGATGTAGCAGAGGGCGTCGGGCTCGAACCGGATGTCCCAGTGGTCCATCTGGAGGCGCCAGGAGATGTCAATATCCTCGGTGACCATGTCCTCGGCCCAGTAGCCGACGCGGTGGAGGGCAGTGCGACGGAACCCGGCGATGACGCCCGATACGGTAAAGATCCGCCCGTAGATCCGCTGGGCCCGCTTCATCAGGCCGATGATGGAGGAGAACTCGCCCACCTGGAGCTTCCCGAGCAGCGTGGAACGGTTGAGGACCCTGGGATTGCCCGTCACCGCGCCCACCCGGCGGCCCGAGGCGAGGTGCGACATCAGCCAGGCGACGGCGGTGGGGTGGAGCAGGGCATCCCCGTCAATGCAGATGAGGAATTCATGCCGGGCCGCCAGGGCGCCGGCGCGGAGGGCGATGGCCTTGCCCTGGTTGGAGACGAGATGCACCACCCGAAGCCGGGCCTCCCCCCGGGCCACCTCGTCCAGGATGGCGCCGGTGTGGTCGCTGGATCCGTCGTTGATGGCCACGACCTCGAACTCGGGGTATTCGGTGGCCAGGGCGTAGGCCAGGGTGTCCCGGAGGTTCTCCGCCTCGTTGTGGCAAGGGATCAGAATGCTCGCGGGGGGCTGGGGTTGCCCTTCGGGAGGGTGTTCGGGGCCGTCGTGGTGGCTGTTCTCCCAGCGGGCGAAGTACCAGAGCCCTCCGATGATCCAGAGCCACGCCATGAACAGCGGGTAGTAGAAGGCATAGCCGAAGAGCGCCTCGCGGAAGGCCGGGTGCGTGACCAGGCCGCCCGAGGCCATCATGGCTTAGCCGGCGGCACGGGGTCCTGGCGAAGGCTCATGCCCGCGAAGGCGGCAGAAAAGGGAGGGTGGTCGCCGAGGAAGTCATCCGGGTAGTAGGCCAGGCTGGTGCCCCCCCGTTCCACGACCCGCTTCATCCATCGTTCCAGGGTGGCGCCCGGGATCCAGGTCCCCGTCCGCCAGTCCCGGGTCTGGAGTTCGAATACCACCTTTTCAAGGGCTCCGGGCGTTCGGGCCACGGTGCGGACGAGGCGCTCCAGCCAGGCATCGGGATCCTCCCCCGTCCCGTCCAGGTAGGGCATGGCCATGAGGACGACCCGGTGGTAGCTCGCCAGGAAGGGCCCCAGGGCCTGGGCGAACCGGCCCTCCGCGGCCGGATCCAGGACGACCCGCGCGTAGAGGTTACGCACACACTCGAACCGCTGGTTCAGGTTGAGGAAGGGCCGCATCCGGTCAGTGACGGCCTGCCCGAAGGCGATCAGGGCTTCGGTCTTCTGCCGGGGCGACAGCCTCGTTCCGCCCAGGGGCTTCGACGTCCCCGGCCAGCGGGCGTCCGGCCCGAGGACCGTGGCGTCCTCGTCTGCCCCGAGGGTGGCGTCGTCATGGATGAGGACGCCGTGGATGTCGGGCTGGTTCCGGGCCAGGGCGGCGTAGAGGTCGCCCACCCGTTCCAGGCTCTGGGGCAGGAAGGGGCTGAGGCGCGGGTAGGTCTCGCGGGAGGGGGCGATGCCCCCGCCGGGCGCCTGGACCTTGACGGCCAGGCGGGCCTGGAGGGCCTGGTCCGGGAGTTGGAACGCCAGGAGGGGCATCCAGGCGAACACCCGGACGTTGGCACGGGTCCTCAACTGCCAGGCCACCCGGTTGAAGAGATCTGCCCGCATGGGCAGCACGGGGTTCGGGAAGTAGACCTGCCGGATGGCGCCCGTCCCCTTGGGATCCGCGAAGGCCTGGAGGTACACCGTCCGGACCTGGAGGGCCTGGATGCGGTCCAGGAGGCGCCCGAGGTTGTCGTTCACCCGGGCGGGCGAGGCATCGTAGAGGTAGTCCATGTCCACTTGGACCGCCCGCTCGAGGCCGGGCTCGCTGCGAAGGGATCGCCCCACCTGGGCCTCGATGGCCACAGGACCGGGGTCCCCCATGACCAGGAGCCGGCCGTAGGTTTCCTGGGTCATCACTGGATTCAGCCGCCAGTCCGAGAGGCTGAAGGAGGCCTGGTAGCCGGCCTGGCGGGCCAGGGCGGTCATCTCGGGGTTCACGGCGCCGTAGGGCCACACCACCGCCAGGGGGCGTACACCCAGTTCCTTCTGAATCAGGGCCGCGCTCCGTGCGAGGTCCGACGAGATGCGACGGGTGTATTCCGGTTCGGTCTCGTAGCGGCCGGGCTTGGGGAAGTACTCCCGGATGAGGGCGGCGGGTTCCACATTGCCCTGGGGATTGGCCAGGAGGCCGTGGTGCAGGTCGTCGGTATGGCTGGCGAAGGTCGCCAGGCCCGAGGCGAGCATGTCCCGGGCGTGCTCCCAGGACAGGAATCCGTCGGCTCCCCGGGCCCGGCCGTCGTAGCGGACGGTGTCGGCCTTGGCCTGGGCCGCCCCTTCGTCCTGGTAGCCGGAGGCGAGGCCCTTGGCCACCCGGGCGAGCCATCCCGTTTCCAGAGCGAACAGCCCGGGGTAGCCGAAGGCCTTCAGCAGGGGGAAGACTTCGGTGTAGGCGCTGGCCAATCCGTCATCCCAGGTGAGCAGGATCGCATTGGCGGGAAGGACGCCGCTGCCCGCCCGGGCCTGGAGCACCTGGGCCAGGGAGACCGGGTGCCAGCCGTTGTGCCGCATCCAGTCGAAGCATGCTGCCAGCCTCCGGGTGCTGATGGCATAGGGATCGCGGTCCTTGGGCGTGACGTCCTCCCGGACGTCATGCAGGCAGAGGGCCACGAACTCGCCCGGAGGGATCCGGACCGTCCAGGGAACGCCCGGCTTCCGGAGGCTGCCGTCGGCCCCCATCAGCACCGTGGCACCCGTGGCCGCGGTGGCCTTGAGGAAGGTTCTCCGGTCCATCAGAAGGTCCCTCCGAAGCCGATGGTTCCCCGCAGCCGGTGCTCGCGTCCGCCGTCATAGACGTTGCTGCTCCAGCCCACGCCGTAGTGGAGGCTCCAGGTGCGGGTCAGGGTCCAGGTGTGCCCGTAAAAGAGGTCTGAGACGGGGCGGGTCGCGAAACCCGCCTGCCAGGCGTACCCCACGCTGATGCGGAAATCCTGGGTGAAGGAGCGGTCGAAGCGGCGCCAGGTGGTCCAGGCATGCTCCACGCGGACCATGGCGTTGGCGCTGTGGAGGGGATTGAAATAGGAGCCTCCAGAGCGGGTGTTGTGCTCGTAGGAGAGATCCAGCCCTCCCGTGGTGAGATGGTGGGCGCTGGCCTGGAGGCGCTGGGTCACGCCGGTGGACAGGTCCAGCCGCCGATTGCCGTCGCTGAGGGCCAGCAGGCCGGCCCCCAGCCGGGCGCTCCGGGATTCGTCCTGGCGCCAGAGGACGGAGGCGGAGAGGGCGCGTCCCGAGATGTCCGCGGCCTTGGCCCGAAGAGGGGTGTCCAGGGAATAGGTGCTGCCCTGGGCCGCGACCTGCCACTGGTCGCCGAGCCACTGCGACCAGCCCCCGGAGAGGCCGGCGTGCCGCCCCGTGAGGTGGTCCTGGGAGAGGAGGGCCCAGGCGTGGCGACGGCTCCCCCGCCATTCGGTTCCCAGCCCGAGGCGGTTGTAGCTCCGTCCCCCTTCCGGGAACAGGGACCAGGCCAGATGCTGGTCCAGGAAGGGCCGCCAGCCCGCCTCCGACCAGGGGCCCGCCAGCCGGGTGTGCCAGTCCTGGTCCTGGGTGCCGGTGACCGGGCTTCCGCCGGCGGACTGGCCCCGGCTATCGCCCGTTTCCGCTTCCGAGGAGAGGGTGCAGCGGCGGCGGTCCTGCCACTGCTCCAGGCTGCGCTGGATCCCGGAATCCTCCGGGAAGTCCCGGGCCAGGGCCTGGATCTGCCGGCTCCAGCTCCGGGAATCCTCCAGGTCGCGGCTGTTCTCGGCGGCGTTGATACGCGTGTCCTTGGTCCCTGGCGCATAGGCTTCCGCCAGGCGGGTGGTCTTCCGGGCATGCTCCGGCCAGCCCCGCCAGCGTTCGAGGGTGGCGAGGGCATCCAGGAGGCCCCCATTCCCGGGCGCCCGCGCCACCAGGGCGCGCAGGCGGGCCAGCCCCACGGCTTCCTGCCGGTTGTAGGCCGCGTCCATGGCCCAGAGGAATTCCACCTGCGTGCGATCCGGGTTCCAACTGGGGGGCGTGGTCGCGCGCCAGGCGGGGACCGTTCGGCGCAGGCGCAGCAGCAGCCGGTGGGCCTTCCCGTAGGCCTCGTCATCCAGCAGGGCGTAGTAGCACGAGACGGAGAGGTCGAAGCCGGCCTGGGGATCCTCCTTCAGCAGCGCCTCGTACAGGGGGAGGGCCTGCCGGGGATGGTGGAGCCCCGCGTAGGCGTCCGCCGCGGCCTGGCGCACGTAGAAGGGGATCGTCCGGAGGACGGCGGGATCGGCCTGGCGGGGATGCTGGGGGAGGGCTTCGTAGGCTGCGACGGCTGCGGCCATCCTGCCCAGGCTCCGCAGGGCGAAGATCTCGTCGTAGCGGGTCCGGAGCGCCTGGGGGCTTCCGGCGGGGAACGTCCCGAGATGAGCCTTCAGGCGGGCCAGGGCCTGGCGCAGGGGTTGCTGCCGCAGGCTGAACTGGCGGGCATCCTCCAGCCTCCCCCGCTCCTGGAGGGCGATCCGCACCCCGGAGGCCGCCGCATCGGCCGACAGGTTCTGCCGTGTGGCCTCGTCCACCAGCCCGGGATGGGCGCGGGCCACCTCCCTCGCCAACCCCTTGGCCTCCAGATCCGAGAGGGCAAAGACTTCCTCCCGCACGGCATGGGGATCGGCGGGCGCCGAGGCGAGGGCCTCCTCGCAGATCGCCAGGGCCCGGGCGGGATGGCCGAGGCGGCGCTCCACATAGGCCATGTCCGCCAGGTCCACCGGCCGCAGGCCAGGGGTGCGGGGCGAAGGCAGGCGGATGGTGGCCTCGGAGGGGCGACCCGCCTCCAGGAGGAGCATGGCGTCGAGGATCCTCCCCGGCAGGCCCAGGGCCTGCCACCGGCTTTCGAGGCCCTGGGCGGCCCGGGCGTACTGGTGCTCGTCTCGCAGGGCCCGGGCCCAGTCGAGCAGGGCATAGTCCGGCAGGGCTCCCGAGGGGAGGTTGGATGTGAGCGCGACGATGTCCTGGTTCCGTCCCGCCATGCGAAGGAGCACCACCAGGTCGCCAGTGACCATGGGATCCCGGGCGTGGAGCCGGTGGAGGCGTTCCAGGGCCGCGATTCCCGCAGCCAAGTGGCCGTTGCGGGCCTGGGCGACGGCCTGGAAACGCGCCGCCTCCCAGGGAGGTGGTGTCCGGGCGAGGAGGGAGAGGCTGACCCCCATGCCCAGGAGTATGCGCCGGGGAATCATCGCCATCACCAGGCCAGCAACCGGTCCACCGCTGTGCGGATGGCGGCGGGGCCGGGCAGGTAGGCGGCTTCCAGGGGCGGGCTGGCGGGGATGGGGGTGTCGGCGCCGCCGAGGCGCAGCACGGGGGCGTCCAGCCAGGGGAAGCAGGTTTCCTGGATGCGCGCGGCCAGCTCCGCGCCGGGGCCGTAGGTGCGGCTGGCTTCTGTGAGGATCAGCACGCGGTGGGTGCGCTTCGCCAGGGCTTCGATCGCGGCGTCGTCCAGGGGCCAGAGGGTGCGCAGGTCCAGCACCGCCACATCCAGATCGGCCACGGCCTCCATCGCCGCGTGCTGGAGCGCGCCGTAGGTGATGATGCAGGCACCGGCACCATCCTTCCGCAGGGCGGCCTCGCCGAGAGGCGCCACGGGCGCTTCGTCCCAAGCGTCCTTCAGCCGGCGGTAGAGGTGCTTGTGCTCCAGGAAGAGCACGGGGTCGGGATCCTCGATGGCGGCGCGCAGCAGGGCGTAGGCATCGCGCACCGTTCCGGGCACCACCACCTTCAGGCCGGGGCTGCCGAGGAAGTGGCCTTCGGGGCTCTGGCTGTGGAAGGGCCCGCCGCCGTTGCCGGCGCCCGCCGGCCCGCGGAAGACCACGGGCACGCTTGCGCCCCAGCGCCAGTGGGCCTTGGCCGCGAAGTTCACCATGAGGTCGGACGCCAGCAGCGCGAAATCCATGAACTGGAACTCCGCCACCGCCCGCTGGCCCATCAGGGCGAGTCCGATGGCCGAGCCTGCGATGGCCTGTTCGGAGATGGGCGTATCCATCACCCGATCGGGGCCGAAGCGCGCCAGCAGGCCTTCCGTGGCCCGGAAGGCGCCGCCGTAGACGCCGATGTCCTCGCCCAGGCAGCACACACGGGGATCCGCCTCCATCGCATCGTGGAGCGCCTGGCGGATGGCCTCGACGTAGGTGCCCTGGAACATGGTCAGGCCTCGGAAGCAGACCCGGAGACCGGACGGTCCCCTTCGTCAGGATCGGCTTCCAGGAGCCCCTGGCCAGCCATCCACGCATCGTTGAAGATGCTGCTGAGGTAGCGGCCTGCACCATCGGGGAAGACCGTCACGATGCGGTACGGCGTCTCCCGGGGCGGCAGGCGCTTCGCCACCTGGCGCACAGCCCAGAGGGCCGCGCCGCTGGAGCCGCCACCCAGGATGCCTTCCTCCCGCACGAGGTGCCGCGCGTGGTGGAAGGCCTGCCAGTCCGTCACCTGCAGCATGTCGTCCACCACGTCGAATTCCATGGTGGGGATGAGGAACTCGTCGCCCAGGCCCTCGATCTTGTAGGGGCCGGCCTTGAGCTCCTTCTTCCCGCGGAAGTGGTCTGTGAACACGGAGCCCACGGGATCCACGGCGATCACCTTGATTCGCGGATCCTTCTCTTTCAGATAGCGGCCGGTGCCGCCGATGGTGCCACCGGTGCCCGCCCCGGCCACGAAGAAATCAATGCGGCCTTCCATCTGTTCCCAGACCTCGGGCCCCGTGCCGTGGTAGTGGGCGGCGTTGTTTTCGCGGTTGCCGTGCTGGTCGGGGAAGTAGCAGCCGGGCGTCTCCCGGGCCAGCTTGAGGGCGAGGTGGTTATAGCTCTCAGGGTGCTCCGGCGGCAGGCTCGTGTCGGCCTTCACCACCTCCGCCCCCAGGGCCAGCAGCTGGTTCAGCTTCTCCTTCGAGATGGTGTCCCGCACCACGACCTTGAGGTGGTAGCCCTTCTGGATGGCCAGGAGCGCCAGGCCGATGGCCGTGTTGCCCGAGGAGTTCTCGATGATCGTGTCGCCGGGCTTCAGCCGCCCGTTCCGCTCGGCCGCCTCGACCATGTACTTCGCGATGCGGTCCTTGCTGCTGCCGCCGGGATTCATGAACTCCAGCTTGGCGAAGATCTCCGCCGGAAGATCCATGACGACGCGGCGGAGCCGCACCAGCGGCGTGTTGCCGATGGCCTCCAGGACGCTGCCGCAGGGCTTCCGGTACTGCATGGGTTCCTCCCGGGATCAGTATGACGGGCGGGGCCCCTCGCAGGGGCGTGGCGTCCCGCCTGGAGGAGCGGGATCTTGCGGGTACATAGATGATTTCCATGGCAACAGGCCCACCGGGAAGGCTTTTTCATGAGGCGCCCCCTCCAGGACCGCGGATACGCCGGTGGCCTCCCCAGGGGACCGCGGATGGGGCCGGAACGTGTGCCCTACAATGCCGGGGCATCCCGTCGGCCCCACGGCCCCTGGATCCTTCTCCTGCTGGAGGTTGCCATGCGTTCCCTTCCCATCCTGATGGCCGCGCTGGTGCTCGCCGCGCCCGGCCTCCCCGCCGCAGCCCAGGCGTCTCCACCGAAGCTGGACCACGCCCAGTACGTGCCCCGGGTGGAGGATCCGGTGCTGAAGGAGATGGAGGCCGCAGACCGCAAGCGCGAAGCGGATGAGGCCACCCGGACCCGGACGATTGACGCCCAGCAGGCGGCCCTCCGCAAGCAGGAGCGGGAGGCCCGGAAGGTGTTCCGCTACGACATGAGCGGCATCGTGAAGCCTGCCTCGCCCGCGGTCTTCACGTACCAGGCCTGGCACTTCCCCCCCGTCGCCCAGTACCTCACGGGCACCTGCTGGGACTTCTCGGCCACGTCCTACTACGAGTCCGAGGTCCACCGGCTCACGGGGCAGAAGATCAAGCTTTCCGAGATGTGGACGGCGTACCACGAGTACCTCGACAAGGCCAAGCGCTACATCGAGACCCGCGGGAACTCGGTCTTCGACGAGGGTTCCGAGGCGGAAGCCATCCCCAGGGTCTGGAAGGAGTACGGCATCGTGCCCGAGGAGGACTACCCCGGCACCTGCCTGGCGGATGGCCGCTTCGACCACAGCCGGATGGTCAAGGAGATGCGCGACTACCTTGGCTACTGCAAGGCCCACAACAACTGGAACGAGCCCCAGATCCTCGCCACCCTGTCCCTCATCATGGACAAGGTGATGGGCGTCCCCCCCAAGGAGGCCCGCTGGCACGGCCGGACCTACACCCCCAAGGCCTTCCTGCACGACGTCCTGAAGCTGGACATGGACGACTACGTCTCCTTCATCTCCACAGAATCCCTGCCCTTCTGGACCCGCGGCGAGTACCAGGCCCGCGACAACTGGTGGCATGACCGGGAGTACTACAACCTGCCCCTGGATGTCTGGTACGACACCCTGGTGAAGGTCGTGAAGGCCGGTTCCACCGCGGCCATCGGGGGGGATGTCTCCGAGCCCGGGTACAACGGCTTCGAGAAGATCGCCGCCATCCCCACCTTCGACATCCCGGACGCGTACATCAACCAGGATGCCCGGGAGTTCCGGATCGCCAACCACACCACCACGGACGACCATGGCATCCACGTGGTGGGCTACACCCGGATCGGGGGCGCCGACTGGTTCCTCATCAAGGATTCGGCCCGGGCCGCCCGGCAGGCCCAGCCCCACGGCTACCTCTACTACCGTGGCGACTACGTGAAGCTGAAGATGCTGACCTACACCCTGAATAAGTCCTTCGTGAAGGACCTGCTGGCCAAGTTCCCGAAGGTGCCGACGCCCGCCAAGCCCTGATCGGGCTGGGCGAGGCCCCGCACCGGGGCGCCGAAGGATGCCATGCCACCTGAACGCAGGTGGTCTCCGGGATCCTTCGGCCTCCCGCGGCGGTGGAGGCAAGCAAGTGGGTGAGGCGCTTCCCTGGGCGGGAGAATCCCCTCAGGGGAGATCCGCACCTTCGGGGCCGGGCTTGACCACCACGGCATCGGCGTCGGGCACGCGCAGGGGCGGGAACCCGGCGGCCTGAAGCTTCGCGTTGAGGGCTGCCAGCGGCCCCTGTTGCAGAGCCTGCCAGGCCGCCTCCGCGGAGGTGATGGCCTGTTGCGCTTCGGCCAGGACGGCCTCCTGGGCCGCCGTGGGGGGCCTGTCCGCCGCGCCGGCATCTATGGCCAGGCCGGTCAGCTCACCGTTAGCTCGCGCAAAGCGCCGGTCGAGCGGGACACCCTGCGATGGCTTCATGGCCTTGACCAGCCCGGCGGCGGCGCTCTGGAGGCCGGCATGGCCGGTGAACGACCGTTGCCGTGCCTCCAGGGCGTGCGTGATCGCCTGGACTTGCCCAGTCCCGGCATAGGATCGCGCCATCGCCGCGCCCACCGCGTGCTGGAACGCCAACAGGCGGGCCAACTGGGCGGGCGTGACCGGCACACGGGGATCCTCTGTGAGGGTCAGGGGTACCCGCGCGGTGTGGCCGTTCGCGCTCAGTTCGACCGTGTAGCGGCCCGGCAGCACGAGGGGCCCCTTCGGCAGCATGGGGGTGTCTTCGCCCCAGACCGCCGCGATGCTGTAGTGGTAGGCGATGGCCTTGGGCCGCGCCTCGCGCAGGTCCCAGACGAAGCGGTGCATGCCGGGGGCGGCCGACGGCGGGGCCTCGGGCTTCAGCCATTCCGGGGCGAAGTACCGGTTGGCCGACCGCACCGGTGGGATCTCGACGCTGCTGAAGCGGCGCACCACCGCGCCCGTCGCGTTGAGGATGGTCAGCGTCACAGGGCCTTGGGTGGCGGGCCCCAGCCAGTAGTCGATCGGCACACCCTGCGGGGGGTTCTGGCCCACCGGCGTTTCCGGCGGAAGGGGCGTGTCTTTGTTGTTGTTGGCGTGGACGCGGACGGCGGCGGCGGGTGCGAACAGGTGCAGCGGCTGCTGAATCAGGTCTGGCTCCATCTGGCGCAGTGGGGTGACATCGTCCAGCACCCAGATGGCCCGGCCCTGGGTGGCGGCGATCAGGTCGTCGCCATGCACAGTCAGATCCCGCACCCAGGCCGTCGGCAGGTTGAGCTGCAGCGGCTGCCACGCTCCGCCATCGTCGAGGCTGACGTACACCCCCGCGTCGGTGCCGGCATAGAGCAGGCCCGGCTTGACGGGATCGGCGCGAAGCACGGTGACGAAATGACCCTGTGGTAGCCCGTGCGCGATGGCCTGCCAGGTCCGTCCGCCATCCACCGTCTTGAAGGCATAGGGCTGGTCGTCCCCGTTGCGGTGGTTGTCCACCGCGAGGTAGGCCACCCGGGGATCGGTCGGGGACACGTCCACGCTGTCCATCCGTGCCCACTCGGGCACGCCCTTGGGTGTGACGTCCTGCCAGTGGGTGCCGCCGTCGTGGGTCACCTGCACCAGGCCGTCATCGGTGCCGATCCAGAGGGTCTGCGGATCCGAGGGGGCCAGGCCGATGCTGTAGATGACGCCGTAGCCGCAGGCCCTGGCATGCGCCAGGCTCCCCGGATGGTCGCAGCCCTGGGTGCTGGGCACTGCGCCCGTCAGATCGGGACTGATCACCGTCCAATGCCGCCCCTGGTCCGTGGAGCGGGACAGCACCTGTGAGGCCACATAAAGGGGATAGGGCGCCTGCTGGCCGACCGCCATCGGCGCGATCCAGGTATGGCGGTACTTCGTGCCTGTCGGCCGCGCCCCGTAGCTCGACACGGGCCAGGGCGAGATGTTCTCGACCTGCCCCGTGCGCGCGTCCCAGCGTGAGACGCGCCCGCCCAGGCCAGTACCATAGACAATCCCCGGATCCGTCGGATCAGGGATGTCGTAATCGCGCTCGTCGCCACCCACGGGATGCCAGTCCCGGAAGGTGATGGAGCCGTAGTCGCTGCGGCTGGCGATGCCCACGGTGCCGCTGTCCTGCTGGCCCGAGTAGATCCAGTAGGGGAAGCGCTGGTCGGTGGCGAGGTGGTAGAACTGCCCCGTCGGCTGGTTGTACCAGCTCGACCAGGTGCGGCCCCCATCCATGCTCACCACGGCCCCCTGGTCGCTGGCGGTGATGCGGCATTCGGGATGCAGCGGATTGATCCAGAGGAAATGGTAGTCGTCGCCCCCCGGCGCCCCCTTGGCGATCTGGAAGGTCTTGCCCGCGTCGTGCGAGACGCGGATGGACTGCCCGGTGGTGTACAGGGTGTCGGGATCGCGTGGATCCACCGTCATGCGGCTGGCGTACCAGTTGGCCACCGGCGCGTGGGCGAAGACGCGCTGCCAGCGGGCGCCGCCATCATCGGAGCGCCAGAGCCCCGTCACCGCCGCATCATTGCCGCCGTCAATCGAGGCGTAGATACGGGTGCCCTGGGCGGTGTCGGTCAGGGCCAGCCCGATGCGGCCCAGCGGTGCCGAGGGCCAGCCCTGCCCGCCCAGCTTCCGCCAGTGGGCGCCGGCATCGTGGGATACGTAGATCCCGCTGCCCGGGCCCACCATGGGCTTGAAGTAGCTCAGCCAGGGATAGTTGCGGAGGGTCCACAGTGCGGCATAGAGCGTGCGCGGATCCTTCGGATCGGCTGTGAGTTCCACGCCGCCGGTGCTGTCATCCACGAACAGCACCTGCTGCCAGGTCGTGCCGCCGTTCGTGCTGCGGTAGAGGCCGCGCGCATGGCTGGGCCCGAAAACGCGCCCCTGGGCCGCGACCACCACCGTATTGGGATCGTGCGGATCCACCCAGATTCCGCCGATGTGGCGGGTGTCGGACAGCCCGACATTCCGCCAGGTCCGGCCCCCGTCCGCAGAGCGGTACACCCCGTCACCGGCGGCGATGTCGTAGCGCGGCGTCACCTGGCCGGTGCCGACGTAGATCACCTGGGGATTGGAGGGCGCGATGGCCAGGGCGCCGATGGAAGACGAACCGATGTGATCGGTCAAGGGCGTCCAGGTGCGGCCGGCGTTCTCCGTGCGCCAGACGCCGCCCCCCGCGGTGCCGATGAGGTACACCTGGGGTTGCGTGGGAATCCCGGCCGCCACCGTGGCCCAGCCGCCCCGGAAGGGGCCCAGCAGCCGCCAGTGCAGCTGCGGCAGCGGTGTGGCCAGCAGAGGAAGCCAGGGCGCCAGGAGCGACAGCGCGAACAGCGACAGGCGAAAGCGGTGCAGCATGGTGGTCACCCCAGGGGCTAGACGGTAGACAGGCATCCTGGCCCGGATCCAATCTGGCTTCAACCCCTTCCCTCCCGCCGTTCCCGCGGCCGGAGGCCGATCACGCAAGCTAGACTGGGCGGATGCTCTCGTCCCTCAGGATCCAGAACTTGGCATTGGTGGAGGATCTGTCCCTGGACTGGGGGCCGGGGTTCACGGTGCTGACGGGCGAAACGGGGGCGGGCAAGTCCCTGCTGGTGGATGCGCTCTCCCTGCTGGTGGGCGCCCGGGGCGATGGCGAACTGGTGCGACGCGGGGCCGAACGGGCGGTGGTGGAAGCCGTGGTCGAGGGCCGTTTCGACGCCTGGCGGAGCTTCCTGGCTGACCGCGGCCTGCCCGAGGATCAGCCTGTGGTGCTGCGCCGCGAGGTGGGGCCGGGCCGCAGCCGCGCCTGGATCAACGGGGCCAGCTGCGCCCTGTCGGATCTGCGCGAGGCGGGCCGCATCTGGATGCGCCTCACCAGCCAGCATGACCACCAGTCCCTGCTGGGTGAGGAACGCCACCTGGCCCTGATTGACGAGGTGCTGGGTCTGGAACCGGATCTCGAATCTGAGGCCGTGGCCGTGCGGGAGGCGGAGGCCGCCCTCAAGGCCCGGCGGCGCAGCCAGGCCGAGCGGGAAGCGCGTCTGGAACAGCTGGCGGAGGCCCTGGCGGACCTGGACAAGCTGGCCCCGAAGCCGGGCGAATGGGAGCAGCTTCGGGCCGACCGGGAGCCCCTGCGCCATGCCGTGCATCTGGCCCAGACCTACCGGGAGGCCGCGGAGGCCCTCGGCGAGGGGGTGCCCAAGGTGGAATTGGCCCACAAGGCGCTGGTGAAGGCCGTGGCCCACTGGCCGGACGCCGTGGCCGAGCAGGACCGGCTGCGCTCCGCGGTGCTGGAACTGGAGGATCTCCTGGCCCTGGCCCAAGACCAGGCCCTGCGCTGGTCCCAGGGGGGGGCGGATCGCATGGAGGCCCTGGAGGCCCGGCTGGCCCTCTACGAACGGTTGGCCCGCCGGCACCGCCACGAACCGTCCGAACTGCCCGAGGTCGCCCGGACGCTGCGGGAGGAGCAGACCTCCCTCCTGGCCGGCGAGGCCCCCGTGAGGGAGCTGGAAGCCGCCCTGGCGAAGGCGGCCGAGGCCTACCGAACCGCCGGGGAGGCGCTGCATGCGCGCCGGGCCGCGGCCATCCCGAAACTCGAATCGGAAGTGCAGAAGCGCCTGGGACGCCTGGGCATGAAGGGAGCGCGCCTCCAGCTCCGGCTGTCTCTGGCGGAGGATCCCGGCAGTCCGGTCCTCCACCAGGGCCGTCCCGTGCGGGTGGCGGCGCCGGGTTTCTCGGCCCTGGCCATCTGGATCGAATCCAACCCTGGCGAGGGGTTTCGCCCGCTGGCCAAGATCGCCTCCGGAGGCGAACTGAGCCGCCTCATGCTGGCCCTCACGAGCGCCGGACTGATCCTCGGGAAGGGCGAGCGCGAGGCCATGACCCTGGTGCTGGACGAGGTGGATGCGGGCCTGGGCGGCGAGACGGCCCTGGCCGTGGGCCAGGCCGTGGCCGAGTTGGGGCGGGCCCATCAGGTACTGGCCGTGACCCACCTGGCCCAGGTGGCCTCCCGGGCGGACCGCCACGGGTGCCTGTCGAAAGAAACCGAGAACGGCCGCACCCGCAGCGCCCTCGGCTGGGTCGAGGGGGAGGCCCGCACCCGGGAGCTGGCCCGCCTGCTCTCAGGCCATCCGGACCGGCCCGAGGCCCTGGAGCATGCCCGGACCCTCCTCCAGGCCTGAACGCAGGAAGAGCCGCCTTGCGGCGGCCCTTCCCTTGGCGCAGGTCCGGCTACTGGACTTTGACGCTCACATCGTCGAGGACGAAGGAGGTCTGGAGGCTGCTGTCCTCCGCGCCGTTGAACTTCAGGCGAATGGTCTGGCCCTTGTAGGCGCTCAGATCATAGGTGTGCAGGGCGTAGCCCGAGGCGGCGTTCAGGTTGCTGAAGGTGCCGAGGGTGGCCAGGGTGGTGCCGCTGGTGTTCTGGACCAGGATGGTGAACTTGTCGTAGGCCGAGGAGGTGGTGGTCTCCGAGGTGTCAATGTGCAGGTAGAAGCTCAGCGTGGCGCTGGAAGCGGTGCTGGGGATCGCAATCTGCTGGTAGACGTAGTCGGTGTGCGTGCTGCCGTAGCCGTCCAGCCAGGCATCCCAGGTGCCGCCGTGGGTGGGCTCGCTGGAACCGTTCTGGCCGATGACGCCCGAGGTCTGGGTCCAGGCGGTGGCGCCGGATTCGAAGCCGCCATTGGTGATGAGGTCCGAGGCCGGCGGCGGGGTGCTGTTGCTCACCGAGAAGCTGACGGCGGTGGAGGTGCCGACATTGCCGGCGGCATCGTAGGCCTTGGCGGTGAGGGTGTGGCTGCCGTTGGCCAGGGTGGTGCTGTTGAGGGTCATGCTGTAGGGGCTGGCGGTATCGGTGCCCTTCAGGGCGCCATCCACGTAGAACTCCACCTTGGAGACGCCGACGTTGTCGGAGGCCGTGGCGCTGAAGGTGATGGTGCCGCTGGTGCCGCTTTCCTTCGCCGAGACCGTCGGCGCCTGGGTGTCCGGGGCGCTGTTGCTGACGGAGAAGCTGACGGCAGTGGAGGTGCCGACATTGCCGGCGGCATCGTAGGCCTTGGCGGTGAGGGTGTGGCTGCCGTTGGCCAGGGTGGTGCTGTTGAGGGTCATGCTGTAGGGGCTGGTGGTATCGGTGCCCTTCAGGGCGCCATCCACGTAGAACTCCACCTTGCTGACGCCGACATTGTCGGAGGCGGTGGCGCTGAAGGTGATGGTGCCGCTGGTGCCGCTTTCCTTAGCCGAGACCGTCGGCGCCTGGGTGTCCGGCGTGGTGCCGCCGGAGTAAGTCAGAGCCAGGTTGTAGGGTGTGGCGGAGGTTCCGCTGTAGATGTAGGGGTTGACGTAGACGGTTTTGGCCGTCGAGCCGGTGTTGGTGTAGGAGAGGTTCTCGGTGGTGGTGTTGCCCTGGGAGATGGCGAGCTGGGTGCCGGCGGCATTCACCATCTTGAGATCCCAGTCCACACCGGAGGGGCCGGTCATGCCGACGGCGAGGGTCTCGCCGGGGTTCATCGTGAGGGCGAAGAAGTCCGTGTCACCCGTGGTGGAGAGGTTGCCCTGGATGGTGTTGTAGGTGCGGGCGACCACGTTGGCCGCGGCCACGGAATTATTGGGTTCAGTCTCAACGAAGGTGGTGCCGGAAGGAGGAGGCGGCGGGGTGGTGCCGGACCAGGCGGAGCCGACATTGATGGCGGCGAAAGCGTTCCACACCACCTGCTCCTCGGGGCTGCCGGCGCCGTAGAGATCCTTGGCGGCGCTGATCTCCGCAGTACGGGCGCTGGCGTAGGTCTCGTTGGAGGTGTAGTAGGTGGTCAGGGCCCGATAGTGGATGCGGGCGGCGTGGTCATTACCGACACCACTGAAGCCGTTGGGGGTGTAGGAGCTGTAGTAGTCGCTGGAGGAACTGCCGCTCGCGCCCTGACTCATGAAGTAGAAGCAGCGGTTCATGGGGCCGCTGGAGTAGTGCACATCCAGGCTGCCGACGCTGGAGGACCAGGCATCCGGACTGGAGCCATCCTTGCTCGGCTTGTACATGTAGCGCAGGGGTGTCGGGAAGCTGGAGGTTTCGAGCTGCTCGCCGATGGTCCAGTTGCCGCCGGTGGCGGGAATGGTGGTGGCATGGGCCGCTTCGCCGCCGCCCAGGTCGTAGAATTCGACCATGGTGCCGAAGATGTCCGAGTTGGCTTCATTCAGGCCACCCGATTCCCCGGAGTAGGTGAGGCCGCCGGGGACGGACGTGGCGCAGACGCCGTGGCTCATCTCGTGGCCGGCCACATCCACGGACTCCAGGGACTTGAACTGGCTGCCGTCGCCGAAGGTCATGCAGAAGCAGGTGTCGTCCCAGAAGGCGTTGTCGTAGCTGGTGCTGTAGTGCACGCGGAGGTACGAGGCCTTGCCGGCATTGTCAATGCCGTTGCGGCCCAGCACGTTCTTGTACATGTCCCAGGTGGCCTGGATGCCATAGGCGGCGTCCACGGCGGCGGTCTGGCCGTTGGCCGAGGTGGTGCTGCCACCGTTGTAGTTGGCGCCATCGCCCCAGGTGTTCGTGCTGTTGGTGTAGATGGTGCCGTTGCCGCTGGTGGCGTGGTTCAGGTTGGTCACCACGTTGTTGCCGAAGGTGCCGCCGGTGCCGCGCGTCATGTCGCGCAGCTCATAGCCGGAGGAGGTGCTGTTCGTGTTGATCTGGACCGTGCCCGAGTACTGGCTGTTGCCCGTGCCCACGGCGGCGGCGGTGTAGAGGGTGTTCCACTTCTTGAGGATGGCGCCCGTCTGGGCATTGATGAGGTAGTCGGTGTGGGCGGTCTCCTCCGGTCCGTTCTCCAGGGCCGTGTGGACGTGGTAGGCCAGGGTGTAGCGGAGGACTTGGCGGGTGATGTCCTCGGCGTTCAGGTCCGCCTCGTCCAGGTGATGGGGCCCATGGGGGCGGACCACAGTGACCATCTGGGGGTAGATCACCAACTCGGTGGTGGGGGGGGTGACGTAGTCGCCCTTGGGATTCAAATTCTGCTGAACGATGGCCAGGATTTCGTCCGTGCCCAGGGAAGGCGTGACATTCAGGGTGATGTTGCGCAGCAGCGCGTTGGTCGGGGGCAGGGCGTTGCCCTCGCGGTCCGTGTGGGTGATGATGTCGCCGCCCCATACACGCACGCCCTTGTACATCTGCTGGAAGTGGCCATGGGTCTCGCCCAGACGATCCGTATGCGCCAAGCCGAGGTGGAACGTGGCGTTCGCATCCAGGCCGAGCTGGGGCCGCTGGGCCATCAACTGGTTCATCGCCACGTTGGCTCGGAGGGCCGCCTGACTGGAAGCCGGAGCGGCCACCTCGCCGACATTCCCGGCGCCCACAGTGCGGCCGCCGTGGGCCAGAAGGGAACCGGCGGCCAGGGCCGCAGTTAGGCAGGAAAGGGCGAGACGGCCCTTGGTCGTTGTCATGGACAACTCCTTGGAATGGGAGGGGGGAGTGGCTGTGATCCCCGGGGAATGGGGGTGGAACAGCCTTCCGGTGGCCCTGGAGGGGCTGGCCGGAATCGAAGGTTGAAAGAGCGGGTTGGAAGACTCAGCTTCCATCCCGGAGTTGTCCAAGGGCAAGTTAAGACATGTTAAGTTTTTGCTGTGATTGATTCTCAGTGCTTGTCGCACTATATGCAAAGGGGCCGCCCTTGCGGACGGCCCCTGGGTGCAACGGTCAATGCTTACTGGATCTTGACGCTCACATCGTCGAGGACGAAGGAGGTCTGGAGGCTGCTGTCCTCCACGCCGTTGAACTTCAGGCGGATGGTCTGGCCCTTGTAGGCGCTCAGGTCATAGGTGTGCAGGGCGTAGCCCGAGGCGGCGTTCAGGTTGCTGAAGGTTCCCAAGGTGGCCAGGGTGGTCCCGCTGGCGTTCTGGACCAGGATGGTGAACTTGTCGTAGGCCGTGGAGGTGGTGGTCTCCGCGGTGTCAATGTGCAGGTAGAAGCTCAGCGTGGCGCTGGACGCGGTGCTGGGAATCGCAATCTGCTGGTAGACATAGTCGGTGTGCCTGCTGCCGTAGCCGTCCAGCCAGGCATCCCAGGTGCCGCTGTGGGTGGGTTCTCCCTGGCTGCCGTACTGGCCGATGACGCCCGAGGTCTGGGTCCAGGCGGTGGCGCCGGATTCGAAGCCGCCATTCTTGATCAGTTCGCTGGAGGTCGTGGTCGCAGGGTTGACGGTGACCGTACGGGTGGCGGAGCTCGCGACGCCCGTGTTGTCCGTGGCGGTGAAGGTCACGGTCCGGGTGACGGCGGTGGTGCCGGTGTTGGTGAAGGTGTGGCTCGCCGTGGCGCCGGTGGCGGTGCTGCCATCGCCGAAGTTCCAGGCGTAGGTGAGCGTGGCGCTCGTGGAGCTGTCCTTGGCGGAGCCCGCGAAGGCCTGGGAAGCGCCGCTGGCCAGGGTCACGTTCCCGGAGGGCGTGGTGATCGAGGCGGTCACCGTGTTCTTGGTGGTGGTCGCCGGGTTCACGGTCACGGTGCGGGTGGCGGAGCTGGTGACGCCGGTGTTGTCCTTGGCGGTGAAGGTCACGGTCCGGGTGAGGGCGGTGGTGCCGGTGTTGGTAAAGGTGTGGCTGGCCGTGGCCCCAGTGGCGGTGCTGCCATCGCCGAAGTTCCAGGCGTAGGTGAGCGTGGCGCTCGTGGCGCTGTCCGTGGCGGAGCCCGCGAAGGCCTGGGAGGCGCCGCTGGCGAGGGTCACGTTGCCAGAGGGCGTGGTGATCTTGGCGGTCACGGTGTTCTTGGCCGCGGGATTCACGGTGATGGTACGGGTGGCCGTGTTGGAGACGCCGGTGTTGTCCGTCACCTTGAGGGTGGCGGTGTAGGTGGCGGCGGTAGTGCCGGTGTTGGTGTAGGTGTGGCTGGCGGTGGCGCCGGTGGCGGTGGCGCCATCCCCGAAGGTCCAGGCGTAGGTGAGGGTGGCGGTGGAGCTGGAATCCGTGCCCGTGCCCGCGAAGGATTGGGCCGTTCCGCTGGCGATCGTCACATTGCCGGCGGGCGTCGTGATCGAAGCCGTCACGGTGTTCGGGGTGGAGGAACTTCCGTTCCAGTTGCTCACCAGGGCCGTCACATCCGGGGTGCCGAGGCCGGTGACTTCGTCCCAGCCCGTGGCCGCGGTGAAGCCGGTGAGGCCAGGGACATTGTTGTTGCCGGACTTAATGTCATGGAACACAGCCGGGCCACCATTGGCGTACTGGGCGTTGCCGAGGCTGTACAGCTTCGTGTTGGCGTTGCCCTGCCGGCCGTACTTCTGGACCACGAGGGCCATCACACCCGCGAAGGAGGGGGAAGCCGCCGACGTCCCGCCGGTGGTGGCCATGGCGCCCTGAGAATAGACCAGCATGCCGTAGTTGCCGAAGAACATGTCCGAGCCGTCGAGGCTGACATCAGGCAGGTAGCGGTGGCTGGTGCTGGGCACGCCGGGAGCGACCTGCCAGGAAGGCTTGGCGTAGGTGGTGGACGCGCCGCTGCTGGTGGACCACAGGCCCGATCCGCCGCTCACGGAACCGCTCTCGTTCCAGGGCGTTTCGGGGATGTAGCTGATGGCGGCACCGGAGGTGCTCCAGTAGCTGCTGGAGGTGCTGAACTGGGTGGCGCCCACGGCCACGTTGTAGGGCGTGGAGGCCAGACCGTTCACGCCATAGCCGCTGGAACCGCTGGTGTCACTGCCGCCGTTGCACCCGGCGGCTCCGCTGTCGCCCGTGGAGACGCAGGCGGTGATGCCCTGGGAAGCGGCCTGGGACCACAGGTTGTTGTAGAAGGTGTTCTCGGTGCTTCCCATGGAGGATTCGCACTGGCCGAAACTGGTGCTCATTACGTCCGCCAGGTTGTTGTTCACGATGTACTGGGCGGAGAGGTCCACGCCGTCGGTGGAGCTGGTGGACTTGGAGGCCACGAACTTGACCGTGGCGCCGGGGGCGCAGCCGCCGGACCATTCGGCATCCAGATCGGCCTCACCGTCCTCGCCGGCGCCCAGGTCGCCCGGGTTCGTGCCATTCACGATGATGGTGGGGGTGTTGGCCGGAAGGCCCACGGCGCTGCGGAAGGCCGCCCAATTGGCCGTTCCGGGGTTGGTGCGGCCCACGATGCCGATGGTGACGCCCGAACCGTCCCCGTTGCTGGTGTAGCTGGGCGCGGCGTCATAGATCGTCGCCCAGTCCACTGGGCTGGTGTAGACACCCGAGGTGCCATTGGCGGAGCCGGACCAGTTGGCTGCCAATCCGGGGAGGATTTTGGCCATTCCCGGCAGCTTGCGGGACAGGGCCGCCATATCGGCTTCGGGGATCTTGTGGAAGCCCGTGTTGTAGGCCTGGCGGGGGATGTTGTGCAGGGACACGATACCCGCGACGATGTTGCCCAGGGCGGCGGGGATGCTCGGATCCTGGCTGTTGGCGTGGCGCAGGACGCCATCCACCATGTAGTTGCGGATGGGGGTGTGGAAGGTCTGCTCCACATTCGCGACTGAGCCGCTGAAGGTGATGGACATGCGGCCCTTGGCCACTGCGTCCACCTTGAAGCCCTTGCCGAGCAGCCAGAGGGTGACGGCATTCAGATCCGCCTGGGAGGGGCCGAACATGTGGCCAAACTGGTCCGGCGTGATCCACTTATGGAAGTAGGGGGAGGCCGGATCCTGCTGGGCCGCCAGGAGCTGATCCAGGCGGTACTGGGCATCCGGCGCCATCTTGAGGGTCAGGATCATCTTCTGCATGGGGAGGTGGGCGTCCGTCAGGCCGATCTCCTGGGCATCCCGCAGCGCCGCATGCACGTTTCCGTAGAGGGTGACGCGGTCCTGGTCGTTGATCTCCTGGGGCACCCGGCGGATGCCGTAGGCGGCCGAAAACCTGGAGAAGTTGACCACGCCGGCCTGCCGCAGGGGCTGGGCGGGCATGGCGAAGGCAGGCGCTGCGATCAGCAGGGCCGCCAGGGGGGTAAGGAACCTGCGGGTGGGGAAGGCCATCGGCACTCCTTGAAGGTAGAGGAAGGCCCATGCCGAACCTGGGTTCAGAGCAACGGGCCAGAGCGGTGGAACGTAAAGAGCTGCTTGGGAGACTCAGCTTCAATCCCAGCGCTTTCTGCCGACAAGTTAAGAAATGTTAATTTTTTGAGGATCCGTTCGGGCTGCGTGATAAGGGCCGTCCGATTGGAGGTCCCTTGGCTTAAATCGGGCGTGATGGACTGAAGCCGCTGTAGCCCTTGACCTGGGGGCAGAACGCGATGGCTTCCCTGCGTCAGTCTGCCTGGACTAGGCGTTCGTCGGTTTCCGCTTCCGGGGTGCGCCCGACCGGCGCGGACTCCGGGAGACTTTGGACGTGGTCTTCCGCCCGGGTTTGAGGCCCTCGCCCACGTCGAGGATCTTCCGGACTTTGGCGGTTTCCGAAGGGCCTTCCTCGTCCTTCTGCTTCTTCTGGATGCTCAGGCGCAGGGGGACGCCCTGGAAACCGAACTGTTCGCGCAGGCGGTTCTCCAGGTAGCGCACGTAGCTGAAGTGCAGGCCCCGGTCCGTGTTGGCCTTGATGACGAAGCTGGGGGGCCGCACGCCCACTTGCGTCATGAAGTACAGCTTGGGCAGCTTGCCATCCACGGCATGGGGGCTCATGGCCGCCACGGATTCCCGGAGGAAACGGTTCAGCTCGCCGGTGGAAACGCGCTGAGCGTGGGCTGCGGCCAGCTGTTCGATCATCCCGAACAGTTTAGACACCCGCTGTCCGGTCAGCGCGGAGAGAAAGATCATGGGCGCGTGGTGGAGGAACCCGAGGTTTCGGCGGAGATCCTCCTCCGCACCATAGATGGTGTGGGTGTCCTTCTCCACCAGGTCCCACTTGTTCACGACGAGGATCACGGCGGCGCCGGCCTCCTGGGCGTAGCCGGCGATGACAGCATCCTGATGGGTGGCGCCTTCCACCGCGTCCAGGAGGAGGAGGCTCACATCCGCCCGCGCCATGGCCTGCTTGGCCTTGAGGATGGAGAGCTTCTCCGCGCCCTCGAAGGTCTTGCCCTTCTTGCGGATACCCGCCGTGTCAATGAGACGGAAGACCGTGTCCTTCACGTGGAAGACGGTGTCCACCGTGTCCCGCGTGGTGCCCGCCACCTCGCTCACGAGGCTGCGCTCGTAGCCCAGCAGGCGGTTGGTGAGGGAGGACTTGCCCACGTTGGGGCGGCCGATGAGGGCGAAGCGTAGCTCTTCGGAAGGATCGTGGGCCGCGGCCTCCTCCGGCGTGCGGTGAAAGGGCAGCCGGGCCCGGAGGGCCTCCAGCAGCTCGGGGACGCCGGCGCCGTGAGCAGCAGAGATGGCGAGTACGGCATCGAAGCCCAGGCCGTAGAAGCCCCCGTCCGGGGCGCCGCCCTTCATGCCGTCCAGCTTGTTGATGACAAGGAGCGTGGGCTTCCCCATGCGCCGCAGGCGGGCGGCGATCTCCTCGTCTCCCGCCGTCAGGCCGTCGTGGCCGTCCACCAGCAGGACCGCGATGTGGGCCTCCTGGAGCGCGGCTTCGGCCATGCGGGTGATGCCCTGGGTGATGACATCGTCGCCCTCGAAGTCCAGGCCGCCGGTGTCCACCAGCTCGAAGACCTCCAGGGCCTGCCCCTCCTCGTCCAGGCAGGTCACCCGGCCATAGCTGCGGTCGCGGGTCATGCCCGGCAGATCGTGGACCAGGGCCGCCCGGCTGCGGGTGAGCCGGTTGAAGAGGGTGGACTTGCCCACGTTCGGGCGTCCGCAGAGGGCGACGAGGGGGAGTTTCATGGTTGTTCCAAGCCCTCCAGTCTATCGGTTTGCTCAGGAAAAGACAGGGAAGGCTTCCGCGACTGCCTCCTGACATGGGCCACGCTGGGCACCTGCTCCGACAAGGTGGTGCGCGGAGGGGTTTCCGGTGATGGCCCACGTTCCGGGGCTCGAACGGGTCCGCTGCGCCCTGCGGGCTTGCGTCCCCCGGTCTGGCCACCCCTGCTCCGGCCCTCCGCCGGAGGGCCTCCGGGGCGGGGAGCGATCCCCGTCAGCGAGATCATTCTTCGCCGATCATGGCCGCAATTCGGGCAGGGGCTCGAACGGGTCCGCTGCGCCCTGCGGGCTTGCGTCCCCCGGTCTGGCCACCCCTGCTCCGGCCCTCCGCCGGAGGGCCTCTGCGACGGGGTGGCCAGCCCACTCGCGGGTTCGAGCCCAACTTCTTTCCCGCCAACAAAAAGGGCCCCTCGTGGGACCCTTTTTGTTGGCGGGGCTGACGGGGCTCGAACCCGCGACCTCCGGCGTGACAGGCCGGCACTCTAACCGACTGAGCTACAACCCCTTGCTTTTCACCAGTGGAAGCTGGTGGGCGATGACGGGCTCGAACCGCCGACATGCTGCGTGTAAGGCAGCTGCTCTACCGACTGAGCTAATCGCCCGAATCGCCGAAGAACGAGCTTCCCACGGGCGTTCCGCCGGGTCAAGGGCCAAGTCTGGGATTGAGGGTTTTTGACAGTTCTGGTAAGGTATCCAGACTTCCGTGCCCGGGGTTCCCGCGGACCCCTAGCTGGTGTGGGTGTGGCCCTGGCTGGCCCCTTCGGCCGAGGTCCAGGCATGTTTCTGGAGGATGGCCTGTGGCACTGCTGGAACTGGCAACGATGACGCTCCACTCCACTGGGGCCCCTGGACCGATCCAGCAGATCCTGTCCCAGATGCCGGATCCCATGCGTCCGGATCCGGTGGCCATTGTTTTTATGATCGTGCTCCTGGTGGTGCTGTACATCTACCTGCGCCTGGTCTTCTTCCAGCCGCTCACCCGCCTCATGGAGGACCGGGACCGCGACCTGCATGCGGGAGATGAGGCCAAGGCCCACGCCGCGGCTGAACTCGAGGCGCGCCAACAGGACTACCAGGGCCGCCTGAAAGAACTCCGCGCTGCGGCCTTCGCCCGGCGCAAGGCTCTGGCCGAGGCGGCGGGTCGCGAGAAACTCCACCTGCTGGAGGAGGCCCGTGCGCAGTCTGCGGTCCAGCGGCAGGAGGCGCTTGCCGCGCTCCAGGCCCAACAGGCCGCTGCCCGACAGGAGCTTCTGGCCCAGGTAGACGCCCTGGCCGAGTCCATGACCCTGACCCTCCTGAAGCAGGCGTGAATATGGTGCAAAAACTCCTCCGGCTCTCTTTGGCTGCGACCCTCGCGCTGAGCCCACTCGGCCTTGCGGCGCAGACCCCCGCGGTCCAGGCGCCAGCCTCAGAAGTCCTTCCGCCCTCCCATGCGGGACAGGCGCCCGCCGCGCACCCCGTTTCGGCCGAAGGTCCAGAAGCGACTAAGGCCCACGAAGCAGGTGAGCATCATCCCGCGCCCATGGTGCTCTTCGGCAAGGCCTACGGCAACGGCCCCGCCTTCCTGGTGCAGCTCCTCAACTTCGCCATCTACGTGGCAGGGCTTGTTTTCCTGTTGAAGGGCACCTTGTCGGCGATCTTCAAGACCCGACGCGAAGAACTGGAGACGGCCCTCGCGAAGTCCGAGCATGACCGTGCCGAGGGTGAAGCTCAACTGAAGGAATTGGCCGCCAAGATGGCGGGCCTCGAAGGCGAACTGGCGGGCATTCTTTCCAAGGCCGAGGCTGATGCCGAGGTCGAAAAGCAGCGGGTGCTGGAATCCGCCCGGGCTGAAGCCCAGCAGATCCTGATGCAGGCCCAGGCTGAAATGGGCCTTCAGAAGCGCCAGGCGGAGCAGGAACTGCGTGCCCTGGTGGCCGAGCTGGCGGTGGAGGGTGCTGCCAAGCGGTTAGAGGCACGGCTGACCGGGCCTGAGGCGAGCCAGGCCCTCGACCGGGCCATCCAGCAGATCGGAGGCATCCAGTGAGCCAGCGACTGACCGCTCGGCGCTACGCCAAGGCGCTCCTCGAGATCGGCGACACGCAGGGGAACGTGCCCCAGCTGCAACAGGAGCTGGAGACCGTCGCCGCGGCTGTGGCCGCTCATGCGGATCTGGAACGCCTCGTGGCTTCCCCCCTCGTGCTGCCCCGCAAGAAGGCGGAAGTCTTCGAGTTGATTCTCGCGGAAGCGGGCGTGAGCCAGACCTTGCGCCACTTCTTTCGTGTCGTGGCCGAAGCGGGACGGCTGAACCTGCTCCCGGAGCTGCGCCGCACCTTTGCCGATCTGGTGGATGAACGCGCCGGCCTCGTGGAGGCGCGGGTCGCCAGCGCCCAGCCGCTCACCGATAGTCAGTCCAAGGCCCTCATGGCCGCTCTGGCCCAGCGCACCGGCAAGACCATCCGCCTTGCCTGGGATCTGGATCCCGCCCTGCTCGGCGGGCTGAAGGTCCAGGTGGGATCCACCATTCTGGATGCCTCGCTCCAGGGCCAGCTCCACCAGCTCAAGACCCGCCTTCTCTCGGCCTAGTTCCGTTCTACGTCATTCGCAGGTTTCGGAGGATTTCATGGATATCCGCGCGGAAGAGATCTCCCGCATCATTCGCAGCCAGATCGAGGGCTTCGATGCCCAGGTGGACGTGGCCGAGGTGGGCACGGTCATCAGTGTGGGCGACGGCATCGCCCGCGCCTACGGGCTCGAGAAGGTCATGGCTGGCGAACTGCTGGAGCTGCCCCATGGCGTGATGGGGCTCGCCTTCAACCTCGAGGAGGACAACGTCGGCATCATCCTGCTGGGTGAGGCTTCCGCCATCAAGGAAGGCGACACGGTCAAGCGCACCGGGCGGATCATGTCCGTGCCCGTCGGCCCCGCCTTCGTGGGCCGCGTCGTGGACGCTCTCGGCAACCCCATTGACGGCAAGGGGCCGATCCCAGCTGTCGCCACCAGCCCCGTCGAGCGCATCGCGCCCGGCATCGTGGACCGCAAGAGCGTGCATGAGCCGATGCAGACTGGCCTCAAGGCCATTGACAGCCTGATCCCCATCGGGCGCGGCCAGCGCGAGCTGATCATCGGCGACCGCCAGACCGGCAAGACCGCGGTGGCGGTGGACACGATCATCAACCAGAAGGAAACCGGCGTCATCTGCATCTATGTGGCCATCGGCCAGAAGCGTTCCACCATCGCCCAGGTGGTGAAGACGCTCGAAGAATACGACGCCATGAAACACACCATCGTCGTGGCGGCGTCGGCCTCCGAGGCCGCCCCGCTGCTGTTCCTCGCCCCCATGACCGGCGTGGCCATGGGCGAGTACTTCATGTGGCATGGCAAGGATGGCAAACCGGCCAGCAAGGACAACCCGGGCGGCCACGTGCTCTGCGTCTATGATGACCTCTCCAAGCAGGCGGTGGCCTATCGCGAGATTTCTCTGCTGGTGCGCCGCCCCCCCGGACGCGAGGCCTACCCGGGCGACGTGTTCTACCTCCACAGCCGCCTGCTGGAGCGGGCCTGCAAGCTGAGCGACGAATGCGGCGCTGGTTCCATCACCGCCCTGCCGGTCATCGAGACCCAGGCAGGTGACGTGTCCGCCTACATTCCGACCAACGTCATCTCCATCACCGATGGCCAGATCTTCCTCGAGAGCGACCTTTTCAATGCCGGCGTTCGTCCGGCTGTGAACGTGGGCATCTCCGTGAGCCGCGTGGGCGGTTCCGCCCAGGTGAAGGCCATGAAGTCTGTGGCTGGCACCATCAAGCTCGACTTGGCCCAATATCGCGAGCTGGCCGCCTTCGCCCAGTTCGGGTCGGATCTGGACAAGGCCACCCTGGCCCAGTTGAACCGCGGTCAGCGGCTGGTAGAGGTTCTGAAACAGGGCCAGTACCAGCCCATGCCGGTGGAGAAGCAGGTGGTCAGCATCTGGATGGCCACCAACGGCTACGTGGACGATCTGCCGGTCGCCGAGGTGCGCCGGTTCGAATCTGAGATGTTGGCCCATCTCGATGTGAATGCGCCCGAGGTGCTCCGCGGCATCCGCGACACCAAGGTGCTCTCCGACGATGCCAAGGCGCAGCTCAAGACCCAGGTCACGGCCTTCAAGGAGACCTTCCAGACCTCCCTGAACCAGGCCGCGGGAGCCTAGTCCTATGGCCAGTCTCCAGGACATCCGACGCCGCATTCGGTCAGTCAAGAACACGCAGCAGGTCACCAAGGCCATGAAGATGATTTCCGCGGTCAAGCTGCGGAAATCCCAGGAACGCCTGGTGGCCCTGCGTCCCTATGCCGGGAAACTGCTCGAGGTCGTCCGCCGGGTTGTGGGTCGCATCAAGGGGAACCCTGAGATCGTGCCCGGTCCAGCTGCCCAGGCTTTTTTGACCCCTCGGGAAGAAACGCGGATCCGTGTCGTGCTCGTGGCTTCTGACAAGGGCCTCTGCGGCGGCTTCAACGCCAACATCTTCAAGGCTGCCCAGGCCTTCCTCGCTGAAACGACCTCCCAGATCGTCCAGATGGATCTTGTGGGCAAGCGGGCCGCGGATTGGGCCCGGAAGCGCAAACTCCCTGCCGGACGAACCTACGTCAACCTCAACATGACCGGCTTCGAGCGCGCGGTGATGGAGATTTCCGAGGAGGCGGCTGGGCAGTACCGGAATGGCGAAATTGATGCTCTTTATGTGATCTATAACTACTTCAACAGCCCTGTCGCCCAGACGCCCACGGTATTCCGGCTCTTCCCGATGGAAGTGGAGCGGCGTGCCGAGGATCGCGATGTGCTTGAGGTGGCGCACCTGCTGGAGCCCGATGCCAACGAGGTGCTGGAGACCTTGCTGCCCCGCTTCGTGGAGACGGAACTCCTGCGCACGCTGCTGGAAAGCAGCGCGTCCGAGCACGGTGCCCGCATGGCGGCCATGGACAAGGCCAGCAACAATGCTGGCGACATGATCGCGAAGCTGACGCTGACCATGAACAAGATCCGCCAAGCCTCGATCACCAACCAGATCATCGAGATCGTCAGCGGCGCCAACGCCTGAAATCGCGAAGCTTCCGAGTCCCGCCCTTCCTTCCAGTTCCATTCTTTTCGCGTCATTTAGCGTCTTTCGCGGTTCCTTACTCTTTCGAGGTCCCCATGTCCAACACCCTTCAAGGCCGCGTGATCGCCATCGTGGGCCCCGCCGTGGACGTCGAATTCGACAGCCACCTGCCGGAGATCATGAACGCCCTGCACACCGAGATCGGTGGCGCCGCGGTGACGCTGGAGGTGCAGCAGCACCTCGGCGAGAACCGGGTCCGCTGCGTGTCCATGCAGCCCACGGAGGGCATGGTGCGGGGCCAGATCGTCACCGACACCGGCAAGCCCATCAATGTGCCCGTCGGGCCGGAAACCCTGGGCCGCATCATCAACGAGATCG
>JAJYRN010000003.1 GCA_021794095.1 Acidobacteriota bacterium | reverse complement strand
GCCCGTGGCCCGCCCAAATTGGCGCTCAGCCTGCTCATATCGGACTTACACACGGCATACTGGGTCCTAGACGAACATCAGTTCTGGGGAGTTGGGGCTCGGGACGATGCAAGGAATAGGTCGGGTTCATTGATCGAGCTAAACAAGGGGATCGTAGAGCTATGTATGCGATTGTATGCGAATTGCCATTGGGTGTCTTAAAAAAACAGGTTGTGAATGATATTTTTAATGAATTGGTTAAAACAAAGGATTTTTATGCTGGGTCTGCTTACTATGGTAGGGCCATGATCGTATTCAATTGTGGGGACTGGAATCTGAAAAATCCGCATGATAAACCTTTGGCCATGCAGTGGTTGGAGGATGGGGCGCAGTGCGGAGAGATTCGCGCCATGCGGGAGCTTGGGCAGATCTACTACCACGGTGGGAACGACATGTATTCACTTGAAGTTCCAAAAAACATTGATCGAGCCTGGTACTGGGCACGCGCCTATCGTGCGGCGGTCGGGTGCCCTTCACCTGATGTGGATCCACCTGTGGACGAGAATGGAAAGCCGTGGGAACGCCCTAAAGGCGTTCACTCGCGGGCGCATCAGAAATGAATGATGAAGCGGTCCTTAATCCGTGAGCCCGGTTTTCGCGAAGTGATACTATCCATTTAAAGAACGGTGCCATAACCAGCCCGAACGCTTGGGGCGACCAGAGCCCGAAGGGTTGGCGTGAACCCGTCGGCCATTGGCCTGAGTGGGGCCACAGCCCTCTCGCCCGGTGGTGCGGCCGTTCACTCTGCCTGGGGGCGGGAATGGCTGCAATGGCGGCCTGAAGCCCTGTTCAATGCGCGGCCAGACAGAGAGTGGCCCACAGGGCCTCGACGTGCCGCCGCTCGGTGGCTTCGGCGCCGATGCTCACGCGGAGCATCTGGGTGCCCTTGAGCATGGAGGGCGTGAGGTAGGCCTTGCCGCTGTCGTTCACGCGGCGGGCGATCTCCAGGTTGTGGACGGCCAGCGCCGCCTCGTCGAGGCCAGGTTTCACGTGGCGCAGGCACACGGTCTGCAGCGGCACGGGGGCCAGGCGCTCCCAGTCGGGGGCGGCGTCCACCTGGGCCTTCAGCCACTGGGCGTGCTCGAGGTCGCGGCGCAGGCGGGCCTGCAGGCCCTCCACGCCCACGTCCATGAGGTAGAACCAAAGCTTGAGCGCCCGGAAACGGCGGCCCAGCTGGATGTGCCAGTCGCGGAAGTTGCTCACCTGGCCATCCTGGGCCGTGCGCAGGTAGCTTGGGTTGGTGCTCATCACGCGGATGAGGTGCTGGGGATCGCGGACGTAGTAGGCGCTGAGGTCGAAGCCCACGCCCATCCACTTGTGCGGGTTGAACACCAGGCTGTCGGCCCGCTCGACGCCCGCCCACATCCACCGGCACTCGGGCAGCACCATGGCCGTGCCCGCCAGGGCCGCATCCACATGGAGCCACATCCCGTGCGTTTCCGCGAGGTCGGCCATGGCCGCCACGGGATCGAGGGCCGTGGTGCCGGTGGTGCCCACGCAGGCCACCAGGGCGCAGGGGCGCAGGCCGATCTCAACGTCCTTCTCGATGGCCGCCTGCAGCAGGTCCAGGCGGATGGCATGGGCGTCGTCCGTGGGGATGAGGCGCAGGAAGCTGCGGCCGAAGCCCGCGAGCAGGGAGGCCTTCTCGATGGAGCTGTGGCCCTGGTCCGAGGCGTACACCACCAGGGGCGCCTCGCCGCTCTGGAGTCCCTCGGTGTTCTGGGCGTAGTCCGAGGCCTTCTCCCGGGCGCAGAGCAGGGCGGTGAAGGTGGCGGTGCTGGCGGTGTCGTGAATGACGCCGGTGAAGGCGGGGCTGAGACCCACCATCTGGCGCAGCCAATCCATGACGACCTCTTCCACTTCTGTCGCCGCCGGGCTGGTCTGCCAACTCATGCCCTGGGCGCCCAGGCCCGAGGCTGCAAGGTCGCCGAGGATCGAGGCGTAACTGGTGTTGCTGGGGAAGTAGGCGAAAAAGGATGGATGATTCCAGTGGGTGATGCCGGGCAGCACGTCCCGCTCCAGGGCCGCCAGGGCCTGGGCCATGCGCCCGCCCTGCTGGGGCGGATGGTCGGGGAAGGCGGCCCGGATTTCGCCGGGTTTGGCCTGGCTCATGACAGGGAGGCGCTCGAGGTTCTCGCGGTAGTCCGCGATCCAGTCCACGAGCTGGTATCCGAGGCGGCGGAAATCGTTAGGGTCCATGACGAACATTGTGCCGGAACCACGCCGCTGCGCGGCCTGGTTGTACGGGGGTGTGGTTTAAATTCCAGGCCGGTGGGGGTTGTGTCGCCCCTCCAGTGGGCTGCGGTATGGCGCAGGTGGGATCCCCGCGGTGACAATGGGGATGTTGGTTTCACGGAGCGGCATGCATGGAGATGGTCATTGATTTTCCCGGCGGCGCCCGCGTGGACGCGCACTTCGGACCCTACACCGTGAGGACGGACCAGCCGCCCCAGGGCGGCGGCGAGGGCTCCGCGCCCACGCCCTTCGCCCTCTTCCTGGCCTCCCTCGGGACCTGCGCCGGCATCTACGTGCTGGGCTTCTGCCGCCAGCGGGGCCTGCCCACGGAGGGCATCCGGGTGGTGCAGCGGGTGGTGTCTGATCCGATGACGGGGATGATCGGCCGGGTGGAACTGGAGATCCAGGTGCCGCCAGCCTTCCCCGAGAAGTACCACGAGGCCCTCGTGCATTCCGCCAGCCAGTGCGCGGTGAAGAAGCACCTGGAACACCCCCCGGCCTTCGACGTGAAGACGGTGGTCAAGGGCTGAGACAGGCGTTGGATCGGCGCTGGCGTCACTGCACCTGGAGGGTGGTGATGGTCCGGCTGGCGCCCTGCTGCCCTGCGCCGGAGCCGCTGCTGGCTGCGGTATGCCGCAGCACCACCAGGCGCTGGCCGAGGCGCTCGAAGGTGTAGTCGTCCTGGGACTGCTGCTCGAAGCTGATAACCAGGAAGGCCCGCCCCTTCATGCGCGTGGTGGTCTGGGCTGCCAGGGGGGTCCCGTCGGGTCCGATCCATACCTTGGCCGTGGCCTGCATGTCCTTGACGTACTTGCGGTCCTGTCTGGACAATCCCGGATTCAGCTTGAGCTCCAGCAGGCGCGCCGGTTTCCCCTCCCAGTCGGCAGCCTTCTCATCCAGTTCCTGGGCGCCTTCCAGGGTGTGGCTCAGCGCTGCCGCCCCGTTCAGGCCGTCCCAGAGGTCGAGGGGCTGGAGGCCCGCGATGGCCTTGCGGGTGGGCGCCTTCTGTTCAGGATCCCGGGCCTGGGCGCTGGCCTCCCGGGCCGCGACCTGCAGCAGCGGGCGGCCCCAGTCCATCTGGAGGCCCTGGGGACCTTCCTCGACGGAGCAGGAAGCCTGCCCTTGGGTGATGACCGGCTTGCTGGGCTTGCCCTGGCTGCTCCAGAACTGGTAGGTCGCCATGGCCTTGATGGGAGCCTGGCCTCCCAGGCGGGCGAGGGTGGCCCTGAGGTCCCCCAGGCCATCGGCCCTGAGCAGAGTGCCGGCGAGGAACAGCATCAGGAGGCTGGTGCGCATGGGAACTCCGGGGGATGGGTCCATTCGGGCCGATGGACCGGCTACTCGTAGCGGAGGGCTTCGATGGGATCCTGTTTCGCGGCCTTCAACGCGGGCCACAGCCCGAACACGAGCCCGATGGCGGTGCTCATGCCGAAGCCCAGGGCCACGCTCCAGAGGGGCGCCGCGGCGGGGAAGTCGAAGGCGAGGCGCACCAGCATGGCGATGCCCAGCCCCATGGCGATGCCCACGGCTCCGCCGATGCCGGTGAGGCTGATGGCCTCCACCAGGAACTGCATGGCGATGTCCTTGCGGGTGGCGCCCAGGGCTTTGCGCACGCCGATCTCGCGGGTGCGCTCGGTGACGCTCACCAGCATGATGTTCATGACTCCCACACCGCCCACCAGCAGGGCGATGGCGGCGATGAGGATCATCGCTCCCGCGATGCCGCCGGTGATCTGCCGGAAGGTTTTGATCTGAGCCTCGCTGGTGTAGATCGCGAAGTCGTTGGGCTGATCGGCCCGGAGGCCCCGCCGGGCGCGGAGGATGGCCACTTCCTGATCCTCCATATCGTACATCCGCTTGGGATCCTTGGGCACGGTGGCGATGTGGATGGTATCTCCTCCCCCGTTCTTCACCTGGGGGAACATCTCGTCGAAGGTGCTGATGGGGATGAGAACCCGGTTATCGGCATCGCCGCCCAGGAAGCTGCCCTTCTTCTCGAACAGGCCGATGACGGTGAAGGAGGTGCCGTTCAGCAGGAGGGTCTGGCCGATGGGATCCCGCTTTCCGTACAGGGCTTCGGCGGTCTGGGGACCGATCACGCAGGTGTGCGAGGCGTGGGTGATGTCCGCATCCACGAAGAAGCGGCCATCCTGCACGAAGGCGTTGTTGGCGGGCGCGTAGTCCGGATTGGTGCCGCCGAACTGGGGGCCGTTGGCCTCCTGGCCATCGGGGGACTTGATGCTCAGGTTCGCGGCATCTGTTCCGCCCAGGTAGCGCTCCTGGGAGACTGCGGCCGCCAGGGTGGCCAGGTGTTTCAGGGCTTCCGCATCCGCGATGGTGAGGTCCCGGCGCCGCTTCTGTTCCGGGGGCAGGCGCCCGCCGCCGAAGCGCTGGTCATACTTCTGGAACTGCACCAGGGTGGTGCCGAAGGCGGAGAAACTCTCCGTGATGGCATCGTTGAACCCCGACACGAAGCTCACCATGGCAATGACGGTGGCCACGCCGGCCACGATGCCGAGCAGGGTGAGGAAGCTGCGGAGCTTCTGGGCCACCATGGCCCGCAGGGCGAAGCGGATGTTCTCCCGGCCGATCCCCCGGAACCCGGTGCGGTGAATGCGATCCGCCATGGCGACTCCTACTCCGCCCGGATGGCGTCAATGACGAGGAGGTTGGAAGCCCGGTAGGCCGGCAGGAAGCCTGCGGCCAGGCCCACGAGGGTGGCCAGGGCGATGCCCGTCAACACAATGGGTACCGTAATCTGCGCCGGGAAGCCGGCCACGACCCGCACGGTCCAGGCGCCGAGACTGCCAATGAGAACGCCGATGACGCCTCCCGCTGCGGAGAGCAGGGCGGCTTCCAGCAGGAACTGGCGCCGGATGTCGCGCTTCCGCGCGCCGATGGCCAGCCGGACGCCGATCTCCTGGGTGCGCTCCACCACACTCACCAGCATGATGTTCATGATCACGATGCCGCCGACGCCCAGGCTGACGCTGCTGATGAGCATGAGCAGGATGAAGGCCGCGCTGCTGATGGTCTTCCAGAGCTGCTGGAGGCTTTCCTGCGTGATGATGCCGAAGGGATCCGGGCTGTTGAAGCTGGTGTGGCGCATGGCGCGGAACATGGCCCGCACCTCGTCCATGGAGGCATCCAGACCCTCGACCCCGCCCCGGGCCTTGATTTCGAGTTCGAGGCTCTCGTTGGCCGCCATGAAGTCCTGGCGGTAGACCGAAAGCGGGATGTAGACGCGCCCATCCTGGTTGAAACCGATGCTCTTGCCCTGCTTGGGCATGAGCCCGATGACCGTGAAGGGAAGCCCCCGGATGAGGATGGTCCGTCCGATGGGGTCTAGGTGGGGGAACAGCTCCTCCCGGGTATCCGCGCCGATGACGGCGACATGCTTGGAGGCTTCGCTCTCGTTTTCGGAGAAGAATCGGCCGGATTCCAGATCCAGACGGAACAGGTCCGGGAAGTTCGGGGTCACGCCGTTGATGCTGACGGTGTCCAGATGATGATCCTCGAAGGTCACCGGCATGACGTTGCCGGCGCCCGCGGAGACCTGCGAGGAATTCTGGAGGATGCCGCTGGAAAGCCGCTGATATTCCTGGTAGGTGATGGGCGGGCGCTTGAGGGCGTCGAGGAATTCCTTCCGGCTGCGGATGATGCCGAATTTCTGGACGATGTACACATCCGGCGCCAGGACGATGATCTTGTCCTTCACGTAGGTGTTCAGGCCGGAGATCACGCCCACCACGGCCACGATCGTGGCCACGCCGATGATGACGCCCAGCAGCGTGAGGAAGCTGCGGAGGGTGTGGGCCCGGATGGCCCGCAGGGCCACGCGGAGGAGTTCCTTTGGATTCATGTCAACCGGCCTGTTTGGCGTCGTCCTTCTTGCGGGTCTTGTCCACCCGCACGGCCTCGCCATCCTTCATTTCGCGCAGGGCCCGGTTGGGGCCGGTGATCAGGGTTTCCCCGCCTTTGACCCCCGAAAGGACTTCCACGGAGAGGTCGCCCATGAGCCCAGTCTTCACCGGGACGAACTTGGCCTTGCCGCTTTCCATGAGGTAGATACCCTCCTCCTCTCGCGGGGCGCCGGGCTTGAGCGTCTCACCCGGCTTGTGCTTGATGTCCCGCATGACCAGGGCCTGGAAGGGAATGGCCAGCACCTGGGTGCGGCTGCCGGTGAAGATGTCCGCCTGGGCGGAAAGGCCGGGTTTGATGTCCGCAGGCGGGTTCTTGATCCAGATCTTCACCTTGAACTTGGTGGCATCGTTCACGCTGGTCTTGACGATGGGGCTGCCGCCCACTTCGGTGACCTGGCCCTGGAACACCTGGTTCGGGTAGGCGTCAATGTGCACCTGTGCGTCCTGGCCCAGCTTCACGGTGGGGATGGAGGCTTCGTCCACTTCCATTTCGGCCTCGACCCGGCTCATGTCGGAGATGGTGAGCAGCACCGTGCCCGGCTGGTTCTGGATACCGGGCACCGCGGTTTCACCGGGCTCGATGTTGCGGGCGGTCACGACGCCGTCCATGGGCGCAGTGATGGTGGAATAGTCAAGGCCCACATGGGACTGGGCGACATTGGCCTTGGCCTGCTCCATGCGCCGCTGGGCGGTCTTCTGGTCTGCCTGGGCAGTGCTGTAGGTCGTCCGCGCTCGCTCGAAATCGGCGGCGGAGATGATGCCGGCGGCGTCATTGCGCTTGGCCCGTTCGAAATCGGACTTCGCCTGGATCAAGGTGGCGTTGGCCGAATCCAACTGGGAGTGGGCCGCGGCGAGATTCGCCTGCATGGCATCCGCGTTCGCCCGGGCGTTCCGGGGATCAATCTCCATGAGGAACTGGCCCTTCTTGACCAGATCCCCCTCCTTCACGGCCAGGCGGGTGACCTGGCCCATCACGTTGGCGGAGATATTGGCCTTGGTGACGGCCTGGATGGTGCCGTTGGCGCTCACCTTGGCCTGGAGATCCTCTCGCCCGATGGTGGCGACCTGCACGGGCAGCCCCTTGTCCCGCAACCCCGCGAGGCTCAACCCGAGGATGAGCAGGGCGGCGAGGCCTCCACCGAGGATCAACAACTGTTTGCGCTTCATGTCAAAGGCCTCCCGCGTGGGCGTAGGATGCCCAGGCTTCGGATGGGGTGGGCGCCGGTTTAGTGGAATCCTGGATCGTTAATGAAAAACATTTTCATTGACTCAAGCAGGCTGAATTCTCAAGACTAGAGTGTTGGGAGGCCCGATGCGGCGGTTCTTTGCAGGTTCCAGGATTCTTGTGGCGCTGGCGGCGGCTCCCTTGCTCACGGCGGCCGCGCCCACTTCGGGCAGTCTGGCCGGCCGGGTGCGGGACGAGCAGGGACAGCCCGTGGCCAAGGCGCAGGTCCGCCTGGAGAACCGGGTGTCCGGCTTCCGGGCCACCGTCGCCACAGATGAACACGGCCTCTTCAAGCTCTACAACGTGCCCTTCAGCGACTACCACCTGGAGGTGCAGGCGCCGGGCCTCCAGGAACTGCATCAGAACCTGTCGCTTCATTCGCCCTTGCCGATGAACCTGGATCTGCGGATGGCCTCGGCCACGCCATCGGCCACGGTGGTGGTGCAGGACCATGTGACGCTGGTGGAGGCCCAGCCCGCCGCCCACCTGGACATTGACCAGTCCTCCATCCAGAAGATCCCGGCGGCCCTGGAGAGCCAGGCCATGGCGAGCGTGCTGTTGCAGACGCCGGGCTTCATCCAGGACGAGAACGGGCGCTTCCACTTCCGCGGCAGCCACGGGCAGGTGACCTATGTGGTGGATGGGGTGCCCATCACGGACCAGGTGCAGGCCACCTTCTCCAACACGCTGGATCCCTCGGATGTGGAGAGCATGGAGGTGATCACGGGCGGCGTGAGCGCCGAATATGGGGGCAAGCCCGCCGCGGTGGTGAACATCACGAGCAAATCCGGCCTCGGCATGGCCCGGGGCTTCGGCGGCGATGTCTCCTTCGGCCTGTCGCGCTTCAATACCCGCGAGCTGGGTATGAGCGCCCGGGGCGGCACCGCGACCTTCGGCTACTTCGTCAACGGCTCCGCCTCCTCCAGTGACCGGTTCCTGGATCCCGTCAACTTCGAGAACCTGCACAACCACGGCACCACGGACAGCCTCTCCAGCCGCTTCGACTGGCTGCTGGGGGCCAGTGACATGCTGCGCTTCTCCGTGAGCGGCGGCACCACCCGTCGTGATGTGGTGAACCTCGCGTCCCAGCAGGCCGCGGGCCAGAACCAGCGGGTGTTCAACGGCGATGCCAACCTCAGCCTGGGATGGACCCACCTGTTCGACGCCGATCGCAGCCTGGATGCGGCGATCTACTACCGCGGCTCCTCGGCCCGACTCGATCCCACCCGGGATCTTCAGCCAGGCTTCAGCAACGGCGGACCGGACACTCCCTTCTGGCTCCGCTCCGACCGCCGGCTGGACAACCAGGGCGCCCAGGCGTCCTACACCCAGCGGAACGGGGGCAACACGTTGAAGACGGGGCTCCAGTTCGTCCGCTACCCGCTGCACGAGCGTTTCGACCTTGCCATCACGGATCCCTCCCAGGTGTCGGGGCCCACGGATCCCCTGTATCCCTACACCTCGGCGGGCGGCGGCCACATCCTCCGGTTCGCCGAAGGCTTCGCGCCTTCGCTGGCCTCCACCTTCCTCCAGGACGATCTGAAACAGGGCGCCTGGGCCTTCTCCATGGGCCTGCGCTTCGACAGCTACAAGGGCCGGAACTTCACCCAGAACCAGCTCCAGCCCCGCCTGGGCCTCACCTACACCCTGCCGGTCACCCATACCCTGCTGCGCGCCGTGTACGACCGCCTGCTCATCACGCCGGAGAACGAGAACCTGGCCTTCTCCACGTCGCAGACCATCTGGTCCCTCGTCACCCAGTCCAGCACGCCCGCGCCCCAGCTGCGCGGTGAAACCCAGGACAGCTACCTGCTCGGCCTGGATCAGCAACTGGGCGAGGTGGCCCGCGTCAGCCTGGACTACTGGTGGAAGCAGAGCCGCCACGCCGCCGACAACAGCCAGTTCCTGAACACCGGCATCCTCTTCCCCATCTCCGCCTGGAAGGGACGCTTCCATGGGATGGATCTCCGCGTGGACACGGTGCCCATCCACGGCTGGTCCGGCTACCTCAGCGCCGGCACGGTGCGGACCCTGTTCTACAGTCCCACCGTGGGCGGGCTTGATTCGGCCAATCCCACCATCAACGGGCCCGCGGGGACGCCGTACCTCATTGACCACGACCAGAAGCTGACCGCGCAGCTCGGCCTCAGCTATGAGCAGGGCGGCTTCTTCGCGCAGGCCGTGGGGCGCTACGACTCGGGCCTGGAATCGGGGGATCCCGCCGCCGCGCTTGGCAACCCCGACTACGCCTTCGGCATCCCCTATGTCCGCACCGAGTGGGACAGCCTGGTGGGCCTCAACTACCGCGTCAAGAGCAGGACCGTGCTCGATCTGAATGCCGGCCAGACCTGGAAACTGGCGGGCGAGCGGAAGCTGTCCGTGGGCCTCGATCTGCTGAACGCCACGGATGAGAAGGGCCTCTACAACTTCATGAGTACCTTCGGTGGCACCCATGTCATTCCGCCCCGGACCCTCGCGATGCGCGTGAAACTGGCCTTCTGAGCAGGGGTTTTGCCTGAACGGGGAGGCCGCGCGGCCCCCGGGGTTGATGCGTAGTGATACGATGGTTACCCCATCACCCCGGAGTTTCCATGAGATCCCCTTTCCGAACCCTTGCCCTCACTGCCCTGGCGGTGGCTCTGGCAGGCAACACCGTTCTCCGCGCCGATGAAGGCATGTGGACCTTCAACAACCTGCCGGTCAAGCAGTTGAAGGCCAAGTACGGCTGGGCGCCCGACCAGGCGTGGCTGGATCATCTGCGCCTGTCCGCCCTGCGCTTTCCCGGCGGCTCCGGCTCGTTTGTGAGCGCGGATGGCCTGGTGCTCACCAACCACCATGTGGGCCGTGGCTGGATCCAGCGCGTGAGCGACAAGAACCACGACTATGTGACCACCGGGTTCTACGCGCCCACCCAGGCCCAGGAGATCAAGGTTCCCGGCCTGGAGGTGCTCACCCTGATGGCCATGGACAACGTGACGGACCGGGTGAACAAGGCGGTGAAGCCGGGGATGTCCGATGCGGCCGCCCTGAAGGCCCGCGAGGTCGAGATCGAGAAGATCAAGCAGGAGATGCAGCAGAAATCAGGCCTCACCTGCGAGTACGTGAGTCTCTACCAGGGCGGCCAGCACTGGATCTACAGCTACCAGAAGCACACGGATGTGCGGCTGGTGTTCGCGCCCGAGCAGCAGATCGCCTTCTTCGGCGGCGACTACGACAACTTCACCTACCCGCGCCACGACCTGGACTTCTCCATGTTCCGCGTGTACGAGAACGGCAAGCCCTACCACCCGAAGGACTACCTGCACTGGACGAAGGCGGGCGTGAAGGCCGGGGAACTGGCCCTCGTGGCGGGCCACCCGGGCCGCACCAGCCGCCAGGAAACCCTGGCCCAGATGCGCTTCGAGGGTGAGTACGCCATTCCCATGCGGCTCACCATGCTCGAGAGCATGCGCAAGGACCTGACCGAATACGCCAGCCGCAGTGCGGAAGCCGCCCGCCAGGTCAACACCCAGATTTTCGGTATCGAGAACAGCCTGAAGGCCCTGAACGGCTACCGCTCCGGCCTGTCGGACAAGGCGGCCATGGCCCGCATCGCGGCCTCCGAGAAGGAACTCAAGGCGAAGGTGGCCAAGGATCCCAAGTTGACTGCCGAGGCCGGCCAGAGCTGGGCCCGCATCGCCAAGGCCCTGGCCGTGGAGAAGCCGCTGCTGAAGGAAGGCATGTACGTCGGCACGGCCCACTCCGCGCTGCTGGGCTACGCCCTCACCCTGGTGCGCCTGGCCGAAGAAGAAGGCAAGCCCAGCGCCAAGCGCCTGCCCGAATTCAGCGACGCCAACCTGAAGGCCACCCGGATGCGGCTGGCCATTCCGGCGCCCTTCTACCCTGAACTCGAGACTTTCATGTTCACCCGTGGCTTGGCGGAGGCCCGCAAGGCGCTCGGCCCCCAGCATCCCTACGTGAAGGCCATGCTGGGAAGCAAGTCACCGGAAGCGGTGGCCCAGGCCGCGGTGGAAGGTTCCAAGCTGGCGGATCCCGCGGTCCGCAAGGCCCTGATGGAGGGAGGGCTGAAGGCCATTGATGCCAGCACTGATCCCATGATCCTCCTGGCCCGGAAGCTCGATCCCATCAGCCGGAAGCTCCGCAAGCAGGTGGAGGACCAGGTGGCGTCGGTCATCAGCGACCAGGCCGCGCGCATCGCCCGGGCGCGGTTCGCCCTCTACGGCACCTCCACCTATCCCGATGCCACCTTCACCCTGCGCCTGGCCTTCGGTCCCGTCGAAGGCTATCCCGCCAACGGCACGCTGATGCAGCCCTTCACCACCTTCGGCGGCCTCTTCGACCGCTATGACGGCTGGGGCGGCAATGCCGCCAAGGCCCACAACGGCGCCTGGGAACTGCCCCAACGCTGGGTGGATCACCGCAAGGATCTCGATCCCTCGACGCCCTTCGATTTCGTGTGTTCCGCGGACATCATCGGAGGCAATTCGGGATCCCCTGTGGTGGACGAAAAGGGCGACCTGGTGGGCCTCATCTTCGATGGCAACATCGAGAGCCTGCCTGGCAACTACTTCTACGACGGGAAGGTCAACCGCGCCGTCGCCGTGGATGCCCTGGCCATCCCCGAGGCCCTGCGCAAGGTCTATGGCGCCACCGCCCTCGCGGACGAACTCACCGGGAAGTAGGCGTTGGAGATCTACGTTTCCTGCTCACTCACGGGCGGCCGCGGGGATCAACCCCTCGTGGCCGCCCTGGTGGCTTATCTCGAAGCCCGGGGCCACCGGGTTCTCACGGCGCATCTGGCCCACCCCGAAGCCATGGCCCAGGACGGGGAGCTGTCGCCATCGGCCGTCTTCGAGCGGGACACGGACTGGCTCCGAGCCTGCGACGCCGTGATTGCCGAGGTGAGCACCCCCTCCCACGGCGTGGGCTTCGAGATCGCCTACGCCCTGGAACGGGGCAAGCCCGTGCTCTGTTGCCATCGCACGGGGGTGCGCGTCAGCAAGATGCTCACGGGTCATCCCTCCCTGCGGGATGGCCTCACCGCCTACCAGACCGAATCCGACCTGCTGGCTGGCGTGGAGGCCTTCCTGGCGGCGCGATAATTGGGGACATTCCCAGCGGAACCCCCTTCTTCAGCTTCTTCGAGCCCCCGAAGCTGGTCGCCCTCGCCCGCGCCGTCGGCCTCCGCCCCCCCAATTCCGCCGAGGAGCTGCTGGTGGCGAGCACCTGATCATTCCGTCACAGTTTCGCCGATCGCAGCCGCAGCGCGTTGCCGATGACGGAGACGGACGAGAGGCTCATGGCCGCGCTGGCGATGATGGGGCTGAGCAGGAGCCCGAAGACCGGGTAGAGGACGCCCGCCGCCAGCGGGATGCCGAGGGTGTTGTAGACGAAGGCCAGGAAGAGGTTCTGGCGGATGTTGCCGAGCGTCGCCCGGCTGAGGCGGAGGGCCCGCACGATGCCACGCAGATCCCCCTTCACCAGCGTGATGCCCGCGCTCTGCATGGCGATATCGGTGCCGGTGCCCATGGCGATGCCCACCTGGGCCAAGGCCAGGGCAGGGGCATCGTTCACGCCATCCCCGGCCATGGCCACGATGCGCCCCTCGGCCTGGAGCCGCTTCACCGCATCCCCCTTCCCCTGCGGCAACACCTCGGCCTCGAAGGCATCAATGCCGAGCCTACGCGCCACGGCGGCGGCGGTGGCCTGGCTGTCTCCTGTCAGCATGACGATGCGGAGGCCTTCCTTCTTGAGCAGGTCAAGGGCCTCCGGCGTGCTCGCCTTGATGGGATCCGCCACGCCCAAAAGCCCGGCAGGGCGACCATCCACCGCCATGAGCATCACGGTCTGCCCCTCCGCACGGAGGGTCTCGGCTTTCGCGTCCAATGCGGCGGGATCCAGGCCCAGAGCGCTCAGCAAGGCGGCGTTGCCCAGGACCACCTTCCGTTCCTCCACCCTTCCGGTGACGCCCTTGCCGGTCACGGACTGGAAATCCTCCACGGGAGCAGGGGTCAGCTTCCGGGCTTCGGCCCCGGCCACGATGGCGGCGGACAGGGGGTGCTCGCTGCCCCGCTCCAGGCCCGCCGCAAGGCGTAGCACGGTGGGCTCGTCGAAGCCATCGAAGGGCACCACGGACACCAGCTGAGGCTTGCCTTCCGTGAGTGTGCCCGTCTTGTCAACGATGAGGGTGTCCACCTTCTCCAGCATCTCCAGGGCTTCCGCATTGCGGATGAGTACGCCCGCGCGGGCGCCGGTGCCTGTGCCGATCATGATGGACATGGGCGTGGCCAGGCCCAGCGCGCAGGGACAGGCGATGATCAGCACGGCCACGGCGTTCAGCAGCGCATGGGTGAGGCGGGGCTCCGGCCCCCAGAGGCCCCACACCAGCGCCGTCAGGAGGGCCGAGGCGATGACAGCCGGCACGAACCAGGCGGCCACCAGGTCGGCCAGCCGTTGGATGGGCGCGCGGCTGCGCTGGGCCTCGCTCACCTGCCGAACGATCTGGGCCAGCAGCGTGTCGCGTCCCACCCGTTCGGCGCGGATCACCATCCCGCCCGTGCCGTTCAGGGTGCCGCCCGTGACCTGGGCGCCTGGTGACTTCTCGGTGGGAAGGGATTCGCCCGTCACCATGGATTCGTCCACGGCGCTCGTGCCTTCCAGCACCGCGCCATCCACGGGGATCTTCTCACCGGGGCGTACCCGCAGGCGGTCACCCACCAGGACCCGTTCCAAGGGCACGTCCGCCTCGGAGCCATCCGCCTCGATCCGCCGGGCCGTCTTGGGGGCCAGGCCCAGCAGGGCCTTGATGGCGCTGCTGGTGGCGCTGCGAGCCTTCAGCTCCAGCACCTGGCCCAGCAACACAAGGGTGACGATCACGGCCGAGGCCTCGAAGTACACCGGCACCATGCCGCCCTCGCCCCGGAGGCTGCGGGGCAGGGCGCCAGGGAAGAGCAGGGCGAAGAGGCTGTAGGCGTAGGCCGCGCCGGTGCCCATGGCGATGAGCGTGAACATGTTGAGGCTGCGGTTCTTGATGGACGCGGCGCCGCGCACGAAGAAGGGCCATCCGGCCCAGAGCACCACGGGCGTGGCCAGGAGGAACTCCGCCCAGAGGAGCACCTTCCCCCCCCATGCCTGGGCGGGATGGCCCGGGAGCATGTCGGACATGGCGAGAAGAAGCAGGGGAAGGCTGAGGGCCACGCCCACCCAGAAGCGGCGTGTCATGTCCCGCAGCTCGGGATTGGGGCCCTCCTTCAGCTGGGCGGTGCGGGCCTCCAGGGCCATGCCGCACCTGGGACAGGTGCCCGGCTGGTCCTGGACCACCTCCGGGTGCATGGGGCACACGAATTCCGTTTGGGCGGCGGCAGCAGGCAGCTCCGCCTCCAGGGCCATGCCGCAGATGGGGCAGGTGCCGGGGTGGTCCTGGCGGATCTCGGAGTGCATGGGACAGACGTAGCGCGAAGCCTCATGGACTGGCGCCGCCCCCGGAGGAGCCGGGAGGTAGGCCCCCGGGTTCGCGGCGAACTTGGCCATGCACCCCGCGCTGCAGAAGTAGTAGGACTTTCCCTCGTGGGTGTGGGGCCCCTTGGCCTTGGCCGGATCGAGGGTCATCCCGCACACAGGATCCTTCATGGAAGGGAGGGTGTCCGGACTGGCGTGGGGGTGGGAACCATGCGTTTCAGACACGGGGAACCTCCTCCAGGGAAAGGATCATCGGTAGGGTCGCTGCTCACCGGAAGCCTGGGCACCTTCACCCTACACCCGGGGTTCCTCCTGGGGGGCCAGGGGACGTGGGAGGGGCATTCACAACCGCCCGTACACCTCCGGTCGCCGGTCCTTCAGGGCGGGGAAGCGCTCGCGCCAGGCGCGGAGCTTGGCCAGATCGAGGTTGCCGATCACCAGGCCCTCGGCCTCTCCGCCGCTGGCGATGGCCACGCCGAAGGGATCGAGGAGGGCCGAGCGGCCGGGGTACTCGGCCATCGGATCGCGGCCTACGCGGTTCACGCCGCAGACGGCCAGCTGGTTCTCGATGGCCCGGGCGGCCAGCAGGGTGGACCAGGCCTCGATGCGGCGCACGGGCCAGTTGGCGGGCAGGAAGACCACCTCCGCGCCCCGCACCGCCAGGCTGCGGAAGGGCTCGGGAAAGCGCAGGTCATAGCAGATCTGCAGGCCGCAGGGGATGCCATCCACCGCGAAGACTGGGCAGTCATCCCCGCCGACATAGTGCTGGTGCTCCTCGCCGTAGGTGAAGGGGTGGAGCTTGCGGTAGATGGCGAGCAGCGCGCCGTCGGGTCCGAGCACGACCGCGGCGTTGCGCGGGTGGGGTGCGTGGGCCTCGACGGCCGTGCCCACGATGTAGAGTCCGTGCGCCCGGGCCAGGCGGCCGAAGGCCTCCGTGGCGGGGCCGGGCAGGGGCTCCGCGAAGCCCTCCGGCGCCATGGTGAAGCCCGTGGTGGCCAGCTCGGGGAACACCACAACCCGCGCCCCGGCCCGCGCGGCTTCGGCCACGAAGGTCCGCGCCTTCGCCAGGTTGGCGGCGGGATCCTCCCAGACCGTGTCCTGCTGGACGAGGGCGACGCGGAGCGAGTCGGACATGGGGAGATCCTACGCCGGAAGGGCCGCGAGAATGGACCGGGCGAACGCCGTGAGCGAGGGATCCCGGGCCCCCATGAGGAGGATCAGATCGCCAGGGCGGGCTTCGGCGGCCAGCTGCGCCGCCAACGCCTCCCGCGACGGCGCAACCTCGGCGGCCACGTCCAGAGCCGCGAGTTCGGCCACCACGTCGCCGCTGGAGATGTCCCGGGCGACGGTGCCGCCGGCGTAGAAGACCTCCAGGAACCAGAGGCGGTCGCGTTCGGACAGCCCTTCGGCAAAGGCATCCACGAATTCGCGGCGGAGGAACTTGAGGGGGCCGAAGCCGTGGGGCTGGAAGATGGCCAGCACGCGCCCGCCGGTGAGATCCGTGCGCAGGTGTGCGGTGCGGAGGGAGGCTGCCACCTTGGCAGGGTTGTGGCCGAAGTCGTCCACCACGGTGACGCCGCCGCGGCGGCCGAGCACCTGGAAACGCCGGGCCACGCCCTGGAAGGCCGCCAACGGGCTGGCCATGTCGGCCATGGGCACGCTCAGGGCCCGGCAGGCGGCGAGGGCGGCCAAGGCGTTCTCCACGTTGTGGCGTCCCGGCACGGGGAGGCGGAAGGACACCTCACCCACGCGGAACGTGGAGCCCTCCGGCGTCAAGGTCACCTCCTCCGCCCGCAGGTCCGCGCCGGGGCCGAAGCCGAAGACCGTGGCGCCCCCGGCGAACGCGTGCAGGTTCTCTGCCTCGCCCACCACGCAGGTTTCGCGGATCTGGGCGCGGAAGGCCCGGAACATCGCCGCCACCGTTTCCACGTCCTTGTGGTCCTTCTGCAGGTTGAGGAGGACGCCGATGGCGGGATGGTAGCGCACCACGGAGCCGTCGCTTTCGTCGGCCTCGATGACCAGCAGGTCCGACGAACCGGCCCAGGCGTTGCCCCAGAGGCCTTCCGCCTGCAACGAGGCCAGTTCCCCGCCGGTGATGACGGAGGGATCGCGCCCCGCGCCGCGCAGGAGCGCGAAGGCCATCGCCACCGTGGTGGACTTGCCGCTGGTGCCCGTGATGGCGAGGGTGCGGTGGAACGCCACCAGGTGGGCCAGCAGCTCGGAGCGATGCAGGACGGGAATGGCAAGGCGGCGAGCCTCGGCCACGTCCGGCACCTCGTCCTCCACGGCGGTGGACACCACCAGGGCCGCGCAATCACCCGCCAGGCCAGAGCCGTCCTGGGGATGGATCACGACGCCCAGGGTTTCCAGCTGCCTCCGAGCCTCCGGGCGCTCGCCCCGGTCGAAGCTGCGGTCGCTGCCGCTGGCCTTCCCGCCCTTCATGGCCAGAAATTGGGCCAGGGCGCTCATACCGCTGCCCGCCACGCCGGCGAAATGGAGCCGGCCCAAGCCCGCCTCCAGCGGCCCGGGCGCGATGAACACGAGGTCGCCTTCTGTCACCCGGTCAAAGAGATCCGCCACGCCGGCGTTGGAAAGCCGCACGCAGCCGTGGGAACGGGGCTGGCCCAGATCCTGTTCCCGGTTCGTGCCGTGCAGGTAGATGAACCGTTCCAGCGAATCGCGGCCCGGTCCTCGGTTCCAGCCTGCCTCCAGGCCCTCCAGGGTGAGCACGCGGGTGAGGATGAGGTCATCCTCGCGGTCTTCGCCCCGCCACACCTCGCCGGTGGCCACCCGGCTGCGGAAGACGGTGCCGGCCTCGGCGCCTGTGCCGATGCGCGCGTGGATTCGGTGCCAGCCCGTGGGCGTGCGGAAGGAGTTCTCCTCGCAGCCCAGGCCATTCAGGGCCGTGGAGATGACCGCCTCGAACACCAGCCGGCCATCCTCCAGCAGGCCCAGCCGCTGGCGGGCCGGATCCACCACGAGCACGCGCCCATGCGGGTCCCAGGCGGGTGCGCCGGGGCGGGCGAGGCCCTCCAGCGCCAGGGCGCGGTAGCAGGCGGCAAGAACAGGATCGGACATCAGGCGCCCACGATATGGCCGGCCAGGGCGCTGGCGGCGACCGTGGCGGGGCTGGCCAGCCACATCTGGCCCGGGCCGCTGCGGCCGGGGAAGTTGCGGTTGATGGCGCTGATCGTCACCTGGTCGGCTCGGGTGGAGACGCCCGGCCCCGCGTTGATGCAGGCGCCGCAGGAGCTGCCGAGCACCACGGCGCCCACGGCCTCGAAGGCGGCGATCCAGCCCTGCGCTGTTGCGTGGCGGCGCACATCCTCGCTGCCGCACTGGACGTAGAAAGCCACATGGTCCGGTACCCGTTGCCCGCGCGCCGCCGCCTCTTTTATCGCCTCGTAGGCGCGGCGCAGATCCTCGCGCTTGCCGCCGGTGCAACTGCCCAGGTAGGCGATGTGGATGGGCACTCCCTCGCCGAGATCCGCCAGCGCCACGCCGTTCCCGGGATCGCCGGGACGGGCCAGCATGGGGCCCAGGGCTGCGCAGTCCACGTCGAGGGTCTGGGCGTACTGGGCCGCATCATCGCCCTGCATCCAGGGCTCCAGGGCGATCGTCACGCCACGGCGCTCGCGGATGAATCGCACCGTCTCGGCGTCCGGGGCCACGAGGCCCGTGAACCCGCCGATCTCTGCCGCCATGTTGGTGAGGGTGGCCCGCTCGTCGGTGTCCAGGTGGGCCAGCGCTTCGCCTTGGTACTCGACGACATGGCCGAGGGCCCCGCCCTCGCGGATGAGGGGCTGGGCGAGGAGGTGCAGCACCAGGTCCTTGGCGGAGACGCCGGGGCGCAGCCGACCGTTCAGGCGCACCCGCAAGGTGGGCGGCACGGTCACACGCACGTCGCCCGTCACCCAGGCGGCGGCGATGTCGGTGGTGCCCACGCCGAAGGCCAGGCAGCCCAGGGCCCCCGCGTGGGGCGTGTGGGAATCTGTGCCCACCACCACCTGGCCGGGGAGGACGTAGCGTTCAGCCATCAGGGTGTGGCAGATGCCTTCGCTGCCCGAGCCGTCCGGCAGTTCGCCGTGGAGGCGGATGCCGTGGCGGGCGCAGAAGGCCTCCTGGGCGGGCTTCAGTCGCTGGGCCACGTCCAGCAGTCCCTGGGCACGATGTTCCGCCCGCATGCTGTGGTGCAGGAACGTGAGGTGGTCGCGGAAGGCCAGGATGGTGGCCGGCTCCCGCAGCACGGCCTCCGGGCCCAGGGCCTTCTCCAGGAAGCTCGCGGCCATGGGCGTGACGTAGTCGTGGGAGAAGCGCCAGTCGGCCTTCGCGAAGAGGCCATCCCCCGGCGCCACTGCGGGCAACCCGATGCGTCCCGAAGCCGCATCCGCCACGGCATGCTGGGCCAGCAGCTTCTCCGCGTAGGTCATGGGACGGGGCCCGTGATCCGGCAGGGGCGGCACCTCCTCGCCCCGCAGCCGGGCAGCGTTGTAGGCGAAGAGGCCGCCGCGCCGCACGATCCCGGCGGTGATGGGATCCAGGCCTTCCGTGAACTCGGCCAGGGGGATGGCCTCCCCGGCGCGGATGCGGGCCACGAGGCCCAGGTCCGTGCTCGTGAGGAGGCCCAGGTTCTGACCGTTCTGGCGGTAGATGCGCTCGAAGCTTTCGGCGATCACGAGGCGGATGCCTGCGCACCATTCCGCGTAGGGGCTGGCCTCGCGGCTGCTGCCCTTGCCGCGCCGCTTCCCGGCGACGCTCACGGAGAAGCCGCCGGCCTTCACGGCGCCGGCCTTCACCGGGAAGGCGTCGCCGCACTTCAATCCGAGGTACGGGAACTCGCCCAGGGTCTCGTCGTAGTGGTAGCAGATCCAGGCGGGGGTGATCTCATCGGTGCTGATCTGGTCGCGCAGCGGCAGTGCCGCCGTAACCTCCAGATCCTCGCCCGCCAACTGCCGGCGCACCTTGTCTGCATCCTCGGAGAGGAAGAGCACGCGTCCAGGGAAGGCGATCCGGTCCGGCAACATCCTTCCAGAATACGGTCCCGGCGCGGCGAACAAAGCCCAGCCGCGAATCCATGGCCGAGGTGACCTGAGCCGGTCGGTCTATTCGGAGAACAGACTCACTGAAAGTCCACATCCTCCGGAAGCTCATCGCGATCCGCTGCCCCGGCCGAAGGGAAGTGGGTGGCCAGGCGGTCTCCCACCATACGGATTCCCTCCACCAGACCCTCGGTGAACGCCCCTCGGCGGAAATGGGAGGAAAGGCAGGCCGAAACGTCGTCCCAGAAGGCCTGCCCGACTTTTTCGTGGATGCCCGTGTCGCCCAGGATGGCGAAGCGCTTCCGGCTGGGCACCAGGAAGATGAGCACCCCGTTGCGGTCGGCGGTGTTCTCCATGCCGAGCCGGCGAAAGGCCTTCCCTGCGGTCTTTGCCACATCCCCCCAGAAAAAGGGTGCCACCGAGACCCGGATCTCTCCCGAGGTGACCCGCTCCGCCTCCCGGATGGCCTCCACGACCTGCGCCTCGTCCACGCATTTCCTCAGGCTCCTGCGGCTCATGCCCACCATGGAGACCCCCCCTCTTTCACCATGATCCCGATGCTCCCCCGCCGCCGCCGCGTCCGCCACCCCCGGACCAGCCGCCACCACCGCCACCGCCTCCGCCGCCTCCGCCGGCTCCGGAGAGGATGTTGAACAGAAGCCAGATGGCCAAGCCAGGATGCGTGATGGCCAGGGCCAGGAACGCCAGGCCCAGGACGGCCATGAGGATCCACCCCCCCAGCCCGAGAGGTTGCCCGCCCCGGTTACCCAGGTCCTGGGGCTGCCGGGCGGCAGCATCGCCACCCACCACCTTCAGGATGCGGTCCACCCCTTTGTTGAGGGCCCCATCCGCGTCTCCGGCCTTGAGTCGTGGCAGGATCGTCTCCCGGATGATCCGGGAGGCCAGGATGTCGGGTACCTGGCCCTCCAGGCCGTAGCCCACTTCCATCCGGACTTTTCGGTCCTTGGTGAAGACGAAGAGCACCAGGCCATCGTCCAGACCCTTGCGGCCCACCTTCCAGGCGGCGAAGGCCCGCACGGTCCAATCCTCCAGGGGATCCCCCCCGGTGGTATCCCCGATCCACACCAGCACCTGGTGGCCCGTGCTTGCCTGGTAGGCCTTCAGCCGCTGGTCCAGACTTTCCCGCATGGCGGGGGAGAGAAGGTTCGGACCGTCGGTTACCCAACGCGTGGGCGCGGGGGGCGGAGCCGGCTGGGCCCTCAGGAGCAGCCCGCCCCAGAGACCCGCAAGCAAACCAATCAGGACAAGAAGTCGCCGCATGCGCGCGGGTGCCTAGAAGGCGACTTTAGGAGCCGCGTCAGCCCCGGGCTGGGCCTTGAAGTAGGCCCGTTCCCGGAACCGGTCCCCGAAGAACCCCACCAGCAGGACCGTCGGGAAGCTGTTGCGCCGGGTGTTGAAGGCCTGGGCCGCCTGGTTGAAGCGCATCCGCTCCACGGCGATGCGGTTCTCGGTGCCCTCCAACTGGGCCTGCAGGTCGCGGAAATTCTGGGTGGCCTTGAGATCGGGATACCTCTCCACCACCACGAGCAGGCGGGAAAGGGCTGAGCCCAGGCCATCCTGGGCCTGCTGGAACTGGGCCATGGCTTGCGGGGACGTCGGGGCCTTGCCGGCCCCCATGGAGACCTGGCCCACCTTGGCCCGGGCCTCGGCGACGGCCAGGAACGTGCCCTTCTCGAACGCCGCGGCGCCCTTCACGGTTTCCACCAGATTCGGGACGAGATCCGCCCGTCGCTGGTAGACGTTCTCCACCTGCCCCCACTGGGCGTCCACCGCTTGGCTGAGGCTGTTCAGGCTGTTGTAGGCCCCCATCGTCCCCAGGCCCAGCACCAGCAGAAGCAAGACCACCAGCCCGCCACACCCCAATGCGATCTTTCCGCCCAAGCCCATGGTTCCCCCCGATGAATGCCCCGTCAGGATACCCGTCGGCGGGCGCCGGTGGGCCACAGCGTTCCGGAATGCACGAAAGGCTTCTCCGCGGGGCTGGCCCCGGTCGAAGTCCAGCTCCTTGGCTTCGCGCGATGCGGGAGAATGGTCCGTGCCCTACGCTAAACCCCTCTTCCGCCCACCGAGCGAGGCCGACTCGTTCATCCTCCAGGCGACCCTGGGATGCTCCTGGAATACCTGCACCTACTGCGCCATGTATCGGAGAAAACGCCCCGTGAGCACACCTGAGCGCGTCCATCTTCCGGTCCAATCACGCCTCGAATCACCTTCCCATCGGAGGCCGCTTCCCCCGGGAGCGTGAGGCGATCCTCGCCATCCTTGATCAGGCCATCACTGCGGCCGACAAAAAACACGGGTTAGCGCCTTACCAATTTCAGGAGCAGATTATGGATATCTGGAAGGCAGAGAATAACCCGGGCAAGCAGTTTGCGCTTTCACTTGGTTGCTCGATTGCAGGCCTCGCCCTGATGCTTGGTTTTCGCAACTTCCAGCGTTTTGGGTCCAATGAATTGGCTGGATTCTCCCTTGGAGTCTTGCTAGTCGTCCTCGGAATTTGGAATCTCGTGGCGAGGGGCAAACAGTCAGTTACCATTGACCCCAATACCCGTAAAATCATCGTTGAAGATTTTTATGGAATCAAGGTAAGGCGACAGATCATTCCATTTAGTGACGTTGTTGGGATCACTATAGGCTACCTCGGAAAGTCCTCTAATGCAGTCAGATGGTATTACCTCGTTCTCAAGCTTTCCAGCGGAAGGGCGTTCTCTCTATTTTCACATGGCCGTTTTTACGAAGGTGGGTCAGACCGATCAACTGTCGAAAGCTGGAAGAAACGCCTCGAAGAGTACCTTGGGCACAATCACGCGTCATAAGGGCATACAACAACGATTGATCTCTCATTGCCGCCGCTCGTGATGCGAATCGTCAGAAAGCACTTGCCATGATCAAGGAGATAGCCGCAACGACCGAAGCGCACAACCAAGAGATGGGTTCAACAGCTCGAATCGGATTTTTTTACACGCGCCGCATGGGCCCGATCATCTTCTCGGGATCGAGCATCTCGCGGATCTGGTCCTCGGTGAGGAGGTTGCGTTCCCGCACCAGTTCCACGATGCCGCGATTGGCCCGCTGGGCTTCGGCAGCCAGATCGGTGCAGGTGTCGTAACCCAGGTAGGGCACGAGGGCCGTGACCACGCCGATGCTCTGTTCCACGTCCTGCCGGCAGCGGGCCTCGTTGGCAGTGATGCCCCGGATGCAGTTGTGGCGCAGGGTGGCGGTGGCGTTCTTGAAGAGTTTGATGCTCTCCAGGATGGCGAGGCCGATGACCGGTTCCATGACATTGAGCTGGAGCTGGCCCGCTTCGGCGGCCATGGTGACGGTGAGGTCGTTGCCGATGACCCGGAAGCAGACCTGGTTCACCACCTCGGGGATCACGGGGTTCACCTTGCCGGGCATGATGCTGCTGCCGGGCTGCATGGGCGGCAGGTTGATCTCGTGCAGGCCGCAACGGGGCCCGCTGCTGAGCAGGCGCAGGTCGTTGCAGATCTTGCTGAGCTTGATGGCCAGGCTCTTCATCCCGGCGCTGTAGATCACGAAGGGCTGCGTGTCCTGGGTGGCCTCGATGAGGTTGGTGGCCAGGCGGATGGGCATGCCGGTGATCTGGACGAGGTGGACGACGCAGCGCTGGGGGTAGTCCTCGGGGGCATTCAGGCCCGTGCCGATGGCGGTGCCGCCCATGTTCACGGTGAGCAGCAGGGTGCTCATCTGCTTGAGGGCTTCGGTCTCGTTCTCGAGGCTGGCGGCCCAGGCGCCGAATTCCTGACCCATGGTCATGGGGACGGCGTCCTGCAACTGGGTGCGACCCATCTTGATGATGTGCCGGAACTCGGCCGCCTTGGCGCGGAGATCCGCCACCAGCCCGGCGATCTCGATCACCAGGTCGCGGTTGGCCAACGCCATGGCCAGTTTCAGGGCGGAGGGATAGGCGTCGTTGGTGCTCTGGCTGCAGTTGACGTGATTGTGGGGATCACAGAACGCGTACTCGCCCTTCTGGTGCCCAAGGAGCTCCAGGGCGCGATTAGCGATCACCTCGTTGGCGTTCATGTTCGTGGAAGTGCCGGCCCCGCCCTGGAACACGTCCAGAGGGAACTGCTCGTGGAGCTTTCCGGCGATGAGTTCCTCGCAGGCGCCGGTGATGCCTTTCAGAATGTCGTCGGTCAGCAGTCCGCAGTCGCGGTTGGCACGGGCGGCGGCGAGCTTCACCATGGCGTTGGCCTTGATGAGCTCGGGATAGTGGTTCAGCGGCACGCCCGAGATGTGGAAGTTGTCAATGGCCCGGGCGGTCTGCACGCCGTAGTAGGCCTCGGCAGGCACGGCCCGCTCGCCGATGAGGTCGTGCTCGATGCGGACATCCGAATTCAGCGTGGCGTTCTTGCTCATGGGATCGCTCCGTGGCGCGCGGCCGGTCGGGATCCGCGCGGCATCCAGTCTTGCAGAAGTCCCGGAGAAAGGACTGTGGCCCGGGTCACGAACGACGGGGCCAACCCGCGCCCGGGGGACCTCCGGCATGACGAGGCCCCCGGAGCGGGGGCCGCTGCGATCATCCGAAATCAGATGTGGTGTCCCGGCTTGGCCGGGACACCACATGGGGGTGCACGAGGGGGGACATCGCGAGCCGAAGGCGAGCAGGCGGTCCCCCCTCGTTCATGTCGGGTTCAGTCCTTCTCTTCCTCGGCGCGGAGCTTGGCCTCCTGGGCATCCAGGTGGGCCATCAGGCGCTCGGCCACGGCTTCGTCCTCGAGGGGGGTGAACATGTCGTCCTTCACCTCGAAGATCTCGAGGGAGAGCCCCGCCTCGGGATCGGCCGTGCCGTCTTCCTGGGCCTGAAGCTCCGCCAGGGGCGCGAGAATGGCGTACCGGCCGCCTTCGAAATCCAGCTCCTCGAGGATGGCGAACTCCTCCTTCTCACCGTTCTCGTCTTCCAGCTCGACGACTTCGATCTCGAAGGAATCATCCTCGTCGTGGTCGTGGTTGCAGTCCGGTCCGTGTTCGTGAGCCATGGGCCCTCCTCGCGCAAGGGTCCAGGGTACGATTGAACCGGAGAGGCATCCAGGACTTAATTCTCCAGCCGGGCCTCGCCGGGGCCGGTCACCACGGCCGTCACGATCCGGCGCGAGCCCGGCGATTCCAGCCGCACGCGATCGCCCAACCCGCCCCGGCTCCGGGCCGTGGTGTCCAGGGCGATGGTCAGGGTGTCCGAGGTGGCGGTGAGGCGCACCCGCTCACCGGACTTCACCAGCGGGATGGGTTCCAGATCCGCCCGTGTGAGGACATGTCCCTCAGCCAGGGGCGCGCGCAGGCGCTGGCAGGGAGGCAGCGTGGTGAGGGCGCCATCGGGTGGAACGCCTTCGAAGGGCGCGGCCTCCAACAAGTCCATGGTCAGATCGGTCTTGCGGGCGAGATCCTGCTTTGCGCGGAGGAGCTGGCCCACCCAGCTGCCATCCAGGTCCACGCGGGCCATGGCGGCGCGCGCCCGGTTCCGCTTGACGGTGACCACCACGAAGAAATGGCCCACCGGATCCTGCTTGCTGAGGTAGGCGCCCTCGAAGGTGAGGTGGCCGGGCGGAAGGGCGGGCATACGCGGCGCCTGGGCCACCTTGAAGTGGTAGGTTCCGCCGAGGGCCGAGGCGGATGTCTGAGCGAAGGCCAGGGCGGCTTCCTCCAACTGCTCCAGGGAGGCGCTGGCGCCGGCCTGAGCCGGAGGCGCTTGGCCCCAGGCCAGGATCGTGCTCATCAGGAGAAGGGGTAGGGCGCGCATGGGATCACTGCTGTTTCAGCTGGTTCAGGAGGCTCAGCATCGAATTGACCGTCTGGATGGTCTTCGAATTGGCCTCGTAGGCCCGCTGGCCGATGATCATGTTCACCATTTCCTCGGCCACATCCACGTTGGAGACTTCGAGGAAGCCCTGGTTGATGGTGCCCATGCCATCGGTGCCTGGGGTGCCATCAATGGCGTCCCCGCTGGCCAGGGTGGGCTGGACGAGGTTCTGGCCGATCTGGTTGAGGCCCGCCGAATTGATGAAATGGGACAGCGTGATCTGGCCCACCTGCTGGGGCTGGGTCTGGCCAGGCTGCGTGACGGAAACGGTGCCATCGGCGGCGATGGTGACGCTCAGGGCGTCCTGGGGAATGGTGATCTGGGGGTTCAGGGTGTAGCCCTCGGCGTTCACCAGGGTGCCGTTCTGGTCCGTGGAGAAACTGCCATCGCGGGTGTAGGCCAGCGTTCCGTCCGGCAGGGTCAGGCTGAAGAAGCCATCGCCCTCGATCGCCAGATCGAAGCGGTTGCCAGTCTGTTTCAGGTTGCCCGTGCTGTAGTCCCGGACGATGCTCTGGAGCTTCGCGCCGTGGCCCAGCTGGATGCCCGCGGGCAGGGTGGTGCTGGTGCTGGAATTGGTGCCCGCGAGGTTGATGGTCTGGTAGAGCAGATCCTGGAACTCGGCACGGCCCTTTTTGTAGCCGGTGGTGTTCACATTGGCGAGGTTGTTGGAGATGGTGTCCATGTTGTACTGCTGGACCGCCATCCCGGCGGCCGCCGACCAGAGTGCGTTCATCATGGGGAACTCCTAGGGTTGGGTGCGGGACGGGCTATTTGCTGACGGCGATGCTGCTGATGGAACTGGCATCCAGGTTGTTGACGAGGGTGGACGCCACTTTCTCGCTCAGGTCGTAGAGGCGGTTCAGCCGGATCATCTCGACCATGGCCGAGGCAGTATCCACCGCGCTCTGCTCCACATGGCCCTGGGCCACGGTGGCCTTCACAGGCGCCGGGGCCTGGCCGGTGGGATCGTAGCGCAGGGCGCCGAGCCGTTTCAGGGTTCCCGGCTTGGCGTAGGCAGTCAGCGCCAGCTGTCCCACGACCTGGTTGTCCTGCTGGACCGTCCCATCCGAGGTGATGGTGACGCTTCCCTTCTTGGGGTCCAGTTTGATGGGTTGGCCATTTTTGCCTATGACGGGGGCGCCATCTTCCGCCTGAAGCTGGCCATCCGTGCCCATCTGGAAACGTCCATCCCGCGTGACCCGGTCCCCTTGCGGGGTTCGGACGGTGAAGAAGGCGTTGCCTTCGATGGCCAGATCCAGGGGACGGCCCGTCGCGCGCAGGCTGCCCTGCTTGAATTCCACGCCCGTTTCGCCGAAGACCACGCCATCGTTGACATAGGGCGTGAGCGGCAGGCCCCGTCCGCTGCCGGCCGCCTTGTCGAAGACGGTGAAGAAGGACAGGTCCGGCTTGTAGCCCACAGTGGCCGCATTGGCCAAGTTGTTCGCCACCACATCCAGCTGGAAGGACCGGGCCTTCAGGCTGCCGGCGGCCACGTAGTATCCGGGATCCATTGGGCACCTCTCGCCCAGCACGCGCTGGGAACGAGAGGTTAAGCGCCAAAGGGATGCCAAAAAAAACGGCCCCCGAAGGGGCCGTTTCGACACCAGCAGATCGGTCAGATCTTCTGGACGTTGGTGGCCTGGGGGCCTTTCTGGCCCTGGGTCACCTGGAAGCTGACGCGCTGGTTCTCGTCCAGGGTGCGGAAACCCGTGGACTCGATGGCGGAGTGATGAACGAACAGATCCGCACCACCCTCATCGGGGGTGATGAATCCGAAACCCTTTTCGGCGTTGAACCACTTGACGGTTCCCTGAGCCATGTTGTCTACCTACCTAACTTTACCTGGGATAATCAGCATTGTTCCTTCCAGGCGAGGCAGCAACGCGGTTGTTTTGCCCGCACGACAGGCGGACAAGTTTCAGTGTAGGGCATTCCGTCCATTCATTCACAAGAAACACTAGAAAAATCGCCTGACCCCGACGAAGGTGCGACGGTAGTAGGGCTCGGAGAGGCGATCCTCGCAGATGTCCCGCCCCTCGCTCGGCGCATGGATGAAGGCCCCGTGGCCAAGGTACAGCGCCACATGGCTGACGGTGCCCCGGCCCGTGGTGGCGAAGAAGAGCAGGTCTCCCGGCTGGGCATCATCCAGCGCCACGGGGCGGCCCGCCTCGTACTGCGCCTCGGAGGTCCGCGGCAGCCGGAGGCCGTTCAGCCGGTAGACCGCTTCGGTGAGGCCACTGCAGTCGAAGCCCCTGGGGGTGGTTCCGCCAAAGAGATAGGGCACGCCCATGTAGCTCCGGGCTGTTTCCACCAAGCGCGTGCGCAGCAGGGGGCTGGAAATGGCAGGCGGGGCTGTCCCTGCCCCGGAGGCTGGGGGGTGTTCCGGTGGGACCACCCAGAAACCATGAAGGATTCCGGTGGATCGGAGCGCCTCCCCGCGGGCCCGGGCCTGGCCCGCGGTCGCGAAATCCCCGAAGCGCACCCGGTACAGGCCACCGGGGGCGGCATAGTAGGCCGCATCAAGGCCCTGGGCCTGGAGCTTCCGGGCCAAACGGGCCGCGTGCGCCACCTGGGCGAAGGCTCCCGCTTGCAGGGTGTAGCCCAGGCGAGGCAGCGGGCGGGCAGCGGCCATCTCCGTCCGTGCCGGAAGCGCACGGGGCGGCCGGGCGCAGGCGGCGAGCAGGCTCAAACCCAGCAGGGCAGCCGGGCCAGTATGTCGTAGGAACCTTCGAGAAGGCATAGGAGCGATCCTAGCACCCAAGGATCAGACAAGGTGTCCCGGCTCAGCCCCGGGGCTCCCGTGGCGCGGCGGCCCAGGCCACGAGGACGGATACGAAGTAGAGGCCAAGCAGCACCACGCTGAAAAAGATGGTGGTGACCACCACGTCGCCGGGGGTGAAGAAGGCGCTGAAGATGAGGATCGCGATGGTGGCGTGCCGCCAGTACTTCAGCATCCACTTGGCCGTCACCAGCCGGAACCGCGCCAGGAAGTAGAACAGCACGGGCAGCTCGAACATGATGCCGGTCATCAACACCGTGGAGATGAAGATGTCCAGGTAGGCATCCACGCTTAAGTTGGCACGCAGGCCGGCGTTCTTGGCTTCCTGGAACAGGATGTCCCCGAGGAACTTGAAGGCGCTGTAGTAGGCGAAGGCTGCGCCCACCAGGAAACAGGCCGACGTCACGAAGACGAAGGGGACCACCAGGCGCCGCTCCTTGGGCAGCAATCCTGGCCGGATGAAGGCCCAGAGCTGGTAGAAGAGCAGGGGTGCGCAGACCACGACCGCGGCCCAGAGCGACAGCCGCATCAGCGAGAAGAAGGGCTCCGTGAGGCTTGTGAAGGCCCAGGGCTGAAGCTGGGAGATCGGCTTCCCGACTTGGCGGGACATCGCCTCCAGGAAGGGTTGCTGGGCCCAGGCCCAGAGCTTGAAGCGGAAGGCGTAGGTCAGCGCGAAGCCGCCCGCCACGATGAGCAGGGAGCGCACCAGCCGCACCCGCAGTTCCTGCAGGTGTTCCCAGAAACTCATTTTCTCGGGGGGAGCATCCGGAATGGCCATGGCCTCCGCGCGGCGGAAAGGGCCGTCCTGAGGGCGGCGGTTCCTTCAGGAGGCGACGCTACTTCTTCTCGTCCTTGTCATCCTTCAAGGGAGTGGAGATCTCATCCTTCACCGAATCGGTCAGCTCGCGGCTGGCCTTCTTGAACTCCTGGATGCCCTTGCCCAGGCTCTTCCCGAGTTCCGGCAGGCGGGATGGGCCGAAGAAGATCAGCACTGCGAGGCCGATCAGCAGCATTTCTCCAAAACCGAGGTTGCCCATGGGCTGGCTCCATTCAGGGGTGGGGGGCGGGGTCAGGGCTTGAGGTCTACCAGCTGGACATCAGCCGGAAGGTCCAGCGTCATTCTAAGCAGGGCTTGTCCGTGTGTCTTGCCCTGGGCATCGGTCTTGACGCTTTCGCTGCCGCCGCCACCGAGGGAGTCATGCAGGATGAAGTTGAGGGCCTTCAGATTGGGTACCTCGAACCGGTCCACGGGGCCGAAGCAGATGCCGGCGAAGTGCTGTTTGACCCGATCGGAGGTGAGTTCCCGGCACAGCAACTGGTACCCGGCCTCGGTGTAGGCGACGATGCCCACATTGGAGCCGTCGCCCTTGTCGCCGCTGCGGGCATGCGCGATGTCTTCGAGGTGGATCCTGGTCATTGCCCCTCCACGGCCCTGCGGCCCAGGGAATGGTACGTCCATCCGCGCGCTTCCATGGCCTCCGGACGGAACAGGTTCCGCCCGTCGAACATCCGGCGCGCCTTGAGGGCCCGGGCCACGGCGTCCAGATCGGCCTCCCGGTACTGGGGCCACTCGGTGGCGATGAGCAGTGCGTCGGCGCCTTCGCAGGCCTCCAGCGGCGTTCCGGCGTAGCGGACCTTGTTGCCGATGCGCGCTTTCACCGCGTCCATGGCGGCGAAATCGTGGACCACCACCTCGGCACCCAGGTTCACCAGGCCCTCGATGAGTTCCAGGGCCATACTCTCGCGGATGTCATCGGTGTGGGCCTTGAAGGCCAGGCCCCACAGGGCGAAGCGGCGTCCCTTCAGAGGGGCCGGCACGCCTGGCTTCACCTTGAAATGTTCCTTCACCTTGCGGAGCAGCACCTGCTTCTGGTGGCGGTTGGCCTCGACCGTGGTGGCCAGGGTCATGAGCGGATGGCCCTGCTCGCGGCCCACCTTCAGGAGGGCCTGGAGATCCTTGGGGAAGCAGGAGCCGCCGAAGCCTGGGCCGGGATTGAGGAAGGCGGGACCGATGCGGTGATCGGCGCCGATGGCCGTCTTCACATGGTCCACATCGGCGCCCACGGATTCGGCCAGGTTGGCGATCTCATTGATGAAGCTGATGCGCAGGGCCAGCATGGCGTTCGCGGCATATTTGGTGAGTTCCGCGCTGGGGGGATCCATGCGGAACCACTTGCCCTGGCTGCGGTCCAGGAAGGGCTGGTAGAGGGCTTTCATCACGGTCTCGGCGTGGTCAGTGCGGCAGCCGATCACCACGCGGTCAGGTTCCAGGAAATCCTGGAGGGCGGAGCCCTCGCGGAGGAACTCGGGATTGCTCACCACTTCGAAGGGGCGTTCGGTGCGGGCCTGGATTTCAGCGTGGACGCGGGCGGCCGTGCCCACAGGAACCGTGCTCTTGTCCACCACGATGAGGGGCCTGGCCTCCGCAGGACGCAGGGCCATGGCTTCGCCGATCTGGCCGGCCACGGCCAGCACGTACTTCATGTCGGCGCTGCCATCCTCACTCTGGGGGGTACCGACACAAATGAAGGCCGCATCCGCGTCAGCGATGCCATCTTTCAGGCTGGTGCTGAAGTGGAGCGCGCCAGACGCCAGGTGCCGGGCGAGCAGCTCATCCAGGCCTGGTTCGTAGATGGGCGAGCGCCCGCAGCGGAGGGACTCCACCTTGGCGGCGTCCACATCCACACCCAGGACGTGGTGGCCGCCCTCGGCGAAGCACGCGGCGGCCACCAGGCCGACATATCCGGAGCCAATGACCACCACCTGCATGAACGTCCTCGCGCAAAGGGCCAGTGTAGCCGGAAGACAGCCCCTTGCTATGATGGCCGCTGATGGAGGCGGCATGGCACTGCTGGCAGCGCCCACGGGCAACGAGGTGAATCTGCTGGAGGTGGTGCTCCATGCGGGCGCGGTCGCCAAGACCGTGCTGGCGATCCTCTTCTGCTTTTCCCTGATGAGCTGGATGATCATCCTCCGCAAGGCCCTGCTGTACCACCGGAGCCGGAATATCTCCGAGCGCTTTCGGAGCGCCTTCAAACGCTCCACGGACTGGCGGGAGCTGAAACAGCAGATCGAGAAGTTCGCCCTCAGCCCGCTGGTGGGGCTGTTCGTGGCCGGGTACGGCGAAGTGACTTACCAGCTGCGCCATGTGGGCTCGGATGGCCGGGCCCAGCTCCGCAGCATGGAGGCCGTCGAGCGCAGCCTGCAGCGGGCCAGTGTGGTGGAAATGGGCCGTTTGGAGCGCAACCTGGGGGTGCTGGCCACCGTGGCGGCCGTGAGCCCCTTCATCGGCCTCTTCGGGACCGTCTGGGGCATCATTGATGCCTTCCGTGGCATCGGTGCCACGGGCAATGCGAACCTGGCCACCGTCGCGCCGGGCATCTCCGAGGCCCTGGTGGCCACGGCCATTGGGCTCGTGGCGGCCGTTCCCGCGCTGATGGCCTACAACTTCTTCCAGGGGCAGCTCAAGCAGTTCCAGACTGAACTCGACGACTTCTCCCTGGAGTTCATCAGCCTCTCCGAGCGGAACTTCACCTGACATGAGCGAGGGGGGACCGCCTGCTCGCCTTTGGCTCGCGATGTCCCCCTTCGCGCTCCCCACGCGGCGGCCGGCATGAACCGCCTCTGCCTTCCCCTCTCGCTGGACTGGGAGGACTGGTTCCAGCTCTGCTGCCCGCCCTACGATGCGCCGGATGCGCTGGACCATTTCGAGTGCCGCCTGCCCCTGGCGACGGAGCGGGCGCTGGAGCTCTGCGCGGAGCTGGGGGCCAGTGCCACCTGGTTCTGCCTGGGGGATCAGGCGCGGCGCCACCCGGGGCTTGTCCGGCGCCTCGCGGAATCCGGGCACCGCATCGGCCTTCATGGCCTGACCCACCGGCGGGTGTACGAGCTGGGACGTTCCGCGTTCCGGGTGGCGCTGAAGGATGGCAAGGCCCTGCTGGAGGATCTATCCGGCCAGGCCGTGGTATCTCATCGGGCGCCGGAATGGAGCCTTCGGGGTCCGGCCCAGGATTGGTGGGAGGAGTTGGGGGAGGCGGGCTTCCTGTGCGATTCCAGCCGCGCCCCCCTGGCGCTGATGGGCGATCCCGGCTGGCCCCGCCGGGCCCATCGCCTGCCGGGCGGCCTGTGGGAGCTGCCGCCCCCGGTCCTGTGGTCCGGTCCCTTCCGCTGCCCGCTCTGGGGCTGGGGTCTGCGGGTGCTCCCCTTCGGCCTCCTGCGCCGGGCGCTGGAGGATCGGGCTGCTTCCGGGGCCGGCACGCCCCTGGTGCTGCATCCCTGGGAACTGGATGAGGGCCAGCCTCCGCTGCCCAGCGCGGGTCTAGGCCACCGCTTTGCCCACGGGGCCGGCCTGAAGGGTCATACCGATCGCCTACGCGAGCTGTGGGCCGGGTTCACGCTCGTGAGCCTGGAATCCTGGATCCAGGGCCAGTGACCCGGCCAGGTCAGCCCAGCAGATTCAGCGCGGCCCCGGTGGGCATCGCTGCCACCGCCGCCAGCTGCTGGGTGTAGGTGGAGGCCAGGCCGGCATTCACCTGCTGGTTGTACTGGAAGTTGGCCCAGGTGGCCGCCACGTTGGGATCCACCACGGGGAAGCCCTGGGAGCCCGAGTTCATGCCTTCGGCAAGGAGCTGGTCGGGGGACGTGGTGGATGACACGAGGGACTGGAGCGTGGCTGCGCCCATGCCGGACTGGGCGGCCAACTGGTAGGTGGCGAGATCCGTCGAACTCTGACTGGATAGCGACAGGAGGGTGGCGGACGATCCTCCGCCGATGAGACCCGCCACCTCGGAGCCCGCGCTGGCGGCCGTCTGAAAGGATTGCTGGAGGGCCTGGGCCTGCGAGCCGGACTGAAGGCTGGCCTGGTAGCTGAGCAGAGCCAAGGAACCCGCGCTGGTGATGTCCATGACCGCCTCTCAGAACATGTATCGGCCGGTCCGGCCCGGTACTCAAGAGGCGCATCCTGCCGGGTCCGGTATCCTTGAGGCTTCGAGGTCGTCTCCGTCATGCCTGCCCTTCGCCCCTTGATTCTTCTCGCACCCTCCGAAGGCAAGGTGTCCGGCGGTCTTCCGGGGCGACTCCGGGAGTCGGGCCCCCAGCGCTGGGTGCGGGAACAACTGGAAGCCCTGGCGAGCACGGGGACGCCCCTGGCCCAGAAACGGGCCTTCGAGGTGAAGGATGGCCTGCTGGCGCGCGCCCGGTCCGAGGCCCTCTCCCTGAGGGGCCGCCAGCTCCTGCTGCCCGCCCTGGAGCGGTACGCCGGGGTGGCCTTCCAGGCCCTCGATGCGGCCAGCCTGCCCCGGGAGCACTGGGAGCAGGTCTTCATTCTCTCGTGCCTCCGGGGTCTGGTCCGGGGCGATGAGCCGGTGCCCGCCTACAAACTGAAGCTCACGGGCCTGCCCGGCCTGAAGGCCTACTGGCGTGAGGCCCTCCGGAAGCCCCTGTCGGCGTTGCCCGAGGGGCCCCTATGGGAACTGTTGCCGGACGATTTCGCCAGCCTCCTCAAGGGGTGGACCCGCCCCCGACATACCGTTGCCATCCTTGACCACGAGGGCCGCGCCATCACCCACTTCTCCAAGCGCTACCGGGGCCTGGTGGCCCGCTGGATCCTGGAGCGCCAGGAAGGTGATCCGGCCCGCGTGCTGGCGGGCCGACTGCCGGGTTGTGCCTGGGAGGGCGCCCAGCCGAACGATCGCGGTGGCCTCGCCCTCATCCTGCGGATGGAACCGTGAGCGAAACCTGCAACCAGACCCCCTTCTGGCAGCGTCAGCCGGTCCTGCCCCCGGAGGTCCAGCAGGTCCTGCGGGGCCGCCTGGAGTCCGCGCTGGCTGATCCCGGGGCCCGAGAGGTTCTGGTCTGGCCCACGGTGCTCGCTGCGCCCCGACTGCGCCAGGAACATCCGGACGGCCTGGCCGAGGACCTTCTGCTCGCGCATGCGGCGCGACTGCTGGCGCCCCTGGGCCAGGCCGATCCCGGCGCCCGCTGGCGGGCCCACCTGGCGGCCTGGCCGGATACGGCTGAGCCCGGTCCGGGCGGCTGGAAGCCCCATGCCTCCTGGGGCGCCTGGGGGCCCCTGGTGAGCCTCCGGTGCGGCTGGCAGCTGGCGGCCCTGACGCCACTTCCCCTGGACGATCGCTATCCCCTGGCCTGCGGGGTGTCGCTCTTCAACCACGGCCTCTTCCATGAATGCCACGATGCGCTGGAACCGCTCTGGATCGAGGCGGGAGGCCCGCTGAAGGATGGCCTCCAGGGCCTGATCCTCATGGCCGGCGGCTACCATCACCTCCAAGTGCACAACCGCGAGGGGCTGGTGGCCCTGTGGACCGACGCGGTGGCGCGACTGGAATCCTGCGGCGGACGGGTGCCGACGCCCTGGGGCGAGGTTCGGGCTGAGACGGCCCTGGATCTGACCCGGCGCCGGCTCAGGCTGGCCCGCGCCGGTGCATTGGATCTGGCGGACCTCTGGGCCCTGGACCGCCCTACCTGGGAGTTGTAATGAATCCTCCTGCTGACCTGCTCGTGCTGGGCGCCGGTATCGCCGGCTGCGCGGCGGCCCTCCGGGCCGCGGACCTGGGTGCCTCCGTGGTGCTCGTGACCAAGGATGATCTCGGCATGAGCAACACCTCCTGGGCCCAGGGCGGCATCATCGGGCTGCCGCCGGAGGAGGAAGGGGATTCCCCCGAGCTGCTCGCGGCCGATATCGAAGCGGCGGGAGCGGGTCTCTGCCGCCTTGATGCCGTGCGCCTGCTGGCCGAGGAAGGGCCCCGGCTCGCCCGGAGCTTCCTGTGGGAACGCCTGGGTGTGTCCTTCGACCTGGGCACCGACGGAACTCCGGACCCCACCGCCGAGGCCGCCCACAGCGCGCGGCGCATCTATCACGCGAAGGACGCCACAGGCCTGGCCATCCAGACCGCCCTCAACGAGGCCGTCCGGAACCACCCGCGCATCCACCTGCGGGAGCACCTCTGCCTGGTGGATCTCATCACGAGCCCCCACCATTGCCTCAATCCGGCCCGGGTCTATGAGCCGATCCAAGTGCATGGCGCCTATCTGTTCGACCCTGCAAGCGGCCAGGTGGAAGGCCTGCTGGCCCGCCGGACCATGCTCGCCACGGGCGGCCTGGGCTACCTCTACCTGCACACCACGAACCCGCCAGGCGCCACGGGGGATGGCCTCGCGGCGGCCTACCGGGCCAGCGCCCGCATCGTGAACTGCGAGTATCTCCAGTTCCACCCGACCACCCTCTATGTGCCCGGCAAGCCGCGGACCCTGCTCACCGAGGCCCTCCGCGGCGAGGGGGCGCACCTTGTAAACCGCAGGGGCGAGCGCTTCATGGCCCGGTACGCGCCCGAGCAGATGGAACTGGCCCCCCGCGATGTGGTGAGCCGCGCCATCTTCCAGGAGATGGCCGCCACCGGCGAGCCCTGCGTGTTCCTCGATCTGGCCCCCGTGGCGGGAAAGCTGGATCTGGATTCACATTTCCCCACGGTGATGGCGGCCTGTCGTGCCGAAGGCCTGGACCCGCACCGGCAGGCCATTCCTGTGGTGCCTGCCGCCCACTACTTTTGCGGCGGAGTGCTGGTGGATCTGGACGGGCGGACCAATCTTTCCGGCCTCTATGCTGCGGGGGAGGTGGCTTGCACGGGCCTGCACGGGGCGAACCGCCTGGCCTCAACCAGCCTGCTCGAGGGCCTGGTGTGGGGTTTCCGTGGCGCGGAATCCGTGGTGCGGGATCTGGTGGACGCCCCTGTTCCGGATGGCCGGGATCTGGCGCCCTGGCGGATGCCGGAGGATCCGGAAACGCCGGATCCCCTGCTCATCGAGCAGGACTGGGGGCTCATCCGCAGCACCCTCTGGAACTACGCGGGCATCGTGCGGACGGGCGATCGCCTCCAGCGCGCCAAGGCGGACCTGCACTACCTGAACCACCGCATCGAGCGCTTCTATCATGAGACCAGCCTGAGCCGGGAGCTGCTGGAGCTGCGCAGCGGCATCATCTGCGCTCGCCTCATTCTCAACGCGGCCCTTCAGAATCCCGAAAGCCGGGGCTGCCACTACCGCGTGGATTGAGCCGAGCCCATCACACGGGCCAAGGTCCGGCGCCTTCCCGCACCAGGACGGGCGCCTCGCCACTGAGATCCACGATGGTGCTCCCCTGGCCGAGGGGCTGGCCGCAGTCCACCACCACGTCCAGCGCATGACCGAGTTCCTCTTCCAGTTCCCAGGCGGTGTTGAGGGTGGGCTGGCCGGAGAGGTTGGCGCTGGTGGTGATGATGGGTTCGCCCAGGAGCTTCGTCAGGGCGAGGCAGAAGGGGTGGTCGGGTATGCGCAGGCCCACCACCTGCTTGTTCTGGAGGTAGCGGGGCACCGCGCGGCTGGCGGGCAGCAGGGCGGTGTAGGGGCCAGGCAGCATCTGCTTGAGGAGGCGGAACGTGGGGGTGTCCAGGTGGCGCGTATAGCGGCAGAGCATTTCCATGTCCGCGCAGAGGATGGACATGGGTTTCTTGGGATCACGGCCCTTGATCTGGAGAATGCGGTCCACGGCCTTCTTGCGGGAGGCCAGGCAGCCCAGCCCGAACAGCGTGTCCGTGGGGTAGGCGATGACGCCGTCCTGCTGGAGGATTTCTGAAATGCGCTCCAGATGGCGCATTTGGGGCGTTTCGGGATGCAGGGAGAGGATCATGGCGCACCCAGATGCTGCCAGCGGCTGCGGCCGGCGGAAGGATGGTCACCCGGGCGCTGGAAGAACCGTTCGGCCAGGGCGGGATCCAGAGCTCCTGTGATGCCGCTGCGCCGGGCCTGGAGCGCCAGGAGGGCCATGGCGGTGAGGCTGTCGGTGAGCTCGCCGGAAAGCACACGCTGGAGGCACTGGACGAAGGGTTCGCGATGAACCGCCAGCTCCTCGTCATCGTCGGGGGCATGCCCCTCCGCTGGGGCGAGGTCCGTCGCCAGGAACAGGAACGTCTCCTCGTCCGTTGAGGAATTGCTGGGATGGAAGAAACACAGGGGCTCCCAGATTTCCGCCTGCAATCCCGTCTCCTCCGCGAGTTCCCGCCGGATCGCCTCCCAGGGGCTTTCGTGGAGGCCCCCGCCGCCTTCCGGCAATTCCCAGGAGTAGAGTTCCAGCGGGTAGCGCCATTGGCCCACGAGGATCACGCGGTCTTCCGCGTCCAGGGCCAGCACGCCACAGGCGGTGCGGTGGAAGCCGCAGACCGCGTAGCGCCCTTCGGCACCGCGGCGATGGCGGAACCGGTCCTCCCGCACACGGATCCACGGGGAGTCATAGATGGGCTTCCGGTCGAGGGTGGAATAGGGATTGGGATGCTCGGGGCGGGGCAGGGGTGTCAAGTCCATCCCTCGAACATATCGAAAAACGCCCGCAATGGCGGGCGTTTTAGGAGCTTGCGAAGCGCGGAACCCCCGGGGAGGAGGAAGCCCGTCAACGGCTTAGCCGGAGGCGGGCGTGGGGGCCCGGGGGTGTGCGCGAAGCGCGGAACCCCCGGAGAGGACTACCGCCGGAGGCCGAGGCGGTCAATCAGGGTGGCGTAGCGCTCCTTGCTCTTCTTCTTGAGGTAGTCGAGCAGGCGGCGGCGCTGGCCCACCATGATCATCAGGCCGCGGCGGCTGTGGTAGTCCTTGGCGTGGACCTTGAAGTGCTCGGTGAGGTCGTTGATCCGCTTGGTGAGGATCGCCACCTGAACCTCGGGCGAGCCGGTATCCGACTCGTGCTGCTTGAAGTCGTCAATGATGATCTTCTTCTGTTCCACATTCAGGGCCATGGGAGGCTCCTTTTCGGGGGGATCGCCCGTCACCCTGCCGTCCACGCTGGGCGTGGCTGGTATCGCCTTTGGCGAAGATCCTCAGTCCCGTACCGAGGATGGGTCGAGCCTGGGGAAGCCAGGCGCTTCGGTTTTTCAAGACTTCGGCCCGCGCGGCGGGCCGAAGAATGGTGCGGATAGAGGGACTCGAACCCCCACGTCTTGTGAACACTAGTACCTGAAACTAGCGCGTCTACCAATTCCGCCATATCCGCTTGAAAGAACACCCCGGTTCCCGCAGGTTCCGGTTTTGCCGAATGCTCATCCTAGCGTGGCCCTTGGGGATTGGCAACGGGGATGTCGTGGTGTGGCTCACCACTTCCGGTACGGGATGCCGTTCATGCCTGTGCCCTGGGCCAGGCTGTACACATCGTACACATGGCCTCCACCCCAGCTGGTGCTATCAGGATCGTCGTTGGAATTGCGCAGGCCCCATTCCGGTTTTCCCGTGAAGGGATCCACCGGAATGCGGCGGAGGAAATGGATCTTGCGGGTGGTGCTGCCCGTGGCGGGGACGCCATCCACCAGCATCTCCAGGCTTTCCGGATAGAAGTTGTCCTCGGGCGGAGGGGCCTTGATCTTCTGCTGTTCGGCGGCGAGATGGTAGGCGTCAATGGCGCGGCGCATCTCCCGCAGGTCACGGCGCAACTCGATTTCCTTCTCCCGCTGGATGCCGTTCTTCACCATGGGGATGGTGACCGAGGCCAGGATGAGCAACACCGTGGCTGTGACGACCAGCTCCAGCAGGGTGAAGCCATTCCTCCGGTTCACTTGACCGTCACGAGGGCGTTGGACCAGCGCCCGGAAATGGGCGTGGTGCCCTCCAGGAATTGGCCGCCCTGGATCAGTACGGGGGCATTGCCCGGCGTCACGCCTTCGAGGTCGAGGGTGGCGAAGAGGCCGCTGTCCACGCTGCCGGGATTGCGTCTGAAGACAATGCGAAGGGTGCCATCCTTGCCCGGGATCTGCTGGAAGCTGCCGCCGTCCGTGGTGATGAAATCGCCGGGAGCCACCGAGGCCACGCGCAGGCCCGGCGGAATGGATAGATCCAGCGAGCCCGAGGCGAGACCTTTGCCGCCACTGACGATGAGGGACACCTGCACATGCTCTTTGGGATGGATTTCAGCGGCCACGGGCGTCATGAAGAAGACGAGGTCCGAGGCGGCAGGGGCCTGGGGCGCTGGCACCACTGGGGCGGGCGGGACCGCTGGCGTCTTCGGCTCGGCCGAGGCAGGTGCGGGAGCGGAAGGCATAGCCACTGCCGGTGGAACCGCTGGGGCGGGGGACGGCGCGGCGGGCGCTGCGGCCTGGGCTGCGGGTGTTCCCAGCTTGACCGGAACGGGCGCAGGCGCGGGAGGCGTGACCGGTTCCGGCGCCTGCTCCGTGGCGGCAGGCTGGGCCTTGGCGGGCTTCGGCGAGAAGGGACCGCTGCGGGTGGTGGCGTCGTCGGGATTGAACGGCGCAAGATCCTGTTCCGTGAGGACGGGCCGCCGCACGAGCACGGTGCGGATCGTCAGGATGACATCGGTCTTCGCCTTGTTGTCGTTGGTGTTGCCGAACAGGCGCCCCAGGAACGGGATGTCCGAAAGGCCCCAGATTCCCTGGAGGCTCTTCTGTTCCTCGTCCTTGAGCAGGCCGCCGAAGATGGCGGTTTCACCATCCCGCAGGCGGGCCGAGGTCTTGATTTCGCGATTGCCGAGGTCAGGCCGGCCAGGGGTGGAACCGGACTTGAGGGTGGTGACCTTGCAATCAATCTTCAGGGTGATGTCGCCATCGTTGTTGACGCGGGGTTCCACCTTGATCTTCACACCCACATCCTCGTAGGCGAAGGAGGTCTGGCCAACGCCGCCGAGCAGGGAGGAGGCCATGGAACTCGCGGCGCCGGCTGCGGCCCCGGTTCCCGATGTGGGCAGCGACAGCTGGCTCTGGGTGGTGGAGACCTTCTCACCGATGTTGATCTCGCCCGACTCTCCGGACAGGACCCGGATGTTGGGACTGGCCACCAGGCGGGCATCGCCGTTGCTCTTGAGGAAGTCGAGGGCGAGGTTCGGGAACAGCACACGGATGTCAGCCCGTTTGATGTTGGTGAGCCCTGAATTGGTGTTCATGCCCGTGGTGTTGTTCACGGTGGTGGCGCCGATGCGGTAGACGCCGCCGGTGTCCGTGGCATTGATCACCGGCAGCAGGCCCACCTGCTCGAGGCTGTTCTCCGTCACTTCCATCAGCTCGAGGTAGACCATGACTTCGGCCTTGGGCTTGTCGAGGCTCTGGATCACGTGATCCACGATGGCCAGTTCCGTGGGCCGGGCCTTCACGATGATGGCGTTGATGCGCTTATCGGTGAACACCCGGAGCTGAGGGTTCAGCGTGGTGAGGATGGGGCGGATCTGGTCGGGTTCGGCGTTGGAGAGGTAGTAGGTCTTGAGGATCTGGTTCTCGTACAGCTCACGGTTCTGGGGCGTGGACTTGAACACCATGATCGTGTTCTTGTCGATCACCTTGTAGAACAGGTCGTTCTGGAGCATGAGCGCGTCCAGCACCCGCTGGAAGGTCAGGCCCCGGAGATCAATGGAGACGTTCGAATCCTGGAAGGAGTTGTGGAACAGGATGTTCACGCCGGTGGCGCGGCTGAGGGTCTCGAAGATGCTCTTCAGGCTGGTACGGCGGCTGAAGTTGAGATCAATGCCCTCCATGGAGCGCGGGTTGAGTTGGAGGGGGTTCTCCGCATCCGCCTTGGCCTTGATCTCCTCAAGGTTGTCAGCAGCATCAGCCTTGGCCCGGGCCTTCTCGGCCTTCGCGCGGATCCGCAGGAGCCAATCCTGGGCGATCTGGTTGTCGGGGTTCAGGACGAGGGATTTCCGGACTTCTTCCTCCACCAAGGTGTCCCGGCCCTGCTGTTCGGCCCGGCGGGCGAGCGCCAGGTGCTTCTCGGAGGCGAGTTCAGAGGCGCGCTGGATGCCGATGCGGGCCTTGACATTGTTCGGATCGTGCAGGATGACCTGCCGGTACGCGGCGACGGCATCGTCGTAGCGGCCCTGGTCGTAGGCCTGGTTGGCCTTCCGGAGCGCACATCCCATGCCCAGGGCCAGGAGCGTGGAGACGACCAGGAGCCTGCGGGCGGAGACGAAGAAGGGGGTTGGCATCGGGAGCATCCTGCGGGTCAGAACTGGTTGGTGGTGGCTGCACTGCCCGAGGCTTCATGCGCCTCGAGGACCAAGCGGAGATCGGGGTAACGGGTGTTCTGGAATTCGGCCCGGGTATCGAGCACACCCACCAGCTTCCAGCGGCCAGCGAAGAGGGTGCCCTGCACGAGCGTCACGGGTTCTTCGCCCTTCATGAAGGCGCCCACGGTACCGGCGGGACTGCCCTTGAAGTATCCCAGGTATTTCAGGTCCGAGGGCCGGGTGGCATATTCCGCGGCCTTCTCTTGGGCCAGCTTCTGGGCTGCCAATTCCGCTGGAGTGGGAGGGGGAGGCGGCGGTGGCGCCTTGACTTTCGCGGGCGGCGGCGGCGGGGGTGGGGCCTCGAAGAGGAAGGGATCCCGCACGACCTTGGCATCCTTCGGGAGTTCGCCCGCCCGGTCGAGTTTGGCCAGGTCCGGGAGGCGCCGGAGGCCCTGCAGTTGGCGGGGATCGAGGCTGCCAGCCGGGGTGTCGGCTGTGGTGAAACGGGCCTTGGGGGCATCCGGCCAGAACAGGTAGGCCATGATCACCACGAACGCGGCGAGCGCCACTTGAGTGCGGCGATTGGTGCGCAGCTCCTGGAGCATGGCGCGGCGGTCGAGAGAAGGAGAGGCACTCATGCGTCACCCCCCCCTGAGTCGGTCGTGGGCGCCTGCCGGTAGGCCCTCAGCACGATGTCCAGGCGCGCCCCTTCAGGGCTTTCCTCCAGGCGGCCATCCCGGACGGCGAAGGGCAGACCGGAACCTTCCAGATCGAGCATGAAGGCTTTGTGGTTGGCGTAGAGGCCCACCGCCACGAATTCAACCTCGATGGACTCGAGGCCCGAGTCTTTCGAACCTTCCCGGTTGGGTCGGCTGTACTTCACGCTGAGGAGCTTCAGCCCGTTCTTGTCGGCCAGCTTGTGCAGCGTCTGGCTCACGTCCCACTGCAACGCGCCGGTGGACCCCTTGGGCAGACGCGCCTCCAGGTCCGAGAGGGTCTTCTCTCCCCGCTGGATGCGATCAGCCAGCTGCCGGAGATCGGTGAGCTCCTGGAGTTTCTTGTTGCGCGAAGCCTCCGCTGCGCGCCGCGCGGAGAGCTGCCGGGTGAGGCGCTGGGACGCGTCGGGCAGCAGGAAGAGACCCACACCCAGACTCAAGGCCAGGCCTGTCGTCCCCAGGATGAGCCGGAGGCGGCTGGCACGCAGGGAGGTGCTCATGGGAGGCCCCCCTCAACGGGATGGGGTGGACGCCGGCGGACCGGCGGGAAGCGGCGGTTCATCGGCGCGGGGCGTTCCCTGGGCGCTGCGGTTCTTCCGGAGGGCTGAGCGGGAGGCTGCAACGCGGGCGGAGGTGCGGTGTGCGCAGGGGGCGGGGCGGGGGGCCGGTGCGGAGCGGACGGCGGTGACTGAGGCCGGAGCGCGGTGACCCTGACCGGGGCCTTGGCGCCGCTCGCTGGCGAGACAGTGTGGGTCGGGACATCCTGGATGAAGGGCGGGGGAACGGAGACCACCGGCAGGGACAGATCAAAATCCCAGCCGCCCCCCTGCCGCTCGGCTTCCCGTTCCAGGATCACCTGTTCGAAGACGGGCGCCTGGCTCAGGGTGCGGATGAAGGATTCTTCCGCAGCCACGGTGCGGGCTTCTCCCTTCAGTTTCATGACCACCTGCTGGGCGGAGCCGCGAACGCGCTGGACGCTTCGGAGTCGCATGTCCGGGACCATGCAGCGCTCCAGTTCAGCCATCAGGCGGGACCAGGGCAGGCTGCGTTCCAGGAGGATGTGCTCCGCCAGCTTCCAGCGGGCCTGCTCCTTGGTGGCGTCAATGGCCTGGAGGGTGATCTGCAGATCCCGGCTTTGCCGAGAGGCCTGCCGGGTCTCTTCCGTCAGCGAGACCGCGTCCCGCCCGGCCCGCCCGGCCTGGTGGTAGGCGTGCCATGTGATGCCGAGCGAGGTGGCCAGGGAGAGGCTGCCCAGCGCCAGGGCGGACCAGCCGAGGAGGACATGCTGCTGGCGCCAGAGGCTGGGCTGGGGTGCCAGGTTGAGGTTGAGGACAGGGGCGGCCATCAGCGGCTCTCCGCGAATGCGATCCCGGGATCCAGGTGCTGGATCGGAAGTCCCTGTTCAGGCCATTCCTCCGCACCCCAGATATGGAGATTCTGGGGTGTCCGGGTCTCCCGTTGGAGGAAGGCCACGCTGGGGGCGATCCGATCCTCATTCCAACCTTCGGGCGAAAGAGGCTCCTGCCACTGCCGAAGCAGCGTCAGCGTCCGGCCCCAGGCCACGAGGGTGCCGGTGTAGCCGGATTTCCCATCGGGGGCCAGGGACAGCAGCATGCCCGGCAGCTCCTGGGAGGGGGCCAACTGGTTGTAGAGGTGCAGCCACCGGGGCACCAGCGTGCGGACGGGACGGTCCAGCCGCTGGGCGAGGGGGAGCCAGGATTCGCGAAGGGCTTCGGGGATGCCCGTGGCCAGCCACACGCCGGGTTCAATCGCCAGGGCCTGGACCGCGTGGGGGGCATCGAGCGCCAGGGTCTGGGCGTAGCGCCACCGGAAGAAGGCCTCCTGCGCCTCGGCGCCCCGGGGCAGCTCGCCCAGATCGCGTAGCTGGATGGTGGGCATCCAGAGGTCATCCACCACCCAGCGGGTGGGCCCCACCGGCAGGGCCGACAGGGCCTGGGCGAGATCATCTCCGGTAGGCAGACCGGCGAGCGGGCGCTCGTGGCTGCCCGCCAGGATGCGGTGGTGCTCGATCCACAGGAGCGCCGCGGCCTGGGGCTTCAGGAAGGGCAGTCTCACGGACGCAGCTCCGGCTGGCCGGAGCCGGCGTGGGGCCGGATTGCTTGAGAACGCTGCACAGGAACTCCTCGCAGGCCAGGGGGTAGAAACCGAGTCTAGCGGGCCTGGAGCGGATCCCCAAGACCTGAGCTGCGCGCAATATGGAATGATGAACGGTGATGTTTCTGTGACCTTTTCCGGAGCGCCTGCTGCGTGCGTCTGATCTCTCTTGAACTCCACGGCTTCAAGTCGTTCGCCGAGCCCCAGAAACTGAGCTTTCCCGGGGGCATGACCGCCGTCGTCGGTCCCAACGGCTGCGGGAAGTCGAACATCTCGGACAGCCTGGCCTGGGTGCTCGGAGAGCAGCGTCCCTCCATGCTCCGCGGTGCGGAAATGGCCGATGTGATCTTCGCGGGCACGGCCCAGCGGCGTTCCATGGGGCTCGCGGAGGTGAAGCTCGTCGTCGAGATGCCCGATCTGGCCCTGCCCGGCGCCACGCGCGAAGTGGTCATCGCCCGGCGGCTCTTCCGGGATGCGGGCAGCGAGTACCGCATCAACGGTCGTGAAGCCCGGCTCAAGGATGTGCAGGATCTCCTGATGGACACGGGCATGGGCACGCGGGCCTACAGCTTCATCCAGCAGGGCCAGATTGATCTCATCCTGAGCACCAAGCCCAAGGACCGGCGGATCCTGATCGAGGAAGCAGCCGGCATCACCCGCTACAAGCTGCGTCGTGCGGATGCCGAGAAGCGCCTGGATGACACCCGGGCCAACCTGCAACGTCTCGATGACATCCTGTTCGAGCTGAGCAAACAGATGGACGCCCTCCGCAGGCAGGCGTCCCGCGCCCGGAAGGCGCAGGAGCTGGATGCCCAGATCAAGGCCACCCAGCGGATCCTGCTGGCGGGCAAGGCGGTGGAGATGGAGGCCGCCAAGGCCCGCATCCTCGATCTGCTCGATGCGGCGGAGCGCCGGGTGGCCGAACTCACGGCCCAGGTCTCCGAGAAGGGATCAGAGGTCGAGGCCTCCCGCCTGTCCGTGGATGAGCAGCAGCAGGCCCAGTCCCGCCGGGCCAGCGCCCTGCTCGGCCTCGATCAGCGGCTGCAGCTGGTGGATCAGGAACGCGGCTTCCAGGGGGATCGGCGCCAGGAAGCCCTGGACCAGGAGGCCCGTGTGGCCCTTCGCCTTCAGGAGCTGGAGGCCAGGCTGGCCGAATCCGGTGAGGCCTTCGAGTCCCTGGAAGCCCACCTGCGGGCTGCGTCGGAGCGGCTGGCTGGACGCGAGGGGGAACTGGCCCAGGCGGAGGAAGCCGTCGCGGTGGCCCAAGGCGCGCTGCGGCATGAGGAGACCGGACTCCACGCCCTTCGGGAACGCAAGGCCGAAACCCAGAAGGAGGCCCAGGCCCGCCAGAAGCAGCGCCTGGCCTTCCAGAGCCAGATCGCCCAGCTCGAGGGGCGGCTGGATGCCCTGAACCACGAGGAAGCCACGCGGGCCCCGCGCCTGGAAGGACTGCAGGAGGAGGCCGCCCGCGTGGCCCGGACCTTGGAGGGACTGCTCGAGCAGCAGGAGCAGGGCGAGGAGGCCGCGCACGTCCAGCGGCGGCGGACCGAGGCCCTGGAGGAGGCCCAGCGGGCCCTGGACCAGGATCATCACCGTGCCGAAGCCGAACTGGATGCGGCGGAACGGCGCCTCCGGCAGATCGCCGACCTGGTGGCCCGCGGGTCTGGCGAGGCCGGCATGCAACAGGGACTCGCCTGGCTTCGCCAGGAGGGCCTGCGCGCGCGTCCCCTCGTGGAGCTGCTGGGGGTGGACGAGGCGGTCCGGAGCGATGTGGAGCGGCTCCTGGGTTCCTGGCTCGCGGCCCTGGCCGCCGACCAGGATCTCCTGGGCCGCGTGGCCGCCGCGCCGGGCCACTTGCTCCTCGCCTGGAGCGGAACGGAGACGCGGCCAGAGGTTCCCGCGGGGTGTGAGCCTCTGCGCGATCATCTGCGCTGGACCGGCTCCGACCGGCCCATGGGCGATCTGCTGGACCGGGCCTTCCACTGCGCGGACGCGGATCTGCCAGCCCTCGCCCAAGCCCACGCCAGCCTGGCGTTCGTCTCGCCCGCCTTCGTCCGCCTGCCGTACGGACCCGTGCAGCTGGGTGTGTCCGCGCCCGCCGCCTCTCCCTTGAAGCTGCGGGCGGAACTGGAAGAGGCCAAGGCCACCCGCGAAGCCTTGCTGGATCGCCTGGAGGATCTGGAAAGCCGCCGCGGGCAGGGTAGGGACGAGGTGCGCGAGGCGCGGGAACGCCTCCGGGAGATCGAAGAGGATCTGCGTGGGACGCGCTCACGGGTGGAGTCTCTGCGGGGCCAACGGGCTTCCCTGGAGGCCCAGCTTCAGGAGATCCGCGTCGCAAGCGAGCGGGCTGACGCGCTCTGGACCCAGATCGAGGATGACATCAAGCGGCTTGGGAGCCTGCTGCGGGATCTGGATCAGCATCCGGACGAGACGGTGGATGCGGAGCTGGAGGCAGGCATCCAGTCAGCGGAAGCGCGGGTCCAGGAGGCCCGGGGGCTCCTGGATCAGGCGCGGGAGGTCCGGCTGGAGGCCGCGCGGGCCCGGGACGCGGCCTGGGGAGAGCGGGACGGCCACGAGCGCCATCTGCAGCTGGCCCAGCGCGGGCGCTTTGATCTGGAAGCCGAACGCCAGCGCCAGGAGACGGAGCACCAGGCCCTGGTCGAACGGGCTGAAGGCTGCCTCCACCGGCTGGCGGAACTGGAGGCCGAAAGCCAGGCGCTGCTCGGCGAGCGGGAGACCATCCAGGCCGAAGCGAAGGAGGCTCAGCCCAGACTTGAACTCGAGCAGGAGACGCTCCGGGTGCAGGAACGCGCTGCGCGCGAACTCCAGGAAGCCCTGGCGAACGCCCGGGCCCAGCACCAGGAAGCGCTGCTCCATGGTGCCCAGGTCCAGGGCAGTCAGGAGGCCCTCGCCAAGGAAGTGGAACTGGCCTTGGGCCTGGACATTCCAGCCTTCCTGGGCGGTATCTCGGAGGATGAACGGGACGCCTGGGCCGAGGGCGAGATCGTCCACCAGACCCACCTCAACGATCTCCAGGGGCGCCGCCTGGAACTGGGGGGGGTCAATCCCCTGGCCATCCAGGAACTGGAGGAGGCCGAGGGGCGCTTGGCCTTCATGAACGAGCAGCGGGCGGATGTGACCTCGGCCATTGCCAACCTCGAAGCCACCATCCAGGAGATCAACACCACCAGCGAGGAGCGGTTCCGCGAGGCCTTCGATTTCGTGAACACCCGGTTCCAGGAAGTCTTCCGTGATGTGTTCGGGGGCGGGAGCGCCCACCTGAGCCTGGAGGATCCGAAGCAGCTACTGGAATGCGGCCTCGAGATCACGGCCCAGCCCCCCGGGAAGAGCCCGAAATCCCTCACCCTGTTGAGCGGCGGGGAGCGGGCCCTCGTGGCCATCGCGCTCCTGTTCGCCATTTTTCACTTCAAACCCAGCCCCTTCTGCGTGCTGGACGAGGTGGACGCTCCTCTGGACGAGGCCAACGTGGGCCGATTCGCCAGTCTGGTCCAGAAGATGAAGGCCGATACCCAGTTCATCGTCATCACCCACCAGAAGCGCACCATGGTGGCGGCGGACACCCTCTACGGCGTGACCATGGAGGAACCGGGATGCTCACGGCTGGTCAGCGTCCAGTTGAAAGAGGCCGAGGAACTGGTGTGATGCGATGCATGGGGCAACCCCTTTTCGCCTTTCCCGGCATGACCTCCAAGGGCTTCCATGATGTCAAGCGAAAGAAAGCGGAACCTGTGGAAAACTTCGAAGCCCGTTGAATGCTTAAACCACTCAGGCGTTGTTTATGTAAATATTTAAAAATAAGATATTTATAATAGATTACATGAGGTAGGAGGTATCCTGGAAACACTTAGTGGCACTGGATTTAGCTCCTTCGGAAGGAGCAAATCCACAGGCTTTTCCACAGGTTCACGTCACAGGGCTGTGACCCCCTTGTGACAACTGGACTTCGGAGGGCGAGATCCATGAGAGCGGATCCGCCGACCCATCCAGGGAGTGCCTCAGGCTTCTGGACCAGCCACAAGCGGCTCGCTCCGGAGCCAGCCGCGCAGCACCTGTTCGTCCACTCCGAGCTGAGCCAAGTGCTCCGTGGCCATCTTCATGCTCTGGCCCTCATCCCGGCAGAGCAGAAGGCGCTGTTTCCAGGCTTCCACGGCCCGGCTGCGGAGGGCCGGCTCCCCTTGCTTCATGCGCTTCTCCAGCACGAAGCCGAGGTTGTTGGCCGCCTTGCGGTGCTGAGGATCCAGCGCCAGAGCCTTTTCGTAGGCCTCGGTGGCCTCCGGCCACCGCTCGGTCACTTCGAGGGCCACGCCTTTGGCGTTCCACACATCGGCATCCTGCGGCGCCAAAGCCATGGCCTGCTGGACCATGCCCATCTGATCCTCGCGGCGATTGGTGAACCGGTACACTTCGGAGAGGCCCAGGTAGGCGCTGTACTCCCCGGGATCCAGTTCCAGGGCGCGCAGGAAGGCCTGTTCCGCCCCGGTGATCTGCCGGGTTTCCAGCAGGGCATAGCCCAGCTGGACTTCCAGGTCGGGGGCCCCGGGTTCGCGCATCAGGGCTTCGCGGTAGCAGCGGAGGGCGTCCTCCCAGCGTTCCTCTTCCCGGGCCATGTCGCCGAGGGCGGCCCAGGGATTGGCGGCTTCGGGGTCCGTCTCCGTGGCGAGGCTGAAATAGGACACGGCGCCCTCCCGGTCGCCCATGTCCCGGCGAAGCTCGCCGAGCAGCGCCTGAGCTTCGGCCAGGACAGGGGCTTCGGGTGCCATGGCCATCAGGAGATAGAGTTGGCCCTGGGCCAATTCCAGGTGGCCCTGCTCACTGAAGAGTTCGGCCAGGATGAAGTAGCTGGCCGGGTCGCCCGCGTGGAGGCTGCGGGCCCGGTGGATGCAGCGCAGGCCCTCCTCCAGCTCACCCCGCTTGAGCAGCAGTTCGCCCAGGGCATGCCAGCCCCAGTAGTAGCTCCCGTCGGCCTGGAGGGCAGCCACGAGCTGGGTTTCGGCGCCGTGCCCATCGCCGAGCTGTTCGAGGGCGATGGCCAGCAGACGGAGGGTGCGGGGATCCTTCGGCTGCAGGCTCAGGGCTTTCAGGAGCCACACCTTGGCCTCGGTGGCCTGGCCCCGGTGGAGGTGGAGCAGCCCCATCAGTTCGAGGGTTTTGGGATCCTGGCCGCGGAGGGTGACCGACTGCTGCAGCGCAAGTTCGGCGCCGTCGGGATCCAGCAGGAGCAGGCGCAGGTAACCCAGGTTCCTCAGATGCGCCGCATCCGCGGGGTGTTCGTCCCGGAGGGATTCCAGCTGCCCCAGGAGCTCCAGGCCTTGCTCTTCGGGCGCGTGGTCGCCGTGGCAGAGCAGGCGTTCGAACCAGGCTTCAGGGTGCGCCCGGTCCTCAGCCAGCAGGATTTCCAGGATGGTGCGGGCCTCCTCGTGCCGGGCGCGGCCATTCAGGGCCCGGGCGAGGTCCAGACGCGCCTCGAAGGAGGCGGCCGAGGGGTCTTTGAGGGCGGCCAGCCCGGGATCCAGCAGCTTGAGCCAGGGGCGTGCCATGGTCGTCCTCGCAATGGGGCTCTAGCTTAGCACCGGGGGGTGTCCAGCGCCGCCGCGAGACCGTCACAGAGCAGCCGCGCCATGGCCTCTCTCGCCTCCACCGTGGCGGAGCCGAGGTGGGGGAGGAGCACCGTGCGGGGGGTGTGGAACCAGCGGGAATCCAGGGCCGGTTCGCCCGCGTACACATCCATCCCCATGCCGCCGAGCCGGCCCGCATCCAGCAGATCCATGGCCGCGCCTTCATCCAGAATGCCGCCCCGGGCGGTGTTGATCAGCACCGCGCCTGGGGGTAGCTGTTCCAGGGCCCGGCGGTCCAGGAGGCCGCGGGTGTGGCTGGTGAGGGGGCAGTGGAGGGAAAGCACCGCGCTGGCGGGCAGCAGCTCGGCCAGTGGGAGGCGCGGAGCGCGGTCGGGCCCGATGTCCACCTGGCCACCGGTGCCTTCCCGGTCCCAGAACACCGGTTGCATGCCGAGGGCCCAGACGCGCCGCGCGAAGGCCCGGCCGATGGGGCCGCTGCCGAGGATGCCGCAGGTCTTGCCGGCGAGTCCGATGCCGAGGAGTTGATCGGGCGCCCAGCCCGTCCAGGCGCCAGAGCGGACCAGGGCTTCGCCTTCAGCGATCCGCCGGGTGACGGCCATGAGCAGCGCCAAGGCCAGATCAGCCGTGGCATCCGTCAGCACCCCCGGGGTGCTCACCACGGTGACGCCCCGCGCCGCGCAGGCCTCGAGGGGCAGATGGTTCACGCCCACGGAATAGGTGCCGATGGCCCTCAGACGCGGCGCCGCGGCCAGATCCGCTTCCGTGAGCGGTTCAGACAGCAGCACCACCAGGGCTTCCGCCTCGGGCAGAGCCGCCGTCCAGGCGGGGGAACGGAAGGGCGCGATGCGGAGTTCGGGGAAGCGCGCGCCCAGGGCGCGCAGGGCAGGGCCTACCAGGGGCGAGGTGGAGAGGATGCGCAGGGTCATCGCTGGAGGGCCTTCAGGGCTCGGCGGATGGCCTCCGCCAAGGGGGGTTTCTCGGCGCGGAGGTCCGCCATCACGGGCAGGACACTATCCTCCTTGAATCCCAGGTTCGTCAGGGCAGAGCGCAGGTCCGATTCCCAGGGATCACCCGGCGCGCCAGGGCCACCCAATCCCGCCAGGCCGGAACTCCCGCCCATCTTTTCCGAGAGCTCGAAACAGAGCTTCTCAGCGGTCTTCTTCCCCACGCCCGGGATCCGGGTGAGGGCTTTCACATCCCGGCTCCGGATGGCCTGGACCAGGTCCTCCAGCGGCAGGGCGCCCAGCGCAGCCAAGGCGAGTTTCGGGCCCACCCCATCCACCTTGACCAGCATTCGGTAGAGCTCGCGCTCCAGTGGCGACGAGAAGCCCAGCAGGGCGATCTCGTTTTCGCGCACCAGCAATTCGGTGTGCAGGATCACCTGCGCGCCGGGTTCGGGAAGCAGCCCGTAGGTGGAGAGGCTGATGGAGGCCGCGTAGCCCACCCCGCCGCACTCCACGAGGGCCAGGTTCGGCAGCTTCTGGATGAGTTCTCCGCGCAGGCGTCCAATCATGGTTCCAGCATACAAAGGCCGGCGTGGAAGCCTGCTGCTGATTCTTCCTCAGGCCTCCGGGTGCCTTGGAATCGGGTCGAAGGCATCCTGCTCCATGGCCCATGCGGCCTTGACCTGCTCGGCACATTCAGGGCAGATGCCGTGGGAGAACTTGGCTTCCGTGTGCTCCGCCAGCACCAGCTCAAGCTGCCGCCAGAAGCCTTCGTCGTTCCGGATGCGCTTGCAATAGGAGCAGATGGGAACGAGGCCTTTCAGGGTGCGGACTTCGCCGAGCGCCTTGAGAAGGGCCTCGTTGGAATGGGTCAGATCCTGCGTGCGCTGGGCGATCAGGCCTTCGAGCCGTGCCTGCTCGCGCCGGAGGGTCCAGGTGCGCCAGCGCAGGATGAGCACACCGGCGCCGAGGGCCAGCAGAAGCCCGGCAGCCAAGGCCGCAGGCCGGAAGTACCAGGGCGGCAGGATGCGGAAGGGGAAAGAGAGGGTCGGGCCTTGGACACCATCCCGGCGGAGCGCGTGGGCCTGGAGGACATAGGAACCCGGCCGCAGCCCGGGCAGGCGCAAGGTATTGCCTTCAAGGGGGTGCCACACAGTGTCCAGCCCCTTCACGCGGGTCTGGATCTGCAGATCCTCGATGCCTTCCACCAGAGGCAACTCCAGCTCGAAGGCCACGCCCGGGCTGCGGAAGGGGATGGCGGCATTGGCCGGGAAGGTCCGTCCCTGACCGTCAGTGGCCGGTCCCTGCACCAGGGGCGGTGGATCCGGGATGGGGCGGTAGAAGCGGGGGTCGCAGTGGATGACGCCCGCGATCGTGCCGATCCAGAACTGTCCGTCCGGTTCGCCGCAGATGTCGAAAAAATTATCAATGGGAACACCGAAGGCCTTCGAAAAATGCTCCGCCCGGGTGCCATCCCATCGCACCACATCCGACCCGCTGAGCAGCCAGACGATGCCCTTCGGATCCGTCCAGCCCGCCTGGGCGCCCATGGCCGTGAGGGGACTTTTCGCATCAAAGCCGCCCACCACCTGCCAGCCCTTGCCAGGGATGTGCGCGAAGCGGGTCATGGCGTCCGCGGCGTTATGCAGCACCCACCACTCCCCATGGGGGCCCTGGAAGGCCCCATCCGCCTCCTCGGCGAAGAGTCCATCGGCCTTGCGGAGATGCGTCCAGTGGGTGCCGTCCAGGCGATACACGCCCTGGTCCGTGCCCACCCAGAGGCTTCCATCGGGCGCCACATTCAGGGCATTGGGCGTGGTGCCGGGCGCGAGGCCGGGAAGGGCCACTGGATCGGCGGTGAAGGCGGTTCCTTGGGGGCGGATCCGGTAGAAGCCCTTGGCCGTGAGGCACCAGAGGGTGTCATCCGGGGTCCAGGTCAGGGCGAAGGTCCAGTCGCCTGGGGGCAGGCCGTGGATGTCCGGCCGGGCCGGACCGTGCCCGGGAATGAGCCGGAAGATGGACAGGTCGTGGGCGCCCGGCGGGTTCCCGCCGCACCACAGTTCGCCATTGGCGCGTTCCGCGAGGGTGAAGGGGGCCCAGCGTTCAGTGCCCGGCACTTCCTCCCAGCGATGTCCCTTCTGGCGGTAAAGGCCATCGTGGGTTCCGGCGTAGAGGGTTCCGTCATGGCGGCTGCGCTGGACGGTGAAGATCATGGTCCGGGGCAGACCGAACGGCCGTTCCTGGACACTCCAGAGGAAGGCGCCCTTCAATTGCTGGAAGCCAGCCGCGGAGATGGTCCAGAGATTTCCCTGGGCGTCGAACGCAATGGGCCAGTAAGACTGGTACCCCTCGAGGCCTTCCTGCACGCCGATGCGCCAGACATGGTTCCCATCCACGCAGGCCAGTCCCTCCGGGCCATTCGTCCAGACCCGGCCAAAGGAATCCTCCTCGATGGTGACGTAGGAATTCCGGGTGAACCCCATCTGGCGGCCGAACCGGGCCGGATGCGGTTCGATGCGGGCGAGATCCCGGTCTGACCGCACCCACAGAGCGCCGGATTTCGTGCGGAAGACATCCGCTCCGCGGCCTTCCAGCAGCCCTTTGAGGGACTGGATCCTCCAGGCATGGCCGTTCCAGCGCGCCAAGCCCTGGTCGCCGACCACCAGACGGTCTTCACCGTGGGGATCCTTCCAGGCCTTGACCCAATCCCCGGGACCGGGAGAGGGCAGTTCGAGCGGCGCGCCCGAGGCGTGGTAGATGCGTAGCCGGTCTCCTTCGACGACGCCCAGGCCCTCGTTCCGGATGGCGAAGACCTGGGTGGCGGAGGGCGAACCCGGCACGGCGAGGCGTTGCACGCCCTTGGCGCTGAGGAGGTACCAGGAACCTCCGGCCCGGAACCACATGCCGGTGGAGGGCTCTGGGTAGGCCAGATCCACGGGGGCCTTCGGAAGCCCGTCGGAAGGGCCCAACTGTCGGTAGCCGCGGGCATCGAAGCGCCACAGGTTCCCAGGCTCGTAGAACCAGAACCCCGAACGGCCGTCGTAGACTGGCCGCGAGGCGAATCCCAGATCCTGTCCAGGGGCGACCGGGAAGGTATGGAAGCCGAAAAGGCCCGGCGAGTCGGCCGCCGATAATGCACAGCCCACTCCCAGCACCATCAGGAGGAGCGCAAATCGCACATATCGCATAGGCAGCAAAGGAACCAGGACCTCCCGAACCGATTTGTGCTCATGGTGTCCGCTGATTTATCTGCCGTCAACCTAGACAAAACCAGCGGCCGTAAGGCCGCTGGTTTCTGGGTTGGTGGACCTGATCAGGATCGAACTGACGACCTCCGCATTGCGAACGCGGCGCTCTCCCAGCTGAGCTACAGGCCCACGAACCTTTAGTGTAGCGGGGCCGGGCGTGCCGTCAATGCGCGGCCGGCCGGGTTGGGACCCTAGGTCAACGTCTCCATGATGGCGGCCAGCACCTCGGGTCCGGGCTTCACCGCGGACTGGGGCAGGGTGGCCAGGGGCTCGTCCACGAGGTTCAGCAACTCGGGAAGGGGCGCATGCTTAGCATGGATGTAGAGCAGGCCCGTGAGGAACTCGCCCTTCTGCATGGACTCGTGGATGGCCTTGGTGGCGATATAACGGTCGGTGGGGTCGTAGCCCTCATGGATGGCCTTGATGGCCACTTTGGAGCCATCGGGGAAGGTCACGATCTCGGTCTCTCCCGCGGGGATCTCCACATCTTCCACCTCGGAATACTGGATGAAGCCCAGGTCATGCAGTGGGAAATCGTGGTCCTTGACGTGCTTGTAGGAACGCGTGGAGGCGTCGTGGTTGTTGAAGGTGACGCAGGGGCTGATGACATCAATGATCGCGGTGCCCTCGTAGGCGAAGGCGGCCTTCAGGATGGCGTTCAGCTGCTTGGGATTGCCGGAGAAGGAGCGGGCTACGAAGCCGCAGCCCAGCTCGATGGCCAGGGTGCAGGGATCAATGGGCGGGAGTTCGTTGACCGCGCCGTTCTTGAGATGGGAGCCCTTGTCAGCGGTGGCGGAGAACTGGCCCTTGGTAAGGCCGTAGACACCGTTGTCTTCGATGATGTAGATCATCGGGATGTTGCGGCGGATGGCGTGGACGAACTGGCCCGTGCCGATGGACATGGAATCGCCGTCACCGGAGATGCCGATGTTGACGAGGGTGCGGTTGGCCAGGGAGGCGCCGGTGGCCAGGGCGGGCATGCGACCGTGGACGCCATTGAAGCCCCAACCCTGATTCAGGAAGTAGGCGGGGGTCTTCGAGGAGCAGCCGATGCCGGAGTACTTGGCGACGCGGTGGCCCTCGATGCTCATCTCGAAGGCGGCGTTGATGATCTGGCCGGTGATGCTGTCGTGGCCGCAGCCGGCGCACAGCGTGGACTTGGAGCCCACGTAGTCCTGCTTGGTCATCCCGAGCTTGTTGGTGGGAGCGGAAGGGGTGGCGGTGGACATGGCTGGCTCTCCTCTCACTTCTGCTCGAAGGCGGTGATCTGATCCACGATGGTTTGCGCATCCAGGGCGAGTCCGTCGTAGTGCAGGACGTTCTTGAACTTGGTGGCGTGCTCCGGATAGAACTCGCGGAGCAGGTTGGCCATCTGGCCGTCACGGTTCTGTTCAACGACATAGACCACCTTCATACCCTTCACGAAGGCATCCACTTCGGCGGTGAAGGGCAGGGCCCGGAGGCGGAGGTAGTCGGTCTTCAGCCCCTGCTCGGCGAGGAGATCCTGGGCCTCGAGGACCGCGGGATCGCTGGAGCCGAAGGCGAGCATGCCCCTGTCGGATCCGAGCGGGCGGAAGACGGGCTTGGGTACGTAGGACTTCGCCGTCTCGTATTTTTTGCGGAGGCGGTCCACCACGGCCACGTAATCTTCCGGCTTCTCGGAGTAGAGGGCATAGGCGTTGTGGCCCGAGCCGCGGGTGAAGTAGGCGCCCTTGCCGCCGGGGGTGCCGGGCAGGGAGCGGTAGCAGAGGCCATCGCCATCCACATCCTTGTAGCGGCCCCAATCCTGGATCTCGGCCAGCTGCTTCTGGTCCAGCACCTTGCCGCGATCATGGGGTTTGTCGGGGTAGGCAAAGGGCCTGGAGGCCCAGTTCTGCATGCCAAGATCGAGGTCCGTCACCACGAAAATCGGAGTCTGGAAGCGCTCGGCCAGGTCGAAGGCGTCGTAGGAGAACTGGAAGCACTCTTCCATGTTTCCGGGGTAGAGGTTGATGTGCAGCGTGTCGCCGTGGCTGGCCTTGGCGCACATCTCGATGTCGGACTGCTGGGTGCGGGTGGGCAGACCCGTGCTGGGGCCGGTGCGCTGGACATTGAAGAACACGCCGGGGCATTCCGTGTAGTAGCCCAGGCCGATGAACTCGCTCATGAGCGAGATGCCGGGGCCCGCGGTGGAGGTCATGGACCGGGCACCGGCCCAGCCCGCGGCGAGCACCACCCCGGCGGAGGCCAGCTCATCCTCCATCTGCACGATGGCCACAGTGGATTTGCCGGTCTGGGGATCCTTGCGGTATTCCTCCGCGTATTCGATGAACGTCTCGACGAGGCTGGAAGCCGGGGTGATGGGATACCAGCCCACCACGGTCACGCCCGCGAACAGCGCGCCGAGGGCGCAGGCCTCGTTGCCGTCCACGATGATGAGACCCTGGGTCTTGCTGTCGCGCACGACCCTGATATGGTCCTGGTCGGGCAGGTTCTCCATGGCCCAGTCGTAGCCTGCGACGGCCGCGTTCTGGTTGAGCTCGACGGCCTTGGCCTTGCCCTTCAGCTGCTTGGCGATGGCCTTCTTGACCTCCACCATGTCCACACCGAGGATCCGCGCAGCCACGCCGACGTAGATCATGTTCTTCACGAGCTTGTGCAGCTTGGGCTCGGGGCAGGAGGCCGTCACAAGCTTCTGGAAGGGCACCGGGAAGTAGGCGAGGTCGGGCCGGAGCTTGTCCAGTTGCAGGGGCTCGTCGTAGATCACAAGGGCGCCGGCATCGGCCTTTACGATGTCATCCTTCGCGGTCTCGGGGTTCATGAGGATCAGCATCTCGTTCGCAGCTTTGCGGGCCACGTAGCCCTGGGCGCTGGCCCGGATGGTGAACCAGGTGGGCAGGCCCGCGATGTTCGAGGGGAAGAGGTTCTTCCCGCTCACGAACACGCCCATCTGGAAGATGGCGCGGAGCAGCACAGTATTGGCGGTCTGCGAGCCGGATCCATTGACCGTGGCCACCTGGATGGAAAAATCATTGATCCGGGTTTTCGCCCCTCCAGACACGGCGGGGGAGGCAAGGCTGGCAGTCATAGGGGACTCCTTTCTCATCAGGACGCGCGCGTCAAAGAGCGCAGAAAGACGATGCGGAGGGTGTAAATACTTGACCCTCAAGGGCGTCTGTCAGTATGGCAGACGCTGCTTGCGGGTTCTATCCAGGGGTTTGGATGGGATGCTCCGGTATCTGAAATAAAGCGAAAAAAAAGGGATTGACCGGGTCCAGCGCAGGGCCTACCTTGAATGGCATGAAAGCCAGTGATCTCACCCGTCGCCAGCAGGCTGTGCTGACCTTCGTCCGCACCTTTCTCCAGGAGGAGGGGCGGAGCCCGACCCTTTCCGAAATTGCGAAAGGGGTGGGGTCCAGCGCGGTCTCCACCATCCACAAGCATGTCCAGCACCTCGTGGACAAAGGCTTCCTGGCCCGCAGCCACGGGCGCGGGAACAACATCGTGGTGGCCATGCCCGACTCGGAGCCGGAGGCTTCATCTGGGCAGATGCGTTTGGACGCCCCTCACCAAGGCCCCCGTCTCTATCCCTTCTGCGGGGATGTGGCCGCAGGCGCCCCCATCCTGCCTGAGAGCCGGGCCCTGCCCATCGAAGTGCCGAACAGCATCCATCGCCAGCGAGACGAGGTGTTCGTCCTGCGCGTGCGTGGCGATTCCATGGTGGACGATGCCATCCTGGATGGCGATCTGGTCGTACTCCAGCGGAAGGCGGAGTACCGCAACGGGGACCGGGTGGTGGCGCTGCTGGATGGCGAGGAGGTCACCTTGAAGGAGTTCCGGCGCGATGCCAAAGGCGCCTGGCTGGTGCCCCACAATCCCACCCTCAAGCCGCGGCTCTATCCCCTGGATCGCATTGACATCCAGGGCCTGCTCATCGGCGTCATGCGGAGCTGCTGAGGACGGTCCTGCGGAGCAGGCGCCTCCCCGGTCAGGCCGGCAGGTGCGCCCGGATGGCCGCGCCCATCTCCCGGGTGCTGAGGGTGCCTCCCAGATCCGCTGTCGCGGCGCCTTGCCGGAGGGCTGTGGCGACTGCGGATGCCACGCTCTCGGCCTCCGCGATCCAACCCAGGTGCCGGAACAGCAGTGCAGCACTGAGGTACATGCCGGTGGGATTGGCCGTACCGCATCCCGCCAAGTCCGGTGCGGAGCCGTGGACCGGCTCAGCCAAGGCCGCGCAGCGGAAGGGCCGATGCGGAGCCCAGCTCAGGGAGGGGGCCACGCCCATGCCGCCCTGGAAGGCGGCCAGCAGGTCGCTGATGAGATCACCCAGATAGTTGTCGGCGGCGATCACGCCGAAGGGCCGCGGATCCTGCACCAGGGCGCAGAGCAGGGCGTCCGCATGAAGGCCTCGGGCGGGCACCTGGTGGAAGGCTGCCCGGAGTTCCTGGAACATCCGCAGCCACAGCCCATGGCCATGCTTCAGCACGTTCGCCTTGTGGGCCAGGGTCAGGGAGCAGCCACGTTCCGCCGCCCGCGCGAAGGCCGCCTCCAGCAGGCGGCGCACAGCGGGTTCGGTGTGTTCGGCCAGATCCGTGGCGCGATGGGGCTCCGTGGTCCCCTTCAGGCAATAGGGGCCTTCCGTATTCTCCCGGAAGACTTCGATTGCGACCTCGGCGGCCCTCACGCCCTTCAAGGGCAGGTGGGCGTCCAGGATGGGCCGGCAGGGCCGCTCATTGACGGTCAATTCCAGATCCCGGCGCAGGCGCAGCAGCAGGCCTTCGGCGTGGCGGCCGTCCGGCACCCGCGGGTCTCCGACGGCGCCGAAGAGGATGCCATCCGTTTGATCCCGGAGTTCGATGAACGCATCCTCTGGCAGGATCTTCCCCGTGGCCAGGAAATGCGTGGCGCCCCAGGGATGGATCTCCCAGGTCAGCTCCCTGCCTCGGCCTCGCGCCCACTCCAGCAGGGGCAGGACTTCGCGAACCACCTCGGGTCCGATGCCATCTCCCGGAATCACTGCCAGCCGGATCGCCACATCCACTCCCACATCTCCGCGAACCGGTTGGATCTTTCGCGGCATCCAAGCGAGTATGGCGAATCTCCGCCCCCGCGCGAAAGGCAGCCCATGCGATTCATTCTTCCTGGAGCCTCGGTGTCCATCCTGGCTCTGCTCAGCGGTACCGCCCGCGCCGCGATGCCTGTGGCCGGCCAACCGGCCCCGGCCTTCCAGTCCGTGGATCAGGATGGCCGCCCCATCGCCCTTGCGGACTTCAAGGGGCATCCGGTGGTGCTGTATTTCTATCCCAAGGACGAAACCCCTGGCTGCACGACGGAAGCCTGCAGTTTCCGGGATGGCTACTCTGCCATCCAGGCCACGGGTGCCGTGATCCTCGGCGTGAGCGCCGACACCGCTGCCAGCCACAAGGTCTTTGCGGCCAAGTACCATCTGCCGTTCCGGCTGGTGGCGGATCCCGACCGCCGGATCATTGACGCCTACGGGGTTCGTATGCCCATTCTGGGCTGGGCCAAACGCACGACCTTCCTGATTGATGCCTCCGGCGTGATCCGGAAGGTGTTCGTGGGCGTGAACCCCGCAGGGCATGCCCAGGAGGTGCTCATGGCGCTGAAGGGACTTTCTTCATAATTCTTAACAGTCAGGTCCGTGGTTGAGCCTGGCCGCCAGGTGAGGCTATTCTGAGTCCCTCCCTGTCCGAGGACACCCCAGGATGGTTTTCTTCAATCACGCCACACGGCAGATGACGGCAAAGATCGTCTATTACGGGCCGGGCCTGTGCGGGAAGACCACTAATCTCAACACTATTTACGGGAGGACCACCCAGAAGGCTCGCGGCGAGATGGTCAGTCTCAATACCGAGACAGACCGCACCCTGTTTTTCGACCTGCTGCCCATGGATGTGGGCATGGTGGGTGGGTTCAAGACCAAACTCCAGCTCTACACGGTGCCGGGTCAGGTGTTCTACAACAGCACCCGGAAGCTCGTGCTCAAGGGGGTGGATGGCATCGTCTTCGTGGTGGACAGCCAGACGGCGATGCTGGACGCCTGCCGGGAGAGCTACCAGAACCTCGCCGAAAACCTCAAGGAACTTGGCCTAGTCCTCGACGAGATTCCCCTCGTGTTCCAGTGGAACAAGCGGGATCTCAAGAACGTGGTCTCTATAGATGAACTGGAGTCCACTTTCAATGCCAGGGGACTGCCCAGCTTCCAGTCAGTGGCCTCCGACGGGACCGGCGTCTTCGAAACCCTCCGGGGCATCACCCGCCTGGCCCTCACGCACATCAAGAACCATGTAATGGGTGAAGGGCAGGCCCCGGCGCCCCTCCCCCCGCCACAGGCCGCCCAACCGCTCCCACCCGCGCCCCAGCCCCTCACGCTATCCGATCTGCCCTCCGTGACGGACCTGCTGGACATGGGAAGCTCCCGATCTCCCGCCCCCCCGCAGCCCGGCCCCTTGGCGGATACGGATGACGATGACAGCCTCATCATCGAGCCCCCGATGCTGCCGGAACCGCCCACCACAGTGAAGACGCCCGAGCCCGCACCGGAAGAGGCTGCGCCCATCCCACCCGTGCTGGCACCCGTGGCACCGTTGCCCGCACCTGCCGCACTCCCGCCGCCTCCGGCCGTTGAATCCCTCAAACCGCCCCGGCCGGCCACGCCGTCACCGGCCAGGCCCAAGGCGGATCCCTTGGCCGCTCTGGCGGCACTGAAGGCTGATGTCCAGAAACCCGCCGTGCCCAAGACCAAGCATCTGGATCACAAGGATGCGATCAACTCGCTGCTCGGCGAATTGACCATGGTGGGCCGGTCGGGGGCTCCTTCGGTGCTTCGGCTCGACCTGCCCCCGGAGCTTGACGCCCAGGACATTGAGGTGGTCGTGCAGCTCCGTGCCGGAGGCCAGGTGGTCAGCGAAGGCCAGCTCCGTCGTCCGGTACCTTCCAAGGGGGCCACGGCCAAACTCTCCCTTGAGATCAAGCGGGGTTGAGGTGCGGCGCTTCCTGATGCTGGCGGTGTGCCTTCCGGCCGTTGCGGCGCTCCCGGGCTGGTGGAGGGCCCTCCCGTCGCAGCCGGCGCTGGCGGCCCGGTTCACCCAGACCAGCGACAGCGCGGTGTTCGGGAAGCTCCAGCAGCGGGGCACCCTTCTGCTCGAAAAAGGGGGCCGGCTGCGCGTGGCCTATGATTCGGGGCTCCTGGTGATGGCGGATGGCCGCCAACTCGTGCAGTACGACCCGGATACCCGTACCGCCCAGAGCGTCAAGCTCCAGGAAGCCCTGAAGGAATACCCCCTCCTGGGCCTCCTGCTGGAACCCCGCCGTCTGGATCTGCTCTACCGGGCCGAGGCCCTGCCTGGGGAGATGGTCCTCCTGCATCCGCGCGTCCCGGGGTTGCCCGAGGTGAAGGCCGGGGGCCACCATGGACTGCTCGCTTCGGTGGCCTGGACCGACGGCACGGGTGCCCACCAGCGGCTGGTGCTGGCGCAGGCCCATGTGCCGCCGCCGCCGCGCCCTTCCACCTTCCACTTCGATCCCCCGCCTGGAACCCGCTGGGCCACGCCGCAGAAATAGCTGCTATTCCGACCGCGTGAAGGCGTCGTGAATCTCCTCCTGGGGGAACCGGAGCCTCAGCCAGGCATCGAGATCGGGCACGGTGTCGAAGAGGTGCTCCGCACCCGCTCGCAGCAGTTCTTCGCGGGTGCCGTAGCCCCAGGTGACGCCGATGGCTTCCAGTCCGTGGGTCCGGGCGCCTTCCATGTCCACACCGCGATCACCGATGAAGACACCGCTGGGCCAGATGGTGCCCTGCCGGGTCAGGCCGGCCAGCACCTCGGTCTTGGGCTGCCACTTCCCCTTCAGGGTGCTGCCGAAGATGTCGTCGAAGATGAGGTTCAGATCGAACTGGTAGGCGATGCGCCGGGCGAAGAGAACCGGCTTGGCGGAGACGATGTAGATGCGGTGGCCCTGGCGTTTCAGGCGGTGGAGCAGGTGGAACACGCCGGGGTACAGCTCGTGCTCGAAGACGCCATCCTCGCGGTAGCGCTCCCAGTAGAAGTCGAGGGCCGCCTCCAGCCGGGCCGGATCCGCCAGGCCTGGAAGCGAGGCGAGGGATTCGCGCATGCCGAAGCCGATCCAGTCCCGGATCGTTGCCTCCGGCGGCAGGGGCAGGCCGAAGGTCTCGCAGGTCTTGCGGAGGCAATTGGTCACACCCAGCAGGGGATCCACCAGGGTGCCATCCAGGTCGAAGCAGACCAGGCCGGGCCGTTCGGTGCTCGGGCTCATGGCATCACTCCGGCGGCGCCGCCTCCAGGCGCAGGTGGACGGTGGTGCCGCGTCCCTCCTGGCTTTCCAGGTAGAGCAGGCCGCCGTGGGCCACCATGATCCGGTGGCAGACCGCCAGCCCCAGGCCCGTGCCGCCGCCGAAGGTGCTGAAGAAGGGATCGAAGACCCGGGCCAGGGCCTGGGCCGGGATGCCGCAGCCATTGTCGGTGAGCGTCAGATGCCAGCAGGACACGCCATCCACCACTTCCTCCGCCGCGGCCAGGAGCACGCGGGGGCTCGGATGGTCCTCCAGGGCGCGGGTGGCGTTCTGGAGCAGGTTCTGCGCCACCTGGCGCAGCAGATCCGGATCACCGTTCCAGGTGGCGGCCTCGGGGACCCGGTTATCCCAGGGCACCCGCTCGGCCAGGGTGGCGGCGCGCAGGACTTCCTCCCAGAAGGCCCGCAGGAGCAGGGCCTGGCGGCGCGGCTGCAGGTCGCGGCTGAAGGCGAGGGTGTTGCCCACCAGGCGGTTCAAGCGCCCTACGGATTCCTGCATCTTGCGGGCGAGATCCTGGGGGCCCTCCTGGCCTTCCAGATCCTCCACGAGCATGCCGGCGAAGAGGGCCAGGCTCCCGAGGGGATTCCGTATCTCGTGGGCCAGCTCCGCGGCCATGCGGCCCATGGCGGCCAGGCGGTCCTCGCGGGATTCCTGCTGGGCGCGGAACACGGCCTCGGTGACATCGCGCAGGGTGACGAGGGTGCCTCCGCGGGGCACGGGACGGCGCTCCTCCTCGAAGATCTGTTCACGCCCGCTGGCCGATTGAAACCGCCGCAAGCCCGCCGGGCTGACCGGCTCCCAGGGGGCGGGGCCGTCCAGGAACGCGCCCTCCATGTGGGCAGGACGGTTGGTGAAGCGCAGGGCACCATCTTCCGCCAACACCCACACCGCGAAGGGAACCGCTTCGATCACAGTCTGCAACTCGCCCTGGAGCTGCCCGAGTTGCCCCTGGAGCGCCTCGTAGCGGACCTGGAGCTGCTGCGAAGCCGCCGTGAACGCCTCGAAGGCTTCCAGCAATTCCCTAGGATCAGGGTGGGCGGCGAGGGTCATGACGGCATCGCCCGGGCGGGATCCGAGCCCTCACGGCGGAGCTGGGCGTAGTGGGCTTCGAGGAAGGCCAGGCGGCGCTGTCCTTCTTCGCGGGCTGGTTCCGTGCTGAAGGAATCCACGATGCCGCGGGCCAGGGGCAGCCAGGCCTCCCCCCGCTCCAGGATCTCTGCGGTGGTGACGGGCTGGAAGGCGCCGCTGATGCAGGCGAAGTGGACCAGGCTCGCTGCGCCGATCTTGCTCAGCTTGTCGCAGTCCCAGAGACAAGCGGCCTCCAGGGGCTCCAGGCGCTTGGCGAGGCGGAGCCCCACGTGGTGCTCGATGGCGTGGCGGACGGCGGGGATTTTGGCCGGAGGGAAATCGGTGCCCGTGAGGATGCCCTCCACCTGAACCGAAGCATCCTGCGCGTGGGTGTCCTTGGTACCATGGGCGTTCAGATGCTTGGCCACGTCGTGCAGCCAGGCCGCGCACTCCACGACCTCCAGATCCGCGCCCGTGGCGGGGGCCAGCCAGCGGGCCAGCAGCACCACCGAGAGGGTGTGCTCGAAGCGGTAGTTGAAGATGGGCCGGGTCGCGCCGTCCACCTCGTGGCCCACGCGCCAGAACCGCAGGGCATCGGCTTCTGAGAAGGATCGCAGGGCCTGCTCGCAGGCGGCGCGCCAGGGCCGGCTGGTCACGGGAGCGCTTCCGCGTGGGTCTGGAGGGCGGCGGAGGCGGCCCGGATCTCCTCGAACATGGCCCGGTCGGACCAGGGCGGGCAGGCCGCCGCCAGCCGGTCCCGCAGGGGCTCCAGGCCCTTCGCGGGGGCCAGTCCCACCAGCCGCACACCTTCGAGGGCCATGCGGGCCTCGATGGCCAGCACCTGCTCCAGGCCGTCCACGGCGCGAAGCAGTTTGCGAGCGGCGATGGGGCCCATGCTCACGTGGTCCTCCTTGCCGGCGCTAGTGGGGATGGTGTCCACGCAGGCGGGCTGGGCCAGGCCCTTCAGCTCGGAGACGAGGGCCGCGCTGGTGACGTGGGCCATCATGAACCCCGATTCCAGGCCGCCGTTGGAGGTGAGGAAGGCGGGCAGGTCGCTGTAGGCGGGATTCACCATGCGCTCCTGGCGGCGCTCGGAGATGCTCGCCAGATCGGCCACGGCGATGGCCAGCACATCACAGGCGAAGGCCGGGTACTGGCCGTGGAAGTTGCCGCCGGAGCGGGATTCCTGCGTGTCCGTGAAGATCATCGGGTTGTCCGTGGCGGCGTTCAGCTCGCGTTCCAGGATGGCGCCCGCGAAACCCAGGGCATCCCGGGTGACGCCGTGGACCTGCGGGATGCAGCGCAGGCTGTAGGCATCCTGCACGCGGTGGCAGTCCTGGTGGCTCGCGGCGATCTCGCTCGTTTCGCCGAGGATCTCCCGCATGTGCCCGGCGGCGGCGATCTGGCCCGGGTGGGGGCGGACCGCATGGATGCGCGGATCGAAGGCGGCCCGGGTGCCGCGGAGGGCCTCCAGGCTGAGGGCCGCGATCTCGTCGGAGAGGGGGATCAAGCGCCGCAAACGCGCCACGGCGAGGTTCCCCAGGGCGGTGATGAGCTGGGTGCCGTTGATGAGGGCCAGCCCCTCCTTGGCCTGGAGCACCACCGGCGTGAGCCCGGCCTGCTTCAAGGCGGCGCTGCCCGGGATGGGGCCCGCCGGGCCCCAGGCCAAGCCTTCGCCCACCAGCAGCAGCGCCATGTGGGCCAGGGGGGCCAGGTCGCCGCTGGCGCCCACGCTGCCCTGGCTGGGCACGATGGGCACGATGTCGCGGTTGAGGCATTCGGCCAGCAGGCGGATGGGCTCGGGCCTTATGCCGCTGTGCGCCTTCAGGAGGCAGTTGATCCGGGCGGCCATGAGGGCCCGGGTCTGGTCCTTCGGCAGCGGCTCGCCCACCCCGGCCGAGTGGCTGCGCACCAGGTTGAGCTGGAGCTGCTGGAGCTGGTCGGGTGGAATCACCACCGTGGCGAACTGGCCGAAGCCGGTGTTGATGCCATAGACCGTGCGGCCCTCGGCCACGATGCGGTCCACCACGGCGCGATTCTCGACCACCTTCGCGAGGGCGCCCTCGTCCAGCGACACGCCCTCTCCGGCGGCGATGCGCGCCAACAGCGGCGCGGTGAGGGATTGTCCATCCAGGCGGATCATGCGCGCTCCGTGCGGGGCAGGGTGGAAGCCAGGAGCAGGGCCAGGACCATCACTCCGGCTGCGGCGAAGTAGGTGGCGTGGCCGCCCCAGCGGGCGAACAGGAACGCCCCGGCGATGGGGCCCAGGATGCGGCCGAGGCCGGTCATGGCGTTCATGGCGCCGAACAGGCTGCCCTGAGCCTCAGGCGGCGTGAGCTGGCTGGCCAGGGCGGAGGTCGCCGTGGTGTTCATGCCGCTGCCCCAGGCCATGGGAATGAGGATCAGCAGGAACGGCCACTTCCAGCCCAGCACCGGCAGCAGCGGCAGGGACAGGGCCATGAGTACCAGGCCGGCCCACAGGGCGGCCCGTTCGGGGATCCGCTTGGCCACCATGCGGACGAGGCCGCCCTGGTAAAGCACGATGAGGATGCCGATGTACGCGAACAGGTAGCCCACCTCGCGCTGCCCGAAGTGGAACCGGGCATTGGCCAGCAGGGAGAAGGTGCCTTCCATCATGGCGAAGCCCGCCATGGCGAGGAGGGCGATAGACATGACCTGCGGCATGCCGGGGCGCTTCCAGGCCTCCAGCAGGGCGTGGCCCCGGGAATCCTCATGCCGGGCACGCTTCCGCACCTCCGGCGTGAGGGTCTCGGGCATCCAGAAAATCACCAGGAGCGAGGCCAGCAGGGAGAGGCCCGCGGCCACGAAGAAGGGCAGGTGCCAGCCGTGCTCAGCCAGGAGGCGGTGGCCCAGCGTGCTGCCGCTCAGGACGCCCGCCAGGGCGGGCCCAGCCACGAAACCCAGGCCGAAGGCGGCGCCGATCATGCCCATGACCTTGGAACGCTCTTCCGGCGTGGAGCTGTCGGCCATGGCGGCCTGGGCCACCGAGATGTTCCCGCCGGTGATGCCATCCAGGATGCGGGCCGCCAGCACCCACTCGAAGCGGCTGGTGAGGGCCATCATCGTGTAGCCGACCACCGTGCCCATGAGGCTGGACCAGAGCACCGGCTTGCGGCCCGTGAGGTCGGACAACCGGCCCAGCAGCGGGGTGGCGATGAACTGCATGAGGCTGTAGACCAGGAAGGCGACACCCGCCCAGAAGGCGCCGGGGGAAGTGCCCGCACCCAGCCCCAGGAGGTGGTTGACATGCGCCATCCAGGGGCTGGGATGGGCCGCGATGTCTTTGGCATAGAGGGGCAGGATCGGAATGACGATGCCGAATCCCAGCAGGTCCATGAAGACCGTGGAGAAGATGGCGAGGCGGGCCCGGTGGGATGCAGTCATGCGGCGGCTCCAGGCCCCCAGTGTAGCCCGGGACTAGCCTATGCCCATCACGCGCCCGAGGAGGTTGCGCAGATCCCGGATCTGGAACGGCTTCTGGAGGAAGCCCGCGGGGGTTTCCCCCTCGAAGGTGCGCAGAATGTCCTGCTCGGTGTAGCCGCTGCAGAGGATCACCTTCAGGGCCGGGTTCCGGGCCCGCATGGCTTGGAAGGCTTCCCGGCCATCCATCCGCGGCATGGTGAGGTCCATGAAAACCAGGTCGTAGCCCGCGGGATCCCGGTCCACCAGAGCCACGGCCTCGAACCCATCCTGGGCCTGGACCACCTCGAGGCCCAGGGCCGCCAGCACGCGGCCTGTGGTCTCGCGGACCAGAGCCTCGTCGTCCACCAGCAGCACGCGGCCCCGGAGGCGCGCCCCGGAGGTCGCGGGGGGCTGGGCCGGGGCGGGGCCCGTGGCGCCGGGGGCCACCGGGAAGAAGAGCTGGAACACCGAGCCCTCTCCGGGCCGGCTGTGGATCCGCAGACCCGCGTGATGGCCCCGCAGGATGCCCAGCATGGCCGAAAGGCCCAGTCCCCGGCCCGTGGCCTTGGTGGTGAAGAACGGATCGAAGATCCGGTCGAGCACGTCGGGCGGCATGCCGCAGCCGGTGTCCTCCACCTCCAGCAGCACGTAGGGCCCCGGGAGCAGGGTCTGGCCCGGCAGGGCGGGGAGTTCGCCATCGCCCAGCTCGGCGCGGCCGGTGTGGATGCGGATGCGGCCGTCCTGGTCGCCGATGGCATCCGCGGCGTTGGTGACAAGGTTCATCACCACCTGCTGGATCTGCGCGGAATCGGCTTCGAAGGCAGGGAGTTCCGCAGCCAGGTCGAAGTGCAGGCTGACCTTCTTCGGGATGGATACCTCCAGCAGGTGCGCCATCTCCCGCACCACCATGTTGAGATCCAGCGGCGCCACCACGAAGCGGCCGCGGCCGGAGTAGGCCAGCATCTGTTTGGCCAGCTCCGCCGCGCGGAGGATGCCCCGCTCCATGTTCTCCAGGTAGGTCTGAGCCGCGGTGCCAGGGGGCAATTGGAGCTGGGCCAGGTTCAAGTTGCCGAGGATTGACGTCAGCAGGTTGTTGAAGTCGTGGGCGATGCCGCCGGCCAGGACGCCCAGGCTCTCCAGCTTCTGGGACTGGCGCAGGGCCTCCTCTGCCTGGCGGCGCTCCGTGATATCCAGCAGGTAGCCCAGCAGGTAGTTGGGATCCCGCCGCGCCTCGGAGGCGCCCGTGAAGTCGTAGAACCAGCGGTACTCCCCGTTCGCATGGCGAAGGCGGTACTCCTGCTCGTAGTGGGTGACGCCCGCCATCCGGTTTTCCAGGGCTGTTTCGTGGATACGCGCCTGATCCTCCGGATGGATGAGGGCATCGAAGGGCACTCGCCCCGAGATCAGGGCTTCGGGGGGGTAGCCCAGGATCTGCTGGATATTGGGGCTCACGTAGTCCACGGGCCAGCCGGGTTGAGGCCGCCACCGGACCACCATCACCGGACCCCCCACGAAGAGGCCGCGCTCGGCCTGGAGGGCGGTCTGGGCGGCCTGGGCGTCGGTTACATCCAGGGCGATGCCGATGACGCTCTCCACGCGCCCAGCCTCATCCAGCACGGGCGTGAGCGTGTTGTCGAAGGTCCGCTCTCCGGCCTGGGTCAGGGTGCGCGATCCGTGTCCCTCCAGGGCCCGGCGCAGCTGAGCCACCAGGGGCTCCTCCTCCCGGTAGAGTTCCAGGGCCGACTGGCCCACCGCCTGGCCTGGCTGCAAACCGAGCGCCTGGAGGCCCAGGCCCTCCGACAGGAGGAAGTGGCCTTCGGGGTCCAGCTGGTAGACGATGGCTTGGGCGTGCTTGAGGACGGTCCACAGGCGGCGCTCGCTGGCTCGCAGGGCGGTCTGGATCTGTTTCTGGGCCGTGATGTCGCGGGTATAGGTGAGCAGGGCGGTCTCGCCGTCCATCTCCAGCACCATGCCGGACTGGAGGCCGGACAGGATGCGCCCGTCCCGGGTCCGGAAGGGCGCCTCCAGGTCCGAGTAGTGTCCCTGGTCCCGCACCAACGCCTGCACGCGCTGGCGGTCCTCCGCGTTCACCCAGATGGCCAGATCCTGGGTGGTCCGGCCCACAGCCTCCTCGGGCGTCCAGCCGGAAACGCGGGTGAACCCCTCGTTCACTTCGAGAATGGCGCCATCGGACAACCGGGTGACAATGATCGCGTCGGGGCTGGCGTGGAAGGTGCGCTGGAAGCGGGCCTCGCTCCTGCGGAGGGTCTCCTCCGCGGCCTTGCGCTCGGTGATGTCGCGCACGGTGGAGAAGAGGAATTCCCGGCCTTCGAAGGTGAACAGGGTGCGCGCAATCTCCACGGGACGGATGGAGCCGTCCTTGCGCTGCTGGATCGCTTCGAGGCGTGGGGATTCGCCCCGGCGTACCTCGGCCCAGGTGGCGGCCCAGGCTTCGGGGGTGAGGGTCCGGTTCAGGTCCAGCACCCCGAGTCCGAGGAGTTCGTCCTGGGTGTACCCGAGGTGTTCGCAGGCGGAGCGGTTGACGAAGACGAAGCGGCCGCTCTCGATCATCCCGAACACATCGTCCATGGTCTGGTCCAGCACGAGCCGGGTGAGCCGGGACACGGTCTCGGCCCGCAGGCGCTCGATGGCCATGGCCATCTGGTCCGAGACGAAGGCCAGCAGGGCCTTCTCGTCTTCGCCGTAGGGATAGCCCCCGGCGTAGCTCTGCACCACCACGGTGCCGAAGGGGCCCTCGGCGCCCAGCAGGGGCACGCCCAGCCAGGCCAGGGATTTAGGGCCGATCCCTCCCACTTCCCCACGGGCCTGGAGATCCCTCAGGCGGGTCTCATCCACCAGCTGGGGCTGGCCCGTGCGCAGGACGTACTCGGTGAGCCCCCTCCCGAAGGGGCGGTCGGGTTGGGACGCCTCCATCTGGTCCACCCAGTAGGGGAAGCTGACGACGCCCGTGGCGGGATCATGGAGGGCGATGTAGAAGTTGTCCGCGGGCATCAGCTCCCGGATGATGCCGTGGAGGGAGCCGTAGAGCTGCTGGAGATCCCGGGTGGTCAGGGCGGCCCGGGCGATGCGGAACGCGGCTTCCCGCACGGGTTCAGGGCCGTGCGCGCCTGGAACCTTCACATCGTCCGCCATGGCTTCTCCATCGGCACCGGGGCTCTGGAGATCAATTCTGTTCTGACGGGATGCCAGAGGGGGGAGATCGCGAGCCGAAGGCGCGCAGACGGTCCCCCCTCGTTCAGGTCAGGTCCAACGGAAGCGGCGCACGGCGAGGACGAAGGCTGCGGCCGCCCAGGCTCCCACCAGCACGAGGGCGGCGCCATGGCCGGCCAGGGTGGCGCCATCGTTGAAGACCGCCCGGAGGGTGGTGAGGAACGGCGCCAGGGGCAGCAGTCCCACCGCGTGCTGGAGCCAGTGCGGCGCCGAGTCCAGGGTGAAGTAGACCCCGCTCAGGAGCATCAGGGGGAAGAAGAAGACATTGGCGATGGCGGCGTAGCTCTCCGCCGTCTCGGCGAGGCTGCTGAGGGCGAAGCCGAAGGACATGAAGCAGGCCGTGCCGAGGATCATCACCAGTGTCAGGTCGAAGTACGAACCCTCGTTGCGGATGCCGAACACGCCCCAGCCCACGGCGATGAGCACCACGGCCTGGGCCAGGGAGATGGTCACGCGCTGGAGCACCTGGCCCAGGAGGAACACCCACTTCGGCAGCGGCGTCACCGCCAGGCGCCTGAACTTCCCTTTCTCGCGGTACGAGACGTTCACCATGCCCACGCTGAAGAGGCCGATGCTCAGGAGGTTCAGGCCCAGCAGGCCCGGCAGCAGGAACGCGGCGTAGTTCGAGGCCTTCCGCCCGCCGGGGCTCTCCACGCTCATGGGGATGCGCTGGGGCTCGGGGCCGCCGCTCAGGCGCGCCTGGGCCAGCAACCAGGCCTGGTTCACCAGTCCCGCCGCCGGTCCGCCCTGGGCCATGAGATAGCTGTTCAGGCGCAGCCGGTAGCCGTCCGCGGTGGGGATCACCTCGGCCGCAGTCTCGCCCCGGGCCCAGCGGGCCTCGGCTTCGGCCGCCGGGAGGGGCATCACGTGGAGTTGGACTTCGTCCATGGCCTTGCGCAGGGCCGCGTCCCGTGGGCTCGAGACCGCGGGCTCGACATAGACCACGCCGAGCTTCGGCCCGCCGCCGCCGCGGAAGATGAAGCCGAAGCCCAGCAGCATCACCACGGGGAAGGCGAAGGTCCAGAACATCGCCCCCTTGTCCCGGGTGTAGAGCTTCCACTCCATCACGAACTGCCGCCAGACCATCTTGACCATGAGGGGCTCCACCGAAGGGAGGACGAGGAAGGCGGGCCGTCAGTCCCGGAGGGACCGGCCGGTCTGATGCAGGAAGACATCTTCCAGGGTGGCGCGGCGGACATGGACCTGCTGGTAGGGCACCGCGGCCAGCTCCGCGGTTTCCAGGAGGCGGGGCAGCAGGGCCTTGGGATCCCGGGTGGGGATCTCCCAGAGGTCGCCCCGGCGCTCCACCGGTTCGCCCAGGCGGGTCGAGAAGGCCGCTGGATCCGGCGCGGCACCCTCGAAGGTGAGCTCCACCACGCTGGGGATCGCCAGTTGCGCGATGAGCGAGGCGGGGGTGCCGGCGGAGATCACCTGGCCGTGATCCATGATGGCCAGCCGGTCGCAAAGGGCTTCGGCCTCATCCATGTAGTGCGTGGTGAGGAGGATGGTCCGGCCCTCCGATTGCATGCGGCGGACAATGTCCCAGAGGCTGCGTCGGGCCTGGGGATCGAGGCCGGTGGTGGGTTCATCAAGGAACACCAGTTCGGGATCGTTCACCAGGGCCAGGGCCAGGGCCAGCCGCTGCTGCTGGCCGCCGCTCAGGGTGACGTGGTAGGCGTCCGCCTTGTCCTGGAGTTGCACCAGGTCGAGCAGTTCATCAACGGGGCGGGCCTTGGGGTAGTAGCTGCCGTAGAGGTCCAGGGCCTCGCGCACCTTGATCTTGTTGAAGAGGCTGGTGCTCTGGAGCTGCACGCCGATGCGGGCGCGGATGGCCTGTCCGTTCCGGGTCCAGGTTTGGCCCAGGATTTCGATCTCTCCTGCATCGGGCTCCGTCAGGCCCTCGATCATCTCGAGGGTCGTGGTCTTCCCCGCGCCATTGGGACCGAGCAGCCCGAACACCTCGCCCCGCGCCACCTCCAGATCCACGCCCGCGACGGCCACCACTTTGGGGAAGGCCTTGCGCAGGCCACGGATGCGAAGGGCAGGACCGGACATGGGCACCTCGAGACCTATCATCATGCCCGGGGCAGGACGACTGTGGTGACATCTGGATCCGGGCCCTCACCAGACGTGGATCAGGGGAATGATTCCGAACCAAAGGAGGTAGGACAGCGCCCGGTCCAGGAAGCCTTTCAGCAGCGCGGGGAAGGTGCCCCACCAGGCCGGGTACACAAATACGAGGTGGTCTGCCCAGCGGAGGAGGGACTGGGCTCGCAGGAGGTCCGGCTCCAGGTTCTGGTCCTCCGGCGCGGGGCACCGCACCGAGGGATCGAAAGCCAAATCCACCAGGTCGAGGCGCTCGACGGTCACTCCTGCTGCACGGGCGCCTTCCGCGTAGGTTTGCGCCAGCGCCCCGCAGAAGCTGTCGGAGCGCGGGTGGCCCAGGATCACCAGCACCTTGAGGTTCCCGGCCTGTGCCACGATCCAACCTCCGTTCCGGTGGGGGACGGGGGCCATCCTACTCCCGCGACTCCGGATTCAGATCCGCCAGAGGCGCCAATCGGGCCGGGCGGCGGCGATGCGGCCGGCCGCGGCGTCACGTCCGGCCGGGTCGGCATATCGGGCTGCCCAGCAGCTGCCGGAGCCGCAGAGCAGAGGCTCGCCCCCGGTGTCGCGCAGGGCCTCGCGCACTTCTGCCAGGGGCGGGCAGACCCACAGGGTCGCGCCCGTGAGGTCATTCCGCCAGGGCGGCGCGGCCCCGCCGGGTTGCGAGGCCAGGGCCTCCGGGAAGGGGTAGCCGATGTCCTGGAGCGCGCGATAGACACTGGGTGTCGAAACGTGCAGGCCGGGATGCACGAGCAGGAGCGGCTCCAGGGGCACGGGCCGCAGGGGGAACACCCGCTCGCCCCGCCCCAGCCCCAGCACGGTGCCGCCCAGGAGGAACAGGGGGACATCGCTGCCCAGGCGCGCGGCCAGGGGCAGGAGGCTGGCATCGTGCAGGCCGAGTTCGAAGAGCCGGTTGCCCAGGCGCAGGGCGGCGGCGGCGTCGCTGCTGCCGCCGCCGAGTCCGGCGCCGTGGGGAATCCGCTTCTCCAGGCGCAGGGTGGCGGGCAGGGGGCGCTGCGCGGTGGCCTCCAACAGGCGCCAGGCGCGGATCACCAGGTTCGATTCATCGGCCGTCAGCCCCGCCCCCGTGGGGCCGGAGATCGCCAGGGACAGGGCGTCCGCCGGTTCACCTGAGAGGGTGTCCTCAAGATCGGGCACACCTTCCAGCACCGTCGTCACCAGCTCCAGCTCGTGAAAGCCATCCGCCCGCCGGCCCAGCACGGCGAGGAATCGGTTCAGTTTGGCGGGAGCCTGGACAGCGAGGCGCATGTCTCTACGGTAGCCTGGGAGGCATGACGCTGCTCGGCCGCATGCTCTGGAAAGGCCTCACGCTGAAGGCCCGTCCTCCCCTGGCGCCCCTCGAGGCCTCGCGCCTCCGGTTCCGGGTCTGGCCCACCGACCTGGATATCAACCTGCACATGAACAACGGGCGCTGAGTCCAGGGGCGCTACAGCCCATCCTCCAGCTCGAATGCCTTGTCCGGGATGCTGAGGATCTCGGGGCCATCCTTGGTGATGGCGATGTCGTGTTCGAACTGGGCGGAGAGGCCGCCATCCTTGGTGCGTACGGTCCAGCCGTCGGGCTCCACCAGGCACTTGTGGGTGCCGGTGTTGAGGATGGGCTCGATGGTGATGGTCATGCCGGGCTCCATGCGGAAGCCGGTGCCGGGGCGCTGGTCGGCGTAGACCACCTGGGGATCCTCGTGCAGGTCGCGGCCGAGGCCGTGGCCGATGTATTCCCGCACGATGGAGTAGCCGCGCTCCTCCGCGAAGCGCTGCACGGCCGTGGCCATGTCGCCCAGGCGCTCGCCGGGCCGGCAGTGCTCGATGCCGACGAACATCGCCAGCTGGGCGGTCTGGATGAGCGTCCGCGCCTGCTCGCTGATCTTCCCGACGCCCACGGTGAGGCAGGTGTCGCCGTGGTAGCCATCCAGCTTGGCGCCGCAGTCTATGGCGATGATGTCGCCCTCCTGGAGCACGTACTGGGTGGGGATGCCATGCACGACCTTGTCGTTCACCGAGGTGCAGAGCGTGCCCGGAAAGCCGTGGTAGCCCTTGAAGCTGGGCGTGGCGCCCTGCTGGCGGATGTAGGTTTCGGCAATGCGGTCGAGTTCCAGCAGGCTCACGCCAGGCTTCGCGGCGCGGGCGGCCAGACGCAGGGCGTTGGCGGCCACCCGGCCCGCTTCCCGGAGCTTCTCGATCTCCTTGCGGCTCTTGTAGCGGATCTGTTCGCGGATTAGGACCATATTGCCCTCACCTTCCAGTCTAGCGGCTTGGACTAAGATGAGTTTCAGGAGTGCCGAGATGCGACGGTTACAGGTGGTGTTGGGGCTGGTGGGTGTGGTGGTGCTGGCGGCCTGCTCGCGGATTCCCGCGAAGCCGGGCTCCCTGCCGCCCGGGGCGCAGTGGGCCGGCATGGGCAAGGATGCCGCCTTCGTGCAGATCGCCCATCTGTCGGGCACAAACTGGCATGTGGATGTCTGGGATCGCAAGGGGAACAGCCTGGCCTCGGGCACCTTCCAGCTGCGCGGCTTCGCCCGGGCCCGGATCTACCCCGACGAGGTGCTGGCCTGGAAGAATGGCGCCATCCAGTTGAAGGACGGCACCTGGCTGATACCGGAACCCGCCGCCCCGCCCGCCAAACCCTGATGCCCTACACCCGCGAGGAGAAGGACTGGCTCGAGCGCGAGTGGGCGTTTCGCGCCTGGGGCCGGGCGGGCCTGCTCAGCGCTGAGGACTACCGCCAGGTGCTGGCCTGGGAGGCCGCCGGTGTCCCCATGGATGTGGTGGTTTCCGCCCTCAACGCCTTCTTCGACCGCCGGGAGAAGCGGGAGAAGCCGCGCACCTTCGTGGCCCTCAAGCACCTGGATCGGGAGGTGGCCAAGGCCATGAAGCTGCGGGACGCCCTCCACCGCGCCGGACCCGCGCTGGCCGCGGTCCAGGGCTGGGAGCGGGTGACGCCGCCCCTGCGGGACGATCCCGAAGCCCGGACCGCCTTCGAGGCCTGGCAGCGCCTGCGGGCCGGCGCCCCCTCCCCGGAGGCACCGGGCTACCTGGAGCACCACGATCAGGAACGCGCAGCCCGGGCGGTGCTCCTGGCCCGGGCGGAGGCGGCCCTGGGGTTGGAGGCCGAAGCCCTGAAAGCCGGTCTCCGGGAGCGGCTGTCGGCCGCCGAAATGAAGGAAGGCACCCTGCTGTGGACCCGGGCCTGGAACCACCACTGGGCCCGCCTCGTCGCCCAGGCCTGGAACCTTTCCCTCGAGGCGTGAAAGCAGGGAGTTGGCAGGGCCGGCGGATGGACCCATACTCGCCCCGAGCGATGGCGTTCGCCGTGGACCGCCCCTGGGGCTGATGACGCCTACCCTGACTGCCGCTGGGATCATTCCCGCTTCAGCAAGGACCAGCATCCATGGCATCGCGTCCCTCCCTCGCAGGCCCCTCCGCCCGTCCCGCAGCCCCCGGCTGCCCGCGGGCTTGAGGGCCCGCGCCATCCGCAAGGAGCCCTCCATGCGCATCATCGCCCTCTCCGCCCTCGAGATCCTGGATTCCCGGGGCCTCCCTACCCTCGAGGTGGTCCTGTCCAGCGCCTCCCTCCAGGCCCGGGCCTCGGTCCCTTCCGGCAAGTCCACCGGGAAGCACGAGGCCATGGAACTGCGGGATCATCCCCGGCGGCTCGTGGCTTCCTTGCGCGGCTGAGCCAGGACCGGATCATGAATCACCCCCAGCAACGCCGCGTGGCCGCCACCTTTCAGCATGTGGAGAAACTGCTCCGCGCCGCGGAGGAGGCTGTGGCCGGACTTGGGGCGGATTCGCCCTTCAGTCCGCTGGTTCCGGATGCCACGCCCCAGCAGCGGCAGCGGGTGGCCGAGGGCGCCCGGCAGGCCCGTGCCTGCATGACGGCCGCGCTCCAGCGCCTGGGCATCCCCGCCCAGCTCCCGCAGGTGCCCGCCACCCGCTCCGCCTACACGGACCTGATGTTCGCCGAGGTGGACCTGGAGGACATCGCCCCGATCCGATTCCAAGGCTATGGCGCCCTGACCGACGAGGATGCCCGCGCCCTGGAGGAGATCATCAGCGGGTTGCTGGCCATCCTGGGTCCGGTGCGGGCCTTGCTGGCTCCAGAGGATGAAGGAAGCCTGCGATGACCCCCGTGCGGTCCGAGACCCACCTGGGCGCCCTCGCAGACCTGTGCGCGGCCTTCGGCATCACCACCCTGGATCCCCAGCTCCGGGCCTGCGAGGCCATGACCCGGGACGCCGGGGTGGTGGATGTGGTGGTGCTGGGGGCCTTCAAGGCGGGCAAGAGTTCGTTCCTGAACAGCCTCCTCGGAGCAGACCTCCTGCCCACGGGCGTGCTGCCCCTCACGGCCCTGGTGACCCGCCTGGCCTACGGTCCCGAGGACCGATTGGAGGTGACCTTTCTCGATGGGGAGCGACGCAGCCTGCCAGTCTCCGCCCTGCCCGAGTACGTCACCGAGTCGGCCAACCCGGAGAATGGGAAACAGGTGGCCACGGTGGAACTGACGGCGACGGCGCTGGCGCCTTTCCATGGCCTCCGGTTCGTGGACACGCCCGGCCTGGGTAGCGTGTTCCAGCACAACACCCAGGCGGCCCTGGACTGGCTGCCCCGCGTGGGGGGCGCCCTGCTGGCCATCCCCGTGAACCAGCCCTTCAGCGAGCAGGATCTCGCCTTGCTGAAGGATGTGGCCCGCCACACGCCGGAGATCGTCCTCCTCGTCACCAAGGCGGATCTCGTCACGGCAGGGCAGCTGGAGCAGATCCTGGACTTCACCCAGCACCAGGCGGCCCAGGCCCTGGGCCGGCCGGTCCGGGTGCTGCCCTACTCCACCCATCCGGACCTGGGCCATCTCCGGGAGGCCGTGCGGCGCCACCTCCTGGACCGCGTGGCCGGCCAGCATGAGGAACTGGCCCGGGCCATCCTGGCTCACAAGCTGCGGGCCATCCAGGGCGCCTGCCGCGAGTATCTGACCCTGGCCCTCCGCGCGGCCGAAGCCTCGGCGGACGCCCGAGGGGCCCTTCGGGCCGCCCTCATCCAGGAGCGGGGTGCCCTGGATGCCGTCCGGGGAGAAGTCGGGGTGCTGATCCGCGACCTCCAGACCCGGGCCCGGAGCCGGACGGCGGATCACTTCCTGGCCCTCCGGCCCGGCCTGGCGCGCGCTCTGCGGGAGCACCTGCAACGCGACATGAAGGGCTGGACCGGCCACCTCGGCCACCGGCGCGAGCGCTTCGAACACTGGCTGGAGGCCGCGCTCCGGGAGACCATGGCCGAGGTTTCCCCCTCCGGGCGCGAGGTCATGGAGGTCTGCCTCCTGGAGGCGCAGGCCAGCCTCCAGCGCCTGGTGCGGGCCTTCCAGGACCGTCTGGCCGAGGCCATCCGCCGGGCGTTGGGTCTGACCTTTGAAGGGGCACGCTTCCAAGCCGAGATTGCGGCGCCCCGAGAACCCGATGTGCGGATCGGCAGGGTCTTCGACACCCAGGTGGACCTGCTCTGGTTCCTGCTTCCCATGGGCCTGCTGGGACCGCTCTTCGAGCGGCACTTCCTCAAGCTCCTCCCCTGGGAGGTGGAGAAAAGCCTCTCCCGCCTCGCCAACCAGTGGGCCGAGGTTGGCCAGGCGAGCCTCCAGAATCTGGTGGTTCAGGCCCTGGACTTCATGCGCCAGGAATTGGCCACCCTGGAATCCCTCACCCTCGGCGCCGAGGACCGCCGGGCGGCGTTGCGGGACGCGCTGGCGCGGCTCAGGCCTCTGCCCTCCGCGCCCCCGCCAGGGTGACGGCCGAGCCCAGGGCCATGAGGAGGGCGGCATAGCCGAAGCCCCACAGGGGATGCAGGGTCCAGAGGGCGCCCACCAGCAGGCTGGAGACCAGATCGCCGCTGCCATTGACAGCCCCCAGCAGGCCGAAGCCCAGGCCCCGGTGATCCGCCGGCACCAGATCCGCCGTGGTGGACTTTTCCAGGGTGTCCTGGATGCCGTTCACCATTCCCGCGAGGGCGAACACCAGGGCCATCAGCGGCAGCGAGGCCACGCCCCGGTGGAAGGCGGCCATGAGCAGCAGCGGCACGGCCACGGAGATGCCGTAGCCCAGCCCCAGGATGCGGCGGTGGTTGTGGAAGCGGTCGGCGAGCGCCCCGGCGGGGTAGGTGGAGAGGGCGTAGACCCCGTTGTGCCAGACGTAGAGCAGGCCCCCCAGCGCGGCGGCCCGGCCGATCCCGTAGGTGGGCGCGAGAAGCTGGGCGGCGGCGAGGATGAGCAGGGTGTGCGCGTAGTCCCCCGCGCCGAAGATGCCCACGCCCGTGAGGTAGCCGCGGAAGGTCGCGGGCATCTGGGCCAGGGCGTGGCGGAAGGACAGCAGCTTCGGACGGCTGCGGGCCCGCTCCTTCACGAGGAGCGCGAAGGCCAGGGCGGACAGCGCGCCGGGCACGAGGGTCCACGCCATGAGGCTGCGCTGGAAGGGGAGCGTCGCGAGGCCGTGGGCGGTGGCCCAGCCGAGCACCAGCACCGCCGCCAGGGGGCCCAGGATGGCCCCGACCGTATCTCCGGCGCGATGGAACCCGAAGGCACGGCCCCGGGCCTCGGCGGGGATGCTATCGGTGAGGATGGCATCCCGGAGGGGCCCCCGCAGCCCGCGGCCCAGCCAGCCGAAGAACTTGCCGAAGAGGATGAGGGGCCAGCCCGCCGCCAGGGCGATGAAACCCGAAGCCAGGCCCGTGGACAGGTAGCCGCCCACCACCAGGCCCTTGCGGCGGCCGATGCGATCCGAGAACCAGCCGGCGCCCAGCTTCATGAAGCTTGAGGCCGCGTCCGCCAGGCCCTCCACCGCCCCCAGGGCCAGGGGCGGCAGGCCCAGGGCGGCCATGAAGCCCGGCAGCAGCGTGCTCTGGGCCTCGTGGCCCAGGTCCGACAGGAAGCTGGTGATGGCCATGCCCCAGACCGTACGGTTCAGCCAGGCGCGGTCTCCGGCCATGGTTCAGGCCTGCTGTCCCGTGATGCCGAACTGCACCGGATGCCGGCTATAGAACACGGACAGGCCGGCATCTGCGACCGCCTGGACCAGGGTATCCATCTGAGCCGTGGTGCCCACGAAGATGCAGAGGACGGGGAGTTCCCCGGCCTCCTCGAAGAAATGGGCCTCGTGCCAGCCGTGGCGGCCAAAGCCCGCCAGGCTCTGGATGGCTGTGCCCCCGGAGAAGCCCAGGGTCCGGGCCTGCCGGAGCATCCACTCGTAGAGCAGCAGGCCCTTGTGCCGCTGGCCTTCCCGCACGTAGAAGTAGATGCGTTCGCCGTTGACCATGGAAGCCTCCTTCAGGCGATGAAAAGCCGGAGTGTCTTGATGCCAAGATAGGTCATGGCCAGGGAGCCGGCCACATGGACGCCGATCTCGCCCAGGGCCATGCCCACCTGCTGGCGCAGCATGAGGCTGGTGACTTCGCCAGAGAATGTCGAGAACGTGGTGAGCCCTCCGAGGAAGCCGGTGGTGAAGCCCAGCTTCAATTCAGGGCTGAGACCGCTCCAGTGGCTGAAGGCGGCGAGGGCCAGGCCCATGAGGTAGGCCCCCAGGAGGTTGGCGGCCAGGGTGCCCGGCGGGATGGTTGGGAAGAGCGGGTTCAGCCAGAGGCCGAGGCCCCAGCGGAGCCACGCGCCGCAAGCGGCGCCGATGCCGATGGCGAGGACAGCGAGAGGGCCCATGGCAGTTCCTTGGACGCGAGGGTGGCAGAAGATTCCCGAAGAGGGGAGGGGAAGCCGGACGTGATGACCGGGCTTCGCCCTGTCATCACGTGGGGGCGCACGAGGGGGGACGCAGAGGACGCGAAGCGGCCGGGCGGTCCCCCCTCGTTGATATCAGGCATCATCAGCCAGCAGGCGGTTAAGGGAGGAATGCCATCTCCAGGAAGGAGTCTAGCGCGCCAGCTCTCCCGCCGTCACGAACCGGACCTGCCCCTGGGTGCGGGGCACCAGCTTCTCCAGGGCCGCCACAGTCTCGGGATAGATGTGGCCGATGATGAGCACGGAGCCGTCCTTCTGGGCCAGCTTCACGGCCCTATCCCACTGCTGGGATTCGGCGGCAAAGGACTTGTCGTCATCCAGGAAGACCTTGCGCTGCACCGCGGGAACGCCCAGTTGTTCGGCCACGTCGTAGGCCACGCTGTCCTTCTCCGTGCGGCTGTCCACGAAGAAACAGCCACTGGCCTTGATCTCCTGGAGCACCCAGGTCATGCGGGTGCGGTCGGGCGTGATGCGGCTGCCCATGTGGTTGTTCACCCCCCGGCGGAAGGGGATCTGGTCCAGCGCCATCCGCACCCGCTGGCGCACCTCGGCCTCCGGCAGATTGTAGAGGATGGCGTTGGGGCCGGGATCGCGACCCGGCGCGGGATAGCCGATGGGCTCCATGGGCAGGTGGAGCATGACCTGCTTGCCCATGCGATGGGCGATCTCCGCGCTGTCCCGGGTGTATTCCTGGTAGGGCAGCACAGCCACGGTAAGGGGGATCGGCAGGCTGCAGAGCCGCGTCACCAGCTCAGGCGGCATGTAGCCCAGATCGTCAATGACCAGGGCAAAGCGGGGAAGGCCGTGATCCGGTTCCGGGCGCTGAGGCCTGGCGGCCTCAGCGTTAGGCTTCGCCTTCGGCTCAGCGGACTTCTTTCCTGGTTTGGTCGCTTCGGGTTTCGGAGCCTCGCGCTTCGCGGGTGCCTGGCGCCGGCCGCAGCCCTGCTGGCTGAGCAGGAGGCCGATGCCGAGGCCCAGGGCCAGTACCAGCACGCCCCAGACCATCAGGGTGAGGGTCGAGGTCCTGCGGTGGGTCTTGGGCAACTAGGCCGCCTTGTGCGCCGTGGGCGCGGGTGTGGGCGTGGGCAGAGGCGTCTTGAGGGCGTCCAGGGCCTTGGCCAGCGGATCGTCGCCCTGCTCCAGCTTCAGGGTCTGGTCGGGCACGAGGCCCTGGCGGTCGAGTTTCTCGCCACCATCCCCCAGCCAGCGGCCGTAGACCAGTTCCACCGCGCCGCCCTGGCGCAGGGGGAAGCGGCCACGCACCACGGCCAGGCCGGGCGTGCGCTCGCCCAGGATCCGCGCGCCGTTCTTCTTGAGGCAGGCCCCCAGCACTTCCGGCATGCCCAGGGTGCTGCGGCCGATGAGGACCGCCATGCTGGCGAAGGGCTTGCCCAGCGGGCCCGCGGCCAGGGGCTGATCCGGTTTGCCGGCCTGCTGCAGGGTGCCGACGGTACCTTTCACGCCCAGGAATCCGGCGAGGGCTGCGGCCTCTGCGGGACTGCCGTTCACGCATTGGCGCAGGTCCAGCACCAGCGCCTGCTTCCGGTCCACTCCGGCCAGCAGGGTCCGGACCTCCTGGGCCCGGCCCGGATCGAGATCCGGAAGCGCGATGCGGATTCCACCCGCGGCCTTCTGGATGGATACCTTCTGCTTGGGCAGCACCTCCATCTTGAGGGAGGACTTCACCAGATCGCCGGTGAGGCTGGCATAGCGGTAGAGGTCCAGGGGCGTGCCCGGCGCTCCGCGCAGGCGCCGTTCCAGGGTCCACGCGCTGAGCAGACCCACCGAATCGCCATCCACCTTGCGGATGACGTCCCCGGGCTGGATGCCGGCCTTGGCCGCAGGCCCGCCCGGGGTCACGGCGAGCACCTGGGCATAGATGCCGCGCTTGACGGCCAGCAGTCCCGCCGAGGCCGGTCCAGGCGAAGGCAGGCGCAGATCCTCGGGGCTGAGGTAGGCGTTCATGGGATGGGCCCGTTCCAGCACCGCCTGGATGCCCCCGGCAAGAACCTTTTCCATATCGGGCCGATCCACATAGTCGCGCTGGACCAGGGAGAGGACATCCTGGATGTCCGTCAGGCCGGCCAGGGGATCAGGCGCAACCTGCGGGGCGGCGGCTTTGGGAGCGCCTGAGTGCTGCTGGAGGACCGGATAGGTGACGGCGCCCACCAGCGGGAGGGACAGGACGGAGAGCCAGGTGCGGGCGTGCATGGTCCCAGTGTAGCCGTAGCTGGGGTGTCCTCAGGCCGTGAGGTTGAGGGTGGCCTGGAGGCGCTGGTCCTCGGAACGGACGACCTTCAGGTTGGCTTTGTACATTACGTCCAGGGCCATGCCTTGCACCATTTCCGTCGCAAGATCCACGTTGGAACCGCCCGGTGCCGGGGGCGTGGGATCCGTGCTCACGCCCTGCACCGCCACGCCGCCCGCCGGCTGGGCGGCGAGGTCCACCCGCTTGGCCTGGTAGCCCGCCGTCAACTGGTTGGCCACGTTGTTGGCCTGCACGGCCAGCCCCGCGCTCGCAGCGCCAAGTCCGGAAAGGGCGGGTCCAAGGGCGTCCATGACCGGTGTATCGGCCAGGACGCACTTAGGCTTGAGACCCCTGGAACCAGTCGCTCCCCGATTTGAACCCCTTCTGCTTCGGCGCGGTCTGGGCGTGGCGGGCCAGGGCCAGATCCATGAGCCGGGTCAGCAGCTCGGCGTAGGGGACGCCGCTGGCGGCCATCATCTTGGGGAACATGGAGATGCTGGTGAAGCCGGGGATGAAGTTCAGCTCGTTGAGGAAAATCCTTCCGGAGGCGCGTTCCAGGAAGAAATCCACCCGGGCCATGCCGTAGCCGTCCACCGCGGCGAAGGCCCGGGCCGCCAGTTTGCGCACCAGATCCGCCAGTTCCTCGGGGATCTGCGCGGGGATCTCCGAATGGCTCTTGCCGGCGATGTACTTGTCCTCGAAGGTGTAGAACTCGTCCGCCACGACGATTTCACCGGGCTGGGACACCAGGGGATCGTCGCCGCCCAGGACGGCCACTTCGATCTCGCGGACCTCCAGGCCCTGCTCCACCAGCACCCGGCGATCGAAGGTGAAGGCCCGGTCCAGGGCCGCGGGCAGATCCTCCGCCCGTTTCACTTTCTCCACACCGATGCTGCTGCCCAGGTTGGCGGGCTTGATGAAGAGGGGCAGCCCCAGCTTCGCGCAGGCGGCCAGGCAGCCGTTCCGGTCGCGGTTCCAGCGCTCCTCGGTGAGCCCCTCATAGGGCACCACAGGCAGCCCCTCGGATTCCCACAGGCGCTTGGTGATCCACTTGTCCATGCCCGCCGCCATCGCCAGCAGGCCCGCGCCGGTGTAGGGGCGGTGCAGCAGCTCCAGGTAGCCCTGGATCTGGCCATCCTCGCCGCCCGCGCCGTGCAGCGCGTTGAAGAAGAGGTCGGGCAGAGGGGTGTTCTCGGCGCCCCGCTCCAGGGGCATGAAGGGATGGGCGCTGCGCTCCGGCAGCTCACCCGAGGCGAGCCGCGCGAAGGGATCGCCCAGGACGGCCCAGACCCCATTCCGCGCAATGCCCATGGGCCGCACCTCGAACCGGGCGGGATCCAGATGCTCGGCGATGGCCCGCGCCGTCACGATGGACACCTCGTGCTCGGGGCTCTCGCCGCCGAAAAGAAGACCGACCGAAAGACGCTGGCTCATGGCTCCACTTTAGGAGCTGGAACGGAATAAGCAATGCCATCGCGCGGGGTGCCGGGCAAGCGAGTCAAGGAGGCTGAGGTTCCAGCGGAGCGGGACTCCGTGAACCGAAGCCGACGCAGGATCGCGCAGCCCGCCACCCCGCGCCCGGAGGGTTGACGCCCATCCGCGCGCCCCGCGGCGTCAGGGCCCCTGGCTCGGGCCTTCGGCCCTCGGGGCTCCGCCCCCGCCATCGGCTGCGCCGATGCGGCCCTATCCGCTTCGCAGATGGTGAACCATGAACCACATGGCCCTGCGGGCCCTTCCTTCTCGGTATCGCCTACGGCGATACGCGAGACGAACGGATATCTGCGGATGCATCGCGGCTGGGCGTCAACGATGGCAACGATTATTCCGTTCCAGCTCCTTACCGCCAACGGGCTCCGGTGACGCCCCGGAGTCCGGTTGCGCTAGGCTAGGACAGCCTCCCAAGGAGCTCCCGTGCGCACGGCCATCTATCCCGGCTCCTTCGATCCCGTGACCCTCGGCCACTGGGATCTCATTCAGCGGGCCGAAAAGCTCGTGGACCGCCTCGTGGTGGCGGTGCTCTACAACCCCGCCAAGACCGCCGCCTTCACGGTGGAGGAGCGGGTGGCCATGCTGCGCGATCTGGTGGGCGATCATCCCGGTGTGGAGATCACCAGTTTTCATGGCCTGCTGGTGGATTTCGCCCGCACCCAGGGCGCCCAGTCCATCGTGCGCGGCGTGCGGGCCTTCAGCGACTTCGAGTACGAGTTCCAGATGGCCCTCATGAACCGCAAGCTGGCGCCGGAGCTGGAGACGGTCTTCCTCATGCCCAAGGAGAAGTACAGCGCCGTCAGCAGCCGCCTCGTGCGGGAGATCGGCAGCATGGGGGGCGCCCTCACCGATCTGGTGCCAGAGCTGCTGCGGGACCGCATCGCGGACCGGTTGCGGTCATGACCAGGGCCCCCATGCGGATGCGATGGCTGCTGCTGCCCGCCCTTCTGGCGCCGGTCCTCCCGGCCCAGCCTGCTCCGCCCCCAGCCGCGCCGACCCTGGCCGAGGTGCGGAAGACCATGGGAATCCCCTCCACGGCCACGGTACGGGGCCAGAAGGACATCGTCGGCTTCGCGTCGCGGGCGGACCAGATGGCCAAGGTCTGGGACTGGTCGGCCCAGCCGCCCCTCCCGGAATCATTCGGCCCCTTGCCTGCCCACGGTGTCCTGGGCGTGATCTGTCCCCACGATGACGACCTGTACGCGGGGCGCGTGTACCGTCGGGTCGTGCCTCTCGTGACGGCCCACACCGTCGTGCTGGTGGGGGTTTTCCATGGCTACCGCCGCTTCGGCGCGCGGAACGCGCTCGTCTTCGATCCCTACCGGGCCTGGCACGCCCCCGATGGCGACATCCCGGTGTCCGGCCTGCGGGACGAGCTGCTGGCCCAGCTGCCCGCCTCCGATGTCATCCAGGATGCGGCGATGCAGGACAGCGAGCATTCGGTCGAGGCCATTGCCTATTGGCTGAAGCACCAGGATCCTGCATTGAAGATCGTCTCCATCCTCGTGCCCGCGGCCTCCTTCCCGCGGTTCCAGGAGCTGGCCGCCCACCTGGGGACGGCCCTGGCGGCCTCCATGCGGAAACGCGGCTGGGCGCTGGGCCGGGATGTGGCCATCGTGATCTCCTCCGATGGCATCCACTACGGCGCTGACTTCGCCTACACGCCCTACGGCGAGGGTGGCGTGGATGCCTACGTCAAGGCCACCGCCCGGGACCGGGCCCTGCTGACGGGCCCCCTGGCCGGGCCCGTCGCACCCGCGAAGGCCGAGGCCTTCTACGACGCGGCGGTGGATCCCCAGCATCCCGACACCTACCGGATGCCCTGGTGCGGGCGCTTCTCCATTCCCTTCGGCCTCCTGCTGCTGGGTGCAACCGCCCGCGATCTGAGCCTGCCGGCCCCCGTGGGCCTTCCCATCGCCTACGGCACCTCCATCAGCTTTCCCGAGCTGCCCGTGACGCCCCTCGGCATGGGCCGCACCGCGCCCGCGAACCTCTACCATTTCGTGAGCTATCCCGGCGTGGCGTTCGTCGCCGGGAAGGGCTCCGGGGTGTCAGGAACGCCATGATCCACATCCGCGAGATTGATCACCTTGTCCTGCGCGTCGTTGACCTCGAGACGATGCTCCGTTTCTATGGCGAGGTGCTCGGCTGCCCAGTGGAGCGACGACAGGATGACCTCGGCCTGGTCCAGCTCCGCGCCGGCCGGTCCATCCTCGACCTCGTCTCCGTGGATGGGCCGATCGGCAGAGCCGGCGGCGGGGCACCCGGAAAGGGTGCGCGGAACCTGGATCACGTCTGCTTCCGGGTGGAACCCTTCGATGAAGCGGATCTCCAACGACACCTGGCGGCGCATGGCGTGGAAGCCGGCCCGACCGAGCTGCGCTACGGGGCCGAAGGAACAGGCCCTTCCATCTACATCACGGATCCGGAAGGCAACGTCGTGGAACTCAAGGGCCCCTCTGCCCACTAAGCCCTTTTGCCCCAACCCCTGCTGAACGGAACGGGGCCGATGAGGGGCCGGCCCCGTTCCGTTTCCGAGCGCCCGTTCAGCGCAGGGCCTCCAGGGCATTGATGCGGCCGTGGCCGGAGTAGGGATCGGCGCCGGGCTTGAGGATGTCATCGGCGCTCTGCTGGAGGCGCCGCTTCAGCTCGGCGGGCGACATCTTGCCGTACTTGCCCACGATCAGGGCGGCCACACCGGAGACGTGGGGCGCCGCCATGGAGGTTCCGGCCGCGAAGTAGTACCCCCAGGAACCCCTGCTGGTGTGGCCTGCCGGACTGATCACCATGTCATAGGGAAAGCCAGCCAAGGCGAAGTCACCGCCGGGGGCGGCCACACAGACGACGGACTGGCCGTAATTCGTGTAGGAGGCCGCGCGATCGAAATCGGCCAGTCCGTACGGTCCGGTGGCGGATACGTCCATGCCATTGCCCGACTGGGCCGGGATGGACCAGAGGCGGTTGTTCAGGTCCACGCCCTCGTTGCCCGCTGCGCTGACGCAGAGGGAGCCCGCGGCGGTGGCATGGGTGATGGCCCGATTGAGCGCCGCAAGAAGCGGACCGGACCCGCCGCCGCCGGCATTGAGGCGGTCGAAGGTGGTCCCCAGGCTCATGTTGATGACATCGGCCCGGACTTCCGGACCCGATGCGTACAGGAGCCCGCTGATGAGCCAGGAGAACGACCCGCTGCCCGTGTCGCTGCGCAGCACCTTGACGGCGACGATCTCCGCGCGGGGCGCCACGCCCTGGGTGCCGATCCCGTTGATGGGCGCGGCGATGATGCCGGCCACATGGGTGCCGTGGCTGAACCCGTACACGATCGGATCAATGCCAGGCTCACCGGGCACGAACGATCGGCTCAGCGCCAGGTTGACGTTGGCGGCTATGTCGGGGTGGCCGCTCCAGATTCCGGCATCCAGCACCGCCACCCGGGCCCGCTTCACGCCCCAGCCCATATCGCCATTGGCAGCGGTCTGATCGGCATGGATCTGACGCAGGTTCCACTGGTAGCCCGAGTACGGCTCACTGTTCAGTCCCTGGGCCTGGAGATCGGACTCACGGACGGCGGTGGCGTGCTCGTCTGGGATCCAGGGCACTTCGATGTCCTCGGCGGCCTGCTGCACCCGGGGATCAGCGGCTAACCGACGGCTTGTCCGAGTCCTGTGCCCGCCCTGACGAAACGCGGTTCAGCTCACATCCGCCAGCTTCAGGCGCGCCTGTTCCCGATGCAGCCACTCGATCTGACGCTCGCTGAGGCCGAGCTGGATGGCGCGGTCGGCGGCCTCGCGGCAGCGGAGGAGGAGGGCGCGGTCGCGCACCAGATCCGCCGCCTGGAACTGGGGCAGGCCGGCCTGCCGCACGCCGAAGAACTCGCCGGGTCCGCGCAGCTCCAGATCCTTCTGGGCGATGCGGAAACCGTCGCGGGTGTCCACCAGCACCGCCAGGCGCTGAGCCTCGCTGGCGCTGAGCATGACGAACTGGCTGGCGTGGGCGCCCCGGCCCACACGGCCCCGCAGCTGGTGGAGCTGGCTGAGGCCGAAGCGCTCGGCGTGATCCACCACCATCACCGTGGCGTTGGGCACATCCACGCCCACTTCCACGACCGTGGTGGCCAGGAGGATCCCCGCCTCACCGCGCACGAAGCGGTCCATGTGCGCGGTCAGCTCGTCGGCTTTCAGGCGGCCGTGGACCACCGCCAATTCTGTGCCGGGGAAGCGGGCCCGGAGCAGTTTCTCCATGGCCTGGATGTCCCGCAGCTGCACCTTGGTTTCGTCCGATGGATCAATGGCGGGACTCACCACGAAGGCCTGCCGGCCCGCGGCCAGCTCCCGGGCCATGAGGCCCCAGGCCACCTCGGCCTGGGCAGGGGGCAGCAGCTTCGTGGTGACGGGCTGGCGGCCGGGGGGCAGCTCGTCCAGCACGCTCTGATCAAGATCGCCGAAGATGGAGAGGGCCAGGGAGCGCGGGATGGGCGTGGCGCTCATGACCAGCCAATGGGGATCGCCGCCCTTTTCTTTGAGGGCCTCGCGCTGCTTCACGCCGAAGCGATGCTGCTCGTCCACCACCACGAGCTGGAGCTTGTGGAAGGCCACGGACTCCTGGAAGAGGGCGTGCGTACCCACCACGTAACGGGCCTCGCCGGAAGCGAGGCGGGCGAGGGCTTCGCGCTTCTCGGCGGCCTTCATGCCGCCCAGCAGCAACTGCATCGCCCCCATCTCCGGCCCCAGCAGGCGCCGGAAGCTCGCCGCATGCTGCCGGGCCAGCACTTCGGTGGGCACCAGCAGGGCGCCCTGACCGCCCGTCTCCGCGGCCATGGCCAGGGCCAGGAACGCCACCAGCGTCTTGCCGCTGCCCACATCGCCCTGGAGCAGGCGGTTCATGACACGGCCCGAGGTGAGATCCTCCACGATCTCCTTGAACGCTCGGCGCTGGGCCCCGGTAAGGGGGAAGGGCAGGTAGGCCTTCAACCGCTCGCGAAGTTCCGGCGAGGTGGGCACCACCAGGCCCTTCCGCCGCAAACGGCCAGCCCGGCGCAGGGCCACGCCCAGGGCGAAAGCGAAGAGCTCCTCCGCGGCCAGCCGCTGGTGGGCCGGCGTCGTGCCCTCCTCCAGGGCCCGGGGATCGCTGTCATCGGGCGGCTCATGCAGCAGCCGCAGCGCGGCGAGGGTGTCCGGCAGATCCTTGGAAAGCTCCAGCGGCAGCCACTCCTCGGGCGGATGGGCGCGGGCGAGGGCCTCGGCCGCGAGCCGCTGGCGCGCGCGACCCGGGAGGGGGCCGAGTTTCCGGTAGAGGGGCAGGAACCGGCGCACCCACGGCGTCTCCTCGCCGCGGCCCAGGAGTTCGAACTGGGGGGAGCGCATCTCCAGGCCATGCCGTCCCAGCACCACGGGGCCAAAGGCCAGCAGCCGGTCGCCCACCTTGAGCGAACGGCCCAGGTAGGGTTGGTTGAACCAGATCAGGCGCAGGGTGCCGGTGCCGTCCGCCAGGAGCGCTTCCGTGAGGGCCATGCGCTGCACCCGGGTGGTGCTCTGGCGGAGATCCTGGAGGGTGCCCAGCACGGTGACGATGCCGCCTTCGGGTGCCTCGAAGCCCCGCATCTCCAGGCTGCCGAGAGGCTGGAGGCTGCCCCGATCCACGTACCGGAACGGCAGGCTCCAGAGCAGGTCGCGGAGCGTGCTGATGCCCGCCTCTTGCAACGCCGCCGCCCGGGCCGGGCCCAGGCCTCGGAGGACCGTCACTTGGGTGCTGAGCGGGAGGGGCGCGAGGGACATGGACCTTCAGGCTAGGAGCCTGCTCGGGAATGCGCGAGGGCATTGATTATTCCCTTCCAGATCCCCAGGCTGGACGGATGCGGTCAGGGACCGAATCTTTTTTGGTGATGCGACATGGAAACGAATCTTGATCGAACAGATTGTGAAATCATCGAATTTCTTCAAGCCGATGCCCGGCTCTCCAACAAGGAGCTGGCCGCTCGGGTGGGTCTGGCGCCGTCCTCCTGCCTGGCCCGGGTCCAGCGCCTGAAATCTGCAGGGGTGCTGAAGGGGGCCCATGCCGATGTGGACCCGGCCGCCCTGGGCATCGGCCTCCAGGCCCTCATCGCCGTGCAGCTTCGCCAGCACAGCCGCGCCCAGGTGAAGGCGTTCTGGAAGCATGTCCTGGCCCTGCCGGAGGTGCTGGCCCTCTACCATGTGGCGGGCTCCAGCGATTTCCAGGTGCATGTCGCCGTCCGCGACGCGCATCATCTGCGTGACTTGGCCCTGGACGCCTTCACGACCCGGCCCGAGGTGGCTCACATCCAGACCAGCCTCATCTTCGAATGGGTGCGCAAGCCGGGCCTGCCGAACTACCGCCAGTGACTACACCCCGAACTGGCGCAGGTGGTGGTCCAGGTGCTTGTACATCAGGCGCCCCCATTGCCGGCCGGTCAGCCGGCCGAGGAAGGGATGGGGTTCCCGGGGCATCCCATCGGCGCCGCGCTGGACGCAACGGTCCAGGAGGTGGGCCAGCCGGCGGAGTTCGGTTTCGAACTCGCGCGAGTCCGCCACCACGATCTCCTGGGGCGCCGCGGTGCCCCGGGGGAAGGGCCGCGGCCCGAGGGCCAGGGGCCTCATGAGGGGCCCCAGCAGACGCCAGCGGAGGGGGCGGTGGAGGACACGGGCGGCCAGCACCCCATCCAGGGAGGCCGCGCAGTGGGCCAGCATTTGCGCCGGATCCATGCGCCCCCAGCGGCGCGGGCTGTCGGGCTGAAGCTCCGCGAACCGGCGCCGCAGGGCCTCGCAGTCGGGGGGATGGAACAGGGACATCATGGGCCGGACTCCGGGAAGGGGAGGGCGTCGAGCGCCCGGTCCGCCTGCCGCCCGAGGTCACCGCTGCCCTGGGAGTTGGCCAGGCTCTTGGCGAAGGCGATGAGCACGGCCTCGCCGGCGAAGGGTGGCAGCACCGGCAGGAGGTCCGCGGCGGCCGCCACGGCGAGGGCCTGGTGCGCGTGGTTGAAGGCGGGATCGTTGAACGAGACGGTTTCGGCGAGGGCAGCCAGGGCCGCTTCCATCCGGTTTTCCTGCGCCAGGGCCTGGGCCCAGCCCATGGCCTGCGCGGCCTCGGCGTCGAGGACCGCCTCGCGGAGGGCCGCGGGATCCGGTGCGTCCGCGGGAACCTTCGGGGCGATGCGCTCCTCCGGTTCATCCGTGGGGAACAGGTTCACCAGGGCGGCGGCCTGGGCCCAGGTGCGCGCATCCGTGGTGCCGGAGCGGGCCAGCGTGGCCAGATAGACGAGGCACCAGGCGGTCTTCCCCTCCAGATCCCGGCGGGCGTCCAGCAGCTTCTCGGAGGCCGCCAGCGCCAAGGCCGTGCGCAGGTCGGCGAGGGTGAGCCCCGCGCTGACGCGGGCCGCGAGGCGGTCCAGGAGTTCCACCAGGCCCAGGTCGCACAGCTCGCGCACCAGGGGCGCCAGGCTGGCGGCATCGCGGGAAGGAGCGCCTTCCGGCAGGCAGAGCGTCCCCTCCCCGAGCCGCGTGGCCGCCCGGCGGTGCCAGAAGATGTCCTCGGGTGTGGCGGCGAGCCAGGCGGCCAGGCCGAACAGGCGGCGCCCAGTGGCTCGGGGGTGATCCAGAAGGGCCGCCAGGTCGCCCAGATGATCCGCCAGCACCGCCTTGTGGCCCACGTTGGCCATATCCGCAGCCACCAGGCCACCCAGTCGCTCGAAGTCCGGAGCTGCGGGGGCCTCGAAGCCCTGGGCTTCCGCATAGGCCAGACCGGGGCGGCGAGCCCGGATGAAGCCTTCCAGGTTGCGCCAGCTTCCGCTGCCCGCGGCGGCCTTCAAGGGCGCGGCCCGGCGGCCTTCATGGGCGGCCATGTGGAGCTGCGTGGCGAGCAGGCGGTGGAACGGGCGGGGCGCCAGCAAAGGGCGCAGGCGGAAGACGGCCCGCAGTCCCAGAATCCCGTGGGGCAGGTGGGGCTGGTAGGCCTCCCAGTCAATGGCCGGGATCAACGCCTTGACGGCCTCGCGCACGCCCTCGCGGAGCCCGTCGGGTTCCCCGCTCCGCGCCGCGAAGGCCGCGAAAAAGTCCGCCGTGGGCCGGTCGAGTTCGGATTGCCATCGCTCAGCCGCAGTCATGCTAGGCGTGGGCTTCGCGGATCCTGCGGGCCTTCACCAGGACCAGCGTGGAGCCCTGCGGCGAACGATCCATGTGGACCTCGTCCATGACCTGCCGCATGAAATACACGCCGCGGCCGCCGGGCTTCAGCAGGTTCTCGGGAAGGTTCGGATCGGGCAGGGTGTCCAGGTCCACGCCGGGGCCCTGGTCCTCGATGCGGATCTCGAAGCAGTCGGCCTTGGGAACGAAGGTGACCTTGATGGGCTTGTCCCGGTCCAGCCGGTTGCCATGCCGCATGGCGTTGGCGATGCCTTCCTGGATGGCCAGCCAGAGGCGCTCGCCATCTTCCTGGGAGAAGCTGAGGTGCTTGAGGAATTCCGAACCCACCACCTGGATCAGGTCAATGAAGCGCAAGTCCGTGTTGCAGGTCAGGGTGACGGGCAGGAGCGCGGGGTGGGCCATGGCCTGGAATTCCCTTTCAATACCTCGGAAGGCGTCTGGGCCCAAGGTACTTGGAATCCGGGGGGCCGGGCCAGAGGTTTTGAATTCGCCGGGTGCCATTCCCTGAAAGAGCGGGGATGGGTGCACTGGATCACAATTAAGAATAGTGGCTCTTAAATATCTAAAATATGTCTGATACTGGCTTCCAGCGGTCCCGGTGGCCGCACAGGAGGTTCCGATGAAAGCAAGATGGTGGCTGGTGTTCCTGGTGCTCCTGGCGGGCTTCGGGGTGCTGGGTTGGGGTGGGCGGGAGATCGCCCGGAATGCGCCTCCCATCCCCCAGCAGGTACTCGCGGCGGATGGCACCCAGCTGGTGGGTCCGGGGCAGATCCTGGAAGGCCAGGTGAGCTACCTGGGCCACGGGGGCCAGGACATCGGCACCGTCTGGGGGCACGGAGCCTACCTCGCGCCGGACTGGACGGCCAAGGCGCTCCACCAATGGGCGGCCCACACCCTGGTGGGTCTGGAGGCCCAGGGCCTGTCCGAGGCCGAGGCCAAAGCCCAGCTCAAAACCATATTTCAGAGTAATGGGTATGAATCATCAGATCACGCGCTCCGCTTGAATGCCCTTCAGGCCGCCGCCTACCTGAAGACCCGGGACGAGTTGGCGAAGATCGCCGTGCTGGGCGACCGGCAGGCCGCCATTCCTGCGCGCTGGATTCCCACGATGCAGGAAGGGGACCGGGTCGCGGACTTCTGGCTGTGGACGGCCTGGGCCGCCGCCGCCCATCCGGCCGGCGCCGATCACAGCTACACCCAGAACTGGCCCCAGGAACCCCTGGTGGGCAATGCCATCACGCCCATCAGCCACCTCTGGACCATCCTCTCCTTCGTGCTGCTCATTCTCGGCATCAGCCTCATGGTGTGGCACCACGCCCGCCAGCCCGAGGAAGCTTTCCCGGATCCCAAGCCCATCACACCCGCGCCGGCGACGCCCAGCCAGCGCTGGTCCGCCCTCTACTTCGCCGTGGCCATGGCCCTCTTCCTCGTGCAGATCGGCATGGGCGTGCTGACCGCCCACGATGCGGTGGAAGGGAACCGCTTCTATGGCCTGGATCTCTCCCACCTCATGCCCTATGCGGTGTCCCGCACCTGGCATCTGCAGTTGGCTGTGTTCTGGATCGCCACCTGCTGGCTGGCCATGGGGCTCTACCTGGGGCCCAAGCTCAGCGGGAAGGAGCCCAAGGGTCAGTGGCTCGGCGTGGCCGGCCTGCTGGCCGCCCTGGTGGTGGTGGTGGTGGGCTCGCTCAGCGGCAGCTATGCGGCCATCCTGGGTCGCCTCTCCGGTTCCTTCATGCTGGGCGACCAGGGCTACGAATACCTTGAGTTGGGCCGTCTCTGGCAGATCCTGCTGACCATCGGCATGGTCGGCTGGCTGGTGCTGGTGGTCCGCGCCCTCCGGCCCGCGCTGCGGGGTGAGAAGGGACGGCTGGGCCTGCTCAAGCTCTTCGTGATGGCCGCCGTCGCCATTCCGCTCTTCTACTCGGCGGGCTTCATGTACACCCAGCAGACCAACCTGGCCGTGGCCGAGTACTGGCGCTGGTGGGTCATCCATCTGTGGGTGGAGGGCTTCTTCGAGGTCTTCGCCACCGTCGCCATCGCCCTGCTGTCCACGCGCATGGGTCTGCTCCGCGAAAGCACCGCGCTCCGCAGCGTGGCGCTCAGCATGGGGCTTTTCCTGGGCAGCGGCGTCATCGGTACCTTCCACCACCTCTACTACACCGGCTCGCCCTCCTCGATCTCGGCCCTGGGCGCCGTGTTCAGCGCGCTGGAGATCGTGCCCCTCAGCATCGTCGGCTACGAACTCGTGCAGGGCCTGCGGGCCGGCCGGGCCCTGGGCAGCGGCTACGAATGGCCGTTCAAGTACTTCGCGGCGGTCTGCTTCTGGAACATGGTGGGCGCGGGGGTGTTCGGCATGATGATCAATCCGCCGTCCATCCTCTACTACGGGCAGGGCCTCAACACCACGCCCATCCACAGCCATGCCGCGCTCTTCGGCGTCTATGGGTTCCTCGCCATCTCGCTCATGCTCTTCGCCCTGCGCGGCATGACGCCGGACAAGGCCTGGGATTCGAAGTGGCTGGCCCGGGGCTTCTGGGGACTGAACCTGGGCCTGGGCCTGATGCTGGTGCTGTCGTTGATCCCCAGCGGGATCTACCAGATCACGCAGAGTCTGGCGCACGGAACCTGGTACGCCCGCAGCGCCGAAGTGGTGCAGAGTCCCTTCATGCGCGCCTGCACCTGGCTGCGCATGCCGGGGGATGTGCTCTTCAGCCTGGGCGCCCTGGCGGTGATCCTCTTCACCTTCAAGGCCGTAGGCGGCGTCTGGGGCTGGCGCAGCGCCGAGGAACAGGTGAAGGCCCCCGCTCCCAGTACGGAGCCCGTCCTATCCTTCCGCGCCTCCGAAGACTGAGGAGTTGCCGGCTGTTCGAAGGCCCCCGTCCGCGGGGGCCTTCGTGCGTGAGGGGCACGCCCCTGTGGGATTTCTCCACGCGGGATGCAGCCTGCGACCCTGGAGGGCGGATTCCAGCCTGAATGCCCTGGATTCGGGGCCTCAACCTCCGGCATGGCTTCTGCGTAGGCCTTGGGTCGCTCGCCATCCACGAGCCCTTTTCCAGGAGCCGCCATGCCCCTCGTCCGATCTCTGTACTTGCTACCCCTCGCCTTGGCCGGGGCCACCCTGGGCGCCCAGGAATCTCCCGCCAAGCCAGCGCCGAAACCCGCGGCAACCCTGCCGACAGAATCACCCGTGAAGCCTACCGATTGCGCTGCCCGCCCCGCGCGGTGCTGCCACCACCGGTTTCACGCGGACTTTGGCGCCTATGCCCAGGCTGTGATGCCACTGGGCGACCTCAAGACGAACCTGGACCGCCGCACGGGGCTGGGTGTGGGCGTCCAGTGGACGCACGATCACGGCGACTGGAACGCCAGTCGCACCCGCCTGGAGTGGAACACCTTCCGCGAGGGCGGGCCGGTGGGCGCGGCCGGCACGCGGACCTACGCGAAGAATGTCCTCCTCAGCTTTGACCACCTGTTCAAGCTGAACCAGGGCTGGAGCCAGGCCTACCTGGTGGCGGGCCTGGGCGGCGCCCGCTGGGATGTGGAGCAGACCACGGGCGCCCTGCGCACCGCTGACTGGACCACGAAACTGGCCTTCACCGCCGGGGCGGGTGTGCAGGTGGGACCGCGCGTGAACCTCGAGGTCCGCTACGTCGTCAGCAGCGTCAGCAGCACCTTTGACGGCAACACCCTCCAGGCCAGCCTGGGCTGGCGGTTCTGACATGAACGAGGTGGGACCGTCTGCTCGCCTCGTGCATCCCCACGTGGCGTCCCGGCCGAGCCGGGACGCCACGTCTGATATCGCTCAGAACAGGATGGCGTAGCCCAGTACGCAGGCCGTGGTGACATGCGCGAGGGTGCGGGCTGATGGGGAGTGGGTGCGCATCCGGTCCCACAGCAGGACGAGGATGAAGGTGGTCGCGGCCACGGCGGGGATCAGGGCCACACCTTCGACGGCGCCGAGGGCGTGGAGTGGCTGCCCCATCAGCCCCGGCGTCCAGGGCGTTCCGTAGATCAGGGCCAGGTGCACCACGTACACCGCCAAGGACTTCCGCCCCAGGGGCGCCAGGGCCTGGGCGAGCCGGGGCCAAGCCTCCGCCACGGCGGCCAGGAGACCGAGCGCCACCAGGGAGAAGCCCAGGCGATGGAAGGTGGACCCCCATCCGGTCTGGTAGGCGTTATGGATGGGAAGCAGCGCGCCGGAACCCCGCTCCGCCAGTAGGGACACCACCAGCGCCGCGAAACCCGCGCCCAGGGTGGTGAGCCGGAACAGCCGCAGCCGCTGGGTTTCGGGTGCTTCCAGCAGCACCGTGCCCAGGCCGACCCCCAGGAACATGAAGGCGCTGGCAGGGAAGATCGGAAACAGCGAGCCATGGGCGAAGGAGAGGTACGCCGCCAGCCCTTCGGGCAGGCGGGCGAACCAGTCGAACCCGGCGATCCAGGGCGCTGCCAGCAGGATGAAGAGGCCCAGCCCCAGGCTCCAGGCGGCCTGGGCCCGGGCGCTTCGGGTCAGAGCCCCCAGTCCGGTGAGGAGCAGGAGGGTGATGCCGTTGAGCTGGAGGATGTTCACCTGGAGGAAGATGCGCCACCCCTCGGCGGAGACCCAGCGCAGATCCGCCAGGCGCGCGGCGGGAAACACCATGAGGTAGCCGATGGCGAGCACCATGGCCGCCGTGCGGATCCGCCGCAGGCTTTGACGGAGCGGGATCCGGCCCGTGGGGTCGCGGCGGGTGGCCAGCACCGTGGCGGCCCCCGAGACCAGGAGGAACAGGGGGGCCGTGAGCCCCCGGAGCTGCCCCCAGAACTGCCAGTGCAGGCTGTTCCAGTCCATGGCAGAGGGCGCCACGAAGGCCTCCAGGGTGTGGCCCTGGAGCATCAGCAGGATGGCCACGAGGCGGGCGAAATCCAGCACATGGATACGTGGGCGTGGGGACTCCGCCCCGGTTGGCGCAGACATGGGAATCCGTAGGGTGGAACCATCAGCGCCGAAGCCCCGGAGGGTGCGCTGCGGTTGTTTGCCAGTCTAACCCGGCGGTATGATGAAAAAGCTGACCAATTAGGTCGGGATTGTGGGGCCGCCATGAAAGTGATCGTCGCCAAGACCGCGGGCTTCTGCTGGGGCGTGAAGCGGGCCATGGATGCGGTGCTGGAGGCCTCGGCGCGCAGCAAGGGCGGGACGGTGCAGACCCTGGGCCCCCTGATCCACAATCCCCAGGCGCTGGAATTGATCGGCCGGCGGGGTGTGGCGGTGGCTGCGGACCCCCAGCAGGTGGAGCGCGGCACCGTCGTCATCCGCGCCCATGGCATTCCCATCCAGGACCTGCGGGGCCTGAAGGAGCGCCAGAAGCAGGGCGAACTGAAGATCGTGAATGCCACCTGCCCGGAAGTCGCGAAGGTTCATAGCAAGATCAAGAAGTGGAGCCCGAAGGGCTACTTCACGGTGATCCTCGGCAGCCATGGCCACGCGGAGAGCGTGGCACACCGCAGCTTCGCCGAGAGCGGCAGCGTCATCGTCGCGAACATGGAGGAGGCGCAGGCCCTCACGGACGAGCAGCTGTCGAAGGTGCTGGTGGTGGCCCAGACCACGTTCACTGTGAAGGACTACCACGCGATCACGGACTACATCCGCGGCCGGGCGGGCGATGCCATCTTCGAGAACACCATCTGCGAGGACACCTGGCGACGCCAGGAGGAGGCCCGCGACCTGGCCCGCACGGTGGACGCGGTGATCGTGGTGGGCGGCAAGACTTCCAGCAATACCAAGCACCTGGCGGAGCTGGCGCACCACTACGGCAAGCCCGTGCAGTATGTGGAGACGGCCGCGGAGCTGGATCTGGGCACCTTCACGGGCCGCGAGACCGTGGGCGTGCTGGCAGGCGCCTCCACGCCCACCTGGCTGGTGGACGAGGTGGTGGATGTGCTGGAGCAGCTCGGCAGCGGCCCCAGCCGCTGGCGCAGCTTCCTCCAGGCGGCCTTCGGCAGCTCGTCGCTGCTGGCCCTGGGCGCGGCACTGATGACCGTGGGCGTCCACAAATGGCTGGGTCTGCCCGCCAGCTGGCGCTACCCGCTGGTCACGGCCTCGTACGTGCTGTCCATGTACCTGCTGAGCCCCTTCCTGGATCCCCTGGGAACCGGCGCCAAGGGGCCCGCCCGGGCGAGGTTCCTGGAGCGCAACCGCCGCAAGCTGATGAGTTCTGGAATCGTGGCCCTGGTGATCACGCTGGGGCTGGCGGCCAGTCTCGGCACCCGGGCCCTGGTCGTGATTGTGGCGGCCGCCCTCCTGGGCGCGGCCTACAAGCGGCCTGTCCGCCTGGGCCCCAGGACGCTGAGCCTGCGCTCCATTCCCGGCTCCAAGGATGTGCTGGTGGCGGTGGCCCTGGCCACGGTGGCGGTGGCCATGCCCGTGTGGCAGCAGGGCCGCGTCTGGGATCTCCGTGCCTTCGCGGCGCTCTTCCTGGTGGGGGTGCTGGCCTTCGTCCGGACGGTGATCTACGAGATCCGCGACATGCAGAACGATCAGATCGTGGGCAAGGAAACCCTACCCATTCTGCTCGGCAAGCGCGCCACCAAGGCCGTGCTGGTGCTCCTGTTGAGCACCCTGCTGGCGGGCACCCTCTGGCTGACGTTCCAGAGCCATGCCGAGGGCCATCCCATGGCTGTGGCCCTGGTGCTGGTGCTCTGCGCCAGCTACCCCATGCTCTACCTCTGGCTCTACCATGAGCGTTTCACCACGGGGCGACACCGCTTCGAACTGAGCGTGGACCTCAGCTTCTACCTGGTGGCCCTGCTGGCCCTGGTCTGAGGCGGCCATACTGGGGGCTTGCTGCGCGAGCCCCGATGACCGATCTGGCCCCCGATTCCCGTTCCCTTCCGCGCCGAGCCTGGACCATGGCCGCACTGGCATTGGCCACGGCGGCCTGGGCGCTGCTCTGGATGGCCCTCGAAACCGGGTTCCAGCGGCGGGGCGTCGGCCCTGTGGCGCAGGCCCTGGCGCCCTTGGGTGTCTGCCTGCTTGGGGCGGCGGTCCTGGCTTTCGCGACTCCGGCCCGGGGCCGCCGCCTCCTCACCTCCCGCGCCCTGGCTGGATGTCTGATCGGCATCCTGCTGTTGGCCCTGGCTGCGGGGGCAGCCGTGGTCCGGGCCCGCGGCGGAGAAGTCCTTCCCGGGGGCTTCCTGAATGCGCCATTCTCCCTGCTGGCCACCGCGCGGATGCCCGACCTGGCCCGCAGCCTCTGGCTGGAGAGCCTGCTCCTGCCCCTGGCGGGACTGGCCCTGGCCTGGGCCTGGAGGGGGCGGGCAGGATGGACGACGAGGCCCGATCGTCCGCTGCTGGCGGGTGGGCTGCTTCTGCTGGCCGGGGCTTCCCTCTGGAACCGCGCGGAGGGCCAGCAGGCGTCCCAGTGGGTGGCTCAGGGCGCGACCGCAGCGGTGTTCCAGCCCGCGCGGTCTGCGGAGAGCCCCCTGACCCTGCCCGGATTCCGGATCCGCCTGGCGCAGGCCCATGTGGCCCCATCTTCCCCCGCCTTCCGGCTCGCCGTTCTGGGGAATTCGCCCGGGGCCGCTGGCGCGGCGCCCTGGACAAGCGCTGTCGAACCCGGTCAGGGCGGCGCGCTGCCGGGCGGCCTGCGGTACCAGGTGGAGAAGCTCATTCCGGATGCCCGCCCCAGCGGCCAGGTGACGGAGGATCCCCAGGGCCCACCCAACCCCGCCATCCAGGTCATGCTGGGGTTGGGAAGCACGCAGCCCCTGGTGGGTGTGCTCTTCGCGCAGGATCCCGCTGGCTGGCGCCGGGATGAACCCCAGGGACGCTTCGCCGTGGTCTACCGGGATCGCTTCGACCCCGCCCTGGTGCAGGCCCTGCGTCCCCATCCCCCCACAGAGCCGAAGCTGGTGCTTGGCTTCATGGGCAAGACCCTGGAGCATCCGGCTCGGCTGGGTGAGGTCTGGGACTTGCCGGGGTTCAGCCTCACGGTGACGGGCATCTATCCGGATTTCGGCGGCCTGCGGAAGGGACCGGGCGGGAAGCCGGAGCTGTTCAGCCGCACCCCCTTTTACCGGAACCCCTGGATCCAGGTCCAGCTCCGCCAGGCCAGTGGCGCCTCGGCGGCGCTCCTCCTGAGCGCCCAGCCTGTCGAAGACAAGGCCTATGGCGCCTATCTGGCGCGCGTGCTCCCCCCGGGGATGACACTTCGCTACGATCCCGAGGGCGCCGAGCTGCAGGAGCGTTTCGTGCTGATCACCCGCGAGGACGGAAAAATCCGTCTGCTGGAGAATGGCCGCGTGGTCCGCACGGAAGACCTGACGCTGGACAAACCGTTCGTCGTAGAGAAGGGCCTGTCGGTGACCGTGCTGGCCCGCTACGACCATGCGCGGTTCGAGCCGGATTTCGTGCCTGATCCCGAGGCGGAGGCGGGCGCCCAGGCCCGACATCCAGTGCTGCGGTTGCGCGTGTGGGATCCCGCGACGGGGGCCGCCGGAAGCCACTGGCTCCAGTCCTTTGGGCCGGACGGCCAGCCGGTGGGTGCGGCGTTCCTCGGGGGGCGCATCCACCTGATCTACCGGCCCAAGGGCCCGGATCCGCGCGACCTGTCGGCCACGCTGGCGGTGACCGATGCCACCGGGGTCGAGTTGGCGCGGGGTGCCTGCACGGCCGGGAAGCCGCTGGTGTTCCGCGGCTTCCGTTTCTATGTGGCTGGCTACGCGCCAGGGCCTCCACCGGCGCTGAACCTGCGGGTGGACCGGGATCCGGCGCTGGGCCTGGCCTGGATCGGCCTTCTCCTGACCCTGGCGGGCGGGGCCGGGTGGGTGGTTCTCGGGCGATTCTTGTCACGTTGATTCATACCTCGTGGTGCTAGGCTGAGTCGCAATCAAGGAGAACCCATGCGCCTTCGAATTCCAATGCTCGCCCTTTGCGCCACGCTGCTTTCGGCCGCCTCCGGCAGCGGCTACCACGTGCTGCGCACCTTCCCCGTCTCCGGCCCCGGTGGCTGGGACTACGTGACGCTGGATGCCAGCACCGGCCGCCTCTTCGTCACCCACGGCGATGCCGTGGTGGTGCTGGACGCCAAGGACGGCAAGGAACTGGGGCGCATCACGGATACGCCCGGGGTGCATGGGGTGGCCCTCGTGCCTGCCGTGGGGCGCGGCTATATCAGCGAAGGGAAGGCCGATGCCGCGGCGATCTTTGACCTGAAGACGCTCAAGAGGCTGGGCACGGTCCCCACCGGCAAGGGTCCGGACGCCATCATCGCCGACCTCAAGGATGGTCTGGTCCTCACCTTCAACGGGCATGGGAATGACGCCACGGTCATCGAGGCGGCCACGGGCAAGGTGCATGGCACGATCGCCCTCGGCGGCCGTCCGGAATTCGCCGTCGCCGATGGGAAGGGCCATGTCTACGCCAACCTGGAAGACAAGAGCGAGATGCTGCAGCTCGATCCCCGGGCCCTGAAGGTGACGGCCCGGTGGACGATCGCCCCCGGTGAATCCCCCTCGGCCCTCACCATGGATCCCGCCTCCCGGCGCCTCTTCATCGGCTGCCACAACCAGAAGCTGGTGGTCATGAACGCGGACACCGGCAAGGTCGTGACCACCCTGCCCATCGGCAAGGGCGTGGATGCGGCCCGTTTCGACGCGGGCACGCACTTTGTCTTCGCCTCCTGCGGGGATGGCACCACGACCGTGATCCACGAAGGGAAGGGCGACCACTTCGAGGTGGTGGACACGCTCCAGACCCGCCGGAGTGCCAGGACCATGGAACTGGATCCCGCTACCCACGAGATCTTCCTCCCCTTCGCGCAACTCCAGCCGAACCCCGCCGGAGGCTGGCCCCACATCGTTCCGGGTACCTTCTCCATCCTGGTGATGGGCCGGAACTGATGCCTGCTTCAGGGCCCCGTCCCTGGGTGCTCATCACGGGCTGTTCCACGGGCATCGGGCGCGCCCTGGTGCCCCTTTGCCGGGAGGCGGGCTGGGGCGTGGTGGCCACGGCCCGCCGCCTGGAAACCCTGACGGACCTGCCGCCGGGGGAGGATCTGCGGGTGTTGGCCCTGGATGTTACGGATCCCCGCAGCATCGCTGAGGCGGTGGCCGCCTGTGCGGACCTACCCCTGCGGGCCCTGGTGAACAATGCGGGCTACGGCCAGACGGGGCCCCTGGAACTGGCGCGGCCGGAGGATCTCCGTGCCCAGTTCGAGACCAACGTGGTAGGGCTCCACGCGGTCACCACCGCCTTCCTGCCCCTGCTCCGGCGCCAGCCCGCCCCGCGCATCATCCAGGTGGCGTCCATGCTCGGGCGTCTGTCCATCCCATTGGCGGGCCCCTACAACGCCTCCAAGCATGCGGTGGTGGCCCTCGCGGAGACCCTGCGTCTGGAGATTGGCAAGGACGTGGCCGTGGTGCTGGTGGAGCCCGGCGCCATCCGCACCGCCTTCCAGGAAAACCTCGCGCGGGCCTGGGGTGACCTGCGGGAGCGGGCCCGGGGCACCCGCTACGAGGCCGTCCTGGCGCGCCATCTGGCCGCCCGGACCCGGGGACGCGCCATGGGCATTCCCGCCGAGGCCTGTGCCCGGCGCATTGTGAGGGCCCTGGTCGCCGACCACCCGCCGCGCCGGGTGGTCATCGGGAGGGATGCCTTCTGGGCCGGGAAGGCCAAGGCCCTCCTGCCCGCCGCCTGGTGGGAACGCCTCCTGCGCCGGGTGTTCGGACTGAGGTGAGGTGGGACACTGGAGGCATGCCTGAAGCACGCCGCGACCTCCTAGACACCTTCGCGTTCATTCTCTCGGTATCCGCTGCGCGGATACGCGAGACCTCGCCGTTCGACACGGGGGCAATGCATGGCTGAGGAACGCCTTTACCTGATTGACACCTTTGCGTTCATTCTCTCGGTATCCGCTGCGCGGATACGCGAGACCTCGCCGTTCGGCACGGGGGCAATGCATGGCTGAGGAACGCCTTTACCTGGTTGACACCTTCGCGTTCATTTTTCGCGCCTATTTCGCCAATCCCCGGCTGAAGAACGGGGCTGCGTACACGTTCACCCGCCTGGTGCTCCAGCTCCTCGAGAAGCACAAGCCGACGCACATCGCCTGTGTCTTCGACACGCCGGAGCCCACCTTCCGCCACCAGATCTATCCCGAGTACAAGGCCAACCGGGCCGAGATGCCGGAGGATCTGCGGCCCCAGATCCCGATGATCCGGCAGCTTGTCGAGGCGCTGAGCATCCCCATCGTGGAACTGCACGGCTACGAGGCGGACGACGTCCTGGGCACCCTGGCGCGGGAAGCTGCTGGCGAAGGGCTGGCTTCGGTGATCGTGAGCCCCGACAAGGATCTCCTCCAGCTCGTGGATGACGATCGGAAGATCCAGGTGCTCAACACCAAAGAAGGTGAGGTCTGGCACGACCGGGCGGGTGTACGGGAACGCATGGGCGTGTGGCCCGAGCAGGTGGTGGACTTCCTCAGCCTGGTGGGCGACGCCTCCGACAACGTGAAGGGCGTGCCGGGCATCGGCGAGAAGGGCGCGGCCCAATTGCTGGAGAAATACGGAAGTCTGGATGCCGTACTGGCCGCCAAGGCGGAGCTCAAGCCCAAGCAGCGCGAAGGGCTGGAGACGGCTGCGGATCCGGATTCCGGCTGGCTGGATCTCACCCGACGGCTCGTGACGGTGGTGACCGACCTCGCCCTGCCCCTGCATGCCGGGGATCTGGCCTATCCCGGCGTGGACGAGCAGCGGGCCCGCGCCACGTTCAAGGAACTGGGCTTCCAGGCGCTGACCAAGGAGTTCACGCAGAGCGCTGAGCAGGCTGGCTCCGTGCGCAGGTACCGGGCCGCGGCGACGCTCATGGATCTGGAGGAGGCCATTGCCGCCTGCCGGGCCGCGGGACGCTTCGGCCTGGACACGGAAACCACCAGTGTCGAGGCGACCCGGGGGCACCTCGTGGGCCTCAGCTTGGCCTGGAATCCCAACGAAGGGCTCTACGTGCCCTTGGCGCACCTGAAGCCGCCGACGGCCGATACCGAGGGTGCGCTGCCTGGATTGCTGCCGGACAGCGGACTGCCGGACTCCCTGCTGGACCTGCGGGGCGATCCGGAGGCCTTCTTCGCGGAGCTGGGGCCTCATCTGGACTCCCGCAACGTGCCCTTCGCGCAGGCCCGGCGGCTGCTGGCGCCCCTGTTCGCGGATGCCTCCGTGGCGAAATGCGGCCAGAACCTGAAGTACGACCTCCAGGTGCTGGCCCGCCACCACCTGCCCGTGCGGGGTCTGGCCGACGACAGCATGGTGCTGAGCTTCCTCCTGGAGAGCGGCGTCCGGCACAACCTGGATGATCTCTCCGTCCGCCATCTGGATGTGAAGCCCATCGCCTTCGAGGAGGTGGTGGGGAAGGGGAAGGCCCAGAAGCGCTTCGACGAAGCCGAGTTCGAGCGGGCCGTGCAATACGCTGCCGAGGATGCGGACCTGGCCCTGCAACTTTGCGACAAGCTCCGAAAAGGCCTTGTGGACGACCGGCTGGGGCGCCTCTACGCGGAGGTGGACCTCCCGCTCGTGGAAGTACTGGCGGCCCTGGAGCGCCGCGGCATGCGGCTGGATCTGACGGTCCTTTCCGACCTTGCCGTGCGCATGCACGCGGAGCGCAAGCGCGCCGAGGCGCGGGTGCTGGAGCTTGCGGGCGAGCCCTTCAACCTCAACAGCCCTACCCAGCTCGGTACCATCCTCTTCGAAAAACTGAAGCTGCCCGTCATCAAGGTCACGGGTAAGACGAAGGCCCCCAGCACCGACGAGGAGACCCTGGAGGAGCTGGCCGGTCGGCACGGCGCGGAGATCGCCCGGGAACTGCTGCGGCACCGCCAGATGGTGAAGCTGCTGGGCACCTATGTGGAGGCTTTGCCCCAGATGGTGAACCCCGTCACGGGCCGGGTGCACACCAAGCTGCACCAGGCCGTCGTGGCCTCGGGCCGCCTGGCCTCCAACGATCCGAATCTCCAGAACATCCCCATCCGCACGGAGGAGGGCCGCGCCATCCGCGGCGCCTTCGTGCCCGAGCCGGGATGGGTGCTGCTGGATGCCGACTACAGCCAGATCGAGCTGCGGGTGGTGGCGGCCCTGGCCCAGGATCCCGTGCTGCTGGGAGCTTTCGAGGCCGGGGAGGACATCCACCGCCGCACGGCTTCCGAGGTCTACAACGTCCCCATGGCGGAGGTCACCCCGGAGCAGCGCAGCGCCTCCAAGGCCGTCAATTTCGGCCTGCTCTACGGGCAGGGCGCCTTCGCCCTCGCCGCCAACATCGGCGTCAGCCAGAAGGAGGCCAAGGCCTTCATCGAGCGGTACTTCGAGCGCATGCCGAAGGTGGCCGAATGGATCGAGGGCACCAAGGCCAAGGCGATCGAGGAAGGGCTGGTGCGCACCCATTGGGGGCGCATCCGCCGCATTCCCGAGTTGCAGAGCGCCGATAAGCGGTTCCAGGCGGCGGGCCTCCGTGAGGCCGTGAACACGGTGGTGCAGGGCACCGCGGCGGATCTCATGCGCCGGGCCATGGTGCGTCTGCACCGGACCCTCGAAGCCGAAGGCCTGCGGGCGCGCCTGCTGCTCCAGGTCCACGACGAGCTGTTGATGGAGGCTCCCCCGGGGGAGGTCGAACGCGCCTCGGCCCTCCTGAAGGAGGCCATGGAAGGGGCCGACGACCTGGAGCCCATGGGTGTGAGGCTGGTGGCCGAAGTCCGCAGTGGCGCCAGTTGGCTGGCCTGCAAGTGAGCCGGATTTGACGATCCGTCGCCGGTCGCCCGGCTTTCCCGGATTTCCCGGGGAATTGTGACGGCTGCCGAGGCGGGGGATTTCCCAGACCGTCATCATGATGGATTGCGGACGATGTGGTCATCCGAATCCGGTCCGACTCCAAGGAGAGATCCCATGAGCCAGTTCAACATCGCGTGGCTGCCCGGCGACGGTGTGGGCGTCGAAGTCATGGAGGCGGCCAGGATCTGCCTCGACGCTCTGAAGTTCGACGCCACCTACACCCACGGCGACATCGGCTGGGAGTTCTGGTGCAAGGAGGGCGAGGCCTTCCCCCAGCGCACCATGGATCTGCTGAAGAAGAGCCATGCCGCCATGTTCGGCGCCATCACCTCCAAGCCGGTGAAGGAGGCCGAGGCGGAGCTCGTGCCGGAGCTGAAGGGCAAGGGCCTCGTGTACCGCAGCCCCATCGTGCGCATGCGGCAGATGTTCGACCTCTACACCTGCCTGCGCCCCTGCAAGGCCTACCCCGGCAACCCCCTGAACTACCGGGACGGCATTGACATGGTGGTGTTCCGCGAGAACACCGAGGATCTCTACTCCGGCGTGGAGTTCAGCCCCGTGCCCGATGAGGTGAAGGCCGTGCTGAAGGCGAACAGCAAGCCTTTCGGCCACTTCGCGGATCTCGCGGGCGATGAATTCGCGATCACCTGCAAGGTGAACACCCGGAAGGGCTGCGAGCGCATCATCCGTGCGGCCTTCGAGTATGCGAAGACGTTCGGCTATCCCAAGGTGACGATCATCCACAAGGCCAACGTGGTGCGGGCCACCGAGGGCATGTTCCTGGAAATCGGCAAGCGCATCGCCCAGGAATACCCGGGTATCGCCATGGATGACGCCAACGTGGATGCCATCACCATGTGGATGCTGAAGAACCCGAAGAACTACGGCGTGATGGTGGCCACCAACCTTTTCGGCGACATCGTCAGCGATCTGGCGGCCCAGATGGTGGGCGGCCTGGGCTTCGGCTGCTCCGGCAACATCGGCGAGAAGCTGGCTGTCTTCGAACCCAGCCACGGCAGCGCCCCGAAGTACGCGGGCCAGTACAAGGTGAATCCCATCGCCACCATCCTGGCCGCCAAGATGATGCTCGATTGGCTGGGTGAGACCGAGAAGGGCGCGCGGTTGGAGCAGGCCACGGCTGCCGTCATCGCCGAGGGCAAGGTCCGGACCTACGACATGGGCGGCAGCGCCACCACGCTCGAGATGGGTGAGGCCATTGCCGCGAAACTGTGAATCCTGACGGCGGAAAGCTGACGAACGTGAAATGAGAACAAGCTTTTTAGCGGTCTTCGTGGTCTTAGTCGTGAGTCCAAGGATTGCACCATGAAACCCATCCTCATCCATGAAGTCGGCCCCCGGGACGGCCTCCAGAACGAGCGCCAGGTGGTGCCGACGGCAGTGAAGCTCGACTGGATCCGCCGCGTGGCGGATTCCGGTGTGGACATCGTCCAGGTCGGCTCCTTCGTCCGGGGCGACAAGCTGCCCCAGATGGCCGATACGGACGAATTGTTCCGCGTTCTGGGCGGGGAAACCCACCGGGCGCTCCTCTCCGGTCTTGTACTCAACGAGAAGGGGCTGGAGCGGGCGATGGATGTGGGCGTGGGGATGATCTGCATGGGCGTATCCGCCTCCGACACCCACAGCCGGAAGAACACGGGCATGTCCACGGAGGAGGCCACGGGCCGGATCGTTGCCATGGCCAAGGCCGCCCAGAAGACCGGCCGCCGGGTGCAGGTGAGCGTCCAGAGCGCCTTCGGGTGCGGCTTCGAGGGAGCCATCGCCTTCGAGCGTGTGCGGGCCCTGGTGGAGGCCTACCTGGAAGCCGGACTCCACAGCATCAGCCTCGCGGACACCGCGGGCCACGCGCATCCTGCCCAGATCCGCCGCTACCTGCGCTGCTTCCTGGAGCTGGATCCCTCGGCGGAGTTCACGGCCCACATCCACAACACCTTCGGCCTGGGCATGGCCAACGTCTACGCGGCGATGGATGCGGGTGCCGCCTCCATCGAGACCAGCTTCGGTGGTCTCGGCGGATGCCCCTTCACCCAGGTGGCGTCGGGCAATGTGGCCACGGAAGACCTTGTGCATGGCCTCCAGCGCAACGGCCAGCGGACCGAGATCCATCTGGGAGTCCTCCTGGGTGTGGCACGGGAGGTTTCCTCCTTCTTCGGCCGGGAGCTGCCGGGCTGCGTGTACAAGACGGGAGCCATCACCGCGAAGGGGCAGGCATGAGCCGCAGGATCCTCGAAGGCATCAAGGTCCTGGATCTCACCAACGTCCTGTCCGGGCCTTTCACGACGCTCCACTTGGCCCTCCTGGGGGGGGATGTCCTCAAGGTCGAGAACCCGAAGGATGGCGACCTGGCCCGCAAGCTGGGGATCCTGCCCGAGCTGAACAAGAAGCTCATGGGCACCAGCTTTCTGGCCCAGAACAGCAACAAGCGCTCCATCACCCTGAACACCAAGGCCCCCGAAGGCAAGGCGCTGTTCCGCAAGCTCGTGAAGGATGCGGATGTGGTGGTGGAGAACTTCCGCCCCGGTGTGATGGATCGCCTCGGCTTGGGCTACAAGGTCTTGTCGGAGCTGAACCCGAAGCTCATCTACTGCGCCATCTCTGGCTTCGGTCAGACGGGCCCTGACGCCTTCAAGCCGGCCTACGACCAGATCATCCAGGGGCTTTCGGGCGAAATGGCGGTGAACGGCGACGAGCGGCTGAATCCGCTCCGCACCGGGTTCCCGGTCTGCGACACCGTGGGTGGCCTGAACGCGGCCTTCGCCGTGATGGCGGCCCTCTTCCACCGGGAGCGCACCGGCGAAGGCCAGTTCATTGATGTGGCACTGCTGGACAGCATCATGCCCCTCATGGGCTGGGTGGCGGCGAACCTGCTCATCGGCGGACAGCAGCCGGCCCTCATGGGCAATGACAACTTCACCGCGGCGCCCAGCGGGACGTTCCGCACCCAGGATGGCCACATCAACATCGCGGCCAACAAGCAGGAACAGTGGGAGGCCGTCTGCGAGGCGCTGGAAGTGCCGGAGCTCAAGACGGATCCCCGCTTCCAGGAGCGGGACACCCGCAAGAAGAACCGGAAGGAACTCACCCCCTTGCTGGAGGCTCGACTGGCCCAGAAACCTACCGGTTTCTGGGTAGAAGTGCTTAATGCGAAGGACGTGCCCAGTGGGGCGATCCTGGATCTGGAGGCGGCCCTTCGCCAGCCGCAGATCCAGCACCGGGGCGTCCTCCAGAAGGTGCCCCTGGAGGGGATGGGCGAGGTCGAGGTCTTCGGCCTCACGGCCTTGTTCGAGAAGACCCCCGGCTCGGTGGATACGCCCCCGCCGGTCCTGGGTGAGCACAACCGCGAGGTCTATTCCGCCCTGGGGCTGGGCGAGGACGAGCTGACTGAATTGAAATCCAAAGGCGTCATCTGAGGAGATTCCCATGGGCATGACCGTTGTCGAGAAGATCCTGGCCCGCGCCGCGGGCCTGCTGTCCGTGAAGGCCGGGGATGTGGTGGAGCCGAAGGTGGACCTCGCCATGTCCCACGAGAATGCCGCGCTGGTCATCAACCAGCACCGGGAGGTGTTCGAGGGCACGGGCCTGGCCCCGAAGGTGTGGGATCCCTCGCGGGTCGCCATCATCTTCGATCACCGCGTGCCGGCCGAATCCCCCAAGACCGCCACGAACCAGAAGAAAATCCGCGAATTCGTGGCCGCGAATGGCATCACCAAGTTCCACGATGTGCGCGGCGATGTGGGCGGCATCTGCCACCAGATCCTCCCTGAATACGGCTACGTCCGGCCAGGCTTCGTGGTGGTGGGCACCGATTCCCACACCACCAGCCACGGGGCCCTGGGTGCCTTCGCCTTCGGCATCGGCGCCACGGAGATGGCCTCGGTATGGGCCCTCGGCCTCGCCGTGAACATCGAAGTGCCCGCCACCATCAAGGTGGTGGTCAACGGCGAATTCCCGCCCATGGTGGGCGCCAAGGATCTGATCCTGCACGTCATCGGCAAGCTCACGGCCCAGGGCGCCAACTTCAAGGTGCTGGAGTGGCATGGCGAGACCATCCGGAAGATGAGCACCAGCGGCCGTCTGGCCATCTGCAACATGAGCGTGGAAGCTGGTGCCACCTCCGGCATTGTGCCCGGCGACGCAGAGACCCTCCGCTACCTGCATGAGGAAGCTGGCGTGATGGAAACGATCACCACCGTGGCGCCCGATCCGGATGCCACCTACGTCCAGACGATGGAGATTGACGTCTCTACCCTTGCCCCGCAGATCGCCTGCCCCCACATGGTGGACAACGTGAAGTCCGTGGATCAGGTGGCGGGCACCAAGGTCCAGCAGATCGTCATCGGCAGTTGCACCAACGGCCGCCTGGACGACCTGGCCATCGCCGCGGACATGCTGCGCGGGAAGAAGGTGGCCGAGGGTACGCGCATGCTGGTGTTCCCGGCTTCCAGCCGGATCTTCGCCAAGGCCCTGGACAAGGGCTATGTCCACGACCTCATGAAGGCGGGCGCGGTGGTGATGAACTCCGGCTGCGGCCCCTGCCTGGGCGTCCACGAAGGCGCCCTGGGCGATCACGAGGTGGCGCTGAGCACCACGAACCGGAATTTCAAGGGCCGCATGGGCAACCCCACGGGCGAGGTCTACCTCTGCAGTCCCGCCGTCGCCGCGGCCTCCGCCCTCACCGGCGTCATCACCGATCCCCGGAAGCACTGATCTGGAACCGCGAAAGGCACAAATTGACGCGAAAATGGATGGTCCGAGTGCACCTGGATTCATCCTTATCCCAGCCTGGCCAAGTCTGAATGCTGTCCGGCACCCCTCGACCCCAGGCCTTCTTTCGCGGTTTTTCGCAGGTTTCGCGGTTCCCAATTTCTTTGGAGTCTCTCATGGCCAAGGTCATCATTTCGCTCGGCAACGACATCAGCACTGACGACATCTACCCGGGCCGCTTCATGGCCACGGTGTTGCCTTCGGAGACGCCCCAGTTCGCCTTCTTCGACCGCACGGAATTCAACGCCCAGCTCAAGGCCAAGGCCTTTCCCTCCGGCTCCATTATCGTGGGCGGCGAGAACTTCGGCTGCGGCTCCAGCCGCGAACAGGCCGCCTCCACCCTCAAAGGCCATGAGGTGGCGGTGGTGGCGAAGAGCGTCGCGCGCATCTTCCTCCAGAACGCCATTAACCTCGGCCTCCAGGTGGTCATCTGTCCGGCGCTTGAGGCCTCCGAGGGCGATGAACTGGAGATCACGGCCACGCAGGTGCTGAACCGCACCACGGGCAAGGCCTTCGAGCAGATCCAGCTCCCAGCCTCCCGCAAGGGCATCATGGATGCGGGGGGACTCATCCCCTATACCCGCGCCAAGCTGATGGCCCGGGCCTGAACGGGCCAAGCTGGGATTTGTCCTGGCACCGAGGCTGGACCGCGGAAAGCGGCCCAGACCCTGCTGGTAGAGTGGTTCTGTCCGCCCGCGATCCCGCTGGCTTCTGTCCCAGGCTTCCATGCATACGATCCGATTCGATGGCAAGACACCCGGCGCAGCGGACTGCGAGCAGGAGATCTCCCTGCTCGCCGCCAGCTCGAAGGCGGGTGTGCCCCTCAATCACCGCTGCGGGGGCCACGCCCGCTGCGGCACCTGTCTGGTCACGGTCGCGGAGGGCGCGGAGCACCTCAGCGAGATGGGCGTGGCGGAATCGCGGGTGCTGAAGGCCCTGAGGGCCCAGCCCGGCCAGCGCCTCGCCTGCCAGGCCTGGGCCCGAGGCGAGGTTCTCTGCCGCTATTGAATCAGACGGGCCGCCGCCCTTCCAGGGCGCGGTCGAGGGTGAGTTCGTCGGCGTATTCGAGGTCGCTTCCGATCGGGAGTCCCAGGCCGATGCGGCTGGTGCGGATGCCAATGGGATCGAGGATGCGGGCCAGCCAGCTGGCGGTGGCTTCGCCATCCACCGTGGGGTTGGTGGCCAGGATGATTTCCTGGATCGCGCCATCCTCCAGGCGCTTCAGCAGCTCCCGGATGCGGAGCTGGTCGGGCCCCACGCCGCGCAACGGAGAGATGAGGCCGCCCAGCACGTGGTAGCGGCCCCGGAAATGGCCGCTGCGCTCGAAGCTGAGGACGTTCGAGGCCTCGGCGACCACCACGAGGCTGTGGGCATCCCGCCGGGGATCCAGGCAGATGGGGCATGTGGGCTGGTCCGTGAAGGCCCCGCACACCTGACAGAAGCCCACTTTCTCTGCGGCCTGTTGGAGCTGGCGGGCCAGGTGGGCCATGGCCTCGGGCCCTTCCTTCAGCAGATGAAGGGCCATGCGCTGGGCGGATTTGGCGCCCACTCCAGGCAGTTTCTGGAGGCTTTCCACCACCGCTTCCAGGGGCGCGGGCAGCTTCACGGTCCGCTCCTCGACCTCAGAAACCCAATCCAGGGATGTTCAGGCCGCCCCCCATGCCACCCATCTGCTGCTTCATGGCCTCGTCGGCCTTCTGGGTGGCATCGCGGAAGGCAGCCATCAGGAGATCCTCCAGCATGGAGGGATCCTCCGGATCCATGGCCTCCTTGGCGATGGAGAGGCCCATCAGTTCTTTGGAGCCATTGAGGGTGACCTTGACCAGCTGGCCGCCGGCGGTGCCTTCCACCCGGAGGGCGGCCTGGGCCTCCTGCAGCTTGGCCTGCATCTGTTGGGCCTGTTTCATGAGGAAACGCATGTCCATGGGGGACTCCAATCAGGGGTGGGGAATGGGTTCCGGGTGGCGCAAATGGCGCGCCAGCCTCAGCATCAGAAAATATCCCACGGGAATGGCGAGCAGGCTGAGGACGAAACCGCCTAGCAGGTAGGGCACCAGGATGGGGCGCAGCATCTCCGCCATGAGATGGAACCCCTCGCGGGTGCTGAAACTGTGCCAGCCGATGCTGGTCCAGTCCACGCCGCTCAGATCAATGGCGAGGCCGCGGCCCAGGAGGAGGTTGCCGAGCAGGGTGGAGGCCGTGGCGATGGGCACCATGGTCCAGGGGTTGTTGATGAAGGCGCCGAGGAGCGCCAGGGGACGGTGCAATTTCTGGAGCAGGGCGCAGGCAGCCACAACCAGCCCGGTGTGGAGCCCCAGCAGTGGGTTCATGGCGATGGAAAGGCCCAGGGCGAAGCTCCAGCCGAGGTGGTGGGGCTCCAGATCTGGATCCGCCATGTAGCGCTTGGTGCGGGCCCAGAGATGGGTCTTGTCCGGGTGCTTCATGGGGTCAGGGGCGTCCAAAATGGTTGAAACTGAGATCCGGCAAGGGCCGGAGGGCTTCTCCATCATAGGCCAGCAGCGGCTGTTCCAGGCGTGGCAGAACCCGTCCGACCTCGATCAGAGGGAGGCCCAGGCGAGCTTCGAGCTCGGCGCGCGGAAGGCTGCTGCCGAAGCAGCGGGCATAGTCCTCGCCGCCCTGGAGTGCATCTTCCGCCAGGGCGGGATCCACGGCGATGCTGAGTGCTGATGCCTCGGCCAGGTTGCGGAGGTCGCGGCTGAGACCATCGGAAAGATCCAGGCAGGCATGAACCTCGGGCAGGGCCGCCAAACGCACGCCCAGGCCGAGCCGTGGGCTGGGAGCCAGGTGGGCGGCCAGATCGGGATCGGGCCGGGCGGGATCCCAGCGGGCACCGGCCTGGAGCTTGCGGAGGCCCCGCAGGCTCGCCCCGGGCATCTGGTCGAGGTAGATCCGATCCTTCTCCTGAAGACCATCGCGCCGCAGCCATCGGGTCGCGAAGCCAAAGGCCGTGAGGCCAAGGCCTACGCCTGATGGACGGCCCACCGTATCGCCTCCCAGCACCCGGACGCCGGTGGCGCGGGAGGCTTCGGCCAGCCCAGCCAGGAAGGCCTCGATCCAGTCCTCTGTGGTTTCAGGCCCCAGGGCGAGCGTCAAGGTGTAGCCGAAGGGCGTGGCTCCGGAGGCATCCAGATCTGAAAGGTTCGCCATCAGGAGCTTGCGGGCCAGCAGGCCGGGTGGATGCCAGTCCAGGCGGAAGTGCTGACCTGATTCCATCAAGTCCGTGGTGACCAGGAGCTGCTGACCCGCGGGTGGGGCAGGCAGCGGCCCGCAGTCATCGGTCAAATCCGTGCCGCCGGGCAGCAGAGCACGGATCCGGGCAAGGATCCCAGTCTCCTGCAGGCTCATGGGTGGACCTCCGTCACAAATCCAGTCTCCCACGGCCTTCCGGCCCAGGGGAGGCTTGGTTCCCCCCGGAAGCGATGCTAGGTTGGAACGGTCCGCCCACCCCCTGGGCCCAACGAATCCGGAGGAAACGACCCATGGCCATCACCAAAGTTTGGATCGAGGAAGGCTGCATCGTCTGCAACGCGTGCGAAGCCGAATGCCCCGATGTCTTCCACGTCACTGATACCAGCTGCAACATCAACGGCAGCGTGCGCGAGGATGGTGTGGACAGCGAGAACCGCGACGAGCAGAGCCCCCTCTCCGGGAGCAACGGCTCGGATCTGGAAGACAGCATCAAGGCTGCCGCTGCGGGCTGCCCCGTGGAAGTCATCAAGTACGAGTAGGCCTGATGCGACCGGCGAGCCGCCGGCTGCAACACAGAATGGGGCGCCAGTGGCGCCCCATTCTGTGTCCGCCGATGGCTACTCCTTCAACCCCACGTTCACTTCGAATTCCCCGAACGGGGTATTGAAGGGAATCGCGATGCAAGGCACATCGCCGGTGCGGCTGATCTTGTGGCCAGTGCCCACGACGACGGTGGGGACGGAGATGGAAAGGCTGAATCCGTCCTGGATGAGGATGCGGCGGGCATCCCCCACCACGATGTTGCCGATCTCGCCCACGGCGTCCTCGACACTCTGATTCAGTTCGGGGATCTCCTCCATGAGCATGTTGCTGGCGATCCGGCAGGCAAGCTGCTTCGGAAAGCTCAGGATGATCGAACCGGAGGTGTCACCCGTGAGGCCGATGATGGCCGAAATATCAAAGGTGGTGATCAGGTCTTCCTTCACCGAAAGCCCTGTCTTCTCCGCGGTGATGCTGGCCATCATCTCCAGGCTGCGGAGGGTGGACTCGATGAAGGGGTTGATGAAGGCGACGTTCATGGGGGTTCCTGGCGGGCTTGCCTGGGGTTTCGGCAGCCCCTGCCCACGGCATGATTAATGGACGTTCGGGACCGGGAACGGTCAGGATGGGGGTTCTGAGGGAGGTTCCCATGCTCGACCGCCTGCAGGCCGATTTGAAGATCGCCATGCTCGCCAGGGATGCGGCACGCACCCAAGTGCTGCGCATGGCCCTGGCCGCCTACAAGAACGAGGCCGTGGCCAAGGGCCTCAGTCCCCAGGGCGCCCTCTCTGAGGCGGACGCCCTGGCGGTGTTCAAGCGCCTGGTGAAGTCCCGGGAGGACAGCGTGGCCCAGTTCCGCAAGGTGGGGCAGGCCGAGCGGGCCCAGCAGGAGGAAGCCGAGATCACCATCCTGAAAGCCTACCTGCCGGCCATGCTGGAGGGTGAGGCCCTCGAAGCCGCGGTGAAGGCCGCCATCGCCCAGACCGGCGCCGCGTCGAAGAAGGACATGGGCGCGGTGATGAAGGCCCTCCAGGCCGCCCACGGCGGCGCCTTCGACGGCAAGGCCGGCAGCGCGCTCGTGCAGGGCTTGCTGAACTGAAACCGCAAAAGACGCGAAAAGGCGCGAAACGAAGGCTGGGGTCTTGGTCTTGCCTTTGCAAGGTGAGTTTCCGGGCCTTCTGAGGTTTTTGCCTTCAAGTGTTTCGCGTAGGCCCGTAGGGCCATTCGGGCGATTCGCGGTTCGGCATTCCTGGGGCAGGCGTGGCGCTTGCCTGGGATAGACTCGAAGGTTCGAGGACCCCATGAAGCAATCCAAGCTCCTGATTCAGACCCTCCGTGAAACACCCCGCGATGCCGATGTCGTGAGCCAGCAGCTCATGATCCGCGCCGGCATGATCCAGAAGGCCGCCGCCGGCATCTACAGCTACCTGCCGCTGGCCTACCGGAGCATCCGCAAGTTCGAGGAAATCGTCCGCGAGGAACTGGGCCGGGATGGCTGCCAGGAACTGCTCATGCCCTCGGTGCTGCCGGCGGAGCTGTGGCAGGAAAGCGGGCGCTGGACCTTCTACGGCGACGAGCTGCTGCGCTTCTGCGACCGCAAAGCCAAGGCCGAGATCGCCGAGCGGCGCGCCCGCGGTGAGACGCCCGACGAGCGGTCCTTCTACAACTTCTGCCTCGGCCCCACGCACGAGGAGGTCATCACCGACATCGTGCGGAAGAACGTGCGCAGCTACAAACAGCTGCCCATGAACCTCTTCCAGATCCAGACCAAGTTCCGCGACGAGCGGCGCCCGCGCTTCGGCCTCATGCGGGGCCGCGAGTTCACCATGAAGGACGGCTACTCCTTCCATGTGGATGATGCGGACGCCGACCGCGAATACTGGGCCATGTTCAACGCCTACAAACGGATCTTCGGCCGCCTGGGCGTGAAGTTCCGGCCCGTGGAGGCTGATAGCGGCGCCATCGGCGGCAGCTTCACGCACGAGTTCCACGTGCTGGCCGGCAGCGGCGAGGACGCCATCCTCAGCTGCGACGGCTGCGAGTACACCTCCAACAGCGAGAAGACCGAGGCGCCGCAACTGCCTGTCGGCAGTTGCGGCGATAGGTTCGAACTCAAACGAGATCATTTCTGCACACCGGGTGTTGTCGGGCAGGTGGAGCAGGCTGCCGGCATGATAGACACCGAGCACCCCCAGGGCATGGCCCTCGCGCAAACCAGCAAGTTCTATCTCTTCCAGGTATCCACTGCGATCGCGGAAACGCATCCTGCTCCGGGTGTGGAAGGAACGTACAGTGATGTTCATTACGTTGGTGTGGTTCTTCGTGGCGACCATGAAGTGAACCCGGTCAAGGTTAAAAACCTTCTCGGGGCCAATGCGCTGGACATGGTTGAGATCAACGAGGCCGAAGCATTCACCGGAGCCAAGTCGGGATTCATGGGGCCGATTCCCGGGGAGGGCACCCGGTTTGCCAACGTCCGAGCCTCGGTCGCAATTCTCGTTGATCAGAGCTTGAAGGGCGCCGTCAACCTCACCTGTGGGGCGAACCGGACCGACTACCACCACTTCGGCCTGGACCCCGAGCGCGATCTGAAAGGCTGCATCTTCGCCGACCTCCGCATGGCCCAGGAGGGTGACACCTGCCCGCGCTGCGGGAAGGGCCGCTACCAGGCGTTCCGCGGCATCGAGGTGGGCCAGGTGTTCAAGCTGGGGACCAAATACTCGAAGAGCATGGGCTGCACCTTCCTGGATGACCAGGGCCAGGAGCACCCCATGGTCATGGGGTGCTATGGCATTGGCATCACCCGCACCGTGGCCGCGGCCATCGAGCAGAACTATGATGCCGACGGCATTATCTGGCCTTGGCCCATCGCGCCCTACCAGGTGCACCTGCTGAGCCTCGACCCCGGCAATGCCGAGGTGGCGGCCGTGGCGGACCGCGTGGAACGCGAACTGGAGGCCGCGGGCTTCGAGGTGCTGCACGACGACCGCGAAGGCATGAGCCCAGGCGCCAAGTTCAAGGACGCGGACCTGCTGGGCTTCCCCCTCCGGCTGATGGTCGGCACCAAGGGCCTCAAGGACGGCGTGGTGGAGCTTCGGGATCGCCGCACCAAGGCGGTGGTCAAGGTCAAGCCCGAGGCCGCCGTGGCGGAAGTCGCCGCAGCCCGCGACCGCATCATGCAGGAACTGGAAACCGCAGGAGGGCGCTAATGGCCGAAGGCCGGGTCCACCTCACGACCTTCATCGAGGGGGTGCTGGTTCATGGCCAGCAGACGCCCTTTGTCCTGCTGGTGCCTTCGCCTCACAGCCCCCACCGGGGCCTGCTCATGCCGGCCCAGGTACCCTGGTCGCCGGGCTTTCTCCCGACGGCCCTGCTCACCGCCCAGATTGAAGCGGCCTGGGGCATCCCGTTCCACTTCGTGGACAACTCCACGCTCCCCGTGGTCTTCGACGAGCGCACCAGCCGGCTGCCGACGCCCTGGCTCCTGCGGCTGGAGGGGCTGGAGGGGCAGCAGCGCCTGTACCTCAGCCACCTCCTGCGCACCCGCGCGCCCGAGGATCTGTTGCCGCCTCCACCCACGGGCGGCCAATGGATCAGCGAGAAGGCTCTGCAGAGCGTGGACATGCTGCCCGGTGTCCGCCGCCTCTGCCAATCCGCGCTGCAGGCGGTACTGGAGGGGTAGGTTCTCTCTGAAGTCAGTTCCTAGGAAAATCGGCGCCTGGGGCGCCGATTTTCGCTTGGGCTGTGCCTAGAGCATCACACCTGCTCGAACGCATTGAAGAAGTAGCTGACCTCGAAGGCAGCGCTCTCAGGCTTGTCGGAACCGTGGGTGGCGTTGCGGCCGATGCTGGTGCCGAAGCGCTTGCGAAGCGTGCCTTCGGTGGCCTTGGCTGGATCCGTGGCGCCCATGAGATCGCGCCAGCGCAGGATGGCGTTCTCGCCTTCCAGCACCATCAGCACCACAGGCCCTTCGGTCATGAAGGCCTCGAGATCGGCATAAAAGCCCTTGCCCACGTGCTCGTGGTAGAAGCCCTTGCAGAGGGCAGCGGTCAGGCGGGTACGCTTGAGTCCCACGATCTTCAGGCCGCTCTGCTCAATGGTGGTCAGGATTTCACCGACATGGCCATCCTTGACGGCGTCGGGTTTGACGATGGCAAAAGTGCGCTCAAGGGCCATGGTGTCTCCTGATCCAAACCTTCAGTCTGCCGGTACCAGCCTTTTCCCGCAACCGCCCGGGGCAGTCGTGACGAGGCCGTGATGGGCATCTGGCCAGCCCCAGGCTACAATCAGCGGTTTACGTGATTGGACGAATCCATGCTGGACACTTTCCTGAAGAAACTCATCGGCTCCAAGAACGACCGCGAGCTGAAGCGCCTCTGGGCCCGGGTCCAGTACATCAATGCCCTGGAGCCGGAGATCTCCGCCCTGAGCGACGAGGCGCTGAAGGCCAAGACGCCCTACCTGAAAGAGAAACTGGCGGCGGGCGCCACCATTGAGGACATCCTCCCCGAAGCCTTCGCCGTGGCCCGGGAGGGCAGCAAGCGTGTGCTCAAGATGCGCCATTTCGATGTGCAGCTGGTGGGTGGCATGGTGCTCCACGAGGGCAAGGTGGCTGAGATGCGCACGGGTGAGGGCAAGACCCTGACCGCGACGCTGGCCCTCTACCTCAATGCCCTCGCCGGGAAGGGCGCCCACCTGGTGACCGTGAACGACTACCTGGCCCGTCGTGACGCGGAGTGGATGGGCCGTCTCTACAGCTGGCTCGGCCTGTCCGTCGGGGTCATCCAGCACGGCCTGGACGATCAGCAGCGCCGCGATGCCTACGCCTGCGATATCACCTACGCCACCAACAACGAACTGGGCTTCGACTACCTGCGCGACAACATGAAGTGGGATCTCGCCGATTTCACTCAGCGGGGCTTCCACTACGCGATCGTGGATGAGGTGGATAGCATCCTCATTGACGAGGCCCGCACGCCGCTCATCATCGCCGGCAGCAGCGAAGAGGACACGTCGAAGTACTTCCGCATTGACGCCATCATCCCGAAACTGGTGGCCGAGGAAGACTTCAAGGTGGACGAGAAGGACCGCCAGGTGACGCTCACGGATGATGGCATCCGCCACGCGGAACAGCTCCTCGGCGTGCCCAACCTCTACGAACCCACCGCCATCGAAACGCTGCATGGCCTGAACCAGGCGCTGCTGGCCCACAACCTCTACAAGCTGGATGTGGACTACATGGTGCGCCCGAAGGAGGATGGCAAGGGCATGGAAGTGGTGATCGTGGATGAGTTCACCGGGCGTCTCATGCCTGGCCGCCGCTGGTCCAACGGGCTCCACCAGGCCATCGAGGCCAAGGAGGGCGTGGAGGTCAATGCGGAGAACCAGACCCTGGCCACCGTCACCTTCCAGAACTTCTTCCGCATGTACGAGAAGCTCGCCGGCATGACAGGCACGGCGGAGACCGAGGCCACGGAACTGCACTCCATCTATAAGCTGGATGTCATCATCGTGCCCACCAACATGCCCATGGTCCGCAAGGACTATGCGGATACGGTTTATGCCACCCGCACGGGCAAGAAGAAGGCCATCGTCGAGGAGATCCGCGAGCTGCACGCCAAGGGACAGCCCATGCTGGTCGGCACCGCCAGCATCGAGAGCAGCGAGGATCTCTCCGCTGAGTTGAAGAAGGCGCGGATCCCCCATGTGGTGCTGAATGCCAAGCATCATGAGAAGGAAGCGGAGATCATCGCCCAGGCGGGGCGCAAGGGCGCCGTGACCATCGCCACCAACATGGCCGGCCGCGGCACGGACATCATCCTGGGCGGCAACCCCGAGGGCCTCGCGCGGCTGGAAGCCAAGAAACGCAAAGTCACCCTCTACGATGAGGAAGGCAAAGAAACCCCCCAGTTCTCTGCCCTGGTCGAGGCGATGGCCACGCAGACTGCGGCGGAGCACGAGGAAGTGGTCGCGCTCGGCGGCTTGCACATCCTCGGCACGGAGCGGCACGAGAGCCGGCGCATTGACAACCAGCTGCGCGGCCGCGCCGGCCGCCAGGGCGATCCGGGCACGAGCCGCTTCTACCTGTCGCTGGAAGACGACCTGATGCGCATCTTCGGCGGAGACCGCATCAAGAACTTGATGGGCGCCATGGGCATGAACGATGACGAGCCCATCGAAGCCGGCATGGTCACCCGCGCCATTGAGCGCAGCCAGAAGCGGGTGGAGACCCACAACTTCGAAATCCGCAAACATCTGCTCGAGTACGACGATGTGATGAACAAGCAGCGCATCTTCTTCTACGGGCTGCGCACCGAGATTCTCAAAGGCAACACCCAGGAGTATGTGCTGCAGATCGCCGGAGAGATCGCTGAGGGCCTTGCGAACGATTTCCTCTCAGACAAGGGCGAGCGTGATCTGGGCGGGTTCCGCGAGCGCGTCGAGCAGTTGTTCGCCATCTCCGGCGAGGAAGTGGACGCCGTTGCGCAGATGCCCCAGGCCCAGGCCATCACAGCCCTGCCCGAACTGGTGCGGAGGATCTACGCCGAGAAGGATGAGCGCCTCGGGGGCGAGGGCATGCGCAGCTACGAGCGCTGGTCCATCCTCCAGATCATTGACGCGGCCTGGAAGCGCCACCTGCTCGTCATGGATCACCTGAAGGAGGCCATCAGCTTCCGCGGCTACGGCCAGAAGGATCCGCTCGTCGAGTACAAGCGCGAATCCTACGAGTACTTCGAGCAGATGCGTTTCGGGTACGAGGATGAAATCGTCTCCTACCTCTTCCGCGTGGAACCCCAGCCCGCCTATGTTCCGGACGAAACGTTCTTCCATGGCCCCGGCGATGTCATCGAGCTTGGGCCGGATGAGCAGGGCAATCCTCCCCCCGATGGCATCCAGCGGGTGATGCGCTTCACCGCTGGAGGGCTGGAAGACTGAGCCTCTTCCCATTTCCAGCAAAACACGAGGGCCGAAAGGCCCTCGTGTTTTGCTAGAGCCTGGCCCGCACCCCTGGTAGGTTCTCTGGATATGGAACTCATCATCGTCACGGGGCTTTCGGGGGCAGGGCGGCATTCGGTGCTGGGTGCACTGGAAGACAGCGGCTGCACGGCGCTCGACAATGTGCCCACGCGCTTGCTGGAACCCCTGATCGAACTGGAAGCCAAGCTGCGCCCCGGCCGGGAGCGCATGGCGGTGGGCATGGACAGCCGCCAGGAGGATTTCGCCCCGGATTTCGAGCCGCTGATGGAGCGCCTCCAGAACAGTAGCCTTCCGGTCCAGGTTGTCTTCGTGGAAGCGGAGGACAGCGTGCTGCTGCGCCGCTATTCGGAGACACGGCGGCCGCACCATCTGGCGCTGCTGGGCTCAGCGGAAGAGGGCATCCGGCGGGAGCGGGAGCTGCTCGCTCCCATCCGTGCCCAGGCCACCATCATCCTCGACACCAGCCAGATGAGCCTGGCGGACCTGCGCCAGCGCCTGGCTTCCCTCCTGCCGGATCTGCCCGCCCGTGATGTAACCATCCGGCTCATCAGTTTCGGATTCAAGCGCGGGGTGCCTCCGGATGCCGATGTGGTGCTGGATGCCCGGTTCCTGCCGAATCCGTTCTACGTGGAGGCTCTGAAGCCGCTCACGGGGCAGGATGCGGCGGTGAAGGAGTACCTGCTCGAATCTCCCGATTTCAGGGAATTCCTGGACCGCACGGAAACCTGGCTGCGCTGGTCCATCCCCCTGGTGCGCCAAGAGGGCCGGGCCTACCACACCCTGGCCATCGGTTGCACCGGGGGCCAGCACCGGTCCGTGGCGCTGGTGGAACTATTGGCTGGGCGGTTGCAGCCGGACGTGAAGACCCTCGTGGTGCGGCACCGCGAGTTGAACCGCTGATCAGGCTTCCCGGAACACCACGTTCCGCTTCGCCAGCTCGGCCCGAACGAAGTCCCAGCCGCCGGGGGTGCGGCCGATGGCTTCCGGCGGGCTGATGCCTTTTCTTGTGAAACCGCCGGAGGCCACAAGGCGCACGGCGGCGGTGGCGGTGTAGCCCGTGGTCCGGGCCATAGAGGTGGTCCGGGTGGCGGGAGCGTAGCGGTCCAGCAGGTTCAACTCGATCCGCGCGGACCGTCCAGCCTGGATGCCCTCCACGGTCACGCGCATCACCGTGAAGTCTTCGTCGCCCTCGTTCATGAACCACAGGGGGAAGAGCAGCGCCGTGGTGAGGTCAAGCGGGCTCACCTCCGCATCGCCCACGCGGATGCGGTCCTTGCGGAAGAAGCCGCTCTCTCGGAGCATCCGCATCTTCTCGATGTGGCCCGGGTAGCGGAGGGTCTTCTCCTTCATGTCAGGCACCTCCGGGAAGGAGTGGATGAGGCTGCGGAGGCCGTCCGTGTTGAAGGACTCCAAGGTGCCAAGGCCCGGGAAATCGAGCAGCTCGGGTTCGGAGAGGGCGGGCAGGGTGATGGTGTGCCCCTCCCGCACGTATCGGGCCGGGCGGGTGTATTCCTCGATGACATCAATGGGGCTGAACCCCGCCTTGTACTCGTAGGGCCAGGTACGGAGCACGGGCAGCCCGCCCACGAGGCACTCGAAGCGGGTGACGCGGTCCCAGCGCCGCGCCGCATCGCCCAGGATGATGTTGCCGCAGCCCGGCGCGATGCCGCAGTCCACCACGGCCGTGAGGTTCCGGGCCTTGGCCAGCGCGTCCAGCTCGAAGCAGTCCTCGTCGAAGAAGGAGATATCCACCAGGGTCTTTCCGGCCTCCAGCACGGCCTTCGCCGTGGCGAAGCCCATGAAGCCAGGCACGGCCCCCACCACGAGGTCGGCGTCCGCCACAGCCGTCTGGACGCCGGCAGGTGAGGCGAGATCCGCCTTCCGGGTGGCGATTCCCGCCGCGGCCAGGCGGGCCAGGGCCTCATCGGAGCGGTCCGCGACCGTCACCCTGAAATCCGGGGCCAGATCCCGCGCCATGGCACTGCCGACACGGCCGCCTCCGAGAACGACGATATGCAGCATGGGCCACTCCGGTCAGGCAGGTCGGACGGTACGGGGTCGCACCGCGAGGTAAACGGGCCAGCCCGCGGCGACCAGCGCGAGGCCGGGCCACGAGTAGCTGGGGCGGTAGATGAAGAGGGCGCCCACGATGGCGAGAGCGCCCACGAGGTAAAGGGCCGGCACGAAGGGATAGCCCCAGACCCGCACCGGACGCGGGAGGTCCGGCTTCCGCCAGCGGAGCAGGAAGACGCCGCCTACAGCGAGGATGTAGAAGAGGATGGCCGACACCATGACGAAATCCAGAAGCTGGCCGTAGGTTCCCGTCAGGGTCAGGAGGCAGGTCCAGAGTGCCTGGACCCCAAGCCCGAAGGCTGGAACGCCGTGCCCGTTCAGGCGGGCGGCGCTGGGGAAGAACAGCCCATCCTCGGCCATGCGCTGGTACACCCGGGCGCCGGAGAAGATCAGTCCGTTGAGGCAACCGAACATGGAGACGAGGATGGCCCCGGCCATGATGAGTCCGCCGCCGGAGCCCAGGATGGCCTGGAGCGCGGCGCTGCCCACCCGATCCTGGGATGCGCTGGCGATGCCCGCCGGACCCAGCACGCGCAGGTAGGCGGTATTGGCCAGGATGTAGAGGCCGCAGACCACCGTGGTGCCGATGAAGAGCGAGAGGGGAATGGTGCGCTCCGGCGCCTTCACCTCGCCCGCGATGAAGGTCACGGAGTTCCAGGCATCGGCGGAGAACATGCTGCCTGTCTGGACCACCAGGAGCGCCGTCAGGAAGGGCAGGGCGGGATCGTGGCCTGCGGGCACATAGGGCCCCGCCGCCGGTGCGACGGTGGGGTGGAGCCAGAGGCCGAGGATCACCAGGGCGGCCAGTCCACCGATCTTGGCGACGGTGAACAGGTCCTGGATGCGGGCCCCGAGCTTCACGCCGTAGCGGTTCACGGCGCTCAGGAGGGCCACCACGGCGATGGCGGAAAGCCGGGCCGGTGTGAGGCCCAGGTGGTAGGGGCCCACGGCGATGGCACGGCTGAGGTGGAGCACGGGCAGGTCCAGGTGGGGGCCGATCCACACCGCATCGTTGACGGCGGGAAAGAAGCTGCCGAGGTACTTGCCGAAGCCCACGGCCACGGCGGCGATGGTGCCGCACTCGATGACGACAAAAAAGGTCCAGCCATACAGGAAGCCGGTTCCGGGCCCGTAGATCTCGCGGAGGTAGGTGTATTGGCCGCCGGCCCTGGGGAACAGGCCCGCCAATTCGCCATAGCTGAGGGCCGCGAACAGCGTCAGGAGCGCCGTCAGTCCCCAGGCCGCCAGGAGGAATCCCCCCGAGCGTCCCGTGCGCACCATGTCCGCCGCGACGATGAATACGCCCGATCCGATCATGGAGCCGGCGATGAGCATGGTGCTGGAGAAAAGGCCCAAGTGGCGTCGGTAGCCGGGTGCGTCCATGGTTCCTCGGGTGGATCGAACCACGCTATCACGGCATGCTGGAGGAATGGCGCGGTCCCACGTCTCCCCCCGGTTCCTGATGGCTACGGCCCTCCTGGCCCTGCTGCCTCTGGTCGGGGGCTGGTGGGCCTGGAAGGGCCAGGGCCCCCTTCAGCACCCAGCCACCGTGCTGGTCCGGAAGGGCATGAGCCTCGACCAGGTGGCGGACCGGATGGCCCGCGACGGGGTGATCCGTTCCGCCGCCCTGTTCAAGCTGTGGGCCCGTGCCCGCAACCTCCAGCTCATCCGGGGCGAGTACACCATCAGTCCCCGCGCCAGCCTGGCCGATGTGGCGGACAAACTGCGGCGGGGGGAGATCCACTACACGGCTGTGGTCGTGCCCGATGGCCTCACCGGCTGGGGCCTGGAAAAGCGCCTCCAGAGCTTCATCCCGGAGGATGTCTTCTGGAAACTCTGGCGCAGCCCCCGGCTGGCCCGCATCGCGGGTTTCCCGGACGCCAAGGATCTGGAAGGCCTGGTGGCCCCCGCCACCTACCGTCTGAATCACGCCATGGAACCGGAAGAGATCCTCCTTCTCCTGGTCGAGGCCTTCCGGAACCAGGTGCGCCCCAGGCTGGAGGGGGGCCCCCTGCCGCCCTACCAGACGCTCATCCTGGCGAGCCTCGTGGAAAAGGAAACCCACCTGCCCGAGGAACTGCCGCGGGTGGCCGGGGTTTACCTCAAGCGGCTGCACATGGGCATGCGCCTCCAATGCGATCCCACCAGCCTCTATGCCCGCTGGATCTCCGGAGACCTGGCGTTCACGGCCCCGACACCGGAGGACATCCATCGTCCGAGCCCGTTCAATACCTACACGGTGGCGGGCCTGCCCCCTACGCCCATCGCCATCCCTAGCTCCGCCGCCATCGCCGCCGCGAAGGCGCCCGAGGTGGGTAAGGATCTCTATTTTGTCGCCACGGGGCGCGGCGGACACGCCTTCGCACCGACGCTCAGCCAGCACAACCGGAACGTCAACGCCTACCGGCGGGAACTGGCCCGGCAGCGGCGGGCGGCCCGTGGCTAGGCTCCGTCTCGACCTGCTGCTGGTGCAGCGCGGGCTCTGTGAAAGCCGGGCCCAGGCCCAGGCCCGCATCCTGGCGGGCGACGCCCTGGTGGAGGGGCACCCGGTCACCAAGGCCGGCACCGCGGTGCAAGAGGATGCGGATCTCCGCTTGCGGGGCGGTGCGCCGCCCTTCGTCAGCCGCGGCGGTCTGAAGCTGGCAGGGGCCTTGGACCGCTGGGACATCCGGCCGGAAGGGCTCGTCTGTTTCGATGCCGGCGCCAGCACGGGCGGGTTCACGGACTGCCTGCTCCAGCGCGGCGCAGCGCGCGTCTATGCGGTGGATGTAGGCACCAACCAGCTCCACTGGAAGCTGCGCTCCGATCCCCGCGTCATCTCCATGGAGCAGGTGAACCTCCGCACCTGGGATCCCGCTCGAATCCCCGAACGCTGCAGCCTGCTGGTGGCGGACCTCAGCTTCATCTCCCTGCGCCTGGCCATTCCGCCGGTGCTGGCAAGCCTCACGGAGGACGCCCAGGCGGTGCTGCTGGTGAAGCCCCAGTTCGAGGCGGGGCGGGAGGATGTCGGCTCTGGGGGCATCGTCCGCGATCCGGCGGTCCACCGGCGGGTCATCGAAGAGGTCTGGACGTTCTTCGCGGGCACCCCGCTGAAGCCTTTGGATCTGGCCACAAGCCCCATCAAAGGGGGCGAGGGCAACACGGAATTCCTGCTGCGGTTGCGCCTAGGTGCCGAACTGGGCGACCTCGGCAGCGCGCTGAAGGGGCTGGCGCTGGGCTGATCTGCGCGCTTCAGGGGCGTGGCCCTTCGAGTACGTCCCGCAGCACCTGGCACAGATCCGCGATCCGGAAGGGCTTCTGGAGGAACGCATTGGGCCCGGTGGCGCCCCGTGGGGGACGGGTGGCTCCCCGGTCGAAGCCGCTGCACAGAATCACCCGGGCTTCCGGATCCAGGCTGCGGATGACCTGGAGGGCTTCGTTCCCGTCCATGTGGGGCATGCTGAGGTCCATGAAGACCAGCGCGAGGAGGCCCCGCTGGGCTTCGAAGATGTCCACCGCCTCCTGGCCATCCCGGGCCTCGAGGGTCTCGAAGCCAAGGGCCTCCAACTGGGAACGTGTCGAGGCCCGCACCTCATCATCGTCATCCACGACCAGGATCCGGCCCTGCCCATGCCAGAGTTTGGTTCCGGGATGATCCGCCGCCGCCGCAGTCCCGGCGGGGGCGGCGGGCAGGAAGATCCGGAAGGTGCTGCCGCGGCCGGGCTCGGTGTAGATCTTGATGCCCCCTTGATGCGCCCGGAGGATGCCCAGCATGGAGGAGAGGCCCAGGCCCCGGCCCTTGGTCTTGGTGGTGAAGAACGGATCGAAGATGCGGTCGAACACCTCGGGCGGAATCCCGGAACCGTTGTCGGTCACGTCCAGGGTGAGATAGGCCCCCGGTGCCAGGGATTGTCCCGGGAACATGCCCTGCAAATAGGCGCCGGTCAGTTCCCGGAACCCGGTGGCCAGACGGATAGTTCCCTCCTTGTCTCCGATGGCGTCCGCGGCGTTGGTCACCAGGTTCAGGAGCACCTGCTCGATCTGCGCCGGATCGGCATCCAGCGAGGGGATGCCTTCCTGCAGGTTGAATTCCAGGCTGATCTTCTTCGGCAGGGAGGCTTCGAGCAGCCGGGCGATTTCACCCACAGTGGCATTGAGGTCCATCCGCCGTTTCTGGAACTGGCCCTTGCCCGTATAGGCCAGCATCTGGCGCGTGAGGTCCGCAGCCCGCATGATGGTGCGGTCTATGTTCTGGAGGCGGCGGTCAAGGGGGGAATCCGGGATCACCTCCAACATGGCCAGGTTCAGGTTGCCCAGGATGGCCGTGAGCAGGTTGTTGAAATCGTGGGCGATGCCTCCGGCCAGGAGTCCCAGGCTTTCCAGCTTCTGGGTGTGGCGCAGCGCTTCTTCCTCGCGGCGGCGGGCTTCGATCTGCCGCGCGTTCTCCATGGCGACGGCGGCGTGGGCGGCCAATCCTTCGAGCAGGGCGCGCTCCTCCCCGCTGAAGGTCCTGGGAAGGTGGTCGTGGACCCCGAAGAAGCCGAGGATGCTCCCCTTCCGGTCGAGGATGGGAACGGCGGCCATGGCGCGGAAGCCCATCAGCCGCTGGACTTCGGGCGTGACCCGTGGATCCTGCACCGCATCGTCGCTGATGCAGGGTTGGAGGGTTTCCATGACCCATCCCGGCGCGCCCTGTCCCTTCTGGTACGCCAGGTCCACCTCCTCCCAGGCGGCGTCCCGCAGGAATTCCTTGATCCGTATGGTATCTCCGTCCATGAGTCCATAGGCGCCGGAGGATACGGACAGGAGCTTGGTGGCGGTTTCCACAAGACGGCGCATGACCAGGGCCAGATCCGACTCCTGATTCAGCTCGCGACTGGCGTTGGCGAGGAGCTCCATCTGGCGTTCCCGCCGCAGGAGCGCCTCCTCCACCAGCTTCCGCTCCGTAATGACTGTGCGCAGCGAGATGAACCGCTCCGGGCGCCCATCCGGATCCAGCCAGGGGACGATGGTGGTGTCCACCCAGTAGATGGATCCGTTCTTGGCGCGATTACGGATCTCGCCCCGCCAGACCCTGCCCGCCAGGATGGTGCCCCACATTTCCTTGAAGAATTCCTTGGGATGGTGACTGGAGTTGATGATGCGGTGCGTTTTGCCCAGCAGCTCTTCCCGCGTGTAGCCAGATACCTGGCAGAAACGCTCGTTCACCTCGGTGATGGTGCCCCTCGCATCCGTGATCGCGAAAATGGTGGATTCATCCACGGCATAGCGCAGATCCTCGAGACGTTTCACCAACCCTTCCAGCAAGTGTTCAGAACGCTTCTGCTCGGAGATATCCCGGGCGATGGTGGAAAAGTAAAGCAACTGCCCGGAAGGATCCCGGTGGGCCAGGATGACCTGGGAGGTGGGGATCTCGCGGCCCTCCCGGTCCAGGAAGGCGGTTTCCCCCCGCCAGGCGCCTTCGCGGCGGGCGGTGGGAATCCCATCCTCCACCACCTTCCGGGCCGCCCAGGCTGGGTGAGCGCCTGTCACTGGATGTCCCGGCTCCGCCGAGCCGGATCCAACGAGGTCTCGGAGGGCGCGATTTCCATAGAGAATCCGGCCGTCGGGATCCGCGATGCCCACGAAATCCGTGGTGGCCTCCAGAATCTCGGCCAGCCGGTCCCGTTCCGCCTCGATACCCGGGCGGTCGGGGGCCATCGGGACACCCAGGGCCTCCATGATGAGGGGTGCCGCCGCATCCAGAGTCTCCGCCTCGGCCAGGATCGCCGCAAGGCGGTCCTGAAGCTTACGCCGCTGCGATTCAGGGATGGGCATCCGGGGGACTCCTGACCTACCTGAAGGGGTATCGGCCGGCTGGATCACAGCATGAGCAGTGCTCAGGAATGCTCAGATCAAAGGGCCGGATCCAGCCAAGGCAGGACAGCGCTGGGCTGGCCGGCCACCTCGCCCACCCGTACCGCGACGACGGCGATCCAGCCGGCGGGACGATGCAGGGCGCGGAGATCCAGGACCACGGTGCCCCCAGGGCCAGGCAGATCCGGGCGCCGGCGATCGAGGACCACCTGGCCCCTGCTGAAGATCTCTTCGGGGGTGGGTCGGGTGAGGCCCAGGGGGAGGTACAGCACCCGGATCTGGTCCACACCGGCCAGGACATCATCCCGGATATCCCGGGTGGGCAGGGTGACGGCCAGGCGCCGCAGCCCGTCCAGGCGGACCCCCGGCGCTCGGGCGGCGGCCCGGGGGCGGGGAATGGGATCCCCCTTCCGCCCGCAGTGGACTGCCAAGAGGCCGAGGGTGAAGACGATCAGTGGCTTTGCTAGGCTGGAGAGGCGCATCCTCCCCATCATGCCCGATCTCCCGAGGAACCCTCCATGACTGTCACCAAAGTACTGATCGCGAACCGGGGCGAGATCGCGTGCCGGGTCATCCGGACCTGCCGGGAGATGGGGATCCGCACGGTCGCGGTGTTCTCCGAAGCGGACCGGGCGGCCCTCCACGTGCGCATGGCGGACGAAGCCTACTGCATCGGCCCCGCGCCGGCCCGGGAGAGCTACCTGGTGGTGGAGAAACTGCTGGAGGTCTGCCGCCGCAGCGGTGCGGACGCCGTGCATCCCGGCTACGGTTTCCTCTCCGAGAATGCAGAGGCCGCCCGGACCTTCGAGGCGGCGGGCGTGACCTTCATCGGCCCCCGCCCCGAATCCATTGTCAGCATGGGCTCCAAGACCGCGGCCCGCGAGGTAGCCATCGCCGCCGGCTGCCCCGTGGTGCCGGGTGTCCAGGAAACCATGAGCGACGAGGATCTGCTGGTGGCCTCCACCAAGATCGGCTTCCCCGTGATGCTCAAGGCGGCCATGGGCGGCGGCGGCAAGGGCATGCGCCTGGTCACGAAGCCCGAGGACTTCGCCTCTTCCCTGGCCCGGGCCCGGGGCGAGGCCCTATCCTCCTTTGGCGATGACAGCGTGTACGTGGAAAAGGCCATCGTCCAGCCGCGCCACATCGAGATCCAGATCTTCTCCGACGCCCACGGTAATCACGTCTATCTCCACGAACGGGAGTGTTCCGTCCAACGGCGGCACCAGAAGGTCATCGAGGAGGCGCCCAGTCCCCACGTCACCCCCGAGATGCGCAAGGCCATGGGCGAGGCAGCCCTGAAGGTGGCCCGGGCCGTGAACTATCGGGGGGCGGGAACCATCGAGTTCCTGGCGGATGCCGACCGCAATTTCTACTTCCTGGAGATGAACACCCGCCTGCAGGTGGAGCATCCCGTCACCGAGTGGATCACGGGCCTGGATCTGGTGAAGTGGCAGATCCTCGTGGCCCGCGGGGAGAAATTGCCCCTCACCCAGGAGCAGATTCCTCTGCACGGCTGGGCCATCGAGTGTCGCGTCTACGCCGAGGACCCCGACAAGAACTTCATGCCGAGCCCAGGCCGGATCACCTATCTGAAGGCCCCCAGCGGCCGGAATGTGCGGGATGACAGCGGTGTCTACGAAGGCGCCGAGGTGCCCATGTTCTACGACCCCATGATCAGCAAGCTGAGCACCTGGGGCCCCACCCGGATGGAGGCCATTGACCGCATGCGGGCGGCCCTGGGCGAGTACCGCATCGGCGGCATCCGGCACAACATCGCCTTCCATGAGGTGCTCATGGAGCACGAGCCCTTCCGGAAAGGGGAACTGAACACCGGCATGCTCGACAAGCCGTTCTGGAAGAAGAAGGGCCCGGGGCCCGATCTGCGCTTCGCCGTGGCCGCGGCCCTCCTCCACGAGTTGGAGACCGAGGAACGCCGCGCCGCTCAGCCCGCCGGCTCAGGCGACGGGACCTCCGATGCCTGGAAACACTGGGGCCGGTTCAACCGGTTGTAGACGATGCTCCTGACCACGCAACAGAAGCGAGGCGCTGAATGAAACGAACCCTGACGCTCGGCAAGGACTCGCACGAGGTGGAACTCCTTCACCAGGATGGAGCGCTGACCCTTGTCTGGGAGGGCGAATCCCATCCCATTGACATCCGCGAAGTGGAGCCCGGCTGCTATTCCATCCTCATGGAAGGGCGATCCGTGGAGGTGCTGCTGGATCCCGGTAAGTCGCCGGATCTCGACAGCCACGCCTTCCGGGCCCTGGTGTCCGGTGGCGTCTATGAGTTCTCCCTGGCCGATCCCCGGCGCGCCCTCCTGGCCGGCGGCGGGGTGGGTGCCGGAGCGGGGGGCACCCTGACCTCGCCCATGCCGGGCAAGGTGGTCAAACTGCTCGTGGCCGCCGGCGAGGCCGTCCAGGAAGGCCAGACCCTCCTCATCCTCGAGGCGATGAAGATGCAGAATGAGTACAAGAGCCCCTCTGCGGGCACCGTATCCAAGTTGTACGTCCAGGAGGGCAGTACCGTGGAGACAGCCTCGCCGATGGTGGAACTCACGGCTACAGAGGCAAGCTAGCGGGGTGTCTTGCGTAGTCGCGAGCGCTCTTTCTGTTGCACCGTAGGGATTAAGCGTTATTCTCGGCGCGGAATCCATGATTCTCATGGAACCGATGCGGAGGATCTATGAAACGAATCTTCCTATTCCTGCTTGCCGGAGCCACGACGGTGGCTTTGCAGGCGCAGCAAGACCGAGGCTGGGTGGCCGCACATCTGGGGCAGACCACGTTCGAGAGCGGCTCCCACTTCAAGGATGAGATACATTACGGGGTGGGTGGCGGCTACTGGTTCACAGACCGCTGGGGCTTGGATCTGCGCGCCCTGCGGAGTGACCTGAAAGCCGATGTTCCGGGCGCACCCACCGGCAAGGAAGCCCACCTGCTCCTCTCCGGGCTCTTCAATCTGCGTCCCGGCGCCGAGAATTGGTATCCCTACCTCGCCGCGGGTATCGGCGGCACGATGGTGGGCTCCACCTATTCCCCCAGTGGCGATCGCACCACTCGGCTCAACTACCACGGGGGCATCGGCGTGATGGGCTGGCTGGCCGACCACGTCATGCTCGATCTGAACGCCAAAGCGGTGCGCGTGGAACTGCCCACTTCCCGCACGGAGTACCTGGCCACGCTGGGGCTGGGCTATTCCTGGGGTGGTGGACCCAAGGCTGCTCCTGCGCCCGAGCCGGCCCCGCTTCCGGCGCCAGAACCGAAGCCGGAGCCCGTAGCGCCGCCACCGCCACCGCCCCCGCCGCCGCCGCCTCCACCGGCACCCGAGCCACCGCGGGAAGTAGCCCAGCCTGCGCCGCCTCCGCCCGCCAAAATTGTCCTTGATGAAGCCCTCCTGCATTTCGCGAACGGCAAGGCGAATGTGGATGCCGCCGGCACCGCCGCCATCCAGAAGGTGGCGGATAGCCTGAAGGCCTACCACGGCGATTACAACCTGGTGGTTACCGGGTACACCTCCTCGGTGGGGAGCAAGGCCTTCAACAAGGCTCTCAGCAAGCGCCGGGCCGATGCGGTGGCCAAGGTGCTTGAGGAATCCGGCATTCCCAAGGATCGTGTCTCGACGGTAGGTGCGGGCCCCGAGAATCCCGTGGCTGACAATGCCACCCGGGAAGGCCAGGCCAAGAACCGCCGGGTCGAGATTGACGTGAAGGTGAAGGATGCCCAGGCGGAAGTCCGCAAGACCGTGACCGATGTGGTGGATACGACGGCCCCGGCCAAGAAAAAGGGCGGCCACGCCAAGTAGCCGGAGCATTCTTGCAGGGCAGGGGGTTTTCGAGCCTCCTGCCCCTTTTCCAGGAGGAGCCCGTGTCCCTGAAAGACGAATTCAAGGCCTTCATCATGAAGGGCAACGTGGTGGATCTGGCCGTAGCCGTGGTGGTGGGCGCGGCCTTCAGCAAGATCGTGTCCGCCTTCGTGGATGGCATCGTCATGCCGCTGGTGAGCTACGTGCTTCCGGCCAACATGCAGTGGGAGCAGTGGGTTCTGGGGAAGTTCCGGATCGGGGCCGTGCTCGGCGCCACGCTGAATTTCCTCATCATCGCCCTCGTCGTCTTCCTGGTGCTGGTGAAGTTCCTGGGGCGGTTCATGCAGAAGAAAGAGGCGCCGGCCGAACCCACCACCAAGGAGTGTCCGGCCTGTCTTGAGCAGGTGCCCCTCAAAGCCACCCGCTGTAAGCACTGCACCAGCCAACTGGCCTGATCGGCCCGAGTCGCACGCCTGCCGAGGGGCTCGCTCGCGGGCCCTTCTGCTTGTGGGGCAGGCTTCTCCATGCTGAACTGATCCTTCAACCTCAGGGGCGCTCGGGTGCGCTCCTCCGACGCACGAGGGCGCCGATGAGCGACCAGGCCCAGGCTAAGAAATACCCCGTCTTCCTGCCGAAGACGGATTTCCCGATGAGGGCGGACCTGCCGCAGCGCGAACCCAAACGGCTCGAGCACTGGAAGGCGAACCGCCTCTACGAGCGCATCCAGGCTCGCCGGGTGAAGGAGGGCAAGGGGAGGGCGATCTTGCACGATGGCCCGCCCTATGCCAACGGCGCCATCCACATGGGCCACGCGCTCAACAAGATCCTCAAGGATATGGTGGTGAAGTCCCGGTCCATGGAGGGTTTCGCTTCGCCCTACGTGCCCGGCTGGGACTGCCACGGCCTGCCCATCGAGCATGCCGTGGAAAAGGATCTGGGCCCCAAGCGGCGCGAGCTGAGCCGGGCTGACTTCCTGCAGAAGTGCCGGGCCTACGCCCAGAAGTGGATTGACACACAGCGCACCGCCTTCCAGCGCCTCGGCGTGCTGGGCGCCTGGGAGACGCCCTACCTCACCATGGCGCCCCGCTACGAGGCCGAGGTGGTGCGCCAGCTGGCGCGGCTCTTCGAGCGCGGCATCGTCACCCGCAAGCTGAAGGTCGTCCACTGGAGCTACGGCGCCCGCACGGCCCTGGCCGAGGCCGAGGTGGAGTACGCCGACCGGACCAGCCCCGCCATCACCGTGGCCTTCCCCGTGCCCGATGCTGAGGCGAAGCGCCTGGAGCTGCCCACCCCGCTGTTCCTGCCCATCTGGACCACCACGCCCTGGACCCTGCCCAGCAACCTCGCCGTGGCCATGCATCCTGACCTGGAATACGCCGTGGTGCGGGATGGCGGGCGGCATTACCTCGTGGCCGTGAGCCTCCGCGAGGACTTCGCGAAGAAACTGGGCCACGAGCTGCACACGGTGGAGATCCGCAAAGGGAAGGAATTCCAAACCCTCGTGGCGCGCCACCCCTGGCTGGATCGCAAAAGCCCCGTGCTGCTGGGCGACCACGTCACCGCCGATACCGGCACGGGCCTGGTGCACACCGCCCCGGATCACGGCGTGGACGACTTCAACCTGGCCCACCACTTGGGCCTGCTCCAGCTCGTGGGGCCCGATGGCCGTTTCCTGCCTGCGGTGAACGACCCCGAGCTCGAGGGGAAGAACATCTTCGACGCCAACCCCCTGGTGGTGGACCGCCTGCGGCGGGATGGCAGCCTTCTGCACGAAGAGAGCCTTACCCACAGCTATCCCCACTGCTGGCGCACCAAGACGCCCATCCTCTTCCGGGCCACGGAGCAGTGGTTCATCACCATGGATTCGGCGCTGAACGGTAAGAGTCAGACCTTGCGTGACCTCGGCCGGGAGGGTGTGGAGACCACAAAATGGATTCCGCCTCAGGGCCAGAACCGCATCTACGCCATGATTGATAGCCGTCCCGACTGGTGCATCAGCCGCCAGCGTGCCTGGGGCACCCCCATCACCGTGCTCCGCTGCGAGGCCTGTGGCGAGCCCCTGGTGCATCCCTCCATCTTCGAGAAGGCCGCTGCCGCCATCGAGCAGGGCGGGATCGAAGCCTGGTCCGATCTGCCCGTGGCGGATCTGGTTCCGGCCGGGGCCCGCTGCGTCTGCGGCTCTACGGCCTTCCAGAAGGAAACGGACATCCTCGATGTGTGGATTGATTCCGGGGTGAGCGCCACGGTGGTCTGCGCGTCCCATCCGGAGCTGAAGCCGGAGGACTACGGGCAGTTCATCTACCTGGAAGGTTCCGATCAGCACCGGGGTTGGTTCCACAGCTCGCTCCTCTTCAACCTGGCCGCCAGCGGCGAGAAGCCCTACACCCAGGTCGTCACCCACGGCTTCGTGCTGGATGGCAAAGGACAGAAGATGTCCAAGAGCCTCGGGAACGTCATCACGCCCGACGAAATCCTCAAGACCCTCGGCGCCGACATCCTGCGCTGGTGGACCGCCAGTTGCGACTACAGCGAGGACATGCGCATCTCGAAGGAGATCCTCGACCGCAACGCCGACGCCTACCGGAAGATCCGCAACACCCTGCGCTTCCTCCTGGGCGCCCTGGATGGCTTCGATCCGGCGAAGGACAGTGTGTCGGAGCAGGATCTCGCGCCCCTGGACCGCTGGGTGCTGGCCGCCTTCGGACGCATGGCTGCTGAGGTTCGGAAGGCCTACACCGAGTTCCGCTTCCACGACGCCACCCAGGCGCTCCACGGTTTCTGCCAGCTGGAGCTCTCCGGTCGCTACTTCGAGATCATCAAGGACCGCCTCTACTGCGACGCCCTGGACTCGCCGCGCCGCCGGAGCTGCCGCCACACCTGCCGCGAGCTGGCCCTGGGCCTCTCCAAGCTCCTGGCGCCCGTCCTCAGTTTTACCGCCGACGAGGCCTGGGAACAGATCCCCGGCGTCGAGGGGAGCGTACACGAGCAGGTGTTTCCGGAGACTGCTGCCTCGACCGCCGATCCGGCGTGGGAGATGTTGTGGGAGGTCCGGGAAGCTGTCCATTCCGCTCTTGAACCTTTGAGGGCGGATAAATGGATCGGAACCAGTCTCGATGCCGAGGTCCAGATCAACTTGAAGACAGAGGATGGGTGGGACTTGTTGGACAGGCTCGGGGAGTCGCTGGACGACCTGCTTGTCGTCTCGGGTGTGACTCGTCTTGTGGACCCTTCAAGTGAAATGGTCCCTAACTCTGGTCCCCACCCCGGCCCCAAATGCCCCCGCTGCTGGAACCACAAGGGCGGCCACGGGAAGGGCGAGGATGGGGCCCTCTGCGCGCGCTGCGCGGCTGTGGTGGGGGCCTGATGCGCCGCCTGTTCTGGTTGCTCCTGCCCCTCGGTGTGCTCGCGGCGGATCTGGCTTCGAAGACCTGGGTTCTCTCCTTCCTGCACGAGGGCGAGTCCTATCCCGTGATCCATGGTTTCTTCAACCTGAGCCTGGCGTTCAACCGCGGGGCGATTTTCGGAAGCCTCAGCGGGCTGCCGGACCACATCCGCATGCCCCTGTTCTTTGTGGCGGGAGTGGTGGCCCTGGGGTATTTCGGCTGGATCTTCCTGGCCCGGGATACCCGCACCTTCGACCGTGTGGCTCTCGGCATGATCCTGGGCGGCGCCCTGGGGAACGGCGCGGACCGCTGGATCCGGGGCTACGTGGTGGACTTCCTGGATTTCGTCTTCGGCTCCTGGCACTACTGGACCTTCAACGTGGCCGACAGCTTCATCCTGGTGGGCTTCATCCTCTACCTGGCTGGCCTGCTCCGCGGCCATCGCGTCCCCGGGGCCGAAGCCCCCGAAAAGCCCTGAATCAGGTCGGACCCATCAACCCCCGGTGGATCCGGCCCACGAGCCCCGGACCCTCAAAGATGAGGGCGCTGTAGATCTGGGCCAGGGCGGCGCCATCGTCCAGGGCGCCGCGCACATCCTCGGCGCTGCCCAGGCCGCCACAGGCCACCAGGGGCAGGCGGCCACGCAGGGCGGTGAGGATCCGCTGGCGTACCTCCCGGGCCTTGGCCTTCAGTGGAACGCCACTGAGCCCTCCGGCGCCCTTCGCCGTCACCCGCTCCCGGAGAGGCTCCGGCACCACGCCGCGATCGAGGGTGGTGTTGGTGGCGATGAGGCCGGAGATCCCCGAGGCCACGGCCACCTCGACGATGGCGTCGAGATCCTCCGGAGCCAAGTCCGGCGCCAGCTTCAAGAGGATGGGCTGGTGTTCGAGGCCCATCTCTTTGCGTAGGTTGAGCATGCCCGCCAGCAGCGGCTTCAGGGCCTCCGGGGCCTGGAGGTTGCGCAGGCCAGGGGTGTTGGGGCTGCTCACATTCAGGGCGATGTAGTCCACCTGTGGCGCGATGAGGCGGTAGGCATCGCGGTAGTCGTCGAGGGCCTGGGCCTCGGGTGTCTCCTTGTTCTTGCCCAGGTTGCCGCCCACGAGGAGGCCCCCGGGCCGGTGCCGCAGGCGGGCCGCCACGACTTCAGCCCCTTCGCTGTTGAAGCCCATGCGGTTGAGGATCAGGCCCGCCTGCGGGAAGCGGAACAGGCGCGGCTTGGGATTGCCGGGCTGCGGCCGGGGTGTGACGGTGCCGATCTCCACGTGGCCGAATCCGAGGGCCTTCCAGAGGGGCAGCAGCGTGGCGCCCTTATCGAGGCCCGCGGCCAGGCCCAAAGGCGAAGGGAAGTCCAGGTCGAACACCCGCCGCTGAAGGGCTGTGGGGCGCTCGGGGGCCCGCAGGACCGGCCATGCGCAGGCTCGGGCACCCAACCAAAAGGCCAGGTTGTGGGCCGTCTCCGGATCCAGGCGGAACAGCAGGGGCCGGGCGAGGCGGTAGAGATCCGTCACTTGACGAGGACGACAGCCGCGACCCTCACGGCCGGGAAGTCCTCCCGCCGGGCCTCGACGTGGTAGGTGCCGGCCTGGAGCGGCGCGGTGTACACGCCTGCGGGTGTGATGGTGCCGCCGCCGGGCTCGATCACATCCCAGGTGATGGGCTGCCGGAGGGGGCGCACGCCATCGGGATAGTTGATCTCCGCCTGGAAGGCCTGGGTGGTGCCAGGGGTCACGGCCACGGCGACGGGACGAAGCACCAGGGTGGGCTGGAAGGGGGCGGCAGATGGGGCGGGCACGGGGCCTTTCTGAGCCACGCAGGCGAAGCTCACAAGGAGGGGGAGAGATACCAGGAAGCGGTTCATGCGGACATCCTATGGGCGGGTCGTGCGCGGCAGAAGCACTCTTGCGCACCGGGAGGCCCCGGTCTCCCATCATACCCAGGCCGTTTCTCAGGGAAGGACGTCCACTCGCTCGATGGTCGCGCCCAGTTCGAGGCCGTCGAGCACCTTCAGATCATGGCTGGGGTTCGCCACCTGCCCGAGCCACGTGTAGTGGCCGGTGAGATGCGGCGTGGCGTTGGTGGTGATGAAGAACTGGCTGCCACCGGTGTCCTTGCCAGCCAGGGCCATGCCCACGCTGCCCGGGCCGTACCAGTGCGTGCTGTCTTCGCAGCGCACGGTGTAGCCCGGGCCGCCATCCATGGTGTCGCAGGGGCTGCCCATCTGCACCACGAAGTCCGGCACCACCCTCGGCACGAGGTGGCCATCGAAGAAGCGCTTCCGCGCCAGCAGCACCAGGTTCGCCACGTTCATGGGCGCCACGGTGGGATCGAGCTTCAGGGTGACGGTGCGCCGCCCAGAGAAGGTGATGCGCAGCCGCACCGGCTTCCCACGCTCCGCGAGGCGCGTGGCCTCCTTCAGGATGGCTTCATCCGTGGCCGTGGGTTTCGGTGCCGCGGGCCAGGGGGTGGCGGGATCGAGCTTCACCAGGGCCTGGTAGGCCTCGTAGCGGCAGGCCCAGTCGGGATGCGTGAGCCAGCGCCGGAGCTGAGCCTTCTGGACTTCCAGTGGCAGCTTCCAGCGGGCGTAGCTCTGGATGAGGGTCTGCTGGGCGTCGAAGTCGGCATCTGCCCAGCAGCGCTGCGTGAGGGCGTTGAGGTCTAAGGGAGCGGCAGCAAGATCCGCGATGGCGGCGGCGCGGGCGATGGGATTGGGGCCATCGAGAAGCGTGGTCCTGAGGGCATCCGCCTGGGCCGCATTCGTGAGCTTGAGCGGAGCCAGCAGACCGCCCTGGAGCACGACGGGGAAACGGCTGGGGGGCATCTGCTGGAAGAAGAAGGCGAGGTCGCTGCGGGAGACGTGGGTCAGTCCGTCGAGGGCGGCGGCCAGGAAGGGGGAGCGGCCGGTGGCGGCCAGCATCAGGGGCAGCTCGATGACATGTTCCGATTCCCGAGGTGCAAGGCCGTCCGGGATAAGAGCGGCGAGGCGGGCCGTGAAGCAGGGCTCGATGACATGCCTCTGGGCCGGAAGGGGCTGCTGGAGGCCGATCAGCCCCAGGGGAGGCGGCGCGGACAGAACCAGCCGCTTGATCACTGGATCCCGCTCCGATGCAGGGCGGGAAGCCAGGGCATCCATCATCGCCAGCACGCTGCCCGGCGTGGCGGGGATGGCCGGCAGCAGCGCCTTCTCCTTTCCAGCCAGCACCAGCCGCAGGCGCGCGGCCTGGGCGCGGACGGGATCCACTTTGCCGTCCTTCTGGAGGGCGTCGAGGAAGGCCTCCAGGGTGGGTGCGACGGTGCCACCGTTGATCCGCGCCGTGGCGATCTGGGCTTCCAGGTGCAGGTGGGCGGGCCAGGAGGACGCATCCTTCGCCGTAAGCCCGTCGAGCGCCTTCAGGGCATCGGGGTGCTTGAAGCGGTTGAGGAAGAAGAGGGCGTCGAAGCGTTCCCGGGGCGTGCGGGCCGCCTGCGCCTTGGCCTCCCAGGCCTCGGGCGTGGGAGGGTCGAGTTCGGGCGGCAGCAGGGCCGGGGCCCCGGGGGCGCCGATGCGGGCCAGGGTGCGTTCGAGGCGGGCGCGGTCTGCAGCGGGGAGCGCGGCCTTCTGTGCCTCCGTGAAGGCCGGTGGCTGGCGCTGCCATTCGGCCTGGATGGCCTCGCGCACCGTGAAGTGTGGAGGCTGGGCGAGCAAAGGCAGGGCGAGAGCGACCAGGAACAGGCGCATGGGGGCCTCAGGGATGCTCAAGCGGGACTTCCACGCCGTTCACCCAGAGGCGGCCGGGGCAGAGGGCGCGAAGCGCCTTCTCGCTCAGGTGGAGGATTGGTGCCTGCACCCACAGCAGGTCGGCCACGGCATTCTTCCGAATCGTTCCGATCGTTTTCGCGCGGCCCAGGGCGCGGGCATTTCCCGAGGTGTAGGCCCGGATGGCCTCGACGCGCGAAAGCCGCTGGGCGGGGAGGAAGCCGCCGGGTGGATCGCCCGCGGCATCCTGCCGGGTTTCGGCGGCGGCAATCCCGAGGAAGGGGTTGGGATCCGCCACGGGGGCATCGCTGCCGAAGGCCAGCATGGCGCCGCCCCTCATGAGCGTCCGCCAGGGGAAAGCCTCCTTCAAACGCTTCGGCCCCAAGCGGGCGGGCGTCCAGGCGTGGTCGTCCACGCAGTGGATGGGCTGCACGCTGGCGACAATGCCCAGCTTGCCAAACCGCGCGGCATCCGTGGGCGTCACGATCTGGGCGTGCTCGATGCGGGGCGGCAGATCCCGCGGCCGGCCCGCCTTGCGTTCCGCGGCGGCGAGGAGATCGAGGGCCTTCCGGTTGGCGGCATCGCCGATGGCGTGAATGGCGGGCTGGTAGCCCGCGCGCAGTGCGACCGAGGCATCGGCCTGCACCACGGCGGGATCGGTCACCCACAGGCCTGAGGTGGAAGGATCGTCTGCGTAGGGGGCGAGGAGACGTGCGCCCCGGCTGCCGAGGGCGCCGTCCAGGTAGAACTTCACGCCCTGGACCTGGAAGAACGACGTGCCCCGATCCCGGGGATGGCGGAGCTCCTGGACCATGAGGGCGGGATCCCGGTCCAGGTAGGCGAAGACCCGGATGGGGAGCGCGTTTGATTCCGCCAGCCGGCGGTAGGCGGCCAGGGTTACCGCATTGATGCCCATGTCCGCCACGGCGGTGAAGCCATCGTTGCGGAGGGCGGTCAGACCCGTGAGGAGCTGATGGTCCACCTCGGCGGGCGAGGGTGCGGGCAGGCGCTTCTGCACGAGCTCCACTGCGGAATCCAGGAGGATGCCCGTAGGGCGCCCCGTGGCGTCCCGCAGGATGCGGCCCCCCGGCGGATCCGGCGTGTTCTCATCAATGCCGGCTTCGGCGAGGGCCGCGGTGTCCACCCAGGCGGCATGGCCATCCACGCGGATGAGAACCGCGGGGCGGGTGCCGAGGATGGCATCCAGATCCAGCGCACGGGGGAAGGTCTTGGTGGGCCAGAGGTTCTGGTCCCAGCCGCGACCCACCAACCAACCGCCTGGGTGGGCTTTCGACCAGGCCCGGATGCGATCCAGGGCCTGGGGCAGATTTGGGACGTTGATCAGATCCACCTCGCCTGCCAGGGCGCCGATCCCCGCCACATGGGCGTGGCCCTCGATGAAACCCGGCAGCAAGGTGCCTCCGGGCAGGGCCACGGGCTGAGCCTTGGGATAGATCTTGGCCAGATGTCGTTCTGGGCCCACGGCGAGGATCTTTCCGCCCCGCAGCACCACGGCTTGGCCGGCCATCACACCCTGGCCGGTCCAGAGGCTGGCGCCGGAGAGGATCTGGTACACGGCAGGGGGTGGAGGCGGCATCGGCATGGCAGGCTCGGGATGGGGTGAACGGCCAGTGTAGCGTGGGGCTCCATGCGGACGGTAAGGTGGACATTCCGGAGGGTGTATGTACCAGAAGGATTTCCTCGACCAGGTGCGCACGCAGATGGCGGTCCAGGAGGATCCCGCGAAGCTGCGCCAGCGGGTCTTCGAGACCAGTTCCGGCATTCCGTTGAAGAACAGCTACACACCCGCCGACGTCGCGGATCTGGATGTGCTGCGCGACCTGGGCGCGCCGGGCCGGTTCCCGTTCACGCGGCACGTGCAGGCCACGGGCTACCGCGGGCGCCTGTGGACCATGCGCCAGTACGCGGGCTTTGCCACGGCCGAGGAGAGCAACGCACGCTACCGCTACCTGCTGGAGCAGGGCACCACGGGCCTTTCCGTGGCCTTCGACCTGCCGACGCAGATCGGCATGGACCCCGACCACCCGATGGCGCTCGGGGAAGTGGGCAAGGTGGGCGTGTCCATCAGCTCCATCCACGACATGCGGACCCTCTTCCGGGACATCCCCCTGGACAAGGTCACCACCAGCATGACCATCAACGCGCCGGCCTCGGTGCTGCTGGCCCTCTACCTGGCCGTGGCCGAGGAGCAGGGCGTCTCCTGGAAGCAGGTGGGGGGCACGATCCAGAACGACATCCTCAAGGAGTACATGGCCCGGGGCACCTACATCTTCCCGCCCCGTCCGAGCCTGCGGCTCATCACGGACATCTTCGCCTTCTGCGCGGACCAAGTGCCCAACTGGAACACCATCTCCATCAGCGGCTACCACATCCGGGAGGCGGGCTGCACCGCGGCTCAGGAGATCGCCTTCACCCTGGGCGACGGCATCGCCTACGTGCAGGCCGCCCTGGACGCGGGCCTGAAGCTGGAGGCCTTCGCGCCGCGCCTCAGCTTCTTCTTCAACGCCCACAACCAGTTCTTCGAGGAGGTGGCCAAGTTCCGCGCCGCCCGCCGCCTGTGGGCCCGGATCATGAAGGAGCGCTTCAAGACTGACGATCCCAAGAGCCAGATGCTGCGCTTCCACACCCAGACGGCCGGCAGCACGCTTACGGCCCAGCAGCCGGACAATAACATCGTGCGCACCACCGTCCAGGCCATGGCGGCCGTGTGCGGCGGAACCCAGAGCCTGCACACGAACAGCCGAGACGAGGCCCTGGCCCTGCCCACCGAGGCCAGCGCCCGCATTGCGCTCCGCACCCAGCAGATCCTGGCCTACGAGAACCGCGTGGCGGATGTGGTGGATCCCTTTGCGGGCAGTTACCTCATCGAGTCCCTCACCGATGAGCTGGAAAGCCGTGCGCAGGCGCTCCTGGCCAAGGTGGATGACCTGGGCGGCATGGTCAGCGCCATCGAGCGTGGCTTCCCCCAGCGGGAGATCCAGAACGCCGCCTATGCCTACCAGAAGGCCGTGGAGAAGGGCGAGCAGGTGGTGGTGGGCGTCAACCGCTTCACCCTGGAGAACGAGGTCCAGCCGGACCTGCTGCGGGTGGACGAGGCCCTGGGTGGCCAGCGGCGGACGCAGATCGCCGCCGTGCGGGCGGGGCGGGATCACGCCGCGGTGAAGGAGCGCCTCGGAGCGTTGGAGGCAACGGCCCGGGGCAGCGAGAACCTCATGCCCTGCATCCTCGCCGCCGTGAAGGCCGAGGCTACCGTGGGGGAAGTGTGCGATGCCCTGCGCCGCGTGTTCGGTGAGTATCAGGAGCAGCTCGTGCTGTGAGGCCTCGCGGGAATTGGTCCGGATGCTGAAATCGCTATTTCACATGTTGAGACAATTGTTGACGCCAGCAATTCTGTGATGCATTCGTGACGTAGATCAATCAGTGAGGTGGAGGTTCCGCGCTAGGGTGATTGATGACTAGCGAGGGTGTTATGCGGATTCTGCTGGCTGCGCTGTTCTCGTGCCTCGTCCTGGCGGCGGGAGCCCCCACGCCCCAGGACTGTGCGGGCTGCCACGATGTGGGCCTCGCCGCGTTCGAAAAGACGCCCCACGCCTCCATGGGCTGCACGGGCTGCCACAGCAGCATCACGAAGCTGCCCCATGACGGGAAGCCCGCCCGGGTGGACTGCAGCACCTGCCATCCCGACGAGGTCAAGGCCTACGCGGGCAGCATCCATGGGCAGGCCCGCTCGCAGGGCATGGATGATGCCGCCACCTGCGCCTCGTGCCACGGCTCGCCTCACACGATGCTGGCGCCGGACAATCCGGCCTCGAAGGTGGCCAAGAAAAACCTGCCGGACACCTGCGGCGCCTGCCATTCCAATCCGGCTTTCATGGCCAAGCACCACATCCCCTTCGCCAAGCCGGTGGAAGCCTACCGCCTGAGCCTCCACGGGCGCGCGGTGGCCAAGGGCAATGACGCCGCGGCCTCCTGCTCCGACTGCCACGGAAGCCACGACATCCTGGCGGCCAACGATCCGCGCTCCAAGGTCAACCGGGCGAATGTGGTGAATACCTGCGGCGCCTGCCATGCCCAGGTCAAGGCCGCCTATGTCCAGAGTGTGCATGGGACGGCAGTGGCCAACGGTTCGCCCGATGCGCCCACCTGCACGGACTGCCACGGCGAGCATGCGATTCTCGCCCCGAGCGAGGCCGGCTCTCCGGTGAGCCCCGCGAACGTTTCGCTGGATACTTGCGCGCGCTGTCACGCCAACGAGCGCCTGGCGATCCGCTACGGAATTCCCGCGGGCGTCGTCTCCTCCTACAAGGAGAGCTACCACGGACTCGCCCTTCAGGGCGGCCAGGCGACCGTGGCCAATTGCGCCTCCTGCCACGGTGTGCACGACATCCTGCCGCCGAGCGATCCCCGTTCTTCGGTCAATCCCAAGAACCTTCCCCAGACCTGCGGCAAGTGCCACGCCAACGTCGGCAAGGAACTCATCGGGGCCCGCATCCATGTGAGCATCGCCAGCGCCTCGGAGGCCCCCGTGGTGCGGTGGATCCGGCTGGCCTACCTGCTTCTGATCCCCCTCACCATCGGCTTCATGCTGCTGCACAACGGTCTGGATTTCCTCAAGAAGCTCCGGCGGCGCAAGCCCCACCACAGCACTGGCGAGGAACTCGAACGCATGAACCTGCGCTTCCGGATCGCCCATTGGATGGTGATGGCGAGCTTCATCACCCTGGTGATCACGGGCTTCGCCCTCAAGTTCCCGGAGGCGGCCTGGGTCCATGTCCTCCAGTCCTGCGGCCTGACGCCCGTCAGCCGGGCCTACATCCACCGGTTCGCCGCCATCGTGATCACCTTCGGCACGCTCTACCACCTGCTCCACATGGCCATGGTGCGGCGCGACCGGGTGATCCTGAAGGAACTGTTGCCCACCTGGCAGGATGCCAAGGACATCTTCAACATGCTCCGGTACAACCTGGGGCTCACGAAGAAGCGGCCCACCTTCGGCATGTTCGGGTATCCGGAAAAAATGGAGTACTGGGCCTACATGTGGGGCACCGTGGTCATGGCTGTGACCGGGTTCCTTCTCTGGGGCGAGAACTGGACCCTGAGCCACTTCCCGAAATGGGTGATGGACGCGGCCACGGCGGCGCACTGGTACGAGGCGATCCTGGCGACCCTCTCCATCCTCGTCTGGCACTGGTACCTGGTGATCTTCGATCCCGATGTCTATCCGATGGACATGGCCTGGCTCACGGGTAAGGTTCCGGCGGATCACATCCGCGAAACACGTCCGGAGTACTACCGCCAGATCACCGCTGGGGCAGAAGCCCATCCCGTTGAAGACCCGCACGGGCCTGAGGCTCCGAAGGCCTGAGGTGGCGCCCACCCCATCAAATCACCTATAGGTTGACAATCTTTCGTAGTCCTCGCAACATGAGGGCAACCCGTCCTGAGTTTTCGTTCTCTGCCCCCACGCTGGAGGTACCTTCATGCATCCATTCATGCACACGAATCCGCGCCACCTTCCATTTGGCCGGCGCCTCCGTGGCCGCTTCCCCGGGTGGGTCGCGGGCGCCCTGTTGGCGTTCGGCCTCCTGGGTGCCCTTCCCCTGCGGGCCGCAGTCGGGACTGCCAGTCCAGATACCTGTCTCGCCTGCCACGGCGATAAGGATTTCTCCACTCAGGCTGACGGGAAGACGGTGTCCCTGTTCGTCAACGGGGACAAGTTCAACGCCTCCGTCCACAAGGACATCAGCTGCCAAGGCTGCCATTCGGATGTGGATGTCACGACCCATCCGGGTGTGGTACCCAAGCCGGTGGATTGCGGGAAGTGCCACACAGAGGAAGCCAAGGAATACGGGGAGAGCATCCACGGCGTGAGCTCTTCGCTCGGCGCCAAGGGCCCCGCCAAGTGCGTGGATTGCCACGGCAACCACGACATCCTTCCCGTGAACAATCCCGCGTCCCCCGTCTACAAGATGAACCTGCCGGCCACCTGCGGAAAATGCCACACGCAGAACAACATCCCGGCGGAATTCAAGATGAAGTACCCGAATGTGGCCAACCAGTTCCAGGAGAGCATCCACGGGAAGGCCCTGCTGCAACTGGGGCTGATCGTCGCGCCCAGCTGCGATGACTGCCATGGCGTCCACAACATCCGGCGGGCCGTGGATGCCGACTCGCCCATCAGCCACGCCAACGTGGCGAAGACCTGCGGCAAATGCCACGTCACCGTGGAGGCCACCTACGACAAGAGCATCCATGGGCAGCTGCTGGCCAAGGGCGATCCGCGGGCACCCAACTGCATTGATTGCCACTCGGCCCACCAGATCGTGAATCCGAATGTCAAGAACTTCAAAGAGCAGAGCGACATCGTCTGCGGCAAGTGCCACCAGGACCGCCTGAAGCACTACCGGGAGACCTACCATGGCAAGGCCATGGCCCTCGGACAGGCCAACTCGACTGCCGAGGTGGCGGCCTGCTACGACTGCCACGGCAACCACGATGTGCTGCCGCCGAGTGATCCCGCGTCCCGCCTGTCCCAGGCGAACATCGTGCACACCTGCCAGAAATGCCATCCCGGAGCCACCCGGAGTTTCACCAAGTTCGAGCCCCACGCCAACCCGATGGACGGGAAGCACTACCCCTTCCTGCATCTCATCTTCGTGGTGATGACGGCCCTCCTGATCGGCGTGTTCACCCTGTTCGGGGCCCACACCCTGCTCTGGCTCTTCCGTTCGGCCTATCTCTACCTGCACGATTCCAAGACCTTCCGCGAGGCCAAGATCAAGATTGCCGAGGACGAGGAGCAGTTCACCCGCTTCCAGCCCTTCGAGCGCTTCCTGCATCTGCTGATGGTGTCGAGCTTCCTGCTGCTGGTGCTGACCGGCATGCCGCTGAAGTTCTACTACACCGCCTGGGCCCGGGCCTTCTTCCGCGTCTTCGGCGGTCCGGAGGTGGCGCGAACCCTCCACCATTTCGCAGCGGTGATCACCTTCCTCTATTTCTTCTTGCACGTTACCAACACCATCGGTCATCTCTGGCGACGGCGCTCGTTCCTGCGGGATCCCGAGACAGGACGGTTCCGGCCGACCCGGATCTTCAAGGCCATGGCTCATCCCGATTCCATGATTCCCACCGGCCAGGATTGGCGGGACTTCATCGCCCACAACAAGTGGTTCTTCGGCAAGGGCCCCAAGCCCCAGTTCGATCGCTGGACCTACTGGGAGAAATTCGACTACCTTGCCGTATTCTGGGGCATTTTCGCCATCGGGTTGTCTGGCCTGATCATGTGGTTCCCCACCTTCTTCAGCCACTTCATGCCGGGCTGGATGATCAATGTGGCCAACCTCATCCACTCGGACGAGGCGCTGCTGGCCGCCGGCTTCATCTTCACAGTGCACTTCTTCAACACGCACTTCCGGCTGGAGAAGTTCCCCATGGATACCGTCATCTTCTCGGGACGGGTCTCCAAGAGCGAATTGCTGCATGAACGGAAGCGGTGGTACGACCGTCTGGTGGCCGAAGGGCGCCTGGAGGAATACAAGGTCAAGGACGAATGGAACAACTGGAAGGCCATTGCCCGGAGCTTCGGGTATGCTTTCTTCGGACTTGGTCTCGTTCTTCTCGTCATGATCATCTATGCCATGACGGTACGCCTGATGCATTGATAGACTGGCCAAGCCGGGCCGCCTCCTTCAGGCGAGCCCGTGCTTGAGTCCTGAAGCTACCCCACCCCTTCTCACCCCTCGCCCGGGCAACCCGTTCGGGCCCTTCCTCCAAGGAGATGCCATGCGTCGCTCCACCCTGCTCTTCGCCGTGCTGGCTATGGCCGTCCCGGCCTTCGCCACCCCGATGGCCGTCAAGGGCGCCAAGTGCGCGGACTGCCACGAAAAGATGCCCCCCAAGAAGGAGAACCTCAACAAGATGGCCACGATGATGCTTAAGATGCACAAGAGCGTGAGCAGCTGCAAGGAGTGCCACGCTGCGGGCGCGGGCGGCAAGCTGATCGTCATCAAGAAGAAGTAGTTGGATCCAGTTTCCCGGGAAGGCGCCTTCGGGCGCCTTTTCTGTGTATGTGTCTCAATTTGAATCATTTAAAATACGACCATGGGGTTGTCAAACGAGCGCGACATCGTCAGCATGAGGGGGTCCGCAGCTGATCTTTCCTTTCCCCGCCCCCCGAGGTGCCCGCAAAGGGCCCTCCTTCCACTTCAAGGAGCCACCATGCGACGTCTGCTGCTTGCCACCGCTGCCTTGGTCCTGGCCTTCACGCCAGCCATGGCCAAGCCCACGACTGTGAAGGGTGCGAAGTGCACCTCCTGCCACGTGGGCAATCCCAAGGACAAGAAGTTCAACGAGGCCACCACCAAGATGCTGGCCAAGTACAAAGAAGCCCAGTGCAAGGACTGCCACGGGGTCCAGGGCGGGAAGCTCACCACCTTCAAGAAGAAGTAGCGGCCCGACGCCAACTGAGGGAAGGGCGCCCTCGGGCGCCCTTCCCGTATCTACAAGCCCAGGAGGGCCCTGGCTTCGGCCTCCAGGCGGTCCAGAAGGGCGGCATCGGTGCGGCTCTGGAGGTAGACCTTGAGCTTCGGCTCGGTGCCGCTGGGACGGAAGGCAGCGAAGGCGCCGCTTTCCAGGCGGAATTTAAGCACATTGCTGCGCAGGATCGGCAGGGCCCGATCCCGCTGGTCTGGTCGGTCCAGGATGGGCTCGGTGCGGCCCTCACCGTGCCATTCGCCTGCCTGGAAATCCTCCCAGGAGGCGACCTTTTCGCCCCCCAGGGAGGCGAGGCCCGCAGCCCGGATGCGCCCCATGGCCTCGGCGAAGCGCTGGGCCCCTCCGGGGCGGGGATCCTCGAGGTTCACCAGGCGGTTGTGGAAGGTGCCCACGCGGGCCATGAGGGCCTCTGCCGCCTGGAACAGGGTCTGCCCCTGGGCCTTGTAGTGCCCCGCCATTTCCGCGACCACCAGGGCCGCGGTCACGCCGTCCTTGTCCCGCAGCGCGGGTGGCAGCAGCATGCCGTAGCTCTCCTCGGCGCCGAAGGCGTAGGGCTCGCCCAGGGCCTCCAGGCGGTCCATGCAGACGGCGATGTTCTTGAAGCCCGTGAGGGTCCACATGACCGGAAGGCCGTGGTACCGGGCCACCTCAGCCATGAAATCCGAGGTCACGACGGTACTCACCACCACGCCCTCCCGGCCCTTCTGCTGGCAGAGGTAGTCGAGGGTGAGGGCCGCCAGATCATTGCCGGTCATCAGCTCCCACGCGCCGTTGCGCTTCGCCACGACGCCGATGCGATCCGCATCGGGATCGTTGGCCAGGATGACCTCCGCGTCCGAGCGCTCGGCTTCTTCGAGGGGCGCCCGGTAGGCGGCCAGCTCCTCGGGGTTGGGTCGGGGGGCTGTGGGGAAGGTGCCATCCTGGACGCCCTGGCTGGGGCTCACCGTCAGGGGCAGGCCCGCGCGCTGGAAGAGGGCTGGAACGAAGGCTACGCCCGTGCCGTGGAACGGCGTGTAGAGGATGCGGGCGGGTTCGAAGGGATGGGGGTGTTGGAGCAGGCCGAGGCCCAGAGCCAAGTACGCTTCGTCCACATCCGCAGGGATAGGCTGGATACGGCCCTCGGCCCCCTTGGGCGGTTCGGGCACCAGGGGCAGCCGGGCCATCTCGGCCTCGATTTCGACATCCCAGGGATCCACCACCTGGCCGCCCAGGTCGTTGTAGGCCTTGAAGCCGTTGTACTCCTTCGGGTTGTGGCTGGCGGTGACGATGGCGCCGCAGGCGGCTCCCAGCCGCTTCATGGCGAAGCACAAGAATGGGGTGGGCAGGGGACGGTCGCCGAGGAAGACCTGGTAGCCCGCGGCGGCCAGGACCTCAGCACAGGCGCGGCCGAACTCGGCCGAGTTCAGGCGGGTGTCGAAGCCCACCACGGCGACCTTCTTCCCGGGGGCCCGGCGGGTGGCGACGGTGGCCAACGCCTGGGACACGCGGCGGATGTTGGGCCGGTTCATGCGGCGCAGCCCGGCGGCCATGAAGCCCCGAAGACCGCCCGTGCCGAAGGCCAGGGGCTCGGAGAAACGGTCCTCCAGCTCGGCCAGGGCCTTGACATCACCAGCCCCGGCGGCACCCACAAGGGGTTCCAACTCCGCCCGGAGTTCAGGCTCCAGGTGCGGGAAGGCGAGGTATTGGCGGGCGGACTGGAGGCTCATGGAAGATCCCGGGACACGAACCTCCAGAATCGCAGATCTTCAGGAACGCTGGCTAGACCGGCTTGTGCGCAACCACCTGCACGACGGCGCCGGCGCCATGGTGCAGGGCGCCTTCGAGGATCTCCCGCACGCATTCCCGCCCCACGTCGAACACCAGGCCCGGCAACAGTCCCTCCAGCTCCGCGAGGGTGCAGAGCAGGTCGGGCTCCTTCGGGCCGCCCGTGCCATAGGCCAGCTGATCCGGCGTGTAGGATTCCAGGATCAGCACACCGCCCGGCGCGAGCACCTCGGCGCAGCGTGGGTAGAGGCGCCGCCGGATGCTGGAGGGCACGTGGCAGAAGATGGAGAAGATGCCGCTCCAGGGGCCGGGTCCGGGATCGTCGTCCGCGAGGTCCGCGGTCACGGTGTGGATCGCGACGCCCCGGGATGCCGCCAGATCCCGGGCCCGTGCCAGGCCCACGGCGGACTGGTCCACGGCGGTGACCGGGTGCCCGAGGCCCGCGAGGAACACCGCGTTGCGGCCCTGGCCCTCGCCCAGGCCCAGCACGGGGCCCGGCGGGATGCGTGGCGCCATTTCCCGCAGGAAGTCGTTGGGCTCGGCACCGTAGATCAGCTCGGGTTCCGCGTAGCGCTCGTCCCAGAAGCCCCCGCTCATCAGGCGCCTCCGAGGGCGATGTCCTCGATCAGGAGGCTGAGCCCTGCGCTGCTTCCGTACCAGTGGAGATCGCTGCCCACGGCCGCGATGCGCGTGAGGAAGTCGCGCAGGTTGCCGGCGAAGGTGAGCTTGTCCACGGGTTCGGCCAGCACGCCGCCCCGGATGCGGATGCCGCTGGCCCCCACACTCAGGTCACCGCTCACGGGATCCACGGTGTGCAGGCCCATGATCTCGGTGATGAGGACGCCCTCGCCGGCCATGCGGTAGAGGGCCTCGGGCGCCGTCTGCCCGGCCAGGGGGAAAAGGTTGAAGGTGGTGGCGCCGGGCTGGCTGCCCATGCCGCGTCCGGCGCTGCCCGTGGGCGCCACGCCCATCTCTGCGGCGGTCTTGAGGGTGTGCAGGTAGGTCTTTAGCACGCCACCTTCGATGAGGACATTGCGGCGGGTGGGCAGGCCTTCGCCGTCCCAGGGCTCGGTGCCCAGAGCCGGGCAGCCGGGCGCCTCGGCGAGGCGGCCGTCGTCCAGAAGGGTCAGCAGCGGCGAGGCGATGGTCTCGCCCAGCTTGCCCGCGAAGAGGCTGCGCTGCTTGAGGACGGACTCGGCGTCGAGCATGCCGGCCACGATGCCCAGCAGGTCCACGGCCACTTCCGGATGGAGAACCACCGGGTACTTCCCGGCCGCCAGGCGCCCCGGGTTCAGCTTGCGCTCGCCTTTGAGGGCGGCCTCGGCGCCGATGGCGGCGAGATCCAGCGTGGGCCGGCGGGCCACATCCCAATGCCAGGCGGCCTGTCGTTCCTCGCCATCCGCCACGGCCAGCTCGATGGAGGCCGAGCAGCTGGAGCCGAGATCCGCGGCCCGCACCCCCTTCTGGGTGAGGAGGAGGCTGGCGCCGGAACCATCGCTCCAGGCGGACTCCCGCACGGCGGCCACCTTCGAGGAGGCCTTCCGGGCCTCGGCTTCGAGGGTCAGGGCCCGCTCGATGCGCTGTTCCGGCGTGAGGGCGTCCACCCCGGGATCGAAGCGGCTCGGCAGGTCATCGCGGCCCGAGGGCTCCGCCTGCCGCAGCCAGGGATCCTCGTCACCCAGGGCGCTCAATTCCCAGGCCTGGGCGAAGAGGCCGCGGAAGTTCGCCGCCGCCAGATCGCTCGTGGTGGCCAGCCCCGTGCGAAAGCCCTTCGCTCCGGCGCGGATCACGCGGACGCCGAGGCCGCCGCGCTTGGAGGCGCTGAGATCCTCCAGGGCGCCGTTCTGCACCTTGGCCTTGCGGGAGCGGGACACGGAGATGAAGGCTTCCGCGCCCGCCGCGCCCAGCTTCATGGCGTGAGCGATGCCGTCCTGGAGCCGGGCCTCGAGGGATTCGGGAATGAAGGAACGAAAGGGATCAGTCATGTCGGGCATCTCGGGAAAAGGCTTGAACCACGAAGACAGGAAGACCACGAAAAAGACAGGTTGGCTCGTGGTCTTCCCGTCTTCGTGGTGAGTTGCTTCTGTTCTTTCAAATCACGCTGGGCAGGGGTTCGGCGGTGCCGCCGACGACGAGGGCGGGGCAGAGGATGGTGGGCAGGGCGTCGCTGACGGGCACGCCCTGGCCGTCCTTGCCGCAGGTGCCGATGTCGAAGTGGTGGAGATCGTTGCCGATGCGGGTGAGCTGCTTCAGCACCTCGGGGCCGCACCCGCTGAGGGTGGCGTTCTTCACGGGGTACTTCCGCTCGCCCTTCTCCACCCAGTAGCCCTCGGTCACCTGGAACACGAAGTTGCCGGTGACGGTGTCCACCTGGCCGCCGCCCATGTGGGTGACCAGCAGGCCGCGATCCAGATCCTTCAGGATGGCCTCGGGGGCCTCGCTCCCAGGGGCCAGGAAGGTGTTCCGCATGCGGGGGATGGGCAGGTGCCGGTAGCTCTCGCGGCGGCCGTTGCCCGTGGGCTCCGTGTCCATCTTCCGGGCCGTCTTGCGGGACTGGAGGTAGGCCTTGAGCACGCCATCCTCGATGAGGACGACGCGGCTGACCGGGTTGCCCTCGTCGTCCACGGCCTGGCTGCCGCGTTTGTGGGGCAGGGTGCCATCGTCAATGATTGTCACGCCGTCAGCAGCCACCTTCTCGCCCAGCTTGCCGGCGAAGGCGGACATGCCCGCGAGGGCCAGATCAGCTTCCAGTCCGTGTCCGCAGGCTTCGTGGATCATGGTGCCGCCGGCGGAACTGCTGAGCACCACCGGGAAGGTGCCCGCCGGAGCGGGCTGGGCGTCGAGGGCCTGGATGGCCAGGCGCACGGCCTCCTTCACGGTGCGGGCCACGGCCTCGTCGGTGAACAGCTCGAAGCCGCGGGTCTCGCCCAGGGCCTGGTAGCCGGTCTGGAGCTGCTGGCCGTCCCCGGCGGTGACGTTCAGGCGCAGCACGCCCTGGGTGCGGTGATCCTCGGTGGCGCGGGTCATCCAGCCGCTGCCCTCGGGCTCCGCCGAGGCGATCCACACCCGCTGGGTGCTGTCGCCATAGCCGACGGACACCTGCTTGAGGGCGCCCGGGCGCAGGGATTCCGCATGTTCCCGGGCCAGGGCTTCGGCCCGACGCACCAGCGCGACTTTCTCCGCCAGGGGCACGGTCTCGGGATCCACGGCCACGGGACTGGGTGTGGGATAGGTCTCCTGCACCAAGTCAGGCAGCGCCGCGGGCAGCCCCTGGCCCGGCGCGGCCAGGGTATGGGCCGCCTCCAGCAGTTCGTCGTAGGCGGGGGCGATGAGGTCGGCAAAGCGGGTGGCCTCGCCTTCCATCAGCCGCAGGCTGGCGCCGAAGGTCTCGGCGGCGAGCACATCCTCCATGCGGCCGTCGTCCATGCCGAGGGCATGGGCCTGGCGACGTTCGACGAACACCTCGGCATAGTCCCCGCCCCGGGCGAGCAAGGCGGCCAGGATCGCGTGGAGCTGGTCGGGCGTGAAAGGTGCGGGCATGGGTGATCTCCAGGTCCGCGCGCGGCGGATCTTCCAGTCTGCCAGAAGGGCGGCTTCGGCCTCGTCGAGGATTCCAGCGAGATCCCGGCCATCGTTGAGGATCACGCGGTCCGCATGCAGCGCCCGCTCGGGCGCGCGGGCCTGGGCGCGCAGGCGGGCGCGGGCCGCGGCCAGGTCGAGGCCGTCCCGGGCCGCGAGGCGGGTGAGGCGCAGGGCCTCCGGCGCGTCCACGGTCCAGAAAGCATCAAAGTGGTGGGCGCGGCCCCGTTCCACCCAGAGGGCCGCATCCAGCACAGCTCCGCGGGTGCCGGGGGGCAGGGCGGCCACCCGGGCGGCCAGCAGGGCCTCGATGCGGGGATGCAGGAGGGCGTTGAGCCGGTGCCGTGCGGCCGCATCCGAAAACACGCGGGCCCCGAGGCGGGTCCGGTCCAGCGTCCCGTCGGCAGCCAGCAGCTCCGGGCCAAAGGCCTCGATCAGGGCTTCCAGTCCCGCGCTGCCTGGGGCCACCGCCTCCCGGGCCAGGGCATCCGCATCCACCACCACCCAGCCCCGCTCTGCCATCCGCGCGGCCACATGACTTTTGCCTGAGGCGATGCCGCCGCTGAGGCCAAGCAGGGGGAAGGGCGCTGTCCGCATCCGGGGAACCTCCGTCCCGAGGGTCAATTCCGCGTGAGGGTCAGCGTGTAGGGGGTTCCCTGCAGGCTGGTGTCCTGGGTGTCCACGATGATGAAAACGGTGCTTTGCGAGGCCTTGGGATTCCGGTAGGAGGCTTCCGGGTTGCCCGTGGGGATCCGGTTCTGGAGCATCCCGGCCCCCTCCCGGCCCCAGGCGTCCACCACTTTCACCAGGAACCAGCCTTCCTGGGGGCTATGAAGCCGGACCTTGAAGCCGCCTCCGGCGGGAACATCCACCCGGTAGGCCTTCCAGCCACTGACGCCGGCCACCTGGTCCGATACCCGGCAGGAGCCTGCGGGCAGGGCCGCGGCGGGAATGTTGATGCCGCGCCGGGCCCGCTCCCGGATGATCAGATCCATCCTGGAGGCGCCAGGGCCGAAGGCTGGATCGGGATAGTGGGGCACCAGGGGGCCCGGAACGCCGGGCAGGGTTTTGGCATCCACCAGCGGCGGAAGGGGCGCCGGCGCCTGGAGGGCAGCCGGCAGCAGGAGGAAGGAGGCGATGGGTAGCATGGGGTACCTCCGGTCAAAAACCCGGTGATCGCCCGCCGGGCTACCCCAAGGATGGGGCAAGATCCCCCAGGGTTCCCGGGGACTGGGCGGGGAGCCCGGGGGCTTCTACACTGGGAGCTTGCACGTCACCTTCGCCGAGGCTTCATGAAAGATACAACCCCCGAACAGGTCATGGATCTGGCTCAGCTCGAGAAACCGGTCCTCGAACTGGAAGCCCAGATCCAGGCCATGGCCATGGATCCCTCCCAGCACCGGGAGCGAGAGAAACTCCAGAAGAAGCTGGACAAGCTGAAGGCTGAACTCTTCTCCAACCTCACGGACTGGCAGCGGGCCCAGCTCGCCCGGCATCCCAAGCGGCCCTACACCCTGGACTACCTGGAGCGGATCTGCGAGCGGTTCGAAGAACTGCACGGCGACCGCCACTTCGGGGACGACGCGGCCATCGTGGCAGGGCTCGGGTGGATAGATGGCAATGCCCTCATGGTCATCGGCCAGCAGAAGGGGCGCGATACCAAGCAGAAGATCCTGAGGAACTTCGGCATGCCCAAGCCCGAGGGCTACCGGAAGGCCCTGCGCCTGATGAAGCTGGCCGAGAAGTTCCGGCGCCCCGTGCTCTGCCTGATTGACACCCCTGGCGCCTACCCGGGGGTGGATGCGGAGGAGCGCGGGCAGGCCGAGGCCATCGCCCGCAACCTGCTGGAAATGGCCAAGCTCGAAGTGCCGATCGTCGCCGTGGTCATCGGCGAGGGAGGCAGTGGCGGAGCCCTGGCCCTGGGCGTGGCCGACCGGGTGCTCATGATGGAGAACGCCATCTATTCCGTCATTTCGCCCGAGGGCTGTGCCTCCATCCTCTGGAAGGACGCCACCCAGGCTCCGAAAGCCGCCGCGGCACTGAAGCTCACCGCGCCGCATCTGCTGGAACTGGGGGTCATTGACAGCATTGTGAAGGAGCCCCTGGGGGGCGCCCATGCCAACCACGATGCCGCCGCCCAGGCCTTGAAGGATGCCATCGTAGAGGCCTTCTCCGAATTGGCGGATCTTTCCGTCGAGGAACTGGTGGAGGCGCGGTACCAGAAGTTCGCCCACATGGGCAGCGTGGGGTGATGCCGTCCGCGCGGTGGTGCCTCCGTCGGAACCTTCCGGCTGGACCGGCGCCTTGGATGTCCCTGGCGGCCGCCTGGGATCTTGAGCCTCGCCTGGCCCGCCTGGCCTGGCTTCGGGGCCTGGACCAGCCCGAGGCGCTGGCCTGGCGCCTGGATCCAGCCTGGGGCCGCAGCACCGATCCCCATCTGCTGTCCGGTGTGGATGCCGCCGTGGCGCGCATCCGGAAGGCCATCGAAGCCGGGGAGCGCATTGTGGTCTACGGGGACTACGACGTGGATGGCGTCACCGCCACCGCCCTCCTGGTGAGGGTGCTGGAGAAGCTCAAGGCCGACGTCAGCTTTTTCATCCCCAATCGTTTCTCGGATGGCTACGGCCTGCATCTGGACTGCATCCAGGAGCTCAAGGCCGGGCGGGATCCCGGACTGCTGATTTCCGTGGACTGCGGCGTGCGCAGCGTGGCTGAGGTAGCCGCCAGCGCGGAGCTGGGCCTGGACTGGATCATCACCGACCACCATGGGCTGGGCGACACCCTGCCGGGCGCCTGTGCGGTGGTGCATCCGCATCTGGACGGCTACGGGAATCCCCACCTGGCCGGCGTGGGCGTGGCCTTCAAGCTGGCCCAGGCCCTGCTGGGGGCGGTGCCGGTGCCCACGGCGGAGGATGCGGCGTTCCTGGATGGCCTGCTCAAGCTGGTGGCCATCGGCAGCATCGCCGACATGGTGCCGCTGGAGGGCGAGAATGCCCTGCTGGTACGGCGCGGGCTCTCCGCACTGCCCCGGAGGAACGGCCCCGGCCTCGCGGCCCTGCTGCGGGCGGCCCGGGCGGAGGACCGTCCGGGCGCCCAGGACATTGCCTTCGGCCTCGCCCCCCGCCTGAATGCCGTGGGGCGCCTGGGCGGCGCCGAGGATGCGGTTCGCCTCCTGCTGACCCGGGATGCCGCCGAGGCCGAGCGCCTGATGGCCCGGGTGGAAGCGCTCAACCGCGAACGCCGCCGGATCCAGCGGGAGCTGGCGGAGCGTCTCGATCCGCCGGGTCCGGAGGCGTTTGATCTGGCCCTGGATCCTGCGGCTCACAAGGGCGTTCTCGGGATCGTGGCGGGCCAGCGGATGAGGGCCAGTGGCCGGCCGGCGGGGGTTTGCACGGTGGTGGACGGGGTGGCCCATGGCAGCCTGCGGGCGCCCGAAGGCTATGACCTGGGCGAGCTGCTGGCCATGGCCCGTCCCTTCCTGCTGGGGGGCGGCGGGCACCGGGCCGCGGCGGGCCTCAGCTTCCAGCCCGCGCACCTTCCCTTCGTGCGCCAGGCCCTCCAGCGGGGCGCGGCCCAGCAGGCCCTTGGACTGGAGCCTCCGGCCCTGCGTCTGGATGGCGCTCCCGAGGATCTGCCTCCGGCCGGAACCTTGGCGCAGCTGGAGCCCTTCGGCCAGGGCTTCCCGTGGCCGCTGGTCCGCCTGGCGGGCCGAATGAAGGCGGCCCCGGAGCGGTTCGGGGAGGACCACTGGCGCCTGCGCTTCGAGGGGCTGTCCGGCTCCCTGACCTGGTTCGCCGGGGCGGACCGGCCAGCCTCGCTGGCTTCCGGCGCGGTCCTGGACCTGGCGGCCGCGCCCCAGGATAGCGCCCGCTGGGGGCGTTCCTGGCTCGTCGAGGCCGAGCTGGGGGAGGCGGGACGATGACCTTCCCCCTCCAGCTTCCGGCCCGGCATCCGCTCTGGCGGATCCTGGGCTACGGCCTCCTGGGCGGGGTGCTGGGTCTTACCACCTACTACATGCTGGCGAGCCCCCGGCGTCTCGCGGGAGGCACCTCCGGCGGCGACACCCTGGGCTTCGGCGAGCGCACCCGTGGCACCCTCGGCACCCTCACCGAGCAGCTCGGGGCCAACCGGATGGTGCTGGACTACAAGACCATCGCCGGCTCGGAGGAGAACCTGCGGCTGGACGAGGTCACGGGGCACATGCAGGACGCGGGTGGCCAGTGGCAGATGACCTCGCCCACCGCCTTCCGGAAGGAGGGCATCTGGACCCTGCTAGGCCCGGTGGACCTGGAAGTGGATCAGCCGGGCACCACGCAGCCCCTGGGCCGGGGGCATATGGCCGGCACGGCGCCGGCCCTGCGCTGGAACGGGGAGGCCTGGGAAGGCTTGGCGCCGCTGCATTGGGAGACCCTCCAGGGGCAGGACCAGGGCACCTGGGATCTGCCCGCGGGCTGGCGGCGGGAACCGGATGGCCGCATCCAGGTGGATCACGGCCCCGTGGTCTGGCAGGCGCCCCTGGCCGGCGTCGCCCCCGCCACCCTGAAGGGCATGGAGGCGGGCCGCCTGTGGACCACCCCGGGCTTCCAGACGGGCCGTCTGGAGCAGGTCAAGGCCCACCTGACCGATGGCAGCCTCCAGGCTTCCGTGGCGGACCTGGCCCCCACCACGGTGACGTGGCCGGGGCCCCTCACCTTTGAACGCCAGGACGGCTGGCGCGGGGAGGCGCAGGGCGGCTGGGCTCCCCGGCCCGCCCCCGGCCAGGCCTTCCAGCAGGTTGAGCTGCGGGGGTTCAAGGCCCACCGAGCCCTGCCCGACGGCACGGAGAGCCTGACCGCCAATGGGGTGAGATGGACCCCGGCGGGACTGCGCCTGGAAGGCGATGTCATCTGGGAGCAACCCCGCGATGGCCAGCGGTTGACCCTCAGGGCTCCCCGGGTGCTGCTCCGCGAGGGGGAAGGGCCGGATCTGCCCGCCAACCTGCCGAAGGGTTCCGCCGCGGCCGAGGGGCAGGCCGTCCTGCTGTGGGCTGGCCATAGCCTCGCGTCGCCCCGGATTCTGGTCCAGCGCGCCACCCGCGCCTGGCACCTTCAGGCCCCGGTCTACGGCCGGGGCGAGGATGGCACCTTCAGCGCCGGCGCGGGCAGTGGCGATCCCAGGGCCTGGTCCTTCGAAGGCCCCGTCCAGGTGAACCCGGTGGGCGGCGGCACCCTGCGCGGCAACCGGCTCCTGTGGCAGGAGGACCGCTGGACCCTGGAGGGCCAGCCGGCCGCCTGGTCGCGCCTGCGGGAGCGGCTCTCCGGCCCCCGGATCATCCGCCAGGGGGCTCTTCTGCGTTTCCCCGAGGGGGTGAACGGTGTCCTCGCCGCTGCGGATGGCGACTTGGCCGTCCGGGCCGAGCAAGGCGAGAGCGAATCCCAGCGGGTGACCCTCACGGGCAACGTGGTCTGCCGCGGCCAGGGCTGGAGCCTGGCGGCCCAGTCCATCACGGTGTCCATGAACCCGGACCGCTCCGTGAAGCTGATCCAGGCGAAGGGTCGCGTATCGCTCCGCGGCCAACTGGGCGAAGGGCAGGGGGATGCCCTCGAACTGGAACCCGGTCCCCATGTGGTGCGCTGGCAGGGTCGGGTCCAGGGCAAAGGCGCGGGCCCCTCATGGTAAGGATGAAGGTGTGAACGAAACGCCCACCCACTGCCTCGAGGCTGCCAACCTCCAGAAACGCTACGGCGACCGGATCGTCGTGCGCGATGTGAGCCTGTGTGTGGGCACCGGCGAAGTGGTGGGCCTGCTGGGCCCCAACGGCGCCGGGAAGACCACCACCTTCTACATGGTGGTGGGCGTTGAAGCGCCGGATCAGGGCAGCATCCGCTGGCTGGGAAACGATGTCACCACGGCGCCCATGCACCGGCGCGCCCGCCTGGGTATCGGCTACCTGCCCCAGGAATCCAGTGTCTTCCGTGGCCTCACGGTCTGGGAAAACCTCCTGGCCCTCGCCGAGCTTCAGCCCATTCCCAGGGCTGACCAGCAGCAGCGCTGCGAGCGGCTGCTGGCCGATTTCCACCTGGACAAGGTGCGCAACACCCTTGGCCTGAGCCTTTCCGGCGGCGAGCGGCGGCGCTGCGAGCTGGCCCGCGCCCTGGTGACCGAGCCTCGCATCATGCTGCTCGATGAACCGTTCGCCGGAGTGGATCCGAAGTCCGTGCTGGAGATCCAGGGTCTCATTGCGGATCTGAAAGCCCGCGGCATCGGCGTGCTGATTACCGATCACAATGTCCGCGAGACCTTGCAGATTGCAGACCGCGCCTATATCTTGGCGGATGGAATGATCATGAAGCACGGCCGGCCCAGCGAGATCGCAGAAGACCCCGACATCCGCCGGGTCTACCTGGGCGACCGGTTCAGGCTCGACTGATGGCCAACGGTCCCTTCCTTTCCCAGCGGTTGAGCCAGAGCCAGACCCTGGCGCTCACCCCAGCCATGCAGCTGAAGCTGAAGCTCTGGCAGATGAACCTGCAGGAACTCAGCGAGACCATCGAGAAGGAACTCGAGGAGAACCCCCTGCTGGAACTGGCGGAGAACGGGGACGAAGTGCCCACGCTGGAGGCCATTGAGGAGGGCCGCGATTCCGAGGTGACCGACGCCTCGTCCGAGCAGGCCGCGGATGCCGTGGATCTGCCGGAAGGCGTGGATACCGTGGACCTCGGCCCCCTGCTCGACGCAGCCGGGGAGATGAATCCCGAGGGCGACCTGGAGAAATTCACCGAGGAGGGGGTGGCCCAGGTCCAGGAGACCGACTGCGGCGCCGAGAACAGCTGGGATGCGGATCTGCCGCGCACCAGCGCCCTGCCCGAGGAGGACCGCTTTTCCTGGGAGGACCGGCTCAGCGCCACGGAATCCCTGCAGGACCACCTCATCAGCCAGCTTTACGAGACGCTGGAAGAAGATGATCCCCGGGCGGCTCTGGTGGAACGCCTCATTGACCGCCTGGATCCCAAGGGCTTCCTGCGCCTGGATCCCGACCAGCCCAGCCTCGAAACCACCCCTGCCGCGCTCGCCGCGGATCTGGGAGTGTCCGAGCCCGATCTGGCCGCAGCCCTGGAGCTCCTCCAGGAATTCGATCCCTCCGGCGTGGGCTGTTTCACGGTGAAGGAAAGCCTGCTGCTCCAGCTTTCCCATGCGGGCGCCGAACCCGATGATCTGGCCGTGCGGATCATCCAGGACCACGCCGAACTCCTGGGGCTCCGGGACAGCATCAAGCTGCGGAAGGTGCTCGGCTGCAGCGAGGAGGAGCTGGCCGTCGCGATGGCCCAGCTCAAGCATCTGAACCCGTCCCCGGGCCGCGCCTTCGACCCGGAAGGCGAACGGGTGGTCAAGCCGGATGTCGTGGTCCTCAAGGGCGAGGATGGCAACTGGAAGATCTACCTCAACGACGAAGGTTTGCCGCGCCTGCGCGTCAACGGCGACTATCCGCGCTTCCTCGCCTCTGCGGATGTCAAGTCCGACAAGGATTTCATCCGCGAGCGTTTCCGCAGCGCCCGGGATTTCATCCGGGGCGTGGAGGATCGCAACCGCACGGTGCTGCGCGTGTCTGCCCAGATCGTCGAACTCCAGAAAGCGTTCCTGGAGCATGGCATCGAGCATCTGCGGCCCATGGTGCTGCGCGATGTGGCCGAAGCCACCGGCTTCCACGAAAGCACCATCAGCCGCGTGGTGAAGTCCAAGACCATCCACACGCCCCAGGGCCTCTACGACCTGAACTACTTTTTCTCGGCCCGGCCGAAGGATTCTGATGTCTCCGCCACCGTGGTGAAGCATCGGATCAAGGCCTATGTCCAGGCCGAGGATGCCGCCAAGCCTCTTTCTGACGAGGCCATCGCCGGCCTGCTGGAACGCGACGGGATCAAGGTGGCCCGCCGCACGGTCAACAAGTACCGGGAGGAATTGAAGATTCCTCCAGCTTCCCAGCGCCGCCGCCGATGAGCCGACACGGACCCGGAACCTGGCACCGGGTCCGCTGCATCCATCCTTGACCGGGCTGCCCGGCCCACTTTGAGGAGTGTCCCATGAAGGTCCACTACACCGGCCGCCACGTGGAGCTCACCGAGCCCCTGAAGGCGTTCACCAAGGACCGGCTGGACAAGATGACCAGCTTCCTGGACGACATCATTGATGTCCACGTCATCCTCAGCGTCGAAAAACACCGGCACGAGGCCGAGATCACCCTCAAGACCCGGACCAATGCCTTCGTGGCCTCGGCCACCACGGATGACATGTACGCCAGCATCACCCAGGCCATGGACAAGCTGGAGGTGCAGGCGCACAAGTACCAGGGCAAGCGGAACGCCCATCCCCACGAAAGCGCCAAGGCCGGCGTCGCGGAAGAGTAGGACGCCCATCGCTCCTGGAAAGGCGGCTTTCGGGCCGCCTTTCCCGTTCCGGCCCACGGGAGCGGACCGGCCCCATCCGCGCTATCCTTGGAGGTTCCGGAGTCATCCATGCCCGATCCCACCCATCTCTACGCCCCGAAAACCTGCACCGAACCCACCCAGATCTGCGAGAAGTGCCGGAGCCCCTACACCCTGGAACACTTCCAGCATGGCGTGGAAGGCCAGGAATGCGTCTGCCGCCGTTGCCTCCAGGTGATGGGCTACCAGGTCTAGGCCGCTCGACATGCTGACAACCGCCACCGACCCGATCATCGAGGGCGTCCTCCAGGGCCGCCGAGTTTCCGAGGATGACGCGCTCCACCTGCTGGAACGGGCCGACCTGCCGGATCTGGCCCTGGCCGCCACCGCCGTGCGCGACCGCCACAACGAGCCCGCCCGGGTCAGCTACGTCATTGACCGGAACGTCAACTACACCGACGTCTGCAACGTCTACTGCACCTTCTGCGCCTTCTACCACAAGCCCGGCGACACCCGCGGCTACGTGCTGACGAAGGAGCAGCTCAAGCAAAAGGCGGAGGAAACGAAAGCCCTTGGCGGCACCGGCTTCCTGCTGCAGGGTGGCGTGAACCCTGACCTGCCCTGGGACTACTACCTGGATCTGGTGCGCTACCTGAATCACGACCTGGGCATCTGGGTCCACGGCTTCTCGCCCGTGGAGATCCAGATGATGGCCAAACTCAGCGGCCAGAGCCTGGGCAAGACCATCGCCGACCTGCGTGATGCGGGCCTGGGCTCCATCCCCGGCGGCGGCGCGGAGATCCTCGTGGACCGCATCCGCAAGAAGATCGCGCCCCTCAAGGGCGGCCGCGAGAAGTGGCTGGAGGTCATGGAGGCCGCCCATGAGGCGGGCGTGAAGACCACGGGCACCATGATGTTCGGCATCACCGAGACCATGGCCGAGCGCGTGGATCACCTGCGCGTGCTGCGCGAGCAGCAGGACCGCGCCCTGGCCCGGGGCAACGGCGGAGGCTACACGGCCTTCGCGGCCTGGCCCTTCCAGAGCGGCCACACCGTGTGGGAGGGCAAGGTGCCCAAGCCCACGGACGCCGAGTACCTCCGCACCATCGCCGTGGCGCGCATCTACCTCGATAACTTCGCCCACATCCAGAGCAGCTGGGTCACCATGGGCCGCAAGACCGGCCAGGTGGCCCTGCACTACGGCTGCGACGACATGGGCAGCCTCATGCTCGAAGAGAACGTCGTCAGTGCCGCCGGCACCTGCTACAGCGTGAACAACGACGAGATGACCCGCATGATCCGCGCCGCCGGCTACCAGCCCTGGCAGCGGGACAACGTCTACGGGCCTGTCGTGGGCGCCTGATCCAGGCAAGCGCTGGTCACGGAGGACACGGAAGTTCACGGAAGACACGGAAAAGGCAGCCTGTCTTTTTCCGTGTCTTCCGGCCGTTTTCCGTGACCTCCGTGTCCAGTCAGCCTTGGAACGCCTCAAGCCCGTTCGTTCTTCACGCCGCTGACCACGTGTCCCGTCGGTCCCACGCGGGAGGCGGTGTCGCAATAGCCGGTCTGGTCGTCGAAGAAGAAGTCGGGTTCGAATTCGCGCAGGAAATCAGCCTTCTCGAGGCCGCCGAGGAACATGGCCTCATCCACCTGGATGTTCCAGGCCATGAGCGTGCGGATGGCGCGCTCGTGGGCGGGGGCGCTGCGGGCGGTGACGAGGGCGGTGCGCAGGCGCATGGGCGCGTCTGGCGCCTGGGTCTGGAGCCGCTGGAGGGCCTCCAGCAGGGGCTTGAAGGGCCCGGGGGGCAAGGGCACGGCCACCCGCTCGGTCTCATGGGCCTGGAAGGCCGCGAGGCCGCCCTGCTCGTAGATGCGCTCCGCCTCGTCGCTGAACAGCACGGCGTCACCGTCGAAGGCGATGCGGATCTCCTCCGGATGCCGGTCGGCGGCCACGGCGCTGTCGGGGTAGACCCGCGCCGCCGCGAAGCCCGCCGTGAGGGCCGCGCGCACATCCTGCTCCCGCGCGGACAGGAAGAGGTTGGCTCCCAGTGAGGTCAGGTACGGATAGGGATCCCGCCCCCGGGTGAACACGCCGCGCTCCAGGGGCAGCTGCGCCGCCTGGGCGCTACGGAACACCCGCAGGCCGCTCACCGGATCGTTGCGGGACAGGACCACCACCGCCACCTGATCGTTTCCGGGCGTGTTGAAGGCCAGCAGCTTCTTCACCAGCGGGTAGGCCACGCCGGGCTTCGCGGCCACCTCCAGCCGCGAGAGCTGGAGCTCCATGTAGGCCCGGTCATCCGTCTCCTCGAAGACCCGGTTCTCCTCCTCGAAATCGAAGAGCGCCCGGCTCGAAATCGCCACCACCAGCTTGCCTTCCAGCGTCTTGGCCATGGCACCAGAGTAGCGAGAACCTGGAACCCGCGAAGGCTGGCAGGTAAAACCAGGGCAGATTCACCACCGAGGACTTGGGAGGAAAAGACAAAGGCAAAAAGATGGAACACCGATGAACACAGATGAACACCGATAAAAGCTGATGAATACTGATAAAGCATTGGAATTGTGTCAATGGTGTGAGCGGCGGGGCATCGATTGGGATGGAAGTCGGATCGACTCCGTGGCAGCATCGACACGGCTTTCCATCCTTCAGTGTTTCTTCTCCATCACCGCAACCGATAACGCACAGCCAGTCATTTGGTTTGTGCAGTTCGTCTGTTACCGAGTTAGGCAACCATGGCATATTTCGACTCTCGTCATCTCCCAAACCCAAGCAAGGAATACGTCGCCTGGATCGATGTAATGGGCATCCAATCTGTAATGTCTCGATCAATCCAAGTCGCTGCTAACTTCGTCTTCAAACTTCATATCGCGGCACTCGAAGCAATGACCGATGGAATCACTCTCTACCCAGTAATGGATGGAGTCTACGTTACCTCTCAAGACAAGTGTTCGATGGAGAAATTCCTTCGTTCCATGTATTCAGATCTTGCGAAGATTTTTATAGAAGAAGGGAAGGAACGTTTTTTGTTCCTCATTCGCGGAGCAATTGCATATGGTGAGATTTACCATGGCCGTGATATTGGCAAAAAGGCCTCTACTACACTAAGCTCAAGTCCCGAGTATCAATCACATATTTTACTTGGCGAGCCAATGATCAATGCACATTTAGGCGAACGAGGTGCACCTCCATTCGGCATCTTTGTTCACCCTTCAGCAATGGGCAGTGATTCAAGTGTGGGCTCAGATGGTTGGTGGCGATGGTTCGAGGGGGTGAAGGATATTGACAGGGATGCGATCGGCCGAAAGTGCTCAGTCTATTTCAATTGGTGTTACGAGAATCGCGATGATATTCGTTATGATCTCGACAGGATTCTTGTTCACAAAGGGCTAGCAGAGCTTTACTTCGCTGGTCGGCTGGTTGCCTAACTCCCCGCTCGACTCGGGCCCCGGCTGCATTGCCTTCTGTTCTCATCGTTCCGCTTCTTCGGCTTTGCTAGGCGCCTCGGCACAGGCGGGCTCGTTTATCATTCCTCCAGTTAATTCAATCAAGCTCAGTAGAATGAAAGGTGGATTGATGTTTTCAAAGCTGAAAACTTTGGGAGGCAGTTTCCTTGGTACCATAGGCTGCTTAGCAGTGTTGGTCATTCCTACGTTATTTTTCTTTGGTGCTACTTGGGCCAGCAACAAGCTATTGCCCTGGTTCTTTTTTGTCTCCGGGCTCTCCTTTTGGATCCTATGCTTAGTAATACTTCCTCTTTTGTTTTTTCGTTCACTCAGAGCCTTTTCTGCCAAAGCGATATTTGGAATCTCTTATGTCTTTGGAGCCACCCTTTGGATGTGGTCCTTATTGCTCACGATTCATCTTTGGGGTGCAGGCTGGGCTGCCTTCGGCTTGTTTTTCGCAGGGATTGGGGTTCTTCCGATGGCCTTCCTGGCCTCTGCGTTCAAAGGGCTTTGGGTCGTATTCGGTGGCCTGATTTTTCTTGCCGTAATGACCTTTGGCTTGCGGATGCTTTCGTTTTGGATTGTGGTCAAAATAGATGAAACTAATCATGGAATCACTAAACATTATGAAACGATTGATAAAGATGTAGATGACTCAATTAGTCAAGGGGAAATTACTGAGTCCTATCGGGTCCTTGCAGAAGAGGGTGATGCGGATTCTCAGAACGAATTGGCGTGGTGTTATTTATGTGGGCATGGTGTAACCCAGGACCTCGAGGAAGCATTTCATTGGTGGGAAAAGGCCGCGTATCAAGGACACACTGATGCTCAGTTTTCGCTGGCTGGGTGCTACGACTCCGGTGATGGTGTGGATCTTAATTATTGTGAAGCATTTGTTTGGTATGACCTTTGTGCAAATTGGAAAAGTCCCAAGGCTAGTGCCAAAAGAGACGAGATTGCCGCAAAACTCACTACGGATGAGTTGAGTCAGTGCAAGGAACGCGTAAGAGTGCTAAGCATTCAAATTCCAAAGTCTGCGTCAGACAATGGCTTCGTTCGTTAGGCAATCCTCATGACATGCCCCAGCGATCAGTTTCTCAAGGAACTGGAATCCTTTCGGATCGACGCCGAAAGTGCAATTCAATTTTTCTATGCTCACTTCACCATTCATCAGGTGGCAGGCATGAATCGAAGGATAAAAGTAGAGCTGGATAAAGAGCCCATGTTTTGGAATACAACCCTCACCGCTTTGCAAACATCTGGCTTCATTGCTTTAGGTCGAATTTTCGATCAAAACTCAAAACACAACATCGATCGACTTTTGCAATCGTGCCAGAAAAATATCGTAATTTTTTGTAAGGAAGAACTTCGTAAGCGAAAAATGGCTTCTAGTAGAAACGCTTCCGAATGGATTGAGCAATACATGAAGACTGCTTTTGAGCCTAGTCAAGATGATTTCAAACGATTGCGAAGGCATGTTCTGAAATACCGAAGAACGTACGAGGCGAGGTATCGAGATATTCGGAGCAAGGTCTATGCTCATAAAGAATTATCGGATAGTGCAGATATTCGAGCGTTATTTTCCAAAACAAAAATAAATGAATTACAAAAGCTTTTGGTGTTTCTTGTTAGGCTTCACAGTTGCCTCCAAGAAATATTTTTCAATGGGCGTAAGCCAAGCCTTCCCCGTATGCGGTTTTCAATCATCGAAATGCTCGGCAAACCGACCCCGAAGTACAAATCCCTTACTTCTCAAGAAAGGATCGTTCTAAGTACAAAAGGCCAACTTGAATCTTTGGTTGCCAAGAATGCCTAACCCTTCGCTCAACTCAGACCTCGCTTAAATTCTTCTATTAGTTGGTTTTTATCATTGTTTATCAGCTTTTATCTGTGTTCATCGGTGTTCCGCTTTTAGCTTTTAGTCCTCACCCCACTTCCAGCACAGGCAGGTCGTCCTGTCGTGTGCTGCGGCCCCTCACGGGGACGATGTCGCCGACGCGGTAGGGGCGCTGGCGGCGTTTGAGGACGGGGGGGAAGGCGACGGCTTCGGCGAGGCCGGTTTCGTCTTCGAAGGTGATGAACTGCATGCGCTCGCCGCGCTCGGTGGCGACGTCCTTGTCGGCCACCACCAGCGCCCAGAAGCGCAGTGCGCGGCCGGGTTTGGCTACGTCGGCGGCGCGGTCGGGGCCGCCGCCCTGGCGGACGCGGGCGAGGGCGGCGGGGTGGAGTTCCAGGGTGAGGCCCAGGGTCTCCAGCTCCAGGTCGGCGCGGTCGAAGAGATCGGTGGGCCTCGGGCGCACGCCGGTGGGCACGCCGCCCAGCCGCGCCCACATCAGGCGGGTGCGGTCGCCGTCTGGGGCCCAGCGGTCGAAGGCGCCCGCGGCGCAGAGGGCCTCGGCGGTGGTCACGGAGAGGGCCGTGCGGCCCAGCAGGTCGTCCAGGTCCGCGAAGGGGCCGTGGGTATCCCGTTCCTCCAGCAGCGCCTCCACCTCCGCCTGCCGGGCGCCCTTCACCTGCATGAGCCCCACGCGCAGGGCCTGCTCGCCCTCGGCGGTGAAGGGCCACGCGGAGGCGTTGGCATCGGGCCCCCGCACCACCAGCCGGTGCCGCCGCGCATCGCCCAGGTAGGCGATGGCGGGGTAGTAGCCGCCCTGGTTGGTGACGACGGAGGCGAAGAACAGGGCCGGGTGGTGGGCCTTCAGCCAGGCGCTTTCGAAGCTCACCTGGGCGTAGCTGGCCGAGTGGGGCTTGCAGAAGGAGTAGCCCTGGAAGGTGCGGATCATGTCCCAGGCCTCGTCCACCGTGGTGGGCCGCACGCCGCGCTCGGCGCAGCCCCGGCGGAACCGCGCCTCGAAGAAGGGCAGCTTCTTCTCGCAGTCGGGCTTGCCCAGCAGCTTGCGGAGCTGGTCGGCATCGTGGTGGCTCCAGCCCGCCAGCGCCACGCAGACCTTGATGACATCCTCCTGGTACACCAGCACGCCGAAGCTGTCGGACAGCAGTTCGTTGAACACGGGATCGCCGGGCTCCCAGGCCTCCTCGCCGCGGCTGCGCTTCACGTAGCGGTCCACCCAGCGGTAGGCGGCGGGGCGGATGAGGCTGGAATGGATCACCAGGGTTTCGAAATCGCCCTTCTGCACCCGCTGCTGGAGCTGGCGCGTGGCGGGGCTCTCCACGTAGAAGACGCCGATGCTGTCGCCGCGCTTCAGCAGATCCTGGGTGGCGGCGTCGTTCCGCGAGTGGGTGCCGGGATCGGCGGGCCTGCGCGCTCCCAGGATCTCGTAGGCATCGCGGATGACGGCCAGGCTGCGGTTCCCCAGCAGGTCAATCTTCACCAGGCCGTAGTTCTCCACGCCCTCCTTGTCCCAGGTGGTGGTGGAGACGCCCGCCTTGGCGGGCGCGGGCTGGAAGGCCGCGTGTTCCCAGAAGGGGCCGGGCGTCACGACGGTGCCCCCGGGGTGCACGGAGAACTGGTGGAAGTGGCCCGTGAGCGCCGCGGCCTGGCGCAGGATCGCGTCCCAGGCGGGGGTCTCCGCCGCGCGCTCCAGGCCGCCTTCCCAGCCCCGGACGTATCGCGCCAGCTGCTTGAGCTCGCTATCGGGCCGCCCGTGGGCCTGGGCCACGGCGCGCAGCGCGCCCTTGGGTTTGAAGAAGGCATGGTTGGCCACCATGGCCACCCGGTCGCGGCCGTAGCGCGCGAAGACCGACTGGATGACGGCGTCGCGCTCGTCCCAGGCGAAATCAATGTCCATGTCCGGCGGATCCCGGCGCTCCTTCGTGAGGAAGCGCTCGAACATGAGGTTGGTGGCCACGGGATCCACGTTGCTGAGGCCCAGGGCGTAGCTCACCAGGGAGGCCGCGCCGCTGCCCCGTCCGCAGATGCGGGGGCGTGCGCCCTGGGCGGCCTGCACGATGTCCTGCACCAGCAGGAAGTAGCGGGCGAAGCCCTTGAAGGCGATGAGGTCCAGCTCCCGCTCCATGCGCGCCAGCACGTCGCCATCCGGGTGCGGGAACCGCGCCGCCACGCCCGCCCGCACCTTCTCGCGCAGGAGGGCGTCCAGGTCCGCGCCCTCGCGGCCCAGGGGATCCGGCAGCACCCATGCGCCCCAGTGGAGGGACCAGCCAATCACCTGCTCCAGCACCGCGGCGGTGGCCTTCGCCACGGCGGGTTCGCCGAAGGGGAAGCGGGCCTCCCAGTCGGCGCGCGGCACGGCGGCGTCGGCGGGATCCCACAGGGCCTCCGTGCGGATGAGCGTGGCCTGCGCCGCGATGGCTCGCTTCAGGCGGTGCATCTCCAGGCCCTCGGCCGTGCGGAAGCGCAGCACCTGGGGCGCCACCACGGGCAGGCCCGCGGCCAGGGCCTTTCGCGCCTCCTGGGCCCGGCGGGGGTGGGCCAGCAGGGCGCCATAGAGCCCCTCCCGAAGAAGGGCGTCCAGGCCCGCGAGATCCTCCGCCAGCAGCACGCAGCCTCCCGGCGGCTCGGGCTCGCCGAGGCCGGGGATCACGAGGTCGGGGCGCGCCCCGTGGGCCTGGGCCGACAGCAGGCGGTTCAGGGCCGCGTAGCCCGCGTCGCTGACGGGCAGGGCGCCGTAGCCGTGCCCCCGCCAGTCGAAGCGTGCGCCCAGGTGCAGGCGGAAGCCCGTCCAGTCCGGATCCGGCGGCAGGCCCTCCAGCCGCCGGGCCTCGTGGATCCACGCCAGCGTGTCCCGCAGCTTTGGGTAGCCCGCCACCCCCCGGTCCCAGCAGACCAGGTCGCGGTAGCCCAGCCGCCGCGCCAGGTAGAGCAGCTGCTTCGCCGGGTAGACGCCTTCACCGGAACTGAAATCGGAGATGCCGAGGGCAAACATGGAAATCGGTCCATGGGACGAAAAGGTTGAGCGTGCTTGGATGCGGGAGAAGGGCTTCAGGCGCCCCGGTGGTGAACGAGATACTCCACGGCGGCCATCTGAAGGAGGGCATTCAGGGAGAGCCCCTCGGCCTTGGCCGTGGCCTGGAGTTGCTGCAACAGGGCTTCGGGCAGCCGGATGGCCTTCACCACGGTCGGGGCGGCCGGATCGCCTGCCCTGGGGCGGCCCCGCTGGAGGCGGATGGGTGCCCCCAGGGCCTCCGCGCCCCGGAATGCCCGCTCCGCCCAGGCGGCATCCGCCTCCTGCCGGGCCCGCAGCGCCTCTAGGTGCTCGCCGGGGCTGGTGGCCTGCTCGAATTCGGCTATGGATAGGCGCTTAGGTTTCCGGGTGGTCATGGTGTCCTCCTGCGTTTGGGGCTCATCCCGTGCGCGGTGATGACCCGGAATCCCTCGGGAAAAGCCCTGGCGAAGGCGACCTTGAGCGTCCGGCCTTCTACGGTGGCCTCCAGCACCCAGCGATTCAGGCGTCCGGCATCGGGGAAGACCCTCGCATCCTAGGCCAGGAAGGCCTCTTCCGCCTGGGATTCGGTGACATCGTGGCGGGCGCTGTGGGCCCAGTTCTCGTCGTCCCTGTGGAAGATCTTTCCGGCCTCAATAAATGTAGAACAATTTATGTTCCAGTCAACCTGCGATGTCTCTGGTCTGCCTGTCGGCGTCCAGCGGGGGCGACCGCCCCATCCACCCCGGCCGCACGGCCTGGTCGGGGAAGCGTCGGCGGAGCCGGGCCAGGGCGGGTTCGAGGCGGTCGAGCTTGGCGTTCCGGGGATCCTCGAAGAGGCTGCATTCCCGACCCAGGCCCCAGGCCAGGCGCAGCTCCACCTCGCGGACCAGCAGGCGCCGGGTGGCGCCCGCCAGGAAGGCCGTCTGGATGCGGCGGGCCAGCACCAGGGGCGGGGCTGTGAGATCCTCCGGCTCGGCGCGCCAGGCGTGGGGTTCGCTGTCCACATCCCACCAGCGCAGCGTCAGCGTGCGGGGATGGCGGGGATCGGACCAGAGCCAGTCGAGGCAGCGCGCGGCCAGGGCCACCTCCTCCGGCAGGCGGGGGGGCTGGAGGCGCCAGCCGTGGCGGGCATGGCCGGGGCGCTCGGTGAGCAGGGGCAGGCGCGGCCGGTCCTCGCCCCGCACCCGGTCCCGCAGATCCGGCGCCAGCGTGGGATTTGTCAGCTCGGCCAGCACGGGCAGGGGCACGGGCTGGAGGTCGCCGAAGGACCGCAGCCCCAGGCGGCGGAAACGCTCGTGCAGGCGCGGGGTCAGGTCGGGCAGGCGGCGCAGGGGCTCGGGGGCCAGGAAGGTGGCTTCGGCGCCCTCCACCACCCGCTCCAGCCGGTGTTCGGCGCGGGCGGCGAACTGGGCGGCGGTGGCGCTCAGGGACAGGCCGCCGTGGCTGTCCCAGCCGTGCCGCGCGGCCAGTTCCCGGCGCATGCGCTCGGCGGTGTCTGCCAGGGGGCCGAAGAGCCGCTGGGTGCCCTGGAGCTCCACCAGGGCCTCGCCCAGGCGCAGGAGCTGGCCCTGGGGCGTCCAATGCTGGAGGAAGGTCCCCAGTTCGGCCTGGGCCTCCCACCAGACCTGGGGGGAGGGATCCAGCACCCCCAGTCCCGGCGCGGCGCGGAGGGCCTGGTCCATGGGCTGGCCCGGCGCCAGCCCCTCGGCCCGGCCCAGGCGGTTCACGAACCAGAGGGTGGGCGAGCGGGGGCTCTCGGGGCTCAGGAAGGCCAGGGGCCGGCCGCGCAGGCCGCCATCCCGCCCACAGGCCACCTGGAACGGCAGTTCGGGAACCCACATCGCCAGCACCGGGACCTCCAGAGGGGATTCAAGTATGGCGTAAAAAAAGCGAAAAACAATCTCGATCGGGGCCATCTGCGGTTGAATGGCATGTCATGCTGCGCCTCTACGCCGATGCCAACGCCACGGTTCCGCCCCACCCAGAGGCGGTGGAGGCCGTGCGGCGGGCCATGGTGGAGGACTGGGCCAATCCCACCAGCACCCACCGCGAAGGGCAGCGGGCGCGCTACAAACTGGAGGAGGCCCGCCGGGAGATCGCGGCTGCGCTGGGCGTGGCACCGGGGGAGCTGGTCTTCTGCGCCAGTGCGACGGAGGCCTTGCACCTGCTGCTCCGCGGGCTCCGGCCTGCCCTGGGGGACCGCCCGGCCGCCGTGTTCCCCGGCGAGCACAGCGCCTGTCTGAACCCCCTGCGCGACTGGAGCCGGGTGGCCTGGCTGCCGGAGGTTCCGGAGGACTGCGCCACGGTGGTGCAGATGGCGGCGAACAACGAGACGGGCATCCTCTACGCCATGCCGCAGGTGCCGGGTGCGCTGCGGGTGAAGGATTGCGCCCAGGCCTGGGGCAAGGTGCCCGTGGACCTGTCGGACTGCGATGCCGCCGTGTTCAGCGGCCACAAGATGGGCGGTCCGCGGGGCGCAGCGCTGCTGTGGATGCGGTCTGGCCTGCCCTGGGAGGCGGTGATGGAGGGCCCGCAGGAGCGGCGCCGGCGCGGCGGCACGGAGGATCTGCCCGCCATCCTGGGACTGGCGGCGGCGGTGCGGTATTTGACGGAGCGTCAATCACTGAATGCCTCCTTGGTCACCCTGCGCGATGCCCTCGAGGCCGAGATCCTGGGCTGGAACCGGGGCATCGAGGTGATCGGGAAGGACCGGCCCCGCCTGCCGAACACCACGGCCCTGCTGGTTCGCGGGCGGAATGGGGAGGCGGTCCAGGCGGCCCTGGACCTGGCCGGTTTCGCCGTCAGCACGGGCAGCGCCTGCCACAGCGGGGCGGTGAAGCCGAGTCACGCAATCACAACCCTTGGGTATTCTTTGGACGACGCGCGGTCGGTGGTGCGGTTGTCGCTCCTGCCGGATGCGCGCCCAGCCGAGGTGGACGCCCTCGCGGCGGCCCTCCAGCGACTCACCTGATCAGCGCCCCGGACCCCCCGGGGCCGGGGAGCGTCCATGTTCCAGTCGAGCCTCCTGTTCCTGGCCCACCACACCCTGCTGCTGCTCTTCGCGGTGGTGGCCCTGGGCTATCCCCTGAGCAAGGTCCGCATCGCCGGGGCCTCCCTCGGCATCGCGAGCATCCTCTTCGCCGGCATCGGCCTGATTTCCGGCGAAGGCTTCCGGGCCATCGTGTCGGATCATCCCGGCGTGGTGCCCCTCTTCCTGGCGGCGTCCTTCGCGGTCTGCCTCGTGGCGGATGCCCTGGCGCTCTACGTGGGCTACCGCCTGCTCCGGGTGCCCATGAACGTGATGTTCGGCATCCTCGCCGGGGCGCACACCCAGCCCGTCATCCTGGGCTATGCCAGCCAGCAGACGGGCAACGAGCTGCCCAACGTGGGCTTCGCCACGGTGTATCCCCTGGCCACCATCCTCAAGATCATCCTGGCCCAGGCGCTGCTGGGGCTCGTGCGTTAAGGGCCGGGCGAAGCCCGGCGCCCGCTCCGGATCAAAGCGCAGTCACCGGCCTGCCGTCCGGCGGCTGCGCCCAGTGGATGTCCAGCCAGCGGGCGACCGTGGGCGCGATGTCCCAGGCGGGGATCTCGCCGAGGGGGCCGCGTCCATCCCCCAGCACCACCAGCCAGGCGTGCATGGAGGGCGTTTCGGGGGCATAGGCGTGGGCGCCGGCCCGCCCGCGCCGCTCGGCGGCGGCCTCCGCCGGCGTGCGCGCCTGGGAGAGCCAGGTGCCCTCGGGTGCCAGCACCACCAGGTCGCCCACACGGGGGTTCCCGCCCAGGTGGTAGCGCATGGGGACTTCCGCGCGGCGCCACACGGTGAGGCCTGCGCCCCGCAGGCGCGTCGATGCCGCGGCCTCGTCCGAAGGCTTCCGGAGGTAGATGTAGGCGCTGCCCCCATGGGCGATGCAGGTGGCGGGAAGGCCGTGGAGCAGGTCTGGAATGGACAGACGATGTCGCATGGTGGCCATGCCATGGTCCGCCGTGAGGATCACCCGGAGGCCCGGATGAGCGGCCATCAACTTGGTCAGCCAGGGGGCCAGTTCGTCATCCAGGCGCTTGAGCTTGGCCTTCACCTCCGGGCTGCCGGGGCCGTGGAGATGGCCTTCCTCATCGGTGCCGGAAAGGTAGGTCATCACCAGCTTTGCGCCATCAGCCAGGGCGGTCTGGGAGAAGGCCAGTCCCTCGCGATCGGAGTGTCCGGGCTGGAAGACCTGCATGCGCCAGGCGGCCACCCCCTTCCAGGGGCCGGTGGCGCCGACCCAGTGGTACACCGCCGTGCGGACGCCGCTGCGGGTGGCGGCCACCCAGAGCGGTTCGCGCTGGAGGTCCTCGACGCGCGAGGCAGCCCGGACCAGGTGATGGTCCGCGGGGTCGAGGTAGGCGTTGGCCACCACGCCGTGGTGCTCGGGCCAGCAGCCCGTGGCCAGGGTCACGTGGCCGTTGAAGGTGGTGGCAGGAAAGGGGGGCAGCATCTCGCCGCGGCGACCCGCCTCCGAAAGGGCCCACACCTTCGGCATGGTGTCGGGACGGAACTGGCTGGCGCCCAGGCCATCCTCGCTGATGAGGAGCACCGGCGCGGGTTCCGGCGCGGGCGGCGCGGCGGGCGCCGGAAACACGAGCAGCGAGGCGAGGAGAACGGCGGCGCGCATGCTCCCAGGGTACCCTGGAACCATGGACACGCCCCGCTGGCCCTATCCGCTCCTCCGCCTCAAGCCCGGCAAGGAGGCCCTGCTCTCCAAGCGGCACCCCTGGATCTTCAGCGGGGCCGTGGCGGCCCCGGCCTCCGCGCCGGTGGTGCGGGTGGCCGACGATTCCGGGAACGTGCTGGGCGTGGGCACCGGCAGCCCCACGAATCCCCTGGCGGCGCGGATCTTCCGTTTCGATGACGGCCCGCTGGACGAGGGATTCTTCCGCGCCCGCTTCGAATCGGCCCTGGCCCTTCGGAAGACCCTGGGTCTCTGGGATCCCCAGGGCGGCTGCCGGTGGGTGTTCGGCGAGGGCGACGGCCTGCCGGGCCTGGTCGTGGACCGCTACGCCCACGCCCTGGTGCTCCAGGTGGGCACGGCGGGCCTGGAGGCCCTGCGGGACGCCTGGTGGCCCGCGCTCTGGGAGATCGCGAAGCGGGAAGGCCTCACGGCCTTCGTGGAACGCAGCCAGTCGGGGCGCAAGGAGGAAGGCCTCGATCCCGTGAACCGGCTGCTGAAGGGCAGTCTGGCCGGTCCGGTAACGGTGCATGAGGGCACGGCAAAGCTCAGCGTGGACCTGCTGCGGGGCCAGAAGACAGGCTTCTTCCTGGACCAGCGGGCCCACCGGCTGCAGGTGGGAGCGCACGCCGACGGCTGCCGGGTGCTCAACGCCTTCGGCTACACCGGCGGCTTCAGCATCCACGCGGGCCTGGGTGGTGCCTCGGCGGTGGCCACCCTCGATATCAGCGCCCCGGCCCTGGACCAGGCGGAGCGTGACTGGGCGGCCAACGGCCTGGAGCCCGCGGCCCACCTGCGGATGGAGGGCGATGCCTTCGAGCTGATGCGGCAGCTGGAACCTGGTGCCTGGGACTGCGTCATCGTGGATCCGCCCGCCTTCGCCAAGCAGCGCAAGGACGTGGACAAGGCCTTCAAGGCCTACAAGGATGTCTTCCGGCTCGGCGCCCGCGCCACCGCGCCCGGCGGCCTGCTCTGGGTGTTCTCCTGCAGCCAGCACCTGGACCGCGCCCGCTTTCAGGAGGCCGTGTGGACGGCCCTCCTGGAGGCCGGCCGCGAGGCCCGCGTCCTTGCCCACCTCGGCCAGCCCGCCGACCATCCCTACGCCCTGAACCACCCCGAGGGGTTCTACCTCAAGGGGCTGTGGCTGGCGGTGGACTAGCCCAACCGCTCCACGGCCTCATCCACGCCCTTGGCGCTCAGGGCGCCGAGGTTCAGATCCAGCAGGTGGCTCAACTTCACGTTGCCCATGGCGCCGAGCATGGAGGCCTTCAGGCGGGGGATGCTGGTCTCCATGGAGGCGATCAGCTCCTTCACCTGCTTGCGACGGCTCTCCAGGCTGGAGCAGCCGCAGAGGGGGCAGCCGCAGGGCACGATGGGGAAGCCACGCAGCCAGGCGTAGCGCTGGAGATCCTTCTCCTCGCAGGTGCCCAGGGGACGGATGACGGTGTTGGCGCCATCGTCGCTCGTGAGGCGCAGGGGCATGGTGCTGAGGCGGCCCTCGAAGAACAGGTTGATGAGCAGCGTCTCCAGCAGGTCGTCCAGGTGGTGGCCCAGGGCGATCTTGGAGAAGCCGCGCTGCTTGGCGAAGGAGTAGAGCACGCCGCGCCGCAGCCGCGAGCAGATGATGCAGGGCAGTTCCTCGGGCTTGGTGCGCACCATCCTGTCAATGGGGGCGGGGATGATGTGATGGGGCACGCCCAGGCGCTCGCAGGTTTCGGTGATGGGATCGGGGTTGAACTGGGGGAAACCCGGATCCACCGTGACGGCCTCCACGGTGAAGGTCACGGGGGCGCGCGTGCGCAGGCGCTCCAGGAGGTCGAGCAGGGCCCAGGAATCCTTGCCGCCGCTCACGGCCACGAGAATCCGGTCGCCATCCGCAATGAGCTGGTAGGCGCCGTTGGTTTTCCCCAGGCGGCGGGCGAGCTTGCGCTCCAGGCTGGGCAGGGTCTTGAGGTCAGCCTCGTTGGGTGGCAGGGCCAGGCTGGGAAGCGCGCAGGGATTGCTCACAGCACGCCGCAGGGCCTGCGTTCGCCGCGCGAGATCTGGCCTTCCACATCCTTCACGTACTCGGGGCAGGTGCAATCCGGGCAGGTGTTGCTGGCGGTCTCGGTGCAGAGATCAGCGAAGGTGACCTTCTCCATGAAGGCGGAGATGTGGTTAGACAACTGGTTCCAGAGCAGGCGGCTCATCTTCTCGTCGGCCATCAGCACGCGGTTGGCGGCCTTGGGATCCTCCTTGGCCGCGGCATAGAAGCTGCTGTCCGTGAGGCGCAGCACTTCGCCCACGCTGACCTGATTGCAGGGCCGCGTGAGGACGTAGCCCCCGCGGGGGCCGCGGACACTGGCCACGATGCCGGCTTTGCGCAGCTTGTTGAAGATCTGTTCGAGGAAGGGCAGGGAGAGCTTCTGGCGTTCGGCGATGACATGCAGGGGCACCGGCTGGCCATGGCTGTGGTGGGCCAGGTCGAACAGGGCCTGCATGCTGTACCTGCCTCGGGCGGAGATCTTCACAGGACACTCCCAAAATACAGGCTAGGATTCTTGAGCGTTTGAGTCAAGTTTGCCGCGGGAGTAGCATTAGGCTCCTGGAGCCGATGATGAAACGCGCCCTCCTCCTGACAACCACGCTGCTCAACGCTCAGCCGGCTGCGCCTCCCCCGATGATTCCAGCCACGGCGCCCGGAGCGTTGCCCTGCGACGCGGTGGATCACCAGCCGCTGCTGCTCGGGCCCACCACACGCGAGGCCATCCTGGCGCACCGGGCGGTCTTCCGGGAGGCCACCGCCAAGACCCACCTGCCCGCGGCGCTGGTCGCCCGCTGGCAGGCCGTGAAGCAGCCCCTCACCCTGGTGGCCGTCTTCGGCTCCTGGTGCAGCGACAGCCAGCACCAGCTGCCGGAACTGCTCGCGTTGGAGGCCCATCCCAATCCGTTCATCGAGGTGCATTACCTGGGGGTCTACCGGGACAAGAAGGTTGATCCTGCCGCCTGGCCCAAGGGGTGCGCCTCCCAGAACGTGGCGCGGGTGCCGACGTTCTATGTCTTTGCCACGCAGCCCGGGGGTGGCCAGAAGCTGGTGGGCTCCATCGTGGAGAGGCCCCCCAAGCCTGGCCAGCGGATGTCCGAGGCCCTGGTGGATCTGGTGGAGCGGGGGGCGCTGGCTTTCTGAACTCAGCGTCGGTCCAGATCTGCCGATGGAATAACCATGATGCGTTTCCGCCTGCTGCTGTTCATGCTGAGCGCCACCTTGGCCCTGGGGGCGGCGACGCCCATCCGGGTGGGCCTGAGCGGGTGGAGCACCCTCAATCCCCTCCTGCTCTCGCGGGATACCGATACCGAGATGGTGGACCTGGTGTTCGACCGCCTGGTGACCATTGACGAGCAGGGGCACTTCATTCCTGAATTGCTGCAATCGTGGGATATCAAGAATGGCGGGCGCGACATCATCCTGCATCTGCGGCCGGGCATGCGCTGGCAGGATGGCAGTCCCATCGAGGCTGAGGATGTGGTGTTCACCTGGAAGATGCTGCGTCTGCCCCAGGTCCGGGCCATCAGCGACACGGTTCCGGGCATCCGGACCATGGACAGCCTCACGGCCGAAGGGCCGCTGACGGTGCATATCCACCTGGCCCGCCCCCGTGGCACGCTGATGTCAGACCTCTACAACTTCATTCCGGTGCCGCGCAAATTCTATGCGATGGGCCCGCATCCAGCCACCCAGCCCATCAGTTTCACTCCCGTGGGTTCCGGCCCCTACCGTGTGGTGGGCCAGGGCAACCGGCAGGAAGTGCGGCTTGAACGCTGGGACGGCTACCGGGGCGCCCACCCGGGGAAATGGCCGGCGTTCGACCTGATCAACGTAGATCCCATCAAGAATGTGCGGACTCCGCTGCTAGACGGGCGCCTGCATCTCTGCCCGGTGGGCCCGCTGACCCACTACCTGGTGCGGCATGGCGTCATCCTGAAGGGGCGTGTCAAGGCCTACGCGGCGCCCCAGGCGGCCTTCAATGCCTTTTTCCTGAACTGCGATCCCAAACTCAGCCTGCTGGGGGATGTGCGCCTGCGCCAAGCCCTGGCGGAGATGGTGCCCTGGGAGGAACTGTCCCGCGGCCGCGAACTTTTTGGCACCCGCCTGGCCACCTCGTTCTGGTCCCCGGAGAGCTGGGCTTACGATCCCACGCCGCGACCCTTGCCCAAACTCTCGCGGGCGGTGGCCCTGCTGGACGAAGCCGGCTGGCATCTCGGGCCCGATGGCCTGCGGCACGATGCCCTGGGCCGCACCTTGAGCCTGGTCGCCTACGAAGAGAGCGACGCGGGCAAGCGGAGTGTCACCCATCTCCTGGTGGCCCGGGCCGCCAAGATCGGTGTCCGCATCGAAATCCGTCCCGTCTCGTTTGATGATCTCGGGGTCAAGTCGGCCAACCACCAAGGGGATATCTGGTCCTACGGATGGACCACGACCCTTGATCCCAATGACGACAGCCCGCTGTTCACGCGCGAGGGGCTGATCAGCAAGGCCAATGTCAGTTCCTACGTGAATCCTGAAGTGGACCGCCTCTTCGACGAGGGGCTGCACACCCTCGATCCCGAAGCCCGGAAGCGCATCTATCAGCGCATTGCCGGATTGATCTGGCGGGACCGTCCCGTGATCCCGCTCACCTACAACCTGAATCGCTATATCGCCACTGTGAAGCTGCAAGGCGTTGGCTTCAATCCGCTCGGGCAGCCCTTCGCCTACTGGCCCGGCATGCGGGGGTGGACGCTGGCCGAGTGATCAGACATGGTGTTCCGGCTTGGCCGGGACACCATGTGGGGGTGCACGAGGGGGGACATCGCGAGCCGCAGGCGAGCAGGCGGTCCCCCCTCGTTCATGTCAGAGTCGGTCGAAACGGATGACCTCGACCTTGCCCGGCTTGGTCCGCGGAGCCTCCTCCTCCGGTTCGCGTGGCCGAGTCTCCCGGGGGGGCCGGGCCTCTTGGCGGCGGGGTTCCGGGTGCGCTTCGGGGCGGGGTGCGGGGCGATGCTCCGCGTGGGGCGGCTCGGGGCGGGTTGGGGTAGGGGCTGCTGTGCGCTCGCGACCCGTCCACACCGCAGCCACCTGCCGCATCCGATCCAGGAGGCGGGGGGGCTCGGCCACCTGGATGCCGTCGCCGAACTGGAAGATCCAGCGCGCGATGGCGCGCAGGTCCGTGGCGGAAAAGGTCACCAGCGCCTGGCCATCGCCGGTCTCCTCCAGGCGGAAATGGGGGAAGGCCGGCGGGGCCTGCTTCACCGCGAACACCCACTGCTTCATGAGGGTGGCCTTGACGGCGATGGGTTCGCCCCCCAGCCAGCCGCCAATCTGGTTGGCCGGTGTGCCCTCGGCGTAGGGGCCCTGCGCCGCACGGCCCACGCCTTCCACCAGGTTGATCTCCGCCAGCAGATCCAGCCGGTGGAAACGCTCGGCATTGTAGCGGCGGTCCCAGCCCCAGACGTACCAGGCCTGGCTCAGCGCGTCGAAGGTGAGCTGGCGTGGCTCGAAGGTGCGAGGCGCATTCGTGTCGGCGTCGGCGAAGATGAATTCGAGCGCGCGTCCTTCCCGGATGGCGGCCAGCACCGTTTCGGTGAAGGCTGGGAAGAGTGGAGCGACAGTGGCGGAGGCAGTGGTCTTCCGCTTTGCTTCCGCCTTGGGAGCGGAATCCAGCGGAGACGGGGACTCGGCGGCCACCGGGGTGGATTCGACCAGTGCCTTGGGCTTACGGCCCGGCTTCTTGCTGGGGCTGGGCGCGGGCGCTTCCTGGGGGGCGGCCTTCCGGGTCGCGGCCTTCACAGCCGGCTTCTTGGTGGGGGCCTTGGAAGGCTTGGGGGCTTCGGCGGCGGCAGCCTTCTTGCGGGGGGTCTTGGTCACGGCCATGGATGGGTACTCCTGGGCCCATGATCGCCCATCCCTGCCTGGGCGGTCCATGTCCATTTCGGAGGGGCGCCAGGTCCTGGCGGTGGCCATGCTGGAGGGATGGCTCGATCAGACCTCCGCTTCGCCGTCGTCATGACCCTCCACACCTGTCTTTCCGCCGGCACCTACCTGGTGGGTAAGATCGCTGCGGATGCCTTCCCCACCTTGGTTCTGGGGCTCTTCAGGTTCCTCATTGCGGGAGCTGGATTCCTCTTCCTGGCCCGGCTCCGGGGCCTTGTCCTCTGGCCTCTGGCGCGGGCGGAGTGGCGGGCCTATCTGGGGCTGGGCTTTCTGGGCGTGGCGCTCAACCAGATCGCCTTCCTCGGCGGACTGGCCTTCACCCTGCCGTCCCATGCCGCGCTCCTGTATGCCCTGACACCCACGTTCGTGCTCCTGATGGCCTGGGCCCGCGGGCAGGAGCGCCCGAATGCCCAGAAGCTGCTGGGCCTTGTCCTCGCCTTCGCGGGGGTGGTGGCGCTGCTGGCGGGAAGGCAAGGCCGCGCCATCCTGCCGCCCCGGTGGATCCTGGGCGATCTGATGATCCTTGTGGCTGTGATCGCCTGGGCCGGTTACACCGTTGCCAGCCGGCCGCTGGTGCTGAGGCACGGCGCCCAGTCCGCCACGACCCTGTCCATCCTGTTCGGCCTGGCCGTCTTCGCGCCCCTGGGTGTGGCCGGGCTTCCCCACCTGCATCTGGCCCATGTCCCGCCGATGGCCTGGGTCGGCCTGGTCTACCTCGGCCTCGTCACCAGCGTCGCCTCCTACCTGCTCTGGTTCCACGCCCTCTCCCTGAAAGAACCCAGCCGCGTGGCCATCGCGAGCAACGCCCAGCCGGTGGTGACGGCCCTGCTTGGATGGCTCTTCCTGGCCCAGCCCATCACGCTGCCCTTCGTGGCGGGGACCGTTCTGGTCGCGTCCGGCGTGGTGCTGGCCCAGCGCTGATAGCAGAGAGGGTGGCCGTCGCCCCGATCAGCCGTGGTGTAAGAGGGGGGACATCGCGAACCAAAGGGGAGCAGGCGGTCCCCCCTCGTTCATGTCAGCCACCGCCACGCGGGTGCATCCGGTCGTAGAGGGCGCGCAGGCGGGCCTGGTGGACATGGGTGTAGATCTGCGTGGTGCTGATGTCCGCATGACCCAGCATGGCCTGGACAGCCCGCAGATCAGCCCCGTGGTCGAGCAGATGGGTGGCGAAGGCGTGCCGGAGGACGTGGGGGCTCACCATGCCGGGCCGCAGGTCTGCTTTCCGCGCATACCCCTTGAGAAGCCGCCAGAGGTGCTGCCGGCTGAGGGGCTCGCCGCGCTGCCCCACGAACAGTTCGCCCCCCTTCGGCTTGAACCCGGAGCGCAAGGCCAGCCAGGCGCGGATCCAGTGTTCGGCGCTGGCGCCGAAGGGGATCAGCCGCTCCTTGCGGCCCTTGCCCATGACCTTCAGAAAGCCCTCGTCCAGGAAGACACCAAGGGCCGGGAGCCCCGCCAGCTCTGAGACGCGGAGACCCGAGGCATAGAGCAGTTCCAGCCAGGCCCGGTCGCGGATGCCGAGGGGGGTGTTCGTGTCCGGCGCTTCCAGGAGGGCCTCCACCTGGGGTTCGCTCAAGGTGCGGGGGAGCATGCGTGGCGGACGGGGAGACTTCACCACGGCCTCGGGGCCTGCGCCGCTGCCGCCTTCCATGCGCAAAAAGGTCAGCAACGATCGCACGCTGGAACTCATCCGCGCCAGACTCCGGGGGGCCTTCCCCAGGGCCTGCTGGGTGACCAGGAACCGCGAGAGGTGATCGCGCGTCAGTTCGCCCGGGGCCAGATTCTCCGTGCTGGCCCAGGATGCCAGATGGGCAAGATCGGACAGGTAGCCCTCTGTGGTGTGGGGGGAGAGCCCCCGCTCCACCGCCAGGAACGTCCGGAATTCCCTCAGGCTGGCGGCCCAACCCAGGGGCCATCCATGCTCGGGTTCCTCGGTCTGCTTAGGGCGGGGCATGTGCCATTCCCGCATATCCCTGGGAGAGGTGCAACGGATGGTTGACTCGGGGTTTTGTTTTCGGAGGGGGATGTGTTAGGGTTTTCGGGTTCGTCTGGAGGAGCCCACGATGGCTGATGTGCGTAAGAAGGTCATTGCAATCATTGCCGAGCAACTGGCCAAGCCTGAGGATTCGATTACCGAAGCCAGCCATTTCGTGGACGACCTCGGTGCCGACAGCCTCGATACTGTCGAGATCATCATGGCCATTGAGGAGGCCTTCAGCCTCGAGATTCCCGAGAGCGAGCAGGAGAAGATCCGCACCGTGGGCGATGCGGTTGCCTACATCGAGAAGCACGCCAAGGCCTGATCCCACGCCCGCATTCCGTGCCGCAGCGCCCCATGGCCTGCGGCACGTTCGTTTTTCAACCGGACCCCGCAGGCGATTAGACTTCAAGGACCCGCAGTCCGTTCGAGAGGTGACGCATGAGCACTCCCATCCATCGCCGCCGCGTGGTCATCACGGGCATGGGCACGGTCAACCCCTGTGGGCTCGGAGTCGCGGAGACCTGGGACAACCTGCTAGCGGGCCGAAGCGGCATCGGGCCCATTGACCGGTTCGACACCGCGGAGTTCGCCTGCAAGATCGCGGGGCAGGTCAAGGGCTTCAATCCCGATGGGTGCATTGACAAGAAAGAGCAGAAGAAGATGGACATCTTCATCCAGTACGCCCTGGGCGCGGCCCACGAGGCGTGGATGGATGCGGGTTTCGACCAGGTCACGCTCAGCAAGGCGGAGCGCGAGGTGTTCGGCGTCTACATCGGCAGCGGCATCGGCGGCCTCAGCACCATCTGGGAAGAGGCCAACAGCTACCGCGGCCCCCGGCGCACCAGTCCGTTCTTCATCCCCAGCCTCATCGTGAACATGGCCAGCGGCCAGGCCAGCATCAAGTACGGCCTGCAGGGGCCCAACAGCGCCGTGGCCACCGCCTGTGCCACGGGCGCCCACGCCATCGGCGATGCCGCGCGCCTCATCGCCTTCGGCTACGCCGACCGGATGATGGCGGGTGGCAGCGATTCCGTCATCAACCAGCTGGGCGTGGGCGGCTTCTCGTCCATGCGCGCCTTGAGCACCCGGAACGACGAGCCCCAGCGGGCCTCGCGTCCCTTCGATGTGGACCGCGATGGGTTCGTCATGGGCGAGGGCTCCGGCATCGTCATCCTTGAGGAATACGAACTCGCCAAGGCCCGGGGCGCGAAGATCTACGCCGAAGTGGCCGGCTATGGCATGAGCGGTGACGCGAACCACATCACTGCGCCCGCTCCCGAGGGCGAGGGCGGCCAGCGCGTCATGCGGGCGACCATGAAGGACGCCGGCATCGCGCCCGAGCAGGTGGGCTACATCAACATGCACGGCACCAGCACGCCCGTGGGCGACAAGCTGGAATGCATGGCCATTCACCGGGTCTTCGGGGATCACGCGAAACGGCTGAAAGTCAGCAGCACCAAGTCCATGCACGGCCACCTGCTGGGCGCCGCCGGCGGCCTGGAAACCATCGTCACCGCCCTGGCGGTGAAGACCGGGAAGATCCCGCCCACGATCAACGTGGAGAACCAGGATGCCGAATGCGATCTGGATGTCACCCCGAACGTCGCGGGCGCCTTCGAGGCCGAGTACGCCATGAACAATGGCTTCGGATTCGGCGGCACGAACGCCTGCCTGCTGCTTCGCCGCGTCTGATCATTCCGGCGCGAGCCCGGGTTCCGGGAAATCGGAATCCGGGCTTTCCGCCGCTGGGGCCTGGGTGAAGATGGCGGCCGAGGTGTGCCGGCCGTCCATGACGATGTGGAGAGGCGTCTCCACGCGGCTGTGGACCACGCACCCGGTCCGGGAGACCTCGGGCTGCCCGCGGAGCCAATCCCAGTCCAGAATGCTTGATTTCCGGGGGTAGGGAATCGTGAAGTAGCCGATGTTCAGGGATGTCACGTTGTGGAAGAAGTGGGAGCCCAGCGAGGCATCGGCCTGGAAGTGCTCCATGGCGTACTCCACGATCACCTGGGCGCAGGAGATCATCGCCCAGGCCACGGGGATGCCCAGGTGCTGGTCGGTGCTGCCCCAGCGGCCGGGGCCGATCAGGACATAGCGACGGCCTTCGGCCCGGAAGGTGTCGTTCAGCTTCTCCAGGGCCTGGGCCAGGGCGGGGGTGTCGAATTTGTCGAACCCTTCCGGATCAATCCAGACAATGTCGCGCAGGCCCTCGACCACGCCATTGCCCACGCACTTCTCGGAGAAGAGGAATACCGAGGCCGGGTCGAGGTCTGCCGCAGATAGGGTCACATCCCCGTTCTCCATGAGCTGGTGTTTGATCTGGAGCAGATGGAAGGTGGGCTTCCCGTTTTCGGGATCGGGATCGAGGTTCACGGCGAACTCGATCTCGACGGGTGTTTCCATCGCCTCCCGGATGAGTTCCAGGGCGTGCTGGAGAATCTGGGCCAGGGGGAAGGAATCGTATTTCAGGATGTTCCGAAAGTTCACGATGCGGGGACCGGGGCGGTCTAGGCCGTCCTGGATCCGGTCATCGTTGGCGTCCCAGACCGAGGCGCAATGGTGCAGGGCGCCGTCCGCTTCGGCGTCCTGGATGCCGAGGGTGAGCAGGGTGGCATCCTCCCCGCGGTAGAGATCCACCGAGGCGCGGCTCATGTCGAGGGCGTAGAACTGCTTCTGGGTGGTGCGGAGCTGCTCCCGGGGCGGGAGCATGTCCATGCCGGGATAGGGCGGCGCGAAGCGGTAGGTCTTCCCGCCATCCACCACGTATTTTCCGAGGCCCACAGCCAGGTTGGCGATGCCGTCCTCGGGCTGGGTGTAGGCCACGGGATAGTAGTTGAAGGATTGGGCCACACCAGAGAGGTGCGGGTAGAAACGGTCCCCGAACCGGCGCCCCGCCACTTCCTGGATGAGGATGGCCATCTGCTCCTCTTCGATCTTGTAGTCAATGGCTTCGAAGTAGGAGCGCGCGGCTTTGGAGTACACGGAGGCATAGACCAGGCGGATGGCTTCGGCGGTCTGGGCCACGCGGACTTCCAGATCGGGGTGGTTGTTGGGCAGGAAGAAGGTGTTGTAGAGGCCGGCGAAGGGATGGGAGAGCGCGTCTTCCAGCAGGCCCGAAGAGCGCACCGCCAGTGGCATCTTCGTGTGCTTCGAAAGGAACAGGCGGAGCTTCTCCATCAAGCCGGGGGAAAGGGATCCGAGGAGGAAGCGCCGCTTCACGACCTCGTCATCCTCCTCCTGGAGGGCTTGGCGCAGGTCATGACGCTCGATGAAGCGGATGAATTCCTCTGTTCCCACGATGGCGCTGCGGGGGATGCGGATGTTCGCTCCCGGGATGAGGGCTTCCATGTCGAGCCTGGAGAGCAGGGCGTGGGTGAAGGCCACCCCGCGGCCCTTGCCCCCCATGGAGCCCGGGGCCAGCCTGAGGATGTTGGCTTCTTCCCTCGGTGTGGTATCGGTCAAGGGGACCACCTTGCCCCGCGACTTCATGCGCTGGACGTAATCCCCGACGCTGATCAGGAAGGCCCTCATCTCCTCGGGATCACGGTAGTCCTCGATGCGGAAGGTAGCGAGCACCCTGGCCACCTGGACTTCGCCCCGGGCCATGATCCAGGTGGAGAAGTGGTTGCGCGAGGCGTGGTAGACCAGGGATGCCACCGGCACGCTGCGCAGCTTCTCCTGGAGATCCTCCATGTCCTTGGCCCGGGCGATCTCCTGACCGGCCTCGTTGCGGAAGATGAAGTCGCCGAAGCCCAGGTAGTCGTGGAAGAAGCGGGAGAGTTCAGTGCCCAGGGTGGCGGAATTCTTGTTCAGGAAGCAGCTCTGGAGGGCGGCCGCCCAGGCCTCCTTGTCGGGGTCCGAGGACTGGAGCAGGGTCGGCAAATGGGGATTCCGCTCCTTGACCGCCCGGATGAGCTTGATGCCCGCCTCGCGGTCCAGCGCGCCATCCTTGGGGAACTTCCGGTCCGAGATGAGGCAGAGCAGGTAGTCCTGGAAGCGATCGGAGAGCGCCAACGCCTCCTCGTAGGAGGTGGCCAGGAGGACCTTCGGTCGGGCGCGCATGGCGAGAATCCGAGCCATGCCGTCCAGGTTCCGGTCCTGGGCCATCCGCGTGGTCTGCTTGAGGATCTCGCTGTAGAGGATCGGCAGGTACCGCGAGTAGTAGCGGATGCTGTCCTCCACGAGGAGGATCACCCGGGTCAGGCCGACCTGCGTGTCGTTCTCCACATTGGCCCGGTCCTCCATGAACTTGACCATGGCCATGAAGACTTCCGGATTGCCGTTCCAGACGAAGATCTGGTCGTAATGCCGCAACAACTCCTGGCGGCGGCGGTCCATGATGCCCACTTCCATGTTGTCGTTGAGCAGCAGGTAGATGGGAATGCGGGCATCGGCCTTGCGCAGGGCCTGCGACAGCTCGGTGTGACCCACCTGGCCCAGGCGACTCATGACGATGATCATGTCGAAGTGGCGGGTGGCGAGCTTCTGGAGCGCCTCCTCCGCCGTGCTGACATTGACCACCCGCGGAGGATTGCTCATGTTGAGCTGGTAGTAGCCCTCGAACAGGATCTCCGTCAGGAGGCCGTCCTGTTCCAGCGTGAACGCATCGAAGGCCGGAGCCACCAGCAGGATCTCGCGGGTGCGCAGGGGCATGAGATCGTGGAAGATCTCTTTGTCCGATTTGTACTTCCCGAAGATCCGGCTGAATTCCTGCTGCACCATGCTGGCCCGCCCCCCCAGCAGTCTACCCAAAAGATTGGGGGCCCTTGCGGGCCCCCAGTCGGTCGGCACGGTGAGCGGAGTCTACACGAGGCCCTGGTCAATCATCGAGTCGGCCACCTTGAGGAAGCCGGCGATGTTGGCGCCGTTCACGTAGTTGCCGGGCGTTCCGAAGCGGGCGGCGGCATCGGCACAGGACTTGTGGATGTTCACCATGATCTGGTGCAGGCGGGCATCCACTTCCTCAGCGGTCCAGCCCAGGCGCATGGAGTTCTGGCTCATCTCGAGGCCGGAGGTGGCCACGCCGCCGGCGTTGGAAGCCTTGCCGGGGGAGAAGAGGATCTTCCCGGTGTTGGCCTGGAAGAATTCCACGGCCTCCAGGGTGCTGGGCATGTTGGCGCCCTCGACCACGGCGACGCAGCCATTCGCCATGAGGGTTTTGGCCTCGTCGAGACTCAGCTCGTTCTGGATGGCGCAGGGCAGCGCCACGTCCACCTTCTGCTCCCAGGGGCGCTTGCCCGCGTGGAACTGGGCGGTCTTGAACTTCTGGGCGAAGGGGGCCACAGACATGCGGTCAATGCGGAGCATCTCCTCCATGTAGGCGATCTTCTCGCCGGAAATGCCGTCGGCATCATAGATGTAGCCGTCGGGGCCGGAGATGGTCACGACCTTGGCGCCGAGCTGGGTGGCCTTGGTGACGGCGCCCCAGGCCACGTTGCCGAAGCCGGATACGGCCACCTTCTTGCCCTGGATGGACTGGCCCTTGGTCTTCAGCATCTCCTCGGCGAAGTAGACCACGCCGTAGCCCGTGGCCTCGGGACGCACGAGGCTGCCGCCCCAGTACTGGCCCTTGCCCGTGAGCACTCCGGTGAATTCGTTGGCGAGCTTCTTGTACATCCCGAACATGTAGCCCACTTCGCGGCCACCCACGCCGATGTCGCCGGCGGGCACGTCGGTGTCGGGTCCGATGTGGCGGAAGAGCTCCATCATGAATGACTGGCAGAAGCGCATCACTTCAGCGTCGGACTTGCCGTTGGGATCGAAGTTGGAACCGCCCTTGCCGCCGCCCATGGGCAGGCCGGTGAGGCTGTTCTTGAAGATCTGCTCGAAGCCCAGGAACTTCAGCGTGTCGAGGGCGACGTTGGGATGGAAGCGGATGCCGCCCTTGTAGGGCCCGATGGCGCTGTTGAACTGCACGCGCCAGCCTGGATTGACGCGGATCTGGCCCTTGTCGTCCACCCAGGGCACACGGAAGGAAATGGCACGCTCGGGCTCGACGAGCCGCTCGAGGATCGCGTTCTTTTTGTACTTAGGCTCCTTCTCCAGGACCGGAGCCAGGGAGTGCAGAATCTCGGTGGCGGCCTGGATGAAGAGGGTTTCCCAAGGCGCCTTCTTTTTCAGGCTCTCAAGGACCTCGTTGACGTACTGGCTCATGGTTCCTCCTGGAAGGAAGGGTGGTGGGGCACTCGAAGAACCCCGTCGTGGAAGCAGTTCCCCGAAAGGGCGCCGTGGGCCTGTCCTTGGGCTTCCCCGGCCTGCGTCGAACATCCTATACCGGACGTCCAGAACTCTAGCGGGGAAGGGCCTTGAGCTGCGAGGAGCCACGCGAAGTCGTGATGAGAAGCACTCTGGAGATGGGATCTACAGGCATTTGGCCGTACAGGTGTTGACAGGTTGTCAATCTTTCCGGGAGGGCCTGCGGGGCCGCGCCCGCCCAGGATTGGAGGGTGGCATGCATTGACATCCCCCCGGCCGGTGGTTTGCTGGAAACATGCCGCGCGCGATCCCCTTCAAGCTGCATGCTCCCTACCAACCCGCCGGCGATCAGCCCGAGGCCATCGCCCAGCTGGTGGAAGGGCTTGGGCGAGGGGAGCGCTTCCAGACACTGCTGGGTGTGACGGGCTCGGGGAAGACCTACACCATGGCCTCGACCATCGCCCGGGTGGGCCGTCCGGCGCTGATCTTCGCGCCCAACAAGACCCTGGCGGCCCAGCTCTTCAGCGAGTTCAAGCAGTTCTTCCCCGAGAACGCCGTCGAGTACTTCGTCAGCTACTACGACTACTACCAGCCCGAGGCCTACGTGCCCGAGCGGGACCTGTTCATCGAGAAGGACGCCAAGATCAACGAGGAGCTGGAGAAGCTCCGCCTCAGCGCCACGCGTTGCCTGCTGGAGCGCCGGGACACCATCGTGGTGGCCTCGGTGAGCTGCATCTATGGCCTGGGCGATCCTTCCTCGTACCTGAACCTGTCCGTGACGCTGAAACCGGGTCAGACGCTCGACCGCGCCATGCTGTTGCGCGATCTGGTGGCCATCCAGTACCAGCGGAACCACCTCAGCTTCGAGCCGGGTGTCTTCCGGGTGCGGGGCGATGTGGTGGAGGTCTACCCGGCCTACGAGGATGTGGCCTATCGCATCGAGCTCTGGGGCGACGAGGTGGAGCGCCTGTCGAAAATTGACCCCCTGCGCGGCGTGGTGATCGAGAAGCTGGACGAGCTCACCATCTGGCCCAAGACCCACTACGTGACGCCCGAGGACAAGCTAAAGGCGGCCATCCGCGACATCAAGGACGAGTTGGAGGCCCGCGAGGAAGCCTTCCGCGCCCAGGGGAAGATCGTGGAGTTGCAGCGCCTTCATCAGCGGATCATCTACGACGTGGAGATGATGAAGGAGATGGGCTACTGCAGCGGCATCGAGAACTACAGCCGCTTCCTGGACGGGCGGAAACCCGGCGAGCCGCCCCACACCCTGCTGGACTACTTCCCGGAGGACTTCATCGTCTTCATGGACGAGAGCCACGTGGCCACGGGCCAGCTGCACGGCATGTACAACGGCGACCGGTCCCGCAAGACGACCCTGGTGGACTTCGGTTTCCGGCTGCCCTCCGCGCTGGACAACCGACCCCTCCAGTTCGAGGAGTTCGAGAACCGGGTGAACCAGGTGGTCTTCGTGAGCGCCACGCCCGGCGATTACGAACTGCGGCAGAGTGGCGGCGTGGTGGTGGAGCAAGTGGTGCGCCCCACCGGGCTGGTGGATCCGCTGGTGGAGGTGCGCCCCGTGGGCACTCAGGTGGACGATCTGCTGGAGGAGATCCGGAAGACCGTCGCCCGGGACGAGCGGGTGCTGGTCACGGTGCTCACCAAGAAGCTGGCGGAGCAGCTCACGGCCTACTACCAGGAACTGGGGGTCAAGGCCGAATACCTGCACAGCGAGATTGACACCCTGGAGCGGGTGGAACTGCTGAAGAACCTCCGCCGGGGCGTGTTTGATGTGCTGATCGGCATCAACCTCCTCCGCGAGGGCCTGGACCTTCCGGAAGTCAGCCTGGTGGCCATTCTGGATGCAGACAAGGAGGGCTTTCTCCGCAACAACCGCAGCCTCATCCAGACCATTGGCCGCGCCGCCCGCCATGTCAATGGGAAGGCCATCCTCTACGCGGACGTGATGACGGGATCCATGACCCAGGCCATCGGCGAGACCGAGCGGCGGCGGCAGAAGCAGCTGGCCCACAACGCCGAGTACGGCATCACGCCTGAGACCGTCAAGCGCAACCTGGACGATGTCATGGGCGAGGCCCTGGCCCGGGAGTTCATCAACGTCCCCAAGGTCGAGGCCGCGGCCGAGGAACCGCTCCTCTACCTGGAGGATAAGGCCTTCGAGCGAGAGGTCGCCAAGCTCGAGAGGCGCATGAAGGATCTGGCCTCCCAGATGAACTTTGAGGATGCAGCCGAACTCCGCGATCGCATCCTCCGTGTCCGGCGCGAACGGTTGACCTCGGCGACCTAACGCGGGCGGTCTCGCGTATGCCGGAGGCATACCGAGAGGATGCAGCCGAACTCCGCGATCGCATCCTCCGTGTCCGGCGCGAGCGGTTGACCTCGGCGACCTAACGCGGGCCCGCGGCGCCCTGATCAGGGCGCCGCGGGGACGATGGGTTCCCCTTGGGGAACCCGGGGCTACTCGGCGGATTTCACCGCGTGAGCCTGCTCGGCGTGGTGGTCCGAGCCGAGCAGCATGTAGAAGGCCGGCACCACGAAGAGGGTGAACAGGGTGCCGATGGAGAGGCCCGTGAAGATCACGATGCCCATGTTGATGCGGCCCGCCGCGCCCGCGCCGCCGGCGATGACGAGCGGGAACACGCCCAGCACCATGGCGGCGCTGGTCATCAGGATGGGCCGGAGGCGGATGGAGGAGGCTTCCAGGATCGCGTCCAGCTTCCGGTAGCCGGACCGTTGCAGTTCGTTGGCGAACTGCACGATGAGGATGCCGTGCTTGCTGATGAGGCCCATGAGCGTCACCAGGCCCACCTGGGTGTAGATGTTCAGGGAGACCTTGGTGATGGCGAGGTTGGGGAAGAAGGCCCCCAGCATGGGCAGCGTGGAGATGAAGACCATGGCCCCGAACAGGGCCAGCGGCACCGAGATGAGGATGATCACGGGATCGCGGAAGCTGTTGAACTGGGCTGCCAGCGCCAGGAAGACGATGATGATGGCGAAGAACATGGTGAGGAGGAACCCGCCGGATTCCTGGACGTACTGCCGCGACACGCCGGAGTAGTCGGAGGTGTAGCCGGAAGGCGCCACCTCGTGGAGGGTGTCGTTCATGAACTTCAGCACCTCCGCCTGGGATTTCGCAGGGTTGTACACGCCCGAGATGGTGGCGGAATTCAGCTGCTGGAAGTGGGCGATGGACTCCGGCACCACGGAGCGCTGGATGGTGGCGACGGTGGCGGCGGGCACCACGGCGCCCGAGGGGGTCCGGATGTAGTAGTCCAGCACCTGGTCGGGATTCAGCCGGTCCTTCTGGAGCACCTGGGGGATCACGCGGTAGGAGCGGCCTCCGATGGAGAAGTAGTTCACGTACCCGCCGCCCAGGGCCGCGCTGAGGGAGGCGCCCACATCCTGCTGGGTGAGGCCCAGCTGGGCGGTCATGTCGCGGTCCACCTTCACGGTGTATTCGGGTTTATCCACCTTCAGATCGGAATCCACGAAGAAGAACATGCCGCTCTTGCGGGCCTTGGCCAGGACGGCCTGGGACACGTCATAGAGGTTCTGGAAGGGCTGGGTGGTCTTGATGACGAACTGGAGCGGAAGCCCCTGACTGCCCGGAAGGGGCGGTTTCTGGAAGACCACGGTCCGGGCCCCGGCGATGGCTGAAAGCTTCTTCTGGAACTCCTGCTGGATCTCGTCTGCACTGCGTTTCCGCTCATCCCAGGGCTTGAGCAGCATGCCGCCGATGCCCTGGTTGGGTGTCGGTACGCCGGTCATCTGGAACATCTGCTGGTACTCGGGCGTGGACTTGGCGATCTGATGGGCCTGTTTGGCGTACGTCTGCATCTGCTGGGGCGTCGCATTGGGAGGGCCCTGGATGTTGTAGAGGACGATGCCCTGGTCTTCCTGGGGGGCCAGCTCAGACTTGGCGAACTTGAAGAGGGGGAACATGAGCAGCAGCAGCAGCAGGCCCATGACCACCAGCACGGGCCAGGTGGCGAGGAGGCTCTTCAGGAGGCGGTGGTAGAGGTCATGGAGCCGCTCGAACTGGCCATCAATGAACTTCACAAAACGTCCGCTGTCCTGCTCGGGACGGAAGAATCGGGAACACATCATCGGCGAGAGGGTGAGGGCCACGACGCCGGAAACAGCCACGGCGCCCGCCAGGGTGAAGGCGAACTCGGTGAAGAGGCTGCCCGTGAGCCCGCCCTGGAAGCCGATGGGGACATAGACGGCCACCAGCACCACGGTCATGGCCAGGATGGGCCCGCCCAGCTCGCGGGCGGCCATGAGGGCCGCTTCCAGGGGTTTCTTGCCCTCCTTCATGTGGCGGTCGGCGTTCTCCACCACGATGATGGCGTCGTCCACCACCAGGCCGATGGCCAGCACCAGCGCCAGGAGCGTGAGCAGATTGATGGAATAGCCCAGCGCCAGCATCACGAAGAAGGTGCCGATCAGGGAGAGGGGCATGGCGATCACGGGCACGGCCACGGCCCGGAAGGTACCGAGGAAGAGGTAGATCACCAGGGTCACGATCAGGAGCGCCTCGATGAGGGTCTTGATCACCTCGTAGATGGATGTGTTGATGAAGTGCGTGGCGTCATAGACCACCTTGCCGGTCACGCCGGCCGGAAGCTGCTGCTGGATCGCCGGGAAGGCGGCCCTGACGCGCTTGGCCACATCCAGAATATTGGCCTCGGGGGCCACCTTGATGCCGATGAACACCGACTGTTGACCATCGAAGGCCACGTTGAAGTTGTAGTTGTCCGAGCCGAGCACGACCTGCGCGACATCCTGCAAGCGAACCACCGCGCCCTTGTCCTGGCGGATGATGAGCTTCTTGAATTCGTCCACGGAGTGGAGGTCCGTATTGGCCGTGAGATCCACGCTGACCATCTGGCCCTTGGTGGTGCCCACCGCGGACAGGTAGTTGTTGGCGGCCATGGCGGCGTAGACATCGGCCGCCGTGACGCCCTGGGCCGCCATGCGCTGGGGATCCAGCCAGGCGCGCAGGGCGAAGTTGCGCGCGCCCAGGATCTCGGCGGTCTGCACGCCCTCGATGGAATCGAGTTTGGGCTTCACCACGCGGGACAGGAAGTCCGTGATGTTGTTGGTGGGTAGCACGTGGCTGAAGAAGCCCATGTACATGGCGTCCGTGGTGTCGCCGGTCTGGACCGTGATGACGGGGGCCTGGGCCTGGGGCGGGAGCTGGTTCTTCACCGCGTTCACCTGGGTGGTGATCTCGGTGAGGGCCTTGTTGGCGCTGTAGTTCAGGCGCAGCGTGCAGGTGATGTTGGATACGCTGTTGACGCTGCTGGAGGACATGTAGTCAATGCCCTGGGCCTGGGCGATGGACTGCTCCAGGGGCTGCGTGATGAACCCCGCCACTGTCTTGGCATCGGCGCCATAGTAGGCGGTGCTGATGGTGACGACGGCGCTCTCGGTCTTGGGATACTGGTTGATCGGGAGATTGAAGACAGACCGCAAGCCCAGCACGACGATCAGCATGCTGATCACCATGGCCAGGACCGGCCTCCGGATGAAGATGTCCGTGAAATTCATCAGCGCCGCCTCACTGTTCCTGCGGCGCAGGATTCGGGTCGTTGCTTGGGGTCAGGCTGTTGTTCACGATCAGAGGCGTTCCGTTCTTCAATTTCAAGCCGCCGCTGGTAACCACCACATCGCCCGCCTCCAGTCCCTTGAGGATGGCGACCTGGTCGCCCCGGGTGAGGCCCGTGGTGACAAAGACCTGCTCGGCCTTGAGTCCTTCATGTTTCGCGCCATCCGGCCCCGTGAATTCCCCTTTCCTGGCGACGAAGACCGTGGCGCCGTAGGGGTTGTAGGTGATGGCGGTCTGCGGAAGGGTGAGGTACTGCACCTTGCTGCCGACCTCCATGCTCACCGAGGCGAACATGCCGGGCAGGAGCTGATGTTTGGGGTTGCGAAGCGTGGCCTCCACCTGGATGTTGCGGGTCGCAGCGTCCACCTTGGGGTTGATGGTGGTCACCGCACCTTTGAAGGTCTGCCCCGGGAAGGCATCGAAGGCCAGTTCCACCTTCTGCCCTTGTTTCAGGGAGGCGACCTCGCGCTGGGGCAGATAGAAGTCCGCGTAGATGGGATCCAACTGCTGGAGGGTAACTGCCGAGATGCCTGCATTGAGGTAGGCGCCCGGGCTGGTGGTGAGGATGCCGACCCTGCCACCGAAGGGCGCGTTGAGGCGCTTCTTCGCCACGATCGCGGCCGCCTGCTGGACCGAGGCCTCCTTGCCCTGGAAATCGGCCAGCGCGGCATCATAGTCGCCCTGGCTGATGGCGTGGATGGCCAACTGCTCCTTGGCGCGCGCGAGGTTGACCCGGGTGAGCGAGAGGGCGGCCTGGAGCTGCTTGAGCTGGGCGGCTTCTACGGAATCGTTGAGCTGGATGAGGAGCTGACCCTGCTTTACGTCCCGGCCGGGATGGGCGCCGATCCGCGTCACCACGCCCGCCACTTCGAAGGCCAGATCAGCGCCCTTCACCGCGCGGAGGGTTCCCACGGCGCTGAGGGTCGGTTGCCAGGCGCTGGTGGCTGCAGAGGTGGTGGTCACGGTCTGGGGGGGCTCGCCTTTGGGCGCACCATGGATCCGCGTGAGAATGGCGCTGATCCAGATGGCGGCGATGAGCAGGGCCAGACCCACGACTCCGAGGATCATCACGATCATCCGCTTGCCGGTGCTCGGGTGCTGTTCGTTCGTATCCAGGTCGGTCTCCAGTTCCATGGGAGGCTCCAATCGAGTCGGTTCGAGGTCGTGAGAGGAAGATCTAACGGGCGGTTTCGGGGGCAGGCTGGTGGGCCTGGACAGCCTGCCGCTGCCACCCGCCGCCGAGGGCCGCATAGAGCGCGGCGGTGTCGGAAAGCCGCGCGGCCCGGGCCTGGATGTAGCCCATGCGGGCCAACTGCCACTGGCGGGTAGCATCCAGCAGTTGCAGATAGCTGGCGGAGCCGATGTGGTAATCGGCCTTCACGAGCTTCAGAGAACGGGCGGCGGCCGCTTCTGCCCGAGCCTGTGCCTCCAGGGCATCCGCGTCGAACTGCAAGGCGTTCAGGGTGTCGGAGACATCCCGGAACGCATTGAGGACAGAGGCGCGGTAGGTGGCCGAAGCGCCATCCAGACCGGCTTCAGCCGCGCGCTTCTGGGCCCGGAGGCTGCCGCCATGGAAGATGGGCTGCAGCAGGTTGAGGCCGAGACTCCAGGTGGTGGTGGGCTCCTTGAACAGGTTCCCTGTCTCGGTGGCTGACGAGCCGTAGGAACCGCCCAGGGTGATCTGCGGGAACAGGTTGGAGGTGGCCAACCCCACCTGCGCGGTGGCGGCCTTCAGCTGGGCTTCGGCCGCGCGGACATCCGGTCGCTGGCGAACCAGTTCCGAGGGCAGGCTCAGAGGCACATCCGCCGGCAGCTGGAAACCGTCCAATCCGCTGCCCTGGACCTTCGCCTGGGAAGGCATGCGGCCCATGAGCACGGCCAGCTGATTCCGCAGCGCGGCCAGGGCCAGGCGCTGCGGCGCCAGCGCCGCCTCAGCGCTGGCCAACTGGGACTGGACCGCCAGCACATCCACCTCGCTCTTCGCGCCGAGGGCGAACTGCTTGGCGGCGATGGCGGCCTGCTCCTTCAGCAGTTCCACTACCTGCCGGGTGGCTTCGATCTGTTCGGTGAGGGCGGCTTCCTGGAAGGAGGCGGTGGCCACGTTGGAGGCCAGGCTCAGGGTGGCGCCTTCCAGCAGCCAGTGCTGGTAGTCCACCTGGGCCTGCCGCAGCTCGATCCCGTGGCGCACCCCGCCAAAGAGGTCGAGGGTGTAGGACACGTTCACCGAGGCGTTGTAGAGGGTGAAGGGCGTGCCGGTGCCTCCGGTCACGACGCTCTGCTTGGTGCGCCCGGCGCCCGCGGCCAGATCCGCCGATGGGAAGCGGGCGCCTCGCGTGGCCTGGAGGGTGGCCTGGGCCTGTCGGAGGGAGGCCCGCGCGGCTTCCACGGTGGGGTTGTGGGCAAGGGACAAGGCGATGCGCCGATCCAGTTCCGGGCTGCCGAAGGCCCGCCACCACGCTTCAGGCACCGCCTGACCGGGCTGGAAGCGCTGGATGCCCCCGCCGGGTACGTTGGCCGATCCGACCTTGGAAGGAAGCGGTGCCGGGCCGTACCGATCCACCTTGGGCGGCGCAGGCGCCGTGAACCGGGGGCCCACGGCGCAGCCAGCCATCGCGAGGAGCGCCAGCGGCCAGGGGGCGTGGCGCAGGATGCGGCGGGCCTTCCCGCGGCGGGTGTCAATCAAGGCCATAGGATTCATGGTCCATCCAGAAGTGAAATGATAAACCTGGCACGACGGGGAGTGTCCCTCCGCTTCAGGCTCTACTTGGCGTACATCCCGATCACCCGCGCGATGGCCGCCCGGCAGGCAGCACAAAAGCCCACGTCATCGCGGGTGAACATGATGCAGTCTTCCTGGCTCCGATAGTAGCCCGTGGATTCGTAGTTGGCGCCCTCGAAGGCGCCTACCTGATGGCTGTGGGCATCGGTTCCCAGGAGCCGGGTCTCGAAGGCCCGTTCGCGGACGAACAAGGCGTCCATTTCGGACTCGGGCTTGTTGGCGGCCCGGATCGCCCGGCGCTCCTTCTGGATGGCGCGGCTGTGGGCTTCGAACTCCGCCTTCTTCCAGGGGGTGGGGAGCGGGATGCCGGAGGTGAGCAGGGCGGCCCATTTGGGGTGCTCCGGATTCGCGGTGACGTTGGGTTCCCAGGGCTCGGGCCGGGCGGGGTTGTTGGTGGTGGCGACGTCGGAGGTGAAATACTCGTCGGCCAGGCCTGCGAAATGGTGGCCGAATTCGTGGACGAAGACGTAGGGCGACCAGAGGCTGTCGGCGGCGACCGTGCTGAACAGGTTGAAGATGCCGCCACCGCCGTAGGTCTGGCCATTCACCAGGATTTCCACGAACTCGTAGGGCGCATTGGAAGCGGCTTCGCGCCAGGCGCGGTTGTCGAAGGTGAGGATGTACCGCTCGCTGCCGAAGGCATCGTAGGTCGCGCCCAGCGGCGAATGGCGGTAGACGCCCGTGGAGGGGCGGCTGATGCCGCTTTGCGCGGCCGGCGGGCAGATGGCCCAGACATTGAAGTCCGAGCGATGTTCCTTGAAGGGCGGCTGCGCGAAGAGCATGGCCATCAGGCGGCGCGCATCCTTCTCGAATTTGGGCCGCTCGGCGGTGGTGTAGCCATCGCCCAGGATGAGGAGGTCCACCTTGTCCGCCGGCGGGCCGCTCTTCTGGAGGGCCAGAACCGGGCCAGGACTCGGGGGCAGGGCGCGGTCAATGGCGGGATCGCGGGGATCCACGTCGAAGGTCCAGACATCCTTGAAGGCATTGGCGGCGTCGCGCTCTTTGAGGTGGATGGTGACGGGGCGGTCCGGCTCCGGGAAGCGCAGGGACTCGTCGAAGGTACGGCGGGTGGTCTTGGCTTCGTCCGTGGTTTCCCACTCCCCGTAGATGCTAGCGAAACCGCGGGAGTACAGGGCCTTGCCTGTGGCCTTGTCATCCACTTCGAAGAAGTACTTGCCGAGGTTGCTGGTATCCAGGGCCTTGGCCGGATCTCCGGGCCAGGGCAGGGGCTCGATCACCACCCGTTCCAGGCCGAAGCTCTCCTGGGAGGCATTCCCCGTATGGCCATAGTCCACGCGCATGGTTCGGGGGGCGGCGGCCAGGCAGGTCACGGTGGCGAGGGAAAGCAGCAGGCGGCGGAGCATGGGACACCTCACCTTCTGAGGATAGACTGGATTTCTGACCTGAACGGGGGGGACCACCTGCTCACCTTCGGTTCGCGATGTCCCCCCTCGTGCACCCCCACGCGGCGTTCCGGCCAAGCCGGGACACCACGTCTCTGGAGTTCCGATGCTCACCCCCAAGCAGCGCCAGTTCCTCAAGGCCCAGGCGCATCCGCTGAAGCCCGTCATGCATGTGGGCAAGGGGGGTGTGACGCCGGCCCAGGCGGCGGAGCTGGATGTCATGCTGGACAGCCTCGAACTTGTGAAGGTCAAGATCAATCCCAACAGCTTCGAGGACGAAGCTACCGCCGCAGCCGCCCTGTGCGCCGCCGTGGCCGGCCTGGAGCATGTCTGGACCATCGGGCACACCCTGCTGCTGTTCCGCCCCAGCCGGACCCGGCCCACCCGGTATCCGCTGCCGGGCTGAGCCTCCGGACACGCGGTACTCAGGTTGGGAAGCCCCGGATCCGAAGAAACGGGCGAGGGGACATTCCATGCCGTACCTGTCCTGGAACGAAGGAAGCCAGCTGTTCCGCCATGCCCTGGGGGAAACCTGTGTTCTCGGCCGGGATCCGCTCGTCTGCACCCTTGCGCAACCTGGGCTCCCGTCGCTGTCCCGCACCCATGCGGAGATCAACCGGTACAGCGGCATCTGGTGGATCCGCGATCTGGATTCCGCTAATGGAACCCTGCTCAACGGATTGCCCCTGAATCATCCCCACGGGAATGCGTTGCACGATGGCGACACGCTGTCGCTTTCGGGCTGGATCCTGCGGTTCACGGATGGTTTCCCGGGGCTGGATGAGGCCCTGTTCATCGAGCGGGTGGGGGATCTGTTCGATGAGGTGAAACCCGAGCCGGCCCAGGCCCTCACGCTGGTCCGCGGCATCGAACTCCTGCACCGGTCCACGGAGAACCTGCTGAAGGAGATGGATCCGGAGGTCATGGTCAAGGGCCTGCTCGATGGATCTCTCCGCCTGCTGGGTGGCGATCGTGGCTTCCTGGTCATGAAACACCCGGAGGGCGGGTGGCGCACGGCCCACCGGGTCGGGGATGTGCAGGAAGGCATCGGCCTCTCTCGTTCGGTGCTGGACTACGTGGACCGGGAACACACAGCCGTGCTGTCCAACCAGCCCTTGGCCGATCCGAGGTTCGGCGGCTTCAGCCTGATCGAACTGCACCGCGGATCCCTGATGTGCGCGCCCCTGGGGGAGCAGGGCGATCTGCGCGGGGCGCTCTACCTGGACCGGGAATCCGAAGGGCGGCCCTTCAGTCGCTTCGATTTGGCCCTGTTCCAGGCCTTCGTCCGCCAGGGTTCCCTGGCGCTTCGCCAGGCGATGCTCCACCGCCAGGCCCTCAGCCAGGCCGAACTGCACGGGGAGCTTCTGCGTCTGCGCCATGAGCGCCAGCTGGAGCTGGATCACCACGGGCAGCTGCTCGTGGCCATGGCCGCGCCCCTGCGCCGCGTCCAGAGCTGGACCGAAGGCCTTTCGGGGGATCTGGCGGAGGCCATGCATCACCAGATCGCACAGCTCATGGATCTCCTGGAGCATGGGCAGAGGGCCGATCTTCAGGGGGATGGTGCGGCCATGTCCGGCCACCCCTGGCATCTGGACCAGGTCCAGGAGGATCTGATTCAGCGCTGGGAGGCTCTGGTGCGTCTACGCAAGGCCTCCCTGGGGTTGGGAGAGCCGCCACGGGCTTCCGCCTGGGTGGGCTCTGGCCCAGTGCTGTCGGCCCTCTCAGGCCTCGTGGAACCCATGCTCATGCAGCTGGCTCCGGGTTCCAGCGTGGCGGGACGCTGGGATACGGACCGGGGGCATTATGTGCTCCGGCTGCCTTTTCCCTCCGGGCTGCATGCCCCCGTGCCCGATCCCTGGACCGAGCGGGTGCTCCGGGAAGCGGGCATCCAGTGGACCTGGGCCGACCAGACCCTGTCTCTGCTGCTGCCCCAGGGCCCGGACACCCAGCCCGAGGAACCCAGCCGCCCCTTGCTGGGCCTCGTGACCGAGGAGCTGAACCTGCTCGGCCTCTTCCAGACCGTGGCCGAGGTGAGCGATATCTGGCTTTTCCCGCTGGAGGAGGATCCCCCGCTGCCGCCCTTGCCGCGCTTCCGCTTCCTGGTGGTGGATGCCAAGGGTGTGAAGGATCCGGAGGCCTGCATCCGGGCCTACCGCCATCATCCCTCCTTCGCGACGACGCCCATCCTGGTGGTGCGCTGCGGCGAGGAGGACACGCCGATACTCATGCATGCCGGGGCGACGGACTGGCTGGCGGAGGGCTTCCACTGGGAGGCCCTGCACCACCGGCTCCAGGTGCTGCGCGGCCACACAGAATTGCAGCAGCGCGCCCTGGCGGCCGAGCGACTCGACTCCTTCAGGAAGATGGCGGGCACCCTCAAGCACGAGATCAACAATCCGCTGGCCATCATCCTCATGCAGGTGGAGATGCTCCAGCGGAAATATCCGGAGGAGCCCAAGCTCGGCAAGATCGAGGAGATGGTCGAGCGCATCCGCGCCCTGGTGCAGGTGCTGCAGAAGATGCGCGAAGCCAGCACCGAGGACTATGCCGATGGATCGAGCATCCTGAAGCTGGGGTAGGCGGTATCGAGTCCGGCCTTGGTGTCCATCAGGCGGTCGCCGGCGCCCCGAAGGTGTTGTAGAGGTTGTCGCGTTCCAGGGGCTCGTAGCCGGCCTCGCGGATGAGGCGTTCCAGATCCCCCTGGCTGAGGCCCTGCGGGGTTTTGGCGCCGGCGGTATGGGCGATCTCCTCCGCGATGATGGTGCCATCCACATCATCCGCCCCGTAGCTGAGGGCGATCTGGGCCAGGCCGGGCGAAATCATCACCCAGTAGGCCTTGATGTGCGGGATGTTGTCCAGCAGCAGGCGGGCCACGGCGATCTCGCGCAGATCCTGGGTACCCGTGGTCTCGTGGATGACATGCACAGCGCTCAGTTCGTTGTCCTCATTCTGGTAGGCGAGGGGGATGAAGGCCAGGAAGCCTTCGTAGCCCGCCGCCTGCGAGCGATCCTGGAGGTCGCGCAGGCGGAGCAGGTGATCCACCCGGTGCCGGGCCTCCTCGATGTGGCCGTAGAGCATGGTGCAGTTGGTGGGCAGGCCCTTGCGGTGGCAGAGGGCGGCGGTATCCAGCCACACCTGCGCGTCCTTCTTGCCGATGCAGATCTGCTCGCGCAGCGTTTCGTCGAAGATCTCTGCCCCGCCGCCGGGGCAGCTCTCCAGGCCCGCCGCCATGCAGCGGTCCAGGAAGGCCTCGGTGCTGATGCCGCTGATGCGGGCGTAGTAGTCCATCTCGATCATCGTGAAGACCTTCAGATGCATGGCCGGGAAGCGGGCCTTGATCTTCCGGAACAGATCCTCGAAGTAGTCCACCTTCAGTTTCGGGTTGTGCCCCGAGGTCATGTGCAGTTCGCGGACACCCTCGCTCTCAGGCTTCTCAAGCTCGCGGATGATCTCCTCGGCCGAGAGCGCGTAGGCCTTCGGATCGCCGGGCTTGGCCTGGAAGGCACAGAACTGGCAGTGGGTGTAGCAGACGTTGGTGTAGGAGAGGCGGCGGCTCAGCACGTAGTAGGCCCGGCGTCCATTGAGGCGGGTCCGCACCAGGTTCGCCATCGCGCCCACGCCGGTGAGATCGGGCGTTTCGTAGAGCAGCAGGCCATCCTCGAAGGTCAGGCGTTGGCCACGGAGCACTTTGTCGGCGATGGGAAGCAGGCGAGGATCGCGGATCCGGGAGGCAAGGGGAAGCATCGGCACCTCAGCCCTCCATTGTAGCCGGTGAGACGCTTTATGCCTCCGCCCGCTTCATCCGGCGCAGGGCCAGCGCCCAGATGAGCAGCGTGAGGCCCAGCAGTTTCAACAGCTCCGGCCAGAAGGCGACCAGGCCCACACCCCGCAGAACGATGGCACGGATGATGATGATGAAGTGGGTGAGCGGCATCAGCTCGCCGATGAGGAAGAAGGGCAGGGGCATGCCCTCGCGGGGGAAGATATAGCCGCTCAGGAACACGAAGGGAAGGATGGTGAGCATGCTCATCTGGCTGCTCTGGGCCTGGTTCTGGGCCACGGTGGAGATGCCGATGCCGATGCCCAGCATGGCCACGATGAAGAAGCCGGCCATGGCGTAGAGCAGCAGGACGGAGCCCGCCACGGGCACCTTGAAGAACACGTGCGCCACGCCGAAGAGCACCGTCATCTGGGCGTAGGCCATGACCACCACGGGGATGATCTTCCCCAGGAACAATTCGAATGGCGTCACCGGCGTGACGAGGATCTGGTCCAGCGTGCCGCGCTCCTTCTCCCGCACGATGGCGTTGGACGCGAACATGATGCAGGTCATGGAGAGAATGACGCCCACCAGCCCCGGCACGATGAACGTGGGACTGCGGAGATCGGGGTTGTACCAGGGCCGGATCCGCACCTCCACAGGCATGACGGGCTGGGCCGCATCGCCATAGCCCATGCGGTCGTACAGGAGCTGCGTATTGCGGAGCTGGCCCACGCCCTGGGCCACGGCCATGGCGTTGGAGGCGGTGGTGGGGCTGGAGCCATCCACGATGACCATCACCTGGCCGGTCTGCCCCGCATGGATCTTCCGTCCGTAGTCCGGCGGGAACCACACGCCGATCTGCGCCTTCCCATCGTCAATGGCGGCCCGCAGCGCCGCCTCGGTGGGGACCTGGGCCTTCACATCGAAGTACTGGGTGGCCTGGAGCCCATCCACGAAACTGCGGCTCTCCTGGCTGTGGGATTCATCCAGCACCACGGCGGGCATGTGTTTGACATCGTAGTTGATGGCCATGCCGAAGATGACCAGCTGCATGAGCGGCATGCCCAGCACGAACGCCAGGGTCATGCGGTCGCGGCGGAGTTGCAGGAACTCCTTCCAGACGAGGGCCTTGATCCGGTTCCACATGGGGGCTCCTCAGGCTGCGGCGCGGGACCGCTGCACCAGGTCCACGAAAAGGTCTTCGAGGGAGGGGAGTTCGGCGGGCAGGGCCTCGAAGGGCAGGCCCGCCGCCCGGAGGCGGTTCAGGAGCGGGGCGGGATCGGCCTCCGCCGCCAGGGAGAGCCGCACGGCCCGGCCCTGCAGTTCGGCGGCCAGGATGCCGGGAAGGCTGCGGGCCGCGGTCTGGAGCGCCCGAAAGGCGTCCGTGCGCAGCTCGATCACCTGGCGTCCGAGCCCTTCCTTGAGGGCCCGGGGCCGGCCGTAGGCCATGAGCTTGCCGGCCAGGATGAAGGCCAGGCGGTCGCACTGGTCCGCTTCTGCGAGGTTGTGGGTGGTGACCAGGATGCTCATGCCCGAGGCCACCAGGTCATCCATGGCCTCCCAGAAGAGGCGCCGCCGCAGCGGATCCACGCCGCTGGTGGGCTCGTCCAGGAACAGGATCTCCGGGCGGTGGAGGGTGGCCGCCGCCAGGGCCACCCGCTGGCGCTCGCCGGTGGAAAGGGCGGAGACGAAGAGGTCGCGTTCACCCCAGACCTGCATCTCCCGCAGGCGGAATTCCACTTCTCCCGAGAGCCGGGAGCCCTCCAGGCCGTAGAGCCCGCCAAAAAAGCGCAGGTTCTCGATCACCGTGAGATCCGTCAGCAGGCTCGATTTCTGGCTCATGTAGCCCATGCGGGCGCGCACCTGGTCGGCCTCGGTGAACAGGTTCAGGCCCAGGGCTCGGGCGCGGCCAGCGCTGGGGGCGAGCACGCCGCAGAGCATGCGGATGGTGGTGCTCTTGCCCGCACCGTTGGGGCCGAGGAAGCCGAAGATCTCGCCGGGCTCGATCTCGAAACTCAGCTCGGAGACCGCCGTGAAATCCCCGAACCGGCGGGTGAGGCCTTCCACGGCCAGGATGGGCTCAGCCATGGGATTCACCGGCTGCCGCCAGGACATGCAGGAAGGCGTCCTCCAGGGTGGGTTCGGCCAGGCGGACCTGCTCCACCCCTTCGATGGCCGCGAGGCGGGCCAGCAGCGGGCCGGGATCCTGTGCGGGAAAACGCACCCGGAGGATCTCGCCTTCCGCGAAGAGGTCCAGCGGCTCAAGGGCCGCGAGGGTTTGCTGGACCTCCCGGCGCCGGCGGCTGACCAGGCGGAACACGAGACCGGGCAGGCTCTGGCGGAAGGTGGCCAGATCGCCCTCGGCCAGTACGCGGCCCTCATGCATGAGGAGCATCCGGTGGGCGTACTCGGCTTCGTCCATGTAGGGCGTGGAGAAGAGGATGGCCACACCCGTATCGTGGACTTCGTGCAGCAGGGCCCAGAACTCGCGCCGGCTCACGGGGTCCACGCCCGTGGTGGGCTCGTCGAGCAGCAGCAGGCGGGGTTCCGTGAGCAGCGCGGCACACAGCGCCAGCTTCTGCTTCATGCCCCCGGAGAGGGCCCCGGAGGCGCGATCCCGGAAGGGTTCGAGATCCACGGAGGCCAGCAGCCGCCGGATGCGGGGCTCGGGATCGGGCAGGTTGAAGAGGCCGGCCTGGAGGCGCAGGTTCTCCGCCACGGTGAGTTCGGGCGCGAGGCTGAAGACTTGGGGGACGTAGCCGATGCGCGCGGGCTCCAGATGCCGGTGAAGCTGGCCGCCCGTGCGGGCCTGGAGCCCCACCAGCAGGCGGAAGGTGGTGGTCTTTCCGGCGCCGTCGGGCCCGATGAGGCCCACCAGGTCGCCCTCAGCCAAGGCGAGGTCCAGGCCACGGACGGCCTCCTTGGCGCCGTAGCGGCAGGTGAGGCCTTCGGTCTCGAGCAGGATCATCGGACGGGGGCTCCCAGGCGCACATCCACGGCCACGCCCGGGAAGAGGCCCTGGTCCCAGCCCCCCGGCAGATTCACCCGGGCCGCATAGACCAGGTTCACCCGCTCCTCGCGGCTCTCCACCATTTTGGGCGTGAACTCCGCCTCACTGGAAACCTCGTCGAGGGTGGCCTGGATCGGGGGCATGGCGCGCTCGGGCACCTGCACGGAGACGGGCATGCCGAGGTGCGCGGTGGCCTGGAGGGGCTGGGGCAGGTAGAGGCGCACCCAGAGGGCGTCCTGGCGGGCCAGGGTGAGGATCGGCTGGCCTGCGGTGAGTACCGTTCCGGGTTCGCGCAGGCGGTGGATTACGATGCCATCGAAGGGGGCGCGCACCTCCAGATAGCCCGCCTGGATGCGGCTCTGCTCAAGCACGGCCCGCGCCTGCCGGGCCGCGGCCTGCCCGGCCTGACGCTCCTCGATCCGGGTGCCGGCCTTCAATTCAGCCAGGGCCTTGGCCTGGAGGTTCAGGTTGGCGGCGGCGCGGTCCCGGGCGCTCAGCGCGGTGTCGAGATCGGCCCGGGACAGCACGCGGTCAGTGGCCAGTTTCTGCGCCCGGTGGAGGTTCTCCTGGGCCAGCCGCAGGGCTGCCCGGGCATCGTGGACCCGTGCCTCACCCTGGGCGATGTCCTCGGCCCGGGAGCCCCGGTCCAGTTCCAGGCGCTTGGCCTCGGCGCCTTGGTACCCGGCCAGATCCCGCGCCACGGCCGCGTCCAGCTCGGTGGCCGAGATCCGGGCCAGCAATTCACCGGCCTTCACGCGCTGGCCTTCCTTTACATCCACCTCCACCAGGCGGCCTGCCACGCGGGGGCCCAGATCGGTGAGGTAGGCCTCCACCCGGCCGTTGAGCAGGGGGCGCGGATCACGGTGGCAGGCGAGCCCCAGCAGGGGCAGCAGGAGAACGGGCAGCAGGGACTTGCGCATGGGTGTCCTTTCCGGGGTTCAGGCGTCGAACGCGGGCAGGGGCGGGCAGGGTGCGGCTGGATCGGTCGCGATGCCCCGCCAGTAGAGCTGGAGCCAGGTCCGCTCCGCAGTAGCCAGGTCGGGCCGCTCCTCGAGGCCCAGGATCTGCGGCGCCACCACCGGGAGCAGATCCAGGATCTCCAGATGCAGGCGGACCAGGAAGAACGTGGCCAGGAAGGGGGGCAGACCGGGCCGAACCTCGCCGCGGGCTATGCCTTGCTCGAGCACACCGCGGACCTGCTGGGCCGCCCCGCCCAGATAGGTCTGGATGCGGGCCTGGATGCCCTCCGCGCCTCGGACGATCTCCCCCCGGACGAGGCTGCGGAAGCCGGGATCGTGGCTCAGATGGCGGTGGAAGGCACCCATCACGCTCCACAGGCGGAGGGGGGTGGCGCGCAGATCCGCAGGATCGGCGATCCGTTTCAGCGCCTCGACGAGGGGCGGGACGCGGCGGTCAAGCAGGGCGGTGAACATCGCCTCCTTGCTGTCGAAATGGTAGTAGATCAACGCCGGATCGCAGCCCGCCTCGCGGGCGATGGCACGCAGGCTCGCGGGACGGAGGCCCTCTCGGGCAAACACCACCTGGGCCGCATCCAGCAGCTGGTCCGCTTCAACCTTGTGGGGCTTGGGGCCCCGGGTGCGAGGCGGCATGGCAGGGGACACGGTAGCTCCAATTCAACGACTGTTGAATTATTGAGAATCATGCCGGTGCGCGCAAGGGAACATTTCATCATCCGTGGAAATAGCTCCGGTACGCACGACCGGCCCGCAGGCGGGCCGGTCAAGAAGGCTGAGTGGGCCTATTCCACGGAGATGGGGATCTCGGTGGTGTAGTCGAGGGTGATGACCTCAGGCTCTTCGAAGGCGATGCGGTTCTCTTCCACTTCCGCCACCGCCACCTGGCCCCAGAAGGAGGCGAGTTTGGGGGCATCCTGCGCCTGGCCGTGCTTGTTCACGGGAACCACCACTTCCACCTTGGGGAAGGCGCCACGCTGGAGCTGCTCACAGCGCTTGCCCGCCACCACGACGAAGCGGTACTTGTTGCCGATTTCTTCGGGGACACGGACGATGGTGCGCTGGGTCATGGATACTCCGAACCAGGAAGCATAACACCGGAATCGCCTGCGGTCCATGTTCCTGGCGCCTGGGAGCTGGAACGGAATAAGCAATGCCATCGCGCGGGGTGCCGGGCAAGTGAGCCAAGGCGGCTGAGGTTCCAGCGGAGCGGGACTCCGTGAACCGAAGCCAACGCGGGATCACGCCGCCCGCCACCCCGCGCCCGGAGGGTTGACGCCCATCCGCGCGCCCCGCGGCGTCAGGGCCCTTGAACCATGAACCACATGGCCCTGCGGGCCCTTCCTTCTCGGTATCGCCTACGGCGATACGCGAGACGAACGGATATCTGCGGATGCATCGCGGCTGGGCGTCAACGATGGCAACGATTATTCCGTTCCAGCTCCCTACCGGTGCGGCCGCTCCGTCCGGACCACCAGCACATCGCAGGGGGCCAGGCGCACCACGCGGGCGGCGGTGCTGCCGAACAGCAGCCGCTCCAGGGCGGAATGGCCCACCTGGGCCACCACCAGCAGGGTGTCCGGGGTGGCTTCGCCCACCAGTTCCTCGGCAGGCCCGCCCCATTTCACCAACGCTTCGCCGCCCGGGAAGGGCTTCAGCCAGGCCTCGAGCTGGGTGCGGGCATGGTCCTCCATGCTCTGGAGCCAGGCCGGGTCAGGCAGGGCGATCTGGGCTTCGGGCAGCATGGGGGCGGGCGGCTGGAGCACATGCAGGGCCACGAGCGGCACCCCCAGGCGCGCGGACCAGGCACCGGCGCGGTCCAGGGCCTGCCGGGAAGCCTCCGAGAAATCCACCCCTACCAGCACCCGCGTGATCATGGCGGCCTCCTTCCGGGACAGGACAAAGATAAGTCCAAGTCCCTGAGGCGGCTTCCGAAAAAGCGGCGCCTGGCTTGAAAAAGGAAGTTGCAACACGCATAATGGTAGCGGGAGGTCGCCATGATCCGCGTTCGCAAAGCCGGAGACCGGGGGCAGTTCGATTTCGGATGGCTGGACACCCACCCCACGTTCTCCTTTCCTTCCGAAGTCCTCTTCTTCGATCTCGCCTGAGGTGCCCATGGCCACCAAGTCCATCCGATCCCTCGTGCCCGGTTTGCCCACGCAGGACGGCAACCGCGTGCCCCTCACCCGCCTCGTGCCGGGGCGTGGCCAGCAGGGCGGGGAGGCCTTCCTCGCCATGGATCCCTTCCTGCTCATGGACCACTTCGGGCCCATGGTGCTGCCGCCAGGGACGGACGCGGGCTTCCCGCCCCATCCCCACAAGGGCTTCCAGACGCTGACCTACTTGCTGGAAGGCGCCTTTCGCCACCGGGACAGCACGGGCGGTTCGGGCCTGCTGAGGCCCGGCGGGGCCCAGCTCATGAACGCGGGCTCCGGCATCGTCCACGAGGAGATGCCCGTGCCGGAACACCTGGAGACCGGCGGCCCCATTGAGGGCGTGCAGCTCTGGATCAATCTGCCGACCTCTGAGAAGGGCTCCAAGCCGGGCTATACCGACCTCCAACCCGAGTCCATGCCCTGGCACAGCCTTCCAGGAGGACGCATCCGCGTGCTGGCGGGCACCTGGGCGGGCATTGCGGGACCGGCCCGGACCCCCGCCCACATCGCCTATGCCCACTTGGAGCTTGCGGCCGGAAGCCGCTTCCAGCAGACCCTCCCGGGAGGCTGGATGGCGGCGGTGGTGCCGCTGCGCGGGAGCGTGCGCATCGAGGGGACGGACGTCCCGGCCGATACGGTGGCCCTGCTCGGCGAGGGGGACACCCTGGCCCTGGAGGCGGTCTCGGACGCCAGTCTGATGCTGTTGGCCGGAGAACCGCTCCGCGAGCCCATCGCCCACTACGGACCCTTCGTGATGAACACCCGGGAGGAGATCGAGCAGGCCCTGCGGGACTACCAGGCCGGGCGCATGGGGCGGCTGGACTGACCGGAACGCGGTTCGGATTTCAGCCATCAAGCTGTCAGTACGATGGAGACATCCCGGGTAACTGGAATATCCTGGGTCATGTTTCGCAGAGCCCAAACTGAATCGGGCCCCCAGCCTACTTCGAACGGCGAGCCCCTGGACCCAGGCTTGCGGCAGGATCTGCTGGGTCTTGAGAAGGTGATCACCCAGGCCGCCATCGGCGCCGCGCGCACCTCGCTCCGTCTGCAGACCCTCGCCCGCGCCTACGACCAGATCCTGGTCAGCTCCAGTGAGATCCAGGGTGCCCTCTCGGGGCTCGGGCAGAACATCCAGGGGGCTTCAGAGGCCGCCGACCGGGGGGCGGAGAGTTCCCGTCGGATGGCCGAGCTCACCCAGGAGGGGCTGCTGGAGAGCCAGCGCTCGGTCTCGACCGTCCAGGAACTTCATCGGCAGACCGAAGTCACCGACCGCCGCATCCAGGCGCTCATGGAGAAGATCTTCCAGGTGACGGAGGTTTCCAGGGTCATCGAGGAGATTGCTGCCCGGACCGGCCTGTTGAGCTTGAATGCGGCCATCGAAGCGGCCCATGCCGGGGCGGCCGGCCGGGGCTTCGCGGTGGTGGCCGAGGAGGTCCGCAAGCTGGCGGAACGCACCGCCCAGCAGACCCAGGAGATCAGCGCCCTGCTCGCGGCGATCCAGGGGGATCTGCAACCCGCCCGCGAGGCCATGGACCAGAGCCTGGTCCTGGCCACCCGCACCGGCGAGCAGGTGGAAGCCGTCGGTCAGCGGCTGGTGGATTTGGCTGCTCTGGCGGAGGATGCCTCGGCCCATGTGGGACGCATCGCCCGATCCGCCTCCGAGGAGGCGGAGGCCGCCACCCGGCTGCTGGAGGCCTCCCGGAGCCTCGTGGCTTCCACGGACAGCCTCCACGGAGACACCGCGGGCGTCGCGCAGGATGCTTTCCAGCTCGCGTCCCTGGTGGAAGAAGGCCACCGCCACCTGGCGCCCTACGACACAGGCTCCCTCTTCCACCGCAGTCTGGCGATGACGCGCGAACTGGCGGCCCGTTCTTCGGCCGTCCTGGCCTCGGCCGTGGCCTCGGGAAGCTGCCGCCTCGAGGAGATCCTGGACCTGCGCTACACGGAGATCCGCGGCGACGCCATCCGCGGGCTGGCCGGGCGCTTCAACGTGGACCGGGTGCCCCGCGAAGGCTTCACGCCTCCCAAGTTCCACACTGGCTACGACCTGAAAGTGGATCAGCCTCTTCAGGCCCTCTTCGACGAGATCCTGGCCCGGGAACCGCGCCTGATTTTTGCGCTCATCATTGACCTCAACAGCTACGGACCGACCCACAACAAGCGGTTCGAGCAGGACTGGACCGGCATTTCCGAGAAGGACCTTGCGGGCAACCGGGTGAAGCGGTTCTTCACGGACAACCGGGTGCTGGTTCGGGGCGCGCGCCACGGCCTGGGCGAGGCCGCCGAGGGGCTTCCCGACCGGGCCGACCGCGAGGCCTTCCGCCGGGTGGGCGCCGACCTAGCCGAACCGCTTGGGGGCACCCGCGACTTCCTCGTTCAGACCTACGCCCGGGACACCGGGGCCCTGGTGACCGTGCTGACGGTGCCCCTCTACGTGATGGGCCAGCGCTACGGCGCCGGTCTTCTGGGGTGGACCGAGGCCTGAGTCAGACGGGTCGTACCTCGAGTTTGCGCACAAGAGAGAACTTTCCCTGGGCCAGCTTCGGCAGGGCCCGGGCCAAGGCTTCCCGGCTGCAGGCGAGGCGCTCGCACCAGGCGTCCACGGGGATCTCACCACCCTCGGGATGGTCCGCGATCCAGGCCTCCCAGAGTGCGCCCAGGGCCGCGGCATCCGGCTCCTGGCGGTCCCGCCAGCTCCGTTCCTGGGGCCGCCGGGGCTGGTGGAAGGCTGTGCCGCGCAGCTTATCAGGCAGGAAGGTCTGGGGCCGGTCGTAGTCGTCGTGGGAGTAGTGGTAGCCCGCGCCCATGCCGGCCTTGCGGGCGGTGGCGGTGTGGGCATCCCGGATGGCCTCGGGGATGGGCGCGTCGTCAGCAGCCAGGGCCGCGTCCACGGCCAGGACGGTGGCGTTGCTCTTGGCGGCGTTCGCCACGTAGATCACGGCCTGGGCCAGGGGGATGCGGGCCTCGGGCCAGCCAATCTGCTCCACGGCGCGGCTGGCGGCCTCGGCCAGGATGAAGGCCTGGGGATCGGCGTTGCCCACGTCTTCCGCCGCGCAGACCATGAGGCGCCGGGCGATGAAGCGGGGATCCTCGCCCCCCCGGATCATGCGGCTGAGGTAGTAGAGGGCCGCGTCGGCGTCCGAACCGCGGAGGCTCTTCTGGAAGGCCGAGGCCAGGTCGTAGTGGCCATCCGCCCGGTCGAACATCATGCGCCCGCCCAGGGCGCCCTGGATGGACTCCAGGTCGGGATCGGGCATCTCCAGCCAGGTCTCCAGCCCCGAGAGCGCCGAGCGCAGGTCGCCACCGGCCCAGCGGGAGAGCCAGTCGAAGAGATTCTCTGGTTCCGGCTCCCCAGGTCGCTCCTTGGCCCAGGCCCGCTTCAGCACCTGCTGGATGTCGCTGGGCTCCAGGCCCTTGAGGGCGATGAGTTGGCAGCGGCTGCGGAGCGCCGGGTTCAGGTAGAAGGCCGGATTCTCCGTGGTGGCGCCGATGAGGATGGCTTCGCCGCGTTCCAGGAAGGGCAGCAGGATGTCCTGCTGGGCCCGGTTGAAGCGGTGGATCTCGTCCAGGAACACCACCGGCGGCACGCCCCGGAACAGCGGCATCTCCCGGCTCTCCTGGAGGAACTTCTTCAGTTCCGCGGCGCTGCCGCTCACGCCGGAGAACTCGCGAAAGCCGTGGCCCGTGGCCTCGGCGAGGATGCGGGCGAGGGTCGTCTTGCCCGTGCCCGGCGGCCCCCACAGCACCATGGAGGGCAGGCGGCCGCCAGCGGTGAGGCGCGCCAACGCCCCCTTCGGGCCCAACAGATGCGCCTGGCCCACCACCCCCTCGAGGGTCGTGGGGCGGAGGCGTTCGGGCAGGGGAATGTGGGACATGGCGCCCTCCAGCCTATCAGGGGGCGTGCTAGGCTCCGGGGATGCTGCCGGCCTACGAGCGCGATCCCACCGCCACCACCCTCGAGACGCAGATCCTGCGCTGCGGCGAGGAGAAGGGCCGCCCTTACGCGATCCTCGAGGACACGGTCTTCTACCCCGAGGGCGGAGGCCAGCCCTGCGACCGGGGCACGCTCAACGGCGTGACCGTGCTCGACGTGCAGAAGCGTGACGGTGAGATCCGGCATGTCCTGGAGGCTCCGGTCAGCGCAGGCCCGGCCGCGCTCCGGCTGGACTGGTCCAGGCGCTTCGATCACATGCAGCAGCACACGGGCCAGCACCTGCTCACGGCCGTGGCCCAGGACCGCTTTGGGTGGCGAACCACCGCTTTCCACCTGGGCGCCACGACCTGTGACATCGAGCTGACCGCGACGGCTCTTTCGCCACGCGAGCTGGAGCAACTGGAGGAGGCCGTGGCCGTGGAGATCCGCGCCCACCGCGAGGTCAGGGCCCGCTGGGTGAGCCCGGAGGCCTACGCGCAGGAGACCGTGCGATCCCGCGGCCTGCCCGAGGGCCATACCGGAGACATCCGCCTGGTGGAAATCGCCGGTGTGGATCTGAACACCTGCGGCGGCACGCACCTGCGTCACACTGGGGAGATCGAGGCCCTGAAGCTGCTGGGCACCGAATCCATCCGGGGCGGCACGCGGCTCTTCTACGTGGCCGGGGCCCGGGTCCGCGCCCGCCTTGGCGCCCATGAAACACGCAACGCCGCGCTGCGGACCCTGCTCGGCGCACCCGACGATGACCTTCCGGCGGTCCTCAAGGCCAAGCTCGACCAGCTCCAGGCCTCCGAACGCCGGGCCCGGAAGCTGGAGGAACAGCTGGCGGATCTCCAGGCCGAAGCCCTGGCCGCGAGGCCGGAAACCCTGGTGGAAGCGCATGTCGAGGGCCGGGATATGGCCTTCCTCCAGAAGCTGGCCCGCCAGATCCTCGTGGCGGATCCAGGCAAGGCCGTGTTCCTCACTTCCGATCTGATGGGGCAGGGGCTGTTCCTGCTCAGCGCCGGAGAGGCCTCCGCCTTCGATGTGCCGGCCCTCGGCAACGCCGTGGCCAGCATCCTGAATGCGAAAGGCGGCGGTTCGGGAAAGAGCTTCCAGGGGAAGGCGCCCAGCCTGGCAGCCCGCGCTGAGGCCCTGGCCCATCTGCGGGGGTGATTCAATGGATCTGATCTACCTCGACCACAATGCCACCACCGCCCTCGATCCCGAAGCGTTCGAAGCCATGCGCCCCTGGTTCACAGAGCGTTTCGGCAACGCCAGCTCCGCCTATGCCCTGGGCCATCTCTCCGATGGCGCGGTGGTGGCGGCCCGGGAACAGGTGGCGGCCCTGGTGGGCTGCACGCCCGCGGAGATCGTCTTCAGCAGTGGTGGTACCGAGAGCCTGAACCACGCGGTCAAAGGCACGTGGGAGGCTTTCCCGGCGAAACGTCACCTGGTCACCACGGCCGTGGAGCACCCTGCGGTGCGGGCCCTGGTGCAGTGGTGGCGGGCCATGGGCGGTGAGGCCACCGATGTGGGCGTGGACGGAGAAGGCCGCCTGGATCTCGCGGGGCTGGAGGCCGCCGTGCGTCCCGACACGGTCCTGGTCGCGGTGATGGCGGCCAACAACGAGTCCGGCGTCCTGTTCCCGGTGGCCGAAGCCGGGCGGATCGCCAAGGCCAAGGGCGCGCTCTTCCTGGTGGATGCCACCCAGGCCATAGGGAAGATCCCGGTGGATGCTGCGGCTTGGGGCGCGGACTTGCTGAGCCTCAGCGGGCACAAATTCCATGGCCCCAAGGGCACGGGCCTGCTGATGATCCGGCGCGGGGTGCGCCTCAAGCCCCTCATGCTGGGAGGCTCCCAGGAGCGCGGCCGGCGGGGTGGTACGGAGAATGTGCCCGGCCTCGTGGGTCTCGGCAAGGCCGCGGAGTTGGCCGGTGCCCGGCTGCCGGAGATGGCCCGCGTTCGGGCCCTGCGCGACCGGTTCGAATCGGAACTGGCAGTGCGGGTGCCGGATTTGCGTATCCACGGTGCGGGCGCGGAGCGCCTGCCCAACACCAGCCTCGTGGGCTTCGGCGGCGTGGAGGGCGAGGCGGTGCAGCTGAAGCTGGCGGAGCAGGGCATCTGCGTGTCCACGGGGAGCGCGTGCAGCACCGGGATGCACGAGCCCAGCCATGTGCTGCGGGCCATGCACGTGCCGGACGCCTATGGCCGGGGCACGGTGCGGTTCAGCCTGGGTCTTGGCACCACCGGGGCCCAGATGGCTCGCGTTCTGGAGGTGCTGCCCGGGATCGTGGCAGAGTTGCGCAACCTCACGCGGGCGCGGCGCTGAGCAGCTCCTGCATGTAGTGCTCCAGCGCGTAGGGCAGCCAGCGGTGCCCTGGCAGATCGCGGCTGAGGTAGCCCATGTGGCCGCCGTGGTCCTCCAGGTGGAGGTGGACCCGGGGTGATTTAGGGGCTCGCGCGTGATGCTGCCAGGGAACGAAGGGATCGTCCTTCGATTGGAGAATCACCGTGGGCGCCTCGATCTGGGCGAGGTGGGACTGGGCGGAGCAGCGGGCGTAGTAGTCCTCAGCATCCCGGAAGCCCGCGGCCTTCGTGGTGTAGGCGTTGTCGAAGTCCCGCAGGCTCATCAGGGCATGGGTGGGATAGGCGTCCGGAATCAGGCCGTCGCTCACCCGCTCCCGGATGGCGCGGCGGCAGCGCCGGATGAAGCGCAGCTCGTAGAGCCGGTTGAGGCCCCCGTGGATGGTGCTGGCGCAGGCGCCCAGATCCACGGGAGGGTTCACGGCGATGGCCAGATCCGGCTGGGCAGCGGGTTCGGGCAACCCGCCCCCCAGATTGAGAAGCAGGGCGTTGGCGGAGAGGGAAAAGCCCAGGGCCAGCTGCCGGAGGCCCGGGTGCAGGGTCCGCGCGGCGGAGAAGGCCGCGCCGAGATCCGCCCCGGAACCGCTGTGGTAGGGCCCACGCGCCAGGCCCCGGCCCTCGCCGCAGCCCCGGTGGTTCACGGTCCAGACGTGGTGGCCGAGCTTCCGGGCGGAGGCCACGGCGCGGCGGACATAGTGGGCCTGATCATCCCCGCCGAGGCCATGGAAGACGAGCACCAGGACATCCGTCTCGCCCGGGTAGTGGCGGGCTGCCAGCTGGTCGCCATCGCCGAGGGGGATGCGGAAGGCGCGGAAGGGGTGGGCGGGCGGATCCCCGGGCAGGTAGTTGCCCAGGATCGTCTGGAGATGACCGCCCTGGGCCCACACCGGCGGGCGGCAGGGGAGCGGCGAGGGCATCACATAAGGCATCACCCAGGTCGGCCTCAGTCGTTCTCGATGCGCTTGAATACGAGTTTGTAGCTGAATGCGTTGTCCAGCTTGGGGTGGGTGTAGGTGACCTCCAGGGCCAGGGTCTTCCCGTCCGGGCGCATGGAGTAGACGTACTGGAGGGTGTAGCCATCCCCCTGGAGGGTCTGGATGAGCGTGGGACCGTCCTGGGTGAGGGAGGCCTTGAAGGCGTCGCCATCTCGGTTCTTCCAGTCCACCACGGAGCCATCCGCCGGCGTGTCAATCGGAGGTTCCTTGTCGAGGGCCACGCTGAAGCTGTCGCCGGCAAGAATGTCCAGGTGGCTGTATGCCTTGCAGTCATTCTGGAGCTTCTTCTTCCAATACAGGCGCAGGACGAAATTCATGTCCTTCACCTGTTCCGCGATCCGCTGGTCCAGGTCATCCCCTTGGGCGGCTAGGCGGCTCCATTCGCCATCCCAATTCACGACGGCCTTCGGCTGGGTTGCGGGGTGCGCCGCCGGATGGGTTTTCTGTGCGGCGAGCGGCAGGGCGAGCAGGCAGGTGGCAAGCAGAAACCCGATTCGCATGGAGGCTCCTGGAGGAGGTGTCCGCTGGAGGCTACACCCGCCGGTGCGGATTGGGAATATGCCGTTGCTGTGAGAACAGGACTCGGCGGCCCGGGTACCGCACGTCTGTGATGCCCGCAACAAATCCATGGAAGGGAGAAGCTCTGCGTAGACCCGGTGTAAGCTTGGGGTCCAGCCCGGTAGGGCCCCCACACAGCGAGGAGCATGGCGATGACACGCAAGCAAGAAGCGCTCGATTACCATTCGCAGGGTCGCAAGGGAAAGATCGAAGTGGTGGCCACCAAGCCCTGCTCCACCGCCCGTGATCTGGCCAACGCCTATACCCCTGGCGTAGCCGAACCCTGCCTTGAGATTGAGAAGAATCCTGAAGATGCATACAAATACACAGCCAAGGGCAACCTCGTGGCGGTGATCTCCAATGGCACGGCAGTACTGGGCCTCGGCAATATCGGGGCCCTGGCTGGTAAGCCGGTGATGGAAGGCAAGGGGGTTCTCTTCAAGCGCTTCGCGGATATTGATGTGTTCGACATCGAGGTGGACGAGCTGGACATTGACCGGTTCTGCCAGGTGGTGAAGGCGCTGGAACCGACTTTCGGAGGTGTGAACCTCGAGGACATCAAGGCGCCTGAGTGCTTCGAGATCGAGACCCGCCTGAAGAAGGAGATGAACATCCCCGTCTTCCACGATGACCAGCATGGCACGGCCATCATTTCCACTGCGGCCCTGCTGAATGCTTCAGAGCTGGTGAAGAAGGATCTCGGCAGCATGAAGGTGGTGTTCAGCGGCGCCGGCGCCGCCGCCATCGCCTGCGCGAACATGATGATCGCTGCTGGGGTGAAGCTGGAGAACCTCTGGCTTTGCGATACCAAGGGCCTGGTCTACGAGGGCCGCAAGGAGGGGATGAACGTCTATAAGGAGAAGTTCATCAAGAAATCTGATCACCGGACCCTGGCCGATGTCATGCCCGGGGCCGATGTGTTTGTGGGCTGCTCCAGCAAGGGTGTGCTGACGCCCGAGATGATCAAGAGTATGGCCAAGGATCCCATCGTCTTCGCCATGGCCAACCCCGATCCCGAGATTGAGTACCCCCTTGCGAAGGCCACGCGGTCGGACATCATCATGGCCACCGGCCGCAGCGATTATCCGAACCAGGTAAACAACGTCCTGGGCTTCCCCTTCATCTTCCGCGGCGCCCTGGATGTGCGTGCCACGGAGATCAACGAGCCCATGAAGCTGGCCGCCGCCAAGGCTCTGGCGGCCCTCGCCAAGGAAGAGGTCCCGGAGTCGGTGGTGAAGGCCTACGCGGGCCAGAAGTTCAGCTTTGGCCCCGAGTACATCATTCCCAAGCCCTTCGATCCCCGCGTGCTGCTGTGGGTGGCCCCGGCCGTGGCGAAGGCCGCCATGGACACGGGCGTGGCCAAGCAGCCCATTGCCGACATGCAGCAGTACAAGGAGCGCCTCGAAGGCCTCCAGGGGCGCAGCAAGGATGTGATCCGCAGCGTGGTGCACCGCGCCAAGGCCCATCCCAAGCGCGTGGTCTTCCCTGAGGGCGATCATCCACTCATCCTCCAGGCGGTGGCCCAGATGGTGGATGAGGGCATCTGCATCCCGATCCTCCTCGGTGATCCTGCCAAGGTGAAGTCGGCGGCCCTGGATCACGGCATTGATATCAGCGGCATTGAGGTGCTGGATCCGGGGACCGTGTCCTGGCGCCAGGAAGCCGAAGATGCCTTCTTCGACCTGCGCAAGCGCCGCGGCATCACCCACTCCGAAGCCAAGCGCCTGATCCGCCGCCGGATCTACTTCGGCGCCATGATGTGCCGCATGGGCAAGGCTGATGGCCTCATCGCCGGCCTGACGATGTACTACCCCGAGACCATCCGTCCCTGCCTGGAAGTGATCGGCACCCGCAAGGGCGTCAAGCGGGTCTGCGGGGTGTACACCATGGTCCTGAAGAATCGCGTCCTGTTCTTCTCCGACACCACCATGAACATCGAGCCCACCAGTGAGGAGCTGGCGGAGATCGCGCTGCTCACCGCGGACCTGGCGAAGGACACCTTCAACATGGATCCCAAGGTGGCCATGCTCTCCTTCTCCGATTTCGGCAGCGTGGATCATCCGCTGGTCCGCAAGGTCCAGAAGGCCGTCCAGATCGTGAAGGCCCAGCGCCCCGGCCTCAAGTGCGACGGCGAGATGCAGGCGGACACGGCCCTCGGCGCCGATATCCTGGCCGAGGACTATCCCTGGGTGGATCTGCCCGGTGGCCCGAACGTGCTGATCTTCCCCGATCTCACCAGCGGCAACATCGGCTACAAGCTCGTGCAGCGGCTGGCGGGCGCGGAGGTCATCGGGCCCATCACCTGCGGCATGGCAGCGCCGGTGCACGTGCTCCAGCGGCACAGCGATCTGAACGACATCATCCACCTCACGGCCCTCACGGTGGTGGAGGCGCAGAAGAAATAGCCGTACGAGCATCGCCATTCCACGCACCCGCGGGGGCCTTTTTGGCCCCCGCGGTTATGCTTAGGAGCTGGAACGGAATAATCGTTGCCATCGTTGACGCCCAGCCGCGATGCATCCGCAAGGAAGGGCCCGCAGGGCCATGTGGTTCATGGTCCAAGGGCCCTGACGCCGCGGGGCGCGCGGATGGGCGTCAACCCTCCGGGCGCGGGGTGGCGGGCGGCGCGATCCTGCGTCGGCTTCGGTTCACGGAGTCCCGCTCCGCTGGAACCTCAGCCTCCTTGACTCGCTTGCCCGGCACCCCGCGCGATGGTATTGCTTATTTCGTTCCAGCTCCTAATGGGAAACCACCTGCGGAGTGCCCATGCCTGCGGTGATCTGTGCTTGGTGCGGAGCCCGGATCGGGGAGAGCCCGGTGGAGCACTCCCATGGCATCTGCCCCGCCTGCGACCGGCAACTCCGGGGCGTGCCCGATCTCAGCGAATCCGAACTCGACGCCCTCCCTTTTGGTGTGATCGTCCTCTCGAAAGAGGGAACGGTCCTCGCCTACAACCGGGCGGAGAGCGAACTCGCGGGGCGGCGGCCAGAGGAGGTCCTCGGGCGCAATTTCTTCACCGACGTGGCCCCCTGCACGGCCGTCCAAGGTTTCCAGGGCGAGTTCCGTGCCTTCTGCGCGGGCGAGGGCGCGTCGAAAACCTTCCGGTTCACCTTCCGGTTCCCGACCGGCCCCGTACGCGTCCAGATCCTTTTCCTCCGGAAAGGGGCCGGCGCTTCGGTGGCGGTCCGCAAGCTGTGATCGGGCACGCTCCTAGCGAAGCTGCTGCATCCAGGCCTGGATCTCGGGGTCGGGCTCGGGGCTGAGCCGGAGGGCCTCCTGGAGATCCTCCAGGGCTGGGCCGGGTTCGCCGCGCTGGAGGTGGACGAACGCGCGTTCCTTCCGGGGCCGGGGATTCTCCGGATCGAGCAGGATGAGGTGGGTGCCGGTCCAGAGGGCTTCCTCCCAGGTTTCCGTGTGCATGTAGCGCAGGTGGAGGTTGCGCACGAGCCGCGTCAGGATCTGGCGATCGGGGGTGGGGCGGAACATGGTGGGATGGAAGGCGATCCGGCCTCCCGTGGCGGCCCGCACCAGTTCGGAGCCCCGCTCTTCGCCCACGGGGCGGCCGCCGTGGAAGGGGTCGAAACAGAGGAGCCCGAAGGCGGTGCGCAGCCCGCAGATGAAGTGCCCGGGTAGGCCCACGCCTACAGCGTCGAAGCCCATGCGCCGGGCCAGATCCACCCACAGGATGGAGAGCGTGATGGGCAGGCCTTTGCGGTGTTCGATGGCATAGGGGAGCAGCGCATTCTCCGGGGCGTCGTAGGTGTCCCGGTCGCCGCGGAAGCCCAGTTCCTGGAAGAGCAGGTGGTTCAGCTCATCCAGCGCCTTGTGGGTGTTCCAGGGCAGGGGCATGCGGCCCGCCAGGCGGAAGGCCCATTCGCTCAATTCCAGAAGCACCTGGTCCGGGTAGGGGTCTTCCAGGGCCGGACCCACGGCGTAGACCGCGCCCTCGGCCAGGTTCCGGCAGGCCGGATCGTCGCGGAGGTATTCCAGGAGCGACATCAGCGGCGCCGGAGCCAGGCGCGGACCATCCAGGCCAGGCAGAGCACGCCGAGGGCAATCAGGGACCAACGGTGCCAGGCGTTCGTGGCCCCCTGGAGCTTCTGGGCTTCCTCGGCCTTGCGGGCATTGTCCGTGAAGGAGAGTTTCGACTGGTCCTCCCTGGCCTCCTTGACGGCCTTCCGGGCGGATTCCCGCGAGGCTTCAAGCTCTTTCTCGGCTTCCTTCGAAGCCGCATCAGGATCCGCCTGGAACGTGCGCAGAGCCACCCGCTGGAAGCGGGGCTGGGCCTGGGGCCGGTGGAGGGGCAGAACATCGCTGCCGTCCTGGGGATCCGCCTGGTCCGGACCATTGTCGAGGCTATCGGCGAGATTCTGGACATCGCTCCGGAGCGCGCGGAGCAGCTGGTTCTGCCGATGGAGCTGGGCGCCCTGGATCCAGAGCATGCCAAGCTGCAGGGCGAGGAGCAGGGGGATGGACCAGGACAAGGCGGAACGGCGAGGCATCAGCCCTCCCTTGCGAGAATGAACAGCGTGCGGTCATCCAGATTCCGGGTGTCGAAGTCGGCCACATCCCGGAAGACGGCTTCGCAGGCGGCGCGGGGGCTGCCGATGGCCCAGACGCGACGCAGCTGGGCGCACAAGCGGGGCAAGCCGTAGAGTTCCCCGTTCCGGTCCATGGCCTCGGACAGGCCGTCGCTGTAGAGGACCAGCCAGCCGCGGGGAGGCAGGGTTCCCTCCAGCACCTCCCAGTCGCCTGGCGCCACGGGCCGAAGGCCCAGGCCCCGGCCCCGGGGGACCAGTTCCCGCGCGCAGTCTGGACCAGCGCCATCCAGAAGCAGGGCGCCGGGATGGCCGGCCCGGGCCAGGCGGAACTGCCCGGATTCGTTCCATTCCAGAAGCCCGAGGGTGAGGAAGCCCCGCGGACCCATCAGGTGCCTCAGGGCCTCGTCGAGGGAGGCGAGGATGCTCTCCAGGGATTGGTCCTCCCGCTGGGTCGCGAATTCCAGCAGGGCGGTGGCCTGGGCCATATAGAGGGCCGCCGGCAGCCCCTTGCCGCAGACATCGCCTACGGCGGCGATCCAGGTTCCACTGGGGCGGCGCTTGACGAACAGGAGGTCGCCGCCGGTTTCCAGCGCCGGCTCCAGGCGGAGGGCAAGCTGGAAGCCGGGCACGATGGGCGCTGCGGCGGGGATGAGGCCTTCCTGGATCTTCCGGGCCGTTTCCAGTTCCTGGGTGAGGCGCTCCTGGACCAGGGTGCGCTGGTGGAGGATCGCGGTTTCCAGCACCAGGCCCGCGGCCATGGCCACTTCGCGGAGCAGTTCGCGATCTTCGCGCCCGTAGTTCAGCTCCGCGTACTTGCCGCCCAGCAGGATCGCGGTGTGGGGCATATCGTTGGCCAACAGGAGAAGCAGCAGTTGGGCTCCCAGGGCGTCCACATGGGCGCGCAGGCCGCCGCCCTGCTCATGGATCCAGGCGGCCTCTTCGCTGCCCAGGCCCAGGACCAGCTCCTGGCTCTCCCGGGCCAGGCGCAGGAGTCCGGCGGGAAGGAGCAGGCTCTTCGGAGGGAACACCACCGGGTGCTCCTCCCGGTCCAGGCCCTCGGCCTGGGGCAGCAGGATCCGCTGGTCGCGCACCGGCAGCATCACGAGGAACTGGGGATTGAAGGCCTGCTGCAGGGAGGCGGCCACGGACTTCAGGAGGGCCTCCTCGCTGAACCGCCGCTTGGGCTCGTGCAAGGTGCCCAGGGCCGCTTCGCGGGCGCTGGCCAGATCCCGCCGGAACCGTTTGCGGATGGTGCGCAGCAGCCACCGGAGCATCCAGCCCAGGGGCAGGGCGAGCAGGCCCACCAGCGCCCCGGCCCAGCCCGGCGGAATGGCCGAGAGGCTGCGGGAGAAGATCAGGGCCAGGCCGCCGAGGTAGAGCGCCATCGTCAATCCGAGTACGGCGAAATAGGTGATCCAGCGGAGCAGGGCCTTGCGGACATCGAACAGGCCATGGCGGAAGATGGCGTAGGCGAAGCTGAGCGGCAGGAGGGGCATCGGCAGCATGAAGATCCAGCTCTGCCGCGCGAACAGGAGGCTGGGGCCGTACTTGGCCTGGAGCAGTACCATGGCGACCAGATCGGCACAGATGGCCGCGGTCACCACGAGGCTGGGCACGAGCGCCCGCCGCGCCTGGCTGCCCATGTGCAGGAAACCGGCCAGGAACAGCCCCAATCCCGCCAGCCCCGCCAGCAGGTAGAGAGCCTGAGGCCCGGCGAGCAGGGCGAAGCGGATCAGCCTGATGGCTGCCGAGAGCGGCGAAGATCCCCCCAGGAGGCTACTCCCCGGGCCAAGCGCCATGGAGAGAGCCCGGACCCCGAGCAGGATGGCCAGGATGGCGAAGGTTCCGTAGAGGATCCGCAGCATCCGCCGATCCTTGCGGAGGGCAAAGGGATACGGGAAACGCAGGAAGAAGTGGACCCAGAGCGGCGGGAGGAGGGCTTCGACCAGGCCGCGCCCAACCTGGACGGCGGCCACCGCCGCATCCGGCGCATTGCCAGCGATCGCTGTGGCGCCGGAGAGCATGAGGGCCGTGCTGCCCAGGTAGAAGAAGTGGCGGGCGCTCTTGCGCTCCGCGGCCGATACCACCACCAGCAGGGAGATCCCCCAGGCGATGAGGCCGTTGAGCAGCAGGGCCAGCTGGAACCACCCGATGGGCTTCACCAGGCGCAGGGGCAACTGGAGCAACCGTCCGTGGCGCAGCACGGTGTAGATGAGGATGGTGCCTTCCCGGCGGTTGTTGATGTAGCGCTGGGCCTCGCGGGTGCCCTTCAGGGTCGGCGCATACCGGTGGCCCTGGATGGCCACGAGCTCATCACCCTCCAGGAGCCCCGCCTCCTCTGCCACGCCATCCGGCAGGATCTCGCGAATGATGATCTTTCCCTGTTCGAGGCTCCAGGAGCATTGATCGTCCGATCCGACATAGGCCCACTGGTTCAGGTAGAAGGAGCCCAGCGAGAACATCAGGGCCACGAGGCTGATCAGGGCCAGCCGCCAGCGGATGCGTTTGAGGGTAGGGCTCATGCGGCCTTTGTGGAAGAATGCCCGGATGGAGCGGGAACCGGGGAACGAAAGACCCTGCTGGATGCTGGTGGGAGGACGCCGCCGCCTGGGGAAGGCCTTGGCGGAGGATCTGGCCCGGGATCACGACCTGGTGCTGACGAGTTCCCGGCCCTGGGGGAATGCCACGGAATGGCCCGGAGGAGCCACCCGTGCGCAGGTCCGGACCCTTCACTGGGATGCGACGGATCCGGAGCTGGTGTCCCGCATGATGGCAGATCTGGAGGCCCTCGACAGGGCGGGTGTGACCCTTTCTGGAGCGGTGCTTGTGGCCGGAACCTTTCCCGAGGCCCCCTTCGGCACCTGGTCCCGGGAGTCCCTGGACGCCACCTGGCAGATCAACCTCACCTTCCCGCTGCTCTGTGCCCAGGCCCTGGCGCCCCGTCTGGCGGAAGGCGCCTGCCTCCAGTTCCTCCTGGATACCTCCGTCCATACCCCCTGGCTCCAGCGCCTGCCCTACAGCGTGGCCAAGGGGGGGCTGGCGACCGCTGTTCCCGGTCTGGCGCGGCTCCTCGCCCCGAAGGTGCGCGTGGTCGGGCACGCCCTGGGCGCGATTCTGCCGGCGGAGGGCAGTGATGCCGGGTTCTTGGCGGAGCAGACCCTCCTCAAACGCCTGGGCACCCCGGCTGACCTCTGCCGGGCCGTCCGCTTCGCCGCCGACAGCCCGTTCCTGACCGGCGAGATCCTGACCCTGGATGGTGGCCGGCGCTGGCGGTAGCCAGGACGCGCCCTGAGAAGGATGACGGAACTAAACCAGATGACAGAGGCCTCCAAAATGCTGTCTGGTGTTCCCGACATCTGTACCTTTCTGGACTGGTCCTTCGGTTGCCATGCGATCCCTGATCTCCGCCCTTGCGTCGCCCCTGCGGAGGACCCGTTGGGTTCTCTGGGTGGGCGTGCCCCTGCTGAGCGCCCTGGTGGTCATGGCGGCGAGCTACGCACTGGTGCGCGCCTACGTGCTGCGGCAGGCCAACGCCGATATCCGGGATGTGCTGTTGTCCCACCGCGGCTTCCATGTCTATGTCCAGCAGGTGCTCCTTCCCGGCTACGACCGCGCCCTCAAGGAGGGGCGTATCCCGGCGACGTTCTACGATCCCCGCCTCATGTCCTCGTCCTACATGACCCGGGTGATGCACAGCTTCTTCAACGAGGAGCGCGTCAAGGACGGGCTGCCGCCGATCTACTACAAGATGGCGGCCGATAATCCGCGCAATCCCGTCAACCGGGCCACGCCCGAAGAGGCGCAACTCATCCAACGCTTCAACGCCGACCACAGCCTCCACGACCTCGCCTGGACCCTCACCCTGCATGGCGAGCCCTATCTGGAGCGGGTCATCCCCTTCCTGCCGAATACCGAGGCCTGCCTCCAGTGCCACGGGCGCCGGGAGGATGCACCGCTCGGTCTTCAGGCGCTGTACCCGGGGCAGGGCGGGTTCAACGAGAAGCTGGGCCAGATCCGGGCCGTGGAGATCGTCAGGGTGCCCATCTCCCACGAGATCCAGACCGCGGCCCTGGTCAGCGCCTCCGTGGTGGGCGGGGTGCTGGGCCTGCTGCTGCTCGCCATGTTCAACACCCGCCTGCGGGGGCTGGTACAGGCCCGGACCACCCTGCTGGAAGCGGAAGTCCGGGAACGCCGGCAGGCCGAGGCAGCGGTTCGGGAACTCAACCAGACGCTGGAATACCGGGTGGAAGAGCGCAACGCCCAGTTGCTGGCGGTGAACAAGGAACTGGATGCGTTCGCCTACTCCGTCTCCCACGACCTGCGAGCCCCCCTCCGGGCCATAGCCGGGTTCAGCCAAGCCCTGGAGGAGGATTACGCGCAGGGGGTGGATGACACGGGCCGCGATTACCTGGCCCGCATCCGGAAAGGCTGTACCCGCATGGGGCGCCTCATCGAGGATCTGCTGCAGCTGTCGCGCCTCACCCGCCGGGAGATCAGCCGGGTGGACCTCGATCTCAGCGCCCTGGCGCGGGAGGTGGCCGAGGAGCTCCAGGCCGGCGCCCCCGGCCGCAAGGCGCTCTTCGAGATCCAGCCCGGGTTGCGCGCCTCAGGCGATCCCACGCTCCTGCGCGCGGTGCTGGACAACCTGCTGGGCAACGCCTTCAAATTCACCGCCCCGGTGCCCGAAGCCCGCATCTCCTTCGGGGAAGACCTGGCGGACGGCCAGCGGGTGTTCTTCGTGCGGGATAACGGCGTGGGCTTCGACATGCGGTACGTGGACAAGCTGTTCGGCGCCTTCCAGCGCCTGCACGATGCGGAATCCTTCGAAGGCACGGGCATCGGCCTGGCCACGGTTCAGCGCGTGATCCTGCGCCACGGCGGGCGCATCTGGGCCGAATCCGCGCCCGGCCAGGGCGCCACCTTCTTCTTTACGCTCTAGGGGGCTCCCATGTCCAAATTCATTCTGCTGGTGGAAGACAATCCCGACGATGTGGTGCTGGCCCTGCGCGCGCTCAAACGGAACCACATCGCCAACGAGGTGGTCGTGGTCCGCGATGGGGCCGAGGCCCTGGATTTTCTCTTCGCCCAGGGCAGCCACGCGGGCCGGAATCCGGAGCATCTGCCCGAGGTGGTGCTGCTGGACCTGAAGCTGCCCAAGCTCCACGGGCTGGAGGTTCTCCAGCGCATCCGGGCCCACGAAAGCACCTGCCTGATGCCGGTGGTGGTCCTGACCACCTCCAGCGAGGAGCAGGACATCATCGAAAGCTATCGCCTGGGCGCCAACAGCTACATCCGCAAGCCCGTGGACTTCGACCAGTTCACCGAAGCCGTGCGCCAGCTGGGCATGTACTGGCTGGTGCTGAACCAGAGCGTGAAGCAGGCCGGAGAACTCTGATGGGCGAGGCCCTGCGCGTCCTGCTGGTGGAGGACTCGGACGACGACGCCCTCCTGATCGGCCGTGCCCTGCGCCGGGGAGCCCGTCCCCTGGACCTGCGCCGGGTCCAGACGCTTCCCGAACTCGACCGGGCCCTGGAGGAGCCTGGCTGGGATCTGGTGCTGTCCGACCATTCCCTGGCGGGCTTCACGGGACTGGAAGCCCTGGAGCGCATCCTGGACACCGGGCAAGACATCCCCTTCATCCTGGTTTCGGGCGCCATCGGGGAGGATCGCGCCGCGGAGATCATGCGGCGTGGCGCCAAGGATTTCATCCGGAAGGACCGCCTCGAACGGCTGCTGCCAGCCCTGGAACGGGAACTGGCCGATCGCGAGATCCGGCGCCAGCATCACCGGTCGGTCGCGGCGCTGCGGGAAAGCGAGCGCCGCTTCGCCGAGATCTCCGCGTTGATGGGAGAGCTCATCTGGGAGGTGGATGCCACGGGCCTCTACACCTACCTCAGCCCCGCCTGCGCGGGCCTTATCGGCTACCGCGAAGAGGAGGTGGTGGGTCGGCTGCACTTCTACGACCTGCATCCCGATGCGGGGCGTGAGGCGTTCAAACGTGCGGCGTTCGAGGTGTTCGACCGGCGCGGCCGGTTCCAGGATCTCCTGAATCCGATGGTCACCCGGGACGGACGCCTGGTGGAGGTGCTCACCAACGGCATTCCGATGCTGGACGAGGCCGGGAATCTGCGGGGCTACCGGGGCGCGGACCGGGATGTCACGGAGCGCCGCCGCACCGAGCGCGAGATGGCGCGGCTCGTCATGGCCGTGGAGCAGAGTCCCGTCTCGGTCGTCATCACCGGTGTGGATGGGGCCATCGAGTACGTGAACCCGGCCTTCACGCGGGTAACTGGCTACACGGTGGCCGAGGCGCTGGGGCAGAACCCCCGGGTGCTGAAGTCCGGCGTGCATCCGCCGGCGTTCTACCGGGACATGTGGGCCACCCTGGCTGCGGGCCGGGTCTGGTCCGGCGAGATCGTGAACCAGCGGAAGGATGGCAGCCTCTTCACGGAGCAGGCCACCATCGCGCCCATCCGTGACGAGGCGGGCGCCACCACCAGCTACGTGGCGATCAAGGCGGACATCAGCGAGCGCAAGCGGGCGGAGGAGGAGCGGCGGAGCCTGGAGGCCCAGCTCCACCAGTCCCAGAAGCTCGAGAGCCTGGGCCTCCTCGCCGGAGGCGTGGCGCACGACATCAACAACGTGCTGGCGGCCATCCTCTCCTTGGCCTCGGCACACCAGCCCGGACTGGCCGCGGGCACGCCGCTCGCAGAGGCGCTGGAGACCATCACGCGGGCCTGCCTCCGGGGCCGCGATGTGGTGAAGGGCCTGCTCACCTTCGCGCGGCAGGATCTGGAATCATCGGCCCCGGTGGACCTGAATGCGCTGGCCCGGGAGCTCATCCGTCTGCTGGACCACACCACCCTCAAGCGGGTCCAGCTGGAGACCGATCTCCAGCCCGGCCTGCCGCCCATCCAGGGGGATCCTGCCGCCCTGAGTCATGCGCTCATGAACCTCTGCGTCAATGCGGTGGACGCCATGCCGGGCGGCGGGCTGCTCCGTATCCGCACGGGCCGGGCCTCCGGGAACCGCGTGGAGATCCGCGTGGCGGATACGGGACAAGGCATGCCGCCGGAGGTGGCGGCCCGCGCGCTGGAGCCCTTCTTCACCACCAAGCCCGTGGGCAAGGGCACGGGGCTGGGGCTATCCATGGTGTACGGCACCGTGAAGGCCCATGGCGGAAGCCTGGACCTCCAGTCCCACCCGGGGAAGGGCACGGAGGTGGTGCTGACCTTCCCGTGCCTGGCGGAGACGGCTCCGCCAGAAGGGCCCGCCGCCCCCTCGGATGGAGCGGCCGAGGGGACCATGCCCTGCCGTGTCCTGCTGGTGGACGATGACGAACTGGTGCGCATGAGCATCGCGCCCATGCTCGAGCTGGACGGCTGCGAGGTGGCCACTGCGGAGCATGGCGGCGAAGCCCTGGCGCGGTTCCAGGCGGGCGAATCGCCGGATCTGGTGCTGCTCGATCTGAACATGCCCGGCCTGAGCGGGGCCGAGACGCTCGCGGGCATTCTGGCGGTGCGGCCCACCCAGGCCGTGCTTCTGTGCAGTGGCTACAGCGACCAGGATGTGGTGAGCCTGCTGGAGGGCCGGCCGAATGTGGCCAGCATTCAGAAACCGTTCACCCGGGACGAGCTGCGCCAGCGCTTCCGTCGGCTTAAGCCGTGGATGGCGCGCTGAGCGGCGCGTTCAGTCCAGCACCCGGACCTCGATCCGCGACGGCTGACCGGCCGCGTGATAGACGCGCTGCTCAGCGGGCTGGAAGTCGCCCGGCTTGGCCTGGAAGATGTTCTCGAAGACCTGGGGATTCCGGTCCACCAGGGGGAACCAGGAACACTGCACCTGCACCATGAGCCGGTGCCCCTTCTGGAAGGTGTGGAAGACATCCGGCAGGGTGAAGGCCACCTGGGTGGGGCGTCCCGGCACGAAGGGCTCGGGCGTGGTGTAGCTGTTGCGGTATTTGCCGCGGATCACGTCGCCGCGCACCAGTTGCTGGCTGCCTGCGGCGTGCCAGCCCGCAGGGCGTTCCGCGGGATCGGGCGCGTCATCCGGCAGCACATCTATGACCTTCACGATCCAGTCGCTGTCGGTTCCGGTGGTGCTGACGTGCAGCACCGCCCGCACGGGGCCCGCAAGGGTGAGATCCTGCGCCAGGGGAGCTGTCTCGTAGGTCAGCACATCCGGGCGGCGGGAGGCGAAGCGCTGGTCCTCCACCATGTAGGGGGGCCAGTAGTCGAAGGAGATGGCCTGGGTGTAGGGCACGGGATGGGCCGGATCGCTCACGAAGTGGTCGTAGCCGCCCTTGGGGCCCGGGCGCGCCATGGCGAGCCCCCCCTTCGGCTCCAGGTAGAAGGAAGCCTGGTGGGCGCGTTCCGGCGGCCAGGCGCCGAAGGTCCGCCACTGGTCCCGTCCCGTGTCGAACACCGTAGCCTGGGCCAGGAGCGGCCCCGGCGCATCCTTCAGGTAGTGGTTGAAGAAGGGCAGCTCCACGTCGCGCTCGAACCAGGCCGCGGTGTTGGATCCGAAGTCCACTGGGCCGATGTGGGTGGCGTCCCCGTCGGCCCACTGGCCATGGGTCCAGGGGCCCATGACGAGGTGATGATCCGTCGCCGGGCTCTGCCGGGTGAGGGCCCGGTCACAGGCCAGGGCCCCGAAGAGATCCTCCGCGTCGTACCAGCCGCCCACGGTGAGCACCGCCGGGCGCACATCCCGGATGCGCCGCCGGAGATCCCGGGCCTGCCAGTAGGCGTCGTAGGTGGGATGCGCCAGATACTCGTCCCAGATCCGGCTGATGGGGGTGGCGACCCGGTGTGCCAGGCCGCCCACGGGTCCGGCGTCCAGATACCACTGATAGCTGTCCGGCGTGCCCACATCCGCCACCTGCGGCCAGGCATGGCCGGGGGTTCCGGTGCGGTCGTGAAAGAAGAGGAAGAAGCCGAAATTGGCGGTGAGCTGGAAGGCGCCGCGGTGGTAGGCGTCATCCCCTTCCCACATGTCCATCATGGGCGCCTGGGGAGAGACGGCCTTCAGGGCGGGGTGGCCGCAGAGCATGCCCTGGACGACGTAATGCCCCGGGTAGCTGATGCCCCACATCCCCACCTTGCCGTTGTTGTCCGGCACGTGCTGCACCAGCCAGGCGATGGTGTCGTAGGTGTCTGTGGTCTCGTCGGTGGCCTTCGGCCCCGACGCCGGGTTCGCGGGGCGGGCATCCACGAAGGTGCCCTCGCTCATGAACCGTCCACGCACATCCTGGTAGGCCACGATGTAGCCCTGGCCCAGGAAGGCGGGGGAAGGCCCCACGCTGCGCGGGAAGACCGCCGGGCCGTAGGGCCAGATGCCGTAGGGCGTGCGCTGGAGCAGGATGGGGTGGGGGGTGCGCGTGTCCTTCGGGAGGTAGAGGATGGTGAACAGCTTCACCCCGTCGCGCATGGGGATCTGCACCTCCTCCTTGGTGTAGAGGGTCTGGACGGGGTTCGGCGGCGGGGCCTGCCGGGCCGCCAGGGGCGCGAGGAGGATGAGGGCGAGCAGGAACCGGCGGAGGGGCATGCGTGACTCCCAGCCGTGCGCCTGAGGCGCCGGCCATGGGACCATCATCGGATGGGAGCGTCCGTCGCATGAAGTTCAAGGTCAACGAAGTGTTCCACAGCATTCAGGGGGAAGGCGCCCGGGCCGGGAGACCCTGCCTGTTCATCCGCCTCACGGGGTGTCCCCTGCGCTGCGGGTACTGCGACACGGCGTATGCCTTCCATGAGGGTGTGATGCGCGAGCTGGACGACCTGGTGGCCGAGGTGCGCCGCCGGCTGGGCCCGCCCCGTCCGGGGCCCTGCGCGCCCTTCGTGGAACTCACCGGGGGCGAACCGCTGGCCCATCCCGACGCCCCGGCGCTGCTGCGGGCCCTGCTCGACCTCGGCTACGAAGTGGCCCTGGAAACCGCGGGCAGCCATGATCTGGCGCCCGTGCCGCGCGAGGTGGTGAAGATCGTGGACCGCAAGACCCCAGGCAGCGGCGAAAGCCATCGCTGGCTGGAGTCCAATCTGGAATGCCTGGTGCCCGGCCAGGATGAGTTGAAGTTCGTCCTCTGCGATGCGGCCGACTACGACTGGGCGCGGGCCTGGTGCGCCGAGCGGCGCATCTGGGAGCGGGTGGACGTCCTCTTCAGCCCCGTCTGGGGCCGCCTGGATCCCGCCTGGCTGGCCGGGCGCGTGCTGGATGACGGCCTGCCGGTGCGCTTCCAGCTTCAGCTCCACAAGCTCATCTGGGGGGCCGAGGCCCGCGGCGTCTGATCCAGAGCCTGGAGTAGCATGAAGGCTTCCAGGAGCCTCCGATGCGCATCATCCTCGGGATCACGGGCGGCGTAGCGGCCTACAAGGCGGCGGAGCTGGCGCGCCTGCTGGCCAAGCGCGGTCACCAGGTGCGGTGCATTCTCACGGAAGCCGGCTCCCGCTTCATCACGCCCCTGACGCTCACGAGCCTCACTGGGGAGCCCTGCTACGGCGCGAACCCCGACCATGGCGAGTGGCGCGCCCTCCCGACCATCGAGCACATCGAGCTGGCCCGCTGGGCCGACCTCGTGGCGGTGGTGCCCGCCACCGCCAACATCTTGGGCAAGGCCGCCAACGGCCTGGCGACGGATCTCCTCAGCACGGTCCTCCTGGCCACCCGCGCCCCGGTCCTCTGGGCGCCGGCCATGAACACCGGCATGTGGGAGCATCCCGCGGTGCAGGCCAACGTGGCGCGCCTCCGGGGGTACGGCCACGCGCTCGTGGATCCCGCCGAGGGCAGCCTGGCCTGTGGTGAAGAGGGCGCGGGGAAGCTGGCGGAGGTGGAAGCCATCGCCGAGGCCATCCAGAGGGCGGGCACCCCCAAGCTGCCGGCCCTGGCCGGACGCCGGGTGCTGATCACCGCGGGCCCCACCCGGGAGGATCTGGATCCCGTGCGCACCCTCACGAATCGCAGCACCGGCGCCATGGGGGTGGAGCTGGCCCGGGCCTTCCGAGATGCCGGGGCCCAGGTGCAGCTCATCCTGGGGGGCGATCTTCCGGCGCCCTGGGGTGTGGAGACGGTCCGTGTGCGCAGCGCCCAGGACATGCTGGAGGCCTGCGCCTCACGCTGGGCAGACGCCGATGGACTGGTGGGAGCCGCTGCCGTGGCGGACCAGCGGCCGGAGATCCGCGCTTCCCAGAAGGTGAAAAAGAGTGACGGGCCGGAGACCCTCGTGCTCGTGCGTACTCCGGATGTTTTGGCCACCCTCTCGGCCGCAAAGCGGCCCGGCCAGTGGATCCTGGGTTTCGCTGCCGAGAGTGAGCAGCACCTGGATCATGCCGCCGCCAAGCTGACGAAGAAGGGGCTCGATGCCATCCTGCTGAACGACGTGAAGGACGGGAAGGCCTTCGGGGACCAGTCCAACACCCTCACCCCGCTCACGCCGCAGGGGCCCGAGCCCGCGTTGGGGCCTTTGCCCAAAGACGCCCTGGCCCGTGCCGTCGTGGCCTGGTGGGCGGCCCGCCTGGATCGCCGCGCCTGATCGGGGGGATCGCCATGCACCTGGGCGACGCGCTGATCTCCACCGCGGTGGGCGGCACGTTCTGGGCCCTCCGGCTCTGCCCGAGAACCCTGGTGCTGCACCGCGGCCACCGGAGGGCTGATACCCATGGGCAATCAAAACAAATGATTCACCACGAAGACAGGAAGACCACGAATCCAGCAATAGAAACAGATCCCGTGTCTTTCGCCTTTTTCCGTGCGTTCCATGTCCAGGCCCTTTCTTGACTACTTCGCCGCCGGCACGACGATCACCGGGGGGATGCCGGCGTCGCGAACCGCCTGATCGAAGGCGGCGAGTTCCGTGGCCCAGACCTGGGCCAGTTCGATCTGGAGGCCCGCCAGCACGGCCTTCTCCTGGGCGTAGTAGGCCAGGGAGGAGGGGCTGGGCGCGGCGTCGCCACTGCCCACCACGCCCGCAAGGCCGATGAACTGGTGGTCCAGCGCGGGGGTGAAGTTCAGCGGATCCTGCTCGCTCTTCAGCTTCGGATTCACGAACCGCGCCTCCAGGGCGTTGAGCTTGTCCGTGAGGGCCTTCGCGGGGGCCTTCAGGGGCTCGGCCTTCCCCAGCTTCTCCGCCCGGTCCAGGAGGCCCTTGACCTGGGCCCGCACATCCCGGATCTGCACCACGGACTGGTGGATCTCGGTCACGTGGTCGCGGAGGGCCTTGAGCAGATCGGCCTGGGCCTTCAGATCGGCCTCGCTGGCCGTTACGCCGGGCCGGGGATGGACCTGGAGGTCCCGCGACACGGTGGTGCCCCGGTAGGTGACGCGCAGGGTGTAGGTGCCGGGGGCCACTTCGGGGCCGCGGGTGTTGCCCCAGATGATGGCCTTGGGGACGAGGTGCGGCCGGAACATGCGAAGGTCCCAGGTGACGCGGTTGAAGCCGGCTTGGAGCTTGAGGGGCTTCTCGGCGGGTTCGCCGTCGTGCTTCCCGGCCTTCGCGCTGCTGAAGCTGCGGAGCAACTCCGTGCCGCTGTACACGTCCAGCGTGAGCGGATCCTTTTTGTCCGGGGCCTCCTTCAGCCAGAGGTCCAGGATGGCGCCGGTGGGCGGGTTCTGGCCGATGGCGCGGGGCTTGGCATGGGGATCCATCCACCAGGCCTGCCCGTAGTTGGCGCGGATGGCGGGCCGGGGCTGGAAGACATGCAGGGGCTCGGCGGCGATCTCCGGCTTCCACTGGCGCAGGCTGTCCAGGTCGTCGAGGATCCAGAAGGCGCGGCCCTGGGTGGCCACGATGAGATCGCCCGCATGGACGGCCAGATCGGTGATGGGCACCACGGGTAGGTTGCGCTGGAAGGGCTCCCAGGAGGCGCCGTCGTCAAAGGAGAGGTAGAGGCCCGTCTCCGTGCCCGCGAAGAGGAGGCCGCGGCGGCGCTCGTCCGCGCGCACGACGCGGGTGAAGGCGCCCACGGGAATGCCCGCATCTATGCGCGTCCAGCTCTTGCCGAAGTCGTGAGTGCGGTAGAGGTAGGGCCGCAGATCCTCCAGCTTGTAGGCGGTGGCCGCCAGGTAGGCCGTGCCGGCGTCGAAGGGCGAGGGATCAATGCTGTTGATCTGGATGTCCTTCGGCAGGCCCTTGGGCGTGATGTCGGTCCAGGTCTTCCCGCCGTCGCGGGTGAGATGGACCAGGCCGTCGTCGCTGCCGGCCCAGAGAATGGCGGGATCCTGGCGGCTCTCGGCCAGGGCGAAGATGGTGCCGAAGACCTCGACGCCGGTGTTGTCCTTGGTGATGGGGCCGCCACTGGCGATCTGGGTGGCCGGGTCATTGCGGGTGAGGTCGGGGCTGATCTCCTCCCAGGTCCGGCCCCGGTCGAGGCTGCGCAGCAGCTTCTGGGCGGCGAAGTAGAGGGCGTGGGGCTCGAAGCGGCTGATGAGGATGGGGGCGTTCCACTGGAACCGGTACTTCAGATCCTTCGGGGCCATCCCGATGGCCAGCTGCGGCCAGGGCATGACCAGGCGGGTTTCGTCGGTGCGGCGGTCATAGCGCGTGATCTGGCCGCCGTATTCGCCGGCGAACACCACGTCGGGATCTTTCGGCTCCGGCGCGATCCAGCCGCTCTCTCCGCCGCCCACGGCGTGCCAATCGGCGGCGGTGACGCCCCAGCCTTCGGCTCGGCTCTTGATGGCCACGGAGGTGTTGTCCTGCTGGCAGCCGTAGATCCAGTAGGGATCCCGGGTGTCCACGGCCACCCGGTAGAACTGGGCCGTGGGCTGGTTCATGAGGGTGCTCCAGGATTCGCCGCCGTTGACGGTGACGGTGGCACCGCCATCGTTGCCCTCGATCATGCGCTGGGGATCCTCCGGGGCGATCCACAGGTCGTGGTTGTCGCCGTGGGGCGTGGGGATGGCGGTGAAGGTGCGCCCGCCGTCCTGAGAGCGCATGAAGGTCACGTTCAGGGCGTACACGGTGTCGGCGTTCTTGGGGTCGGCGTAGATGCGGGAGTAGTACCAGGCCCGCTGGCGCAGCTTGTTCTCGCTGTTCACGCGGGTCCACTTGGCGCCGCCATCGTCGCTGCGATAGAGCCCGCCCTTTTCCGCCTCCACGAGGGCCCACACGCGATCGGGCCGGGCGGGGGAGACGGTGAGGCCGATGCGGCCCAGGATGCCCGTGGGCAGCCCGCCCTCCAGCCGCTTCCAGGTGTCGCCACGGTCCGTGGATTTATAGATGCCGCTCCCCTTTCCGCCACTCTCGAGGGTCCAGGGCTTACGGTCCACCTGCCAGAAGGCAGCGTAGAGGATGCGGGGGTTTGAGGGGTCCATGCACAAATCAGAAGCACCTGTTTTGTCATCTACATACAACACCTTCTTCCAGCTCTTGCCGCCGTCCTCGGTGCGGAAGATGCCCCGGGCCTCATTGGGCCCCCAGACGTGGCCTAGGGCGGCCACGTAGGCGATGTCAGGGTTTGTGGGGTCCACGCGGACCCGGGTGATCTGCTGGGTGTCGTCTAGGCCCAGGTGCGTCCAGGTCCGGCCGGCATCCGTGGAGCGGTACACGCCGTCCCCGCGGCTCACATTGCCCCGGATGGTGTCCTCGCCCATGCCCACGTAGATCACATTGGGATCGGAGGCGCTCACGGCGATGGCGCCCACGGAACCGGTCTTGAAGAAGCCGTCGGAGATGTTCCGCCAGCTGGCGCCGCCGTCCTCCGTCTTCCAGACCCCGCCGCCCGTGGCGCCCATGTAGTAGAGCTGCGGTTGGCCCGGGACGCCGGTCACCGCGCCCACGCGCCCGCCGCGGAAGGGGCCGAGGTTGCGGAACCGCAGCCCCGCGAAGGCGCCCGGATTCGCCGAGGGCGGCAGGGGCGTCGCGGCGCCCAGGGTCAACGCAACCAGGCAGGGAAGGGCGTAGCGGAGGATGCCCATGGGATGGCTCCAGGCAGGGAATGGAAGGCCATCGTAATACGAAGTAATCGAGATGGAACCTCGATTGGACGGGCCGAGCCTATTTCTTCGCCTTCACCAGCCGGTCCACCAGCTTCTGATCAATGAAGCCGGTGATCTCCGCCAGCTTGTCCGTGGACTGCTTCAGGAGCTCGGCACACTGGGCCTGCATGTCGGCCACGTAGGCGGGATCGCTGATGTCCTTGAGGTTGATGATCACGTTCCAGAGGCCGCCACGCACGCCGGCGTGGGCCATCTGGGCGCCCACGGCCGCGTCGGTGATGGAGGCCACCTTGCCCAGGTGCGCGGCCTCGCCGGCCAGCTCCAGGGCGGCCAGGCTGGCTTGGGCCGTAGCCAGGGGCACCTCGATGGCGATCTTCAGGCCGGCCTGCATGGCCTCGTGGCGGCGGGACTTCTCCTCCGGCGTGCCGTCCGGCAGGCGGCGGGCCTCCATGAAGGCGTTGAAGGCGTTGGTGTCGTCGTCCACGGCGACCATGAGCTGGTCCTTGATCGCCTGGGCGCGCTCGGCGAGGGCGATGAGCTTCGCGTCCTTCTCGGCATCGGGACCGCCCTGGGCCAGGTTGGCCACCATGCTGGCCAGGGCCGCGCCCAGGCTGCCCGCCAGGGCCGCGATGGAGCCGCCGCCGGGGGCCGGCGTGTCGCGGCTCACCTCATCGGCGAAGGCATGAACCGGCATGGACACCAGCGCCTTGGGTTCAAAGGTGGGCAGGCCCAGCACCTTCTTCTCCACCTCGAAAGGCGCCACATCGGCCAGGCCCATGGAGAACACGGCGGATTGCAGGATGTCGGCGGCGGGCACGCCCGTGGACTTGCCCATGGCGCGCAGGTAGTGCTTCCCGGAGGCCAGCAGGCACGGGTAGGGCACCAGGCCCACGATTTCGCTGCCGGTCACCACGAGGCCGCGCTCGGCGGCGAGGCGGCGGGCCTCCTCCAGCACCGTGTGCGGCGCGGTCTGCTTGTAGTCCGTGAGGTTGATGCTGATCTGGGCCCGGCGGTAGGTGTCCACGACCCAGCCGATGGCCTTGCAGTGGGCGAAGGTGCCCCGGCGGCGGACCTTCTGGCCCACGGGGTTCGCGGGATCCACATCGTTCATCCGCATGAGGGCGGGCAGGTCATAGCCGTGGAGGGTCGCGCAGTGGTCCACCGTCTCCTGGAAGGTGGCGCCCGTGAAGTCGCAGTTCCCGCAGGGGAAGGAGCCCTCGGCGTAGTAGATCAGCTCGCCTGCCTGGTAGTAGGGCTTCACGCGGCCCCGGCGCGCCACGCGGCCCTTTTCCCGCAGCTCGAAGGCGATGTCCGTGGCGTGGGCCTTGTCGTGGGAGTTCAGCGTCACGTTGTAGGCCACCAGGAACTCTCGTGCGCCGATGATGGTGGCGCCCGTGATGGCGTTGTAGGGTGCTGGGAAATCGGGCTGCCACGCAGGATCCTGCAGCTTCTTCGCCAGGCCCTCGTACTCGCCGCGGCGGACCTCGGCGAGGTTCTTCCGCTCGGGGCGGCTGGCGGCGGCTTCGTAGAGGTACACCGGGATGGCCAGATCGGCGGCCACGCGCGCGCCCAGGCGGCGGGCCAGGTCCGCGCAGTCCGCCATGGTCACGCCATCCACGGGCACGAAGGGCACCACGTCCGTGGCGCCCATGCGGGGATGCGCCCCCTTCTGGTGGCGCATGTCAAGGACCTTGGCGGCCGCGGCGATGCAGCGGAAGGCGCCCTCGAGCACGGCTTCGGGCTCGCCCACGAAGGTGATGACGGTGCGGTTCGTGTCCGCGCCGGGATCCACATCCAGCACCTGCACGCCCGACACCGCTGAGATGGCATCCACCACCTGCTTGATCTTCGCGGCATCCCGGCCTTCCGAGATGTTCGGCACGCACTCCACCAGCTTCCGGGCCATGGTTCCTCCAGACCCGGAGAGTCTAGCGCAGCGGGGTTCCGGGCCCGGTCACAGGCGGCGAGAGGCCCCGTGGCCTGACGGATCGTCAAGAGCGCAGGTTGATCCCCGCCTGCGCCACGCCCAGTTTCTATCTGGCTGAGATCGCGGAAACGGTGCTGTTTCCATCGGTTACCCAGATGTTGGTGCCGTCGAAGGCAACACCGGACGGGAGAGATCCAACGGGATAGGTTCCAACCAGGGCGCCCGTTGCGGCGAGCAGCTTGCTGACGGTGTTGCTCCCATTATTGGCGACCCAGATATTGGTGCCATCGAAGGCGACACCGATCGGGTGAGATCCAACGGGATAGGTTCCAACCAGAGCCCCCGTTGTGGCGAGCAGCTTGCTGACGGTGCTGCTCCCTTCATTGGCGACCCAGATGTTGGTGCCGTCGAAGGCAACCCCTTGCGGGCTATTTCCAACGGGATAGGTTCCAACCAAAGCGCCCGTTGTGGCGAGCAGCTTGCTGACGGTGCTGTCTCCCAAATTGGCGACCCAGATGTTGGTGCCGTCGAAGGCAACACCATGCGGGTTCGTGCCCACGGGATAGGTTCCAACTAGAGCGCCCGTCCCGGCGAGCAGCTTGGTGACGCTAGCGTTGCCCCCATCAGCCACCCAGATGTTGGTGCCATCGAAGGCGACACCATATGGGTGCATTCCAACGGCATAGGTTCCAACCGTGGCGCCCGTCGCGGCGAGCAGCTTGCTGACGGTGGCGTCGCTGTAATTGGCGACCCAGATATTGGTGCCATCGAAGGCGATACCCTCTGGGCTCGTGCCCACGGGATAGGTTCCAACCAGGGCACCCGTCGCGGCGAGCAGCTTGCTGACGGTATTGTCCGCATCGTTGGTCACCCAGATGTTGATGCCATCGAACGCGACCCCAATGGGGGTATTGCCGACGGCATAGGAGGGTGCCGCCCCCCAGCGGAGCAAGGCGATGTTCGCCAGGTTTTGCGAGACGCTTGAAACGGTCGTCGGCGGGGCGCTCACCCAGGTGGAGCCATTGGAGGTGAGCACGTTCCCGGAAGCCCCAGGATTCGCCATTCCCGTGCCGCCGTTGGCCACGGCCAGGGTGCCGCCCAGGGTGATGGTGCCGCTGCCCGAAATGGGGCCTCCCGAGGTGGTCAGGCCCGTGGTCCCCCCCGAAACCCCGACACTCGTCACCGAGCCGTAGCCCTTGGCGGCGAAGGCGGCGAAATCCGCAGCGGCCAGGTAGCCGTCCGTGCTGGCGGTGGCTTTGGTGATCCCGAGGGTGCCCGTGGTCGTGATGGGTCCACCCGTCAGGGGGCCCGTCGTGGCGATGCTCGTGACCGTGCCGCCGCCGTTGACCGGCGTCGAGGGCGCCCAGGCCGTCCCGTTCCAGGTGAGCACCTGGTTGGCCGTGGCCCCCAGTTGGGCCAGGCTGGAGGGTGTGAACGGCACCCAGGCGGTGCCGTTGTAGACATACCCATTGGCCTGGCTGGTGGCGAACACGGCATCCTGGGCGGTCGGCGTTGTAAAGACCCACGCCGTGCCGTTATAGGTGGCGATGGCATTCGGCGGGTTGCTGCTCGTCCCGCCGCTGCCCTGGAGCCAGTCGGCGGTGGCGATGTAACGCGACCCGGTGGAGGGTGGGGGCGCCGTGGCAGAGAACCCGATGACCGAACCCAGCCAGGTCAAGTTGGACGCAATGGCGCTGCTGCCCGGCGTGACCCAGCTTGCCCCGTTGAATTCCTGCAGATCGCCGAGGGTGGTGTCATACACGACCAGGCCCGTGGCCGGGGTGGCGATGGCCAGCCGCTGGGCTGAAGTCATGCGCGGGGCGAGCAGGCCCTGGGTGGTGCTGGTGAGGTCCAGCAGGGCGCTGGCGTCCGGGGCGGAGGTGCCCACCCCCAGCGCGCCGGTGGGGAACACCGCGTTCGAGCCACTGAGGGTGAAGGGACTGGCGCCGGGGATGCCTTGACTGCCCTGGAGCCCCTGTGGGCCCGTGGCGCCCGCTGGGCCGACTGGCCCCGTGAGGCCGATGGATCCCTGGGGCCCCTGGAGGCCGATGGGCCCCTGAGGGCCGGTGGGTCCGACGAGGCTCAGGCCGGCGGCGGGCCAGGCCTCCGCGGTGAGGGCTCCCTTGGGCCCGTAAAGCACGCTGGCGGCGGTGTCCAGGTAGAAGTCGCCATCCACGCCGAGGGTGGCTGCGGGGGCTCCCGTTCCGTTCAGGATGGTGAGCCCGTTGGTGCCTGCCGGGCCCTGAATGCCCGCGGGACCGGGGGCCCCCGTGAGGCCGATGGGCCCCTGGGGCCCGGCCATGCCCGCCAGGCCCTGTGGACCCTGCGGTCCGGCTGGTCCCGCCGCCGTCGCCGGGGCCCAGCTTGTCCCGTTGAACACCAGGGCCTGCCCGGCTGAGGGCACGGTGGCATCCACCGGCACCCCCTGCAGACGCACCACAAGGGTCGCGTTCTGCGTGCCCGAGACATCCCCGGCCAGGGGCCCGGAGAACGCGAACGCGCTGCGGGCCTGGAGGGCTGGCACGAGATCCGTGTCCGGCGTGAGGGTCACGCCGTTGATGGCGAGGCGCAGCTTGAGTCCCGGCGTGCCCAGGAGGCTGGCAGGAATGGCGGGCATCCCGGTGCCGCCCAGTTCCACCGCGTAGAGCCCGTTGTTCACGGAGACATCCTGCGCGCCGGAGTTCCACAACTCGTTCCCTTGGGCATCGAGGATTGAGAAGGTGAAACTCCGTGCCCCCGTGGCGGGCAGCCCCGCCTCCGTCAGGCGGCCCTGGTAGGCCACCTGGGGACTGGGTGCCGCCGTGGTTGGCGCGGGGGCCGTCTGGCCGAGGAGGATGGCGGGCATCGCCACCAGCGCGGCGGTCACGGAGGAGGGATGGAAGCGCATGGAACCTCGCAGGATCGGGGGCCTAGTTGGCCGGAAGGGCGGGGAGGAAGCCGTGGCGGACGCTCACGACCTGAGCGGGATCCTGGGCCACCGTGGCGGCGACGGGTTCCTGGATGACCGGGAGGTTGGAGAGCGTGCCGCCAGATTGGCCCATGCCGCTGGCCTGGACTCCGTTCACACCGATCCGGCCTGGCGGCAGGGGAGACGTGATGACCAGTTGGAAGGGCGTGCTGCCGCTCCACCTCCCGTTCGAGGCCACCACCTGCACGCCCGACAGGGATTGGGGGGCCACCGAGGCGTCCACGACCAGCGCCAGGGTTCCCGTCCCCTGGCCAGGGGCGAGGCTGCCCGACGCGACGACACCCGCCGGAGCCCCCTGGAGCGAGAGGGTCAAGGGGCTGCGGGGATCCAGGAGATCAGCCAGGGGTGAGCCCGTGGACACGGTGACGAAGCCGCCACCCCCCGCCGGGATGCTGAGGCTGGCTGGGCTTACCTGCACCTGGAAGGGATGGCCTTCCCCATGGACCCGGTGGCCCCCGGAGCAGCCTGCCAGAGGCCCTAGCAGCAGGAGCACGGCCAAGTCTGCGCCCCTGAGTAGCAGAATCTTGGCCATACCGGGCCCCCAACAAAGGAAGGAAATTGATACTCAGTATCATGCTCATCTTGATTCCGGTGTCAAGCCGGAAAAGAGGTGGGCGGAGACACGCCAAGGGGCCGCTGGGGCTGATGTCGGTCCTGTGGCCCCGGCGGCTGCTTGGGCGCTTGGGGTCGCGGGTCATAGGCGCTCCCCGGCGGGATGGAAGCTGGCATGAATTCATTCAGGGCTCTCCTTGGATGCGGCAGAATCAGGGTTTTGCGCCTTTCGCGTCCTCCGAGGAGATCTGAACTGAAGCTGCTCTGGCCGACCCTGGCCGCCACCTTTGTCCTTGCCCTCCATTTCTCAGGAGGGCTGGCCCCGGCTGAGCACCTGGTGCGCGATGCCCTGCTGCGGGCCCTCCCCCCGGCGCCGGCCGCCAAGGTGGCCGCGGTGGTCGTGGACGAGGCGGCGCTCCGGGCGGACGGACCCTGGCCCTGGGACCGGGACCGGCTGGCCCAGGTGGTCGAGGCTGCCTTCGCCGCCGGGGCCCGGGGTGTCGCGGTGGATCTTCTGCTCCCGGAGGCGCGGCCGGGGGATGCCCGCCTGGCCCAGGCGCTGGCCCGGGGGCCCTCCGTCCTCGCGGTGGGGGTGGGGGATGATGGCCGCTGGTTGTGGCCGGATCCGGCCCTCCGGCAGGGCGGGCTTGCGCACGTCAGTTTCGACCTCGACCGGGATGGCGTGGTGCGGCGCTTTGCCGCGACCCGGCAGGCCGGGGGACGGGAACTCGCGGCCTTCCCCGTGGCCGCCGCGCGCCTCGCGGAGCCCGATCTGCCCGTGCCCGTCGGAAGGATCCTCCAGCTGGGATTCCGGGTCCGTTCCATCCCGACGGTGGGGGCTGGGGATCTGCTGGCCGGGCGGCCTGCCGCAGCCCTGGCGGGCCGGGTGGTCTTCATCGGCACCACCGCCGCCGGGCTTGGCGACCGGGTGGTGACACCGGTTTCGCCACGCGGCACGCCGGAACCCGGGGTTCTGGTCGAGGCCCAGGCCACCGAAGCCATCCTGTCGGGGGATCTGCTCCACGCCGTTCCACCCTTGCTGGAGGCCCTGCTGGCCTTTGGCCTGGCCTGGCTCGGGGCCCTGCTGCTGGCGGCGGGAACCCGCGCATCCAAGGGACTCGCCGCGGCGCTGCTCCTGGTTCCCTTCGGGCTCGCCGCCGCCTCCCTGCGCCTCTACCGCGTGACCTGGGAGCCCCTGACGCTGCTGCTCGCCCTGGTGGCCGTGGGCGGGCTCGCCGCCTGGGCCCGGGCCCGCCGGAGCCTACGGGACGCCCGGACGGCCAGTGCCCGGATCTCTGAACTGGAACAGATCCAGGCCACCCTCGCCGAGGCTGGGGTGCGGGAGGCGGAAGCCCGCCGGGTGGTGGCCCACGAACTGAAGACGCCGCTCACCTCCGTGCGTGGGCTGGCCCAGCTCCTGGCGCAGTACGATCTCTCCGCCGACGAGCGCGCCCGCGTGGCGGGCATGGTGGTGTCCGAGGCGTCGCGCCTGGCCCAGATGGTGGACGCCCTCCTGGATCTGGAGCGTCTGCGCCTGCGGACCTTCTCCGAAAAGGCCCAGCCCCTGGATCTTTCAGCCCTGTGCGCTGAACGGTCAGCCTTCCTCCGCGCGGGGACCGACCGGCCCTTCGAGGCGGAGGTGGCGGCGGGCCTGTGGGTTCTGGGCGATCCGGCCCTCCTGGCCCGGGTGGTCGAGAACCTCGTCTCCAACGCCTGCAAGTTCTCGCCCGAGGGGATGCCGGTCCGGCTGGGCCTGCGGGCCGAGGGCGCCGAGGCCGTGCTCGAGATCGAGGATCGCGGCCCCGGAATTCCAGTGGGAGAGCGCGCCCGGATCTTCGGGCGCTTCGCCCGGGGCAGCACCCAGGGCCTCGCGCCGGGGCTCGGCCTGGGACTGGCCCTGGTGGCGGAGGTGGTCGCCTGGCACCGGGGCAGGGTTCAGGCGGATGATGGAGCCGATGGCGGAAGCTGCTTCCGGGTCAGGCTCCCCCTGGTGCCCGCCGAGTGAGGAATGGAATGACGGACGTGCTCGTGGTGGATGACGACCTGGCAATCCGGGAGATGGTGGCCCTGGCGCTGGAGAAGCGTGGCTACCGCGTGGTTCGGGCCCAGAGCCTCGCCGCCGCCCGGACGGCCCTCCGCGAACGCCGCCCGGATCTCATCCTCAGCGACATCTACATGCCCGGTGGGACGGGGCTGGATCTGCTGAAGGAGATCCAGGACCTGGACGATCCCCCGCCCATCATCCTCATGACGGCCCGGGGCACCATCGAGACCGCAGCGGCGGCCCTGAAGGAGGGCGTCTTCGACTACCTGGCCAAGCCCTTCGATCTGGATGTGATGCTGGCGCGCGTGCAGGCGGCTCTGGCGGACCGGACCCCCGCGCCACCGGCCCCGAAGGAGGGCCCCGAGAGCCTGATCGTCGGTTCCCATCCCGCCCTGGTGGCGGTCTACAAGGCCATCGGGAAGGTGGCGCCTCTGAAGGTGCCGGTCCTGATCCTCGGTGAGACGGGCACCGGGAAGGAGCTGGTGGCCCGGGCCCTCCACCGCTTCAGTGCCCGCCCCGGCGGCCCCTTCGTGCCTGTCCATTGCGGGGCCATCCCCGACACGCTCATCGAGAGCGAACTCTTCGGGCACCGGCGCGGCGCCTTCACGGACGCCCAGAAGGACCGGCGCGGCGCCCTGGCCCTGGCCCATGGCGGCACCGTGTTCCTGGATGAGCTTGGCGAGATCTCGCCCGTGTTCCAGGTGAAACTGCTGCGCTTCCTGGAGGACGGTGTGATCCAGCCCCTCGGCGCGGAGAAGGGCGAGGCGGTGGATGTGCGGGTGGTGGCCGCCACCCACCGGGATTTGAAGGCCATGGTGGCGGCGGGCACCTTCCGGGAGGATCTCTACTACCGGATCGCGGGGTTCGAGGTGCGCATCCCCCCGCTCCGGGAGCGGATCAGCGATCTTCCCGATCTGGTGGCTCATTTCCAGGCCCGCTTCCAGCGCGATCTGGGCCTGCCCGAGCCCGGCGCGCCGTCTCCGGCCGTGCTGTCCCTCCTGGCCGCCCATCCCTGGCCCGGCAACGTGCGAGAGCTGGGCCATGTGGTGCGCCGCGCGCTCATCGAGGCGGGCGCACTGGAGGACGCCGGGGTGCTCCTGCGAATCCTTGGGGGGGCGGAGCCGGAACTGGCAGGCCCCTTGCCTGCTTCCCCCCTGAGCTTTACCCCGCCCTTCCTCCCCTTGGAGGATCTGGAGCAGGCCTACATCCTCGCCGTCCTGTCCCACTGCGGCGGCAACAAGACCGAGGCGGCGCGCCTCCTCGGCATCGAACGGAAGACCCTCGCGCGCAAGCTCCGACGCCCCGAGGGGCCCGACACGGAAGAACCCGAAAGAGACCTCTGATGCTGAAATCCCTGCTCGCCCCCCTGGCCCTCATCCTGCTGCAGACCCCCGCCCCGGCGCCGGTGGCCTTCACCTATCGTTTTGACGAGGTGAAGCATTCCGTGGTCCGCTGGCCCGGCGGTGACGAGGCCAAGGCCGTGAAGGCGGTGCAGGGGATGACGGCGGCCTCGGGGGACGTGGTCAAGACCGGTTGGTGGGGCCACGCGGTGCTCTCGGTGCCCGAACGGGCCTCCCGCTTCGAGCTCTACCCCAGCACCCAGGTCCGCCTCGCCGGGGGCGAGCCCGGTGTTCTGGTGATCCTCGACCGGGGCCGGCTCAAGGCCATCTTCGATGCGCTTGCCGGGGGGAAGCCGGTAGAACGCCGCGTGGCCGTGCCCGGAGCCCTGCTGGCGGTGCGGGGCACGCGCTACGGTGTGGATGTGGACAAGAAAGGGATGTCCACCCTCGTGGTCTTCAAGGGGGTGGTGGAGGTCCTCCCCCGGGCGGCCCATGCTGGATCCTCCTTTGTGAAGGCGGGCCAGTGGTCTGTCTTCGGTCCCTCAATGTTGCCGAAGGTCGGCCCCATGTCCGGGCGGGGCTTCGGGGAGAAGGCCTGGGACCAGGGCCTGCGCATGAACGGATCCATGATGGGTCCCGGAGCCATGCTGCCCGGGGGGATGCATCCGGGCGGAACCTCGGGCCCCATGCACTGATCGGAACCTCGGGGCCAGCCTCGCGGGTCAACTGGACCCAGCCCTCCCAGCGGGTACGGGTCAGAACGCCCCGATTTTCCAGGGAAGACCCCGAAAAGCTGCTGGCACGTTCCTTGATGTAGAGTCTCTGGGCGCGATGAATGTCGCGACAACCCTGCACCGGCTCGGTCCAGATTCCCTTCGTCCAGTCTCTTCTTCCAACCCGTCGGATGCCCGTCTCCCAAAGGGAGGCCCGGATCTGCTCTCTCCAGGGAGGCCCCCATGGCCCTTCGAACGTTCAACCGAATCAGCGCCGCGGCTCTCCTCCTGACCGGTGGGCTGGCCTTCATCGGCTGCGGCGGCGGCGGCTCCAGCGCCGCGATGGGAACAGGCACCGGCACCGGCGGCGGCACCCCCACCACCACGGGGTCCACCGCCATGCAGGTCGCCATCGGCGATGCCCCCTCCGACTGGATCATGGCCTTCGGCATGACCGTCAACAGCATCACGCTCA
>JAJYRN010000021.1 GCA_021794095.1 Acidobacteriota bacterium | reverse complement strand
CGATCTCGGTGGTGACGTGCCAGAAGATCGCGAACACGATCAGCACGACCAGGGCCAGGGCCGAGTAGTTGTGCACGGTGATGGCCGTGGCGAACCCCAGCAGATGGAGGTGGAGGAGGCCGCGGACTTCGAAGCCGGTGACCATCAGGGTGATGATCAGCAGGGCCTGCATCCAGTGCCAGAAGCGTTCGAATTTTTCGTAGAGTACGATGCGTCGCATGATGCCTCCTAGTGGCGCCCGTGGATGAAGCGGAGAATGCCGTGGACCGCCACACCGACGAGGGTGAGGAGAATCACACCGAAGCCCAGGAAATCCAGGCCAGTGCCGCGGTCACGCCCCAGGAGGTAGAAGCCGGGCACCTTCTCCAGCCGCCCCTTCCGGGTGTGGCAGTCGGTGCAGGAGAGGGCCTGCTCCTTGGGGGCCACCATGTGGGTGATGGGCCAGATCATGGTGGTGCGCACGAAACCGTAGTGACCGCTGTAAGGCAGGCCGGCCGTCGCCATGCCCTGCTTGATGGCAGGATCCCACTTCCAGTCGCCCCAGAAGGCGCCGGAGCCGGCGGGGCCCGCCGTGTACGGGGCGATCAGCTTGTTGAGGACGGTATCATAGGGTTGCTTGCCCTCGTGGAACTTGAAGGGCCAGATCTTGGCGTTGGGATCCGTGTAGGAGCCCTCAACGGGGTTCAGGAGGATCGAACCCTTGGGATCCTTGGGCGGCGTGATGGTATCGGTCAGGCGGGTGAACTTCATATTGCCGTCGTACCACACATAGGTGGGCACGACATCCCGGGCCCAGACCAGATCCCCATGCATGCTGTTGTAGGTCTCGAAACCGTTCTTGTCCTCGGTGGTGTACGGGCGCCCGTTCTTGAGCTTGCCGGCGGTGGACCAGTCCCACCAGAGGTTGGTGCCGCGCTTGTCCCGGGCGAACTCGGGGATGTGGCAGGTCTGGCAGGCGATCTTCTGGTAGTGGCGATTCAGGATGTAGGACTTGTGGGGATGATCGGTATGGCAGGCGGTGCAGGACATCCGGGAGACGGCCTCGCCGGGGTACTTGGGCTGCTCGCGCTTGTTCGCGGGGATGACGTAGTCGGGCCCGCCCACCTGGTGGGCCGAGGAGACATGGCAGTCCACGCAGGTCATGCCGGCGCCCTGCTTGGACATGTGCACATCCTCGGTGCGCGGGGCATCCAGGATGGTGTCGTCCAGGTCGCCATGCTTGGTGGCGTCCGCGCCGCCGCCGAAGAAGTGACAGGCACCGCAGTTCTTCAGGGTAGGACGGCCCACATGCTGGGCGACGTCGGCCAGATCGATGGCCGGATTGGGCAGGCCCGCCAGTTCCTTCTCGTAGTCACCGGTGGTGTCGTGGCAGACGAGGCAGTCCACGTTGTCCTGGTTGGTGAAATCGAAGGAGGCGTCCTTGTACCCATAGCCAGCATGGCAGCGGGTGCAGGTGGCCGTGTTGCCGCCCCGGATGGAGATGCAGAAGTTGTTCACCAGGTCGGTGCCCTTGCCGTAGCTTTCGAGTCCCTTCTGGGGCACGTGCCACTGCCAGTGCTGGGTGGCCATGACCTGCTTGGCGGCCTCCGTGTGGCAGGTGAGGCAGGCCTTGGTCACAGCCGGGCCGTCGCCATCCTTGAAGGGGCCTTTGAGGATCTTGAATTTGCTGTGGTCGGCGGTCTGCATGCTGTCCTGCTCGGCATGCACACTGAGGTAGGAGCCGTGTCCGGAGGGCGCGGGTGAGGTGGACTGCTGGGCCTGTGCGCTGAACAGCGACAGGGCCAGCAGGCCCAGGAGGGCCTGGAGCGACCGCCGGAGTCTGGGCGGCGATGGGTTTCGAGGCGGATGCGGCATGGGCTCTCCTGATGGGATGGCGTCCGGGTCGGACAGGCGGAACCCCGCGGAGCCATGGGCTCCGCGGGGTTCTAGGGGGGGATTAGAACTTCACTTCAATGGCGGCGTAGAAATTCTTCACCGTCGAGGGGAACGAGTACTGGAGCATCGGATTCTTGCTCAGGTTGTACGAGTCTTCCCAGCTCTGGCCGGGCATCGCGCCGGGGCCGATCTGCCAGCCGCTGAACGCGTGGGTGTAGGCGTAGTGGATGTAGCCGAAGCGCAGGTCGGCATTCTTGGCGAAACGCCACTGGGTGTAGCCCTCCCACACATCGCCGCGGGCGCCCAGCTTGTCCGTGTACTCACCGGTGGCGGGGGTGTAGGTGAACCAGCGCGGCGACCCGTGGTTGAACTCGAGGCCGAAGCCGATTTTCTCCGTGGGATCGTAGCGGACGCCCGTGTAATAGGCTGAGGCGGTTTCACTGTGGTTGGCATCGCCCATCAGGCCGCCGAAGCCCGAAAGCTGGGTGAGACCCGTGGGGTACCCGGCGGGCATGGTGGTGGGGAAGTTCCAGTAGGCGCCGTATTGCGAGGACTTTCCGTTTGGATGGCTCTTGAGGTAGCCGGCACTGACGAAGTAGGTGAACTGGTCGCCGACCTTGTGCTTCCAGGTCATCGTCCACTGATCCATGTCACCCAGGTTGTTGGTGGCGGAGACGTACTGGGTGGACGGCATGCCGCCCATGCCGGGCGCGGAGGGCACCGGGAAGTTGACGGTGCTGCCGAAGGGGATATCCGTCATGTTGCCGAACCGGTTGTAACCCAGGTAGAAGTTGGCGCTCTGGACGCTGTCACCGACCTCGAAGAGCAGGGGCATGTCGTACATGACGCCCAGCACGGTGGTGTCCTTGAGGGGACCGATGTTGTTGACCTGGAGGGTCGCCGCGGCGGGGTTCGCCACGGTGGCGTTGGTGAAGTTGAAGCCCACGGGGGCCGAGTTGGTCTTCACCAGGCCGCCGCCGCCGAAGCCGCTTTCGTAGCCCACGCCGTAGCAGATGCCCAGCAGGGTGTTATCGGGGAGGCCGATCTTGCTGAGCTCAAACTTCCAGCCCATGCCGTCAATGGTGGCATTCACGGCCAGCGCCTGTGGGGTGGCCTGGCGCTCACCGCCCTCGCGTACTTCGAACGGAGGGCCGTCCGTGGTGTTCTGGCGGCCGATGGAGAGGATGCCCAGGGGGAAGTGGTACACCAGGCTGGCGCGCTCGACCCGCAGCACATCGGTGCTGGGCACCTGGCCGGTGACGAAGGAACTGTAGACGGTGTTCGGCGAGCCGTTGAAGGTCGGCACATCCGCGCCGCCGTGGATCTTGTACATCACCAGCCGGCCCATGATCTGGGCGTGGTCATTGATGTGGATGCCCATGTTGAGGCGGAGGCGGGTGGACCACTGGACCGAGTTGGTCAGATCCTGGGCCCCGACCTGCTGGGTGACGGGCATCGGCATGCCGTTGGCGGGGTTCTGGACGAAGCCGAGGAACTGCTGGTAGGGCTTGAGGTGCCACTGGGTGCTGTCGAAGCGGGTCATGAGTTCGCCGCCCCACTGGACATTGCCGGCGCCCATCTTGCGTTCGACGCGGCTCAAGCGGCTGTCCAGGCCCTTCGCAGCCTCGGCCTTCTGCTGGGCGGCATCCGCCTTCTCCTGGATGACCTGGAGCTGCTTCTTGAGGCCTTCGATCTGCTTCTGCAGATCCTCGTTGGACTGGGCGCTCAGGACCACGGGCGCCAAGGCGGCGGCCAGGACGAGCATGATGCGGGTGGATTTCATCGGGGGGACTCCATAGCAAGGGGATTCAGGGGTGGGGGAGGGGGATTCCGGGGAGACGCTCGACTCAGCCGCCGCAGGTCATGGGCTGGGGGGAGTCGGAGGCGTGGGCGACCATGAAGGCCTCGACATCCTTCAGCTGCGCGGGCGTGAGCTTGGTGTGCGCGCCGAGCTTCTCCGTGCCCTTGTTGTGTTTGGCGGCCTTGAAGTAGGCCTTCCACTGGGCCTGGGTCTTGATGAGGGGCGTGACGACGCCGCCGGACTTGCCTTCCGCGTGGCAGGGCTTGCACTGCTTCAAGATGTAGAACTTGCCCTTGAGTTCGCTGCCGCCCTTGGCGGACAGGGGCGCGGCCAGGGCGGCCATCGCCAGCAGGGTGAAGAGGGTGTTCCGCATGGTGCACATCCTTTCTTGGGGGGTGGGAATGGAGGGCGCCGCTGGATTCGAGCCAAGCGACGCTGATCTCCGGGGGTTGGAGACAGTCCTTCGGGGTTGGGCCGGTTCCCCTAGGGGGAAACGGTCGAGGGGAGTAGCGCGTCCATCAGCCGCCACGTGCGGGATTTCCGCTCGAAGCTGGCGATATCCGCGAGGGTGTTCTGCTGGAGGTGGGCGTGGATGCGATCCCGTTCCTCCCTCCAGAAAGCGTGGGCCGGGCAGGCCCGGTCATCCGCGCAGGTATTGAATCCGAGCAGGCAGGTGCGGCGCCAGGCGTCGCCATCCACCGCTTCGGCGATGACATCCAGGGTGATCTCCCGGGCCGGCTGGGCGAGGACGACTCCACCTTTGTTGCCCCGCTTGGCAAGAATGAGCCCCTTGTGGGCCAGGCTGTTCATGAGCTTGGAGAGGTAGGCGCGGGGAATGCCAGTGCGGGCCGCCACATCCTGGACCAGGGCGGGAGCGCCGCCGGGGTCATCCAGGCAGCTGAGGGCCAGCACTGCGTAGCCTGCTGTCTGGGAGAGGGGGAGCATGTTGCCATCCATTCACGACCCATTCGGGTTCGATATAGAGGATGAAACGGTAAGCAACATGGTCAAGTCGTTCGTGACTATCATCACCAATGACTAAATAACTACGTAAGAATATAACCGAAACAAGCATGAATAAAGGATTTGGAATCATGCGAAAAACAATTCATGCTCGGGTGATTTGACGTGGAGACAGGGGTTTTCTGGATTCAGTCTTCAGCCTTCTCGAAGGCCTTTCGTGCCTCAGGAGTGTCCACATCCAGCCATTCATTACCCTCGAGGTCCAGAATGAGGTGGGGAAGCGGTTCCACCAGGGCCAGTAGCGACTGACTCGCCATGTCTGCGAGACGAGGCCGGAATGCGGCGGGTAATAGGCTTCCCAGGGGCTGCAGGTGCCCTTGATGGCGGGCCAGTACCCAGTGGGAGGCGTCGGGATCCACTGCCGCGGCCCGGGCCAGCCAGATCCCCAGGCGGGTGGGGGTCCAGCGGACCTGGTCGCAGGCCACCACCCACCACCGCTGGGCGGCGGGCGCCGAGAGGCCGCTCCAGGTCCGCAGCGCCACTGCCGGGCCTTGACGGGGATCATCCAGGCGGGGCAGGGTGGGCCAGTCCGGGAGCGGCTCGCCCAGCACGCAGATCGGGCCCTTTGGACAGACACTGGCGAAAACGCGAACCAGGTGCCCACCCCAGGTGCCGCCCGCTGGATGGTCGAGGAGATGCTTGGGCACGCCCATGCGGGAACCCCGGCCGCCCGTGAGAAGCAGAAGCCCCGTCTCAGTTTGCGCGCCAGGGCTGGCCCCGGTCGCTGCCAGCGGTGGAGTCATGGCTGCAGGAGGGTGGATGGGCCCTCGGGAATGATAGGGATGGCGACCTGGAAACAGGCGCCGCGACCGGGTTCGCTGGTGATCCGCATCAGGCCGCCATGGGCTTCGAGGATGTCCTGGCAGATGGAGAGCCCGAGCCCCCAGCCCTGGGCCGCATCGCGGGACTGGACTTGCTGGAAGGGCTGGAGAATGCGCTGGATCTGATCAGGATCGAGCCCCCGCCCGGAATCCCAGACCTCCAGGATCCAGAGGCCCTGGGAGGCGTCCACCGAGGACTGGATGCCCACCTGCCCGCCGCTGGGGGTGAACTTCAGGGCATTCTCGAAAAGGTTGAGCATGACCTGCTGGAGCGTTGCGAGATCAGCGCGAATGAAGGCCCGGGCTGTCTTGGGCGCCACCTCGAGGTGGAAGGCCAGGCCTTTGGCTTCGGCCTTGAGGCGCAGCACCTCCTCGAAGCCTTCCGTCACCGACACCGCCAGGGTCGGGGTCAGCTTCAGGCTCTGGAGCAGGGTCTCGGAGCGGCTCTGGTCGAGCAGGTTCCGCACCAGAGCTTCGATGCGGTTGGCTTCCCGGTCCATGATGTCGAGCAGGTTCACGGGCACAGGGGCCGTCTCGCGCAGGCGGTCGAGGGTGAGCATGATGCTCGTGAGGGGCGAGCGCAGGTCATGGGTCACCATGTCCATGAGTTTCAGGCGCGATTCCAGGCTGCGCTTGATCTGGCCATGGGCCTGTTCCAGGGCCCAGTTCTGGCGGGCCAGGGTCTGGGTGCGCGTCTCGATGGTCTCCTCCAGCGTCCGGGCGCGGAGGGCGAGTCGGTGCCCCCGCAGCCAGACGATGCCCCAGAGCAGGCCCAGGGCCGCCAGGGCGAGCCCTCCCCGCACCATCCAGGTTTCGTACCACGCGGGCTGGATGGCGAGGGCCAGTGTCCGGGCCTCGACCCAGGGCCCACCCGCCTGCCGGACGCGCAGATGAAGGCGGTACGCGCCCGCGGCCAGCCGGCGGTAGTGGAGGGCGAGGCCCTCCTGGGCAATGGGTCGCCAGCCGTCATCCACCCCTTCCATGAACGCTTCATAGTGGAGGGGTACTGCCACGAGGGGTTCGGCTGTGTCGAAGGTGATCTCCAGATAGTCCGGCTTGGGGGGAAGGTGGGCGTCCTGGGGCAGACCGGCCTGTCCGCCGGGCCAGCGCGCTTCCAGGAGGGTCGGCGGCCGGAGCGGTGGATTCCGGAAGGTCTCCGGGTGATCGAGGATGTTCACGCCGCCGATCATGCCGATCCACAGGCGGCCCTGCGGTTCGAGCATGAATCCGTCGTGGTTGGTCTCGTCCGAGATGAGGCCCTGGCTCTGCGAGAGGTGCTGGATGGTGCGCCCGTTGAGGATGTCCACGCCGCGGTTGTGGCCGACCGCCATGCAGTCCGGACTAAGGGGGGCGAGGAAGTTGATGCTGTCATCTCCGAGCCCCTGGGCTACGCCGTAGGTGGTCCAGGCCCCGCCCGACAGCCGCAGGAGGCCGTTCATGGTGCCCACCCACAGGTTCCCGTAAGCATCCGCAGTCATGCAGGTCACGCTGGTGGTGGCGAAGGGGGCTTCCCGGTAGGCCTGGACCAGCCGCTGGCCCTCCAGCCGCCACAGGCCCACAGGCGTGGCCAGTAGCAACTGGCCCTGGTACCGCAGGACATCGTCAACTTCCTCGGTCCCCATCTCCGGGGGGAGGGCGGCGTGGAACAGGGCGCGTCCCGCCGGGTCCAGTACGAACAGGCCCCGTTCGGTGCCTGCGAGAAGCCGGCCCTGGTCCCAGACGAGGGTGATCACGCTGGTGCGGCTCAGGTCCCGAGGACCGGCCGGCGCCACCCGGCCCTGGCGCCACCGCGCGAGCCCACGGTCCGTGCCGATCCAGGCCCCGCCCTGGCCATCGGGTACCGCGCACCACAGCTCATTGGACGGCAGGCCCTGGGGTTTGCCCCAATGACCCGTGATGCCGCGGCCTTCCTCCACCAGGTAGAGCCCCGTGCTGCTGGCCAGCAGCACCCGTCCAGGGGCCAGGCGGCAGATGGCCATCACGGCAGCCAGGTTCTTCCCGGGCACACGGGGGGCGCTGTCCAGGGACCACAGGCCGGGGATCGCCTGGGCCGCCAGCCCGTCCCCATCAGAGCCCACCCACAGCACATTCCGGCGATCCCGGAGGGCCACCAGGATGCGGTCCCGTGGGAGGCCATCCGCAGCGGTCAGGCGCTGGGCAGGCCCATGCGCGGGCAGGATCAGCAGGCCGTCGCCCCCCAGGGCGATCAGGGAACCGCCGCCCTGGGCATCGAACTGAAGGCTGATCATCTTGGGATTGGGGGGAAGGTCCGGCAGGGGAACCTGGATCCAGGCGCCCCGCTCCATGCGGAGCAGGCGATCCTGCAGCAGCACCCAGATCCGCCCCTGCGGGTCGGCCTCCAGATCCTGGAGGGGAGCCTTCCCGGCGCTGGGCGGCAGCGGGTATGTACGGAGCCCCCGGTCATCCCAGCGGGCGATGAGGCGTCCCGCGCCGACCATCCAGATTCCCTGGGCCCGGTCCCGGGCCAGCAGGCGGATCGGCTGGTGGTCGAAGGGCTTGGGCAGGGGCACCCGTGTGAAACGGTCCCCCTCCTTCCGGAACAGGCCTGCGTGGCTGCCCGCCAGGAGATGGCCCGCGCCATCGAGGCTCAGGCAGAGGGTCGGCGCGGCGGGAAGCCCCTGGTCCGGCCCGAAGTTCACCACAGCATCACCCCGGATGGACGAGAGGCCCTCGGCGCTGGCCACCCAGATGCGGCCCTGGCGGTCTTCGAGCAGGGCGCTCACCAGGCGGGCCTTCAGGCCCTCGGGCGCGCCAAAGGACTTGAAGCCGGAGGCCCCGAGCCGCGCCACGCCGCCCGTTTCGGTACCGAGCCAGATGAAACCCGCGCGGTCTTCCAGCAGGGCCGTGACCTGGCTTTGCGGCAGGCCCTCCCGAAGGCCGAAGCGACGGAAGGCAGGCTGCTGGCAGAAGATGAGGGTCCAGCCCAGCAGCAGACCCGATAGGACTCGCAATGTGCGTGCCATGGGAGATCTATCGGTCACAGGATGGCCACGCTCAAGTCCGTGGGGCGTGGGATCATGGCGTGAGGGAGGCCCATGCTCGTTGATGCCCATTGCCACATGACTGGGAGCCATCTGGAGGGGCGTTCGCTGGAGCCCCTGCTGGATCGGGCTCGGGCGGCGGGCGTTACCGGGTTCGTGGCGGTGGGAACGGATCTGGAGGATTCCCGGGCCGTACTGGAGCTGACTCACCGCTTCCCTCAGATCCGCGGGAGCCTGGGTGTCCACCCCCACGACGCGACGACGTGGACCCCGGAGGTCGAGGCGGCTCTGGCGAGCCTTCTGGCGGATCCCGCGATCCTGTTCGTGGGCGAGACCGGCCTCGACTGGCACTACGATCTGAGCCCCCGCGAGGTCCAGGAAGCGGCCTTCCGGGCCCAGATTCGCCTCGCGAAGCGCCTGGGCAAGCCGCTGATGATCCACACCCGTTCGGCCCCGGAGGCCACCCTGCGCGTTCTCGAGGAGGAGGACGCCGGCGCGGTGCGCGGCATCATCCACTGCTTCAGCGAGGACCGGCCCTTCGCCGAGCGGGCGCTGGACCTTGGTTTCTACCTGAGCTTCGCGGGCATTGTCACCTTCAAGAAGGCCGACGCGGTGCGCGAGGTGGCCGCCTGGGCCCCGGTGGACCGGATCCTGGTGGAAACCGACTCGCCCTTCCTCGCGCCAGTGCCGTACCGGGGCAAGCCCAACGAGCCGGCCTTCGTGCGGTTTACGGCCGAGGCGGTGGCCGCGCTGCGGGGGATGTCCCCGGAGGCCCTGGCGGACCGCACCACCCGCAACCTGGAGGCCCTGTGCGGCTGGCAGCCCTTGTCCTGACGGCCCTTGGCCCGCTGGCCGCTCAGGTTCCATCCCAACTGCCCTGGCAGCATGTACAGCCCCTGCCATGGCAGCCCGTGCTGCATGCCGCGGGTGAGCCTGGAGCCGCACCTCTACCCGCCCCTTCCGCCGGCAGCCTCCAGGTCCAGGTATCCCCGGATGGCACCCTCCGCGTGGTGGACGCGCAGGGCGTGATCCGTCTGCTGACGGGGCTGCCGGGAAGGCCCTTGCGGGCCTGGCGGGATGGCGGTGTCCCCCTTGCCGCGGCGGAAGGCGCCTGGCGCTTCCCCGCGAAGACACCCCTGGCCAAGGGCCTGGGCGCGCTCCAGTGGTGCGCCGAGGATTTCCGGCCCTTCCTGGATGGCCTGCTGTGGATTCTCGGCGATGGCGAAACAGTTCTGGCCGTGATCCACCCAGCGACCGGCCGGATCATCTACCTGCCCCTGCCACCCGGGCAGGATTTCGACCTCCGGTTCCTGCCAGACCGGCTGGAGGTTATCGCCCGACGGCCCGATCCAGGGAGCGCGTCGCGCTGGTTTCTGCCCTGGATCGCCTTCCTGCCGCGTCTGGCGGCCCTCGGCCCCAAGCCCGATACCGCTCCAAAAGGAACGGCGCTGGTACCCTTTCCCCAAGGATGAAGTCCGGATTGGCACGACCCTGGCGTGGATGATTCCGGAACCGATGCTGAGCTAGACGGCATCCATCTGATACACGGAGGCAGTCCATGAACGCGACCTTCCGCACGTCCCGCTGGCTGATGGCAGCCATGATTCCCGCAGTCCTGGTATCCGCCCAGAGCACGGCCCCTGCACCATCTCCGGGCGAGACCACCTACCAGGGCGAATCCCCCGACCGCTACGCCATGGTTCGCGTGGTGGAGGGCGATGTGCGCATCCAGAATGGCGAGTTGAGCGATACCCTCACCCTGGGCACTCCTGTGGGCGAGGGCGATGTCGTGGATAGCCGCGGCCGTGGCGTTCTGCAACTGGGAGATGGCACCCGGATCGCTTTCGCGGGGGCCACCCGGTTCACCGTGGCCAGCCTGTTCACCACCCGTGACAATGAAAAGCAGGTGCTGCTGCGACTCGACTACGGCCGACTCCGCGTCCAGCTGGGCGGCCAATCCAGCCTGCGGTTCCGGGTGGATACCCCCTCTGGATCAGCTACCTGCTTCGACCGGGGCAGCTTCGGCATTGAGGCCGAGCGGGACAACACCACCCGTCTGCTGGTCTATGACGGCCATGTGGATTTCGCCAACGACCGGAACCGGACTGTGGTGGCCGCCGGGGACCGTCTGACGGTCTACAGCCCCGAGGATGGCCTGGACCGGGTGCGCGGGTTCAACACCTACGACAGCGATGATTTCGACCGCTGGAGCGTGAGCGCCATGGTGGTCCATCGCGGGGAAAGCTGGGACCGGGTGCCTTCCCAACTCCGCTACTACTCTGACGAACTGGACAACAACGGGCGCTGGGTCCAGTCCGACGAATACGGCTGGGTCTGGCAGCCCGAGGGGGTCGCCGATGACTGGCGGCCCTACTACGACGGCCGCTGGGCGCCCTATGACGGCGGCATGACCTGGATCTCGTCCGAGCCTTGGGCCTACGTCACCTACCACCATGGGCGCTGGAACTGGAGCGTGGGCCTCGGCTGGACCTGGATCCCTGGCGTCTATTACAGCCCGGCTTGGGTGGCCTGGGACTACAGCTCCGGCTACTGCGGCTGGGCGCCCCTCGGCTACTACAACACGCCCTGTCACTGGGGCTACGGCGCCTGGGGGGGCGGCTACTGCTGGAACGTCATGTCCGTGAACTACATCAATGTGGGGAATGTGCGGGGCCACATCTACTCGGATGCCAATGTGCTGCGCACCTTCAACACGGGTACTGGCGCCACCTCCTGGCAGCCTGGCGGCCGCAGCCTCACGCCGCCCTGGCGGACCGCTCCGCTGATGGTCTCCCGCGCGGAGTTCCGCAACCCCGCGCAGATCCAGGCCACGTTCCGGCCCAATGTGAACCGGGAACGCCTGATGGCCTATGACCGGCAAGCCCAGGCCGCCACAGGGCGCTCGGTCCACTTCCGGCGCGACATGGTGCCGCCGCGCGGCACGGGTACCCGGGCCGCCGCCGGCCCGCGGCGCGTTCCCTTCGAGAACCGCCCGGCCCCAGGCCAGGATCGCCCTGCGCCTGGACCGCGGGAGCGGAGCTTCGAGAACCGTCCAGCCCCGGGCCAGGATCGCACGGCGCCTTCGCCGCAGAGCCGCAGTTTCGAGAACCGTCCGGCCCCGGGCCAGGACCGCCCGGCGCCTTCGCCGCGGCAACGCAGCTTCGACAATCGTCCGTCGCCTGCGCCGGAGCGCCGGTATGAGGCCCCGCCCCCGCGGGAGCGCAGCTTCGAGAACCGCCCTGCGCCTGCGCCGGAACGCCGGTACGAGGCCCCGTCCCCGCGGGAGCGGAGCTTCGAGAATCGCCCTGCGCCTGCGCCAGAGCGCCGGTACGAAGCGCCGCCCCCGCGGGAGCGAAGCTTCGAGAATCGCCCCGCCCCAAGCCAGGACCGTCCTGCGCCTAGGCCGGAACCCCGCCCGGCCCCTGCTGCGCCCCGAGGGCGGCCGCCTGAACCTCATCGGCGCTGAATGGCCTGCCCTGACACGACGAAGGCCCCGCAGCACGGGGCCTTCGTCGTGTCGGATCGGTTGATCCCGATCAGATGATCTCGATGGGATAGATGCCCTTCTGGATCAGCTGGCTGGCGATGCGTCCGCGCAGGCGGGCGCTGGAGGTGGGGTGGAACTCGGCAAAGGCCTTGATGCCCGCCAGGGCATGGCGCAGGGCCTCGCCCTCCACCACATCGGCGCAGAGCATGCGGGAATCGCCATGGACGCGGTGCCAGCTCTCGTTGACGTAGAGCTCGGTCATGTCGCGGGCGATCTCCGCCCAGCGGTGGCCGTTCTCCAGCATCCGCTCGGCGCGCACCACGGAGCTTTCCATGGCGTAGATCTCCATGAGCATGTTGCTCATGCGGGCCATGACTTCCTGGTTGTCCACCAGCTTCTGGCCCAGCACCTGGACGGCCAGGCCGGCCGCCAGCATGCACTGCCGTTTGCTCAACTCGACGCCATGCTTCAGGCGGGCGAGTGGGCCGGTGAAGTCGCCGCTCTTCGGGGGATTGGCGATCTCCTTGGCCACCTGCTGGCCGAACTGCATCAGCGGAAGCTCGCCCTTCATGGCGCGCTTCAGAAGGGTGCCGGCGATCAGGAGGCGGTTGATCTCGTTGGTGCCCTCGAAGATGCGGTTGATGCGGCAGTCGCGCTCGGCCTTCTCGGGCGGGTACTCGGCGCTGAACCCGTAGCCGCCGAAAGCCTGCACGGCCTCGTCCGCCACGGAAAACAGGGCCTCGCTGCCCCACACCTTGGAGATGCTGCACTCAATGGCGTACTCATCAATAGCGGCCATCTTGTCCGCGCCGGCCGTGGGGCTGTCCCAGCTGGTGGCGTGGAGGGCCTCGTCCAGATAGCCGATGGTGCGGAAGTTGAGGGCCTCAGCCACGAAGATCTTGGTGGCCATGTCCGCCAGCTTCTGCTGGATAAGCCCGAAGGAGTTGATGGGCTTGCCGAACTGGAAACGCTCGCTGGTGTACTTGATGGTGTATTCCAGGATCCGCTTCATGCCGCCCTGGCTGCCCACCCCCAGTTTGAAGCGGCCGACGTTGAGGATGCCGAAGGCGATCTTGTGGCCCTTGCCCAGCTCGCCCAGCAGGCGGTCCTTGGGGATGCGGCAGTTCTCCAGGATCACCGCCCGGGTGGAACTGCCCTTGATGCCCATTTTCTTCTCTTCGGCCCCGGTGCTGATGCCGGGATCGGTCTTCTCGACGATGAAGGCGCTGAAGTGCTGGCCATCCACCTTGGCGAAAACAACGAAGAGATCGGCGAACCCTGCGTTGGTGATCCACATCTTGGTGCCGTTCAGCACCCAGTGGTCGCCGTCAAGCACAGCGGTGGCCTTGGCGCCCAGGGCGTCAGAGCCGCTGCCGGGTTCGGTGAGGGCGTAGGCAGCCAGCCACTCGCCGGTGGCCAGCTTGGGCAGGTAGGCCTTCTTCTGAGCCTCGGTGCCGAAATAGACGATGGGTAGGGTGCCGATGCCGGTGTTGGCGCTGTAGCTCACGGCGAAGCTGCCCTGCTTGCTCATCTCCTCGAGCACAAGCATGGCCGTGCGCTTGTCCACGTCCATGCCTTCGTAGGCTTCGGGAACTTCCAGGCCCAGGAGACCCAGCTCGCCGGCCTGCTTCATGAGCTTCACCGTGAGGGGAAGGTCCAGCTTGTCAATCGCCTCGTCGCGGGGGATCACTTCGCCGTTCATGAAGTCCCTCGCCGCCCGGGCGAATTCCTTGGCCTCGTCCCCGAAGTCCTCGGGCGTGAACTGGGGCAGGTGGCCGAGGGGGGTCAGCAGGAAACTGCCGCCCTTGATCTGCTCGATGGCCTGTGTGCTCATGGGTGATGTCCTCCGGATTGGGTAGGTCTCACGATGGGGGGCCTGTGATTCCTTGGCTAGCCTCTACCTTTGGTCAATGTCCTCCGGGGGGACCGCCTGCTCGCTGGCGCTCGCGATATCCCCCCGGCCCCCCGCTGCTCGTGCGGGGAACCCGCGCTCGCAGCCATGTCCTCCGGGGGGACCGCCTGCTCGGTGGCGCTCGCGATATCCCCCCGGCCCCCCGCTGCTCGTGCGGGGAACCCGCGCTCGCAGCCATGTCCTCCGGGGGGACCGCCTGCTCGGTGGCGCTCGCGATATCCCCCCGGGCCCCCCGCTGCTCGTGCGGAGAACCCGCGCTCGCAGCCATGTCCTCCGGGGGGACCGCCTGCTCGCTGGCGCTCGCGATATCCCCATGGACCCCCGCTGCTCGTGCGGGGGGACCAGACCCGGTTCGAGCGTTCGCGGGCGGGCTCTGTTTCAATGGAAGCCCAAGGGAGGCGCGATGCCGGAAGGCAGGCAGGTCCAGCAGATGTTCTCGGGCATCGCCGGGAAGTACGACGTGCTGAACCATGTGCTCTCCGGCGGTGTGGACTTCTGGTGGTGGCGGCGCATGGCGCGGATTTCCGGGGCCGCCCCTGGAACGCGCTTCCTGGATGTGGCGGCCGGCACCGGCGATTCCTCCATAGCCCTGGCCCGGCGGGGCGCGGAGGTGGTGAGCACGGATTTCACCCACGCCATGCTGCGCCTGGGCCCGCCCAAGTTCGCGCGAAAAGGCCTCCAGGACCGCATCTGGGCTTCCACCGATGCCGATGCCCAGCGTCTGCCCTTCCAGGATGCGACCTTCGACGGCCTCACCATCTGCTACGGCATCCGCAACGTGGAGTGCCGTCCCCTCGCCTACGCCGAATTCCTGCGGGTGCTCAAGCCCGGAGGGCGGCTCACCATCCTGGAGTTCAGCACACCGGTGGTGCCCGGCCTGAAGCGGCTCTACGACTGGTACAGCCTGAAAGTCCTGCCCCGCATCGGCGCCTGGATCAGCGGTGATGCGTCCGCCTACGCCTATCTGCCGGCCAGCATCCGGGCTTTTCCAGCCCAGGCGACCCTGGCGGAGGAGCTGCGAAGCGCGGGGTTCCAGGAGGTCCGCTGGATCAATCTCACCGGCGGCATCGTGGCTCTGCACACGGGGTTGAAGTAGGTCGGCGCCCTCGCTGCCCACCGGGCCGTCGGCTGCGCCCTCCTAGCCCCCCTGAAGCAGCCGCTTCTGCCCCTCGGGATGGTGCAGCACCACCTCCTTGGCCCGGTGGATCCAGTGGGCGCGGTCATCCGGATCCAGCCGGATGTGGGGGAGCTTCCGCTCCGCCAGCAGTTCGTCCACCAGCCGGTCAATGGATTCGGCGAAGAAGGTATCCGTGTCGCGCACGCCGTCGGCGGCGACGGCTCCCGAGAAGGGCACCTTGAAGAGCAGGTCGTAGCTCTTCATCCAGTGGTGCATGAACCGCTCGATGGGCTTCTGGCGCCCGAAGCCGAACATCAGGTAGGCGTAGTTGTCGAGCACGCTGCGGTCGCACACCACCAGGTCATGCTGGCTGGCGGAGCGGATCTCCTCGGCCATCTGGGTGAGGAAGATCCAGGTCTGGGCTTCAAGGGAGGTCTTCTGGTTGATGGGCAGCGGAGAGAGGCGCGCCACCTCTTTCACGATGTCCACATGGAGCCCCTCCCGCTTGAGGGCGCCCGCCAGTTCGTAGCAGAGCGTCGTCTTCCCGACGCCATGGGTGCCGATGAAGGCGACCTTCAAGGCGCCTCCTCTCCGCCCGGGGGCGGGGTGCGGCGCGCCTGGATCTCCTCTCGGAAGGCCCGTGCGCAGTCCGGGCAGAGGCCGTGGGTGAAGGTCGCCTCGGAATGCTCGGTGATGTAGGCCTCGATCTGTTTCCAGTAACCTTGGTCGTCCCGCACCTTTTTGCAACTGCTGCAGATGGGCAGAAGGCCACTGAGGGCTTTGACCTCAGCCAGGGCCTGGGTGAGGTCTTTGATAAGCTCCTCCCGCTCGGCTTCCATGCGCGTGCGTTCCGTGATGTCGCGGGTGGCGCCCTGAATGCCCAGCAGCCGTCCATCGGTCCCCCAAACCACCCGCCAGCGGGCCTCCACCTGGATTTCGTGTCCGTCTTTGCAGGCCACGGTGGCTTCGGTCCGCCGGGTGCCGCCCGGAGGCTGGGTGCCGGGCGCGAGAGCCCGGGCGGCGGCGAGGATCCCCTGGATGTGCCCGTTGTGGGTGCGCCCCAGGGCGCGATGCGAGGGATCCAGGGCCAGGAAATCCTCCGCTGTCCAGCCGCGCTGGCGCTCGATGGAGGGGCTCACGTAGGTCAGTTGGCCCTTCGCGTCCAGGGTCCACACCACATCCAGGGCATTCTCGGCCAGGATGCGGTAGCGGGCCTCCTCCTCTGCGAGGCGGGCCAGGTGGCGGCGCTGGTGGATCCAGGCTGTCCGGGCCATCCAGGCGATGGCCAGGCTGAGCAGGAGGATGACGGCGACGGCCAGGGCGAGGACCGCCGCCTGGTGGCGCCAGGCATGGAGGTAGTCGCGTTCGGCCAGACCCACCAGCACGTAGAGGCGGGGATGTTCGATGCGGCGAAGGGCATAGGTCCGGCGCTGGCCATCCAGGACCGAGGCGGTGGTGAAGTGGGCCAGGGGCGCCTGGGCCTTCACGGCCTCCAGGTAGTCCCCCGAGAGGTGGCGGTCGCCGAGGAGGCGGTCCTCGTCGGGAATGACCGGGGTGCGAGCCAGGAGGGAGCCATCCCCGCTGCGCAGCGAGAGCGTTCCGTGGGGGCCCACATCCACGCGATCCAGGGTGGACGTGAGCTGCGCCAGCGGCAGGTCGGCCATGACCGCTCCCGCGAAAGCCCCACCCTTTCCGGTGACGCCTTGCGACACCAGAAGCCGCCAAGGATCATGCGGTCCCTCGCGCCAGGGCGGAGAGAGCAGGAGGCTGTTCCGGGGGCGCTCCTGGAGTTCCTTGAGCGCCTCGTCCATCCTCGTGAGGGCCGGGGCATCCGCCGGCGGCCCCTGGCGGATGGCCCCGGTGGCATCCACGAGCCACAGGCGCTCCAGGGCGGGCATGCGTTTCTGGATGAGGGGAAGCGACCGAGCCAGATGGGGGTCCGCCATGCCTCGGGGCAGGCGCCCGGCTTCGTCTTCGGCTGCGGAGAAGAGCAGCTCGATCTGGCGGAACCGGCCCTGGATGTTCTGTTCGAGAACCTGGGCCAGCGTCTGGGTGGCCGCTTCGGCGTGTTCCACCTGGGCCCGGCGGCTCTCCCGGAGACCCCAGAAGGCCAGGGACAGGACCGCGGCGTTCAGGCAGATCAGCACGGTCCATAGCGCCAGGGCCAGGGCGGGGATACGGGGCCGGCCGGCCTTGGGGGGGCGCGCGCTCATGGCAGCCTGAGATCCCGGCCGTCCATGACCGGGGGCGGCTCGAGGCCGAAGAGGCGGAGCAGGGTGGGGGCCACATCGTTGAGGGCGCCGCCGGCCCGGAGCTGGATGCCCTCGAAGCCCGCCGCGACGAGCACCGCCGGAACGGGGTTCAGGGTGTGGGCGGTGTGGGGGTTGCCGCCCTCGTCGCGCATGCACTCGCAGTTGCCGTGGTCGGCGGTGATGAAGAGCGCGCCGCCCTGCTCCAGCGTGGCCTCGGCAATGCGGCGCACCGCATCGTCCACGGCGCCACAGGCGCTCACGGCGGCGGAGAGATCCCCCGTGTGGCCGATCATGTCGGGGTTGGCCAGGTTGCAGACCAGGAAGCGGTACTCCCCGGAGCGGATGGCGGCTTCCAGGCCCCGCACCACATCATGCAGGCTCATTTCGGGCTGCAGGTCGTAGGTGGCCACCTTGGGCGAAGGCACCAGGCGCCGGTCCTCGCCCGCGAAGGGTGCCTCGCGACCGCCGTTGAAGAAGTAGGTCACGTGGGCGTACTTCTCGGTCTCGGCGGTGCGGAACTGCTTCCAGCCCTGGGCGCTGACCAGCTCGCCCAGGATGAGCTCCAGGCTCTGGGGCGGGTAGGCCACGGTGAGGTAGGGATCCAGCTCCACATCGTAGGCCGTGAAGGTGACCAGCTTCACCTTCGGGCGATGCTTCGGCGCGAAGGCCGCGAAGGCGGGATGCACCAGGGCGTGGCACAGCTGCCGGGCGCGGTCCGCACGGAAGTTGAAATACAGCACGCCGTCGCCGTCCGCGATGGGATGGAAGGCCGTGAGCCGGGTGGGCGAGATGAATTCGTCCGTCTCGCCCCGGGCATAGGCCGCCGAGATCGCGGACAGGGCGTCCGGGGCGGTGCAGGGGGCTTCGCCATCCACCAGGAGCTTCCAGGCCTGCTCGGTGCGCTCCCAGCGCTTGTCGCGATCCATGGCCGTGTAGCGCCCGCAGACGGAGCCGATCGTCACCAGCGGACAGGCCCGCAACTGGAAGGTGAGCCACTGGAGGTAGCCGTCGGCGCTCTTCTGGCCCGTGTCGCGGCCATCGGTGAACGCATGGATCGTCGTGGGCACGCCCTCGGCCTGGGCCCATTGGGCCAGGGCCACCAGGTGGGTCTGATGGCTGTGCACGCCCCCGTCGCTGACGAGGCCCAGCAGATGCAGGCGCTTTCCGCTGGCCTTGAGGTCCGCGAGGAGACCCGCGATGGCCTGGTTCTCGCGGAAGGTGCCGCGCCGGATGGCGGCGTCAATGCGGGTGAGCTCCTGCCAGACCACGCGGCCCGCGCCCAGGTTCATGTGGCCCACCTCGGAATTGCCGAATTGGCCCTCGGGCAGGCCCACGGCCTCGCCGCTGGTCAGCAGCTGGGTGGCCGCATAGGTTCGCCGCAGGGTGTTGAGATGAGGCATGCCCGCCACGAAGGTCGCGTCGAAGGCATTCCGGGGCCCGTCGCCGAGGCCGTCGAGGATCAGGAGGGTGATGGGGCCTTGGATCATGGGGCATTCTAGCAAGCACCTCCAACCGTAGGTTCAAGGGGCGTAGGCAGAAACACACACATGCCCCTTGTTAGATGCGCATAATTGACAATGGATCTCAAAAAATGATTCGGTGATCGTGAAACCATGGTCAATCAGCGTCTTCGTCAGTTGCGCTTGTCGCGGGGACTCACCCTGGATCAGCTCGCGGAGATCTCGGGCATCAACCGGGGCACCATCCATCGGATCGAACTGAACCAAGTGTCCCCCCGCCTGGATACGCTGGACCTGCTCTGCGAGGCCCTGGGGACGGATCTCTCTGGCCTGTTCACGACTCCGGACAATCCGCAGATTCCGGCCGCGGACGCACCCTCTGAGCCCCGGGATTTCCGTCAGGGCGTGCTGGATTGGCTCGGCCATCTGGAGGCCCTCTTCCACCACAGCGCGGATGGGTTCGCCGTAGTGGATGCCGGGGGCATGATCACCTTCGAATCGCACGTTTCCATGCGCCTCCGGGGGGATACGCCCCTTGGCCGGGAAGCCCATCCCTGGTACCACACGGCCCATGCCGAGGATCGCCCGGCCCTGGTCGCGGGCATGGAGGCGGTCCTCCGGCATCCTTCGGAGCCCCTGCGCCTGGAGTTCCGGACGCCCCGCCCGGGAGGGGACTGGCGCTGGATCCGCGCCACCCTGCGCAACCAGTCGGATCATCCGGCCATTCGCGGGCTGGTCCTCAACCTCCAGGACATCACGGACTGGCGGGAGGCGGAAGCGCGGCGCTGGGACGCCCAGAAACTGGATTCGCAGTTCCAGGTGGTCAAGGTCATGACGGCCGAGTTCAGTAATCTCGTGATGGGGTTCCAGGGGCAACTTGAGCTGGTCCGCCTCCGTGGCCAGGATCCCCGGGGGCTGGTGGACCTGCAGAAGAGCCTGGACCGGGCCAGCCGGATGCTCCACCGGATGCGGGACATCTGCGGCCATCCCCTGCTTGACCGCAGGGCCCTGGACCTCAACCACCTGGTGCGGGAGCAGGTGGAGGCCCGGAGTCAGCATCCCGGGCGGGGCCAGGCCGTTCTCTCGGCCCTGGATCCCCAACTGCCGGAGGTTGCCGGCGACCGCGATCTCCTGGCCCGGATGGTCCATCACCTCCTGGACTGTCTGGCGGCCGAGGCGGAGGAGAAGCCCGCCGTCCTGGAACTTTCGACCGCCTGCCTCCGCCTCTCACCCGAGGAGGCGGCAGCCCGGTTTGAGGAAGAGGCCTTCAAGGCCGGAGGCTGCTTTGTGGTGCTGCAGGTCTATGGGCCTGGGGAGATCCCGTCTCTGGGGCAGGAAGCGGGTTCCCTCGACGGGATCTTTTCGCCGGGGCAGGCCGATCGAATGCTCGCCTTTTCCGCGGCGCTCCGCACCATCCGCGACCACGGCGGCCTGCTCGAACAGTTCCAGACCCCGCAGGAGGGTACGCGCCTCTGTGCTGTCTTCCCGCTCGGTCCGACTCCATCCCGGATGCCGGAGGTGCCCGCCGGCACGCAGCCCATAGGCACGGTGCTCGTCGTGGATGACGAGCCCTTCATCCTCTCGGCGCTCTGCCAGATGCTCGAGGCGATGGGGTACGCCACCCACGCGGCCTCCGGTGGCGAAGAAGCCCTGGCGCTCCATCGCCAGCACGCGGATTCGATTCGCCTCGTCCTGCTGGACCTGAACATGCCGGTGATGGATGGCGGGACGGTGTACCAGGAATTGAGACGACGGGATCCCGGGCTGCAGGTGGTGCTCTGCACCGGCGCCACCGCACCCCTGGTCGAGCCGGGAAAACCCTACGACGGAGTGGCGGGCATTCTCAGGAAACCTTTCCGTTTCCAGGATCTGCGGAGCCTGGTCCAGTCCGTTCTGGCCTGATGCCGAGTTGCCTTCAATGAGTCAGTAAGGCCTTTGAACCACGAAGACGAAAAGACCACGAAGAAAAGCCATGAATTCTATTTCTATGTTCTGGCTTCGAGGTCTTCCTGTCTTCGTGGTGAATCTTTTGTTTTGATTGCCAATGGGTATAAGGAGCCTCGGTCAGGGCGTGACATCCCGGGCTCCCCGGCGCAGCGACTCGGCGAGAATCTTCTCCATGGCCTGGCCCCTCAGGGCGTCGGCGCGGAGGTGGGCCCGGCCACCCTGCCAGAGGCCGAGAACCATGAGGGCGATCTCGGCGATCAGGAGGCCGGGATGATGCCAGCGGAAGGCCAGCAGGAACATCCCCAAGGCCAGGGCGAACCAGGCCCAGGAGAGCTGCTGGGCCCGCGTCTTCGCGGCCATCAGGGTCTCCAGGTCCCGCGCGAGCTGTTCATCCTCGGCCACGGTCATGGGCGGCCCTTGCCGGCCCGGTCGCGGGCCTTCAGGCCGTGGGGCAGATCCGCCTCGATGACGAAACCGATGGGATGGTCCGGGGCCGCGCCCTCCTCCTCGCCCTGGAGGATCCGGGTCAGCGTCTCCAGTTTCTGTTCGAGGGCGGTCATGCGCATCGAGAGCTCGGCCTGGGCCGTGAGCAGGTGGCGGGCCTCCGCGAAGGCAGGCAGGAGGCGGAGCAGGGCAGGCTCCTGGCCGGGCACCAAGCCCGCCAGGAGGGCGGCGCCGGATTCCGTGAACGCCAGCACGGGGGCTTCCGGGATCTTCTGGCGTTCCTCGGCGGTGAGGTGGAAGACCAGGGCTTCGGGGAATCGCTCCGGATGGGCCTGTACCAGGGCGGCCAGGGCCTTGGGATCGAGGCCAAGCTGATCCGCCAGGGCCGCGTCCGGGAGGACCGCGGCCTCGCGGATCCAGAGCAGGCGGGAGAGGATCTCGACCGGCACCGGCATCAGGGGACCTGCTCCCCATGGGGATGGGACAGGAGGTAGAGGACCGCCATGCGGACGGGAACCCCGTTCGTCACCTGGTCGAGAATCAGGTTGTTGGGGCCGTCGGCCACCTCGGAGGTGATCTCCAGGCCCCGGTTGATGGGGCCGGGGTGCAGCACCACCACATCCTTCCGGGCGCGGGCCATCCGCTCGCGGTTGAGCTGGTAGTAGCGGCTGTACTCGCCCTGGCCGGGGATGTAGGCGCCGGTGCCCCGCTCGAACTGGGCCCGGAGCATCATCACCACATCCTGCTGGGGAAGGACGGCATCCAGGTCGTAGCTGATATCCATGGTGGGCCAGGTGGCCTGCATCTCCCGGGGCACCAGGGTTGGCGGTCCCACCAGGGTGACCTTGGCACCCATCTTCGTGAGGAGCCAGAGGTTGCTGCGCACCACGCGGCTGTTGCGGATATCGCCCACGATGGCGACCCGCAGGCCTTGCAACTGCCCGAGCTTCTTGCGCAGGGTGTAGGCGTCCAGGAGGGCCTGGGTGGGATGCTCGTGGGCGCCGTCGCCGGCGTTCACGATGCTGGCCTTCATGTGCCGGGCCAGGAGGGCATGGGCCCCGGGGGCGCTGTGGCGCATGACGATCAGATCGGGGTGCATGGCCTCCAGGTTCAGGGCCGTGTCCACAAGGGTTTCGCCCTTGTTGAGGCTGCTGGTGTCGGCGTCGAAGTTGATGATCTCGGCGGACAGGCGCTTCTCGGCGATCTCGAAGCTGTTGCGGGTGCGGGTGCTGTTCTCGAAGAAGAGGTTCACCACCAGCTTCTTGCGCAGCGCGGGGACGATCTTGATATCGGGCCGCTCGCAGACCTCTTCGAAGGCCTGGGCCTGATCCAGGAGGGCGGTGATGTCCTGGGCGGAGAGGGGCTCGATCCCCAGCAGGTGCTTGTGGGGGAAGGTGTAGCGCGCCGTGGTCATCAGCAGGCCTCCACGGTCACGCCATCCACGCCGTCAATCTCCTTGACCCGGACGGCCACCCGCTGGCCCTGGGGTACCTCGATGCGGATGCCTGCGAAATCCGCCTGGATGGGCAGTTCCCGGCCGCCGCGATCCGCCAGCACCATGAGAAGCACCCGTTTGGGCCGGCCGTGATCCAGCAGGGCATCCAGGGCCGCCCGCACCGTGCGGCCGGTGTAGAGCACATCGTCCACCAGGACCACCGTCCGGTCTTTCAGCGTGAAGGGGATCTCCGTGGGCCGCACGATGGGGCTGCCCACCATCTCCGTCAAATCATCCCGGTACAGGGTGATGTCCAGGGCCCCCACAGGCACCGGGGAGCCCGTGGCCTCCTGGGCCAGGACGGCCAGGCGCTCGGCCAGGGGCAGGCCCCGGGACCGGATGCCCAGCATCACGACTTCCTCTCCAGCCTGGAGCTGGGCCGCCAGCTCGTGGGCCAGGCGGTCGAGGGCCACCTCCATTTGGCCGGGGTCCATCGGGCAGGGGCCTGAAGCAGCGGGCATGAAACCTCCGGGATGCGCCTTGGCGGGGGGACGCGCACTGGCAATTCTAGCCCAGGCCCGGTCCCCGGATGGGCCGGATGAGCCGGGGCTCGGAGGGGGGGACGTTCAGGATTCAAGTCGAAGGCGTCCGGTTCCGATGCCCCCCCTTGAGGATGCCCCGCATGTCCCAGGAACGACGACAGTACCGCAGGATCCCCCTGGAGGCTTCCGTCAGCTTCCAGGAGCTCAGCTTCCACAAGGGCGAGGAGCCTGCCCAGAGCAGCTACCGGGATGTGTCCGTCGGCGGGCTCCTGCTGGAATCGCCCCGTTCCTATGCCCTGGGCACCCTGCTCAAGCTTGAGATCCGCGTCCCCGGGTGGGGGCGCTACCAGAACCATTTCGGTCCCGTGCAGGACACCGAAGGCCGCCCGCTGGTGGCCCTGGGCACCGTGGTCCGCATCGAGCAGCTGGATGAGGGGGGATTCGAGCTGGGGATCAAGTTCCAGAACGTGTACCCCGATGATCTGGCAGCCTTGATGAAGTTCGTGGCGGCCTCGCCGTCCTCCCCCCAATAGCCCGCCCGATTCCCTTTCCGCCCAGGAGGCCCCCGTGAAGATCCTCATCGTGGATGATTCCTCGACGATGCGGCGCATCATCATCAACACCCTGTCGCGCATCGGCTACACCGACGTGGTCGAGGGTGAAAACGGCAAATCCGGCCTCGAAAAACTGGGGCAGGGCGGTGTCGAGATGATCATCACCGACTGGAACATGCCGGAAATGGACGGGCTCGAGTTCGTCAAGACCGTGCGCGGCCAGAACCCCGCCATCCCCATCCTCATGGTGACTACCAACGCCGCCAAGGAGGACATTGTGGAGGCCCTCCAGGCGGGCGTGAACAACTACGTGGTGAAGCCGTTCACCCCGGAGACCCTCAAGGAAAAGATCGAGTCCCTCCTCGGGTAGGGAGCAGCCATGGACCAGTCCGAAATTGATGCCCTGCTCGCCGGCGGCGGGAAGGGATCCAAGAAGCCCGAACCCCCTCCAGCGGTTCCGCCCGCGGCCTCGGCCGGCGGGGGAAGCGTGGGCCAGGATGCCAGTGGCCATGTGATTGCCGAACTGGATACGGTGACCGCCGTCACGGAGCGGGAATCCAACAAAGTCATGGATCAGTTGGACATGATCGGCCAGCTGGTGGCCAGGCAGCAGAAGCTGATCACCGACATGATGCGCCACGAAGGCGCCCAGGCCCCCGGTGTGCAGCAGGCCATCCACGAAGTCATGAGCGCCGGCAAAGAGATCCAGGACAAGGTCTTCGAGGCCATGGACCTGATGCAGTTCCAGGACATCACCCGGCAGAAGCTGGAGCGCATCGTCCATCACCTGCGCCAGATTCACGACTACATCGTGGACCTGCTGGGCACGGGCTTGAAGAGCGAAGCCGAGCGCCCCTCCATCAGCCACACCATCGCCCAGACCGGCACCACCCCTGATGAGAACAAGGCCCACGCCGATGCCGTGGTGGAAGCCTTCAAATCCAAGAAGAAGGGCTGATCCATGTCCGCGGAAACCACCCAGGAACGTCTGGCCAGCGAGCTGGTGCCCTCGGGCCAGCTGGTGACCTTCACCCTGGATGGGGTCGAGTTCGGGCTGGACATTGACCGGGTCCAGGAGATCACCCACCGGACCGACATCACCCCTGTGCCCGGCAGCCCCAGTTTCATTCTGGGCGTGATCAACCTGCGGGGCCTGATCATTCCGGTCATGGACAGCCGGATCCGCTTCCATCTGGCTCCCAAGGAAGCCACCAGCCGGACGCGGATCATCGTCCTGCGCCTGGCCAGTGGCCCCACGGGGCTCCAGGTGGATTCCGTGGCGGAGGTGGTCAAGCTGGAGGATCACCGGATCCGGGAGACTCCGGCGCTGGTGGCTGGGATCCGGGCCGAGTATCTGGCGGGCATGGTCACCGTCGGAACCCGCCTCATCACCCTCATCCACCTCGAGAAACTGCTGGACAGCCGGGAGCTGAGCCAGCGCGTCCAACTCGATGATCTCAGCATGACGGCGGCCTTCGGCAGCAGCGAGGAGGATACGGCAGACATCGAGGAAGATGGCACACCCTACGTCACCTTCCGCATGGGCGCCGAGTCCTTCGGAATCGCCCTCCGTCAAGTGGAGGAGATCATCGAGCTGCCCTCCATCACCAAGGTGCCAGACGCGCCGGAGTACGTGCTGGGGGTGATCTGCCTCCGGGACCAGGTTCTGCCCCTGGTGGACCTGGCCGAGATCCTCGCCATCGAGCAGGGCACCTCGGAACGGCGGCCGGAGATGGTGGTGCTGTTGTCCTTCGGGGCCGCCAAAATCGGCGTTGTGGTGGATGAGATCCAGGAGATCCTCCGCGTGGAGGATGAGCAGATCCTCCCGCCGCCGCAGACCCTTTCTGACCTGGAACGGGAGCACCTGGAAGGCATCCTGCTCCTGCCCGGCCGCATGGTCAGCCTCATCAACGTCCTGAAAATCATCACCGGCGATGACCAGGAGAAGATCGCTGCCATGGGCCAGGGGCTGGGCCTCACCGATACCCGCATCCAGGACACGATCCCGTCCCTGGAACTGGTGGTCTTCCGCCTGGGCCCGGAGAACTACGGACTGCGCCTGCACGAAGTGCGCGAAATCATCATGGTGGGCCAGATCACCCCGGTTCCCCGGGCGCCCCAGTTCGTGGATGGCGTCATCAACCTGCGCGGGGAGGTCATGCCCGTGGTGGACCTCCGCACCCGGTTCGGACTGGAGCGGGTGGAGGCCACCTCCGTATCCCGGATCCTCATCACGGCCATCGGCGGCGTGTTCACGGGGCTGGTGGTGGACGCCGTGGAAGAAGTCCGGCCAGTCGAGCTCGACCGGTTCGGCCCGCCTCCGACTGTCACCGCTGTGGGTGCCAATCGCTACATCGAGAAGGTGGCCCGGATGGACCATGGCATGATCTTCCTGCTCCAGATCCAGCAGCTCCTCACGGACACCGAGGTCCACCAACTGCAGGGCCTCCAGGGGCACAAGTCCGCAGGCGCCGAGGGCCGTGGAGGTGCGCGATGAACGATTTCGCCCTCGACGATCCCAGCTTCTACGAGGATTTCCTCGTCGAGGCGCAGGAGCATTTCGAGCAGATCGAAGCCAACTTCCTGATCCTGGAAGAGTCGCCGGGTGATCTGGAGATCCTCAACGCCATCTTCCGCAGCGTGCACACCATCAAGGGCGCCGCAGGCTTCCTGGGGCTCCAGAAGGTGCAATCGCTCGCCCACATCGGCGAAAACGTTCTGGACGACCTCCGCAAAGCCCGCATGGACGTCAGCGACCGCGTGATGGATCTCCTCTTCGAGATGGAGGATCTGCTGAAGGTTCTCGTGGAGGATGTCCGGATCCAGGTGCGGAAACAGGGGGAGCCTGCGGATCCGGATGTCAGCGAACTCATTCGGAACCTGGAAATCCTCCGTCGGAGTGGGCCCACGGGCGTGGCTGCCCCGGCCGCCGCCACCACCGGCGACCTGAAGGTTCCGGAAGCCATGGGGCCGCTGGATGCCGCGGGACGCCAGGCAGCCGAATCAGCCTTGAAGGCCGGCAAGACCGTCCTGGGCGTGCGCGTGCAGTTGGATTCCGCCATCTACGGAACCCCGTTCAATCCCTTCTCCATCCTGCAGATGGTGGATCTGATCGGGCGCCTGCTCTACAGCCAGGCCGTCCCCCAGGAACCGCTGGTGGACCTCGACAGCTTCGAACCCCGCCAGTTCCATCTGGATCTGGTCCTGGTCATCGAGACCTCGGAGCCCATGGAGGAAGTCCAGAAAGTCTTCGGCGGGATTGCCAAGGCTCGGTTCACCTACCATCCCCTGGGCCTCGGGGCCGTCCCCGCGGAGGCGCCCGTGGCTGCTGCCCCTGGGCCGGCCGGGGAACCGGCCGCTGCGCCCCCTGATGACCGCCGGAAGACCGGACGCAGGGCCTCGGACGACAAGAGCGCCACCGACACCATCCGGGTGAGCCAGGCCAAGCTCGAGCAGTTCATGAACATCGTGGCCGAGCTGATCATCAGCAAGACCATGATCAGCCATCTCGTTGAGCGCCTCACGCCCATGGTCAATGGCCAGGAGGCCGCGGGCGTGGCCAAGGAGCTGGCCCACGCCTCGGTCTACCTCGACCACGTCAGCAAGGAGATCCAGGCCTCGGTGCTGGGCATCCGGATGGTGCCGGTGAAGACCGTGTTCTCGAAGTTCCCCCGCATGGTCCGGGATCTCTCCAAGGCCAGCGGGAAGAAGATTGACCTCCAGGTGACCGGCGAGGATACCGAGATTGACAAGAGCATCATCGAGGAGCTGGGCGATCCGATGATCCACCTCATCCGCAACAGTGCGGACCATGGCATCGAGATGCCGGACGTGCGGGCCCGGGCCGGCAAGCCCGAAGTAGGGACCGTCACGCTCCGCGCCCGGCATGAGGGCGACAGCGTCATCGTCGAGATCGAAGACGACGGCAAGGGGATTGATCCGCAGATCATCCGCGCCAAGGCCGTGGAGAAGGGGCTCCTTACGCCGGACCGGGCCGACCAGCTGTCCGATGACGAGGCGGTGGATCTGATCTTCCTGCCGGGATTCAGCACGGCCGCCACTGTGACGGACATCTCGGGACGCGGCGTGGGCATGGATGTGGTGCGGTCCAATGTCCGCAAGCTGAATGGGCGCGTCAGCGTCCGGACGGCGGTGGGCAAGGGCTCCATCTTCACCATCAAGCTGCCCCTGACCCTGGCGATCATCGAGGCCCTTCTCGTCCGCAGCGGTGGCCAGGTCTTCGCCCTGCCCGGCACGGCGGTGGAGGAAACCCTCATCGTGCCTGCGGACCGCGTGTCCCATCTCACCCGCCGCCAGGCCATTGACCTGCGGGGCGAGGTGCTGGGCGTGTCGAGCCTCCGCTCGCTCCTGCGCACGGCGAACGGGAGTCCGGACACGGGCGGCGAGGATGGCCTGCCGGTCGTCGTGGTCTCCTCGGGGGGGCGCCGGATGGGCATCATCGTGGATGATTTCGTCCGCCGCCAGGAGATCGTCATCAAGCCCCTGGCGCCGTACCTGGCCAGCCTGCCGGGCATCAGCGGCGCGTCCATCATGGGGGATGGCGGGGTGGTGCTGATCCTCGATCCCGCCGAACTGCTGCAACTGGCGGTCCAGGAGGCGGTGTGAACCTCGCGGCCCACGCCAAGGCCCCTGCGGACCGGGGCGGGGAACCCGCCGCACTGCAGCGGTTCATGACGTTCCGGCTGGATGCACGGACCTACGGGCTGCCCCTGCGGTTCGTGGCCGAAATCAGTCCCTACCGGGAACTCAACCGCATGCCCCACATGCCCCGGTCGGTCGAGGGACTCCTGGATCTCCGGGGCCAGGTGATTCCGGTGGTGAGCCTGCGCAGCCGGATGGGGTTGCCGCCCCAGGAGGCCGCTGGGGGCTCCATCCTGGTGCTGGATCTGGCGGGCAGCCCATCCGGCCTGCTGGTGGATGGGGTGGATGCGGTTCTGTCGGTGGAGGAAGACCGGCTGCTGCCGGCGAGCCCCCTGCTGGCCGGCATCGAAGGCGCCTGGGTGGAGGCCTTCATTCTCCTGGGCGACCAGGTGGTTCCGGTGCTGGATGCGGTCATGGTGGCCAGCCAGGGCCTGGGCCGTGCCCATGCCAAGGAGTCGCTGGCCTCGTTCAGCCTTGAGGAACGCCTGGATGCCGATCTCCGGCGCCTCATTGAGCTGGCTCCCCCCAAGGAGGAGGCTGGCCAGCGGGTCATCCCCCAGATCGAATCCTCCATCTCCTACACCGAGCAGGAGATGGCCAAGGTGCTGGACCGGGTGGAGGGCATGCTGGCCGGTGCGGATCGCGTGTTCAAGGGCCTGGGGTACCTCAAGCAAGAGGCGAACCTGGGCCGTCTGAAGGGGCATGAGAAGGCCGTGGCTGAGCTGGAACGGTCCAACCAGGAGCTGCAGGACACGATCTTCGCCCTCATCCAGCAGGTGCAGTTCCAGGACATCGCCCGGCAGAAGCTGGAGCGGGTGCTGGCCCACCTCCGGGGCATGCAGGTGGCCATCAGCGGCAAGCTGCGGGCGGAGCGGAAGCAGGGCTGAGTCAGCGGGTCGCTGGAGCCAGGGGCCTTCCCCGGGCACAATGGATCCTTGGCCCTGGAGACCCCCGTGAGCAGCCCCGCCTTCACCGAAGTCCGATTCCTCGCCGGCCAGATCGGCGAGACTGTCCGGCTGCGGGGCTGGGTCCGCAATGCCCGCACCAGCAAGACCCGCTTCATCGAGCTGCGGGACGGCTCCGGCTTCGTGCAGTGCGTGGTGGGTGCCGCCGAGGCGGATCCCGAGAGCTACGAGCTCGCCGGGAAGCTCACCCAGGAAGCCGCCATCACGGTGACGGGCGTGGTGCAGCAGCACCCCAAGACCGGCCAGCCCGAGCTCCTGGTGAAGTCCCTGGAACTCATCGGCGGCAGCGTGGACTTTCCCATCACGCCCAAGGAGCATGGCACCGAGTTCCTCATGGAGAATCGCCACCTCTGGCTGCGCAGCAAGCGCCAGTGGGCCATTCTCCGCATCCGGCACACCTTGGTGAAGGGCATCCGCGATTTCTTCGACGGCGACGGCTTCACCCTGCTGGACGCGCCCATCCTCACCCCCAGCGCCTGCGAGGGTACCAGCACCCTCTTTGCCACGGAGTACTTCCACGAGGGCAATGCCTTCCTCAGCCAGTCGGGCCAGCTCTACCAGGAGCCGGGCATTGCGGCCTTCGGCAAGGTCTACTGTTTCGGGCCGACCTTCCGCGCCGAGAAGAGCAAGACCCGCCGTCACCTTACGGAGTTCTGGATGGTGGAGCCGGAAGTGGCCTTCGCCCATCTGGACGACGTGATGATGCTGGGCGAGCGCATGGTCAAGTTCCTGATCCAGCGGGTTCTCGAAGGCCGCCAGGAGGAGCTGCAGATCCTGGAGCGCGACCTCGTGCCTCTGGAGACGGCCCTGGCCACCCCCTTCGACCGCATGACCTACACCGAGGCCGTGGAGAAGCTGAAGGCGCTCGGCAGTGACATCAACTGGGGCGAGGATTTCGGCAACGACGACGAGACCATGCTCATGAACGCGACGGACCGACCCCTGTGGGTGCACCGCTTCCCCAAGGCCTTCAAGGCCTTCTACATGGAACCGGATCCTCAGGATTCTCGCCTGGCCCTGGGCGCCGACCTGCTGGCCCCCGAGGGCTACGGCGAGGTTATCGGCGGCGGTGAGCGCGCCTCCAGCCTCCAGTACCTCCTGGATCAGATCGCCCACGAGGGCCTGAACCGCGCCGACTACGAGTGGTATCTGGATGTCCGCAAGTACGGCAGCGTCCCCCATGCCGGCTTCGGCATGGGCCTGGAGCGAGCCGTGGCGTGGATCTGCAAGCTGCCGCATGTTCGCGAAACCATCCCGTACCCCCGCATGATGGGTACGCTCCGGCCGTAGGACTCGGTCACGACGCCGCTCCCGCCGCGCCTGCGGCTTGCGATCGCGGGCGGCCTACTCCATCCGGTAGTTCGGGGCTTCCTTGGTGATCATGACGTCGTGGGCGTGGCTTTCGCGCAGGCCGGCGCCGCTGATCTCGACGAAGGTGGCCTTCTGGTGGAAGTCGGCGATGGTCTTCCCGCCGCTGAGGCCCATGCCGGCGCGGAGGCCGCCCATCAGCTGGGTGACGAGGTCGCCCATGCGGCCCTTGTAGGGCACCTGGCCTTCGATGCCCTCGGGCACGAGCTTGGCGTCGTCCTTGCCCTCCTGGAAGTAGCGGTCCTTGCTGCCCTGCTTCATGGCGCCCAGGCTGCCCATGCCGCGGTAGGACTTGAAGGTTCGGCCGCCGTAGAAGATGGTCTCCCCGGGAGCCTCGTCCGTGCCCGCGAACAGGCTGCCGATCATCACCGAATCGGCTCCGGCGGCGATGGCCTTGGCGATGTCGCCGCTGAACTTGATGCCGCCATCGCTGATGCAGGTGACGCCCGCCTCGCGACAGGCGCGGCTGGCCTCGGCCACGGCGGTGATCTGGGGCATGCCCGCGCCGGTGACGATCCGGGTGGTGCAGATGGAGCCGGGCCCGATGCCCACCTTCACGGCGTCAGCGCCGGCATTCGCGAGATCCTTCGCGCCCTGGTAGGTGGCCACGTTGCCCGCGATGACCGGCGTGTGGGGATGGGCCTGCTTGAGGGCCTTCACGGCCTCGATCACGCCCTGGCTGTGGCCGTGGGAGCTGTCCAGGCAAAGAACGTCCACCTTGGCCTCGAGAAGCGCCGCGGCCCGGTTCAGCAACTCCTTGCCCACGCCCACGGCGGCGCCCACGCGCAGGCGGCCGAGCTGGTCCTTGCAGGCGTTGGGGTATTCGATGGACTTCTCGATGTCCTTGACGGTGATCAGCCCCTTGAGCTGGCCCTGGCCGTCCACCACCAGCAGCTTCTCGATGCGGTGCTTCTGCAGGATGGCCCGGGCCTCCTGGAGGGTGGTGCCCACGGGCACGGTGATGAGGTTGTCCTTGGTCATGGCCTCGCGCACGGGGATGTCCCAGCGGGTCTCGAAGCGCAGATCGCGGTTGGTGAGGATGCCCACCAGCTTGTGGCCCTCCACCACCGGCACGCCGCTGATGCGGAACTTGGCCATGAGGGCCTCGGCGTCCCGGATGGGCGCGTCGGGTTCGATGGTGATGGGGTCGGTGATCATGCCGGATTCCGACCGCTTCACCTTGTCCACTTCCTCGGCTTGGCGTTCGGGGCTGAGGTTCTTGTGGATGATGCCGATGCCGCCCAGCTGGGCCAGGGCGATGGCCATGCGGCTCTCGGTCACCGTGTCCATGGCCGCCGACAGCAGCGGGATGCGCAGGGCGATGTCTTTCGTCAGCCGGCTGCCCAGATCCACCTGGTTCGGGTGCACGTCGGAATAGCCCGGCACCAGGAGGACGTCGTCGAACGTCAACGCTTTCATCAACGGCAAGGTCAGCATGGGAAGCCCTTCATCCGGACCCGCCGCCAGCGGGACCTTGCAGCCCATCGTCTCACGGGCGGAGCGGGGCTTCCAGGGCTCGACGTAACGTCAGTGGGTGAAGACCGGCCAAAAGTTCACGACCACGGTCTGGGGTGCGGAAAGCCCATGAGGGGCCAGGGGCTCGAAGCGCCACTGAAGCGCCGCATCAATGGCCAGTGTCTTCAGGAACAAGGGGCCCGACACGAACATGGCTTCGAGGGGCACTCCATCCGCGCCGATCTTCACCCGGACGCGGACCGGAATGGTGGGATCGGCTGATTCTCCGCGTTGAAGCCGATGGGAGATCCGAACCTCGTGAATCAGAACAATCTTGTAATCAAAGGCCGGGCCCGAGCCCTGTCCCCGTGCGACGTCATGGCCGGTACCGTGGGCCACCCCATTGCCCCCGGCTTCAACGGGGAGATGGGGGTTGAACAGTTGAAGGGACCGATCCACGGTCGGCAAGGTGTGGATTTGGCTGGGATCGAAGTCGTTTGAGGAGAGGGTTTCCACCTTGGTCCGCTGCGTGAGCAGCGGATCCCTGGTCGAAGTCCCATCCGGATGCCCTGCACCTCGAATGCCTCCATGCGGCCGGTAGGGCAAACCAAGGTATTTCCTGTTGGGTGCGGCCACAGCCGTCAGGAGGATGCGAACCGAGCGATGGGCCGAGACAAGGCGTGGGGCGCGCTGCTCGGACGATTCGAAAAGGCCCCGGTTCAATCCCAGAAGGAAGAGGCTGGTCATGGCCAGGCTCAACATGGCCGGGAGGGCCCGGGCCGGCCTGGGGGCACCATCCCGCAACGGGTGGGGCTCATAGACAGAATTTTCTGAACGGTCGCCAGGTTGCGTCCCGGGGGCACTGGGCTGTGGGTGCATGTTGGTGTTCATTCTGGGCAAGGCGAGGGGTGGCGGCAAAGGAGGCCTTCTTCCCGCGTTCCAAGCCAGGGTGGGGTGTTCTGGCACGATGGGATGGAAGCGGAACACCGCGGCTGGAAGGGGCAGCCGGCGGGCCGATCCTCCGGGGCGGGCAGAAAACCGCTTTCGCGGGAGGGCAGGCCCTGGGCCGCCTGCAGCAGTCGGGCCGTATAGGGATGGCGGGGGGCGCTCAGCAGCCGGGCCGTGGGCCCCGCCTCCACCAGAGTGCCGCCATAGAGCACCAGGAGCCGGTCGCAGGCCCGGCGCGCCAGATCCAGGTCGTGGGTGATCCAGAGGAACCCCAGGCCGCGCTCCCGCTGAAGGTCCAGAACCGCCTCCAGGAACCCATCCCGCGCGCGCCCGTCCAGGGCCGAGGTGGGTTCATCCAGGATCAGCAGCTCGGGATCGCAGCTGAGGGCCATGGCCAGACAGAGCCGCTGGCGCTGGCCCCCAGAAAGTTGGTGGGGACGGCGGCCCAGGAAGGCCCGGTCCCGGGGCAGGCCGAGGCGTTCCAGGAGGGGTGCCAGGCGCTGAAGGGTGGCCGGGAGCGATTCCCGGCGCAGGGTCCGGGGCAGCAGGTTCAGGTGTTGCCGCACCGTCAACAGGGGGTTCAAGGCCGAGCCATGCTCCTGGGGCACCCAGGCCATCCGTGGTTCCTGTCCCGGGCGTTCCAGCGGGTGGCCGAAGGCCGTGGCCTGGCCGGTGGTTTGCCGGACGCCGGGAGGCAGGACGCTGAACAGGGCTTTGACCAGCAGGGATTTGCCGGACCCGCTCTCGCCGACGAGGCCCAGCCGGTCGCCCGGGGCCAGATCAAGATCCAGCGGGCCCAGCAGCCGCACCCCGTCCCCGCGTTGGAGGACCAGGTTCCGGAGGGTGAGGGACATGGGGGCAGAATGCCACGGAAGTGCTTCTTTTGCATGGCTTCCGATGGCGTTCGAAAACCCCCTTGACGGCCCGGAGGAGGCTCCTACCCTTGGGCCACTGAAACCCGCCTGGGGCCGGCCATCCGGTCCCGACCCCTTATCCCGGAGGTTCCATGGATTTTCTGCGTCCCGACCTTCAAGAACGTCTGATGAAGGAGCACTTCGAATTCCGGAAGCTGATGGAGGAACACCGCGCGGCGGATCTCCGGCTCAGCGACCTCCAGCGGAAGCCCAGCCTGTCGGCTCGGGAATCCCTGGAAGAAGTCGAATTGAAGAAGACGAAACTGAGGGCCAAGGAACGCATCTACCGCATCGTGCAGGACGCCTCCATTCGCGGCGACCAGTAGGCGTCCACGCCCGCAGGAGAAGCCCCGGGAATCGGCCCGGGGCTTTGTTTTTCATCCCACATTTCCCTGCTGCGGAAGGCCCGGTCCGTGGTTTCTTGGTTGCATGAAACCCCGCGCCTGGACCCTTGGACTCGCCCTGCTGATGCTCCTAGCCGCGGCCGTGGCCGGGTACGTGGCGACGGGCGGGACGGATCCCGCTGCGAACTTCCGCCAGCCGGTCTTCCACCGGCCCGTGAAACCCGCGAAGAAGGCCCGGCCGGCCAAAGGAGGCAAAGCGGCGCCCCAGGTCCGGCAGGCCCCGCCCGCGCCCGCCCCCGTGGCGCCGACCGTGGACGAGGGCCCGCTCCGCGCGGCCCGGGTGCTGGCGGGACTGGCCACCAAGACGGAGGAGACGGACCTGGCCCAGCAGGCCGTGCGATTGGCGAACCATGAGGTGGATCTGGCCTTTGCCGATGCCATGCGGGAGGCCGCCGCGCGCCCCCAGCCGGCCACCCCCGCGCTGCAGGGCCTCATGGATGCGAAGGATGCCGCCGAGGATGCGGTGGCGGCCAGCCAGCGGGAAGTTGCGCGCCTCGCCCAGGCGGTGGCTACGGCGACGGGCGCGAAGAAGGATGCCCTGAGCGACCAGCTGGAGGTGGCCAAGGCCCAGCTGGAACTGGATCAGGATGAACTCCAGGATGCCGCCGGCAATCTGGAACAGGCGGGGGGCGACCCCCAGGCCCGGATCCGCCGCCTGCGGGCCGCCCACGATGCCGCCCAGAACGAGGCCCCGGCGGTCCCCCCTGAAATGGGCCGGTTCCAGTCTGGGAGCCTGTTGGGGCATCTCCGTGAATGGCGCGCCCAGCGGGCCAAGCTCGCCCAGCTGGAGCAGGCCCAGCAGGCGGAACAGCAGAAGGCGCAGGCGCTGCGCCTGCGGCGCGATGCCGTGGCGAAGGAAGTGGCCCGGCAGCGGGAGGACCGGCAGCTCACCAAGCACTGGGCCGCAGGCTTCGTGAAGGAGCGCGCCGAGAATGCCACCCGGTACGAAGCCAAGGCGGCCATCAGCACCCTCCAGCACTTCATGGATGCCCAGCGCACCCTGGCCAGCCTCGGGAAACGCCTCCAGGATGAGGAGGATCTGGCTTCCGTCTATGACAGCTGGGCCGGGCTCACCTGGGCCTACGGCCAGGTGGCGCTCCACCGCATCATGGGGTCTGTCCTGGTCATCCTGGGCCTGCTGCTGGCGGCCTTCCTCGTCAGCCGTCTGGCCCATCGCGGACGCCCGTCTGCGCCGGCCGACGGACCGCGGTCCGGCACCCTGGCTTCCGTGGTCTCCCTGGCCGCTTGGGTGGTGGCCGCACTGGTGATCGTCTTCGTGGTGCTGGGCGTGCCCGCCCAGACCACCACGGTGCTCGGCCTGGCGGGCGCGGGCCTCACGGTGGCCCTGAAGGACTTCATCGTGGCCTTCTTCGGCTGGTTCGTGCTGATGGGCCGCAACGGCATCCACGTGGGCGACTGGGTGGAGATCAAGGGCGTGGGTGGCGAGGTGGTGGAGATCGGCCTGCTGCGCACGGTGCTGCTGGAGACCGGCAGCTGGTCCGATGCGGGCCATCCCACGGGCCGCCGCGTCGCCTTCGTGAACAGCTTCGCCATCGAAGGGCACTACTTCAATTTCTCCACCTCGGGCCAGTGGATGTGGGATGAGCTGAACGTGCTGGTTCCGCCGGGCGAGGATCCCTACCCGGTCATTGATGGCATCCAGAAGCTGGTGGCCCAGGAGACCGAGGCCAACGCGAAACTGGCCGAGGAGGAGTGGAAAGGCACCACCACCAAGTATCGCGTGCAGGCGTTCTCGGCCCAACCCGGCATCAACGTGCGGCCCACCAGCAACGGCATCGAGGTGCGCGTCCGCTATATCACCCGCGCCTACCAGCGCCATGAAGTCCGGCGCGGCCTCTATCAGTCCGTGGTGGAGCTCATGCACGGGAAGCGGCCCGAGGAAGGCACTCCGACCGGAGGCTGAAAAGGAAGGTGGTCACCGAGGACAGGGAAGAAAACCCATCCAGGTTCTTCTCCGTGTCTTCCTGCCGTGTTCCGTGTCCTCCGTGTCCAGCTCGTTCCGGATCACGCGGGCAGGAGCTTCGGCCGGTAGGGTTCGCCCACCCAGTACACCAGCTCCAACATCTCGCCCACATCCCACAGCAGCACATCGGCCCTCGCGCCGGGATTCAGGTGGCCAAGGTCGGGACGGCCCAGGCTGCGGGCGGCGTGGAGGGTCATGGCGGTGAAGGCTTCCTCGAAGGTCATGCGCAGCTGGAGGCAGCCTAGGCGCAGGATGGTGAGGGGATCCACGCAGGGGCAGGAGCCCGGATTGAAGTCCGTGGCCAGGGCCACGCGGCAACCGGCCTCGATCAGCTTCCGTGCCGGGGCCCAGTCGCGCATGCCGAGGAAGAGCGTGGTGCCCGGCAGCAGCACGGGGGTGACATCAGCGGCGGCCATGGCCCTCATGCCGGCCTCGCTGCAGAACATGAGATGGTCCGCGCTGGCCGCGCCCAGCTCCGCCGCCAGCTCCGCGCCACCGGTCCAGGTCAGCTCGTCGGCGTGGACCCGGGGGCGCAGTCCGAGGCGCTTCCCGGCTTCGAGAACGCGCCGCCCCTGGTCCGCGGAGTACACGCCTTTTTCCACAAATACGTCGCAGAAGGCGGCGATTCCGGGGTGCCGGCGCACCAGTTCCGGCAGCCAGTCCTCGGCCACGGCGCGGGCGTTGGCCTCGGCCTCGCCCGCGAATTCCGGGGCCAGGTCATGGGCCGGCAGCAGGGTCACGTCGAAACTCCAGCCCCGGCGCCGCAGTTCGGCGTAGGCCGCTGTGAGCCGGGATTCGGCCTCCAGCTCCAGGCCGTAGCCGGTCTTCACTTCGAGATGCACGACGCCCCGCTCGCGGAAGGCCCGCAGCCGCGCTTCGCCGGTGGCCACCAGCTCCGCCACGGAGGCAGCCCGGGTGGCGCGGACGGTCTCGCGGATCCCGCCGCCCTCGGCGGCGATTTGCTGATAGGTGGCGCCGTGGAGGCGGCGGTTGAATTCGCCCGAGCGGTCGCCCCCGAAGAGCAGGTGGGTGTGCGGATCCACGAAGCCCGGACTGGCCCAGGCGCCGCCGCCATCCACCCGGGGCGCATCGGCCCAGGCGGCGGGAAGGTCCACGGCCCGGCCGATCCAGGCCACGCGGCTGCCTTCCATCGCCAGCGCGGCATCCGGAATGCGGTCCACCGCCCAGGCCTGGGCGGGATCGGGGGTCAGCAGGCCCCGGAGGTTCACGAGCACGCGGCGATCCGGCATGGCTCCAGTCTGCCAGAGCTGTTCCGCGAAGGACGGGCCCGCCGGATGGAGTAGGATCGCAGCCAGGGGGCCTCCATGGGACAGGCGCGCAGATGGCTCCAGGCCGTGGCCCTGGTCGGGATGGCGGCCATGCCTGTCTTCGCAGGGGCGGCGCCCCACCTGGGGCCGCTGCTGCCGGGGGAAGGCTTGGTGCTCTACGCCGGAGATGCCCCTCCGGTGGGTGTCGGAGAGGTGAAGTCGGTCACGCCCATGGGCGAATTGGCGCGCGTGCTCTGGCTGAAGCTCCTGGGCAACGACTGGAGCATCCAGGATCTGCGCTACCGGTGTTCCGGCGGTGACACGCCCTTTCCCTGTGGCGGTCCCAAGGGCCACGGCAAGGTGGATCTCGAGGGGGCGTTCCGGAAAGGCTGCGACCGGGCCTTCCTGGCCTGGAGCCAGTATTCCATGGCCCAGTGGCGGCAGGAGGAGGGCAGCAGCGTGGCCCGGCTCCAGCTCCTGGAGACCTTCGCCCCCTTTCTCGGGAACCGCCTGCCGCCGGGCAATGATCTGCCGCCCATCACACCCCCCTGGATTGGCCGCGGGGATCTCCTCCAGACAAGCCCCGCAGACCTGGGGGCCTGGCTCGAGGATCCACTGCAGATGGAGCTGCTGACCGCCTTGCCGCGGTTCTGTTCCGGGTACTTCGTGGCCGTGAAGATGCTGCTGGGCCAGGAAGGCTGGTGGATCCTTCCGGCCACCGCGCCGGCCCCGGGCGGCGGCACCCGGGCCTGGGTGCTGGCGGGGCGGGGCGATGTGCTGGTGGTGCTCCGTCTGCCCGCGGGCCGCGGTGAGGTTGAGGGCTTGGCCCGCCTGAAGGCCATCCTGGCCCTGCCATGAACGAGGGTGGACCGCCTGCTCGCCCTCGGCTCGCGATGTCCCCCCTCGTGCGCCACCACGCGGTGTCCCGGCCAAGCCGGGACACCGCGTCTGATATGACCGCCTGGTCCGTGTACCTGCTCCGCTGCGGCGACGGGACGCTCTACTGCGGCATCGCCCTGGATGTGGCCGCCCGACTGGCCCAGCACGCGGCGGGGAAGGGGGCGAAGTACACCCGCGGCCGGGCCCCGCTGGAACTCGTCTATACCGAAGCCTGCGGCACGAAGGCGGACGCGCTGCGGCGGGAGCGGGCCATCAAGCGGATGCCGCGCGAGGCAAAGCTCAGACTGTGCGCCCGTGCGCCATCTCGCGGAGCAGACCGGCCACGGCGGCCGTCGGATCCGGCGCCTTGAAGACGGCGTTGCCGGCCACGAGGCAATCGGCCCCGGCGCGCACGAGGTCCGCGGCATTCTTCAGGCTGACACCGCCGTCCACCTCGATGAGGAAGGGCACGCCCCGTTCCGCGCGCAGGGCATCCAGCCGCTTCACTTTGTCCAGCACGCGGGGGATGAAGGCCTGCCCGCCGAAGCCGGGATTCACGCTCATGAGCAGCACGAAGTCGAAGTCGCCGACGAGGTCCACCAGAGTCTCCACCGGCGTGCCGGGATTCAGCACCACCCCGGCCTTCCCGCCCGCCTGGCGGATGGCGGCCAAAGTGCGGTGCAGGTGGGGATCGGCCTCTTGGTGGACACTCACCCAGTCCGCGCCCGCCTTCACGAACTCGGCGGCATAGCGCAGGGGCTCCACGATCATCAGGTGGCAGTCCAGGGGCAGGGCGGTGGCCTTGCGCAGGCCCTCCACCACCGGCAGACCGATGGTGATGTTGGGCACGAAGCGGCCGTCCATGACATCCACATGCACCACCTGGGCGCCCGCCGCCGCGATCATCCGCAGATCCTCCCCCAGCCGCGCGAAGTCGGCGGAGAGGAGCGAAGGCGCGAGGAGGGGCGAATCGGGACGGAGGCTCATGAAGCCAGTATCCCAGAGGCTAAACGGAACCGAGCCAAAGACTCTGCATCAGGCGAATGCGCTGGCAACGCCGGCTGAAGGGCTGGCTGCCTGACTTTCGCAAGTCCCTGAACCAATGCCCGCTTCAGCGCAAAATACGAAAAAAAGCCTTGCCCAAGGATCCTGGGTCTCATTACACTCGCTTCGACTAGCCTGAAAGTGTCATTAGATTTTCGAATGTAGCAATAGAAATATTTTTGTAATGAATGTGAGTTTTTGAAAATTTTCGTACTTTGCCTTGAAGTTCTATTTTTATAGGAGTGTATGTGAGAAAGTTGATTGAATTTAAGATTTTGCCAGGTCTATTCCTGGCTGGAACGCTCTTCGGTCAAACATCCCCGTACCGGATCTTGTATCCACCTCACGCGACCATGACGGGCGTCAGCACGGGCGCTCCTGCCCTTGGAGGAGCCGACGGTTCGAACAACCTATTCCCAGTTGTCACGGGAAATGGGTTTTCGGTGGATATGGGCAAAGGTGCTCTTTCATTTGTTATTCCAATAGGAGCTGTTCCTGGGGAAATACCTATTCCTGTGGTATTCAGGTACAATGCATCGAATGCTTGGCCAGTCGTTAATAGTCGTGGATACATCAGCCTTTCTGGCGCAACGGCTGCAATTAAGACTGGCATTTCTCCTATGATTGGAACTGGAGGAATGTACGCTCCTGGTTTTGTCCGCTATGCTAGGCCAATTTTTGGAACAATTGATTTTGGTTTTATCTCTTCAAATGATACTCAATCTGTACCAGGCACTGGTGATTATGGCAAGTTAGATCAATTCACTCCAAACCCGTATTACGTACTTGAGGATGGGACTGTCCACTCTTCTAACGATTTCACTACCATGACCGGTACGTTCAGTTTGCCGCCCCAATTTGGTCTTGCGGCTAAGGCTGCGAGCGCGGTCACGATTGATTCATCTGGAGCCTTGGTTGCCTACCCGGCGGTGGCAGCCGACTTGGGGTCTTGGGCCAGCAAGGTCGCCTCGGTGGCACCCGTGGGATTCACAACGGGTACGCATTCGGGTTACTACGTCGTGATGGATCGGGATAGAGCCAGGGTTTACGCCTATGCCAAGGAACTCTACGCCTGGGTTCCATTGCTCTGGGTGGATCGGTTCGGGCACTGGGTGAGTTTTCAATGGCGGAATATCACGACCGGGTTGCCAAGTGGGATCGCGGCCGTTCGTACGGTCCAGGCGCTGAATCAGCTCGGGAAGGGTGTCCAACTCCAGTGGGCGGAGCCTAGCGCAGGCGGTGGTGGCGTAAAGGGGGATTACCTTCGGGCAGATTTTATCAATGTTCAGGCTCCCAGCATCCAGGTGACGGCCTATCCGGATCTTCAGACGACCACGGACGCGATGCTGCCCCTTGCGGGAGGGCCCGTGCTTCGACCAACCCGGCTGCGTATTGGCAACCCCAGCATGCCCCTACCGGACTTGGGCTGGGCCCAGCTTCCGGTGCCGCAGCAAGTCTCCAACCCGTGGCCTTGGCCAGTATCGGACCTGAATTGGTATTTCTCATATAACGTCGAATCCCCTACAGGTGCCAGTGAACTGACGGGCTTCAAGGATCCTCTTGAACTCCAAACGGGGATCACCTGGCAGGACACCAGCTTGGTAGATCCAGCCGCGGCACAAAGTTCCACCATCATGGTGGACAACTACAGGAGCGTCCAGCAGAACACCGCGACCAATTCGGGTGTGACTTTGACTCGAACCTTCACATGGAATCTCCCCACCACGGCTACTGCGACCGCCTGGACCAATACTTACAATGAGGCGTGGTCTGGGACTCAGACATGGAATAGTCAGCCCGTCGTTACGGCAGACAATCCCACCACGACGTATCAGTTCGCGATCCCAAGCAGTCCAGATTATGGAAATGGTTCTGCTAGCAAGATCATCGTAGCTGGGGCGAATGCGACGAGTACCACTCAGTACAGCTATTCATTGGATGGTGTTGACGGAACCCTTACAGGTATGTCGACAGCCAATACGGCGACCACTGGTGCGCCTCCTCATAGTTTCAGCGCCACTTTGGATATCAAAACAGGATCTCCAACCTCTACTACGACGGGTTCAGGCCCCGGCATTCCCTATGCCTATGAATCCGATGTTTCCTATACGTACGATCGCCATCCTGAGTATCTGGATCCAAATCGGTGTACTACGACCACAGAATCGCGTCTTAACAAAGCGAATGGTGTCTACCCAAATCCCAAGCAAATGTCCTATGCCTACAATTCAACCACATTTCTTTTGTCTCAATATTGTCTTGGAACCCCTTCGGCAGGAATCGGAACGAACTACACTTACTTCCCAAAAGGAGATAATCGATACGGTCATCTTCAAACCAAGGCACCATTTGCTTCTGGTGCATCATTTTCGACAAGTGGTGGCAAATCAGAGACTTTTTATCTAGACCCAACGACAGCATTGCCAAACAGCAATACCACCACCTACGATGGTCCAACGACGGCGGGGTGTACCAATTCCGTTAGTGATACGTCCTTCGCCTATGATTCCGCAAACCGAGTCACTTCCTATATGGATAGCCTCGGAGTCACTGTTGGAACGAGTTACGATGCTCACGGAAGAATTACCAAATCCACACGTACCGGTGATGCACCCATCAATACGACCTATCCTAGTGAAGTGGAAACGATCACCCAGAAGAATGGGCGCACCACCACCGTGTACAGCGATAGCTTCGGACGACCTTACGAAAAGGTCAGGGGAAGCGACGGCGTCGTCGAGACCTATTCATATGATCAGAACGGACAATTAGTCCAGGTTAAGGAAGTGTCCCCGGCAGGAAATGTCCGTACGACAAGTAAATCGTTTGATGCCCTGGGAAGATTGATTCAAGTCACCCCTCCAGTAGGCCCTCAAGTTGCTTATAGCTACTCGGATGACGGTTCTGGCAATCAGGTCCAGACCGTGAAGTACACTGGACAGACATTCACAACTAGCAAATCATTAGATCTTTGGGGTAACCCAATTAGTGCCACGGATCCTTTTGGAACTGTCACAACCTGGCAGTACGACGCGCAAGGCCATGTAACCACGCTTACAATCACGCCATCAGGGCAGACGCCCCAAGTGAGATCATTTAATTATTCCACCTTAGGATTACTCCTAAGTAAAACAGAACCTGAAACGGGGACAACAACTTACAACTATAATGGATCGCTTTACAATATTCAGGGATTACCACTGAGCATCCGGGAAAATGACGGGCGAATCCGGACTTTAATCTATGACGGTTTGGGCCGAATTCGTTCAGTAGTCAATGGAACAGATAACGCATATTTTAATTATAATGGTCTTTTTTTGCTGAGTTCAAGCACAAATAGTGCAAACCAGACCGGCTCTATTTCCTATACACCAGACGCCATCGGTCGCGTGCATTCTGAAACCATTACTCCTGAGGGGGCTTCGGCACCTTGGGCGATCATTTATGGCTACGATCCCAATGTGAATCGTATGTCATCGATCACTTACCCGCAGGGTCGGCAAATTATCTATCATTACGACGATCAAAACAATTTTGGGCGAATCACGAGCGTTACCAATAATGGCCTTCTTCTGACCAACGTTAGCTACGACACCGAGGGGTGGGGACATCTGGGTGGACTTCAATTTGTCTCAGGTGCGTCGGATACCTGGGACTTTACTCCTGATGGGACTCAGATTAATTCGGAGACGATCACTGCCCCCGGGGCAGCGACTATTGTTCGAGAATATGGCTACGACGCGTTGAACCATCTGAACCAAGCAGGTGAGTGGACAAGTCTGACTCACGATTGGCTCGGGAGGCTTACACAAGCCACAAGTCAAGGAATGGGAATCTCGGAATCCCTCCAGCATGATGGTTTTGGGAATAACACCAATGCTCAGGCTGGAGCCGCACCCGGGTTCACGAATTTCACTTTCGCGGCCCCACTGTCCATAAACGGGGTGCCCACAAATCAGATCCCACCCCAGACCCAGGAGGGGTTTGCGACACAATGGAGTTATGACGGGGACGGGGAAGCAAAACAGGCTGGGACTTCGGTAGGGAGCGCCTCGGCCTATGGATTCGTCTGGGATGGCTTAGGACGCCTGAGTAGCACCACCCTAAATGGCTCGACAGAGACCTATGCGTATCTTCCCAGCGGAACCAGGTTCCAGGTGCTGGACTCTGGAACTATCGCCAACAACCGGCGATTCGCCTACTCCAGCAGCGGCCTCATGCTTTCTGAGTACGCTGGTTCAGGCACCTCGTGGGCCTGGAAGGGGGATGTGGTCTACCTTGGGGGCCTTGCCATCGCCGAAATCGATGCCAGTGGGGTCCACGAGTTGCACTGTGATCACCTTGGCACCCCGATTCTGGTCACGAGTCCTGGGGTCTCGGGCTTCCAGGGCGCACAGATGTTCGGGCCATATGGTGAATCCCTCACGTCTCCCTATCCAAATGCAGGAGCCTATATCCCGATGACAGGGTATACCGGGCACCTGCAGACAGATGTTGATGGCCTTGTCTATATGCGGGGGCGATTCTACAGTCCTCAGTGGCACCGATTCCTTAACAGTGATCAAGGCGCTGATCCAAACTCGATCGACCAATATGCATATGGGCTTGGCAGTCCATTGATGATGTCAGATCCTTCTGGAATGGACGCAAATGCTAATACTTGGTACAATTCATCCTTGGCCGAATGGATGAGAACCCTTCCGCCTGATAGTGGTATATTCAGCTGCGTAGGTGGAGGTGGAGACCCAAATTATCGCATTAGCTCAGGCAATGGTGGATATTACTTCCCTCAAATGCAGAATAATTCCATGTATTTTACATTACCTGATGGGTCCCAAATTACAGGTGGCTGGGAGCACCCCTCTGTAGAAGTAATAACATCTGAAAGTTATGATATCAACCAGGAACCATGGCAATGGGTTTCGGATGATATAACCGACTCATATTTGGCGCAAACAGATCAAAGTACATGGCTAGATCGTTGGAAGAGCAGTTTTAATCAAACCAATCAATTTGTCGGCAATAGCTTAGTTGGCAAGGTAGGATCTATCAGCTTGGGACAAGCCGCATCTGCATGGGCTACAAGAGTAACGGGAGTTACACCTTTCGGACTTAATTGGGGCTATTTCCCTACTTGGCCAGCGACCTCTCCATATCTCGATGAAGGTTTTTTCGCTGCCACAGGAACCGCCGCAACTGCAGGTGAGTCATGGATTGCTGCAGGTTTAGCCAGCGCTGGAGTAGCAACAATTGCCACCGGGGTAGGTATCGCTGGTTTTGAAATTGGCAATGCAATTGGTTCAGCGGTAAACGCATCTGGCCTCAACCCATTCATGCCTTAGCTTTTTAGATGATGACGGGATCCTGCATATACATTTATCGGGAGGTTAAATTGATGATTATGAATTCAACACCTTTTAGCGGGATAAACATTTTTTGGTTCATTTTAATTGGCATGGTGTTTTCTGGATTTTCATTAAAATGGCTTGTTCCTCTTTATGGTCAATTCGGGTTACTCGGTAAAAAATATTCAAAAATACTGTTAATAACCATAATATTGTTTATTTTACTAATAGGATTAGTCGTTGAAATTTCAAGTTGTAGCTACTGGATAAAATCAGTGTATTTCCTTTTTGCTATCTTACTTATGCCCCATCCATCGTTATTTGATAATTCGGCTAGTAAGAGCTAGTAAGAGCTAGAACCTTCGGCGCAAACAGATTATTCGGCTGCGTATTGGGTTGACAGGACATTCGGTACTAATTCAGCAGACGCGAAAAATGGTTGGTTTTCTCATTCATTTACCCTGACGACAAATCAACGCGGTAACTTGCTGCACACCTATAGCTATGGCAATGGGGGAAGCTCTGGCTGGTTTGTAGATGCACCTGCGGATGTAATGGCGGCTAATCAAGCCCTACACGATGTCCAATACCTTCATTATGTGGGTGGGGCTGATTATGTCCCATATGTCGAGATAGCCTTTAGTGTGCTCTCTGGATTTAGTTTAAACTACAGTTTGCCTAGTAATAATTGTAAAGATGGAACAAATACCTTGATTGGGTTAACTAATTATATTTATTATCACTAACTTCATGGAGTTTTTATGTTGACTAATGATAATAAGCAATTTAAGCATGTGTTAATTGTATTGGCGTTGATAATCGGTCAGATCGTCAGCACCATTGTCCTCTTTTGGATTCATGAAAGGTATTTTGGCACCAATCTATCTCAAGATCTATCATGGTCGATACCACTGATTATTAGTTTGATAAGTGCATATTGGTTAATCAGGGTCTACATGAAAATGAAGTTTATTTATTTGCTTATTGCGCTTGGAATGGTTGGTTTAATTCAGTTGCTATCGATGCTATTGAGTGTTGCAATATGCGGGGAATAGGCGCCGAAAACAAACAATTATGCGGAGGTTTTCTGGATGGGTCGGGTTCTAGGCGGCAGTGAACCAACTTTGCGATCTTTGTCTCATTCTTTACTTTTGAGAGACCACAGTTGTGTCCAGAAGTTTCTGTAAGTTCGTTCCGGTAGGTGGTTGATGGTGATCTGTCAGGGTAGCGGCGGAGGGAGGGCGGAGCCCGACCGCAGCCGCTACCCTGCGGCGCTTTGGGCGTCTGGGGGGCCATGGTCACGAAGCCCCCTGCATCTTCAGCCAGGTGACTCCGACCCAGGCCTCGTGCTGCTCC
>JAJYRN010000026.1 GCA_021794095.1 Acidobacteriota bacterium | reverse complement strand
CCTGCTGGCCCGCACCTTTGTGTTACCCCCAATGGAGGATGCACCGCCATTTTCATGCACCGCGGCGCCCCGTGGGGCATCGGCGTCTTATTTCGTTCCAGCTCCTAACGAGGGGGGACCTCCTGCTCGCCTGCGGCGCGCGATGTCCCCTCTCGTGCCCCCCACGGGGTGCCTGGGCCTGGCCTGGGCACCCCCCGTGGCGGCATAAGAGGACGAAGCTCCAGCCCCATCCCCCACAGTGGCCGGGCGGTCTCCTCCGTTCAGGTCGGGTAGACTGAAAAACTCACCCCGCCGAAGGATGCAGCCATGGGTCAGCGACTCCTCCTCGTGGACAGCGACCGGAGCTTCTTGAAGGAGCACCAGGTCAGCCTGGAGGCCGCCTTCGATCTGGACGTGTGTCCCTCCCCCGAGGGTGTACTGCCCCGCTTGGAGCGGGGCGGCTACGCGGCGGCCCTGATCTGCGTGGAGGTGGCCGACAACAAGGGCTATGCCCTCTGCTCGGCCATTCGCAAAAGCCCCCTTCTCGCGGACCTGAAGGTGGCGCTCATCAGCGCCAAGGCGACCGAGGAAGAGTACCGGCGCCACCAGAGCCTCAAGGGCCGGGCCGATCTCTACCTGCACAAACCCGTCGCGCCCAGTGCCCTGGTGTCCCTCCTGACGCCCCTGGTGCCGGTGAAGGCGCTGGATCCGGACAATCCCCTGGGCGAGCTGGTGGACACGGAGCTGGGCGATGACTGGCTGGAGGGCCTGCGGGCCTCCATCGAGGAGCCCCCTGCTCCGCCCCTGCGCCGGGCGTTGGATCTGCTCCCGCCGCTCCCGCCTGAGGCCGCGGTGACGCAGCAACTGGATCTTCGCGCCACCGCCGCGGCGGACACCAGCCGGATGCGTCTTCTGGAAGACCAGGTGGCGGCCCTCCATGAGGAACTGCGGGCCCGGGACCAGAAGCTCGCGGCGGCCTCCGCCGATCTTCAGCAGCTGCAGCGCCAGCTGAGTTCCGTGACCCTGAACCTCGATGAGATGGAGCGGCGCAACCGCGATGCCGAGGCGCTGCGGGAGAAGCTGGCAGAGGCGGAAGCTGCCCTCCAGCACCTGGAGGAGGCGGGTTCCCGCGACGGTGACACCCTCAAGACCCAGTTGCGGGAAGCCCTGACGGAACGCACCGACCTGCTGCACCAGGTAGAAGCCCTCAACCAGCAGCTCGGGGAGAAGACCCAGCGCACCATCGAGCTGCTCAAGGAGCGGGATCGCCTCCAGCTCCAGGCTCTCGAACTGGATGCCTTCCGGGGCCGGGCCGAGGACCTGGAGATCGCCCTCCAGGGTCGGGAACGGGAGCTGGTTGAATTCCAGGAAACCCATGCCCAGCTCGGGGCTGCGCATGCCCGGCTGGAGGAGGCCCAGGCCCAGCTCAACGAGAGCCTCGAAGGCCTGGCCACGCGCCACCACGACCTGGAAGGTCTCCACCAGGCGGCCCTGCTGGATGCGGCGGGCCACAAGGAGCACGCCCACAACCTCCAGATGGAGGTGGCGGGTCTGGAGGCCACCCTGCGGGGCCAGGGCCGGGATCTGGCCGCCCTGAATGACCGCCTTCGCGCGGAGGAGGAGACGAACCTGGGGCTCCAGGCGTCCCTGGCCGAATGCCAGCGGGCTTTGGAAGCCCGGGACGAGGAGGTCCGGCGCCTGGAGGCGAACCTCCTCGCCGAGACTCAGCGGGGGTCGGAACTCCAGCAGCGCTATGACGAATCCACCGTCCAGCACGAGGGCGAGCGCCTGGAGCTCATGAACGGGCTGGACCAGAAAGAATCGGAACTGGCCCGTTTGGCTCAAATGTTGGCCTCTGAGCAGGAGGCGCTGGCCACTCAGCAGCAAGCTCAGGCGGCCCTGGAGGCGGATCGGCAAGGGCTTGAAGCCCAGTTGGCCGAAAGCCGGGAGCGTTCGGGCCGGCTGGAGTCCTTTGTGCAGGAGACCATGGATCTGCTCCGGCGGGGTTCGGACCTCGCCCGCGGCTAGCCGGGGGCAGCGTGGTCTTCGCCGCGGCCCTGCTCTGCCTCGCCCTCCTCTTGGCCAGCGCCTTCTTCGTGCTGGCGGAGTTCGCGGCTGTGCGCATGCGTCCCACCCAGCTCGAAGCCCTGCTGGACAGCGATCCCCGCGCCGCGCAGGCCCTGGAAGTCCATCGGAACCTGGGCCACCACCTCTCCGCCATTCAGGTGGGCATCGTGCTCTGCGCCCTGTCCCTTGGCGCCGTGGGCGAGGGCCTCTTTGGACAAGTCTTCCAGCGCCTCTTTGGCCGCATTCCCTGGCCAGGCCTGCGTCTGCCCCTCAGCAGCGGCCTGGCTTTGCTCATCATGACCACCCTCGATGTGGTGCTGGCCGAGCTGGTGCCCCGCAGCGTGGCCATCCAGGCCGCCACGCCCTGGGCCCTGCGCACCGCCCGGCCCCTGCTGGCCTGGTCCCGCCTGGTGTGGCCCCTCACCTGGGCCCTCACCCAGGCCAGCCACCTCGTGCTCCGGATCTTCGGCCTCCGCCCCGGCGATGCGGAGGATGCCCTTCCTTCCGAGGATGAGTTCAAGCGGATGCTGGAGCATAGCCAGGCCCAGGGTCAGCTCGGGCTGCGCCGCAAGGAGCTGATCGAGAACCTTTTCGATTTCAGCCGCCGCACCGTGAAGGAGATCGCCGTGCCCCGCGCCCGGGTGGTCTGCTTCGACCTCCAGCACAGCCTGGCGGAGAACCTGACCCTGGCCCGCACCACACCCCATACCCGCATCCCGCTGGTGGATGGCGACCTCGACCGCGTGGTGGGCGTGGTGCACCTGAAGGAGCTGCTCTGGGCCCTGCGGGACGACCCCGGAATGCCCGACCTCCGCAGCTTCGCCCGGCCCGCCTTCTTCGTGCCCGAGATGAAGCCCATCCAGGGCCTGCTGTTGGAGTTCCAGCAGCGCAAGCAGCACCTGGCCCTCATGGTGAACGAACACGGCGGCGTGGATGGCCTCGTCACCCTGGAGGATGTGCTGGAGGAGCTGGTGGGCGAGATCCAGGATGAATTCGACCGCGAGGGCATCCAGCTCAAGCGCACCCGCGGCGGCGGCTGGCTGGCCCAGGGCAACGTCCTGCTGGAGCAGCTGGAGGACCACCTCCGCCTGGACCTCCAGGCGGCCGAAGGCTCTGTGAGCCTGGGCGGCTTCCTCCAGGAACAGTTGGGCCGCATCCTCCGCCCCGGCGACGAGCTGTGCATCCAAGGCTGGCACATTCGTGTGCTCTCCATGCGCGGCCTGGCTCCCGCCCAGTTCCTGCTGCGGCCCCTGCCGCCGGAAGTGGACGATGCCGGAACCCCTTGACGGCTTCCTCCTGGCCGCAGGCCTGGGCACGCGGATGGGTGTCCTGAGCCGCTGCCTGCCCAAGCCCGCCTGGACCCTGCGCGATCGCCCCCTCCTCCAGTGGGGCGCCGAGGCCTTGCGTGGCGGCGGGGCCGTGCGGATTGGCTGCAACGCACACCTGCTCCCCGACCGGCTGCGCGCCGTGGCCGAGGGCCTCGAAGTCTTCGATGAGCCGATTCTCCTTGGCAGTGCCGGGGGCCTGCGCCACGCCCTTGGCCGCGTGGCCACCGAACTGCTGGTGTGGAACGCCGACATCTGGGCCGACGCGGTGCCCTTCGACCGGCTGCGGGCATGCCACCGCGAGGCCCGGGCTGAGTTGAGCTGGCTCCTGGTGCCGCATCCCGGCGGTCCCTGGAACCCCGTGTGGCTGGACGCGCAGGGCTGCGTCCTGCCCAAGGGCATGACCGGGGTGCAGGGCCCCTTCCACTTCACGGGTGCCGCCGCCTGGTCGCCGGAGGCCCTGGCCCTCCTGCCCGAGGGGCCGAGCGAAATGGATGCCCTCCGCCCCCGCCTGTCCCTCCACCTGGGGGTGGTGGCCGAGCCCTTCCCCTGGCGGGAGGTCGGCACGCCCGAGGCTCTCATGGCCGCCGCCGCCGAGCTGGCCCCGAGGCAGGAGGGACGCCTGCCCGGCTGCTACGTCCATCCCTCGGCCGTCCCCGGCGGTCGCCTCGCCCACTGCGTCCTCGGTCCCGGCGCCGCCCCGCCCCCCGCCATCTCCGACGCCGATGCCCTCTGGTTCGAGGAGGGGGGTCACCAGGTGCGGCTGGGGTTCTGAAAGGCGCTGGACCATGCCCCGGGCGGGAGTACCCTGATCGGATGGACCCCCGACTCGCCCGAGCCCTGGAACGCTGGGATCTGAAGGCTCCCCGGCCTCTGGCGGGGGACGCGGGCGCGCGGCAGTACCTGCGGGTGGACCATCCCAAGCTGGGCACGGCGCTGGTGGTGATGCATCCCCTGGACACGCCGGAGAAGCCGGATGACAGCTACTTCGAGTTCCGCGCACTCCAGGCCTTCCTGGATCCCGTGGTCCATGTGCCCACCATCCTCCAGTATCACGATGAGGATCGCTGCCTGCTGGTGGAGGATCTGGGCGATACCACGCTGGAAATGCGGCTGGTGGAGCATCCCGAAGAGGAGGCGCGCTGGGCGGAGCAGGCGGGCTGGCTGCTGGCCACCCTGGCCGGGCCGCTGACGATGGGTGCGCCCGAACACACCTTCTTCATGCAGCGGGCCTTCGACGAGGCGAAGTTCGCCTTCGAGTGGGAGTACTGCCGCGTCAACTTCTTCCGGGACTTCCTGGACAAGGATCCGCCCCGGTGGCTGGACCGGTTCATGGAGGAGGTCCACGCCAGCCTGGAGACCCGGGCCCGCTTCTTCACCCACCGCGATTTCCACGTGCGGAACCTGATGGTCCACGGCGATCGCCTCGTGGTGCTGGACTTTCAGGATGCCCGCCGGGGCGCGGCCACCTACGATCTGGCCAGCATCCGCTACGACGGCTACTGGGACTGGGCGGCGGAGGCCGGGCGGCGACTGGAGGAACCCCTCCTGAACGAACTGGGCTGGAGCCACGCGGACCTGGACGGCGAACTGAACCTCAGCGCCATCCAGCGGAACCTCAAGGCCCTGGGCACCTTCGGTCACCAGCTGGTGCACCGCCACAAGGCCCATTTCGCCCCGGCCATCCCCCGCACCCTCCGCCATCTCCGGGGCCATTTCGAGCGCCTGAACCACCGCGACGGCCTCCTCGCCTGCGACCACCTCCTGCGTCTGGCCGAGGACCGGCTGTTGCAGGGGTAATCACAGGCGGGGAAGGCCCCGGAGGCGGCCTACTTGCCCTTGGGCAGGACCTCGATCTGGGAGGCGAAGTAGATCATGGGGAAGGTCCGGTGCAGGGTCCGGCTCTCAAAGTTCGACATGGGCATGTTCATGGGCACCACCACCTTGTCGCCCACGGCCACCTTGAACTGGCCCGCCGCCGCCCAGATGTCGCCCTGGGGCGTCTTCACCCGCACGTAGGTGTAGGTGGAGGCGTTCATGGTTTCCTCCACGGTGCCCGTGGCGGAGGCGGCGGGAGTGGGGGCGGCAGCGCCCATGCCGGGCATGCCCGGCATGCCCGGCATGGCGGCGGGCGCCGCGGCGGGGGCGGGCGCAGGGCCCGTGGGAGCCGCCGTGACGGGGGCGGAGTCCCGGTGGCAGGCGCCCAGGAGGGCGAGCAGGGCCACGGATGCGAGAAGGGTCGGAGTGCGGGTCACGGGAACCTCGAAAAAACCATGGTACCAGGATGATTCCCCGGGCGTCCCGGGGGTTGTGAGTCGGAGTAGGATGGGAGCCCGAACCCCCACGAGCCTCCTCATGTCCTTGCAAGCGCTGCTCACCCGGTGGCTGCCCCAGAAATCCCGGTCCGGCCCCGAGCGCTGGGCGGCGCCGCGGGTGCTGGACCGGGGGCGGGTGGGCCGGCCGCAGATCGCCATGGATGAGCATGGCCAGGCCCTGGCCGCCTGGCACCACCGCGGGCAGGATCACGAGGGCGTCTATATCTGCCGGTTCCATGCGGAGGCGGGGGCCTGGGATCTGGTGCCCCGCCGTCTCGACAGCGCCCGCACCGAGGCCCGGGCGCCGGAGCTGGCCATGAACATCCGGGGCGAGGTGGCCGTGGTCTGGCACGAGCGCGAAGGCGAGGTGGCCCGGGTCTCCGCCCGCCACATGCTGGGCGCCGCGGAAACCTGGGTGCCCTACCCATTGACGCTCCATTCCGCGCCCGGCGAGGTCTTCAGCCTGCGCGCCGCCATGGATGACCAGGGGGGCATCCAGACGGTGTGGTGCCAGGGCGGGGGGCGGGATTACCGGGTGTTCGCCTGCGGCTACGACCCCGCCTCGGGCGCCTGGGACGCGGCGCCCACGCCCCTGGGCCAGGCCTCCCCGGAGCCTGTCTATCCGCAGCTCGCCCTCAACCGCTCGGGCCACGGACTGGTGGTCTGGAGCGAAGGGCGGGGTGCCGAAGGGCACCTGGTGGCCTGCCACTACGATCCCAGCGGACGCTGCTGGAGCGACCGCCCCACGCGGGTGGCGTCTTCCGCGGCGGGCTACATCCGCCTGGCCCTGGATCCCCGCGGCGGCGCCATCGTCCTCTGGGTGGCCGAGGGCGAAGGTGGCTTCCAGGCCCTCCACGCCAGCCATTTTGACCCGCATACCCTCGAATGGAGCGCCTCCCCCGTGCTGGCCACGGGGCGCTCGATCCTGTGGCCCCTGGTGGGCCTCGATGACCGGGGCGAGGCCCATGCCCTGTGGCGGCAGGAGGTGGCCGGTGCCAAGAAGCTGTTCACGAAGCGCTTCGCGGGAGGCCATTGGGATGAGCACCGCTTCCCCCTGGTGGAGGATCTGGGCCAGAGCGAGGCCCACGCGCTGATGGTGAACGCGTCGGGCCAGGCCCTGGCCGTGTGGTGCCAGGACCAGGGGGCCCAGGCCTCGGTGTGCGTGCGCCGCTTCGACGGCCAGGTCTGGAGCCCCCGCCCGCTGCTGCTCGGGGCGCCGGGCCGTGAGGCCCGCGACCCGGCGGCGGCCCTCACCGCCACCGGCCACGTGGCCGTCATCTGGCGCCAGGGTGGCGAGAGCGACGGGCTCATCGTCACCGCGGTCGGCGAGACCTAAGGAGCTGGAACGGAATAATCGTTGCCATCGTTGGCGCCCAGCTCCTAACCCAGATGCGCGGGGATCCAGGCTCCGATGGCGCGACTCACCAGGATGACGGCGGCGGCGGCGGTCAGGTGTTTGGCCACTTCGGAGAAGGCGTTGACCTGCCGCTGCCGGGCGATGACGGTGCTGAGCACCACCAGGAGAAGGATGCCCCATAGGATCGAGGCGAGGGCGGCCGTGGCGATCGGAAGGAGCAGGACGAGCAGGACGAAGGTCAATGAGACCAGCAAGCGGGTGGCGAAATTGGCCAGGGTCGAGCGGAAGGCATCGCGGGCTTCGAGATGCTCGGCTTCCTGGTAGATGTGGATGCTGAGCGAGTCGGTGAGGTTGTCGGCCAGCGCCACGATGAGCAGTCCGCTCACGATCGCGGATTTCGTGGCCGTGGCTGCGTCGAGGCCAATGATGAGCGCCATGTTGGTGACGATCGCCGCCGTGCCTCCGAAGCTGAACTTGGTCGCCCTGAGCATGGTCCCTCGCTTCCCGCGACTGACATGAAGGAGGGGGATCCGCCGGGCCGCTTTGGGTTCGCGATGCCGCCCCCCGTGGTATCCCGGCCAAGCCGGGAGGCCACATCTGATCCTACCCTCCACCCCCGGCGTCCCTGTAGACTGACGCCCACCTCCCCACGATCGGTTCAGCCCCTGCGCCCTCCGCCAGAGGCCACGTCCCCGGGGGCGGGGTGCGAGGAGGCGACCATGGCGAATCCGCGGATCCTGGGCCTGATGACGGCCTTCCTGGTGGCGGGCGGGATCCTGGGTGCCCAGGGCATGCCCAGCGAGATCCCGGCGGCCTTCACGCCGGTGACGGCGCGCTGGGACTACACGCGCCGCGAGGTGATGATCCCCATGCGGGACGGTGTGAAGCTGCACACGGTGATCCTCGTCCCCAAGGGCGCGAAGGACGCGCCCATGCTCCTGACCCGCACGCCCTACAGCGCCGACAAGCTGGCGGGCCACGCCGACAGCGCCCATCTGGGCCCCGTGCTCCAGGGCTACGACAACGCCACGGATGTGATCGTGGCGGGCGGCTACATCCGCGTGGTGCAGGACGTGCGGGGCAAGTACGGCTCCGAGGGCGAGTACGTCATGAACCGGCCCTTCCGGGGCCCTCTGAATCCTACGAAGGTGGATCCCAGCACGGACACCTACGACACCATCGCCTGGCTCGTGAAGCATGTGCCCGAAAGCAACGGCCGCGTGGGCATTCTGGGCATCTCCTACGACGGCTACCTGGCCCTGACGGCCCTGGTGGACCCCCATCCTGCCCTCAAGGTGGCGGTGCCCATGAACCCCATGGTGGACGGCTGGCGGGGGGATGACTGGTTCCACAACGGCGCCTTCCGCCAGCAGAACCTCTCCTACATCTACGAGCAGGAGGCCGCCCGGGCCGGAGGATTCGGCTGGTGGGGCACAGCCTACGACGACTACGAGGCCTTCCTGGCCGCGGGCTCCGCGGGCGACATGGCTCGGAGCCACGGCATGGACCAGCTGGGCTTCTGGCGGAAAATCTCCGCTCACCCGTCCTACGACAGCTTCTGGCAGGAACAGGCCATGGATCGCCTTCTGGCCGCCCAGCCCCTCAAGGTGCCCGTGCTGCTGGTGCACAGCCTCTACGACGCAGAGGACATCTACGGCGCCCTCGCGGTGTGGAAGGTTCTGCATGCGAAGGATCCCTCCGGCCGGATGGTCCACCTCGTCATGGGCCCCTGGTGCCATGGAGGCGAGATCCAGGATGGCAGCGGTCTGGGCCCCCTGCGCTTCGGCCAGGACACCGCCCGCGTCTTCCGCTGGGACATGCTGAAGCCCTTCCTCGACCAGTACCTGAAGCCCGGTTCTCCCGCGGCGGACCTGGCGCCCGTCACGGCCTTCGAGACGGGCACGGACCGCTGGGAGCGCCTGCCCGGCTGGCCCCGGGCCGGCGCGGGCACGGCCACGCCGGAGACGCGCTTCTACCTGGAACCCGGACTGAAGGTGGGGATGACGCCGCCGGAAGCCGGTGGCACGGCCTTCGACGCGTACGTGTCCGATCCCGCCAAGCCCGTGCCCTACCGGGCCCGGCCCGTGATGCCCATCGGCTACGAAGGGGTGCGCACCTGGCCACGGTGGCTCACGGACGACCAGCGGGAGGCCTCGGGCCGCACCGACGTGCTGGCCTACGTGTCCGAGCCGCTGACCGCGCCCCTGCGCATCGCCGGGAACCCCGTCGCGCATCTGGTGGCCTCCACGACCGGCACGGATGCGGATTGGGTGGTGAAGGTCATTGATGTCTACCCGCCCGAGGTGGCGGACCAGCCCGCCCTGGGGGGCTACCAGCTCATGGTGTCGGCGGACATCTTCCGCGGCCGCTACCGGGAGAACCCCGCCGAGCCGAAGGCGCTGGTGCCGAACGAACCGCTCACCTTCCGCTTCGCGCTGCCCGCGGCCAACCACGTCTTCCTGCCCGGCCACCGGGTCATGGTCCAGGTGCAGTCGAGCTGGTTCCCCCTCTACGACCGCAACCCCCAGACCTTCGTGCCCAACATCTTCTTCGCCAAACCGGGCGACTACCGCCCCGCCACCCAGCGCATCTGGCACACAGCCGGGAAGGAGAGCTTCGTGGACCTGCCCGTGGTGAAGTAGGGAGCTGGATCGAAATAAGACGCCGATGCCCCACGGGGCGCCGCGGTGCATGAAAATGGCGGTGCATCCTCCATTGGGGGTAACACAAAGGTGCGGGCCAGCAGGCATGTCGGCAGACTGGATAGGGACGCCCAGTC
>JAJYRN010000020.1 GCA_021794095.1 Acidobacteriota bacterium | reverse complement strand
GCCATGGAGTGACGCAAATCCACGAACCCGTACCGGACCACGAGCCCCGAACCGACCACTCCAATCGGCCCGTGGCCCGCCCAAATTGGCGCTCAGCCTGCTCATATCGGACTTACACACGGCATACGGGGTCCTAGACGAACATCAGTTCTGGGGAGTTGGGGCTCGGGACGATGGAAGGAATAGGTCGGGTTGATCACTGTCCATCACCGTTCATCACCGGCCAAAAAGCTCTTTCATCCGCTCTCTTCCTTGGTCGGGTCGCTGGCCGTCTCCCAGTCCGTCGTCCACCGCCCTTGTTGAAAAAGCAGAGGATAAGCCGGTGATGAACGGTGATACACGGTGATGAAGGGCGTTCGGGCCGCTGGTGCGGGTTCTTGGCCACGTTCCAGTTTTTCGATCACTGTCCATCGCCGTTCATCACCGGCCACGGATCCTTTTCTCCCCCATCCCTCGCGGGCCATACGCCCCTGGACATTCGAATGAAATGGACCATACTCCTGTTTTAGAGGCTAAATAAGGAATATGTTCCATCGTTTACTCAACCTTCCTGGCAACAAAAGTTGCTTCCTGTTCGGGGCCCGGGGTACCGGGAAGAGCACCCTGCTGCGGATGACGCTGCCCCCGGCGTCCACCGTGGTCTTCAACCTGCTGGAGGCCGATACCGAGGACCGCCTGGCCCGCGAACCTCGCGCCCTGGAGCGCGAGGTTCTGGCCCTGCCCCCCGCCATCACCCAGGTGGTGGTGGACGAAGTGCAGAAGCTCCCGCGCCTGCTGGATGCCGTCCACAACCTCATCGAAACCCACCGGGTGCCTCAGCGGTTCATTCTCACTGGCTCCAGCGCCCGCAAGCTCAAGGCGGGGGGCGCCAACCTGCTGGCGGGGCGGGCTTCGCTGCGCCACCTGTTCCCCTTGCAGCGCCGCGAACTGGGCGATGCCTACGACGAGGACCGGGCCCTGCGCTTCGGCGGCCTGCCCGCCGTCTGGAACGCCACCACCGATAACGAACGCGCCGACTTCCTGCGGGCCTACGCCCACGGCTACCTGCGCGAGGAGATCCAGGCCGAACAGGTGGTGCGGAACCTGGATCCCTTCCGGCGCTTCCTGGAGGTCGCAGCCCAGAACGACGGCAAGATCCTCAACCATGCCCGCATTGCCCGGGAGGTGGGCAGCGACCCCAAGACCATCCAGGCCTGGTACCAGGTGCTGGAGGACACCCTCCTGGGCTTCCATGTGGACGGCTTCCACAGCTCCGTCCGCAAGCAACTCCGGCAGGCCCCCAAGTTCTACCTGTTCGACACCGGCATCACCCGGGCCCTCAGCCGCATGCTCCAGGTGCCGCTGAATCCCGGTACCAGCTATTTCGGGGATCTGTTCGAAAGCCGGGTGATGACCGAACTCTTCGCCCGGAATGCGTACGAACAGTTGGACTGGCGCTTTTCCTACCTGCGCACCAAGGCCGGTCGCGAGGTGGACCTGGTGCTCCAGCGTCCCGGCCGCCCCCTGGCCCTGGTGGAGATCAAGAGCACCGACCGGGTTCGCGAGGACCACGCCGCGGCCCTGCGCGCCCTCCTGCCCGATTTTCCCGACGCCGAAGTCTTCCTCCTGTCCCGCGATCCCCATCCCCAGCGCCTGGGCCCCGTCCTGGCCCTGCCCTGGTGGGAAGGCCTCCTGGCGCTGTGAAACATGGGAATGAGTGAGGACGCACCCACTGCTCCCCAAAGCGGCGTGGGCGCACCGCCCCAACCTCACCGACCCCCATGACGGTTCATCAGGCACGTCACCACCGGTCAGACACCTTGACATTTCATGCAAACGTATTACGTTTAATTAGGGAGAGACGAAATGGAGTTTCTCTGGGACAAAAACAACACAGGCCACATCGGGATGCACGGCGTCTCTCCCGAACTGGCGGAAAGCGTGTTCTGGGCCGGGGCGGACAACATGCATGCCTCACAAACGCGACACCGCTACCTGATTGAGGCCGAAGTTGACGGGCGGCTTTACCGCTTGATCTGCGATATCAGCGCGTCCGGCACCATCTACCCCATCACCTGCTTCCCCCTTTAAGGAGGTTTCCCATGGGCAAACTGCTACCCCTCGAAAAGAAGATCACCTTGGAGGAGGCTCTTGAGCTGGCCAAAAGGGATAGCCATACCCACAAGGCCGTACAGGCTGATTATGCCCGCGTAGCGCAAGCGGCTGAGGCTGAGTTAGGGCCGCACATCCCCGCGCTCCTAACGCCGCAGGGACGGCCTCGCAAGGGGCAGGTCGTGGAAGCTGCCGAGGTTCACACCCTGCGGGTAAAGCCTTCCATCTGGCAGGACTTTTCGACCAAGGCACGCTCGGCCGGACTCACTCCCAACGCGGCGGCCCAACTCGCCCTCATGGAGTGGGCGAAGCGCTGAGGACCGGAACCCACCCAAGTTCCACCTGTTCGAAAGCTAGGTGATGACCGAGCGCTTCGCACGGAATGCGTGCGATCTGGCCGTTAATTGATTCTTGTTTCAGTTTTTTGATCACTGTCCAACACCGTTCATCACCGGCCAAAAGCTCTTTTCATCCCCACGCCTCAGGGGCCATGCCTCTCTGTGGCGAACGTCTGGGGGCCGCGCATGAGGCGGCGGACTTCGACCTTGGCTTTCCCGAAGTTCAGGAGCAGGCAGGTGGCTTGGCTTGTGGCTTTGAGGTAATTCAGGCCCTGGGCGATATGGGCGTCATCCAAGGCCTTGCAAGCTTTGAGTTCGATCAGGATACGCCTTTCCACAAGGAGGTCCACGGCGTAGGTGCCGACGATGATGCCGTCGTAGTGCACCTCCATTAGGTGCTGTTGCTCTACGTGCAGACCGGCCTTCCGCAGTTCATGCGCCAACGCGTTCTCGTAGACCTTCTCAAGAAAGCCCGCCCCCAGTTCATTGGCCACGCGGTACGCACAGGCGAGGATCTTCTCCGTCAAAGGATCGTTCTCGGGCATGGTCACCTCAAGGAAAAGACAAGAATAAGCCGGTGATGGACGGTGATAAACAGTGATAAACAGTGATGGCCCTTCTGGGCAAGGGTTCTCCGGGCCGGCGGCAGCTGGATGGCGACTCGGGGCCATTGAAGGGCCGCAGTGTCAGCGGTCTTGAAGAAAAAGCGAAGGACACAAGCAAAGGTCTTTTGGCCGGTGATGGACGTTGATAAACGGTGATGGCCCTCTTGGGCGAGGGTCCTCCGGGCCTGCGGCCCCCGGGCGCGCTTGGCGCGACCGGCTGGGTGGGCGGCGGCCAAGGCGGCTTCTAGGGGCCGCCCGGGCCGCCGCCCACCCAGGGAGGACCCGGGGTGTACCCACCGTCTGCCCACTGCCAACCTCCCGCCCCCCCCACCCATCCCACGCTTTTCATCACCGTGCCTTTGTCTTTATCACCGTCCATCACCGTTCATCACCGGCCATTTCTCTTTTCACCCTCACCCATCACCGGCCCTTTGCCCTTCGGGCCTGTTCCCGGGGGTGCTATGCTTGGGACTGCCGATTTTCACCTGCTCCCCTTCGGCGGCGACCTCTGCAGGAAGCCCCGCTCCCATTCCCGGGAAGGGTTTCATGGAGCGATCGCAGGAGCCCCGGGCCGAGCGCCCCGGGTTCGGGGGGAGCCACAAGGGCCCGCAGGGCCCAGGAGCCTTCATGAACACCCTGCATTTCACCCCCACCACGGTCTCCGTGGACCTGGGCGGCACCCCGATTTCCATCGAGACGGGCCGCATCGCCAAGCAGGCCCACGGCGCGGTCATCGTCCGCCAGGGCGACACCATGGTCCTCGTGGCCGTGTGCTACGGCACGCCCCGGGAAGGCATTGATTTCTTCCCCCTCACCGTGGACTACCGCGAGGCCGTCTACGCCGCGGGCAAGATCCCCGGCGGCTGGTTCAAGCGCGAGGGCCGTCCCACCACCAAGGAGACCCTCACCTCCCGTCTCATTGATCGCCCCCTGCGGCCCCTGTTCGAAGAGGGCTACAACGGCGACACCATGATCACCGCCCAGGTGATCAGCTACGACGGCCAGCACGCCCCCGAGACCCTCGCCATGGTCGGCGCCTCCGCGGCCCTCATCATCAGCGAGATCCCCTTCGTGAACCCCATCGGCGGCGTCCGCGTGGGCCGCGTGAACGGCCAGCTCGTGGTGAACCCCACCACCGACCAGCGCGCCGACAGCGACATTGATCTGCTGGTGGCCGGCACCGCCGACGCCCTGGTGATGGTGGAGTGCGGCGCCCAGGAAGTGCTGGAAGCCGACATGGTGAAGGCCCTCGTCTTCGGCCATGACCAGATCAAGACCCTGGTGAAGCTCCAGAAGGACCTCCAGGCCAAGGTCGGCAAGCCCAAGGTGGCCGCCGTCAAGGCCGAGCACAACGAGGCGCTCTACAAGGACGTGGCCGCCGCCTTCGCCGAGAAGCTCTTCGCGGCCCTCACCCACAAGGTGAAGATCGAGAGCTACAAGGCCATTGACGTCCTCAAGAAGGAGGCCGTGGCCCAGTTCACGGCGGACAAGCCGGAGCTCAAGAAGGATGTGGTCGCCTGCTTCGACGAACTGAAGGAGACCCTCTTCCGCAACGCCATCCTCAAGCAGGGCGTGCGCCTGGACGGCCGCAAGTTCGACCAGATCCGCCCCCTCAACATCGAGGTGGGCGTCCTGCCCGCCGCCCACGGCAGCTGCCTCTTCACCCGCGGCGAGACCCAGGCCCTGGTGACCGCCACCCTGGGCACCCTCAGCAACATCCAGATCATTGATGGCCTGGAGGAGGAGTACAAGAAGAAGTTCTACCTCCACTACAACTTCCCCGGCTACAGCGTGGGCGAGTGCAAGCCCAACCGCGGGCCCGGCCGCCGCGAGATCGGCCACGGCATGCTGGCCGAGCGCTCCCTCTTCGCCGTGCTGCCCCCGGCCGAGGAGAATCCCTACACCGTCCGCGTGGTGAGTGACATCACCGAGAGCAACGGATCCAGTAGCATGGCCACCATCTGCGGCGGCACCCTCGCCATGATGGACGCCGGCATCAAGCTCACGTCCCCCGTGGCGGGCGTGGCCATGGGCCTGGTGAGCGACGGCGAGAAGTTCGTCGTCCTCTCCGACATCGCCGGCCAGGAGGATCACTACGGCGACATGGACTTCAAGGTCGCCGGCACCGAGAAGGGCATCACCGCCCTCCAGATGGACATCAAGATCGGCGGCATCACCACCGAGATCCTCACCAAGGCCCTCGACCAGGCCAAGGCTGGTCGCCTGCACCTGCTGGACGCCATGGGCAAGGTGCTGGCCGCCCCCCGCAGCGCCTACGCCAGCAACGCCCCCCAGATGCACAGCCTCCAGCTCCCCAAGGAGAAGATCCGCGACGTCATCGGCAAGGGCGGCGCCACCATCCGCAACATCATCGAGGTGAGCGGCTGCGAGGTGAACATTGATGACGACGGCCTCTGCCAGGTCGCCGGCCCCACCCAGGAGAAGCTGCAGATCGCCCTCAAGATGATCGGCGACCTCATCCAGACCGCCGAGGTTGGCAAGACCTACCTGGGCCGCGTCGCCAAGGTGGTCGAGTTCGGCGCCTTCGTCACCATCCTCCCCGGCCTCGACGGCCTCCTGCACGTCAGCGAGATGGCCCACCACCGCGTGAAGGATCCCGCCGACGAGCTGAGCGAGGGCCAGGAAGTCATGGTCAAGTGCATCGGCATTGACGAGAAGAGCGGCAAGATCAAGCTCAGCCGCAAAGTCCTCATCCCCAAGCCCGAAGGCATGGAAGACGAGCCCGCCGGCGAAGCCCCCAGCCACGATGACCGCCCGAGGCGCCCCCGGGCACCCCGGCGGTCCTGAGTGACGAATCAAAGCCCAAGAGAAGAGGCCCGGTTCGGGCCTCTTCTCTTGTTCAAAGGAAACGTCGAAAGCCCTTCGTCGGTGATGAAGGGTACCGGTTAAGCGCTTTTCCATCACCACGCTGCTCCCTCGCGAAAGGTCCTTCCCCAGAACCTTCAACAATCCGAGCACCGGCCAGGGCTGCTAACATGGAGGAAATCGGTGCCGCCGCAAGGACAGCCGCGCCCCCGAGATCCTTGTCCCGGTTGGGTCGTCTGTTTGTCTCCGAGTCCGAATGCCCCTCACTCCCGTCGCGGAGCTCATCTGTGAAGTGCTCCGTCCCTGCGGCTGACTACTGAAGTCTGTTTCACAAATCCCGTCCAGAAGGCTTGGTATCCCATGCGTGTGCTACATGCCTCGAAGTTGTTTCCGCCCCCCTTCGGAGGCATCGAGACAGTTTTAGATGAGCTGACGCGTGGGCTTTGCCAGTACGATCCCGCGCTGAAGATTGACATCCTGGCAACTCATTCGGCCGCCTCGACCTGCTCCGAATTTGCGGGAGGGCGGCTGCAGGTGGATCTTATTCGCTCTATCGCCCAGGTTGCTCGTACGCCCATCGCTCCAAGCTACCGGAGCAGGCTAAAGAAAAGCGAAGCGGACCTGATCAATTTTCACTTCCCGTACCCCTGGGCTGAACTCTCTTATCTACTTTCTGGGAACCGGAAACCATATCTCATCTCCTACCACTCCGATATTGTTAAGCAAAGGAACCTTTTAAAGTTGTGGAAACCCTTCATGTACCGATTTCTGGCCGGAGCATCTCGTATCATTGTTGCCAGTCCGCACATTATCGAGAGTTCGCCTTTCCTTCGGGGGTCTTTAGCCAAGAAAACCGTCGTAATCCCATTTGGAATCAATACCGAATCCTTCATTCCCACGCCCGAATCCCAGGCCGCTGCTGAATCACTCCGCACCCGGTTGGCGGGATCTAGACCCCTGCTTTTCTTCCTGGGGCGCTTGGTCTACTATAAGGGGGCACACGTTCTGGTCGCAGCTATGCAGAACCTGAATGCCCATCTCGTGATTGGCGGGGAAGGGCCCCTGCGGGCCGAGCTTGAACAGATAGTCCGCGAAACGGGGTGCGGCTCCAAAATCACCTTTGCGGGAAGCATCCCACCCGATCAACTCCGCATCTACTATCAAGCTGCGGACCTCTTTATCCTTCCGTCTACGGATACTTCCGAAGCCTTCGGCATGGTCATGCTTGAAGCCCACGCTAGTGGAACACCGGTCGTGAGCTCAGATCTGCCCACTGGCGTGACCTTCGTCAACGAGCATGGAAAGACGGGGTTGTGCGTGGCAACGCACGATCCACAAGCACTAGCAGAGGGCATCCAGTCCCTGCTGTCTGATCCTGAGCGCCGCCGTCGAATGAGCGACTATGCGCGCGCCAGAGCTTGCCAGATTTTCGATACGCGCGTCATGAGCGCGCGCTATCACCAACTCTATGAAGAAGTACTAGCAGAATACGTTTCCCGTATTCAAAGCAAGTAAGATGTCCGAACTGGATTCCCAGTTGATGCAATCCATTCCCATCCGATCTGGTTCAGTAGGGGTTATTGTACTTAATTTTAAAAAACATCTGCTCACTCTGCAGTGCATTCGGAGCCTCAAGACCCAGACTTACACAGATCTCGAGATCCTTGTGGTGGATAATGCCTCGCAAGATGGATCTGTGGAGGCTTTCTGTGCCATGTACCCGAAACTGCAGCTTTTTGAATCTAGTTTCAACCGTGGGTATGCAGGCGGGAACAACATCGGAATCCGAAGGTGCTTAGAGGAAGGTAAGGAATTCATCTGGGTACTGAACAACGACACAGTTGCTCCCCCCGACGCTTTGCTACGCTTGGTAGAGGCCCTCCGGGCCAATCCTCAATGGGGAATGGCGGGATCGCAAATCAAGTCCTTAGAAAAACCTCACTCCACTGTGCAGATGGGCGGCGGACGGATCTCTCTTTGGTCGGGCTTGAATCGAGCGATTGTGAATCCAGCGAAACTCCCCGGCCTAAATTATCTGACTGGCTGCAGCCTCCTAATCCGCACCGAGGCGTTAGGGAAAGTAGGCCTGATGGATGAGAATTATTTTCACTACTGGGAGGATGTCGACCTCTCTTTTCGAATGAGGAAAGCAGGGTGGGAATTGGGATACGTTCCTGATTCGATCGTCTACCACCATGAAGGTGGCTCCCTGGCCACCAATTCCCCACGGGCCGCCTTCTTCTTCAGCCGAAGCATCGTCCGTTTCTTTCTTCGGAACTCACCTCATCGGATCAGCCCGATCCTCATTTCGACATGCCTGAGACTTGGTAAGGCGGTGATACACCTACGCTTCAACCTTGCCCGATCCGTGCTTCGCGGGGTGTGGCAGGGAATCCGGCGTTATCCCCAGCCTTATACGAATGAATAAGGTTCCCATAGGAACTAGTCTCCTCCATTCAGATTTAAGGAAATATTAATGGACCCCATTTTCGTTAACCTTCGCTGCATGCAAAGACGGATGACCGGGGTCCAGCGCTACACCCAGGAAATCACCTCTCGATTACATGTGGAGTGGAAGGGAATCATTCCGGGGCACACCCTAGGGCATTTGGTCGGTCCGCTTTGGGATCAGTCCATCCTAGCGTTGAAAGCCCGATCCGGGCTACTCTGGAGCCCTGCCAACACTGGTCCGATCATGCACCCTCGGCATATCGTAACCATCCACGATCTAGCAGTCTTGAAGAAGGAGCCTTGGTTCTCTCAGACCTTCCAGCGCTATTATGCCAACCTCGTTCCAAAATTGATCCAGAACGCAATCCATATCATCACGGTTTCGGAATTCATCCGAGCCGAAATCCTTTCGCAATTTGACCTGAGGGAAGACAAGGTGGAGACCTGCCCCCTTGGTGTCAGTCCAAAATTCTTTGTGGATTCTGCTCCAAATCAAGCGAATCCCTATCTTTTGACCGTAGGCAGCCTGGATCCGAGAAAGAATCTACCGCGCCTCTTCCAAGCATGGCGGCAGGTCCACCCGCGCTTTCCCGAGATCGAATTAAGGGTCGTGGGTGGAGGTGGATCCATATTCAAGAGTATGAACAGCTCCTTGATCGGGGGGTGTAATATCCGACTATTGGGAAATATCTCCGACACCGAACTCCTAGAACAATACCGCGGCGCGACTGCCTTCGCCTATCCGTCGCTGTATGAAGGTTTTGGTCTTCCTGTGCTGGAAGCGATGGCGGCAGGATTACCGCTCTTGACATCTGAGCGTTCGGCCATGTCCGAGATCACTGGTGACTGTGCGATTCTCGTGGATCCTCTAGAGGAAGAATCCATCAGTAGCGGATTGATGCGCCTACTAGGGACAGAGGAGTTGAGGCATTCGCTCAGCCAATCAGGGAAAGCGATTGCAAGGACCTTCACATGGGAACGAACCGCCGAATCCATAGCCCGGATACTGATCAGGCACAACAGTCGATAACTTGCTCATATTTTTAGTGATGTTTTTGGGAGGGAAGGTGGGTAAATTGGTCAGATTCCTTCATGAGAACGGCCTATTTCTGACGCTCCGATTCCTCCTGGAGCATCTATATTCGAAGGTTTTCAATTATTTTTTGACCGTAAAACTGAACGTAAAACATCGACTGTATATTCACCCATCAGCCTGCATTCGAGGCTTGAATCGAATGGATCTCGGTGAAAATTTCCATTCCGGAAAACACCTCTGGCTTGAAGCGGTACCAAATCCCGGAGAAACAGAGGGTGCGCCCAAAATCCAGATTGGACATCATGTGAGTGTGAATGAGAACGTTCATATTGCATCAATTAGCTTAGTAAAAATTGGCAACAACGTATTAATGGCAAGCAGGATATTTATCTCTGATCATAATCATGGGATATATGAGGGGGAGTACGCATCAAATCCCGAAATCTACCCGAATGATCGAGTTATCGCTCCAGGACACCCTGTAATCATTGAGGATAATGTATGGATTGGGGAAATGGTCTCCGTACTTCCAGGAGTCACCATCGGAAGAGGCAGTGTGATTGGAAGCAACTCGGTTGTGACTCGAAGCATTCCCCCCTACTCTATCGCAGCGGGTGCACCAGCTCGGACCATCAAACGATATGACTTCGAGATCAAGAGGTGGGTGAAAGTTCCGAATTCCAGATAACAGGAGTCCGTTCGCTGGATCTTCAAACCCTGGATCGGATTAAGAGATCCATCATCTCCTGAACCCGTGCACCCCATGTATTAGCCTGAGCGAATGCCTGTTTCCTCTGTAGGTCGACAGATTCCTTCAGAGTCCCAGAAACCAAAGCTTTTATAGTGTCGAAGCATTCTTCTTTTGTTTTATAGAGATGGATGTAATTATCAAATTGTTCGGTCTCCGGATAGCGTACCGCGAGCCCGGGTACTCCGCTATTTATGTATTCATACAATTTGATCGGATTCACCGACAACACGAGGTCGTTCAGAACGAATGGCATAATTAATAGATCCGATCTCTGCATGATGCCAGCAACATACCGATGTTCTACCATCCCCAGGTATTTAAGGCGGTCATGTTGTGGTATAGTGACATCGGCAAGGCCGATGAGGTAGCATACTATTTCTGGATAGCGGTCGAGCGATTCAAGGACCAGTTTGAAATCGAACCAATCTGCGATGGTACCAACATAAACGACCTTTATCCCCGGCCCATCGAAGGCTGATTCAATGGCCTTCGGCAGGACTACTGGATATTCTGAGGCATTTGATAGCTCTATTGCATTGTTCACCGTAGCAACTTTACCCTTCGATGCCCCTCGGTTGATCATCAAGGCACCCAACTGGTTGGAGGAAACAAAGACTATATTCGCCCGTTCCAGCAGGGCTTTCTCATAGTAGGCGATTTTATCTCGTTCCCCCGGATTAAGCTTGGCCGCTGGAAATTCAAGGGAATCATCCATACAATCATAAATAACCTGAACTCCCTCGGAAAGGCTAGGCTCAATTAGAGGAAAGAGCGAAGGATGTGTCACCCAAATCGTATCGTAGTTGACCATTAATTTAGCAATTTGCCTCTTCAATAAGATGCTATTCAGTAGTGCGATGGGGCGAAATCGGCTAAAGGGCAGCCGAAATAGTTCAAATATCTTTATGTTTAAAGCCCTATCTCTATCCACTAGATGAGCCGTTTGGTAATCCTTTAAATGAAAAACATCGACTCCAGCATGCTCTCGGAGATGCTCCGCAATGAACTGGGGTCGGTGTTTGCAGCCAACCCATGAGACGTGCATGAAATAGAAAATATTAGTCATTCGACAACTCCAATTTCTAGGGTTGCGTTTTTATATTGTGGGGTTTAGATGGTTGTGTCGTTATATTTTGTTTAATCAACCATAGGATTATCCCAGCAAGAGATGAGAATAGATACGGATTTGTGTCAGAGGCGACTAACCACCCAAGACCAAGGAAAAGCCATGCGATACGATAATGTCCATTCAGAATAGCGCGAACTTCTTTATGCAGGATCAACAACGAGAGGATGATGACCCCAAATAGTCCGATCTGCATAATAAAAGCCGTAAATTGGGTCTCGTACATCCAGGGGTGAATCTCCAAACGGATCAATTGTCTTGAATAACTCCCGATACCTTGACCAAAAAAAGGATGATTCTTAATCTCATATAAAAGCGCATGGTACTGTTGCGACCGAATAACTATACCCTCGGAGATTCCATCATCACCTTTACTCACCATCCGGGAAAACCATGGACCAAGAAGATTTCCGCCAAAGGGCACAAATAGTAATCCCATAATGAAACTGATGCATATAGTTTTAATTCGGTTCCGCTTATGCGACATTGATTTCAGAACCTTGAACACGATCAACAAAGCTGCCAGCAAGATGAAGGTCCTGCTCATCGTAGAAATCACACCGACCAGAATAATTATAAGTGCTGAAATATATTGCCATTTTTTCTTAAAGATCTCACGAGAAGAAAACAGAACTAGGCCGAGAGCAAATATACTAACAATTTCATTGGGCAATTGTATTCGATATACTCCATCAGAGGGCATGACCCAATTAAGATCAGTTCCGAGCCAACTCTGTAGTTGCGTGACCAATTCGAGTTTATCAATACGCCCGGAAATTAGCAAAGCAATTAGGCCTACTTTAACTACGTAAAACACAATTGTTCCTAACACAACAGCAAAGAATATATCCTTTTTTTGGGCTATTTGAAGCTGAGTTGAGAATTTAATCGCAGTATAAACAATTAGGCCATTGAGTATAATCTCATATTGTTCCGCGATTGAATCGCTTCGATATCCATGAAATAGCGCAATGCTGGCCGAGATGGACAAAAACAGGACTAGCAGAGTCATACGAAGAAGATAGGGGACAATTTTATTCCAAGTTCTGAATCTCAGATATAACAATCCAAAAATATTGACAATTACAAGAACTCCCATCGCAATTACCTTGATACCAAGCCCTGCAATAGAAATGGATGGCTGCACCAGTACCATTACGCTGAGAAATATGGATCCATTCAGGATGCGGCCAATTCTATGATTTGGATTAATTTTTACCATTTCACGCATTTCGGATTCCGCCAAGGGCTGCTAAAATTTATGGGTACCGTCATGCTTTGGTCTGGCTTCCTAGCCAAGTTGCGTAGCTCGGAAATATGCCTCCATCGGCTAATCCTTTCATCTTGACGATGTTACCGATCCAACGGCGTTTTGTCCCCGGAAGAACGAGAATAACATAGCAACCCTTTTCGATGCATTCCACCTCGGAGATATGCAGGCGGTAGATCTTGTTATTCGTCTTCCGTTTCTGGCTCAGGATCCGCTCGAGTAAAATCATGGACCCTTTGTTCCGATCAATGGCCTCGTCGTCCATTTTGAGGTCCACATCCCGCATGACTCGACCTGCCCAGGTCTTGAGGCGTTTGGGCACCTTCCTGACCCGCTCGAACTGGTTGGCCTTAATATATCCGCCAGGTTTGCGAAATTTCCACTCCGTCAGCTTCCGGTGGTTCAGGCGAAGGCCCAGATTCTCTTTCTTCGCAATCCGACGCATGGTTTCAGCCGACATCAGAAACTGACCCCCTCCCCTTTTTGGTGTACCAGTTCACCCGAGGTTTCCTTAAATTGTTGTCCGATCTGTATATTGGCTTTTTCAGAGCCAACCATCGAAGAAGGTTCACCATCTTGACATACGATAACGAACATAAATTGAGGAGGTGACCAGGTGCACCGAGTAGGCAAGTAGGGTCGCGATCCCAAGCCCCATCGCCCCATGACGGCGAAGGGCAAAGCTGGCAATCAACATCACCGCCGCCCAGATCAGGTTGAGCCCAAAACCGGACCACATCCGCCCCTCGCTGGCAATGGATTGCCCGACGCCATCCAAGGTCGCGGTCAAGACCGCTGCCAGGCAAAGCAGGATTAAGACACTGCCTCCCATTCGGAAGGAAGCGCCGAATCGCGCCATGACCCAGGGGGCGAAAACGGCAATAGGAATGGCGATGGCGATGGCGGACCCAGCGCTAAGCCCCAGGTTTGCCCAGAACAATTTTCGATAATTCCTTGAACTTCCCAAGCCTTGGAGGTTGGAAAGCATAGGAAGAGCTACGGACGCCAGGGTTGTTGGAAAGAAGAGAATCAATTGCCGCAGCTGGTTGGCAGCATTGAAAATTCCCATCTCTGCATAACCATTGGGTTGATTAACGACGAAGGCGTTTGAGATCCAAATCACCGGGCCAACCATGACTCCACCCATCATGGCTGGGATACCAAAGTGCCATACAAGGCCTATCTCTCGGAAGCGATCTGGATTTTTCATCGGGAGCCCGTGACTGCGAGAGACCCGGCCCAAGGCAGCTTTTCCAGCAAGATAGGATGCTAGCCGACTGACAATGGTGCCCCATATCGCACCATCTAGGCCAAATAGCCATGCCCCACTCACAATAGCCAATATCGAAGTGACTCCCGTAATGATGTTGATCCTGGCGATTATCCTGAAGGCTTCAAACCCATAGAGCGTGCCGACTTGAGCCCCTGTAATAGAGCCCAGGAGGAGAAGCAAAGACGCAACCCTGAGTTGGTGACCAAGATAAGGAGCTGCTAAAGCATGTGCTGCAATATCATTGGCAAAGAGGAAAAGCACAATCGACATGGCCGCACCGGTAATCCATGAAAATAGGTTCGAGAGCGAGATAACCCTACCGGCTCGTTCGGGGTCCTTCTGATAGAATTCGGCCACGTATTTGGTAGACATCTGGCCAAGACTGAACCCTGCAATGGTGGAGAGCATACTGATCGTGCTTAAGACCACTCCGAGTTCGCCATACCCTACAAGCCCAAGTAGACGCGCTGCAAAGACTGTGGATAAGAGCATCAACCCGCGAGAAATGACCGTACCCACCAAGGCCCAGAAAGCCCCTCTTGCCAAGCGGAGCCCAACGGGAGAAGCGTGAAGACGCTCCCAAAGGGCTAAGGTGACGGCTTTCAGGCCTGCACTGTTAGGCGAGAGTTCACTCACAATGGCATTCCTGATTTCGAGTTCCGTTTAATTCCATTCCAAGGATCTGGGCGATCTGGTCGGCTGCAGTTCCATCCCCGTAAGGGAAGCGTGGCTGGGCCATGGCTGCATATGCGATATCATCATTCCAAAGCCTGTTGATCTCGGCTAAAAATTCAGCCGAATCGCTTCCCACCAACCTGGCACTTCCTGCTGCCACAGCCTCCGGACGCTCAGTGACATCCCTGAAAACAAGGACAGGCTTTCCCAATGCTGGAGCTTCCTCCTGCAACCCTCCACTGTCAGTCATGACAAGGAAGGATCTCTTCAGAGCCCCGACCATGGCCGGATAATCAAGCGGTTCAACGAGATGGACATTGGGAAGATTCCCCAGAACGGCCTCAGCCGGCAGCCTTACATTTGGGTTCGGGTGAATAGGATACAAAATTCTCGCTTCTGGATTGTCGATTGCGAACGTTCGAATACTCAAAAGGATACGTTGAATCGGTTCACCAAAGTTCTCTCTTCGATGCAGGGTCATGAGCACCAAACGTTCATGGGGTTCAAGGTTCGGGATCCCCGGCCAGGGAAGATCTGTCCTGCTCGCCATCTCCAACAAAGCATCAATAACGGTGTTTCCCACCACATGCACATTCTCCCCGGGCACTCCCTCCTGTAAAAGGGATGTCTGAGCGGCTTTCGTGGGTGCGAAATGCCATCGCGTGAGTACCGCGGTAAGGCGACGCATTCCCTCTTCGGGAAAGGGAGCCTCCATATCCCCGCTTCGAAGACCGGCTTCGACATGGCCAAAAGGGATGCCCACATAGAATGCAGCCAAGGCCGCGCAAAAGACTGTTGTTGTATCCCCTTGGGCGATGACCGCATCTGGCTTCACCTCCCGGAATATCCGATCGAGTCCCGGTAATATCGCCGCAGTCAGAGAAGCCAATGATTGGTTCGGTTGCATGGCATCCAGATCCCATGTCGCCTTCAACCCGAAGGTGCTCATCATCTGGTCAAGCAGTCCCCGATGTTGAGCAGTGACCAGAATCGGAGCATCTAGCCCCCTTGCTTGTAGAGCCTTAACAACCGGGGCCATCTTGATGACCTCGGGGCGTGTACCCATGACACACAGGACTTTGGTAGGGATGACGGGCTTTCCCTTCATCTCAGGTACCAATCCACTGTTTGGTATAGCCTCTCGGCGAAGGTGGCTTCGGCCTTCCAGCCCAGGTCGGTGCGGATTTTCGCCGCGTCGATGGCGTAGCGGCGATCGTGGCCGGCGCGGTCCTTCACGAAGGTCAGCAGCTTTCGGCTGGTGCCCTCGGGGCGGCTCAAGTGCTTGTCCACGGTGTCGCAGAGGAGGTGGAGCAGGTCGAGGTTCTTCCACTCGTTGTCGCCGCCGATGCAGTAGGTCTCGCCGGGAGTTCCCTTCGCGATGACGGTCTCGACGGCGGCGCAGTGGTCCTCGACGTAGAGCCAATCCCGCACGTTCTGTCCGTCGCCGTAGACGGGGATGGGCTCGTTCTTGGCCATGCGGGCAATGGCCAGGGGGATGAGCTTCTCCGGGTGCTGGCGGGGGCCGTAGTTGTTCGAGCAGTTCGTCGTCAGCGTGGGCAGCCCATAGGTGTGGTGGTAGGCCCGCACCAGGTGGTCGCTGCCGGCCTTGCTGGCGCTGTAGGGGCTGTTGGGGGCGTAGGCCATCTCTTCGTGGAACTTGCCGGTGTCCCCAAGAGAACCATAGACCTCGTCGGTGGAGACGTGCAGGAACCGGGTATCCCGGTCGCCCGCCCACACCTCGCGGGCGGCATCCAGCAGGGCGAAGGTGCCCACCATGTTGGTCTGGATGAAGGCCGCCGGGCCCGTGATGCTGTTGTCCACGTGGCTTTCGGCCGCGAAGTGGACCAATGTCCGCACCCGGTGCCGGTCCAGGAGGTGGACCACCAGCTCCCGGTTCTGGATGTCGCCCTTCACCAGCTCCACGCGCTCCAGGCCGGCGATCTGCGTGGGGTCCGCCGCGTAGGTGAGCTTGTCCAGGACGAGGATGCGATCATCCGGGTGGGTGCGGTGCCACCGGTGGATGAAATTAGACCCGATGAACCCGGCGCCGCCGGTGACGAGGATGGTTTCAGACATGGGGGATCATCCAGGAAAAAGAAGGGAGATAGGAACCACAGATGAACACAGATGGACACAGATGAAAGAAGGAAGAGGAGGGAATTGAAGGAGATGTCGGGTTGAAGCTTTTATCGGTGTGCATCGGTGGTTGAGAAAGATTTTTTGGCCACCGATGAACACCGATGGACACCGATGAAAAAGAAGAGAAAGGAAAAGCAGAACGGTGATGAGGAATGATAGGGGCGGATGGACGGTGATCAAAAGAGAGGAGATCAGGCTCTGATTCGAATTTTGCGCTCGTCCATGACCCACAGATGCCCGACCAGGGGTTCCTGGGTCAGGTAGGGGATGAGCATCGCCACGGCCTTCAAGACCTGTGACTTATCCTGGTGGGGGAGGCGGAGCACGATGATGCCTGCGTACTCTGAGGGCGGATAGGCCTGGATATTGGAGAAATCGAGATCCAGGGTGACCAGCACACGGCCCTCGGCGCGGCAAAGGTCCGCCAAGCGCCCATCCATGGCGCCGCCCATGGACTGGTCAAGCACCGTCACAGCATCATGCCCGGCTCGGCACAGTACCTCCGAGGCCTCCGCCGGTAGGTTCTCGTCCACCTTGAACCTCAGGACACCCTGCCCCTCCTGGAGGCTCATGCCGCACTTCCTGTGTGGCACCCCTTCGGGGCTTTGCTTCGCAACGTGGCACTTCGCTCCTGCTTCGTGCTCATGCAGATTCCGGGAAGAGGACGACGCGTTCGCGGGCGATCTCGGCGGAATAGGACAGGGCGGCCTGGATGTCCTCGGGCTTGAGGCTGGGGTAGCTGGCAGTAATATCCACAACGGTCAGACCCGCTGCAAGGTTATCGAGCACAACGGCCACGGGGATACGGGTGCCCCGGATGCAGGCTTGGCCATGGCAGATGGTGGGGTTTGTGGTGATGTGATCGCGCCAGCTGGTCATGAAGGACCTCCTTCCGGGTTCATACAGGGTTGAAGAGAGACAAGCCTGTGACGTTGATAAGATCAGGGTTCGGGGCCGAGGGGGACGGTGATCCTGCCCCCCAATAGGGACACGACCTCGCCCCATTCCAGGCGGGTCGCTTCGGTGTAGCGCCCAGCTTCCAGGCGAAGCAGTTTCCCGAGGCGCTCGCTGGGATCCACGATCAGGTATTCGGGAACTCCGGCGGCCTCGTAGAGCCACCACTTGCGCGTCAGATCCTTGGAGGCGGTGCTGGGGCTCAGAATTTCCACCACCAGATCGGGGGGGCCTTCGATGCCCCGTTCGGATTTCTTGGCGGGGTCGCAGACCACCACGAGATCGGGCTGGACCACGCCCCCTTCAAGGTAGACATCCACTGGGGCCGGGAACACTTCGCATTCGCTGCCTCCGTTCCGGTGTTTGGCTTCTTTCAGGGCAAGCAGGATGCCGGAGGCCAGGTTCACGCTGACGCGCTGGTGTTCAAGACTGGGGGCGGGCGTCATCCCGTAGGTGGGGTAGGCGATCCCGTGGATCAATTCCCAATGGCCTTCCCAGGTCTTCCAATCCTCCAGGGTATATCCAGGGTGGCGCGGTTCAGGCTGGCTCATGGGCGCTCCTCCAGATCCGGGGCTGGGGATCCTTCCCCAGATAGTATGAAGACCAGAAGCGAACAGAGAAGCTTTGGTTATCTGTATTCATCTGTGTGAATCTGTGGTTAAAAAAGAACCTTTGAACCACCGATGAACACCGATGAACACCGATGAACAAAGATAAAAGAAAGGCAAGGGAATGAAGGGATTCTGGTGGGTTGGCTTGAAGCTATTATTGGTGTGCATCGGTGGCGCCTTCTTTCATGACTTCGAGCAGGGCCTCGTGCCAGTGGGGCATGAGGTCGGGGCCGAGGGTGCGGCGGCGGGCGCCGTCAAGGACGGAGTAGGCGGGGCGCTGGGCAGGGGTGGGGTAGTCGGCGGTGGTGCAGGGGCTGAGATCCGCGGCGATCCCCTTGGCCTCGAAGATCGTCTTCGCGAAGCCGTGCCAGGTGGTCTCCCCGGTGCAGGTGGTGTGGACGATCCCCTGCCAGCCCTCTTCGGCGGCCACCTTCAGCTGGCGGGCCAGGGCCCGGCAGGTGGTGGGGGCGCCACGCTGGTCATCCACCACCCGCAGGCTCCGGCCCTGGGCCGCGGCGTTCAGCATGGTGTTCAGGAAGTTCTTCCCCCAGGCGTCGTACAGCCAGCTGGTGCGGGCGATGAGGTGCCGGCGGCACCGGGCCGCCTGGCGTTCGCCCTCCAGCTTGGTGCGGCCGTACACCGACATCGGGTGCGTCGGATCCTCCTCCCGGTAGGGCCGGGTGGCGGTGCCGTCGAAGACGTAGTCGGTGCTCACCTGGACGAGCATCGCCCCCTGAGCCTCGCAGGCCTCCGCCAGCCAGCCCACGGCCGTGCCGTTGATGAGCTGGGCCAGGTCGGCCTCCGATTCGCAGCGGTCCACCTGCGTGAAGGCGGCGCAGTTGATGACCACGTCGGGGCGGGCCTGGGCAACCACCGATTGGATGGCCGTTTGCTTGCTGAGGTCGAGAAGGGATTCCTCGGGGAGGATCAGGTCATGGGCTGTCCACACCAAGCGAATGGCGTGGGCGAGCTGGCCTGAAGCGCCGGTGACCAGAACCTTCATTGAATACCACCTCAAAAACAGCGAAAAAGATAATTGGCCACAAAGAACACAAAGAACACAAAGAAAAGAAGAATGGTTTTTTAGATTTTGTGAACTTTGTGTCCTTTGTGGCTAGATCTTTCTTTGGACCTAAACATGCGCCCTGCGGGCGAGCTCGTCTTTGACGAAGGGGTTTTCGGGGTCGTCTTCGTGGCGGATCTCGTCTATGGGGTGCTGTTTGCCTTGGCCCATGAAGAGGCGGTCGGGGCAGTTGATGACGAGGCCGGATTCGTGGCTGATGCAGCGGTAGCAGTGGACGACGCCCTTGGGGATGATCGCGGAGCCGGGGTTGTTGGCGCCCATGGCCACCTCCAGGCGGTTCCGATAGGTGGGGCTGTCGGGGCGGTTGTCCCAGAGGGTGAGCTTGAAGTCCCCGGGGCCCACCCAGCAGAAGAGGTCGGCCTGGTCCACGTGCTCGTGGGGCCCGCGGAGCACGCCTGGGTTGGTGACGCTCACGTAGGACATCTCGGGCCGGAACCAGGCCGGCAGTTCGTCGTGCCGGAAGATCTCCGCCAACCAGCCCCGCTCATCCACGAACTTGCGGAACGGCGCGATCACCACGCCCTCGATGGGACCCTTCTGGAAGTTCATGGAGCATCCTTGCGAGAAAACCACAGATATAAAATTGTTTTATTTGTATTTATCGGTGTTCATCGGTGTGTATCGGTGGCTAAAAAAAGCTTTTTGAAGCCACCGATGAACACCGATGCACACCGATGAAAAGCAAAGGGCTGTCGTTGCATGTCCTGGATCCATCGGTGGCTAGGGGTGGTCGTCAGATCTTTCTCGCGATGTCGGGGAAGGGCATGGGTTCTTTGAGGGCCAGGTCGTTGGCGTGGGCCAGGCTGGGGTAGGTGCCGGCGTCGGACCACCAGCCCTGGAAGGTGCCGAAGGTCATCTGGCCTTGCTGGATGTAGACGTTGTTCACATCGGTGATCTCCATCTCGCCGCGCCCCGAGGGCTTCTGGTGGCGGATGATGTCGAAGACCTGCCCGTCATAGAAGTAGATGCCGGTGACGGAGAGGTTCGACTTGGGGGCTTTGGGCTTCTCCTCGATGCCCAGCACCTTGCCCTCCTTTACTTCGGCCACGCCGAACCGGTGCGGGTCCTCCACGGGCTTGAGCATGATGCGCGCGCCCTGGCCCTGCGTGCGGAAGGCCGCGACCTCCGCCTCCAGACTGTCCTGGAAGATGTTGTCGCCCAGGATTACGCAGAGGGGGCCCCCCGACGCGAAGTTCTCCACCAGCGCCAGGGCCTGGGCAATGCCGCCCGCCTCGTCCTGCACCTTGTAGGTGAACCGGCAGCCGAAGTCCTTGCCGGACCCCAGGCAGCCCACCACATCGCCCATGTGCTCCGTGCCTGTGACAATGGCGATCTCATCGAGACCGGCCTGCTTCAGCTTCCACACGGGATGCCAGATCATGGGCGCGTAGCCCACGGGCAGCAGGTGCTTGTTGGTGACCTTGGTCAGGGGGAAGAGCCGGGAGCCGGTGCCTCCAGCTAAGACGACACCTTTCACAGGTTTACTCCATCGTGGGGGGTTGAGGGTTCTTCGTCATCCGCCAGCAGCCTTTCCCGGATCCAGTCCCGGTTCTCCCAGCCCCAGGCGCCCAGGCCGGACAGCAGAACGACCAGCAGGACGATGACAGAGCGGTGGGGTCTGCTCTTGTCAATGGGCAGGTTCGCCGAATCCAGGAGGTTGAGAATGGGGATGTCGTTCTTGGCATCGAGCAGCGCCTGCTCGCGGTTGATGGCGAGGGTGGTGACGAGTTGGCGGCGCAGGTTCAGCTCGGCCTCCAGGCGGGCGCCCTTGAGGCGCACGGCGGGATCGCCGCTGGTCTGGTAGTTCCGATTGCTTTCCAGAAAGGCCCGGAAGGTGGCCTCGGCCTGATCCATCTTCTGGCGGGCATCGCTCAGGCGCTGCTGGGCGAAGTCGGCCTTCTCGCTGCCCCGGGTGCGGCTCTTCTCCAGGACGAACTGGTTGAGCAGCTCGGTGGCGCGCTCGACGATCGCCTGGGACAGCTCGGGGGACTTGGTCTCGGCGCTGAGGGTGATGACCTTGGACTTCAGATCCCGGTTGGCGGACAGGATCGTGTCCAGGGCCTTCACGGCCCGGTCCATGTTCGCCTTATCCAGATAGGCATAGAGCGTTTCCTGGCGCAGGGTGTCGGCGCCGAAGCGCCAGCTGCGGGCATGGAAGCGGAAGGGCGTCTTCAGCAGGTTTTCCTTGATCCAGCGGCTCTGGAGGATGTCCACGAAGTTGGCGTCGCTGCCCTCTCCCCCCGGAATGGCCACACCAAAGGCCGCGGCGGCGGCGGAGAGATTGCCCAGCCCCCCCGAGCCCTTGGCGTCCACCGGCAGCAGCCGGGCGTCGGATTTGTAATAGTTGGGCATGAAGAGGGACACCACGGCGGTGAGCACGCCCACGGCGAGGGCCAGCTTGGCGGGCCGCTTGAGGCTGGCTTTCAGATCCAGGGTGGCGGGTGCAGGTGAGTCGGACATAAGCGGCTAGGCTACCAGAAGGACCGCGGAAACAGCAGGGTGACTCCTGTGCTCCATGGCACAAACGGGGCACAAAAGGGACGGACCTGAGTTCGGGCTACAGCCCGTACTCGCGCCACCGCTGGGCCACGCGGTCGAGGATCTCATCGGGGAAGGCCAGGTCGCGGGGCCATTCGCGGGGGAAATGGTCGAAGGGGCGGTTCTTGCGGGTGGCGTCCACGCCCACTTTGCTGCCGAAGGCGAAGCGGTCGGCGCTGTGATCCAGCACATCCAGCGGGCCTTCGGTGAAGAGCAGATCCCGCTTCGGATCTACATTGCTGGTGACGCGGAAGAGCACTTCCTGGAGGTCGTGGGGATCAATGTCCTCGTCCACCACCACGATGCCCTTGGTGAACATGATCTGGCCCGTGCCCCAGATCGCGTTCATGACCTTCTGGGGATGGCCCGGATATTCCTTCTTCATGGAGAGGATCACCAGATTGTGGAAGGCGCCGGCGGCGGGCAGGTGCAGGTCGCGGATCTCCGGCAGCACCATCCGCAGCAGGGGCAGGAAGATGCGCTCGGTGGCGAGGCCGAGGTAGGCGTCCTCCTGGGGCGGCCGGCCCACGAGGGTGGCGGGGAAGACCGGGGCCTTCCGCATGGTGATGGCCTCGACATGCAGGACGGGGTAGTCGTCGGCCAGAGAGTAGTAACCGGTGTGGTCGCCGAAGGGGCCCTCGCGGCGCAATTCGCCGGGGTTCACGTAGCCTTCGATCACGATCTCGCTGTCGGCGGGCACCTCCAGATCGTTCGTCACGCAGGGCACCATCTCGATGCCCTCGCCCCGCAGGAAGCCGGCGAACATCACCTCGCCGAGGAAGGGTGGCAGGGGCGCGGTGGCGGCGTAGGTCAGCGCCGGGTCGCCGCCGAAGCTCACGGCCACGGGCATGCGCTCGTCCCGGCCGTAGCCGTGGCGGTTCCGGGCGCCATCGTGGTGGAGCTGGGTGTGGAAGCCCAGGGTGCGGTCATCATAGACCTGCAGGCGGTAGAGGCCCATGTTGCGGTGGCCGGTCTGCTTGTTGCGGGTGTGGCTGAGGCCGAGGGTGATGAAGGGGCCGCCGTCCTCGGGCCAGGTGGTGAGGACGGGCAGATCGGAGAGTTTCACCTGGTCGCCCTTGAGGACGACCTCCTGGCAGAGGCCCCTCCGAACGGTCTTCGGCATCCAATTCGACACCTCAGCCAGCACGGGCAGCTTGGCCAGCTTCTCGAAGAAGCCGGTGCCAGGCTTGGGCATGGCCTCCTGCACCAGCTTCTCGATGCGGTCAGCGATGGCGTCCAGGCCCCGGGGCTCCCGGTCCACGCCCAGGGCCATCTCCATGCGCTTCAGGCTGCCGAAGGCGTTCATGACCACGGGCAGGGTGTGCCCCCTGGGCTTGTCGAAGCGCAGGGCCTTCCCGCCCCCGGGCTGCTTGGAGACGCGATCGGCGATGGCCGCCATCTCCAGCACGGGATCCACCTCGACGGGGACGCGGGCCAGCTCGCCCGCGGCCTCGAGCTGCTTCAGGAAGGTCTGGAAGTCGCGGCCCATGGGTTCTCCGGGTTCCATCTTCCCAAAGGGCCCCTGTTCGCGGGCAAATTTCCCGTCTCCGCAAGCCAGCGTGAGAATCGGCCCATTGGGGTTGTGCTGTCTGCCGGAACGGTTCTGAGCGGCTGCTATCGCTTGACAATACTATTTCATTACGTTAGTATTGCATCATGGCCACCCAATCCTTCCAGTGCCACGACACGGAAGCCCTGTTCCAGGGGAAACGGGTCCTTCGGTTCGCATCCTTCGAGACAGTGGCCATGCGGAAGCTGGCCATGTTGAATCGGGCTGGCATCCTCGCCGACCTGCGCATCCCGCCGGGCAACCGGCTGGAAGCCCTCAAGGGCGCCAGGTCAGGCCAGTACAGCATCCGCATCAACGACCAATGGCGGGTCTGCTTCATCTGGACGGGCGTCGGCCCTGCTGCTGTTGAAATCGTGGACTACCACTAGGAGGTCCTATGCGCGAAGTCACCTATCCTTCCCCCGGCGAGATCCTGTTGCACGAGTTCCTGGAGCCCATGGGCATCACCCAGTACCGGCTGGCCAAGGAGATCTGTGTGCCCCAGCGCCGCATCGGGGAGATCATCAGCGGCACTCGGGCAATCACCGTGGACACCGGCCTTCGCCTTTCCAAATTTTTCGGGATGTCCGAAGGGTTCTGGACCGGCCTTCAGGTGGATTTCGACGCCGCCAAAGCCAAAGACGAGATGGCCGAAATCCTCGCAAGCATCCACCCATGGGCCTCGTAACGGCTCGGCTGTTGACATGGGGACTTTTGGGCGCCGTTCCTAGGAGCCTGTCCAAGTATTCGAGCGCGGGGCGTTCCAATACTTGGGCAGGCTCCTAGAGGGGTTGGCGGGAGACTGTGATAGAGAGGCGGCTCTCTTTCGGGGGTGCCACGGGACGGGCGTGAAGCCAGGGTGAATCCGCGGGGCCTTCCCCGGGCTGAAATCCGTTGGCTGGCCTGAGTGGGGGCAATCGAGATTGATCCTTGACCTTCAAAGCATTTCCCGCGATTCTGATGGGCCTTGCCCTGGCCGTGGGCCCCCAAGCGCCTCCGACGGAGAGCCGCCCGCGCGCCCCCATCGAAGAGGTTTCCCATGTTCGCAATCATCCAGACCGGCGGGAAGCAGTACCGCGTCGCCGAGGGCGATATCCTCCGCGTGGAACTCCTGGAGAAGGAACCCAAGCAGGCGGTCACCTTTGAGCAGGTGCTGCTGATTGACCAGGACGGGGATCTGAAGGTGGGCCAGCCCATGGTGAAGGGCGCCACCGTCGAGGCCGAGGTCATCACCCACGACCGTTCCAAGAAGGTGATCATCTTCAAGAAGAAGAAGACCACCACCTACCAGCGCACCCAGGGCCACCGCCAGGGCTACACGGAAGTCCGCATCAAGGCCATCAAGGGATGATGCCGTCCGGGGGTCCCGCGCTGCGCGCACACCCCCGGAACCCCCGATGCTCACCCGGGTGGAACCCGTGTTCGCATCTTTCCCCGTCCACGACATCTGATTTTTGAAGAGGTAGTCCCATGGCTCACAAGAAAGGCGTTGGTTCCAGCCGCAACGGTCGCGATTCCCACTCCCAGCGTCTGGGTGTGAAGGAGTTCGGCGGCGAACTCGTGTCGGGCGGCTCCATCCTTGTCCGGCAGCGCGGCACCAAGTTCAAGGCCGGCATCAATGTCGGCATGGGCAAGGATCACACCCTGTTCGCCCTGATGGACGGCAAGGTGCGCTTCCAGGACAAGGGCCAGCACGGCCGCTTCATCCACATTGATCCCATCGAGGGGTGATGTTGTCCGGGGGGCGCGCTGCGCGCCTCCATCTGACGCCACGCGATGCGTGGCTCCCACTCGCCCGAGGGGCTCGTGGAGATGGAGCCTCCCCCGGAGCCCCCGCGCATAGGCCGGGCGTAGCCCGGCCTATGCACTTCTCCTCTCCGGTGGTCCCGCGCTGCGCGCATACCCCCGGAGCCCCCGCGCACGGGCCGGGCAAAGCCCGGCCCGTGCTCATTCCCACCTGAACCCATGAATTGAAGGCCCTACGTGTTTCTTGACCACATCCAGCTCCGCGTTGCGGCCGGTCACGGCGGGTCGGGGGCGATGAGCTTCCGGCGGGAGAAGTTTGCGCCGGAGGGGGGGCCCGATGGCGGGGATGGCGGTCACGGCGGCTCCATTTTCCTGCGGGCCAGCCGCGCCCTCAACACGCTGAACCCCTACCGGAACCAGCGGGAGTTCGCCGCGGAGCGGGGCCGCCAGGGCGAGGGCTGCCTGCGCCACGGCCGGGATGGCCTCGACATCACCCTGGATGTGCCCCTGGGCACCCTGGTGCGCGATGGGGAGACCGGCGAGACGCTGGCCGAGCTGCTGGCCGATGGCGAAACGGTCTGCGTGGCCCGGGGCGGGCGCGGCGGGCTGGGCAATACCCATTTCAAGAGCTCCACCAACCGCACGCCGCGGCACCACCAGCCGGGCGAGGAGGGCGAGGCGCGGGCCCTTGACCTGGAGCTGAAGCTCATCGCGGATGTGGGCCTGGCGGGTTTCCCCAATGCGGGCAAGAGCACGCTGGTGAGCCGCCTCAGCGCCGCCCGGCCCAAGATCGCGGGCTACCCCTTCACCACCCTGGAGCCCCAGCTCGGCGTGGTCAGCCTGGACCGCTTCGGGGGGGATGCCCTGGATAGCTGGGTCATCGCCGACATCCCGGGCCTCATCGAAGGCGCTGCCCAGGGGGCCGGTCTGGGCATCCAGTTCCTGCGCCATGTGGAGCGCACCCGCATGCTGCTGCACCTGGTGGATCTCTCGGATCCCATGCAGGCGCCCGCCGAGGCGGTGCGTGTGATCGAGGCCGAGCTGGCGGCCTTCAGCCCCGTGCTGGCGGCGAAACCCCGCTGGCTGGTGGGAACCAAGCTGGATGCGCTCCAGGACGAGGATCGGAAGGCGGATTTCGAGGCGCTCTGCGCCGAGCGGGGGCAGGCGCCCATCTTCATCTCCGGCGTCACCGGCGAGGGGCTGCGGGAGCTGGCCTTCGCGGTGGACCGGGCGCTGAAGGCCAGCCCCCGGCCCGTGGAGGCCGAGGCGTGACCGGTCGGCGCGTCGGCCTGCTGGGGGGCGCTTTCAACCCGCCCCACGATGGGCACCTCACGCTGGCGCGCCTGGCCCTGGAACACCTCGATCTGGATGAGCTGCGCTTCGTCCCCACGGCCCGATCCCCCCACAAGCCGGATCCGGGCGGGCCCGATGGACCCACCCGCCTCCGCCTGCTGGAGGCGCTCCTGGCCCAGACGGGGGATCGCTGCCGCATCGAGACACTCGAACTGGTGCGCGGTGGCACCAGCTACACCGTGGACACCCTGGAGGATCTGACGGCGCGGGAACCCGGGACCGCCTGGATCCTGGTCATGGGCAGCGACCAGCTGGCGGGTCTGCCCACCTGGCGGCGGGTGGGACGGATCGTCGAATTGGCCGCCCTCGCGGTGGCGCCGCGTCCGGGCGCGCCGCTGGATGTCCCGGATCTGCCGGGCCTGCGGCCGGTGGACCGCTGGTCGGGAGCCCCTGGCGAGTGGGTCTGGCTGCCTCCCACGGAGCTGGATCTGGCCTCCACCACCCTCCGGGCGCGCCTGGCCGCGGACCGGAGCGCCGATCCCGGCGGCCTGCCCCCCGAGGTTCTGGCTGCCATCCGCCTGGATAACCTGTATCGTTAGCCCTGCTCTGGAGCCCGCATGACCCTTGATCCCAGGCTCGCAACCGTTGTCGAGGCCGCCCGTTCGAAGAAGGCCTTCCGCATCCGTCTGCTGGATGTGGGGGGCGTGGCCAGCTTCACGGACGTGTTCGCGTTCATGAGCGGGGGCAGCGACCGGCAGAACCGCGCCATCGCCGATGCGGTGGAGGAGGGGCTGAAGGCCCTGGGCGAGCGGCCCATCTCCAGCGAGGGCGCGGGCAACGGGAACTGGATCCTGCTGGACTACGGCAGCCTGGTGGTCCACGTCATGGACGAGGACACCCGTCGGCACTACAACATTGAGGGCCTCTGGAGCGCGGGACGCGAGCTGGAGCTGCCGGCCGAGGTCCACGTCGTTCCCGATTCGCACTAGCCGAGGTGGCCCATGCAGCATGAGACGAATCCCTTCGAGGCGATGCAGGCCCGGCTCCGGGTGGCGTCGGAACTCTACGGGCTGGACGACGCCCTGTTCAAGGTGTTCATGGCGCCCAGCCGCTCGATGATCGTGAGCCTGCCGGTGCTCATGGACAACGGCCACTGGGAGGTCTTCGAGGGCTACCGGGTGCAGCACAACATCGCCCGGGGCCCCGCCAAGGGCGGCATCCGCTACGACTTGAACGTCACCCTGGACGAGATCAAGGCCTTCGCCGCGTGGATGACCTGGAAGTGCGCCGTGGTGGATGTGCCCTTCGGCGGCGGCAAGGGCGGCATCGTGTGCGATCCGTCGCGCCTGAGCCTCGGGGAGAAGGAACGCCTCACCCGTCGCTATGTGGCCGAGATCATGGATCTGCTGGGGCCGGACCGGGATGTGCCCGCGCCGGACATGGGCACGGACGCCCAGACCATGGCCTGGGTGCTGGACACCTACTCCATGCATGTGCGCCGGACCGAGAACGCCGTCGTCACCGGCAAGCCCCTGGGCCTGGGCGGCAGCCTGGGCCGCACGGAAGCCACGGGCCGGGGCATCCTCATCATGGCCCGGGAGGCCATGCAGCGCCTGGGCAAGCCCCTGGCGGGCGCCACCGTGGCGGTGCAGGGCTTCGGCAACGTGGGCAGCCAGGCCGCCCGCCTCCTGCACGAGGCCGGCGCCCGCGTGGTGGCCGTGAGCGATGCCCAGGGCGCTGTCAAGCATGACCGGGGCCTGGACATCCACGCCCTGCTCAAGCACGTGGCCGAGACCCGCACCGTGACCGGCTTCAAGGGCGGGGAGCCCATGAATGCGGCGGAACTGCTCACCCACGCCGTGGACATCCTGGTGCCCGCCGCCCTGGAGAACCAGATCACCGAAGCCAATGCCGCCCAGGTGCGGGCCAAGGTCATCGTGGAGGGCGCCAACGGCCCCACCACCCCCGAGGCTGATCCTATCCTGCTGGAGCACGGCGTCCTCGTGGTGCCCGACATCCTGGCGAACGTCGGCGGTGTCACCGTCAGCTACTTCGAGTGGGTGCAGAACCGCCAGGGCTTCTACTGGCGCGAGCGCGAGGTCAACGAGCGGCTGGTGGACTACATGACCCACGCCTTCCAGGCCACCTTCGCCACCACGGACAAGTACAAGACCAACCCCCGCATCGGCGCCTACATCCTGGCCCTGGACCGCGTGGCCCAGGCCATGAAGTACCGCGGTTTCTACGCGTGAGGGCGATAGACAAGGGGCGCCCGGCGGCGCCCCTTGTCCCAAAACCGGTGGATCAGAGCCCCAGGTTCACGGTGGCAGTGAGGCCCGCGGTGACGGTGGCGGGCTGCAGGGCGGAGACGCTCTGCGTGGTGGTGCCATCGGTGTTCAAGGTGGTGCGAATGGCCTGGAGGTTGTACGTGCCAGCGGGCAGATTCGCGAAGGCGTAGGTCTCCGATGAGGTTCCGACGGTGGCCATGGTGCTGCCCACGATGAAGGTGAAGCTGCCGGAGGCGGGCGTGGCCAGGGGCTGGAGCAGGTTCACCGCATCGCTCTGGGTGGCGGTGGCCATCGGCGTGAGGCCTCCGCCCACACCGCCCAGGGCCGCATCCGCGGTGAAGGCGGCGTTGTAGGTGAAGACCGGAGTGGCGGCGCTCAGGGCGTAGGCATCGCTGGCCTTGGCGTCATAGGAGACAGGAACCGTTCCTTCCACCTGGGGCTGGCTGACGATGTAGTAGGTGGCGCCCACGGGCAGGAGGTCCAGGGTGTAGGCGCCGTTGGCGTCGGTGGTCGTGGTGCGTGCGATGCGGGCATTGCCGGAGGCATCGAGGGTTTCCGCGTAGACGGTCGCATCCCCCAGGGGCTTGGTGGTCGCGCTGTCGGTCAGGGTGCCGCTGATGGAGCCCGTGACGGTCTTGTCGTAGGCCCAGACCGTCGGACGCAGCATGTACATGCCCGACGCCCCGGCCTGCACCACCTGGATGGAATGGGCGGCGTCGAAGTCAATCCACACATCCGCCGTGGTGCCGGCGGCCACGTCGAAGCTCACCACCAGCTTGATGCCCGTCTGCAGGCCCGAGGGCACCTTCAGGGGCTGGGTGGTGCCATCGGACAGCACCACGTTGTTCCCCGAGCCCAGGATCAGCCGCATCTGGCTGTAGTGGCCCGCGGGCAGGGTGGCGCCGGAAGCGATCAGCTCGCTCACGCCGCCCGTGAGGCTCAGGAGGTTGGTGGTCTTGTTGGGGCTGGCCAGGGTGATCCAGTTGCCGCCGTTGTTGATCTCCACCGACTGGATGTTGACGTTGACCTGCTGGTAGCCGCTGATGGGGCCATCCACCAGATGGACATTCATCGTGCCGGTGGTGGCGGAGGAACTGCCGCTGTTCCCCCCGCATCCGACCAAGGCGACCAGGCCCAGCACCGCCGTCCCTGCGGTCACGTTCCATGTCCTGCGCATCGTCTCCTCCGTGAGAAAGGTGATTTCCCGGGAGAAGTGTGGGCGGGCGCGCACGGATTTCCAGTGTGTTGATAAGTAATAGAATTGGACGAATTTATAAAAAATGACACTAGCACGGGACTCGATCGCATGTTGCAAATGTCAGATTTTTTTATAGTTCTAAAGATCGAGAGGGCGTATCGAGCCGTCCCAGGAGGCGCAGCAGGCCATCCAGAATGGTGAGGGGATGGGGCGGGCAGCCGGGGATGAAAAGGTCCACCGGCAGGATCGCGGAGGCGCCGCCGAGCTGCTCCGGCTGGTGCAGGTAGGGGCCGCCTTGAATGGCGCAGGCGCCGACGGCGATGACGAGTTTGGGGCTTGGCATGGCGTCCCAGGTCTTGCGCAGGGCCAGCTCCATGGCGCGGGTCACGGGGCCGCATACCACCAGGGCATCGGCGTGGCGCGGGGAGGCGACGATCTGGATGCCGAAGCGGCCTATGTCCCAGGAGAGGGTGCCCAGCACGTTCACATCCACCTCACAGCCGTTGCAGCCGCCGGCGCTCACCACGCGGAGCTTCAGCGAACGCCCGAAGACGCGCATCATCTCGGCGTTCAGGGCCTCGGCCAGGCGGTACTCGCCGGGGCCCACGGTGAGATCTTCCCGGGTGCGGGTGGCCAGGCGGTGTTCGCCGGTGAAGGTGATCGCGCCTTCGGGGCAGGCGTCCGCGCAGTCGGGGCAGAACAGGCAGCGGCCCAGGTCGAGCCGGGGGCCCTCGGAACCCAGGGTGATGGCCCCGGTCGCGCAGGCGTCGGCGCAGGCCTGGCAGCCCTCGGGGCAGCGTTCCGGCTGGAACACGGGCCGGCCGCGGAAGCGATCGGGCAGGGCCGGAATCGTTTTGGGGTAGGGCAGGGTGCGGAAACCCTGGCGCCAGCGGGACCGGAGGATGTGGATCATAGGTCGTGCCCGCAGTAGGAGAGGTTGAAGCTCTTGTTGCACACGGGGAAATCGGAAATCTGCCCGCCGCGCAGGGCCAGGGCCAGGCCCGCCCAGTTGTGGAAGGAGGCATCCACCAGCTTGTAGCGGGCGAAGCGCCCGGCGGCATCGGTGATGGCCAGGTGCAGCACTTCGCCCCGCCAGCCTTCGGTGAGGGCCACGCAGAGGCTGTCCGGGGCCAGCGGCGGGAGGGGCCCCGGCGGCGGCTCGGCGGGGGTTTCCGCCAGTTCCTCCAGCGCATGCATCAGGTGATCCGCGCTGGCCTCGAGTTCCTTCCAGCGCACCCAGGCCCGGGCGTGGACGTTGCCGCTCTGGGCGGTCGCCACCGTGATGGGATGATCGGCGTAGGGGCCGAAGGGATGATCCTGGCGCACATCCAGATCCATCCCGCAGGCGCGGGCCGCCACGCCCACGAGGCCCAGCTCCCGGGCCTGGACGGGATCCACCGCGCCCGCGGCCTCGAAGCGGAGCATCACGGAGGCGGCGCCCCAGAGCAGTTCCACGGCGTCGCGGGTGTCCGCCCAGGTCTGGGCCACGCGGGGCCGCATGCGCTGGGCGCGCTCCGGCTCCAGATCGTGGCGCAGGCCGCCCGGGCGGAGCCAGTTCCGGCCGAGACGGCTGCCGCAGCCCTCGGCACTGAGGTTCAGCCAATCGCCGCGGATGCGGCCGCAGAAGGAGGCGGTGGGCAGGAAACCCACATCGCCGGAGAGCGCGCCCAGATCGCCCGTGTGGTTGGCCATGCGCTCCAGCTCCAGGGCCACGCCCCGCACCCGGTCCACGCGCGGGGATGGCGCCCCGCCGGCCAGGCCCTCCAGCACGCGGCAGTGGGCCCAGGCGTGGGCGAGGGTGGCATCGCCGGAGGCGGTCTCCATCATCTTCCAGGTGAGGGGATGGGGCCCGCCAAGCAGCGCCCGCTCGATGCCGCGGTGCTGGTAGCCCAGGGCGATCTCCAGGTGGAACACCTTCTCCCCGTGGCACTGGAAGCGGAAGTGGCCCGGCTCGATGACGCCGGCATGGACGGGCCCCACGGCCACTTCGTGGACTTCATCGCCCGTCACCCGGTAGAAGTCGAGCACACCGGGGAGCGGCGCTTCGCCGCGGCCCCAGGGATCCGGCGCGCCGTTCCAGGGCACGTGGCCCCGTACGGGCTTGAACCAGGGATGGCCCTCGGGCACGAGGCCGAACTGCTCGGCCATTTCCCGCTCGAACAGGTGGGCCTGGGGGCAGTCCGGCGTCAGCGACGGGTAGCGCGACCCCTCGAGGCGCGTGCGGCCCGTGCAGAGGCTCTTCTCCGCATCATCGGCCAGCACGGCGAAGAGGCGACGCTCGGCGTCGGCGCAGAGGCAGGCGAGGCGCTGGCCTTCGCGGACGGCCTGGACGATGGTTTCGCGGAACGCGGCGAAGGGCAGCTCGGGCACGTCGTTCAGGGGCAGGGCCTGGCCGTTGCGGATGGGGATGAACGGGACCGGGCTCATGGCCGCACCTCCGCCAGGCGGACCGCCGGGGGTGGCGGCACGGCGCCTTCCACCGTGGCGGCGGCGTTCCTGAGCATCTCCCCGGCGGGCCGGGGCAGCCAGAGGCCCAGCCCCAGGGCCAGGCCCAAGGCCACGATCAGCGGTGCGGTGGTGGCGAAGGTGTCCCGGTAGGGGGTCCGCACCCGCTGGGGACTGGGGGTGCCAAAGACCACCTGCAGCACGGTGTCGCTCATGCCGAGGAAGATGCCCGCCAGCAGGAGCAGGAACAGGGCGCCGATCCACACATGGCCGGCCGTGAGGGCCGTGGCGGCGATGTTGAATTCGCTGATGAAGGGGGCGAAGGGCGGCAGGCCCGTGATGGCCAGGAAGCCCAGGAGGAAGAGGGCGGCGGAGACCGGCGTCCGGCGGAGGGCGCCGGTCACGTGGGGCAGCTGCTTGCTGGCGTAGCTGCGGTGGATGTTGCCGGCGGAAAGGAACAGCGCGGTCTTCACCAGGGCGTTGGCGGCCATGTGGTACAGGGCGAAGCGCGTGGCGGCGCCCCCGAGGCCGATGCCCAGGGCGAGGACGCCCATGTTCTCCACGCTGGAGTAGGCCAGCAGGCGCTTGAAATCCGTCTGCCCCACCATGAAGACCAGGGCCCAGGCCATGGAGAGGAGGCCGAAGCCCACCAGGATCTGCCGGGCGAAGGCGCCTTCGCCCGCGGCGGCCACCACGGCGGTGATGCGGAGCAGGGCCAGGAAGGCGCAACTGGTCACGCCGCCCGCGAGCAGCGCGCCCACGATGCCCGGCGTCTCGCCGTAGGCATCGGGTTTCCAGGTGTGCAGCGGCGCCAGGCCCATCTTGGTGCCGTAGCCCACCAGCGTCAGCACGAAGCCCGCCCGCAGCCAGGGCTTCGACAGGAGACCGGCTTCCTGCATCAGACGCGGAAACTGGAGCGGTTCCTCCACCCCGCCCATGTGGGCGGCGTAGGCCACGAAGAGGGTACCCAGCAGGGCCAGGGCGATGCCCACGGAGCCGATGACGAGGTACTTCCAGGTGGCTTCCAGCGAACGGCGGTTGTGGTTGAAGTAGATCAGCGGCGCCGTGGTCAGCGTGGTGGTTTCCATGGCCACCCAGACGAGCCCCGGATGCCGGGCTTCGGCCAGCAGGGAGGCCAGGCCGAGGAAGGCGAGCAGGCAGGTCGTGAAGATCCGGTGGTCCCGGTCGGGCCGCAGGGCCAGGTAGGAGGGCGCATAAAAGGCGCAGATGGCGAAGAGGGTGCTGATGACGAGCAGGGTCCAGCCGCCCAGGGCGTCCAGGCCCAGCCAGGCCCCGGCGGGGAGGGTCTGCCAGTGGCGCAGGACCAGCAGCAGCAGCGCGAGATGGAGGACGGCCGTGGCGGGCAGGAGGCGGGCCCGCCAGGTGGGCGAAGGCACCAGGAAGGCGACCAGCGCGGCGGCGAGGGGCAGGGCGATGAGGAGTCCGGCCATCGGTCAGTCCTTCAGTTCGGCCAGATGGCGGATGTCCGTGGAATCAAAGGCGGCGCGGATGTGGTGGATGACGATCCCCATCACGAACACGCCCACGAAGAGATCCAGCAGGATGCCGGTCTCCACCAGCGCGGGCATGTCCTCCACCAGCAGCAGGCCGAACAGGTAGATGCCGTTCTCCAGCACCAGGTAGCCCACCACCTGCGTCAGCGCCTTGCGGCGGGAGACCAGCAGCAGGAAGCCGGTGAAGAGCGTCGCCAGGGCCGCCGGCACCAGGAAGGGGGGCGCCGCGCCGGGGTTCAGGGGCAGGCTGTGGGCCAGTATGAGGCTGAGGCCCGTGCCCACGGCGCAGAGCAGCAGCGAGGCCGTGTAGCCGATGAAGGGATCCACCTCACGCTGGATCTGCACTTCCCGCATAGCCCGGCGCAGCAGGAAAGGAATGAGCCAGCCCTTCACCGCCACGGCCGCGACGGCCATGGCCAGGATGTGGAGGTGGCGGCCCAACCCCATGGCGATGGGCATCAGGCCCAGGAGCACGCCCTGGGCCACGGCCACCTGGATGGCCTTGTTGATGCGGCTGGTGGCCACCAGCGTGAAGTTGGTGAGCATGACGAGGGCGATGAGGAGATCGGGGGACATGGCTACACCAGCAGCAGGAGGAAGGCGAAGGCGGAGGCCAGGATGCCCGCCACGAGGAACTGGGGCACCTTGGTCATGCGGAAGCGGGCCATGGCGCTCTCCACCAGGCCCACGGCGATGGCCAGGGCCCCGAGGCCGGCCAGGAAGCCCAGCCAGTCCAGCCAGGGCCGGCCCGTGGGCGGCAGCAGCAGATCCAGGATCAGGGCGCCCAGCACCACCAGCTTCAGGCTGGCGCCGTAGAGCACCAGGGCGAAGGGGCGGCCCGAGTGGTCCAGCACCATCACCTCGTGGATCATGGTCAATTCGAGGTGGGTGTTGGGATCATCCACGGGGATGCGCGCATTCTCCGCCAGATAGACAGTGGCCCAGCCGGCCAGCACGAGGATCAGCGGGCCCGTGAGCCGGCCGCCGGCCGCCCCGTGGCTGAGCAGCATCGGCGTGAGCGAGAGGCTCTGGGTGGCTTTGGCCAGGGCCGCGAAGCCCAGGAACAGCGCGGGTTCCGCCAGGGCGGAGAAGGCGGCCTCGCGGGCGGCGCCCATGCCCTCGAAGGCCGATCCCGTGTCCAGGGCCGCCAGGATGGTGAGGAAGCGCGCCAGGCCGAACAGGTAGGCGAAGAGGATGACGTCGCCCTGGAAGGCCACGGGCGCCGGGGTCTGGCCGAAGGGGATCAGGAGCGAGGCCACCCAGCCCGCGGCCAGGGCGCCGATGGGACCGGCGAGAAAGACCCAGGTGGTGGTGCGGCTGAAGACCGCTTCCTTCCGCGCCAGCCGCGCCAGATCGTAGTAGAGCTGCAGGACTGGCGGGCCCTGGCGCCCGGCCATGGCGGCCTTGGTCTTGGCGATCAGGCCAGGGATCAGCGGCGGGAGCAGCAGCGCCACCAGGAGGTGCAAGGCGACATGGGTGGGGAAGACCAGGAATCCGGGCATCTCAGAGCACCATCCAGAGCAGGAGGAACATCAAGGTGAGCAGGACATAGAGGAGGTAGACCGGCAGCTGGCCGCCCTGGACGACGCGCAGGAGGGCCAGCCCCCGGGCGGTCAGGCGGAGGCCGGGCGCAGCGGCGCGATCCAGCACGGGATCCGCCACGTGGCTTTCGTACCGGGCGGGCGCGGGGAAGAGGCCGCGGAGCCGGGGCCGGTGCTCCACGGGCAGCAGGGCCCAGCGGAAGCCCGCCACGGGCGCGGCGGCGAAGGAGGAGGCGGTGTACTGCATCCGCGCCGTGGGTTCGGCGTACCCGCAATCCCAGGTGGACACCTCCACCGTCCGCTTCGGGCGCAGCCAGAGGAGCAGGAGGAGGGCCAGGAGCACCAGGCCCAGGCCCAGGAACGACAGGGTGGAGAAACGGGCCAGGGTGGCCAGGGGTGCGGCGGACACGCCGAGGGCGCCCACGGTCCGGTCGAGGGCGGGGGCTACCAGGCCCGGGGCCAGGCCGAGGGTGGCACAGGCCAGCACCAGCAGCCCCATGGGCCAGCGCATGCTTCCCGGGGCTTCGTGGACGGCGACCGCGGCAGCCGAACGCGGCTCGCCCAGGAACACGATGCCAAACGCCTTGGCGAAGCAGGCCAGGGCCAGCGCGCCGATGAGGGCCAGGGCCGACAGGAGGGCCACGGACCAGGGCCAGCGGGACAGCTCCAGGGCGCGGAAGGAGCCGAGGTACAGCAGCCACTCGCTGACGAAGCCATTGAGGGGCGGCAGGCCGCAGATGGCCCAGGCGCCCATCAGGAAGGCCGCGGCGGTCCAGGGCATGCGGCGGGCCAGGCCACCCAGGCGGTCCAGGGCGCGGGTGCCGGCGGCGTGGACGGCGGATCCCGCGGCGAGGAAGAGCAGCCCCTTGAAGGCGGCGTGGTTCCAGACATGGAACAGGGCCGCGCCGAAGCCCAGGACCGCCAGGACGGGATGGCCCAGGCTGCGCCCCAGGAGCCCCAGGCCCAGGCCCATGAGGATGATCCCGATGTTCTCGATGGAGTGGTAGGCCAGCAGCCGCTTGAGGTCGTGCTGGCCCAGGGCGAAGGCCACGCCCAGGATGCCGGACACCACCCCCAGGCCCGCCAGCAGGGCGCCCCACCAGAGCGGCGGATCGGGCGTCCAGGCAATCACCCGCACCAAGCCGAGGATCCCCATCTTGATCATCACGCCCGACATGAGGGCGGACACGTGGCTGGGCGCCGCAGCGTGGGCCGGAGGCAGCCAGAAGTGGAAGGGCATGACACCAGCTTTCACGCCGAAGCCCAGGAGGCAGAGGAGGAAGAAGGCTGTGCCCCGGCCACTGGCGGCGAAGCCCGCCGGGAGGGCGGCGAAGCGGGCGGCCGGCAGCAGGGCGAAGGCCGCGAAGAGGGCCAGGGTGCCGAGGTGCGTCGTGACGAGGAAGGTCCAGCCGGCGCGCCGGGTTTCGGGATCGCGGTCCTCCGTCAGCACCAGCAGGCACGCCAGCACGGCCATGCCCTCCCAGGCCAGCAGGAAGACCAGCGCCTGCGCCGCGGTGGCCAGCAGGGCCATGGCCGCCGCCAGGCCGCCATAGGCCAGGCGCAGGCCGCGGGCACCCGGGTGCCCATCGCCCCAATAGCCGATGCCATAGACCGCGCCGCAGGCCGAGAGGAAGAGGACCGGCGCCAGGAACCACGCGGCGACGGGATCCAGCACCAGCAGCCCCGGATGGCCCAGGGGCGAAGGCGGCAACTGGACCTGGGAGGGGGCAGCCCCGAGCAGCACCCGCGCCGCTGCGGCGAGGCCGAGGACGGCGCCCAGGCTCAGCAGAACCGCAGCCACCTCCCCGCCCCGCTTCCGGAGGAACAGCCCCGGGATGCCGGAGGCTGCCACCAGGAGCAGGGCGGTGAGGTAGAGGCTCATCCCAGCAACCTTGCCCGGAGGAGGGGCCAGAGGAACGCCGCCAGGAGGGCGATCAGCACGTAGAGGACATAGACCGACAGGTAGCCCGGCTGGAGCCGGCGCAACCGCTGGGCCCGGGCCGCCATCCGGACGAACCAGGGGACCACCAGGCCCTCGCCCACCGCGTCCTGAACCTCGATGTGCAGTGCGTGGGGTTTCGGAAAGAGGCCCTTCAGCCGGTGCATCCGCACACTGCGGCCCGGCAGGAGCGCGGCCCAGGGATCCGCGAAGGAACTGCCCGTGTACTGCATCCGCGCCGTGGGCGCCGCGTAGCCGCAATCCCAGGTGGGCGGGCGCTCGGCGGCGGCGGGTTGCCGGCGGAGCCAGGCCAGGGCCAGGGCCGCCAGGGTCAGCAGCAGGGCTTCCAGGGCCGTCAGCAGGCGCAGGTCGTGGCCCAGCCCGCGGCCCAGCAGACCCGGTTCTGTGAGGCCGGCCCCGCCCGCCGCCCGGCCCAGGAGCGGCAGCAGGAGCGGGCTCGCAAGGCCCAGGGCCAGGCACAGACCCGCCAGGACGGCCATGGGCGTTCGCATGGTGGGGGAGGGATCGTGGGCGTGAACCGCGGCGTCGGTCCTGGGGTTGCCCAGGAAGACGGTGCCGAAGAAGCGGGCGAAGGCCACCACCGCCAACCCGCCGGTGAGGGCGAGGGCGACCAGGGCCAGTCCGCCGGACCAGGGATAGCCCTGGTCGAGCGAGGCGAAGAGGCCCCGGTAGAGGATCCATTCGCTCAGGAAGGCGTTGAAGGGCGGCAGGGCCGCCACGGCCAGGATCGCCGGCGCGAGCAGGAGCAGGGTGCGCGGCATGCGGCGGCCCAGGCCGCCCAGGGCCTCCATGTCGCGGGTGCCCGTGGCGTGCAGGATGGAGCCTGCGCCGAAAAAGAGGAGGGTCTTGAAAACCGAATGGTTCCAGACGTGGAACAGGGCTGCGCCGAAGCCCAGGGCCACCAGCCAGGGATTGTGGATGGCCCGGCCGGTCCAGCCCAGGCCGATGCCCATGGCGATGATCCCCAGGTTCTCCACGCTGGAGTAGGCCAGCAGGCGCTTGTAGTCGCGCTGGGCCAGGGCGTTCCCCACGCCCCAGACCGCGGTGATGGCGCCGAGGGCCAGGAGGCCGCCGCCGAAGCCGCGGGGGATGGTGGGCAGCAGCCCGGAGACCCGCAGCAGACCGTACACCCCGGCCTTCAGCATCACCGCCGATAGCAGCGCCGAGGCGTGGCTGGGGGAACTGGCGTGGGCCGAGGGCAGCCAGAAGTGGAGCGGGAAGAGGCCCATCTTGAACCCGAATCCCACCATAGCCAGGAGGAGGATCCATGCATCGAGGGGCGAGCCGGTGCCAGTCACGGGGTTCCACAGCAGGCTGCCCGTGCGGTGGGCCAGTAGGATCACCATGGCGGTGAGAGCCAGGGTGCCGGCGTGGGTGGCGGCGAGGTAGATCCAGCCGGCCCGGCGCACCTCGGGCCGCTCGTGTTCGGTCTGGATGAGGAAGAACGCGGACACGGCCATGGCTTCCCAGGCCACCAGGAAGAGCAGGCCCTGGCGCACCACGAAGAGCACCGTCATGGCCGCCACTTGGCTCGCGAAGAAGACGCGCACGGACCGCCCCGAGCCCTTGGGGGCAGACAGGGGCCAGTACTCCCGGCCGTACAGAATGGCCAGTCCGGCCACCAGATGCAGGGGCAGCAGGAAGGCCGCGGACAGGGCATCCACCTCGATCCGGGCGGGCGCACCCCAGAAGGTGAAGGACAGGCCGGGCGCGGTGGGCGCCAGCAGGGCATGCAGGGCCGCCCCGGCGCCCAGCAGGGAGCCCAGGACGCCCAGGAAGGTGCCGCCCCGGTCGGCCCGCGGGCCTGCCAGGGGCAGAAGGCCAGCTACAGCCCAGCAGCCCGCGGCGGCGAGAATCAGGGTGACGTCCAGCGTCGGCATGGTACTCCAGGGATGACGTGCCCCCGGGCGTTCCTGGGCCGGACGACCAGGTGTGGCGCAGCGGATGGAAACGGGCGGGACAGCGTCCTCGCCATCATAGCGCCGAGGCCCCTGCGCTGTGGATCACAGGGGCCGTCCAGGTCAAAAGACACGGAGCAGCGCGACGTAGCCGTTGACGCAGCGGACGCCGGAGATGTCGCTCTGGAGCCCCACGCCCAGGTCCACGCGCACGGCCGTGAACCACCCGAACCCGGGCAGGTCGCCCGTGATGCCCGCGCCGGTGACGCCGTAGGTCTTCTGATCGTCCAGGCTGCGGGCGTCGGCGTGCTCCAGGCTGAGGGAGAGGCGCAGGCTGGGGCCGGTGGGGATGGCCAGGGCCGCCTTCTCATAGGTCACCCGGTCCGCGGCGATGGCGTTGGCGCGGATGCCCGCGATGCGCACCACAGCCCCCATGCCGCCCAGGTCGAGGGCGTTGAAGCGGTCAAAGGCCTTGCCGCCCGCCCAGCCGGCCTCGCCGTGGAACCACAGGCCGGGCTTCAGCTCCCGGTCCAGGCCCAGGCTGCCGCCATAGCGCCGGAAACTGCCGCCATCCGGCACCGTCTGCGGGGCGGTCGCCAGTCCGTAGGTGCCATCGGGGCGGTTGCCCCAGCCCTGGAAGGCCCGCACCTGGAAGCCCCGGAATAGCCAGGAGGCCTGGAGGGTACTGATCCGGGTGAGGCCCGAGGGTGGCAGCTGGTAGCCGGGGGTGCGGTACTTGCTGTCGCCTTCGCTGAAGCTGTCGTACTGGAAATCCTCCTTGCCCTCCAGGCGGAAGCCGGCGCCCAGATCGTGGCCCAGGGCCAACCCCAGCTTCCCGAAGCGGCGCCCCACGCCCTCCTGGTCCGACAGGCGGCCGTTCAGCACGGGGCGTTCCGTGCTCTTGAGCAGCAGGGTGGTGGCGCTGGCGCTGAGATCGAAGCTGCCCAGGCCCCGGGGGATGGTCAGGCTGGCGGTGTTGTAGAGGATGGCCGTGAGGGCGTTCACCTGCACGCCCTTGCCGAAGGCGTTGTAGTTGAAATAGAGCAGGCCGCCCAGGGGCACCACGGAGGGGGTCAGGCCCGGATCCACGAGCACCACGCCGGCGAGGGCGCGGCCGCTGCTCTTGGGTTTCTCCTCGATGCGCCGGGTGCCATCGGCCTGGCGCGTGAAGTAGCGCGTCCCGTCCGGGGTCACCTTGAGCATGGTGGTGTGCGAGGCGCGGGCCGCGGCGCGGGCGGCCTCGAAGCCAGGGGCATTCAGGCGGAAATCGCTGTAGCGGAAATGGCGCTGGACCTGGAGCATGCCCTCGGCGCCCACCCAGCGCTCGTAGGTCCGGATGGCCACGGGCCGCATCACGCCGGGCGCCACCTCGCCGTAGGTGAGGATCTCGCGCTCGCTCTTCACCATGCCCGGCAGATCCGAGCGGTCGCGCCGCTCTTCCAGCACCTGTCCCGTGGCCTCGTCGGCCACCAGATCGCCCCGGTAGAGCAGGGGATCCGAATCCACGGGCTCGAAGCGCAGCCGGCGGCGACCCGGGCCCGCCGGGCCGCCATCCGAGTAGCGGTAGCGTTCGGTGAGGCCCAGGGCCACGGGCAGGGACATGGACTGCCGGCTCTCGATCAGGGGCAGCTGCACGCCCCCGGGCAGGTTGGCCTTCACGCCGTTGAGGCGGACTTCCTTCTGGAGCAGCTCCGGCCATTCTCCGGCCTTCTCGAAGTAGCTGAAGCTGAAGCCCAGATCCCCGCCCTGGCCGGTATGGGCCTGGATGTGGAGGTCCAGCTCCGCGTGGGCCTGGAGGGTATGCACCGCCGCCCGGTCCCGGAGCTGGGCCGCGCGGATCTTGGCGAGCAGGGCCCCCACGTCGTAGGCATCGGCCGCCGTCACGGCCACTTCCGTGCGCCCCTTGGGCAGGGGCGCCGGCGTCCAGATTCCGGCGGCGAAGGTCCAGCGGCGGGAGGCGCCGTTGCGGGCGCGGAGGGTGAGGTCGCCCTGGCCGCCTTCCACATCGCGGAACCCCTCGGGCAGCGCGGCGGCGAGGCGGGCGGCGGGCCCGCCGGGGGGCACCACCAGCCGGCCGCCATCGCCCATCAGGGTGGAGACCAGCGGCCCGGGATCGCTGGGCAGCCACAGGGTCCAGGGCCGGCCCGGGAAGCTTTCCTGGGCCTGGGCCAGAAGGGCGCGCCAGCGGGCGGCGTCCACTCCCAGATCCTCCGGCAGCAGCGCCCCGCCCGTCACGGCGCCCCAGGCGTTTTCATCCAGGACGGGCGCGGCCTGGGGGTCGAAGGCCACATAGATCTGGACCGCGGGATTCTGGGCCCTCAGGGCCTGCGCGGCGCCCAGGAGCAGGGGCAGGCGCCCCGCCCCGGAGGGCAGGCGCAGCCGCACGGCCGGGGCTCCCTTGAGGGGCCCCACCAGCGGCGCCCAGGCCCGGCGGGCGGCTTCGAGCTGGGTGGCATCCCGGTTGTCCTTCGGCACCAGGGCAGCGGAGTCCGCCTGCCGGAGGTCGAGGTCCACGGGCAGGGGCACGCCCACGCGCAGGGGCGCCTGGGCCAGGAGCGGAAGGGCGAGAACCGGGATCAGGAGCAAAGCGCGACGCGGCAAAGGGCCTCCGGGATTCCCAAGAGGCTAACGCAGCCCGCGGCTTCCGTTATCCTCTAGGTTTCCAGGTGCCCATGCGTTTCACGGTCAAGCTCACCCATGCCAACGGCGATGTCCTCGTGCGGGACTTCGAGGCGGGCAGCACGGAGGAATTGCGGGCGCGGGTGCTGGCCGAGGGCGGCTTCCCCCTGGAGATCAAGCGCACCGATACGGCCTTCCGCAGCCGGGCGCAGCTCAAGACCGAAACGCTGGTCCTCTTCAACCAGGAGCTGCTGGCGCTCCTCAAGGCCGGCATTCCCCTGCTCCAGTCGCTCGAGCTGCTGGTGGGCCACGGCAAGGATCCGCTGCTCCGCCGCAGCCTCGGCCAGGTGGTGGATCTAGTGCGGGAGGGCATGTCTTTTTCGGATGCCATGGAGCAGGCGGGCACCTTCCCGCCGGTGTACCGCAGCAACGTGGTGGCCGGGGAACGCAGCGGCACCCTGCCGGATGTGATCAGCCGCTGGCTGTCCTTCCAGAAGTTCGCCCAGGCCAGCCGCCGCCGCATCCTGGAGGCCCTCTTCTACCCGGCCTTCCTGGTGGTGGTGATCTTCATCGCCCTGGCGGTGATCTTCAATGTGGTGCTGCCCCGCTTTGCGGAGTTCTACGCCGGGGGCGATGTCCAGATGCCCCCCATCACCAAGGTGCTGCTGGGCATCGGGAACGTGCTGAGTTCCACCCTCTGGGTCCAGGGCGTCCTGCTGGTGGCTCTGGCGGTGTTCATCCGCTGGCTGGCCGTGTCCGAAGCGGGCCGGAAGCTGGCGGAGCGCAGCCTGCTGGTGGTGCCCCGGGTGGGCACCCTCTACCGCATGTACCACTCCAGTGTCTTCGCCCGCACCCTGGGCGTGCTGTTGGCCGGCGGCCTGCCTGCGGTGCAGGCCCTGGAAGTGGTCCAGCGCACCACGCCCTCCGAGCGTATGAAGGCCGGTCTGCGAGATGTGACGGAGCAGGTGCGCGCCGGCGGCAGCCTGCACCTGTCCCTGGAGCGGGCCAAGCTGCTGGATCCGCTGGCCGTGGAGATGGTGCGGGTGGGCGAGCAGAGCAGCGCCCTGCCGGAGATGCTCGACCACGTGGCGGACTTCTTCGACCAGGAAGTGGAGAAGGCCACCACCGCCGTCACCACGCTCATCGGCCCCATCCTGATCCTGTTCATGGGCGTGATGGTGCTGGGCATCCTGCTGGCGGTGTACGTCCCCCTCTTCAACGCCGGCAACGTCGTGCATTAATGCTGAACGAGGGGGACCGCCCGCTCCCTGCGGTCGCTCTGCGTCCCCCTCGTGCGCCCCACGCACGGGCCGGGTGTCTGAACGGCTACACTGGAAGGCCCCGCCCGCGGGGCCTTTTCCATGGAACTGACGATGATCCTGCGCAAGGAATACTGGTTCGAGGCCGCCCACTTCATCTACAACCACCCCGGGAAGTGCCGGAACCTGCACGGCCACAGCTACAAGCTCTTCGTGTCGGTCGAGGGTTCGCCGGATCCGGCCACGGGCATGATCATTGATTTCGACGACCTCTCCAAGGTGGTGGTGGAGAAGGTGATCGGCCGGCTGGATCACCGCTTCCTCAACGACCTGATCCCCCTGTCCACCGCCGAGAACATCGCGGTGTGGATCTGGGAGCAGCTGAAGCCCGGCCTGCCGCAGCTCTGCCAGATCGAAGTCTACGAAACGACCGACAACTGCGTGATCTACCGGGGGGCGTGATGCGCCGACTGTGGATGGCCGCCCCTCTGGTTCTGCTCATGGGCTGCGAGGCCCTGAACCCAGCCCTCCAGTACCAGGCGGCCGCGCGTCAGCTGGCCTTCAGCCTCGACCGGGTCGAGCCCCGCCTGGAGCTGGCCTTCCCCCTGGATCGCTCCCGTCTGCGTCTACAACTGGACTTGGGCGTGGACAACCCTTCGGATGTGCGCCTGACGACGCGGCAGGTGACCGGCGATCTGCACCTCCTGGCCCAAGGGGGGGACCACCGGCTCGGCACGGTGGCCTTTCCCGAGGGCGTGGATCTGGCTCCGAAGGGCCGCAGCACCCTCAAGGCGGAGCTGACCTTCAGCTACGGCGATCTGAAGGAAGCCTGGGGTCCCCTGTCGGCGGCCGTCCTGCGGCACGAGCCCGCCACCTGGACCCTGGCCGGAGAGGCCCGGTTCCAGATCCTGGGGATCTCCTTCGGCGTGCCCTTCCAGACCCGGACGACGAGCGGTTCGTGATCCAGGCCGTCGTCTTCGACCTCTGGAACACCCTGGTGTTCAGCCCCGGGGGGAACCCCTTCCAGCGCCTGAAGACCCTGCTGCGCCCGGAGCAGGCGCTGCTCCACCCCGAGATGATCCGCGATGGCATGACCCGGACCTACGGGACCGCCGCGGCCTTCCTCGCCGCCTGGCGCGACCGGGCGGGGCTGGATCCGGCCCAGATGGCGGCCCTTGTCGAGGCCTTCCAGGCGTCCAGCGACCAAGCGGACTGGTTCCCGGAGGTGCCGGAAGCCCTGGCGGCGACGCGCGGCCTGGCCCGCCTGGCCCTGCTTTCGAACACCCAGGATTTCAGCCTGGACCTGCTCACGCGGCTGGGCGTGAGCCAGCGGGTCCGGTTGCGCTTCCTCAGCGCCGAGCTGGGCGTGCTGAAGCCCGAGCCGGGGGCCTTCGCAGCGGTCCAGCATCGCCTGGGGCTGTTCCCGGGCAACCTCGCCATGGTGGGGGACAGCTGGAGTGACGATGTGGAAGGCGCCCTGGCCGCAGGCTGGACGGCCATCTGGGTGAACCGCGAAGGCCGGCCCCGGCCCGACCATGATCCCGACCTGCCCCTCTATGAAGTCCGGGCCCTGGACCGGGTACCTGCCCTCCTGGAAGGACTCCGTGTCGGGCTGCGCTGCCCGACCTGCCTGGGGTGAGGCCGGGGGCGGGTTCCGTGTGCCGCGCCCCCGGCTCCAAAGGGAAGGATCTACTGCGCCTTGGCCAGGGCCTGCGCCAGGTCGGCCTGGATGTCTTCCACATCCTCGATGCCGATGGAGAGGCGGACGAGGCCGTCGGTGATGCCCGCGGCCAGCCGATCCGCGCGGGCCATGCCGGCGTGGGTCATGGAGGCGGGATGGCTGATGAGGGTCTCCACGCCGCCCAGGGAGACGGCCAGGCCCGCCAGCTTCACGGAATCCATGAGGATGCGGCCCGCATCCAGGCCGCCCTTCAGCTCGAAGGAGATCATGGAACCGAAACCGGTCATCTGGCGCTTGGCCAGCGCATGCTGGGGATGGCTGGGCAGGCCGATGTAGCGCACCCAGGCCACGGCGGGATGCTGCTCCAGCCACTTGGCGATGGGGGCCGCGTTCTGCTCAGCCCGTTCCACCCGGAGGGCGAGGGTCTTCAGCCCGCGGCTCACCAGGAAGGCCTGGTGGGGATCCATGTTGGAGCCCAGGTTGATCATCATGGCGCGGATCTGCTTGTGCAGGGCCTCGGTCTTGGCGACGACGATGCCGCCCACGATGTCGGCGTGGCCATTGATGAACTTGGTCACGGAGTGCAGCACCAGGTCGGCGCCGAGGTTCAGGGGCTTCTGGAGGTGGGGGCTGGCGAAGGTGTTGTCCACCACCAGGAGGGCGCCGTGGGCGTGGGCGATCTCCGCCGCGCCGGCGATGTCGGTGACGGCCATGGCGGGGTTGGAAGGCGATTCCACATAGACCAGTTTGGTGTTCGGACGCATGGCTTTGCGGAGCTGGTCCAGGTCCGTGGTGTCGAGGTAGGTGGACTCGACGCCGAAGCGGCTCAGGTGCTTTTCCATGAGGCCGCGACTGGGGCCGTACACCGAATCGGTGCTGATCATATGGTCGCCCGCGCTGAGCAGGGCCAGGTACACGGTGCTGACGGCGCCCATGCCGCTGGCCATGGCCGTGGCGCCGAAGCCGTTCTCCAGCTCGGCCACGTTCTGTTCCAGGGCCGCTGTCGTGGGGTTTCCGATGCGGGTGTAGATGTAGCCGTCGGCCTTGCCGGCGAAACGGTCGGCGCCCTCCTGGGCGTTCCGGAAGGCGAAGGTGCTCACCTGGTAGATGGGCGTGACCACGCTGCCGTACTCATCGTGGGGAATGCCGGCATGTACCAGCTTGGTGTTGAATCCGCTGTGACGGGTGTCCATGGTCGTTCTCCTATTTCGCCGCAGCGCGCAGGGCGGCGGCCTTGTCCGTGCGTTCCCAGCTGAACGTATCGCGGCCGAAATGGCCGTAGGCGGCTGTGGCGCGGTAGATGGGGCGGCGCAGGTCCAGGGCCTCGATCATGGCCTTGGGCGTGCAGCTGAACACCTCGCGGATGGCCCGCACGATGGCCTCGTTCGACACCTGCCCGGTGCCAAAGGTTTCGACGGCAATGGAGACCGGTTCGGCCACCCCGATGGCGTACGCCAGCTGGATCTCGCAGCGGTCCGCGAGGCCCGCCGCCACGAGATTCTTCGCGATGTAGCGCCCCATGTAGGCCGCGCTGCGGTCCACCTTGCTGGGATCCTTCCCGGAGAACGCCCCGCCGCCGTGGTGGCCGCTGCCGCCGTAGGAATCCACGATGATCTTGCGGCCCGTCAATCCCGTGTCGCCCATGGGCCCGCCCACCACGAAGCGCCCCGTGGGGTTCACGTGGTAGACCGTGTGCTCGTCCAGCAGCTCCGGCGGCAGCGCCGCCTGGATCACGTCCCGGATCACGCTGTCGCGGATGGTGGCGTTGGTGACGTGCTCGTCATGCTGGGTGGAGATCACCACCGTGTGAAGGCGGGCCACCCGGCCCCCCTCGTACTCCACCGTCACCTGCGACTTCCCGTCGGGACGCAGCCAGGGCAGCTGCCCATTCTTCCGCACCTCGGCGAGCTGGCGGGTCAGGGCGTGGGCGTAGTGGATGGGCGCCGGCATCAGCTCCGGCGTCTCCCGGCAGGCATAGCCGAACATCAGGCCCTGGTCCCCGGCCCCGCCCGTGTCCACGCCCATGGCGATGTCGGGGCTCTGCCGGTCAATGGTCACCATCACCGCGCAGGTGGCGTAGTCGAAACCCTTGTCGTGGTGGTCGTAGCCGATGTCGCGCACCACGTCCCGCGCCAGCTGGGCCACCGGGATGTAGGTGTCCGTCG